>NZ_LT594323.1:4055100-5406800 GCF_900089595.1 Micromonospora auratinigra | reverse complement strand
CGGCCAGCCGGTCCGGCCCTTCGGGAAGCAGCAGGCTGATCGACTCCAGCACCCGTCCCTCCGTGCTCCGGCGCACCTGGAGCAGCACCTGGAGCGCCGCGGTGACCTGCGCGTGCAGGGCGGCTCGCGGCAGTCCGCCGAGCAGCCCCAGCGCCTCCAGCCGGGCCGGTACGTCCGCCGGGGTGTTGGCGTGCAGCGTGCCGGCGCCCCCGTCGTGGCCGGTGTTCAGCGCGGCGAGCAGGTCGACCACCTCGGCACCCCGGCACTCGCCCACCACCAGGCGGTCCGGCCGCATCCGCAGCGCCTGGCGGACCAGGTCGCTCAGGCCCACCGAGCCGACCCCTTCCACGTTCGACGTGCGGGCCTGGAGGCCGATGACGTGCGGATGGACCGGACGCAGCTCGGCGGCGTCCTCGACGAGCACGATCCGCTCGGTGCCCGGAACCAGCCCGAGCAGGGTGTTGAGCAGGGTGGTCTTGCCGGAACCGGTGCCCCCGGTGACCAGGTACGCCAGCCGGGCCGCCACGACGGCGGCGAGCACCGGCGCCACCGGCCGGGGCACGGTGCCCTGGCGTACCAGCTCGTCGAGGGTGAACGGACGCTGCCGGAAGGTCCGCAACGACAGGTACGGCCCGTCGGTGGCCACGGGTGGCAGCACGGCGTGCAGCCGGGTGCCGTCGGGCAGCCGGGCGTCGGCGTACGGGGAGCCGTCGTCGAGCCGTCGACCGGCGGCCGCGACGAGGCGTTGCGCCAGCCGGCGGACGTCGGCGACGGTGCCGAGCGGGACGGCCACCTGATGCAGGCCGTGCCCCCGGTCGACCCACACACGGACGCCGTTGACCAGCACGTCGGTGACGCTCGGATCGGCCAGCAGCGGCGCGAGCGGCCCGGCGCCGACGAGGTCGTCGTGCACCCGGTCGGCGACCCGGAGCAGCGCGGTGTCGCCGAGCACGCCGGCCATCGGCTCGGCGCGTACGGCGGAGACGATGGCCGCGGGGGTCACCGGGGTGGCGTCGGCGGCGAAGCGGTGCCGGACCCGGACCGCCAGCTCGGCGGAGTCGGCGGGGCCGGTCACGCCACACCTGCGCTCGGCTCGCCGGTCAGCTCGGCGATGATTCGCTGGCAGAGGGTCGCGAGCGGACCCTTGCCGCCGGCGGCGGGTGCCTCACCGCGTTCCAGCCCTCGGCAGAGTCCCGGCTCGGGGCGGAGCGTGCCCGCCAGTGGCAGGCCGAGAGCCCGGGCCACCTCACCGGCCTTGAGCCGGCCGGGGGCGGGTCCGCGGACGATCACGGCCAGGTCGGCGCAGTGCGGGGCCGCCTCGGCGACCACCCGGGCCGCGGCGGCGGTGGCCCGCAGCTCGGCCGGTACGACCACCAGCGCCCGGTCGGCCGCCTGCAACCCGACGACGGCCGCGTCGTCGAGGTGCCGGGGCAGGTCGAGCACCACGACGTCGCGGCCCCGACGGGCGGCGTCGATCGTGGCCGCCATCGCCTCGGCGGGCAGCGGCAGCGGGTCGCCCCGGTCCCAGGAGAGCACGACCAGGTCACCCCGACTGGGCAGGGCACGGACCAGCGACGGTGGGTCGACCCGCCCGTCGGCGCCGGTGAGCCCGGGCCAGCGCAACCCTTCGAGTTGCTCCCAGCCCAGCACCAGGTCGAGCCCGCCGCCGAGCGGATCCGCGTCCACCAGCAGGGTGCGCCGCCGGTCCCGGGCAGCGGTGACCGCGAGGCCACCGGCGAGGATGCTCGCCCCGGCACCGCCCCGCCCGCCGAGCACCGCGACGATCCGGGCCCCGCCGGGGCGGGTCGGATCGGCCGTGCACTCGGCGAGCCGGTCGACCAGCCACGGCTCGGCCGCCGGCAGGGTCGCCACGTGCTCGGCACCGATCAGCTCGGCGACCTCCGTGCCGGGGTCGAGGTGCCCGGAGCGGCCGACCAGCACCGTCCGCGCTCGTCGGGGCAACCGGGCCCGTAGGCAGGCCTGGGCCTGGTCGACGCCGACGAGCACCAGCGGGGCGGGCGCCCAGCGGGCCCGGGCGGCAGCCGGGTCGGCAGCCAGCTCGACCTCGGTGCCGCCGGCCGCGGCGAGCCGGAGTAGTTCGTCGAGGAGGTCGCCGTCGGCGGTGACGAGCAGCGGCAGCCGGCGATACGGCGGAAGCGGGGTACGGGGCGGCATGACGGCCTCCAGCGGTCGGCTCGGGGTGCTGGGGCGAAGCCTGGCGAGGAGGGGCCGGCTCGGCCGTCCGCGCCGACCGACCTGTGGACGACGGAGGGCACTGTGGACAGACCGCGGGGAACAGGTGGATCTGTTATGGGGGCCGGGCGCGGCGGTGGCCGACCGGGACGCCGGTGTACGGCCAACAATGTTGTCTGTTGGCCGCCCGGAGCGAAACGGGGCCGTGCCGCGTTACGCGTACACCCCGGAGCGCTCCCACATTGGTCCGGACGGCGGGTGGACCAGGACTTTCCGCGCTCCCACCCGAGCCGATGCGGTGGGCGTGAAACCATTGACGGAAGGGATTGTCGGGTACGCATAATCGGTTCCCCGTGTCGCCGGACGGGCGACACCGTGCACTTCGGAATCGGGGCCATGACGGATTCACCGCACGGCACGCACGGAACCGACCAGCACCGTACGCACGGAACGGACCGGCTCGGCGCACCGGGAATGGTCCCGCGCCGCGAGGGGCCGCACCCGGCCCTGGGGTCCGCGCTCGCCCGGACCCGCAACGAGGCCTGGCTGGGTGACCTCTCACCGGTCACGCTGGCCTCGATCGCGGTGAGCCTGATCGTGGTGGTAGTGGTCGGCTCGATGAGCCTCTTCTCCACCCCACGCCGGGCCGAGGTGCCCCCGTACTCGGCGGAGCGCGTGGTGACGGATTCGCCGGCGGCGACGACGGAACCGGAGCCGGAGCCGCCTCCCGCGGTCTCCTACTCGCCGGCCCCCGTCTTCCTCTCCAGCCGGCAGGCCGCGCCCACCCGCTCGCACGCCCCGACCCGCCGGGCGACGCCGAGCGCCCGGCCCACCGGCCCGAAGCCCTCGGCCAGCCCGCCGCCGCCCGCGCCCCGGCCGGGGGAACTCGTGCCGCTGCCCGCGTCCCAGGAGCCGAGCCTGCGCTCGGCCGGCGGCGGGCCGGAGACCTTCGTCGACTTCGTGAACGCCCGGTCGGAGCCGGTCGTCGTCTACTGGCTGGACTACGGCGGACAGCGCCAGCCGTACGCGTCGCTCCAGCCCGGCCAGGGCTACCGCCAGCAGACGTACGTCGGCCACCCGTGGGTGGTGACGGACACCCGGGGGATGGGTCTGGCCTGCTTCCTGCCGGCCGACCAGACGTTGCGCGCGGTGATCCGGTGAACACGTAGCGACGGTGGAGCGCTCCCCGCAAAGGGACGACCCCCGTCGGGGGGAGACGGGGGTCGTCGGAGGTTCGGCTCCGGGGGGGTCGAGCCGAACCGACTCAGCGGTCACGGGGGGTGCAACCGCCGAGGGCATCTCGGTCGACGAGAGGTGAAATCTCGTCGCGCACAAGCATGCCGCAGGGGACCGGTATACGTCGAGTGGTGCCAGCTCCACACACCGCTAAAATATGTTCGCAGAGTGTGATAGCGGTCACTCTACGCAGAGGAAAGTTGAAGACTCCTCGACTCCCGGTCCACCCAGGCACCCGCCGAACTGGATCCTTGCGGCTAGACTTTCGCGCCGTGGGCCGAAGTGCCGCTTTCTTCGATCTCGACAAGACCGTCATCGCCAAGTCGAGCGCTCTCGCGTTCGGTCGGCCGTTCTACCGGGACGGGCTGATCACCCGGCGAGACGTGGTCAAGTCGGCGTACGCGCAGCTGATGTTCCGGCTGGGCGGCACCGACGAGCAGACCATGGCCCGGACCCGGGACTACCTGGCCGCGCTCTGCAAGGGCTGGCAGGTGGAACAGGTCCGCCAGATCGTCGCCGAGACGCTGCACGAGCTGATCAACCCCTACGTGTACGCCGAGGCCGCCGCCCTCATCGAGGAGCACCAGGCCGCCGGTCGGGACGTCGTGCTGGTCTCCGCCTCCGGCGAGGAGATGGTCCGCCCGATCGGCGAACTGCTCGGGGTGACCGACGTGATCGCCACCCGGATGGCGGTCGAGGACGGACGCTACAGCGGTGCGGTGGAGTTCTACGCGGCCGGCCCGAGCAAGGTCGACGCCGTCGGCGAGCTGGCCGCCGTCCGGGACTACGACCTCGCCGACTCGTACGCCTACTCGGACTCGTACAGCGACCGGCCCCTGCTGGAGTGCGTCGGCCACCCGACGGCGGTCAACCCCGACCGGGCGCTGCGCAAGCTGGCGGTGGAGAACTCGTGGCCGGTGCTGGAGTTCCGGCACCCGATCCCGCTGGGCCGCCGGCTGCGCGAGCGACCCGCCGTGCCGGTCGCCGCCGCCGCTCTCGGGGTGGGCGTCGGCGTGGCCATCGGCATCGCCTGGTACGGCCGGCACCGCCGGACCCGCGCCACCCCCACGCCGGCCGCCTGACCCGGGGCACCGGGCCGGCTCGACCGGACTCCCTGCGCACCGCACCGCCGGCTTCGTCCCGCCGGGCAGCGGCGACTCCCGACTCCGCGTGTTGAGCGGTTGCTCGAACTCACCTATCCTCCGGCTTGAGCGACCGCTCAAACGAGGGTCGGTGGGCGGCGACGGCCACGAGGAACGGGGGATGGCCGCCGTCGCCCGCGCACCCGAACATCTCCACCTGGCCGGGGACCTGCTCGGCCGGACGCTGCGGCTGCCCGGCCCGGCCGACCGGCCCGACCGGTCCCCGATGCGATGATCGCACCGCCGCATCCGGTGCCGCCCCGAGGAGGACCATGTCCGACACCAAGCAGCGCCTCCTCGACGGGGCGATGACGGCGATCCGCGAGCACGGCATCGCCGGCGTCTCGGCCCGTACGATCGCCGCCGCCGCCGGGGTGAACCAGGCCCTGGTCTTCTACCACTACGGCAGCGTCGACGACCTGCTGACGGCGGCCTGCCGGGCCAGCACCGCCGAGCGGGTGGCGCACTGGGCGGCCCGCCTCTCCGGCGTCGGCTCGCTGCGAGAACTGCTCACCGTCGGCCGCGCCCTGCACGCGCAGGAGCGCGAGCTGGGCAACGTCTCGTTCCTGGCCCAGATGCTGGCCGGCGCGCAGACCGAGGAGCGGCTCGCCGCCCCGACCGCCGCCGCGCTCCAGCTCTGGGTGGACGAGCTGGAACCGGTGCTGCGCCGGCTGCTCGCCGGTTCCCCGTTCGCCGAGATCGCGGACGTACCCGGGCTGGCCCGGGCCATGTCGGCCGCGTTCATCGGGTTCGAGCTCTATGACGGCGTCGACCCGGCGGCCGCCGACCGGGCACTCGCGGCGCTCGACCAGCTCGCGGTGCTGATCGAGGTCGTCGACGATCTCGGGCCACTGGCCCGGCGGGCCCTCCAGGCCAAGGTCAACCGGGCGGCCCGGCGGGACTGAGCCGGTCAGTCGGCGGCCAGCACCTCGTCACCGATCAGGCCGATCTGGTCGGCGCCGACCTCCACCGCGCTCATGTAGTGGCGCAGCCAGGAGCGCAGCCCGTCGGGGGTGCCGGTGGCGAAGGCGCCGGCCGCGCCCACGTACTCCGGCTCCCGCTCCCGGTGGCCCACGTCCACCGCGACCAGCCCACGCGGGTCGAAGCCGGTGGAGATCAGTACGAGCCGGGCGGCGGCCCGGGCCACCACCCCGGACGGCCCGGCGAACGGGCGCAGGTTCAGCAGCTCGCCGTGCACCACTGCGGCCAACACCAGCGGGGGCACCCGGGTCCCCCCGGCGACCAACCCGGCCAACCCGTCGAGGCGCGCCGCCACCACCGGGTCGGTGACCGGCCGGCCCAGTTCCGCCTCGTCGACGACGTCGCGGGCGGCGAGCACGTGCAGCCGGGCCAGGACCTGCCGGGGCGCCTTCGGCCACAGCTCGCTCAGCCCCGGCAGCGCCCCGGCCACCCGCAGCGCCCCTTGCAGCAGCGGGTCGGTGACGGTGCCGGCGCGTACCTCCTCGCGGTCGTGCGGGCGGCCCTCCAGGGCAGCGCTGGCAACGGCCGAGCGGAGGCTGACCTCGGCGGCGACCGGTCCGCCGTGGCGGCGCAGCGCACGGTGCCGGTGGGCCTGGTCGACCCGCTCCCGGGCCCGGTCCACGGCGGGGGCGATGTCGGCGAGCGCCAGCAGCGGGGCGAGCGGATCGGTGGTCACCCCGTCACGCTATCCAGCCGCCGGACCGGGCGGCGAGAAGGGGACCCTTCTCCACCGGAGGCGTTGACGGGGACCCTTCCTGACAACTGAGCGCGCGGCGGGGGCCGCTGGGCGCGCCGGGCCTCCCCGGGCGGTCGCGGCGGGGGTACGGCCGGACTAACCTTCCCCGGGTAGGAGACGCAGGTCACGCGACGAAGGAGTCACCGCATGAGCGAGGCATTGGCCAACTTGCTGAACGAGACGCGCCAGTTCCCGCCGCCGGCCGAACTCGCCGCGAACGCCAACGTGACCGGTGCCGCGTACGACGAGGCGGCCGGGGACCGGCTGGCCTTCTGGGCGCGCCAGGCCGACCGGCTGGCCTGGGCGCAGCAGTGGGACCAGGTGCTCGACTGGTCGAACGCGCCGTTCGCCAAGTGGTTCGTGGGCGGGCGGCTCAACGTGGCGTACAACTGCCTGGACCGGCACGTGGAGGCCGGCCGGGGCGACAAGGTGGCGATCCACTGGGAGGGCGAGCCGGGCGACACCCGCACCCTCACCTACGCCGACCTGCACGAGCTGACCTGCCGGGCGGCGAACGCGCTGACCGACCTGGGGGTCACCGCCGGTGACCGGGTGGCGATCTACCTGCCGATGATCCCCGAGGCGGCGGTGGCGATGCTGGCCTGCGCCCGGATCGGTGCCACCCACAGCGTGGTCTTCGGCGGCTTCTCCGCCGACGCGCTGACCAACCGGATCCAGGACGCCAGCGCCAAGGTGGTGATCACCGCCGACGGCGGCTACCGCCGGGGCAAGCCGTCGGCGCTCAAGCCGACCGTCGACGAGGCGGTGGCGAACTGCCCGTCGGTCGAGCACGTGCTGGTGGTCCGCCGGACCGGCGAGGAGGTCGCCTGGTCGGACAAGGACCACTGGTGGCACGAGACGGTGGAGACCGCCGCCGCCGAGCACACCGCGCAGCCGTTCGACGCCGAGCACCCGCTCTTCATCCTCTACACCAGCGGCACCACCGCCCGGCCGAAGGGCATCCTGCACACCACCGGCGGCTACCTGACCCAGGCGTCGTACACCACCCACGCGGTGTTCGACCTGAAGCCGGAGACGGACGTCTACTGGTGCACCGCCGACATCGGCTGGGTCACCGGGCACTCCTACATCGTGTACGGCCCGCTCTCCAACGGCGCCACCCAGGTCATGTACGAGGGCACCCCGGACACCCCGCACAAGGGCCGGTTCTGGGAGGTCGTCGACAAGTACAAGGTGACCATCCTGTACACCGCGCCGACGCTGATCCGCACCATGATGAAGTGGGGCGAGGACATCCCGGCCGGGTACGACCTCTCCACCCTGCGCCTGCTCGGCAGCGTCGGCGAGCCGATCAACCCGGAGGCGTGGATGTGGTACCGCCAGCACGTCGGCCGGGGCGAGCTGCCGATCGTCGACACCTGGTGGCAGACCGAGACCGGCGCGATCATGATCTCCCCGCTGCCCGGCGTCACCGAGACCAAGCCCGGCTCGGCGATGACCCCGCTGCCCGGCATCGCCGCCGACGTGGTGGACGACCAGGGCCAGTCGGTGCCGAACGGCGGCGGCGGTTACCTGGTGCTCCGCGAGCCGTGGCCGTCGATGCTGCGGACCATCTGGGGCGACGACAACCGGTTCCTGGAGACGTACTGGTCGCGGTTCGGCGCGGGCGCCGGGTCGACCGGTGGCGACGAGTGGATCTACTTCGCCGGTGACGGCGCGAAGAAGGACGCCGACGGCCACATCTGGCTGCTCGGCCGGGTCGACGACGTGATGCTGGTGTCCGGGCACAACATCTCCACCACCGAGGTGGAGTCGGCCCTGGTCAGCCACCCGGCGGTGGCCGAGGCGGCGGTGGTGGGCGCGACCGACCCGACCACCGGGCAGGCGATCGTCGCGTTCGCCATCCCGCGCGGCAGCGCCGAGACCTCCGGGGAGGCCGGCGAGCAGCTCATCGCCGAGCTGCGCAACCACGTGGCGAGGACGCTCGGCCCGATCGCCAAGCCGCGGCAGATCCTGCTGGTGCCGGAGCTGCCGAAGACGCGCTCCGGCAAGATCATGCGCCGGCTGCTGCGGGACGTGGCGGAGAACCGCTCGCTCGGCGACGTCACCACGCTCCAGGACTCCTCGGTGATGGAGCTGATCTCCTCGGGAATGGGTGGCGGCAAGTCCGACGAGGACTGAGCACAGACGTACCGCTGCGGGTGGGTGACGGTCCGACGGGCCGTCACCCACCGTCGTCTTTCCGGGGGTACGCCTCGGAGGTTCGGTGGAGGCCCGGCGGGCCGATCGGTCAGAGGGGCGCTGTCACCCCTCTCAGTGGCAGCACGCCGTCATCTAGGTTCAGCCGCATCCGGATCCAGGTCGACGGGTGTCACTGCGACGCCACGACCGGCCGGTTCTCTCCTCCCATGCCCCACGAACGGAGCGGCATGAACACCTTTCCGCAATCCGGGTCACGCCGACGACTACTCGTCGCGCTGCCCGCCATCGCCCTCGCCGCCGCGTCGCTGACCGTGACCGGCAGCGCTGCGGCCCAGCAGTCCGGGGGCAGCCCGACCATCGGGGCCGACGAGTTCTACGTCAACTACGCCGAGCCGGAGGTCCAGCCGGACACGGCCGGCAAGGAGGTCAAGGGCAAGGACGGGGTCTTCACCACCGCCGCCGACGAGGCCCGGGCCTACGACCGCAAGTTCGCCGGGGGCAACCCGGTGGCCGCGCGGGAGTTGGCGAAGGCCGAGGCGAAGGCGATCAAGACCGGCAAGAGTCCGCGCCAGATCAAGCAGGCCAAGGGCACCCAGACCGCCAAGCTGCTCACCCTGCTGGTGGAGTTCAACGACCAGGCCAACGACGACTTCACCGACGTCTACGTGCCGAAGACGGTCTTCGAGGACCGGAGCTGTGTCCTCGGCACCGTGCAGAACGGCCCGAAGCACAACACCATCCCGAATCCGGCCACCCTGCCGCACGAGGACAACAACTCGATGTGGGTGCCGGACTTCTCGCCCGCGCACTACGACAAGATGCTCTACACCAAGGAGGGCATCACCGACCGGGTCCGCACCGACCTGACCGGGCCGGACGGCAAGCCGGGCATCGACCTCACCGGCCGCACGATGCACAACATGTACCTGGAGATGTCGAAGGGCGCGTACACGGTGGACGGGCAGGCCAGCCCGTGGATCACCGTGCCGCACTCCGAGGGCTGGTACGCGGCATCGCGCTGCTTCAAGGACGAGAACGGCAACTGGGTCGCCGGCCGCCAGCAGTCGATGAACGGTCACCCGGACAACCCGCTCGGCGCGGGCCGGCTGGCCACGGACGCGATCGACGCGCTGGCCGAGATGGACCCGAACTTCCCCTGGGCCGACTACGACATCGAGGACCAGAGCGACCGCGACGGTGACGGCAACGTCAACGAGCCGGACGGCGTGATCGACCACCTGGTGCTCGTGCACGCCAACCAGGGCAAGTCGCGCGGTGGCGGCGATGTGGGCGTCTACTCCGTCTGGGCGCACTCCTCGGCGGTGGCCGGCGGCTACACCATCCCCGGCACCAACCTGAAGGTGTCGAACTACATCGTGCAGCCGGAGGACGCCGGGGTCGGTGTCTTCGCCCACGAGTTCGGCCACGACCTCGGCCTGCCGGACCTCTATGACACCTCCGGCAACGCCGACTCGGACGTCGACTTCTGGGACCTGATGGCCTCGGGGTCGCACTCGGGTGAGATCTTCCAGGCGCTGCCGACCCACATGGGCCTCTGGGACAAGTGGGTGCTCGGCTGGGCCGACCCGCTGGAGATCAGGCCGGGTGACGACGCCCGCGCGGTGCAGCTCGGGCAGACCTCCCGGACGCCGGTGGGCACCAAGGACGGCATCAAGGTCAACCTGCCGGACAAGGTGATCACCCTGGCCCAGCCGCACAGCGGCGCGAACATGTGGTATTCCGGCGCCGACCAGGACTGGGCCGACGTCAAGCTGAGCCGGACGGTGACCGTCCCGAACGCCGCGGACGCGAAGTTCTGGATGTGGAACAACTACGTCATCGAGGCGGACTGGGACTACGGCTTCGTCGAGGTCTCCACCGACGGCGGCGCCACCTGGACCGAGCGGAAGGTCTACGACGCCACCGGCAAACTGGTCTCCACCAACGACGGCTACGCGGACCCGAACGGCCGGATGGGCGACTACGGCAACAAGAAGTACGGCCTGACCGGCAGCAGCGCCGGCTGGCGGCACGACTACGTCGACCTGTCGGCGTACGCCGGGCAGACCGTGCAGGTGCGGCTCCGTTACGCCACCGACGCGGCTTTCGCGGAGCGGGGCTGGTTCGCCGACGACTTCTCGGTCACCGGCGGCGGCGCGACCACCTGGAGCGACGACGTCGAGAGCGGCGCGGCCGGCTGGACCCAGACCGGTGGCAGCTTCACCGACACCACCGGGGCGGGCTGGCACATCGACGCCGGCACCCAGGTCAAGGCGCAGTACTACCTGGCCGAGTGGCGCAACTTCGACGGCTTCGACAAGGGCCTGAAGTACACCTACGACACGGTCTACTCGCACGAGGCCTGGAAGGTCGACCGGGTCGCGTACAACGCCCCCGGCATGCTGGTCTGGTACCGGGACACCGTGCTCGGCGACGTCAACCACGTCACCGCGCAGATGACCTCGCTGCCCAGCTACGGCGCCAAGGGCGGCCTGCTGATCGTCGACTCGCACAACGACCCGCTGCGCCGGGCCGGTGAGGCGGCAGTGAAGGACCCGTCGGTGCTGGACAACCTGCCCAGCCGTCCGCAGTCGTCCAACGCGGCCTTCTCGCTGAACCCGACGTACCCGTTCAAGGAGTGCCTGGAGGCGGCGGACGAGCCGTACAGCGAGTACTGCACCTCGTTCGGGGCGCAGGCGCCGGTGGCCGGCTTCACCGACGCCAAGGGCTGGTACCCGGGCATCGAGATCCGCAACGGCGCCGCGTACGCCCGGGACAACGACGCCTCCGTGGTGATCCCGTCGCGGGGCAACGCGAAGTACAGCACCCGGGTCACCAACCCGGACGGCTCGCCGGCGACGGCGTACTACGGGGCCACGCTGGGCGGCGGCGCGATCGTCCTCGGCACCGGCAACCCGGGTGACGCCGGGCTCGCGTACGGCGTCTCGATCGTCATCAAGCGGGCGGCCAAGGACAACTCGTACGCGACCGTGTACGTGACCTCGGCTACCCCGTGAGCTGAACCGTCCCGGCGCGTCGGGACACCGGGCGGGGCCCGTCTGGAGCACACTGCTCCGGACGGGCCCCGTCGTCTTACAGGCGCCTGAATCCTTCTGCCGATCGGTGTGACATTTTTGCCGCCCGGGGCGCTCCTCATTGGGGACCTCATAATCACCGTTACTTTAAGTGATCGTGACCGAAACGTTACGTGAATTGGACCCGCTTCCGCGCGCCCATTGGTCCTAATTTGACCGCATAAGAAGCCTCGCGACTCGGGTGATTGACCGGTGACAACGATGCAAACCCGTGCCATTGTGAGTGACGCATGACATGACAGCGATGGCTGTAGTTGTCCCTGTCATGTAACAGTTCCACAAAGGAGGAGGACCTTTGAGGAGACGAGTCACGGCGGGCCTGGCTTCGGCCGCGGCCGCGCTGCTGGCAGCCGGCGTGGTCACCGCGCCGGCATCCGCTGCCCCGGCGGCGGAGCCCACCCCCGGCGTCGAGAAGGCCAAGCACGGCAAGGACAACCTGCCCGATCCGAAGGCGGATCAGCTGCGGGAGGTCAAGAAGCAGGCGATCTCCGACCTGCTCAAGGGCAAGGCCAAGCTCCAGACGCGCAACGGCTCGAAGGTCATCCAGGTCAAGGACGACCTGTTCGTCGAGTACCAGCAGGCGCCGAAGACCGACCCCATCTTCACGATGCTGGTCAACTTCGGCGACAAGACCGACCCGCGTACCGGCGGCACCCCCGGCCCGGTGGTCAACCAGATCCCCGAGCCGGACCGCAACTGGGACGGCAGCCCGACCGACAACAACAGCACCCTGTGGCGCTCGAACTTCGACCGGGCGCACTACATGGACATGTTCTACGGCGAGGGCGAGTCGTTCAAGGACTTCTACCTCAAGCAGTCCGGCGGCCGGTACACCGTCAACGGTGACGTGAGCGACTGGGTCACCGTTCCCTACAACGAGGCGCGGTACGGCAGCAACGCCATCTCCGACGCCGACGGCTCCTGGAACTTCATCAAGGACAGCGCCACGTCCTGGTATGACAGCCAGATCAAGGCCGGCAAGACGCCGCAGCAGATCAAGGACTACCTGGCCCAGTTCGACATCTGGGACCGGTACGACTACGACGGCGACGGCAACTTCAACGAGCCCGACGGCTACCTCGACCACTTCCAGGCGGTGCACGCCGGCGAGGGTGAGGAGGCCGGTGGCGGCGCCCAGGGCGAGGACGCCATCTGGTCGCACCGCTGGGCCGCGTTCCCCAACCTCGAGGGCAAGGCCGGTCCGGCCGGCAACCTCGCGGGTGGTGTCCAGATCGGCGACACCGGGATGTGGATCCGTGACTACACCACGGAGCCGGAGAACGGTGGGCTCGGTGTCTTCACCCACGAGTACGGTCACGACCTCGGTCTGCCGGACCTGTACGACACCGCGGGTGGCGACAACGGCACGGGCTTCTGGACGCTGATGTCCTCCGGTTCCTGGCTGAGCCACGGCACCGACGACATCGGCTCGACCCCGGGCTACATGGACCCGTGGTCGAAGCTCTTCCTGGGCTGGCTGAACTACACCGCGGTCGACTACGGCAAGGGCTCCACCCAGGTGACCCTCGGCCCGGCCGGTGACAGTGACGGGCCGAAGGCCCAGGCGGTCATCGTCAACCTGCCCGCCCAGAACCAGACCACGAGCTACAACACGCCGTTCGGCGGGTCGTACGAGTGGTGGGGCGGCAGCGCGGACGACCTGAACACCACGCTGACCCGCACCCTGGACCTGACCGGGGCGACCTCCGCGTCGATCACCGCGAAGGCCCAGTGGGACATCGAGGAGGACTACGACTACCTCTACGGCGAGGTGTCGACCGACGGCGGGGCCACCTGGTCCGCCCTGTCCAACTCGCTGATCGACGCCGGCGAGACCGGTGTCGACGGCTCCACCAGCGGCAACTGGGTCGACCTGACCTACGACCTGTCGGCGTACGCCGGCAAGACGGTGAGCTTCCGCTACCGCTACGCCACCGACGGCGGCGTGCACCTGGCGGGCCCGTTCCTGGACAACATCGCGCTGACCAAGAACGGCTCGGTCGTCTTCTCGGACGACGCGGAGACGCTGGACGCCGCCTGGACGGCCAAGGGCTTCACCCGGATGGGCGGCTCGGTCACCGACACCTACCCCCGCTTCTACATCGCCGAGAACCGGACCTACTTCGGTTACGACGACACGCTGCGGACCGGTGGCTACAACTTCGGCTGGGGCGACACCCGGCCGGACTTCGTCGAGCGCTTCTCGAACCAGCCCGGCATGCTGGTCTGGTACGTGAACTACGCGTACGGCGACAACAACACGTCGGCCCACCCGGGCTACGGCCTCAACCTCCCGGTCGACGTTCGTCCGGGCCAGATCAAGGCCGGCAACCAGGGCGTCATCAGCAACCGGCGCAACGGTTACGACGCGACGTTCAGCCTGTACGCCAAGCCGGCGCAGACCTTCCACAAGAACGGCGTGGCGGTCACCGTGCCGGCACTCGACCCGAACCCGCTCTTCACCGACAGCGGGTCGAACAAGTACTGGAACAGCAGCAACCCGTGGAACTCGGTGAAGGTCGCCGGCACCGGCACCAAGATCGAGATCCTGCAGCAGGGCACCACCCCGGACAGCGACATGGTCGTCAAGGTCACCAACTGACCGGGTAGCACCAGAACGGGAGGGGCCGGTGGCGGCGACGCCACCGGCCCCTTTCGCGTGCCCAGGGGACGTTCGGGCTGCTCCGGCCGACCGATCGACCGATCGAGATGTGACGCCCCGAGTCGTTCCCAACAAAAAGTTGCTACAAATCGACGCACCAGTCTTCCCACGCGTCACAGGACGTTCTATGTTCACCATTGGTCCCACACGTGGGACATCTTCACCGGCCCGTACCCCCGTTGGGCCGGTTCCCTCACACCGGAGGTATCCACGTGCGCAAAGTCGCAGTGGGTCTGCTCGGGCTTTCGTTGACGGCGACGGGACTGATGGCCGGAACGGCCGCCAGTGCCGCGCCGACGCCGAAGCTGCCGGCGCCCGCGCCGTCGGTCAGCGAGCCGCAGCAGGCTGAGCACGACCTGCCCAACCCGCTGGAAACCAAGCGGCGGGCACTGCGTCAGGAGGGCCTCAGCGAGGTCCTCTCCGGGCGCGCCAAGGCCCAGAAGATCAACGGCAGCACGGTCGTCAAGGTCGGCACGAAGGCCGCCGAGGGCCCCGCCGCCCGCGGGCTCACCAAGAGCACCCGGACCGGCGCGGGTCCGACCGAGGACCAGTACGTCGAGCTCGGCCGCGAGCGAACCGACAAGATCTTCGTGATCCTGGCCGAGTTCGGCGACGAGCGGCACCCGGACTTCCCGGACAAGGACACGACCCCGAGGACGGCGGGTCCGGTCAAGTTCGACGGCCCGCTCAGCAACCAGATCCCGCAGCCCAACCGTGCGGTCGACAACTCCACGGTCTGGCAGCCGAACTACGACGCCGACTACTTCCGCAAGCTCTACTTCGGCACCGCCCCCGGTGACGAGTCGCTGAAGCAGTACTACGAGGCCCAGTCCTCCGGCCGGTACAGCGTCGACGGTGAGGTCACCAACTGGGTCAAGGTCAAGTACAACGAGGCCCGCTACGGCCGCTCGGGCGACGACCCCAAGGACGCCAACGGCGACGACCCGAACGTCTGCCCCAGCAACACCTGCTCCAACACTTGGGAGCTGGTCCGCGACGCCGCCAACCAGTGGGTCGCCGACCAGAAGAAGCAGGGCCGCACCGACGCCCAGATCGCCGCCGACGTCAAGTCGATGGATGAGTGGGACCGGTACGATTTCGACGGCGACGGCAACTTCAACGAGCCGGACGGCTACATCGACCACTTCCAGATCGTCCACTCCGGCGGTGACGAGGCCGACGGTGACCCGATCTACGGCGAGGACGCCATCTGGAGCCACCGCTGGTACGCCTTCGCGTCCGACATCAGCAACACCGGACCGGCGGGCAACCTCGGCGGCGGCACCGAGATCGGCAACACGGGCGTGTGGATCGGTGACTACACCATCCAGCCGGAGAACGGCGGCCGGAGCGTCTTCTACCACGAGTACGGTCACGACCTGGGCCTGCCGGACGACTACAACGTCAACAACGGCGGCGACAACAACAACGAGCACTGGACGCTGATGGCCCAGAGCCGCCTCGGTGGCAAGAACGACGGCGGCATCGGCGAGCGGGGCGGTGACCTCGGCGCCTGGAACAAGCTCCAGCTCAACTGGCTCGACTACGAGGTCATCAAGGCCGGCGAGAAGCGCACCCTGAAGATGGGCCCGCAGGAGTACAACTCCGACAAGGCCCAGGGCGCGGTCGTGGTGCTGCCGAAGCGGACGTACACGTTCGACAACGGTAAGCCGTTCGAGGGCACGAAGCAGTACTTCTCGGGCAACGACGACGGCCTGAACACCACGATGACGCGGACGATCGACCTGACCGGGAAGACCAGCGCCGCGGTTACCATGAAGGGCCGCTACAACATCGAAGAGGACTTCGACTACCTCTTCTTCGAGGCCTCGACCGACGGCGGCACCACCTGGTCGGCGCTGCCCGGCACGGTCGGCGGCAAGGCGCTCAAGGAGATCTCTCCCGGCCGCTTCGCCCTCACCGGCTCCAGCGCGCCGGACGAGGACAGCGCCCCCGAGTGGGTCGACGTCAACATCCCGCTGAACTCGCTGGCGGGCAAGAAGGTGCAGTTCCGGCTGCACTACACGACCGACGGTGGCGTCTCGGCCGGCGGCTTCTACGGTGACGCGATCGCCGTGACCGCCGACGGTGCCACGGTCTTCACCGACGGTGCCGAGGCCGGCGCGGGCAACTGGGCCCTCAACGGCTTCAGCATCCAGGCGGAGACCTACACCAAGGACTTCGACAACTACTACATCGCCGGCAACCGGTCGTACGTCTCGTACGACAAGTACCTGAAGACCGGCCCGTACTACTTCGGCTACCAGAACACCCGGCCGGACTACGTGGACCACTACGCGTACCAGACCGGTCTGCTGATCTCGTACTGGAACCTCCGTTGGGCGGACAACGACACGTTCGACCACCCGGGCGAGGGCCGGAACATGATCATCGACGCGCACCCGCGGCCCATCTACAACCTGACCGGCAACCCCTGGCGGGCCCGCGTCCAGGTCTACGACGCGCCGTTCAGCCTCAAGAAGGCCGACTCGTTCACGCTGCACATCAACAGCCAGCCGCAGTACATCCGTGGCCAGGCCGCGCAGCCGCTGTTCGACGACACCCAGCAGTACTGGTACCCGGAGCTGCCGAACCACGGCGTCAAGCTGCCGGCGACCGGCGTCAAGATCAAGGTCCTCGAGCAGGACGGCACCTCGTTGAAGGTCCGCTTCTCCTGAACCGCTGATCACCGCACCACCTCGCGATGCCCGGGCAGGTCACCTGCCCGGGCATCGCCCTTTCCGGGGCCGACCCGACCCGGCCGCCCGGAGAAACCCCTGATCCCGGCCACCTGCGGGGTCCGCGCCGCGATGCCGGCCCTAGGCTGTGCCCATGACCGACCAGCGCCGCGGACCCGTCGACGAAGGCTGCGTCCTCCCCGAGGGGCCGTGGACGCACCGGTTCGTCGGCGCCAACGGCAGCCGCTTCCACGTCGTCGAGGCCGGCACCGGCCCGATGGTGCTCTTCCTGCACGGCTTCCCCGAGTACTGGTACGCCTGGAAGGACCTGCTGCCCTCGGTCGCCGACGCCGGGTTCCGGGCGGTCGCGGTCGACCTGCGCGGGTACGGCGCCAGCGACAAGCCGCCCCGCGGGTACGACGGCTACACCCTCGCCGCCGACGTGGCCGGCCTGATCCGCGCCCTCGGCGAACGGTCGGCGACCCTGGTCGGGACCGGCGCCGGCGGGCTCATCGCGTGGACCGCCGCCTCGTTCCACCCCACCCTGGTCCGCCGGCTGGTCGTGCTGGGGGCCCCGCACCCGCTCCGGCTGCGGGCGGCCATCTTCGCCGACCCGCGCGGCCAGTTCAGCGCCGCCACGGCCACCCTGAAGTTCCAGCTGCCCCGCTACGAGCACGTGCTGACCCGCGACGAGGGTGCCGAGGTGGAGCAGATCCTGCGCCGCTGGGGCGGCGAGCGGTGGGTGAACGGGCCGGAGTTCGAGGCGTACGCCCGCTGCTGCCGGGTCGCCATGCAGATCCCACAGGCGGCCTTCTGCGCCCTGGAGGGCTACCGCTGGGCGTTCCGGTCGGCGCTGCGCCTGCACGGCTACCGGTTCGTCAAGCTGATGCAGAAGCCGCTGGTCACCCCGACCCTCCAACTGCACGGCGCGCTCGATGCGGCGTCCCTGCCCCGCACCGCCCAGGGCTCCGGCCGCTACGTCAGCGCCCCGTACGAGTGGCGGCTGCTCGACGGGGTCGGCCACTTCCCCCACGTGGAGGCCCGGGACCTGGTGCTCGGCGAGGTGCTGCGCTGGACCAAGTCCTGACTCAGACCCGCTGCTCCCGCAGCTCGGCCACCTCGTTCGCCGGTGCCCAACCCTGGTAGACGCCGAAGTCGAAGGCCTCCAGCCCCATCGCCCGGGCCACCGGCCAGCGCCCGCCGGTGTACTCCACCCGCAGCCAGCCCTCGTGCTCGGCCAGCACGATGAACGGCTGCCCCTGCCAGGTGCAGGTGGTCCGCACGTACGCCAGATCCTCGGTCTCGGCGGCCGGCACCACCCGGACGTACCGGCCGGGCCGGACCTCCTCGAAGCCGTCCCCCGGTTCGGGCTGGTAGAGCCGGACGTCGTCACCGTCCGGGCTGGCCTGGTACTCCCGGCCCCGCCAGCGGGCCACGTAGCCGTCGCGGGTCACGCTTCACCCACCTGACGCCAGAGCAACGCGTCGGTGTCCAGGATGGCGACCACCCGCTCGGTGCGGTCGGCGCCGATCCGCCACAACTGCGCGCCGTGCGGCAGTCGGGCACTGTCCACCTTGAACTCGGCCACCACGTCGCTGCTCTCCCCCGGCGCGAATCCGTTGCCGCGGAACGGCGGGCGCTCGATCACCCAGCCCTCCATCGCCCGCATCGCGGCCTCGTTCTGGCCGCCGTACGGGATCCGGTAGAGACTGGGCCGGTACGCGGGCCAGCGCAGCACGTAGATCTCGTCGGCCTCGCGGGAGAACGGCGAGCCGGCGTGACCGAGCCCGAGCGCGTCGTACAGCTCGGCCGGGCTGCTCAGGTGGGCCAGTTCGGCGGCCCGGTGCACGAAGCCGGAGACCCGGTCGTAGCCGCGCTCCAGGTAGTAGGCGAGCTGGCTCGGGGCGACCGCCTTCTGCATGGTCACCGGCCGGGTCGGGTCGACCCGGGCCGGGGCCGGGCGCGTCTCGGCCGCCGGCGTCGTCGCGGTGCCGGTCTCCTCCGGCTCGCTCTCCGGCTCGTCGCCGAGGCCGACCTCCGCGGCCCAGTTGGCCAGGGCCAGCACCTGCTCACCCGGATACGTGGCACCGACCGGGGTGCCCGGGTTCACCGCGAACGACCAGGCCTCGTCCGGCCAGCGCCGGATGAGCTGGACGAACTTCACCCGGACCGTGTCGACCGGCGGGTCGACCCGGTCGGCCAGCCGTTCCGGCGAGGTGTAGACCACCACGTACGTCCCGCCGTCGAGCTCCTCGGTGCCCCAGACGAAGCCCGGGTCGCCCGGCCGGCTCCCCGGTGCCGAGTCGGCCGCCGTCGGCAGCAGCACCCGGGCCAGCAGCAGCGTGGTGAGGAAGCTGTCGGTGCTGCCGCTGCCCGCCGCCGCCAGCAACTCCTCCTCCACCTCGTTCGCCGGCACGAAGTCCGACGGCACGGGCGCGGGAGGGTGGATCGTGGCCGGAGTCGGGTCGGCGACCGGCGGCACGTCCGCCCGGGCCTCCCGTACCGGCTCGGCCGGAGTCGCCGTCGGCTCCTCCGCCCGGTACGGGGACACGAACAGCGACTCGGTGCGGTCCTGCACCGGAGCCGGGGGCATGAACAGGGCCTCGGTCCGCTCCTGCACCCCGGCCGGGGACGCGGAGAACGACTCGGCGCGGTCCGGCACCGGGGACGCGAACAACGCTTCCGTCCGCTCCTCCAGCGGAGCCGGGGAGGCGGGGAAGGCCTCGTTCGGCTCCTCGCGGGGCCCGGGGGCGGGGTCCTGACGAGCCGGCGGACCGGCGGGGTCGAACAAGGACCGCTCCGCAGGCGGTGCGGGGCGTTCGTAGCGCGGCACGGTGGGCTCGAAGAAGGAGTCCGGCCCCTCGGTCCGGCTGCCGGTCGGCACGGCCGGGCCCACGGAACCGGCGTCGGCGACCACCGGGGTGGGCTCGGTGGGGCGGGCCGGCGGCGGGCCGTCCCCGCCCACTCCGGTGCGGTACGGCGGCGGCGCGGTGACGCCCGTGGCCTCCTCGACGCGGTACGGCGGCGGCGGTGACGCCCGTGGCCTCCTCGACGCGGTACGGCGGCGGCGCGGTGACGCCCGTGGCCTCCTCGACGCGGAACGGCTGCGGCGTGGTGGTCGCGGTCGCCGGGACAGGCGGCGGGACGCTGGGAACGGAGTATGGCTCCGGCACCACCGGTCCAGGGTCGGCCCGCGGCGCGGCCGGCTCCGCCGGCTCGATGAGGTCGCGGGCCTCGATGACGGTGCCCTCGATGACGATCGGCGAGAAGCCGCGGCGCGCGGCGGGTGGTGCCGAGACCGGCTCGGCGACCGACGAGGGCAGTTCCTCCGCGTCGGTCGTGGCTCCGCGCGCGGGGGCGGGACCGGTGCGCTCCTCGGCGTCCTGGGCCTCGTCGGGGAGGGGACGGCGGCGCGGCAGCGCCTGGGTCGCCTCCTCGGCGGTCAGCGGAGGCGGCGCGGGGCGGAAGGCCCGGGGCGGCTCCTCCGGCCGGCCCACCGGAACGGCCTGGGTCGCGTCCCCGTCGTCGGTACGGAACGCCCTGGTCGGGTCCTCCGGCACCGGCTCGTCGAGCGGTCGACGGCGCGGGAACGGCTGAGCACCCCGGGCGAACCGGGACGGCGGGGCGGCGCGCTCCCCGTTGCGGTGCGGCTGGTCCAGTGGGGACGGTCGCCGCGCGGAGCGCCCCGACGCCGGCTCGAAGAAGGACCGGGCCGGGGGCGGAGCCGGCGGGGTCGGGCGACCGTTCGTCGGTCCGACCCGGCCGCTGCCGTCGAAGGCGTCCGGCTCGTCCGGCCGTCGGCGCAGATCGCTGACCCAGCCGGCCAGGCTGTCCGATCCGGGCTCCGGGACGGGAGCAGGCCGGACGGCGGTGCTGCGGTCGGCGGGCGCGGCGAGGTCACCGCCACGGCGGAAGAGGCCGTCGAGGGCGGGGCGGTCCGCCTCGCCGGCACGGGCACCGCTGGCCGGTTGACTGCCGGGACCCTCGGCGGGCTGACCGTTGGCCGGCTCCGAACGCCGTGACGCGAGGGAAGGCGGCGTGGACGCCGCCTCGGGGCGCTGCGACGCCGGCGGAGACCCGGCGTGCGCCACCTCCGGGGCCACGCTGCCGGCCGGTGTCGGCGAGGCGGGGAAGGGCACGGTGGCCGGCTCGGGAACCACGCTGCCGGCCGGCGCCGGCGAGGCGGGGAACGGCACGGTGGCCGGCTCGGGAACCACGCTGCCCGCCGACGCCGGCGACGCGGGGAACGGCACGGTGGCCGGCTCGGCGGGGGCGGCCGGGCGGTCGACGGCGGGTCCGACGCCCGGGCGACCGGACCGCTCACCGGCACTCGACGCCGAAGCGTCCCGGTCGGCCGGCCCGGCACCGGCGCGGGCGGCGTTCTGCACCCGCTCCAGGCGCGCACGGGCGCCCATGGTCCGGCCCGGCAGGCGGACGTCGCCCCGGGAGAGTTGCGCCACGAACCAGGCCGGCAGGTAACCCTCGATCGGCAGGCCCGGATTGACCGCCAGCCACCACTCGTGGTTGGGCCAGCCGGCCGCCAGTTCGGCGTACGGGACGCGCCGGGCGGCACCGGCGTTCTGCCCGAGACAGGCACGCAGCGCGGCGGCGGAGGTGAATGCCAGGATGTGCGTCCGACCGCCGGTCGTCCAGGTCCCCCAGCCCGCCCCGGCGGCACCTTGGCCGGCGACCGGCAGCAGCAGCTCCACCCTGGTCAGCAGCCGGAAGTAGAGCTGCTGGTCCTGGGCGCGCAGCGCGTCCCGCATCGCCACCTCGGCCTCGGTGGCCGGTTCCCATCCGGTCACGGCCACCACTCCTTCCGCGCACAGGCCACAGGCATCGCCTACAACCTACAAGGTGGTAACAAGATCACAATGGCTGGCCGTCAGTGGTCCGCCGGCTCTCGACCGAGGCGCTAACATCCCGTTCCGGAGCCGACACAGTACGGAGGCGGTCGATGTCCCGGCCCAGCGCGCGCCCGGCCCTGGCCGCCCTGGCGACCCTGCTCACCGTCGCGCTGCCGGCCGCGCCCGCGGCGGCCCGCGCATCGTCCGGATGCGCCACGCCACCCGCACCGGCCCGCCTCGTCCCGGCCCGGCCCTGGCCACAGCAACGCTACGCCCCCGACCGGCTCACCCCGCTCGCGGACGGCACCGGGGTGACCGTCGCGGTGATCGACTCCGGGGTGGACCGCACCCATCCACAGCTCGCCGGCAGGGTGCTCGACGGCGCCGACTTCCTGGACCCCGGCGGCGACGGCACCCGGGACTGCGCCGGGCACGGCACCGGGGTGGCGAGCATCATCGCGGCGACCGCCCGCCCGGGAGTGGCGTTCCACGGGCTCGCCCCGGGTGCCCGCATCCTCCCGGTACGGGTCAGCGAGCAGCAGGTCGTCGAGGGGCGGGAGTCGGGGCGTACGGTCGGGGCGGCCGACTTCGCCCGGGCGATCCGCTGGGCGGTAGACCACGACGCGGACGTGCTCAACCTCTCCGTCGTGCTGTACGCGGACAACCCCGCCGTGCGGGCCGCGATCGCGGACGCGGTACGCCGGGACGTGGTGGTGGTGGCCGCCGTGGGCAACCTGCACGACAGCGGTGACCCCCGGCCGTACCCGGCCGCGTACGACGGGGTGCTCGGGGTGGGCGCGATCGGGGCGGACGGCACCCGGTCCCCCTTCTCCCAGACCGGCCCGTACGTCGACCTGGTCGCCCCGGGCGGGGACGTGCTCATGGCCGCGCCCGGGCAGGGGCACCGGCGGGCGGAGGGGACCAGCTACGCGGCGCCCTTCGTGGCCGGCACGGCGGCGCTGCTCCGGCAGTACCGCCCGGAGCTGAGTGCCGCCGAGGTGGCCCGGCGGATCGTGGCGAGCGCCGACCCGGCACCGGGCCGGGGCGACGGCTACGGCGCCGGGGTGCTGAACCCGTACCGGGCGGTGACCGAGTCGCCCGGCCGGACCGCGGACCGCGCCGAGCGGGGACCGGCGTTGCCGGTCGAGAGGCCGGATCCGGCGGCGCTGGCCCGGCAGGAGCGCCGGGCGGCGGCCCGGGAACGGGCGCTGCTGGTGGCGGGCGGGTCCGGCGCGGCGGCCGTTCTCGTGCTGCTGTTGGCCACGGTGCTGCCGCGCGGGGCCCGCCGCCGGTGGCGCCCCGCCGGACCGGCCTGACCATCGGCACCGCGCACCCCGCACCCGCACCCCGCACCCCGCACCCCGCACCGCGATCGTGCTGCGAGCAGGGCACGCGGGGCGGGCGGGAGGCCCGCCCCGCGCATGCGTCACTGGAACAGGTTGGCGTTGCGCTTCTCGGTGTCGAGGTAGTCGGCGGCCGAATCCTCCACCGCCAGCTTGATGTCACGCAGCATCGCCTGGAGATCCTGCGAGGCGGCCCGCCAGCGCGCCTGCCGCTGCTCGTACGCCTCGCGGGCGTCGCCCGACCAGCTCGCCACCAACGGCGCGGCGTCCCGTTCGAGCTGCCCGAGCTGGCTGTCGAGGGTGTTCAGCGCCTTCTGGATGTCCGCGCCGGCCTGGTGCAGCGCGGCGAAGTTGACGACCAGCACACCGTGGTCCATGGGAATCGTCCCTCCTCGGGTCAGAGCGGCAGCTGGATGCCGCGGTGGGTGCCGGACACACGGCCGGCGGCCTCGGTGTCCGAGACGTCGTACTGCCGGCCGGCGGTACGGATGGCGGTGGCGGTCTCCCGCAGGGCCCGCTGCAGCGCCGCCTGGTCCTGCGCCCACTGCTGCTTG
This sequence comes from Micromonospora auratinigra, assembly GCF_900089595.1. Lineage (GTDB taxonomy): Bacteria > Actinomycetota > Actinomycetes > Mycobacteriales > Micromonosporaceae > Micromonospora > Micromonospora auratinigra. Next base: position 5,383,170 of record NZ_LT594323.1, on the reverse strand, counting down.
ACCTGCTCGAACGAGCGCCCACCGGCACCCCGCCAGGCCTGCTGCAACACCTCCAGCTCGGCCATCAGGCCATTGAGCATGGTCTGCAACGACTGGTCCACCTGCTCGAACTTCGCGGCGGTCTGCTGCATCACCGCAGCTTCTGCCTGGGTCTGGGACACCCGGACGTCACCTCGTCTCCTCGGTCGTGGCTGGTCGCCGGAACGACCACCGTGGACTCGCCGGTGCGCGGGACCGGATCAGGGGACGGAGACGGGCGCGCTCGGCGAAACTCGTCGCTGACGGTAGCGGTCCGACTCCGGTTCGGCTACCCCCGGGCCTCCCCTGTGGACAAAGACGTCCTACGATGAGCCACGGCAACGTCACCCGGCGAACACGGTGGAGGAGGCGCGGTGACGGCGAGCACGAGCGCGCGGCCGGCACCCGTGACCTCCCCTGCGGCGGCACGGGCCCGCCGCCCGGCGTCCGGCGTCCGGGCCGGTCAGGTCGTCGCGGCACAGCTGGCGGTGGCCGCCCCGGTGGCGGCCGTCGGCCACGGGGCGGCAGCGATCGCGGTGACCCTGCTGCTGGCGGCGCTGCTGCTGCCCGGTGCCTGGCTGCGCTGGCGCGGCCGTTGGCTCTACGAGTGGCTCCTGGTCGGGCTGGCGCACCTGACCCGACGGCGCGCCCTGCCCGCCGCCTCGGCACCGGCCGCGCTGCTGGCGCTGGTCGCCCCGGGATCCCGCATGACCACCGTCGAGCCGTCCGGTGACCCGGTGGCCGTGCTCGACGACCCGGCCGGGATGGTCGCGCTGCTGGAGATCGGCGACCCCGGCGACCTGATCGGCGACGGCCCCCGGGCACTGCCCGCACCGCTGCACCTGCTGCCCCCGCCGGGCCCGGAGAGCCCGCCGGTGCGGCTCCAGCTCCTGCTCAGCGCCGCACCGGCCCCCGCTCCCACTGCCGGGGCCGGCACCGCCGGCACCTCGTACCGTCAGCTCACCGACGGGCGGCTGGCCGCCCGGGCCCGCGCGGTGCTGGCGGTCCGGGTGCTCCGGGCCGACGGCTGGTCGGACGACGAGCTGCGGCGGGCCCTGGCCGGTGCGGTCCGCCGGATCGTCCGCCGGCTCGGCCCGCTGACCGGTCGTCCGCTGGGCGGGCCGGCCGCGCTGCGGGTGATGGCCGAGCTGGCCCACCACGACACCCACGCGCCGGTGCGCGAATCGTGGCCGGCGGTGACGGTCGGCGGGCTGACCCAGGCGACGTACCGGCTGCGGCGGTGGCCGGATGCGCGGGCGGACGCGGGCCGGCGGCTGGTGCCCCGGCTGCTGGCGCTGCCGGCGGCCGCGACCACCGTCTCGCTCTGCGTCGGTCCGCGCGCCACCGCCGACGCCGCACCGGTCGCGGCGGAGCTGACCGTACGCCTGGCCGCCTGGAACGGCCCGGCGCTGACCGTCGCCGACCGGGCGCTGCGCCGGCTCGCCGGTGACCTGGGCGCGGAGGTCCACCGGCTGGACGGTGAGCACCTGGCGGGCCTGGCCGCCACCCTGCCGCTGGCGGCGTCCCCGGGTGGCACGCCGGTGGCCGGCGGCACGGTGGACGCGCTGGAGCTGGCCCTGGGCGACGCCGGCCTGATGGTCGGGGCGAACCGGCACGGCGGCGCGGTGACCGTGCGTCTCTTCGGGCCGGGGACCACCCGTCTGCTGCTGGTCGGCGGCGTACGGGCGGCGCAGCTCATGGGGCTGCGCGCGCTGGCGTTGGGGGCCCGGGTGGTGGTCCAGACGGCCCGTCCCCGGGTGTGGGAGCCGTTCGTGCGCGGGGTGGGCGCGCCGGCCGGTGCGGTGCCGCTGATCCCGCCCGGCCGCCCGGTGGGTGGCGCGCCGGGTTCCCCACTGCAACCGCTGCTGGTCGTGGTCGACGTCGGGCCGGTGCCTGCGGAGGTCGGGCCGGCGGCCCCCTGGCAGGCCGTGCTGGTGGTCCGGGACGAGTTGACCGCAGCCGATTCGGCCGCGCTGGCCCGCGCCGACCTGGCGATCCTGCAACCACTGGACCCGGGCGAGGCGGCACTGGCCGGCACCGCGCTCGGCCTCGGTGCGTCCGCGGAGTGGCTGACCCGGATCCGGGACGACATGGTGGCGGTGGTCAACCGTCGGGCGCTGCGCTGGGCGCTGCTCTCCCCGACGCCGATCGAGTCGCAACTGGTCGGTCGGCCCAGCCGCCGCTGAGTCCGCCCGTGGCGCAGCGGCGCCCCCCGAGCGGTCGGGCTCCGACGGGTTCCGTGACTCGACGCGGCATGGCACGATCCCGGCCATGGATTTCCTGAAGGGCCTTCTGATCCGGCTGGCCTCCACGGCGGTGGCCTTCTGGCTGGCCACCCTGCTGATCCCGGGCATCTCGCTGGACTCGGCGTCGGCCACCGAGACGGTGACCACGCTGGTGCTGGTCGCGGTGATCTTCGGTGTCGTCAACGCCGTGCTCCAGCCGATCATCAAGACCGTCGGCTGCGGCTTCTACCTGCTCACCCTCGGTCTGATCGCGCTGGTGGTGAACGGCCTGCTGTTCCTGCTCACGAGTTGGATCGCGGGTGAGGCCGGGCTGCCGTTCCACGTGGACGGTTTCTGGCCGGCCGCGGTGCTGGGCGCGCTCTTCGTCGGCATCGTGACCTGGATCCTCGGCGCGGTCCTGGACCGGGACTGAGCCCACGACCCGCCCCGCGGCACCGCCGATTCCCGCCCACCGCTCAGACCAGTGGGCGGGAATTGGCTGGTGAGGGGCCGGGGTGCCGGGGCTAGCGTCGGTCGGGTGTTCACTCTGACCCGCTCCGACGGTTACCAGCTCAGCACCGACCCCGACCGGCTCGACCTGGACCGGGTGCACCACTGGCTCTGCACCGACGCGTACTGGGCGCTCGGGCGGGAGCGGGACACCGTCGAGCGGGCCTTCGCTGGCTCGATCGGCTTCGGCGTCTACCGTCCCGGCGACGGCCGGCAGGTCGCGGTGGCCCGGGTGGTCACCGACCGGGCCACCTTCGGCTGGCTCTGCGACGTGTACGTGGACCGGGCCGAGCGGGGCCGGGGGCTGGGCGGCTGGCTGGCCGCCACCGTCCGCGACCACCTGGCCGAACTGGGTGTGCGCCGGCTCCTGCTGGCCACCGCCGACGCCCACGGGCTGTACGCGAAGGTCGGCTTCACGCCGGTCGCGGCGGAGCGGTACCTGGAGCTGGACCGCCGGGTGAAGCCGGTCACCAGCAAGGATCAGGCCGGCGTACCACCCCTTACGGTGGAGGCGTGAACCAGCTCCGCCTCGGCTACCTGTACGGCCTCGGCGCGTACCTGCTCTGGGGTTTCTTCCCGATCTACCTGAAGCTGCTCCGACCGGCCGGCCCGGTGGAGATCCTCGCCCACCGGATCGTCTGGTCGGTGGTCTTCGTCGCCCTGCTGCTGGCCGCGCTGCGCAACATCGCCTTCCTGCGCGCGCTGGCCCGGCGGCCCCGGGCCCTCGCCGGCATCACCGTGGCCGCCGCGCTGATCGCGGTCAACTGGGGCACCTACATCTACGGGGTGAACTCCGACCGGGTGGTGGAGACCGCCCTGGGCTACTTCATCAACCCGTTGGTCTCCGTGCTCCTCGGCGTCCTCGTGCTGCGCGAGCGGCTCCGGCCGGCGCAGTGGGCGGCCCTCGGCGTCGGTGGGTCGGCGGTCGCCGTGCTGACCGTCGACTACGGCCGGCTGCCCTACCTGGCGCTCACCCTGGCCGCCAGCTTCGCCGGGTACGGGCTGGTCAAGAAGCGGCTCGCGCTGCCCGCCGCGGAGGGGCTCTTCGTCGAGTCGGCGGTGCTGGCGCTGCCGGCGCTGGCGTACCTGGCCTGGTTGGGCGGGCGCGGCACCTTCGGCCACGTCTCGGCCGTGCACACCGCGCTGCTGGTGCTGGCCGGCGCGGCCACCGCGATCCCGCTGCTGCTCTTCGCCGGGGCGGCGAACCGGCTGCCGCTGTCCACCATCGGCATGCTCCAGTACCTGGCCCCGATCCTCCAGCTCGGCTGCGGGGTGCTGATCTACCACGAGCCGATGCCGCCGGCCCGCCTCGCCGGCTTCGCCCTGGTCTGGCTCGCCCTGCTGGTCTTCACCGTCGACGCGCTGCGGCACGCCCGCCGCAACCGCACCACGGCCGCCCGGAACGCGACGAGCCCGGTGCCCGCCCCGACCCGCTGACCCGGCTCAACGCAGGTCGTAGGCGAGGACCGGGGTGTTGTCGGCACGCAGCAGTTCGAGGCGGACCAGTTCGCCGTGCGTGAAGTGGGTCGCGCCGGTCATCCTCAGGTTGTCCCCGGGCGCGGCGAGCCAGGTGGCGACCTGCTCCGTGGCGCCGTCCGGGCCGTGCGCCACCAGCCGGAAGGTGTACGCCTCCCGGTCGCCGGTCCGCTGGTCGTACCCGCAGCGCAGGGTGACCTCGGTGCCCCACTTCTTGTCGGTCAGCCCGATCTCGGCGTGCACCGGCACGGTGCCGGCGACCGGCCGCATCGTGGCCAGCGACACCTGCGGGGCCGGGGCGGGACCCACCGGCCGCAGCTGGGCCACCCCCAGCCCGGCCAGCACCGCCAGGACGGCCGCGGCGAGCGCGGTCACCGCGTACCGCCGGCGGGAGCGGGACCGCTCGCGGCGCCGCCGCTCCCGGGCCTCGTCGAGCAGCGCGGGCACCCGGGAGGTCTCCGGGCCGACCTCCAGGAACTGCTCCAGCCCGGCCGGGTCGAGCCGGCCCAGCAGGCCGGGCAGTACGGCGATCTCGGCCACCGCCTCCCGGCAGGCCGCGCAGCCGGCCAGGTGCCGTTCGTAGGCGGCCCGCTCGGCCGGCGCGAGGGCGCCCAGCACGTACGCCCCGTCGTCGTGTGCGAACTCGCAGCGGGTCATCCGGTCACCCCCATCTCGGCCAGCACCAACCGTAGTGAGCGCAGCGCGTAGTGGGTGCGCGACTTCACCGTCCCCGGCGGTACGCCCAGCCGGGCGGCCGCCTCGGCCACCGAACGACCCTGGTAGAAGCACTCCACCAGCACCTCGCGGTGGGTCGGGCTGAGCCGGTTGAGCGCCTCGGCCACGGTCCACGCCTCCACCGCGCGCTCCGCTTCGTCGATCGTCTCGGGAGGTTCGGGCAGCTCGTCGGTGTAGACCTCGCCGACCCGGGTGGACCGGCGCCGCCAGGCGTCGATGGCGAGGTTGCGGGCGGTGGTGAAGAGCCAGGCACGGACCGAGCCGCGCCGCGGGTCCAGCGACTCCGGGTGCCGCCAGGCCCGGAGCAGGGTCTCCTGCACCAGGTCCTCGGCGCGCGACTGGTCGCCGTTGACCAGCCGCAGGGCGTGCGCGAAGAGCGCGTCCGCGTGCTCGTCGTGCAACGCGCGCAGCAGTTGGGCGTCGTGGTCGCTGATGGGGGCACCTCGCTTCCGGCGGCGGGGAGACCGGCGATGCGTTCGCCCTTCCATACGTGCCGTGACGCCCAACGGTTCAGCCGCAGCTCGGCGCGGCGGGTCCCGGCGACCGCTCCCGGCCGGTGGCGGCACCGTGCCCGGGGTCAGACGACGTCGGCGGCGATGCCGTCGGCGATCGAGCGGGCGGCGGTGAGCAGCTTGGCCCGGACCACCCGCGCGGAGGTCATCATCTCGCTGGCCGGCAGCGCGCAGGCCAGCACCACCCGGCGCTCGATGTCCTTGTCCGGGGTGACCAGCACGGCGGCGCAGGCCACCCCCTGCCGGAACTGGCCCAGCTCCAACTGCATGCCCCGGCGGTCGCCGGCGGCCAGGTCGGCCTCGAACGCCTCCGTTGTGGTCAGGGTGGCGTTGGTGAACGGGCGCATGCCGTACTCCCGCAGGTAGCGGAAGCGCTGATCGGCGCTGAGGGTGGCGAGCAGGCTCTTGCCCAGGGCGGTGGCGTGGGCGCCCTCGTCGAAGCCGGGCACCAGGTCCTCCAGGTACGGCGAGCGCGGCCCCTCGGCGACCGCCGTGATCGCCACCTGGCCGCCGACGAAGCGGCCCAGATAGTGGCTCCAGCCGGTGTCCGCGGCGGCCCGGCGCAGCGACTCACCGACCGCCTGCGGCCCCCGGAACGCGGTCACCAGCTCCCGGTAGCGGTCGGCCACCTCCAGGCCGACGATGTACGTGCCGTCCTCGCGGCGGATCACGTAGCCCTCGTACGCGAGGGTGCGGACCAGGTGGTAGGTGGTGGCCACGGTCAGCTCGCACCGGCGGGCGATCTGCTTGACGGTGAGGCCCCGCGGCGCACGGCCGACCGATTCGAGCACACGAAGCGCGCGGGAGACACTTCGGATCAGGTCCGAAGGTTCCGCCAAGGGGTCGCGCACAACCACCTCCGCCGCCGGGGACTTACACCATATGAAAAACCGGCCGAGTGCGAAATGCCTGTTCGGATGGAGGATGCCAGATCCCCGGGCACAGACCGTGCACCGACAGTCACGATGAGCTGCCAAAACGCGGTCGGCGTAGGTTGTGCGGACAATGACCGACACCGCGTTGCACCCCTCGCCCTCCGCTGCCCGGCAGACCGTCCGGGCGAGCGCCGGGGCCATCACCACCACCATCGCCTGCGTGCTTCCCGTGTTCCTGGTCGGCGGGCTCGCCGTGCAGATGGGACGGGACCTCGGCTTCTCCCCCGCCGGACTGGGCCTGGCCGTCTCGGTCTACTTCGGGGTGAGCGCGCTCGCCTCGATCCCGTCCGGCGCGCTGGTGGGGCGCTACGGCAGCGCCGGGGTGGCCCGGGCCGGCATCCTGCTCTCCGCCGGCTCGCTGCTGGCCGTGGCGGCGCTGGCCCGCTCGTACCCGGCGCTGGTCGGGCTGCTGGCGGTCGGCGCCACGGCGAACGCGCTCGGCCAGCTCGCCAGCAACGACGCGCTGGCCCGGCACGTGCCCCCGCACCGGCAGGGGCTCTCCTTCGGGGTGAAGCAGGCGGCCGTCCCGGCCTCCACCCTGCTGGCCGGCGCGGCGGTCCCCACCGTCGCGCTCACCGTCGGCTGGCGCTGGGCGTTCGTGGTCGCCGCGGTGGCGGCGTTGGCCGCGCTGCCCGCCGTACCGGAGCAGGAGCGGGACCGGGCACGGTCGACCGCCGGTGGACGTGCCGGGCGGGCGGCGGGCCCGCTCGTGGTGGTCGGGCTGGCCGCCACCCTGGCCGCCGCCGCGGCCAACGCGCTGGGCACCTTCCTGGTCGACTCCGCCGCCGGTCGTGGCCTCCCGCCGGCGCTGGCCGGGCTGACCCTCACCCTGGGCGGCGTGGTCTGCGTGCTGGCCCGGATCGGTGCCGGCTGGCTCGCCGACCGCCGACACAGCGGACACGTGGCACTGATCGCGGGCATGCTCGTGGTGGGTGCCGGTGGGTTGGCCCTGCTCGCGGTGGCCGGTCCGGTGCCGCTGGTCGCCGGCGTGGTGCTCGGGTTCGGCCTCGGCTGGGCCTGGCCCGGGCTGCTGAACTTCGCGGTGGTCCGGCTGCACCCGCAGGCCCCGGCCGCGGCCACCTCGATCACCCAGACCGGCGTGTACGCGGGCGGCTGTCTGGGCCCGCTCGGTCTCGGCACCCTGGCCGGCGCCCTCGGCTATCCCGCCATGTGGCTGGCCGCCGCCACGGCGATGCTCGTGGCCGCCGCCCTCATGCTCACCGGCGCCCGCCTCCTCACCCGCTGACCCGCCCCCACCACCCAGTCGTGAAGTTATTGCCTTCGGACACGGCGCGTCGTGGCAACAACTTAATGATCAGTTCTGTGGGGCCAGGGCCGGAGGGGGCCGGAGGGCCGGGGGGGTCAGCTGGTGCGGTCGGCGATGTAGTCGCAGAGGGACTCCAGGGCGCGGCGGGAGGGGCCCTCGGGGAGCGGGGCGAGGCGGGAGCGGGCGTCCTCGGCGTAGCTGCGCACCGTCTCCCGGGCCCGCTTGAGCGCCGGGGACTCGCGCAGCAGGCCGAGCGCCTCGGCGTGCAGCGCGTCGTCGACCAGCGGGCCGGTGGCGAGCACCTCCCGCAGCCGTACGCTGGCCGCGTCGGAGTCGTCGGAGGCGAGCGCGTAGAGCACCGGCAGGGTCGGCACTCCCTCGCGGAGGTCCGTGCCCGGCGTCTTGCCCGACTGCACCGACTCGCTCGCGATGTCCAGCAGGTCGTCGGAGAGCTGGAAGGCCACCCCGATGGTCTCGCCGTACCCGGCCAGGGCCTCGGTGTGCTCGGCGGAGGCACCACCGAACATCCCGCCGAAGCGGGCCGAGGTGGCGATCAGCGAACCGGTCTTCTCGGCGATGACGTGCAGGTAGTGCGCGACCGGGTCGGTACCGCGCGGCCCGACCGTCTCGGCGATCTGCCCGTGCACCAGTCGGGCGAAGGTACGCGCCTGGAGACGGACCGCGTCCGGGCCCAGGTCGGCCGCGATGTCCGCGGCGCGGGCGAAGAGGTAGTCACCGACCAGGATGGCGACGGAGTTGGTCCAGCGGGAGTTGGCGCTCGGAGCGCCCCGGCGCACGGCCGCCTCGTCCATCACGTCGTCGTGGTAGAGCGTCGCCAGGTGAGTGAGTTCCATCACCACGGCGGCCGGTACGACCTGCGGGCCCGTCGGATCGCCGAACTGCGCACCCAACGCGACCAGCAGCGGACGGAACCGCTTCCCGCCGGCCTCCACCAGATGCCGGGCCGCCTCGGTGACGAGCGGGTCGGCGCTGGCGACGCTGGCCCGCAGCTCCGCCTCGACGCCTTCGAGAATGCCCAGCACGGAGGCCTCGACGCGGGGATCGGCGAGGTGCAGGCCGAGCGCGCCGAACTGACCCGTGGCCTCCGGGCCCGGGCGACCGCCGGGGCCGGTGGCACCTGAACGCTCGCCAGCCGGAATCACGCCTTCAACCATGCCACACCCGTTCGACCTGCCCGGAGAGGGGGATACGGAGCGGGGGCCGGTACGCCACGGCGTACCGGCCCCCGGAGGACTCCCTGGAATCATCTGACGAATTCGGCCGCACCGTTGGCCAGTTCGAGCAGCTGCGTCGGGGCCACGCCCAGCACCAGCGTGGCGAGCACGCCGATGGCCAGAGCCGCCGAGGTGAGCGCGCCCGGCACGGCGACCGTCGGGGTGGCCTCGCCCGGCTCGGAGAGCCACATCATCACCACGACCCGCAGGTACGGGAAGGCCAGCACCATGCTGGTCAGCACACCGGCGATCACCAGCCAGGCGTTCCCGCTCTCCCAGGCCGGCCCGAAGACCGCGAACTTGCTGGTGAACCCGCTGGTCAGCGGGATACCGGCGAAGGCCAGCAGGATGAAGGTGAAGATCGCGGCGAAGAACGGCGAGCGCCGCCCCAGGCCGGCCCAGCGGGACAGGTGGGTGGCCTCCCCGTCGGCGTCCCGGACCAGGGTCACCACGGCGAACGCGGCGATCACCGAGAAGCCGTACGCGACCAGGTAGAACATCGTGCCGGAGAGCCCGCTCTTGCTCGGCGCCAGCACGCCCACCAGCAGGTAGCCCGCGTTCGCGATGGACGAGTACGCGAGCAGCCGCTTGATGTCGGTCTGGGTGACCGCCAGCACCGCGCCGACCAGCATGGTCAGCACCGCCACCGTGCCCAGCACCGGGGTGAAGTCCCAGGCGGCCCCGGAGAAGGCCACGTGGAAGACCCGCAGCAGGGCGCCGAACGCGGCAACCTTGGTGCAGGCCGCCATGAAGCCGGTCACCGGCGTCGGCGCGCCCTGGTAGACGTCCGGCGTCCAGACGTGGAACGGCGCCGCGGCGGCCTTGAAGAGCAGGCCGATGGCGAGCAGCGCCATGCCGGCGTAGAGCAGTGTCGGGCTGGTCGAGGAGTCGGCGACCGCCGCGTGCACGGTGGCGAAGTCGACGCCGGCCGGGCGACCCGGGATGCCCGAGGTGAAGCCGTAGATCAGCGCCACCCCGAACAGGAAGAACGCCGAGGCGTACGCGCCGAGCAGGAAGTACTTCATCGCCGCCTCCTGGCTCAGCAGCCGCCGGCGACGGGCCAGCGCGCAGAGCAGGTAGAGCGGCAGCGAGAAGACCTCGAGCGCGATGAACATGGTCAGCAGGTCGTTCGCCGCCACGAAGATCAGCATGCCGCCGATCGCGAAGGTGGCGAGCGGGTACACCTCAGTGGTGCCGCCGACGTTCTCGGCCTGCCGCCGGTCGTCGACCGACTCGGCGGTGACCGCCGCGTGCGCCACGAAGGCCCCGCCCCGCTCCACCGCGCGCTCACCGATGAGCAGCAGCGCCATGGTGGCCAGGATCAGGATCGAGCCCTGGAGGAAGAGCGTGGGCCCGTCCACCGCGATGGCCCGACCCGCGGTGAGCAGCCGGTCGTCCGCCTCCAGGATCACCATGGTCAGCGCGGCGAGGACCGCCAGCAGGGCGAGCCCGAGCTGCACCCCGTTGCGCAGCCGGCGCGGCACGAACGCCTCGACCAGGACGCCGAGCAGGGCGGCGCCCAGCATGATCAGGATCGGAGCGAGCGCCGCGTAGTCGATCGACGGCAACTTCAGCTCGGTCATTTTGCGGCCTCCTGGACGCTGCCGACCGCCGGCGCAGGGTCGGTCCGGCCGACGTCCTGCATGGTCGCCTTGACGGCGGGGTTGATGACATCGGTGACCGGCTTGGGGTAGAAGCCGAGCAGCACGATCAGCGCGATCAGCGGGGCGACCACGATCTTCTCGCGCAGGGTCAGGTCGCGACGCATGCCCTCGACCTCGGTCAGGCCCGGGTTGAGGGTGCCCTGGGTGGTCCGTTGGATCATCCACAGCACGTACGCCGCGGCCAGGATGATGCCGAGCGTGGCGATCACCGCGACCGGCTTGTTGGTGGTGAACGTGCCGATCAGCACCAGGAACTCGGAGACGAACGGCGCGGTGCCGGGCAGCGCCAGCGAGGCGAGACCGGCGAAGAAGAGCACCCCGGCCAGCACCGGCACCAGCCGGCCGGCCCCACCGAAGTCGCTGATCAGCGCGGAGCCGCGGCGGGCGATCAGCATGCCGACCACCAGGAAGAGCAGGCCGGTGGCGAGCCCGTGGTTGAGCATGTAGAGCACCGCGCCGGTGCCGGCCTGGGTGGTGAAGGCGAAGATGCCGACGCCGATGAACCCGAAGTGCGCGATCGAGGTGTACGACACCAGCCGCTTCAGGTCGTTCTGCCCGACCGCCAGCAGCGCGGCGTAGATGATGCCGATCACGCCCAGCGCCAGCGCGTACGGCGCGAACCAGCGCGACGCCTCGGGGAAGAGCGGCAGGCAGTACCGCAGGATCCCGAAGGTGCCGACCTTGTCCAGCACGCCGACCAGCAGCGCCGCGGCACCGGCCGGGGCCGCGCCACCGGCGTCCGGCAGCCAGGTGTGGAACGGGAAGAACGGCGCCTTGATCGCGAACGCGAGGAAGAAGCCGAGGAAGAGCCAGCGGGCGGTGTCCGTCGCGAAGTTCGCCTGGCTCAGCGCCTGCCAGTCGAAGGTCTTCCCGCCGACGACCCAGAGGCCGATCACCGCGGCGAGCATGAACAGGCCGCCGACCAGCGAGTAGAGGAAGAACTTGACCGCCGCGTACTGCCGCTGGTGGCCGCCGTAGCTGCCGATCAGGAAGTACATCGGCACCAGCATGACCTCGAAGAACACGTAGAACAGGAAGACGTCGGACGCCGCGAAGACGCCGATCATCGTGCTCTCCAGGATGAGCAGCAGCGCGAAGTAGACCGGCACCGACCGCTTGGACGACTCGGCGTCGTGCCAGGAGGCCAGGATCACCAGCGGCACCAGGATCGCGATCAGCATCAGCATCACCAACGCGATGCCGTCCACCTCGAAGGTGAAGTTGACGCCCCAGGTCGGGATCCACGGGTACGACTCGCGGAACTGGAACCGGTCACCGTCGGCGGAGAAGGTGAACCACATGACCACCGACAGCACCAGCACCAGCAGCGACCAGCCGAACGCCACCAGTTTGGCCAGGTCCGGCCGGCGGCGTGGCAGCAGGGCCACGACCAGCGCGCCGACCAGCGGTGCCACGGTCAGCACCGAGAGGAACGGGAAGTTGGACATTATTCGGCCTTACCTCCGTCGTGACTGCGTGGCCCGCCGGCGGGGGCGGCCGCGTTCAGGTCGATCACGCCAGCCACCCCGCCTGCACCGCCAGGAACGCCGCCACCACGAGCAGCGCGCCGGTGAGGATCGAGGTCGCGTACGACCGCACGAAGCCGGTCTGCAGCCGCCGGAGCCGGCCCGAGCCACCGCCCACCGCGGCGGCGAGGCCGTTGACCAGCCCGTCGACGCCCCGGTTGTCGAGGAAGACCAGCGCCCGGGTGAGGAAGATGCCCGGCTTCTCGAAGACCGCCTCGTTGAAGGCGTCCGTGTAGAGGTTCCGGCGGGCGGCGGTGACCACGACGCCGGCCGGCTGCGGCTCGGTGGCCGTGCCGTTGCGGAACAGGAACCAGGCCAGCCCGGCGCCGAGCACCGTCACCAGCAGCGAGAGCGTGGTGAGCAGCCAGTGCGCGAGGACCGGCTCGTGGGCCTCCTCCTGGCCGCCGAGCCCGGCGGTCGCCTCCAGCCAGTCCGGCACCGCGCTCTTCATCAGGAAGCCGGCCGCCACCGAGCCGATCGCCAGCAGGATCAGCGGGATGGTCATCAGCTTCGGCGACTCGTGCGGGTGCTCGATCTCCTCGGTCCACCGCTTCGGGCCGTGGAAGGTGAGCACGAAGAGCCGGGTCATGTAGAACGCGGTGAGCCCGGCGCCGAGCAGCGCGGCCCCGCCGAAGAGCCAGGCGGTCCAGCCCTCCCGCTCGAACGCGGCCACGATGATCGGCTCCTTGGAGAAGAAGCCGGAGAAGGGGAACATGCCGATGATGGCGAGCCAGCCCATCATGAAGGTCAGCCAGGTGACCTTCATGTACTTGGACAGCCCGCCGAAGCGGCGGATGTCCACCTGGTCGTTCATGCCGTGCATGACCGAGCCGGCGCCGAGGAACATGTTGGCCTTGAAGAAACCGTGCGCCAGCAGGTGCACGATGGCCAGCGCGTACGCCGCGCCACCGAGACCGACGCCGAGGAACATGTAGCCGATCTGGCTCACCGTCGACCAGGCCAGCACCCGCTTGATGTCGTCCTTGGCCGCGCCGATGACGCAGCCCATCAGCAGGGTGATCGCGCCGACGCTGACCACCACGAGCTGGAGCGTGGCGTTGGCCGAGAAGATCGGGTTGGAACGCGCGATCAGGTAGACGCCCGCGGTGACCATGGTGGCCGCGTGGATGAGCGCGGAGACCGGGGTCGGACCCTCCATCGCGTCCGGCAGCCAGGCCTGGAGCGGGAACTGGCCGGACTTGCCGGCCGCGCCGAGCAGCAACAGCAGGCCCAGCACCAGCACGGTGGTCTGGCTCATCGCGCCGACGCCGTTGAAGACGTCCTCGTACTGGGTGCTGCCGAGCTGGGCGAAGAGCACGAAGATGCCGATGGCCAGGCCGGCGTCGCCGACCCGGTTCATCAGGAACGCCTTCTTGCCGGCGGTGGCCGCGCTGGGGCGGCCGTACCAGAAGGAGATCAGCAGGTAAGACGCCAGGCCGACGCCCTCCCAGCCGAAGTAGAGCATCACGTAGTTGTTGCCGAGCACCAGCAGCAGCATCGCGGCGACGAACAGGTTGAAGTACCCGAAGAACCGTCGCCGGCCCTCGTCGTGCGCCATGTACTCGACCGCGTAGAGGTGGATCAGGAAACCCACCCCGGTGATCAGCAGCACGAAGACCGCGGCCAGCGGGTCGAAGAGCAGCCCGAAGTCGACCTTCAGGTCACCGGCCGCGATGAACTGCCAGAGGCTCAGCTGGACCTGCTTGTTCTCCAGGCCGCGGAGCTGGAAGAAGTAGGTCAGGCCGAGCACGAAGGCGGCACCGATGGCCGCCACGCCCAGCCAGTGACCCCAGCGGTCGGCCCGCCGGCCGAGCAGCAGCAGGATCGCCGCGCTGACCAGCGGGATGGCCACCAGCAGCCAGAAGCTGCCCAGCAGGCCACTCGCCGTCGCGAACGCGACGGCTCCGGTCGGCTCAGCCGACGCGAGCGTCACAATCTGTTCCACCGTCGGCCTCTCAGTACTTCAGCAGGTTGGCGTCGTCGACGCTCGCCGAGCGCCGGGTCCGGAAGATCGACATGATGATCGCGAGCCCGACCACCACCTCGGCCGCCGCCACCACCATCACGAAGAACGCCATGATCTGGCCGTTCAGGTCGCCGTTGATCCGGCTGAAGGTGACCAGCGTCAGGTTCGCCGCGTTGAGCATCAGCTCGACGCACATGAACAGCACGATCGCGTTCCGCCGGACCAGCACCCCGACCGCGCCGATGGTGAAGAGCACCGCGGCGAGGACGAGGTAGTAGGTCGGCTCGACCGAGAAGAACGAGTTCATTTCTTGTCCGTCCCCTTCAGCGAGGTCTCCTCGGCGGTCAGCTCACGCACCGGCAGGATCTCCGGGATGCTGCGGTCGGTGAGCCGGCCGTCGGGGAGGCGGGCCGGCGTGGCCACCGAGCTGGAGGTGGCGAAGACACCCGGGCCGGGCTTCGGACCGGGGTAGTTGCCGGGGCGGAACCGGGCCTTCATGGTGGCGACCTGGTCCATCCGGTCCTCCTTGCGCCGCTCCACGTGCGCCAGCACCATCGCCCCGACGGCCGCCGTGATCAGCAGCGCCGAGGTCAGCTCGAAGGCGAAGACGTACTTGGTGAAGAGCAGCCGGGCGATGCCCTGCACGTTGCCCTCGGCGTTCGGCTTGTCCAGGCCGACCGCCCGGACGCCGTCGAGCGCCCGGTAGAGGCCGGTGCCGACCAGGCCGGCGAAGCCGAGGGCCAGCACGATCGCCGCCGTCCGCTGCCCGCGCAGCGTCTCGATCAGCGAGTCGGACGAGTCCCGGCCGACCAGCATCAGCACGAACAGGAAGAGCATCATGATCGCGCCGGTGTAGACGATGATCTGGACCATGCCGATGAACGGCCCGGCCTGCAGGACGTAGAACACGCCCAGGCAGAGCATCGTCAGCACCAGCCAGAGCGCCGAGTGCACCGCGTTGCGCGCCCACACCATGCCGATCGCGCCGATGAGCGCCAGCGGGGCGAGGATCCAGAAGGTCACCGCCTCGCCGCCGCCCACCGAGGCCGTCTCGGCGAGCACCGTCTGCGTGGTCATGCCGTGTCTCCCTTGCCTGCCGCCACCCGCTGGGCCGCCTGCTCGGCGCCCGGGAAGGTGACGCCGGGGGTCTCGTCGAGCTGGTACCGGCCCGGGTTGTTGGCCGAGTGCTCGGCGCCGGCGGAGGTGCCCGGGTTGGTCAGCCCGCCGACGTAGTAGTCCTTCTCGCTCTCGCCCAGCCGCATCGGGTGCGGCGGCTGCTCCATACCTTCGAGCAGCGGCGCGAGCAGCTGCTCCTTGGTGAAGATCAGGTCCTGCCGGTTGTCCCGGGCCAGCTCGTACTCGTTGCTCATGGTGAGCGAACGGGTCGGGCAGGCCTCGATGCAGAGCCCGCAGAAGATGCACCGGGCGTAGTTGATCTGGTAGACGCTGGCGTACCGCTCACCCGGGGAGAAGCGCTGCTCCTCGGTGTTGTCGCCACCCTCCACGTAGATCGCGTCGGCCGGGCAGGCCCAGGCGCACAGCTCACAGCCGATGCACTTCTCCAGCCCGTCCGGGTGCCGGTTGAGGATGTGCCGCCCGTGGTAGCGCGGCGCCGAGACCGGCGGCTTGAACGGGTAGTCGGTGGTGACGACCTTCTTGAACATGTGCGAGAAGGTGACCCCGAAGCCCTTGAACGTTCCGGTGATCGCGCCCACGTCACACCTCCCTGGAGTCCGAGCCGGCGACGACGTTGGCCGGCTCCCGCTCGGCGACCACGCGCTTGGTGCGCGGGCTCGGTGGTACCTGCAGGTCCATCGGGGGCAGCGGGAAGCTGCCGTGCGGCCGGCTGTTGGCCTGTTCCTGCGGGGTCGGCTTCGGCTCCTTCTTGCGGCTCGGCCAGAGCAGCGTCGCCAGCAGCAGGACGCCCGCGCCGATGCCGGTGGCCAGCAGCCGCTGCGGCCGGTCCCAGTCCTCGATCGAGCGCAGCCCGGCCAGGACCAGGATCCAGACCAGGTTGATCGGGAGCAGGACCTTCCAGCCGAAGCGCATGAACTGGTCGTACCGGAGCCGGGGCAGGGTGCCCCGCAGCCAGACGAAGACGAAGACCAGGATCAGCACCTTGCCGAAGAACCAGAGCATCGGCCACCAGCCGGAGTTGGCGCCGGCCCAGAAGGTGGTGATCGGGGCCGGGGCCCGCCAGCCGCCCAGGAAGAGCGTCGTGGTGACCGCGGACATGGTCACCATCGAGACGTACTCGGAGAGCATGAAGAGCGCGAACTTCAGCGAGCTGTACTCGGTCATGAAGCCCGCGACCAGCTCCGACTCCGCCTCGGGCAGGTCGAACGGCGCCCGGTTGGTCTCACCGACCGTGGCGATGAAGAAGATGATGAAGCTGGGCAGGAGCAGGATCGCGTACCAGCCGGGGGCGGTCACGTTCGCGCCGAGGATGTCCAGCTTCGAGCCGTGCGCCTGGGCGGCGACGATCCCGCTGGTGGACATCGTGCCGGCGGTCATGAAGACCGCCACGATGCTCAGCCCCATGGCGACCTCGTACGAGATCATCTGGGCGCTGGAGCGCAGGCCACCGAGGAGCGGGTAGGTCGAGCCGGAGGCCCAGCCGCCGAGCACGATGCCGTAGATGCCCATCGAGGAGCAGGCCAGCAGCACCAGCACCGCCACCGACACGTCGGTGACCTGGAGCGGCGTCCAGTGCCCGAAGATGCTGACCTTCGGCCCGAACGGGACCACCGACAGCGCGGTGACCGCGCAGATCACCGAGATGGTCGGCGCGAAGAAGTAGACGACCTTGTCGGCGGCCTTCGGGAGGATGTCCTCCTTGAAGGCCATCTTCAGGCCGTCGGCCAGGGTCTGCAGCAGGCCGAACGGGCCGACCTGGTTGGGGCCGGGCCGCACCGCCATCCGGCCGACCACCCGGCGCTCGAACCAGACGCCGAGCAGCGTGGCCAGCAGGCCGAAGACGAAGGCGAAGACGATCTTGATCAGGACCAGCCACCACGGGTCCTTGCCGAAGTCGGCCAGCGTCGGATCCTGCGCGGCCGCGAGGACCGTGCTCATTGAACACCCCCAGCGTTGAGGAGCGGACCCGGGCGACCGGCCTCGTCCGCGGCGACCCGTGCGGCCGGGACGGCCGCGCCGGCGGAGACCTTGACGACCGCGCCGGACGTCGCGCCGAGGCTGCGCCGTACGGTCGAGCCGGGTGAGTTGGTCGGCAGCCAGACGACGCCGTCCGGCATCTCGGTGAGCGCCGCCGGCAGGGTGACCGCACCGCGGTCGGTGCCCACGGTCACCGGGTCGCCGTCGGCCACGCCGAGCGCCTCGGCGGTGCCCTTGCCCAGCCGGACCACCGGCGGACGGGCGGTGCCGGCGAGGTCCTCGTCGCCGTCGGTGAGGCTGCCCAGGTCGACCAGCTGGTGCCAGGTGGCCAGCACGGCCTCCCCGGCACCGGGCTGCGGGACGGCCACCGGCTCGACGGCCGGCGCGCCCGGACGGTCGACCCGGGTCGGCGGCAGCGCGCCCAGCTCCCGCCGGACGCTCATCACGTCGCCGGTGCCGAGCGCGACGTCGAGCTGCGCGGCGAGCGCGTCGAGCACCCGACCGTCGGTCATCGACTCGGTCTCCAGCACGGCGTCGAAGGGACGCAGCCGCCCCTCCCAGTCCAGGAAGCTGCCGTCCTTCTCGACCACCGGCGCGACCGGGAGGACCACGTCGGCCCGGCGGGCCACCGCGCTCATCCGCAACTCCAGGCTGACCAGGAACGGCACCGCGTCGAGGGCCGCCTCGGCCAACCGCGGGTCGGCCAGGTCGGCCGGGTCGACACCGGCCACCACCAGGGCACCGAGCCGGCCGTCGGCCGCCGCGGTGAGGATGGCGTCGGTGTCCCGACCGGCCTGGCTCGGGATGACCCCGGCCGGGATGTCCCAGGCCTCGCCGAGCTCGGCGCGGCCCGCCGGCTCGGTCACCAGCCGGCCGCCGGGCAGCAGGTTGGGCAGGCAGCCCGCGTCGACCGCGCCGCGGTCACCCGCGCGCCGCGGCACCCAGGCCAGCTTCGCCCCGGTACGCCGGGCCACGTCCGCCGCGGCGGAGAGGCCGCCGGGCACCGCGCCCAGCCGCTCGCCGACGAGCAGGATCGCCCCCGGCTGGCTGAGCGCCTCGGCCACGGTGGCGTGCTCGGCGAGCACCGACGCCTCCTCGCCCGGCACCACCCGGGCCAGCTTGGCCCCGAGCTTCTCCAGGCCGCGGGTGGCGAACGGCGCGATCGCGTACACGGTGAGCTTCTTCTTCAGGTACGCCTTGCGCAGCCGCAGGAAGAGGATCGGGCACTCCTCCTCCGGCTCCAGGCCGACCAGCACCACCGCGGGCGCGTTCTCCACGTCCGTGTAGGTCGTGTCGGTCACCCCGGCGACGTTGCTGGCCAGGAAGTCGGCCTCCTCGCGGGAGACCGGCCGGGCCCGGAAGTCGATGTCGTTGGTGTGCAGGGCGACCCGGGCGAACTTGGCGTACGCGTAGGCGTCCTCGACGGTCAGCCGGCCGCCGGTGAGCACCGCCGTGCCGTGCTCGCCGTCCCGGGCCGCGCGCAGCCCCTCGGCGGCCCGGGTGAGCGCCTCGCTCCAGGAGGCCTCGCGCAGCTCACCGGTCGTCTCGTCGCGGACCAGCGGGGTGCTGAGCCGGTCGAAGGCCCGGGCGTACTGGAAGCCCCAGCGGCCCTTGTCGCAGTTCCACTCCTCGTTCACCGCCGGGTCGTCGCCGGCCAGCCGGCGCAGCACCTTGCCGCGCCGCCAGTCGGTGCGCTGGGCGCAGCCGGCCGAGCAGTGCTCGCAGACGCTCGGGCTGGAGACCAGGTCGAACGGGCGGGCCCGGAACCGGTACTGCGATCCGGTCAGCGCGCCCACTGGGCAGATCTGCACGGTGTTGCCGGAGAAGTAGGAGTTGAACGGGACGTCCCCGCTGTCCTCACCGGACTCCGCGCCGTACGCGTCGTCCCGGTAGATGTTGATCTCCTCGGCGGACGACCGGCCCATCAGGTCGATGAACTTGTCGCCGGCGATCTCCTCGGAGAACCGGGTGCAGCGCTGGCAGAGCACGCAGCGCTCACGGTCGAGCAGCACCTGGGTGCTGATCGGCAGCGGCTTCGGGTACTCCCGCTTGTGCTCGTGGAAGCGCGAGTCCGTGCGGCCGGTGGACATCGCCTGGTTCTGCAGCGGGCACTCGCCGCCCTTGTCACACATCGGGCAGTCGAGCGGGTGGTTCATCAGCAGCAGCTCCATTACCCCCTCCTGCGCCTTCTTGGCGACCGGAGAGGAGAGCTGGGTGCGGACCACCATGCCGTCGGCGACGGTCTGGGTGCAGGAGGCGACCGGCTTGCGCTGGCCCTCCACCTCCACCAGGCACTGCCGGCAGGCGCCGGCCGGGGCCAGCAGCGGGTGGTCGCAGAACCGGGGGATCTCGGTGCCCAACTGCTCGGCGACCCGGATCAGCAGCGCCCCCTTGGGGGCGGTGACCTGGACGCCGTCGATGGTGAGCGTGACGGTCTCGGTCTGCTTGGCTACGTCGGTCATCAGTGCGCTCCCACCAGCTGCTTGTCCGACAGCTTCGGTGCGGTACGTCCCTCGATGTAGTCGAGGTAGTCCTGCTTGAAGTACTTCAGCGACGAGGTCACCGAGCTGGTCGCACCGTCACCCAGGCCGCAGAACGAGCGGCCGAGGATGTTGTCGCAGGTGTCGAGCAGGGTGTCCAGGTCCTCGTGGGTGCCCTGGCCGGCGAGGATGCGCCGGTAGACCCGGACCATCCAGTAGTTGCCCTCGCGGCACGGGGTGCACTTGCCGCACGACTCGTGGTGGTAGAACTCCAGCCACCGGTAGGTCGCGTAGACCGGGCAGTCCTGGTCGGAGAAGATCTGGGTGGCCGTGGTGCCCAGGATCGAGCCGGCCGCCGCCACCCCCTCGAAGTCCAGCGGCACGTCCAGGTGCTCGGCGGTGAGCAGCGGCGTGGACGACCCGCCCGGGGTCCAGAACCGCAGCTCGTGTCCGGGCTGCATGCCGCCGGCCAGCTCGATCAGCTCGCGCAGGGTGATCCCCATCGAGGCCTCGTACTGGCCGGGGTTGGCGATCCGGCCGGAGAGCGAGTAGATCATCGGACCGGACGACTTCTCCGTGCCCATGGTCTTCCACCAGTCGGCGCCGCCCAGCACGATGTACGGGACGCTGGCGATGGTGCCGACGTTGTTGACCACGGTCGGGCTGGCGTACAGGCCGTGGGTCGCCGGGAACGGCGGGCGCAGCCGGGGCTGGCCCCGGAAGCCCTCCAGCGAGTCCAGCAGCGCGGTCTCCTCACCGCAGATGTACGCCCCGGCGCCCGAGTGCACCACCAGCTCCAGGTCGAACCCGGAGCCGAGGATGTTCCGCCCGAGGTAGCCCTTGGCGTACGCCTCCTGGACCGCGTTGCGCAGCCGTCGGGCGGCGTGCACCGCCTCACCGCGGATGTAGATGTACGCCCGGTTGGCCCGGATCGCGTACGAGGCGATGATGACGCCCTCGACCAGCGAGTGCGGGTCGTGCGTCATCAGCGGCAGGTCCTTGCAGGTGCCCGGCTCGCCCTCGTCGGCGTTGACCACCAGGTAGTGCGGCTTGCCGTCGCCCTGCGGGATGAAGCCCCACTTGAGACCGGTCGGGAAGCCCGCGCCGCCCCGGCCGCGCAGCCCCGAGTCCTTGATCAGCTGGATCAGGTCGTCCGGGTGGGCCTTGACCGCCTTGCGCAGGGCGGCGTAGCCGTCCAGCTTCTCGTAGGTGCCGATCCGCCAGGCGTCCGGCGACAGCCAGCGCTTGGTCAGCACCGGCGTCAGCTTGGCCAGCGTCTCCGGCCGAGGAGTGGTCACTTCTGGACCCCCGTTTCGCTCGCGACCGCCGGGCCCGCGCCGTTGGCGCCCGCCCCGGCCTCCGCTTCCTTGAGGTTGCGCTGCTGCGCCCCGGCCTCGTCGCCGGCCGGCTTGCCGTCCCCGGCCGGCGCGTTCGCGGCCGTGCCGGCGGCCTCGGCCGCCTGCGCGTCGCGGGGCGACGGCGCGGTGGTGTCGACCGGGACCTTGCTGCCCGGGGCGTCCGGCACCGCGGTGCCCGCGTCCGGCTGCCGGGTCTCGGCGGTACGCACCTGCGGCGACTTGTCGTCCGGCGCCTTCACGTCCGGCGCGGTGCTGCCGGTGACCGCCTCGGGCCTGGCCGGTTCGGCGGCCGGAGCCGGCTTGGCCGGTTCGGCGGCGGGGGCCGGCTTGGCGGCATCGGCCTTCGCCTTGGCCTCGGCGGCGGCCCTGTCGGCCTCGGCCTTGCTGCGGATCGGGGTGTTCGGGTCGAAGCCCGGCACCGCGATGCCGTGCTGCTCGGCCAGGCGCAGACCGCGCAGGCTCGGCTCGCCCGGCCCGCCGTCGGCCACCGCGCCCTCGCGCTCGTCGGCGAAGCCGGCGAGCTGGACGGCCATCTCCTTGAGCGTGCAGAGCCGGGCACCCCGGGTCGGCATCGGCCGGCCGCCGGCCCGCAACTCCTCGACGACGCCGAGCGCGGCCTGCGGCTCGATGTTGTCGAAGAAGTCGTAGTTGACCGTCATCACCGGGCCGTAGTCGCACGCCGCCAGGCACTCGGCGTGCTCCAGGGTGATCTTCCCGTCGGCGGTGGTCTCGTCGTGCCCGACGCCCAGGTGCTCGGCCAGGGTGTCGTAGACCTCCTGGCCGCCCAGCACGTTGCACATCGTGTTGGTGCAGACGCTGACCAGGTAGTCGCCGGTGGGCTTGCGCTTGTACATGGTGTAGAAGGTGGCCACCGCACCGACCTGGGCCTTGTTCAGGCCGAGCACCTCGGCGCAGAACTCGACACCGGCCGGGGAGACGTAGCCCTCCTCGGACTGGACCAGGTGCAGCAGCGGCAGCAGCGCCGAGCGGGACCGGTCCGCCGGGTACCGGGCGATGATCTCCCGCGCCCGACCCCGGGTCTCTTCAGTGAAAACGCTCATCGGTCACATCCACCCATCACGGGGTCCAGCGAGGCGCCACCGGCGATCACGTCGGCGATCAGGCCGCCCTCGGCCATCGCCGGGAGGGCCTGGAGGTTGACGAAGCTCGGCTCCCGGTAGTGCACCCGGTACGGCCGGGTGCCACCGTCGGAGACCGCGTGCACGCCCAGCTCGCCACGGGGCGACTCGATGCCGACGTACACCTGGCCCGGCGGGACCCGGAAGCCCTCGGTGACGAGCTTGAAGTGGTGGATCAGCGACTCCATCGACTGACCCATGATCTTGGCGACGTGCTCCAGCGAGTTGCCCATGCCGTCGACGCCGATGGCGAGCTGCGCCGGCCAGGCGATCTTCTTGTCGGCGACCATCACCGGGCCCGGCTTGGCCAGCCGGTCCACCGCCTGCTCGACCAGCTTCAGCGACTCGCGGATCTCGGCGAGGCGCACCTCGTACCGGCCCCAGACGTCGCCGTCGGGGTGGGTCGGGACGTCGAACTCGTACGTCTCGTACCCGCAGTACGGCATGGTCTTGCGCAGGTCCCAGGCGAGCCCCGCCGAGCGGAGCACCGGACCGGTCACGCCCAGCGCGAGGCAGGCCGTCACGTCGAGCACCGCCACGTTCTTGGTGCGCTCGATCCAGATCGGCTGCCCGGAGAGGAGATTCTCGTACTCCTTGAGCTTCTTCGGCAGCAGCTTCAGGAAGTCGCGGATCTTGCGGATCGCGTCCTCCGGCACGTCCTGCGCCACCCCGCCCGGCCGCACGTACGCGTGGTTCATCCGCAGGCCGGTGATGGTCTCGAAGATGTCGAGGATGTACTCCCGCTCGCGGAAGCCGTACAGCATCATGTTGATCGCGCCCAGCTCCATGCCGGTGGTGGCCAGCCAGACCAGGTGCGACGAGATCCGGTTCAGCTCCATCATGAGCACCCGGATGGTGGTGGCGCGCTCGGTGATGTCGTCGGTGATGCCGAGCAGCTTCTCCACCGCGAGCGAGTACGCCGTCTCGTTGAACAGCGGGGAGAGGTAGTCCATCCGGGTCACGAAGGTGGAACCCTGGACCCAGTTGCGGTACTCGAGGTTCTTCTCGATGCCGGTGTGCAGGTAGCCGATGACCGAGCGGGCCTCGCGGACCGTCTCGCCCTCCAGCTCCAGGATCAGCCGGAGCACGCCGTGCGTGGACGGGTGCTGCGGACCCATGTTGACGACGATCCGCTCGTCGTTGATCGGGTCGGTGCCGGAGACGACCTGGTCCCAGTCCCCGCCGGTGACGGTGAAGACCTTGCCCTCGGTGGTCTCGCGCTCGGTCGCGTAGTTCGACGTGGTCACCGCGCCTGCCCTCCGTTCGCGACTGCGGGGCTCCGCTCCGCTGCACTCCTCGCGCTCACTGGTAAGACCTCCGCTTGTCCGGCGGGGGGATCTCCGCGCCCTTGTACTCGACAGGCACGCCCCCGAGGGGGTAGTCCTTGCGCTGCGGGTGCCCCTCCCAGTCGTCCGGCATGAGGATCCGGGTGAGGGCGGGGTGGCCGTCGAAGACGATGCCGAACATGTCGTACGTCTCCCGCTCCTGCCAGTCGGCGGTCGGGTAGACGGCGGTGACGCTCGGCAGGTGCGGGTCCTCGGCGGAGACCGCGGCCTCCAGCCGCACCCGACGCCGGTAGGTCATCGAGGTGAGCTGGTAGACGACGTGCAGCCGGCGGGCGTCCGCGCCCAGGTAGTCCACCCCGGACACCGACGAGCAGAGCTCGAAGCGCAGCGCCAGGTCGTCACGCATCACCTGGCAGACCTCGGCGATTCGCTCGGGACGGACGTGCAGGGTCAGCTCGCCCCGGTCCACCACGACCTTCTCGATCGCCTCGCCGAACTCGGGGTACGCCTCCTCCAGCGCGTCCCGGACGTCGTCGAAGTAGCTCCCGTACGGCCGGGAGGCCTCCTCGATCGGCGTGCGCTGACGGACCAGGCCGCCGAAGCCGGAGACGTCCCCGCTGCCCTGGTTGCCGAACATGCCCCGCCCGGCCGGGGTGGCCGGCGGGTGCTCGGCGGGTGCGGTGCTGCTGGCCCCGGCGGGGGTGACCGGTACCGGTACGCCCCCGTCGGTGGTCCTGTCGTTCGGTGCCGTCACCGCGCCTGCCCTCCGTTCGCGACTGCGGGGCTCCGCTTCGCTGCACTCCTCGCGCTCACTTGGGACCCCCCTGCACGTGGAGGTGGTTCTGCGCCTTCATCCAGTTCTCGATCCGCAACTGCTCCTCGCGACCCTCGCGGACCGCCCGGGTCCACTCGGCCCGCCGGGCCTTGTCGCTGCGGTACGACGACGGCATCGAGCCGTACGGGACCACGGGAACGTCACCGCGCTCCTTGCGGGCCTCCAGCATCTTGCGGCCGTTCGGGCCCAGCGGCTCGTACATGATCTTCTCGCGGAGCTTGAGCACCGCGTCGATCAGCATCTCGGGCCGGGGCGGGCAGCCCGGGAGGTACATGTCGACCGGCACGACGTGGTCGACGCCCTGCACGATGGCGTAGTTGTTGAACATGCCGCCGCTGCTCGCGCAGACCCCCATGGAGAGCACCCAGCGGGGCTCGGCCATCTGGTCGTAGATCTGGCGCAGGACCGGGGCCATCTTCTGGCTGACCCGGCCGGCCACGATCATGAGGTCCGCCTGCCGGGGCGAGGCCCGGAAGACCTCCATGCCCCAACGACCCATGTCGTAGTGCGGGCCACCGGCGGCCATCATCTCGATGGCGCAGCAGGCAAGGCCGAAGGTGGCGCCCCAGACGGACGACTTCCGCGACCAGTTGACCAGCTTCTCGACGGTGGTGAGCAGGACGCCGGAGGGAAGTTTCTCCTCGATGCCCATCTGCCGTACCTCCCTCAGTCCCAGTCCAGGCCGCCGCGCCGCCAGACGTAGGCGTATGCGACGAAGACCGCGACGATGAACAGGACCATCTCCACGAAGCCGAAGATCGGCAGGGCGTCGAAGGACACCGCCCAGGGGTAGAGGAAGATGATCTCGATGTCGAAGACGATGAAGAGCATCGCCGTCAGGTAGAACTTGATCGGGAACCGGCCGCCGCCGACCGGCTGCGGGCTCGGTTCGATGCCGCACTCGTAAGCCTCGAGCTTGGCCTTGTTCAGTCGCCGGGGACCGGCGAATCGGGCGGCGGCCACGGAGAACAGCGAGAAGCCCGCGGCGAGGGCGAACAGCCCGATGATCGGTGCGTAAGGAGAGAGCGTCATCGTGGTCTCCTGCTCGTCCTTCCCTGACCTCGGTGGTTGGCGAAAATCACACTATTCACGTCCCTCGTGACCTCGGTCGGCGGGGGTCGATCTCTGTCGGCCGGGGGCGCCGTCGCCCCCGGGACCGCTGCCCGGGTGGCCTACACGGCCGGGGCCACCTTCGTCATCGCGTTGATGACCCGGTCCATCGCGTCCCCGCCACGCGGGTCGGTCAGGTTGGCCAGCAGCTTGAGCACGAAGCGCATCAACATCGGGTGCGGCATGCCGTGCTTGGTGGCCATCCGCATGACCTCCGGCCGGCCGATGAGCTTCACGAAGATCCCGCCGAGCCGGTAGTAGCCGCCGAAGCGCGCCTTGAGCTCCTGCGGGTACGCCATCAGCGCCCGCTCCCGCTCCGCGCCGGCCGGCCGGGCGAGGGCCTGCACCGCGACCTCGGCCGCCAGCTCGCCGGACTCCATCGCGTACGCGATGCCCTCGCCGTTGAACGGGTTGACCATGCCGCCGGAGTCGCCGACCAGCAGCACGCCGCGGGTGTAGTGCGGGACCCGGTTGAAGCCCATCGGCAGCGCGGCGCCGAGGATCGGCCCTTCCGCGTTGGTCTCGTCGGTCATCCCCCAGTCCTCGGGGGTGTTCGCCAACCAGTCGGTGAGCAGCCGCCGGTAGTTGGTCTTACCGAACGCGGCCGAGGAGTTGAGCACGCCCAGGCCGGCGTTGACCCGGCCGTCACCGAGGCCGAAGATCCAGCCGTAGCCGGGCAGCAGCGCGTCGTTGCCCTTGGCCCGCAGCTCCAGCCAGGACTCCAGGTAGTCGTCGTCGTGCTTGGCCGCCGAGCGGTAGTAGCGGCGGACCGCCACGCCGATCGGCCGGTCCTCCCGCTTGGCCAGCCCGAGGGCGAGCGGGAACCGGCCGGACACGCCGTCGGCCGCCACCACCAGCGGGGCGTGGAAGGTGGCCGGCTCCTTGTCCGGGCCCACCTCGGCCTGCACCCCGATCACCCGGTCGTCGGCGTCGAGCACCGGACCGAGGACGTTCACGCCGGTCCGCAGCTTCGCCCCGGCGGCCACCGCCCGCTGGGCGAGCAGGTCGTCGAAGTCGAGCCGGGTACGGACCAGGCCGTAGTTGGGGAAGCTGGCCAGGTCGGGCCAGTCCAGTTCCAGGCGTACCCCGCCGCCGATCACCCGTAGGCCCTTGTTGTGCAGCCAGCCGGCCTCGGGCGAGGTGTCCACACCCATCCGGACGAGCTGCCGCACGGCCCGGGGGGTCAGCCCGTCGCCGCAGACCTTCTCCCGGGGAAACTCGGTCTTCTCCAGCAGCAGCACGCGTACGCCGTGCCGCGCCAGGTGGTACGCGGTCGCCGATCCTCCGGGACCGGCGCCCACGACGATCACGTCGGCGTCGTTCTCCACCGCGGTCATCTGCGCCTCCTCCCGCATGCTCGTGAAATGCTTCACAAGCCGATCGGGTTGGAGTCTATGACCGGGGTCATACCAGTAGGCGGTGAGGGGTACCTAACTTCCCGGAAACCTGCCGGTCGGAGAGACCCCGGAGGTCACGGGTGGGAGGCGTGCGCAGGCCCCAGGCCGGCATCGGTCCGGATCGTTTCGGGCAGGTGCTCGCGCAGCGCCCCGCCGGCGGCCCGGTCGAGCGCGGCCAGCACCTCGGCCACCACCTGTCGGACGTCTGCGGGATCCGCGCCGGCCAGCTCGCGCAGCTGGGCGATGAGCTCCGCGGCGTCGTCGTCCGTGGTCGGCTGCTCTGCTCCCGTCATGGGGGCGAGCCTACGGTGCGAAATGGACGTAAAGGAGATATTCCCGAAATCGGGCGGTTGCCGGGTGCGTCAGTCCCGGATCGCGCGGTGCAGCGCGACCACGCCCCCGGTGAGGTTCCGCCAGGCCACCCGGCCCCAGCCGGCCGCGCCGATGCGGGCCGCCAGCGCCGGCTGGTCGGGCCACGCGCGGATCGACTCGGCCAGGTAGACGTACGCGTCGGGGTTGCTGGAGACGGCCCGGGCCACCGCGGGCAACGAGCGCATCAGGTACGACAGGTAGACGGTGCGGAACGCCGGGTTGACCGGGGTGCTGAACTCGCAGACCACCAGCCGGCCGCCCGGCCGGGTGACCCGGGCCAGCTCGCGCAGCGCCGCGTCGGTGTCGTTGACGTTGCGCAGCGCGAAGGAGATGGTCACCGCGTCGAAGCTGGCGTCGGCGAAGGGCAGCCGCAGGGCGTCCCCGGCCAGCAGCGGCACCTGCGGGCGGGTCCGCTTGCCGGCGTGCAGCATGCCCAGCGACAGGTCGGCGCCGACCGCGTACGCCCCGGAGTGGGCCAGTTCCTCGGTCGAGACCCCGGTGCCCGCGCCCACGTCCAGCACCCGCTCGCCCGGGCGCAGCCCGAGCGCCGCCCGGGTGGCCCGCCGCCAGGACCGGTCCTGCCCGAACGACAGCACGGTGTTGGTCAGGTCGTAGCGGGCCGCCACCCCGTCGAACATCGCGGCGACCTCGTGCGGCTGCTTGTCCAGGCTGGCGCGCTGGCCCTGCGGGGTACGGCTCACCCCTCCACTCTGCCAGCCGCCCCGCGGCCGCCCCCGCCCGGGTACGCCGAAGGGCGCCGGTGGTCACGCCACCGACGCCCTTCGATCGAACCGGTTGCCTCAGTCGCCGGACTTCTCGTCGCCCGGGGTCACCACGACCACCTTGCGCCGCCGGGAGAGGATCATCAGCACCGCGCCGGCCAGCAGGACCGCCCCGCCGATGCCACCGATCAGACCGGCCTGCACACCGGTCACCGGCAGGCCGCCGCCGCCACCGGAGCCGCCGCCCGGGGTGGGCGTGCCGCTCGGGGCCGGGCCGGCGGTGGGGGTGCCGGTCGGGGTCGCCGTCGGGGTGGGGGTCGCCGTCGGCGTACCGCTCGGGGTCGGGCTGGGCTGGGCGGACAGGTCCACGAACGCCTCGAAGATCGTGTGGTTGTCCTGCTCGTCGACCTCCGAGAAGGCGCGCCGCTGGGCCGGGCCGGCCGCCTTCGGGTCCTCGTCCGCCGGGCCCTCGGCCTGGTCCAGCCCGTACGCGAAGAGGTCCCCCTCGTGCAGCACCGGCTCGGTGACGTCGTCACCCACCCGGACCGTCACGTCGGCGGTGTAGTACTCGCCGGGGCGCACCACCACACCGGAGTCCTCGCAGAGCAGCTGGGCCTTGCCGAAGATCTCCTGCTGGACGCAGCCCTGCGGGGTCTGCACGAAGCTGACGCCGGCCGGCAGGGTGAGGCCGTAGGTGATCCCGGTCGCCTTCCGGCTGCCATCGTTGTAGACCGCCCAGTCGAGCGGCACGGTCTTCCCGCGCCGGACCGGCTTGAGGTCGGGCTCGCTCTGCTGGGCGCCGTCGACCACCACGTTGTCCTGGATGTCCTGCACCCAGGAGGTGAGGTCGTAGCCGGGTGCGGTCACCTGGACCGGCACCTCGATCATGTCGTCGTCGGTCAGCGGGGAGGACGGCGTGCCGACGCCGACGGAGAGCACCCCGCCGTCACCCTTCTTGCCGGTGCTGAACAGCGGAATGCCGAAGTCCTCGCTGGTGCCGGCGGGCAGGTCGCCGAGCAGGCACTGGAACTTCGAGCCGTCGGCGACCGGGGTGCAGCCGTCCGGGATCACGAAGCCGACCCGCTTGAGCTTGAGCCGGTCCACCTCCACCAGGACGGTGACGTCCTTGGCGGTGGAGCTGCCCGGGTTGGTGACGGTGAACTTGAACGGCTTGGCCCGGGCCGCGTCGACGCCCCTGGCCACGCTGGTGCTGAGGGGTGCGAGCGCCAGGTCGGGCGTGTCGGCGTGGGCCGGAGTGCCGACCGCGGTGAGCCCGGCGGCGAGCAGGGTTGCGGCACCCGCCCGCGCCAGGTGTGAGCGCTGGAAGAAGGTCATGGATCCCCCGGGGTAAGGGACGTACGCGAAGTTGCGGAACGAAGGGACGGTACCGGAGCGACGTCACAGCACGCCAGGGGCGCTGCCCGGAACGTCGTCCGTCCCGTCCGGACGGTGGACACAGCAGGGGCGGGATGGTGGACCATCCCGCCCCTGCTGCCGTGCGTTATGTGAACGGCCCTCATGGGCCGATGGAGGACGAGCCTCAGTTGGTCGACTTCTCGTCGCCCGGCGTCACCAGGAGCACCCGGCGCCGCCGCGAGACGATGAACATCGCGGCACCGGCGGCCAGCACGACCGCGCCGACGCCACCGATCAGGCCGGCCTGCGGGCCGGTCACCGGCAGGCCACCGCCGTTGTCGCCGTTACCACCGCCGGAACCACCGGCCAGCGGCGTCACCATCACGCCGAAGCCGTCGGTGTTGTCGCTCGCGTCCACCTCGCTGCGCTTCTGCGGCCCGGAGCGGGTCACCTTGCGCAGGAAGGACGGCAGCTCCTTGGTGGCCTTGGCCGTGTCGCCCGCGGCGACGGCCTCACCCAGCGACTCGACCGTGACGGTGCCGCCGGTCAGGGTGGCCGGCGCCTTGACGCCCTTGGCGACCGTCACCGGGAGGACGACCTCGAGCCAGGCCTTCGGGGCCAGCTCGACATCGGCGGAGCAGGTGAACTTGCGCCGGTCGCTGGAGAACCCGCACTCCTCGGTCCGGATGCTGCCGAACGTCACGCCCTTGGGCAGCAGCATCTCGACCTTGATGGTCGCGACCGGCCGGTCACCCTGGTTCTCCACGTACGCGACCGCGACGGTGTCGTCACCCGGGTTCAGCGGGCTCCCCTTCGGGGTGTCGCTCTCCAGGGCGTCCTTGTCGGAGATCTCCCGGTCGATGTCCGGGGCCACCACGGTCAGGTCGGCACCGGTGCCCTCGACCTTGACCTTGACGGTCACCTCGTTGTTGGACTCGTCCGGGTCCTCGCCGTCGTGCAGGATGATCGCGCTGATCTCACCGGCGTCACCGACGGAGCCGTTCTTACGGGTCAGCGGGAAGGCCCAGTCGATGTCCGCGCCGGCCCGGAGGACGTCGCCCTCGATGCCGCAGAGGATCAGGCCGTCCTCGCGCGGGCTGCAGCCGTTCTCGTCGATGTCCACCTTGGTGGTGTCCAGCTTGCTGATGTCCAGACCCACCAGGACCTTGGTGGCGTCCACCTTGCTCTTGTTCAGCAGGGAGACGGTCGCGGTCTTGCCGGGCGCGCCCACCGCGATGGTGGTTCCGGTCGCCTCGATGGCCAGGTCGGCCGGCTCGGCGGCCACGGCCGGCGCGGCGAAGAGGCCCGCGGCCAGGATCCCGGCGACGCCGGTGCCGGCGTACGCCAGCGCGCGGTTACGGAAGATCATGGAGAGTTCCCCCCGTGGGGTCAAGGAAAGGTACGGGCGGGGACGTTAGCGGTCCCCGATCGGCCTCGCCACCCCCGCGATCGGGCGGGTTGAGCAGTGCGGCTAAGAACGGCTTAATGTTTGCCCGAATTGATGCGTCTTGCTATCCCCGGACACCCGGCCGGCGGACACAAACGGTAACCAATTCGAGATCTACGGCCCCCGCCGGCTCCGACGTCCGGCCAGTTCAGGACGGCAGCAGGCGTCACTCTTCGTCCACCGGAAATTCACCGGCGGCGATCAACCGACGGTGACGCCCCACCGCCGTCGGGCGATGGGCGTCGGTGTCCGGACCCGCTCAGCGGGCGTCGACGAGCGGCAGTGACTTTCCGACGCCACCACCCGGCAGGGCGATCGAGGAGAAGTGCGAGACCACCCGCTCGTCACTGGGGTCGTCGGCCGGCGTCCGGTGCACCGCGAGCCGGTTGTAGAGGGTGTCGCGCTGGGCCGGGATCCGGCCGGCCGTGCGGATCATGCCGATCAGCTCGTGCAGGTTGGACCGGTGCCGGGCGCCGGCCGAGGAGATCACGTTCTCCTCCAGCATGATCGAGCCCAGGTCGTCGACGCCCATGTGCAGGGCGAGCTGGCCGACGTCCTTGCCCGTGGTGAGCCAGGACGCCTGCAGGTGCGGCACGGTCTCGAAAAAGAGCCGGGCCACCGCGACCAGCCGCAGGTATTCCAGGGTGGTGGCCTGGGTGCGGCCCTTCAGGTGGTTGTTCTCCGGCTGGTAGGTCCACGGGATGAACGCCCGGAAGCCACCGGTGCGGTCCTGTACGTCCCGGATCATGCGCAGGTGCTCGATCCGCTCGGCGTTGGTCTCGCCGGTGCCCATCATCATGGTCGCGGTCGACTCCAGGCCCTGCCGGTGCGCCAGCTCCATGACCTCCAGCCAGCGCGCGCCCGACTCCTTCAGCGGCGCGATCGCCTTGCGCGGCCGGTCCGGCAGCATCTCGGCGCCGGCGCCCGCGATCGAGTCGAGGCCGGCGGCCTTGATCCGGGCGATGGCCTCGTCCAGGCTCACGCCGGAGACCTTGGCCATGTGCAGGATCTCGCTCGGACCGATCGAGTGGATGGCGAGCTGCGGGTACGCCTTCTTGACCGAGGAGAAGAGCTCCTCGTAGTACTCCACGCCGTAGTCGGGGTGGTGGCCGCCCTGGAGCATGACCTGGGTGGCGCCCAGCTCGACCGCCTCGCCGCAGCGGCGCAGGATCTCCTCGGTCGGGTGGGTCCAGCCCTCCTTGTGCTTGGGCGCACGGTAGAAGGCGCAGAACTTGCACGCCGTCACGCAGACGTTCGTGTAGTTGATGTTGCGGTCGATCAGGTACGTGACGATGCCGTCCGGGTAGCGCCGGCGGCGCACCGCGTCCGCCGCCTCGCCCAGCGCGTGGAAGGGCGCCTCGGTGTAGAGCAGCAGGGCCTCCTCGGGCGTGATCCGCCCGCCGTCCGCGCCGCGCTGCAGGATGTCGTCGATCTCCCGGCTCACCGTCACGCCATCGAGCCTACGTCGCCCGTCGCGGCGCCGACACGGCACTCCACCCCCGGTGACGAGCACCCCACCGCCCGGCTCAGTTCATTCCGGGGCTGGCCACGGCGAGACCGGCCGCCTTCGCGGCGTCCAGCAGCCGCCGGTCGTAGGTGACGAACGCGACGAAGTCGGTGCCCGCCTGACGGGCCAGGATCTCCGCCGTGGCGAGGTGGATGGCGTCCAGGCTGCGCAGCAGGGGTTCGGCATACGCCCCCGCCGCCGCGCGAACGCCCGCGTCGATCTCGACCCGGTAGAGCCGCCCCAGCACCGACGGCACGCCGACCAGCGCCTGCGGTGCGGCGCGCCGCAGGGCTCGCGGCACCTCGACCTCGACCAGGGCGGACGAGACGAGCGGCGCTCCGGCGTGGCCGTCGAGCCAGGCGATCAGATCAGGCGTCTCCTCCTCGCGCCGGAGCAGCTTGATGACCGCCGCCGAGTCGAGATAGATCACCAGCGCTCCTCGTCCCGCACCTTCGCCAGGACGGCCGCGACGTCCACCGAGGGATCACCCAGCACCGGTGGCATCGGCACCGGCCCGGCCGACGTCGGTGCGGTCGCGCGACCCTCCGCGACCAGGCGACCGAGAAGCGCGTCGCCCGCGAGGACCGGGACCAGCCGGGCAATTGGCTCACCCCGGTCGGTCACCTCAACTGTCTCGCCGGCACGCACCCGTGCCAGCACCCTGCTCGTGTGCTGGTTGAGCTCCCGTACTGGGATCTGTTCCATGGAGCGAGTGTAGAACGAAATGTTCTACACGTCCCGGCGGATTCCTCGCGGCGGTTGCCCTCGGCGGGACAACGCGACCGACGATCTTCCCCTATCGTGCGGTCTCCCTCCCCGCGACAAGGAAGAGCCGTGACCACACCGATCGCCGACCCACCGCCGCCGGCCGCGGCCCCCGCACCCGTCGTCGACACCCTCACCTGCCGGTACTGCGGATCCGCGCCCGCCATCAAGGCGACGCTGCGCGGGCACCAGGGTTTCGTCCTCGTCTGGCGCATGCTGAGCCGACGTGGGCCGTTCTGCCGGTCCTGTGGCATCGCGGTCTGCCGCGACATGACCGCAGACACGCTCTACCAGGGCTGGTGGGGTGCCGCCTCGATGATCCTCACGCCGCTGGTCCTGCTCGGGAACCTCGTCACCCGGGTCCGCCTCGGCCGTCTGGCGGAACCGCACCCGGGTGCCCCGGGCACGCCGGCGGTGCCGGGCCGGCCCGTGTTCCGGCGGGCCGCCGCGCTCGGCCTCCTCGTACCCGTGGCCCTCGTCGCCGTCGTCCGCTGGTCGATCGCCGACGATCCCGCGTACGCCGCCGTCGGCGACTGCGTGAAGGTGACCGACCTGGTCACCCGTTCGAGCGTCAGCGTGGTCGACTGCGGCGACCCGGCCGCCGGCTACGTCGTCGTCGGCCGGGTCGACGACGCCACCGGCGACGCGGCGTGCGCGCGGTTCTCCGGCGTGGTCGCCAGCTACACCGAGCGGCAGCGGTCGGACAGGTACCTGCTCTGCCTCGGTCCGAACCGCTGACCGCGCTCAGGCGTCGTAGTCGACGGTGAGCTTGTCGGTGGTGGGGCTGGACTGGCAGGTGAGCACGTACCCGGCGGCCACCTCGTCCGGCTCCAGGGCGTAGTTACGGGCCATGGTCACCTCGCCGGAGACCACCTTCGCCTTGCAGGTCGAGCAGACCCCGCCCTTGCAGGCGTACGGCAGCTCGCCGCGGACCTTCAGGGCGGCGTCCAGCACCCGCTCGTCACGGCCCATGGTGAAGCTCGACGACCGCCCGTCCAGCACGATCGTCACCTCGGCGCCGGCACCCGGCTCGTCGGACGGGCGGCGCACCGGCTCCGGCGGCGCGTCGACGTGGAACAGCTCGGTGTGCACCGCCGACTCCGGCAGCCCCCGGGTGGCCAGCACCGCCTTGGCGTCCACCACCATCCCGTACGGGCCGCAGAGGAACCACTCGTCGATGCTGTCCCCGGGGACGATCGTGTCCAGCAGCCGGGTCAGCCGCTCGGCGTCGATCCGTCCGGAGAGCAGCGGCGACTCGCCCTGCTCCCGGGAGAGCACGTGCACCAGGTGCAGCCGCGTCGGGTAGCGGTCCTTCAGGTCCGCCAGCTCCTCGGCGAACATCACCGAGTTCGCCGTGCGGTTGCCGTACACCAGGGTGAAGGTGCTGGCCGGTTCGACGGCCAGCGCGGTGGCGACCAGCGCGAGCACCGGCGTGATGCCGGAACCCGCGACCACCGCGCCGTAGCTGCGGACCCGGTCCGCCGCGAAGGCCGTGGTGAAGTGCCCCAGCGGGGGCAGCACCTCGACGGTGTCGCCGCCGCGCAGCGCCCCGCAGGCGAACGCGGAGAACGCGCCGCCGGGGATCTCCCGCACCCCGATCCGCAGCCGGCCGTGCCGGGCCAGCTCGTCCGGCGTGGAGCAGATCGAGTACGACCGCCGCACGTCCGCGCCGTCCTCGCCGGGCGAACCGGTCGGACGCCGCACGGTCAGGTGCTGGCCGGCGGAGAACGCGAAGGTCTCCCGCAGCTCCGCCGGCACGCCGAAGGTGATCGCCACGGCGTCGTCGGTGAGCCGGTCGACGGCGACGACGGGGAGCGGGTGGAAGGCCGGCCGGCGGCGGACCGGGCGGGTGATGGTGACAGTCACAGCGCCTTCAGGTGGTCGAAGGGTTCGGAGCAGGCGCGGCAGCGCCAGAGGGCCTTGCACGCGGTGGAACCGAAGCGGCTGACCTGCTCGGTCTCCGGTGAGCCGCAGCGCGGGCAGCGGACCGCCAGGGTCAGCGGCACCACGTTGCCGCCGCGCGCGACGGGCGCGGGCGGGGCGATGCCGGCGGCGGCCAGCTTGGCCCGGCCGCCCTCGGTGATCCAGTCGGTGCTCCACGCCGGGGCGTGCACGGTGCGCACCTCGGCGTCCGGGTGGCCGGCGGCGGCGAGCGCGCGGCGGATGTCCGCCCGGATCACGTCCATCGCCGGGCAGCCGGTGTAGGTGGGGGTGATGGTGACGACGACCCGGCCGGTGTCCGGGTCCTCGTCGACCGACCGCAGGATGCCCAACTCGTCGATGGTGATGACCCGGATCTCCGGGTCCACCACCGCCGCCGCGGCCTCCCTCGGCGTGGTCACCAGCGCCGCCCTTCGTTCGCGACTGCGGGGCTCCGCTTCGCTGCGCTCCTCGCGCTCACCAGCGCGCTCCGGGGTGGGCGCGGTGCAGCACCTGCATCTCGGCCAGCAGGTACGACAGGTGCTCGGTGTGCACGCCGGCGCGGCCACCGCCCGGCGTCCAGCCGGTCGTCGGCCGGGTCAGGGTGGCCTCGTCGAGCACGGTGGCGACGGTGGCGTCGAAGTCGGCCCGCAGGGTGGCCGGGTCGACCGGCGCCGCCGGGTCCGCCGTGAAGAGTTCGTGCACGTACGGCCAGACCTGGTCCACCGCCGACTGCATCCGCCGGTGCGACTCCTCGGTGCCGTCGCCGAGCCGCTTCACCCAGAGCGCGGCGTGGTCCAGGTGGTACGCCGACTCCTTGCGGGCCTTCGCGCCGATCGCGGCCAGCCGCTCGTCGCCGCAGCCGGCCAGCGCGGTGTAGAGGGACAGCTGGTACGCGGCCAGGAAGAACAGCTTGGCCATGGTGACCGCGAAGTCGCCGTTCGGCAGCTCCACCAGCAGGCAGTTGCGGAACTCGCGGTCGTCGCGCAGGTAGGCCAGCGCGTCCTCGTCCCGGCCGGCGCCCTCCAGCTCCCCCGCGTACGTGAGCAG
The DNA here is from genome assembly GCF_900089595.1 of Micromonospora auratinigra. GTDB lineage: Bacteria > Actinomycetota > Actinomycetes > Mycobacteriales > Micromonosporaceae > Micromonospora > Micromonospora auratinigra. The sequence continues at coordinate 5,347,243 of NZ_LT594323.1, read as the reverse complement.
GAGGCGGGCCGCGCCGAGCTGGTCGAGGGCGATGTTCGCCAGCGCGATGTCCTCCTCCATCTCCGGCGCGCGGGAGGTCCACTCGCCGAGCCGCTGCGCGGCGATCAGCGCGTCGTCGCCGAGGGCGAGGGCGAAGTCGAACGGCGGGTTCACAGGTGGGCCACCCCGTCCGGCACCTCGTAGAAGGTGGGGTGACGGTAGACCTTGTCGGCGGCCGGGTCGAAGAAGGCGTCCTTCTCGTCCGGGCTGGACGCGGTGATCGCGCCCGCCGGCACCACCCAGATCGAGACGCCTTCCTGGCGGCGGGTGTAGAGGTCGCGGGCGTTGCGCAGGGCCAGCTCGGCGTCGGGGGCGTGCAGGCTGCCGACGTGGGTGTGCGACAGCCCGCGCCGGGCCCGGACGAAGACCTCCCAGAGCGGGGAGGATTCCTTGCTCATGCGGCCACCTTCTCCTTCTTCCGGGCCTGCTTCGCGGCGTGCGCGGCGGCGGCCTCGCGTACCCAGGCGCCCTCGTCGTGGGCGCGGCGGCGGTGCGCCATCCGCTCCCGGTTGCACGGCCCGTCGCCCTTGATCACCCGCATCAGCTCGTCGTAGTCCGGCTGGGTGTAGTCGTACGCCCCGCGCTCGTCGTTCCAGCGCAGGTCCGCATCCGGCAGGGTGAGGCCGAGCACCTCGGCCTGGCCGACGCACATGTCCACGAAGCGCTGCCGCAGCTCGTCGTTGGAGAAGCGCTTGATCTTCCAGGCCATCGACTGCGCGGAGTGGGTGGAGTCGGTGTCCGGCGGGCCGAACATGGCCAGCGACGGATACCACCAGCGGTCCACGGCGTCCTGGGCCATCGCCTTCTGCGCCGGCGTGCCGTGGGCCAGGGTGTGCAGGATCTCGTAGCCCTGCCGCTGGTGGAACGACTCCTCCTTGCAGACCCGGATCATCGCCCGGGCGTACGGGCCGTAGGAGCAGCGGCAGAGCGGCACCTGGTTGACGATCGCGGCCCCGTCGACCAGCCAGCCGATCGCGCCGACGTCGGCCCAGCTCAGGGTGGGGTAGTTGAAGATCGAGCTGTACTTCTGCCGGCCGTTGAGCAGCAGCTCCACCAGCTCGTCCCGGCTGATGCCGAGGGTCTCGGCGGCGGCGTAGAGGTAGAGGCCGTGGCCGGCCTCGTCCTGCACCTTGGCCAGCAGGATCGCCTTGCGCTTCAGCGACGGGGCCCGGCTGATCCAGTTCCCCTCCGGCTGCATGCCGATGATCTCGGAGTGCGCGTGCTGGGCGATCTGCCGGATCAGGCCCTTCCGGTACGCCTCCGGCATCCAGTCGCGCGGTTCGATCTTCTGGTCGGCGTCGATCACGTCCGAGAAGTACGCCTCGAGGTCCTCGTCGGGAGCCGGACCGCCGCGCCGGGCCCGCGCCGCGGCCTCGCGCAGCGCCGCCTCGGCCGCCTCCACCTCGCCGAGCAGGCCGCCGCCCGGACCGTCCTCGGGCGGGGCGAAGTCATTGCCATACATGAGGCCAGTGTTACAGCTCGCGCCCGGCGACACCAGAGGGTGTAACAGGTTTCCGATCGCACGGTCCGTCACCCGTTGGCCGCTTCCGGTCACCCGGCCCGAGCTGTGGAAACATGTGACGTCCACCACTTCTCGAAGATGAATCCTCTCAAGCGCGGCAAAGTCGGCGATTATCCCGACTTCCTGGTGAGTCGACAGGCCTATGGATCTGGCATGCGGCCTGTCCGGAAGTAGACTTCCCCCGGCACACCGATCGGCTGACGACGATCGCCACTAGCTCCAGGCCACCCTCCCCCGGCCTCGGCGATCAGGGCCGTACCCATTCGGAACAGCCGGTCCCCCCGGCCAGACATCTGGAGTTCGCCCACTCATGCGACCTCGCGTGACCCTGGTGCTCGCCATCGTGGCCGTCCTCATCGGTGGCGTCATGCTGGTGCCCGCCGCGTACGCCCGCCTCTCCGGCGACGACGCCCTGCCGAGCCTCGGCGGCATCGGCGGCGGCGCGGAGAACGTGCCCGCGCCCGCGCCCACCACGCCGCCCCCGCCCACCCTGGCCGACGCCCCGGTCTCGGTGAACTTCAAGGGGCAGTTCTTCTCCTGGGCGCTGATGGACCGGAAGACCGGGAAGATCACCGGCGCGCCGAACATGAACCGGACCAACTCCACCGAGTCGATGATCAAGGCCTGGATCGTCTCGGACTACCTGCGCCAGCTCGGTGACAAGCCGCTCACCGCGCAGCGGAAGCAGCAGGTCGTCACCGCCATCCGGGACAGCAACGACAACTCGGCCGAGGCGCTCTACAACGCCGGCGGACGCAAGCCGGTGCTGGACCGGCTGATCAAGCTGTGCAAGCTGACCGACACGAAGATCTACGCCGACAAGGCGAAGTGGGCGTACACCCAGATGTCGCCGCGCGACGCGGTACGGATGGGCGACTGCATCGGCGACGGCACCGCCGCCGGCAAGAAGTGGACGCCGTTCGTGCTCGGCGAGATGACGAAGGTGCGCGGCGGCGTCGCCGACCAGAAGAGCGTGACGGTCCAGGGTGGCCGGTGGGGCATCATCGACGGCCTGCCCACCGAGATCACCGCGCAGGGACCGGTCAGCATCAAGAACGGCTTCACCATGCTCTGGGCCGACGGCAACTGGCACGTCAACTGCCTCGCGGTGGCCGACGACTGGACCCTGGCCGTGATGATGCGCTACCCCGGTGCCAGCAACCCGAAGACCCCGGCGTACGGCGCGAAGGTCTGCGCCAGCGTCGCCACCCAGCTGGTCACCCCGCAGCCCGGCGCGGCTCTCAAGGTGCCGCAGCAGCCGGTCGGGAAGCTCTGATGGCGGGCAACCGCCGCGCGCCGGGCAGCAACCGGCGTCCCCTGGTGTTCACCGCCGTCGGCGTGATCCTGGTCGGGCTGGTGCTCGTCTCGCTCCGGTTCGTACCGGGTTCCCCGCTGCACACCACCGCCGCCCCGCAGTCCGGCACCGCGAGCGGCCGGTCCACCGTGGCCCCGCCGAACCGGAGCGCCCGGACCCAGCCCTCGCCGACCCCCTCGCTGGAGCCGTTGCCGTTCGAGGCCAAGGACCTCGACCTGGACATCAAGGGCTGGTACGCCTGGAGCGTGCTGGACAAGCGCACCGGCAAGATCATCGGCTCGGACAACATGGGCGAGACCAGCACCACCGCCTCGATGATCAAGTCCTGGGTGGTCGCCGACTACCTGCGCCGGGCAGCCGAGCAGGGGCAGACCCCGAGTCAGGCCAAGCTGGCCGACGCCACCCGGATCATCCGGGACAGCGACAACACCCGGGCGCAGCAGTTCTACGAGAGCGTGGGCGGCGCGGCCTCGATCCGGCGGCTGATCTCGATCTGCAAGCTGACCGACAGCAAGGTGGCCAGTGACGGCGGCTGGAGCCGGACGATGCTCTCCCCGCGCGACACCGCCCGCCTCGGCCTCTGCATCGACGACGGCCGGGCAGCCGGCCCGAAGTGGACGAAGTGGCTGCTCAACGAGATGCGGCTGGTACGCGGCGACGGCGACTTCGGCATCCGCAAGGCGTTCCCGGCCGAGCAGCAGCAGAAGATCGCCATCAAGAACGGCTGGATCGACCGGCAGAAGGAGCGGGAGTACCACGTCAACTGCCTGGCCATCGGCGACACCTGGACGATGGGTGTGATGGTGCAGAGCCCGTTCGGGGTCCCCGGCGGCTGGCAGTACGGCATGGACAACTGCCAGAAGATCACCGAGGCGCTGCTCCGCGACGCCACCTGAGTGTTGACGGCCGGGGCTTCCCGCCCCGGCCCTCAGGGTGGGGGCGTCAGCCCTGGAAGAACTCCGGCCCGCCGGCCGGCAGGGCCGGCGCCTCGCCGATCGCGGTGGCCCGGCGGGCGAACTCCCGCAGCCCGGCCACCTGCCGCTCGCCGAGCGAGAAGTCCAGCGCCCGGAAGTAGGTGGCCAGGGTGGCCGCGTCGAACGGCTCCCAGCGGGCCGCCGCCTCGGCCACCTGGTCCAGCTCGGCCAGGCAGAGGTCACGGGAGCGCAGGAACGCCTCGTGCACCTCCTTGACCAGGCCGGGGTGGGCGGCGGCGAAGTCGCGGCGGACCGCCCAGACCGCGAAGACCATCGGCAGCCCGGTCCACTCCCGCCAGGCCTGCCCGAGGTCGGTCACCTCCAGCCCCTTGCGTGGCGCCTCGTAGAGGGCGCGCAGCGCCACGTCGCCGATCAGCACGCCGGCGTCGGCCTCCAGCAGCATCTGGGTCAGGTCCGGCGGGCAGCGGAAGTACTCCGGGTGGACGCCGTACCGCTCGCCGAGCAGCAGCCGGGCCAGCAGCACCCCGGTACGCGAGGTGGACCCGAGCGCGACCCGGGCCCCGTCCAGGTCGCCGAGCGGCCGGGTGGAGACCACGTTGACCGACAGCACCGGGCCGTCGCTGCCGACCGCCAGGTCGGGCAGGAGCAGCAGCTCGTCGGCGTGCCGCAGGTATTCCACGTGGGAGATCGGCCCGATGTCCAGGTCACCGGCGACCAGCGCGGCGCTCAGCCGGTCCGGTGAGTCCTTGTGCAGGTCGACGTCGAGCAGGGCACCGGACCGCATCAGCCCCCAGTAGATCGGCAGGCAGTTGAGGAACTGGATGTGTCCGACCCGGGGACGGGCGATGCGGTCAGCCATGACCCGACCGTATCCCCGCCGGCCGCTCCCGGCTCAGTGGGTGGGGACCGGAGTGGCCAACTCCGCAGTGTCGACGCCGTCCGGGGCCACCGCCGCGCGCTCGGCGCGTACCGCCCGGCGCACCGGCACCGCGACCGCGGCCACCACCAGCACGCCGGCGATCCCACAGCCGGCCACCAGCGGCCGGGGTCCGGCCAGCTCCAGCAACAGCCCGCCGATCAGGTAACCGGCCATCGCCGCCCCCTGCACCGCCGCCCCGAAGACCGCGAAGGCCCGGCCCCGGGCCGCCTCCGGCACCCGGCGGGCCAGCAGCAGGTTGTTGAAGACGTTGTCGCCGCCGTTGGCCACCCCGCCGGCCAGCCAGACCGGGACGAGCAGCCAGGCGGCCGGCACCGCCGCCGAGGCGAGGACCGCCAGGCAGCAGCCGCCGAGCAGGACGAGTCCGGCGCCGAGCAGCGCGCCGTCGTCAGTGAGCCGGCGGGCGACCCGGGCGAAGAGCCAGCCACCGAGCACGATGCCCAGTGTCCAGGCACCGGTGACCAGGCCGTACACGGTGGTCGAGCTGTGCAGCGTCTCCCGGATGAAGAAGACCTCGATCACGTTGATCGCACCGACCGCGGCGATCACGGCCGCGAGGCTGCCGGCCATCACCACCAGCAGCGGGTCGCGCCGGAACCGCCAGGCCGGCGCCGGGGCGGCCCCACCGTCGGTCACCGCCGCCGACCGCCGGCCACCCCGTCGGGTACGGATGAGCAGCGCCGCCCCGGCCAGCGCGAGGTAACTGGCCGCGTCGACGAGCAGCGGCACCCGGGCACCGAACTGGCCGACCAGCACCCCGGCCAGGGCCGGCCCGGCGAGCGCACCGAGGGTGCCGGCGGTCTGGTTGAGCGCGCCGGCCCGGGACAGGTCCTCGGCCCGCACCATGGCGGGCACCAGCGCGGAGAGCACCGGCTGGGTCACCGCCAGCCCGGCGGCGAGCAGCGCCACCAGGGCCATGACCAGGTACGGGTGCCCGGCGTACGCGAGCGCGAGGCAGGTGCCGGCCTGGGCGAGGGCGGTGACCACCAGCAGCACCCGGCTGTCCACCCGGTCGGCGAGCCGGCCGGTCAGCGGGGCGAGCGCCACCAGCGGCAGGGTGGCGGCGAGCAGCAGCCCGGATACGGCGAGTCCGCCCGCCCCGGCGGACTGGAGGGCCAGGGTCAGCGCGCTCGCGGCGAGGAAGTCCCCGCAGCTGGAGACGCCGCGGGAGGTGGTGACGAGCCAGACGTCGGACCAGCGCGACGGACCAGATGTGAAGGACATGCTTCGAAAATAATCCTTCACACCTGATCGTTCAACCCCGCTCAGTCCACCGGCAGCGCCCGGTACTGCACCGCGACCGTCCGCGCCCCGGCCGGCGGGTCGACCCGCCCCCGCTTGCGGTACGGCCTGAGCAGCGCCTGGAACTGCTCGTTCAGCCCGGCCAGCTCCTCGGCGGTGAGCAGCAGGACCGAGTCGCTGAACCAGGCCGCCGCGTACCAGTCGCGCGGCTCGTCCGGCGCCCGCCGGATCCACTCCCGGGCCCGCTGGGCGTCCCGGGCCAGGTGGGCGTCGACCAGGGCCAACTCGGCCGCCCGCGCCTCCGCGTCGGCGCCCGGTCCGCTGTCGACGTAGTAGGACGGACTGAACGCCTGCCAGACCCGCTCCCGGGCGTCGCCCCGGCCGGGCGCCTGCTCGATCAGCCCGAACTTCGCCAGCTCCCGCAGGTGGTAGCTGGTCGCGCTCGGGCTGAGCCCGGCGATCTCGGCGCACTCGGTGGCGGTCGCGCCGCCCTCCGTGGTGCTGAGGTGTTCCATGATCGCCATTCGGGCCGGGTGGGCCAGCGCCCGCATCACCTGCGGGTCGCTGATCGTCGCCCGGCGCGGTTCGGGACGCGCCTCGCTCATGCCCCCATGATCCCGCGCCGCGCGCCGGTCGACCCACGCCGACCCCGACAGGTCGACCCGGTCGCTACGAACCTGATGGCGGCAACGGATCGCGAATCGGTCGCGCCATCAACTCCGTAGCCTTGCCGAACCAGTCGCCCGCCGCGCCGCCGCAGGTCGACACGACCGTAATTCGGTGGCGCGGCGTTCGGGGGTTCCGTATCGTGGATGGCCGCTTGACGGCCGCGGTGAGCATGCACCGCAGCGGACGTCCCCGCGCCGGGAGCAGGCCAACCGCCCCGGACACGCGAGCGAGCATCATGTTGAGCCCTGGGAGTTCACCTGTGCCCGCAACCTCACCCGACACCGCCACCATCGCCCTGGACGCCGAACTCGTCGCCGAACGCGCGCACCTGACGGCGTCCCGCGCCGCGCTGCGCCGGATGCGCGAGCGCGCCGAGGCACTCTTCGCCACCGGCGACAAGGTCGCCGGGGACGCGTACACCGCCGAGCAGCTCGGTCGGCACATGGCCCGCCGGGTCAAGGAGCTGGCCGACGACCCCACCACCCCACTCTTCTTCGGCCGGCTCGACTTCGGCGACGGCGACCCGGACCACGCCGGACGGGAGTACCACGTCGGGCGCCGGCACGTCACCGACGAGCTGGGCGAACCGATGGTGCTGGACTGGCGCGCCCCGGTCTCCCGGTCGTTCTACCGGGCCAGCGCCCGCGACCCGCAGGGCGTCGCGGTCCGCCGCCGGTTCGGCTTCAGCACCGGCGTGCTGACCAGCTTCGAGGACGAGCACCTCGACCGGGGCGAGGAACTGGGCACGACCAGCCGCATCCTCACCGCCGAGATCGAGCGGCCCCGGGTGGGCCCGATGCGCGACATCGTCGCCACCATCCAGCCCGAGCAGGACGAGTTGGTCCGCGCCGACCTGGCCGACTCGATCTGCGTCCAGGGGGCGCCCGGCACGGGCAAGACCGCGGTCGGGCTGCACCGCGCGGCGTACCTGCTCTACCTGCACCGGGAGCGGCTGCGCCGGTCCGGGGTGCTGATCGTCGGGCCGAACCGGGCGTTCCTGTCGTACATCGCGGCGGTGCTGCCCGCCCTCGGCGAGGTCGAGGTCGAGCAGGCGACCGTCGAGGACCTGGTCGCCCGGGTGCCGGTACGCGGCGTCGACGACCCCGCCGTCGCCACCCTCAAGCACGACGTCCGGATGGCCGAGGTACTGCGCCGGGCGGTCGAGGGGCACATCGGCGCCCCGACCGAGCCGATCATGGTCTCGGACGGCTCGTTCCGCTGGCGGATCGGGCTCGACCCGCTGCACCGGGTGGTCGAGGAGACCCGCCGGGAGGGGCTGCCCTGGGCGACCGGCCGGGACCGCGTCCGGGCCCGGGTGGTGGGCCTGCTGCAACGCCAGGCCGAGGCCCGCCGGGCGGAGTCACCGAGCGACGCCTGGCTGCGCCGGATGGCGAAGATCAAGCCGGTCACCGGTTTCCTGGACGCGGTCTGGCCGGCGCTCACCCCGGACGGGCTGCTGCACACCCTGCTCACCGACCCGGCGGCGCTCGCCGCCGCCGCCGACGGCCTGCTCACCGCCGAGGAGCAGGAGCTGCTGCGGTCCGGGAAGTTGGGGCGCACCCCGAAGGCGACCCGGTGGACCGCCGCCGACGCGGTGCTCATCGACGAGGCGGCCGGGCTGATCGAGCGGCCCGCCGGCTTCGGTCACGTGGTGGTCGACGAGGCGCAGGACCTCTCCCCGATGCAGTGCCGGGCCATCGCCCGGCGCAGCGAGCACGGCTCGATCACGCTCCTCGGCGACCTGGCCCAGGGCACCGCGCCGTGGGCCGCCACCGACTGGCGGGACTCGCTGGCCCACCTGGGCAAGCCGGACGCGGTGGTGGTGCCGCTGAGCGTCGGCTTCCGGGTGCCGGCGGCCGTGGTCGCCTTCGCGAACCGGCTGCTGCCCGCGCTGGCGGTCGACGTACCCCCGGCGCAGTCCCTGCGACGCGACGGGGAACTGGCCGTGCGTACCGTCGACGACCTGGTCGCGGCGGCGGTGGCCGAGGTGCGGGCGGCGCTGGCGCACGACGGCTCGGTCGGCGTGATCGCCGCCGACGACACGGTGGACCGGCTCCGGGCGGCGCTCGCCGAGGCGGGCGTCGAGACCGCGACCGCCGACGACGTGGAGGCCGCGGCGCGGGTCACCGTGGTCCCGGCGACCCTGGTCAAGGGCCTGGAGTACGACCACGTGGTGGTCGTGGAGCCGGCCGCGATCGTGGCCGCCGAGCCGCGCGGCCTGCACCGCCTCTACGTGGTGCTCACCCGGGCCGTCTCCCGCCTGGCGGTGCTGCACCGGGACCCGCTGCCCGAGCCCTTGCTGGGCTGAGCGGCAGGTCAGTCGCCGAGCGCGGCGGCGAGCCCGCGCAGCGGCGCGCCCGACTCGGCGATCGGCACGGTGAAGGCCAGCCAGGAGCCGTCGGTGAAGTCGATCCGCAGCCGCTTCGGGTTGAGCCGGTGCCAGCCCACCCGGGCCGAGGCCACCTCGGCCCGGGACGCCGCCCAGGCCACCCGGGTCCCGGCCAGCGACCGCTCGTCGTCCGCCGCGCCGGAGAGCAGCTTCACCGGCCCGGTGACGCAGGCCAGCAGCCGCCGGTCGGTGACCGCGAGGACGGTGTGCCGCAGCTTGCCGTCCGGCCGGGCCGGGCTGACCGCCTCGTGCAGCCGGGAGGCCGCCGAGCCGGACGCGCCCCGGCCGGCGATCCCCCAGCCGACCAGGTCCACCAGCCGGTCGCCGCGCTCCCAGGTGGCCAGCGGGAGCAGGAGGTTGAGCAGCACCGAGGTGACCGTCACGCGGTCGGGGGCGCCGGTGGTCGCCGGTGCCGGCGGGGGCGGGGGTGTCACCCCGCCGCCGACCTCCGCCTGGGCGTACGCGAGCACCCGCTCGCCCGGCTCGACGAGCCGGGCGAGCGGATCGAGGTAGCTGTCCCGGTCCATCGGGTCAGTATCGGTCGTAGCCGTGGTCGTCGTCGGACCGCCGCGGGGCGGCCGGTGCGCCCGGCGCGTGCCCCATCACGTCGCCGACCAGCTCGCGGACCCGGGCTGCGGCAGCCTCCTGGGCGCGGTTCGCGGCGGCGGTGAACTCCTCGGCGAGGGTGTACGAGTCGAGCCGCATCGCGCGGGCGTTGATGTCGGCGGAGAGGATCTTGCCGTCGGCCGCCGCCGTCACCGTGACCAGACCGGAGTCGCTGACCCCCTCGGCGCTGCTCTGCTCCAGCTCGGCCATCCGGGCGCCCAGCTCGCGCTGCCAACCGTCCAGGTTGCGGGCCAGCGCCTCGATCCGGTCCAGGGCGGGAAAGCTCATCGGTTGCCTCTCAGTTCACGATCGAGTCGAAGACGTCCTGCACGCCCTTGCTGAACGGGCGCAGGTCCTCGCTGTACGTCCCGTCCATCAGGTAGTTGCGGTCCTTGTGCCCGTCCGAGACGTCGTACAGGCCGACCCCGGTGTCCAGCAGCGCACCGCCGATGCCGGGGACGTTCACCGGCGACACCTTGTTGATGACGAACTTGCCCGGGAACAGCAGCGCGGTGCGTTGCAGCTTGAACTGGAGCGCGTCGCGGGTGTAGCCGGACTTGTTCCACGCCTTGTACGCCTTCTTCGCCTTGCGCAGCTCCATCACCGTCTTGCGGTACTTGGTGAGCAGCTCGGCGACCTTCTCCAGCTTGGTGACCAGCTTGGTGAGGATCTCGGCGAACCGGGCCACGATCTTCGACATCCGGCCGACCGTGGTGGCCAGCCGGGCCAGCACCCGCACCACCGTGGCGGCCAGCGAGACGCCCGCGCTCAGGAACGCGGCGACGGCGGCGATGATCACCTCGGTCAGGAACCAGAGCAGGAACTCCAGGATCAGCTCGACCAGGAGGTTGAACGCGTCGACCGCCGCGTTCGCCGAGTCGACCAGCACCTCCTTGGTGCCGTCCAGCCCCTTGGCCAGCTCCTCGATGGCCTCCTCGACCGACTCCATCGAGGCGTGGAACTTCTCGGCCGCGTCGCCGTCCCAGGCGCCGCGCAGCCGGGCCCGGTCGGCGATCTGCTCGCCGGCGATCTGCCGCACCGCCTCGCCGGTGGTCAACGCGAGCTGAGCCGCCTGCATCAGGTCGTCCGGCTCACCGGCGACCAGCTCCAGCAGCTCGTTGAAGGGCCAGAGGACGGCCTGGGAGAGCGGCTTGAACGGGTCGGGGGTGCCCGACACGATCTGCTCGAAGTAGGTCTTGTTGCGCTGCAACGCCTCGGTGCTCATGCGTGTCCCCTCAGGCGCCCGGCGCGAACATGTCGTTGTTGTCCAGGTCGGTGCCGGTGTACGCGTCGGCCGTGTCGCGCATCCCCTCGGCGATGTCGGCCATCACCTCGGCCCCCTCCGCCAGCCCGGTCAGGCACGCCTCGAACTGCTCCTGGTACGCGGCCGACAGGCTGAACGACGCGGGCATCACCCCGAAGGCGTGCCGGGGCACGTGCCCGTCCTGGAAGAGCCGGCGCAGCTCCTGGAAGCGGGTGGCGCGATCCCGGGAGGCGGCGGCGAAGGCGGCCAGCGCCTCCGGTTGGACCTCCAGGTTCCTGCTCGGACTCGTCACGGACCCTCCCCAGTGTCCAGTCGACCGCCGCGCGCCCGAGTGTCACATGCACGACGGGACCACCACAGTAGGCGATCGTCGCCGCCCGACGGGGCAGCGGGGTTGGCGCGTACCGACTAGACAGAGCACGGGACCGCAACCCCACGGAGGAACCACGATGATCCTGGCTCACGCCGACCAGGTCAGCCGCCGGTACGGCGACGTGCTGGCGCTGGACCGGGTCGACCTGACCGTGCGCGCCGGCGAGCTGGTCGGCCTGCTCGGCCCGAACGGCGCCGGCAAGAGCACCCTGATCAACCTGCTGGTCGGGCTGCGCCGGCCCAGCGCCGGCCGGGTGGAGCTGTTCGGCGGCGACCCGCGCGACGCGGCCAACCGCCGCCGGCTCGGGGTCACCCCGCAGGAGACCGGCATGCCGGGGACGCTGCGGGTGGGCGAGGTGGTCGACTTCGTCGCCGCGCACTACCCGGACCCGTTGCCGCGGGCCGAGCTGCTCGACCGGTTCGGGCTCGCCGCCCAGGCCCGGCGCCAGACCGGCGGCCTCTCCGGTGGGCAGAAGCGGCGGCTGGCGCTGGCGCTGGCCTTCGTCGGCCGGCCCCGGCTCGTCGTGCTGGACGAGCCCACCACCGGGCTGGACGTGGAGGCGCGGCGCGACCTGTGGGAGGCCGTCCGGGCCTTCCACGCCGAGGGCGGCACCGTGCTGCTGACCAGCCACTACCTGGAGGAGATCGAGGCGCTCGCGCAGCGGGTCGTGGTGATCGGCCAGGGTCGGGTGCTCGCCGACGACACGGTGGCGGCGATCCGCGGCATCGTCGGCGTACGCCGGGTGAGCGTGACCGTGGACGGGCCGCTGCCGGCGCTGCCGGGGATCCGCGGCGTCGAGGAGGCCGAGGGGCGCACCCACCTGCTCACCGGCGACGCCGACCAACTCGTCCGCGACCTGGTCGGCTCCGGGGTGCCCTTCCGCGACCTGGAGGTCCGCCCCACCTCGCTGGAGGAAGCGTTCCTGACCATCACCGCGCCCGGCTCCGCGCCGGCCCTCGGCTGACCCGGAGGTCTCCGTGCGCCTCGCTCTCGTACACGCCCGGTTCCAGCTACTGGAGACGATCCGGATCCCGATCTCGGTGGTCGGCAGCGCGTTCTTCCCGGCCGCCGCGATGATCTTCTTCGTGGTGCCCTACGCCGGCAACGACCCGCGCGCCGCGACCCTCGCCACCGCGTCGATGGTCATCTTCTCGGTGATGAGCAGCAACATCTTCCAGTACGGCGTGGGGGTGGCAGAGGACCGCGCCCAGCCCTGGGACCCGTACACCCGGACCCTCGCCACCGGGCCCGGCCCGCGCTTCGCCGGCCGGGTGCTGGCCGGCCTGACCCTCACCTACCTGTCGCTGATCCCGGTGGTGATCATCGCGGCGGTCTGGACCGAGGCCACCATCACCGTGCCCGAGTTCGTGGCCGCCGTGTTGACCGTGCTGGTCGCCGCCGTGCCGTTCACCCTGCTGGGGCTGACCATCGGCTACTGGCTGCCGAGCAAGGCCGCGATCGTGGTGGCCCAGGTGGTCTTCTTCCCGCTCGCCTTCGGCGGTGGCCTGCTCACCTCCCCGGACACCGAGCCGCACTTCGTCAAGCTGGTCGCGCCCTGGCTGCCCACCCGCGGCGTCGCCGAGCTGATGTGGTCCGCCGTCGGCGACTTCCACCCCCGCCCGCTGGCGCTGGTCATGCTGGCGGTCTGGGTGGTGCTGCTCGCCGGCCTGGCCGGCTGGGCGTACCGGCGGGACGAGGGTCGCCGGTACGTCTGACGGTTCATGTCCGGTTCGACCCCGCCGCTTTGTCCGGTTTCGCCACGCCGGGCCACCGGTCGGTGCCACGATGCCGACAGGGCGGGCCACCGGGCCGGCACCGGCGAGAGGGGCAACCGTGGACGGCGTCGAGCCCGGCACGCCCTGCTGGGCCGACCTGGCCACGCCCGGGCTCGACGACGCGCGACGCTTCTACCCGCAGCTCTTCGGCTGGACCGGGGTGATCTCGCCGGAGCCGGCGGCCAACGGCTACACCGTCTTCCGCAAGGGCGGGCGCGCGGTGGCCGGCGCCGGCCCGCCGGCCGACCCCGACCAGGTGCCGATCTGGTCGACGTACGTGGCGACCGACGACGCGGACCTGGCGGCCACCCGGGTCGAGGCGGCCGGCGGTCAGGTGGTGGTCACCCCGTTCGACGTCGCCGACCAGGGCCGGATGGCGGTCCTCGCCGACCCCGCGGGCGCGGTGTTCTGCGTCTGGCAGCCGATGGCGATGCGCGGGGCGGAGCTGTTCAACGCCCCCGGGGCGATGTGCTGGAACGAGCTGGTCACCCCCGACCCGGAGGGCGCGACGGACTTCTACGCGCTGGTCTTCGGGTGGCAGCCGGAGGAGTCACCGACCGGCCCGGTGCCCTACACGGGCTGGCGCTGCGGCAACCGGATCGTCGCCGGGATGATGCCCCAACTGGAGAAACTGCCGGACGACCTGCCCGCGTACTGGTCGGTCTTCTTCGCGGTCGAGGACGCCGACGCCACCGCCGCCCGCGCCGCCGAGCTGGGCGGGACCATCCTCGTCCCGCCCCGCGACAACCCCGCCGGCCGGACCGCCGCCCTCCGCGACCCCCAGGGCGCCCTCTTCTCCGTCACCGCCCTCCGCTGACCCCTTCCCCCCTCTCCCAGCCCCACCCAGCCCTCGCCGCTCCCTCCGCCGCCGCAGCCTCCGCCGCCGCCGCCGCCGATCTTGCAGTTTCGGCCCCTGATGCACACCTTTTGCCCGTTGTGTCGGGGCAGCAAGTGCAAGATCGCGGAAGGCGGGGGGTGGGTGGCGGGGGGGTGGGGTGGGGGCGGTGGGGGTCAGTGGGGGCGGACGGGGACGACCAGGGGGCCGTGGGTGCCGGGGACGACCCGGACGTGGGCGCGGTAGTGCCGGGCGAGGAGGTCCTCGGTGAGCACCTCCTGCGGGGACCCGACCGCGGCGACGCGGCCTCCGGCGAGCAGGACCATCCGGTCGGCGTACTCGCCGGCGACGGAGAGGTCGTGCATGGTGGCGACGACGGTCAGCTCGTGCTCGCGGCGGAGCTGGTCGACCAGCTCCAGCACCTCCTGCTGGTGGCCGATGTCCAGCGCGCTGGTCGGCTCGTCCAGCAGCAGCAGGGTGGCCCCCTGGGCGAGGGCCCGGGCCAGGAACACCCGCTGCCGCTCCCCGCCGGAGAGGGTCGCCAGCTCGCGCCGGCCGAAGCCGGGCAGGTCCAGCCGGTCCAGCACCTCGTGCACCGCCGCCAGGTCGGCCGCCGACTCCCGGCCCAGCGTCGGGATGTACGGGGTGCGTCCGAGCAGTACGTAGTCGAGGACCGACATGCCGGCCGGGACCACCGGGGACTGGGCGACCGTGGCGACCACCCGGGCCCGGTCCCGGCGGCGCAACGACTGGATCGGCGTACCGAAGAGGGAGACCGCGCCGGGTGCGGAGAGCAGGCCGCCGACGGCGCGCAGCAGGGTCGACTTGCCGGCGCCGTTCGGGCCGATCACGGTGACCCACTCGCCGACCGCGACGGTGAGGTCGACGCCGGCCAGGATCTGCGCCCCGCCCAACTCGACCCGCAGGTCCCGCACCTCGACGGCGGGCGTGCCCGGGCCGGTGGTCACGAGAACACCCGCCGGGAGGTACGCAGCACGAGCACGAAGAACGGGCCGCCGAGCAGCGCGGTGACCACCCCGATCGGGATCTCGGCGGGGGCGGCGGCGGTCCGGGCCACCACGTCGGTCAGCGCCAGGAAGGCCGCGCCGAAGAGCATCGACAGCGGCAGGATCACCCGGTAGCTCGACCCGGCGAGCAGCCGGACGGTGTGCGGCACGATGATCCCGACGAACCCGATCAGGCCCGAGGCGGAGACGGCGGCGGCGGTGCCCAGCGAGGCGGCGGCGACCAGCAGCCAGCGGGAGCGCTGCGGGTGCAGGCCCAGGCTGCTGGCCTCGTCGTCGCCGAGCGAGAGCACGTCCAGTTCGCGGCGGTGCAGCAGCACCACGACGGCGGTGAGCGCGAAGTAGGGCAGCACCAGCAGCACGTCGTGCCAGCCGGCGGTGGCGAGCCGCCCGAGCAGCCAGGAGTAGACCTGCTGGATGCTCTCGGAGTGCCGTTGCAGCAGGTACGTCTGGCCGGCGGAGAGGAACGCGGAGACCGCGACCCCGGCCAGGATCAGGGTGGCCGGGGACCGGTCCCGTCCGCCGGCCACGCCGAGCCCGTACGTCATGGCGACCGCACCGAGCGAGCCGACGAACGCGGCGAGCGGGATGGTGACCGGCATGCCGGAGAGCGCGCCGCCGGCTCCCGCGCCGAGCGCGATCACGGCGGTCACCGCGAACCCCGCGCCGGCCGCCACTCCGAGCAGGTACGGGTCGGCCAGCGGGTTGCGGAAGACGCCCTGGTAGCAGCCGCCGGCCAGGGCGAGCAGCCCACCGACGAGCAGGCCGAGCACGACCCGGGGCAGCCGCAGCTCGGTGACGATGGCGATCTCCTGCTCGGTGAGCCCGCTGTCCAGGTGCACCCCGGGCAGCAGGTTGAGCAGTTCGGCGGCCACGCTGCCGGGCGGCAGGCTGACCGGGCCGAGGGACACCCCGGCGATCAGGGCGACCAGCACCGCGCCGATGCCGGCGACGAGCCAGCGTTTGCGCAGCCCGGCCGGCCGGACCGTCGCACCCGGTCCGGCCGGGGGCCGCTCACCGCCCGCCGCGGATCCGCGCGGCCGGGCACCGCCCGTCAGGTCGACGGGCCGGCTGCGGCCGGGCACGCCGGCCGGCCGGGACGTTTCGGGCGTCCCGGCCGGCCGGTCGGTGGATTCCGCTGGTCGCACGGTCGAGGTCAGGCCGGGACCTTGGCGGTGGCGTCGACGATCGCCTTGAGCAGCTCCACCACGCGCGGGCCCCAGCGGGAGGCGATGTCGTCGTCGAGGCCGACGACCTGGTTGTTCTTCACCGCGGTGACGCCGGCCCAGCCGCTGCGCGCCTTGACGGTCTCCGGGGTCTGCTTGCAGCACTTGGTGTCGGCCAGGAAGACGAAGTCGGGGTTCGCCTTGACGATGACCTCCTGGGAGAGCTGCGGATAGCCGCCGTTCTTCCCGTCGGCGTCGGACGCGTCGGCGATGTTCTCCAGGCCGGCGAGCGCGTAGATCGAGCCGATGAAGGTCTTGCTGGTCGCGCTGTACAGCTCCGGGCCCAGCTCGTGGTAGTAGCTGAGCTTCTTCGCCCGCTGCGGCAGGTCCTTGGTGAGCGCGGCGATGTCGTTCTTCATCTGCGTCACGACCGCGTCCGCCTCGGCCGGGTGGCCGGTGAGCTTGCCCAGGTCACCGAGCTGCCGGTAGGTGTCGTCGAGGGTGGCCGCCGCCGGGGTGAGCAGCACCGGGATCTTCAGCGTGGTGAGCTGGTCGACGATCTTGTTGGTGTCGTTGGAGAGCACCACCAGGTCGGGGGTCTTCCCGGCGATCGCCTCGGCGTTCGGCTGGAAGCCGGAGAGGTCGCTCTTGGGCGCCTCCGGCGGGAAGTTCGACTGGTCGTCCACGGCGGTGACCTGCTTGCCGGCACCGATCTTGAAGAGCATCTCGGTCGCGGTGGGCGAGAGCGAGACGATCTTCTCGGGCCGCTTCTGAAGGGTCAGCTTGCCGACGGTGACCGGGAAGGCGGCCGCCGCCGAGCTGCCGCTCGCGGCGGGGGTGTCGGTCGAGGTCTTCTCGGCGCAGCCGCCGAGGAGCAGGGCGCCGACCGCGAGGGTGGCGGCGAGGAGCCGGGGGGTACGTCGGGACATCAGTCCTCCTGTCGGTCGAGGAGCGTGGTGCTTCGCCGACAGGGAACGCGGGGCGGCCCGTCCGCGAGGCGCCCTTCCTCGAAGGCGCGTGTCGCGACCGACCGCAGGCGACCTGGCTCGTCCCCGCTGCCGGTGCGGCCGGTGGGCCGACGCCGGGCGGGGCATCACAGTTGCGGGACAGCGCCGGTTTCGCACCGGCTTCGCTGCGGGTTGGTCGGTAGCACGGTAGCGCACGACCAGCGGAGATCGTCCGGACGGGCGGGGTGGGTGGGGCCCCCAAGGGGGTTCGGGGCCCCACCCACGGGTTTCAGGTCAGCAGTAGGTGCTCTGCTTGCCGATCGCCCGGTACGGGCAGTCGGCGTACTCGGACAGCAGCAGGACGGCCTCCTTGTTGCGGGAGGTCTGGGCGGGGATCACCTCGTCGGGCGGGTAGAAGCCGCCGCCGGAGGACGAGCCCGGGTACATCTCGAAGGTGTACGCCCAGATCTTGTGGACGCCCCACATCCAGTCGATGCTGGTGCCGTCGGCGATGTAGAGGTCGCTGGACTGTTCCGGGGTGTAGCCGTTGCTCGACGCCAACTGCCGGCCGATGGTGGCGAAGGTGTTGTACTGGTCGGCGGTCATCCCGGTGGCGGTGTCGCTGTACGTGTAGCCGTACGGCCAGAGCACCAGCTGCGAGTAGGTGTGGAAGTCGATGTTCGCCTTGATCTGCTGCACCCCGCCGACGACCCGGCTGTTGACGAAGTTGCGCAGCGCCGCCGTCTCCGGGGCGGAGAAGGCCGACGGGCCCCGGTAGGTGTCCGACGACTTCGAGCCGGACGAGCCGCCGCAGCAGCCCCACTGGTAGCTCCAGTTGCGGTTCAGGTCGGTGCCGACGTACGTCGAGCCGCTGTTGGGCTGCCGGTTCTTCCGCCAGGACCGGTACGAGCCGGTGGCGATGTCGTACTCGCTGCCGTCGGGGTTGACGGTCGGGACGATCCAGATCTCCCGCGAGTTGACGATGTTGGTGATCCGGGAGTCGGTGCCGTAGCCGTCGGTGAAGAGATTGAGCAGGTAGATCGCCATCTCGACGGTCAGGTGCTCGCGGGCGTGCTGCTGGGCGTTGAAGAGGATCTCCGGCTCGTTCTCGTCGGTGCCGACGTTGTCGGAGATCTTCACCGCCATCAGGTCACGACCCTGGTAGGACGTGCCGATGCTGATCTTGCGGGCGATGGCGGGATGGTCGGCGACCACCTGGTTCACCACCGCGGTCAACTCGGCGTAGTCGTGGTAGTTGGAGTCGGCCGGCGGGAAGGCGTACGCGGTGGCCCCGCCGGCGGGCGCGGGGGTGGTCTCGCGTTCCAGACCGAAGCCGAGCCGGGTGATGGCCCGGGCCTCGGCGCGGGTGGCCGAGACGTACAGCCGGCCGTCCTCGACGTAGTCGATGGCCGCGCCGGTGCGGGCGACGGCGTTCCGGTCGGCCAGGGTGCGCGGCCCGACCACCCGGTAGGCGGTGGCGGCGGGCTCCGGTTCGGGGGCCGGCCGGGCGGCGGCCGGCGCGGCGAGGGCGGTGACGAGGGTCAGGCCGGCGGCGGCGGCGAGCGCGAGCCGGCGGCGGAGCGGTGACGTGCGGAGGGCCATGGATTCCTCCTCGGGGTACGTCATATGTTCATATCAACATTCGTCGTTGTGATGCGTCATCCCGACCGGATCCTCACGCCGGCAATGATTTTCCATGCGCCGACCTCTGGCGAAACTTCCTTCCAGGCGCGACAGTGAACGGCAACGATGTCGTCCTCCTGTGGAGCTGCCATGGTCAAGACATCCCTGCGCGCGACCGCCGTCGCCGGCCTCGCCGCGCTCGCCCTCCTCGGCCCCGTCGCACCCGCCGCCGCCGGCCGTCCGGCGACCGGCGGCACCGCCGTCACCCACGACGAACAGATCACCTGGCAGGGCTGGTCGGGCACCGGTTGGTCCGCCGGCACCGGCGCCGGCACCACGGCCACCGCCGCCGGCCTCACCCTGGCCACCCCGGTCGGCACCACCGTCTACCGGGACCCGCACACCGGCATCCGACGCACCTGGGCGTACGGGACCTGGACCGCGCCGGTCACCCAGGTCGGCTTCGGCGCGACCGAACTGGTCGCCTCGTGGAACGCCGACACCCCGGCCGGCACCTGGCTCCAGGTCGAGGTCCAGGGCACCTACACCACCGGCACCCGGACCCCCTGGTACGTGCTGGGCCGCTGGGCCTCCGGCGACGCCGACATCAAGCGGACCAGCGTCGACAAGCAGACCGACAAGACCTCCAGCGTCTGGACCGACACCCTCGCCATCGACAACCCGGCCGGCGGGACGCTGCTGCGGGCGCACCAGCTCCGGGTGACCCTCTACCGGGACCCGGCGTCCACCGCCACCCCCGTGCTCCGCTCGGTGGGCGCGATGAGCTCGAACGTCCCGGACCGGTTCACCGTCGCGCCGAGCGCCGGCGGCACCGCCTGGGGCACCGAGCTGGCCGTGCCGCGCTACTCCCAGGAGATCCACGCCGGGCAGTACCCCGAGTACGACGGCGGCGGCGAGGCCTGGTGCTCACCCACCTCCACCGAGATGCTGGTCGAGTACTGGGGCCGCAAGCCGGCCGACACCTCCTGGGTCGACCCGACGTACGCCGACCCGACCGTCGACCACGCCGCCCGGATGACCTACGACTACCAGTACCAGGGCGCCGGCAACTGGCCGTTCAACACCGCGTACGCGGCCGGCTTCCCCGGGCTGGAGGCCAAGGTGACGCGGCTGCACTCCCTGGCCGAGCTGGAGTACTTCATCGCCGCCGGGATCCCCGTGGCGACCAGCGTGTCCTTCCTCGCCAGCGAGCTGGACGGGGCGGGCTACGGCACCTCCGGGCACCTGATGACGGTGATCGGCTTCACCGCCACCGGCGACGTGATCGCCAACGACCCCGCCTCGCCGACCGACGCCGCCGTCCGGCACGTCTACCAGCGGGACCAGTTCGAACAGATCTGGCTCCGGACCAGACGGACCACCGCCAGCGGCGGCACCGGCAGCGGCTCCGGCGGCATCGTCTACCTGATCAAGCCCACCACGGTGGCCTGGCCGACGGTGGCCGGCTCCACCAACTGGTGACCCACCCCTTCACACCCTGCGGAGTTCACATGGTCAGACCAGCCCTGCGCGCGGTCGCCCTCGCCGGCGTCGCCGCGCTAGCCCTGCTCGGCACGGCGGTCCCCGCCCAGGCCGACAACAACCTGCCGGTCGTCGCGCACGACGAGCAGATCACCTTCCAGGAGTTCTCGAAGTACCCGGACTGGCGCGGCGGCACCCACCAGGGCACCTACGCCGTCCCCGGGCACCGCACCGGGATCACCATCGGCCAGCCGGCCGGCACCACCGCGTTCACCGACGAGCACACCGGCACCGCCCGCACCTGGGAGTACGCCACCTGGACCTCCCCGGAGCAGCAGGTCGGCTTCGACGCCGGCGAACTGGTCGCCTCGTGGAACGCCGACACCCCGGCCGGCACCTGGATCCAGGTCGAGCTGCACGGCACCTACAACACCGGCGCGCAGACCCCCTGGTACGTGATGGGCCGCTGGGCCTCCGGCGACCAGGACATCAAGCGGGCCACCCTGGACGGTCAGGGTGACCCCTGGTCGAGCATCTGGACCGACACGTTCTCCATCGACGACGCGAAGGCCGGGGTGCTGCTGCGGTCGTACCAGCTCCGGCTGACCCTCTACCGGGCGCCGGGACAGGCCGCGTCGCCCACGGTCCGGATGCTGGGCGCGATGAGCTCCAACGTGCCGGACCGGTTCACCGTCGCGCCGAGCAAGGGCGGCATCGCCTGGGGCACCGAGCTGGCCGTGCCGCGCTACTCGCAGAACATCCACAAGGGCGAGTACCCGGAGTACGACAACGGCGGCGAGGCCTGGTGCTCGCCGACCTCCACCGAGATGGTGGTCGAGTACTGGGGGCGCAAGCCGTCCGCCGAGGACACCGCCTGGGTGAACCCGGCGTACGCCGACCCGACCGTCGACCACGCCGCCCGGATGACCTACGACTACGAGTACGAGGGCGCCGGCAACTGGCCGTTCAACACCGCGTACGCGGCCAGCTTCCCCGGCCTGGACGCCCGGGTCACCCGGCTGCACTCGCTGGACGAGGTGGAGCGCTTCATCAAGGCGGGCATCCCGGTGGTCACCTCGCAGTCCTTCCTCGCCAGCGAGCTGGACGGGGCGAACTACGGCACCTCCGGGCACCTCTTCGTGGTGGTCGGCTTCACCGCCGACGGTGACGTGATCGTCAACGACCCCGCCTCGTCCTCGGACGACGCGGTGCGCAACGTCTACAAGCGGTCCCAGTTCGAGCAGATCTGGCTGCGCACCAAGCGGTACCGGGCGAACGGCACGGTGGCCGGCGGCTCGGGTGGCATCGCGTACCTGATCAAGCCGGCGGACCGGCCGTGGCCGGTCGTCCCGGGCTCGACCAACTGGTGAGGTGACGCGGGCCCGGCCGCCGAGCGGGGAGGCCGGGCCCCGTCACGCCGATCGACGCCTCCGGCGGCGCACCGACAGGATGACCATGCGCACCAGGAACGCCGCGAGGACCAGACCACCCGCGGTCATCGCGAGGGCCCACACCAGGCTCGGCCCGCCGGAGGTGGAGTAGACCGCGCCCCGCTCGCCGGTGTCCAACGCCGGCTCGGTGGACCCGGGGGTCATCTTCTCCGGGCCGTCCAGCAGCATGACGTCGGTCCTCCGCGCTACCCCGTCGTCCGCCGTGAAGTCGCCGTACACGAAACACGCCTTCCGGCACTCCAGGCGGGTGGCGGTGAAGGTGCCACGTGTGCCGTCACCCACCTGCGCCCGCCAGGACGGAGCGATGCCTGCGGCACCACCAACCAGGCATACCACCATCGTCGCGGTCACGAGGATCCAGAACATCGATCCCCAGAACCGGTCGCGGAACTTGTTCGGCACGGCCGACATGGTAGGGAGCCGCCGCCAACGTGCTCCCACCGGCACGGACGCCGCCGCCGGCGACGATCAGACCGTCGCGGCCGGCGCGCCGGAGAGGAGCGGCGGCAGCCGGCCGCCCTCAGCCCGGCGCCGGGGTACGGACCCACCGGTCGCCCAGCGCCCGACCACGCCGGCGCCTGATCGTCCGGAGGACCAGCAGCACCCAGCCGACCCCGGCCAGGGCGGCGGCGAGGGCCATCCCGGTGATCAGCAGGAAGGTCTCGCCGCCGTCGGTGCAGAAGACCCCCCGGCTGGCCCCGGTGTCCCGGGCCGGCGCGGTGCCGCCCACCGCCAGCCCGGACGGGGCGTCGTAGAGCAGGACGTCCCGGCGTACGGCGCCGCCGCCTGCCGGGGCGAAGTCACCGGACCAGGTGCAGCTCCGCCGGCCGCAGTGGTGGTCGACGGCGGTGAAGGTGCCGGCCGTGCCGGCCCCGCGCTCCGCCTGCCAGGCGGGCAGCACGTCCGGCCCGACGAACGCCAGCCCCAGCACGGCGATGACCGGCAGGCCGACCCAGAGGAAGACCCTTCCGCGCCACCGACGGATGAACTCCAGCACGGGGAGCGACCCTAGTGCGGCGGCGACCCGCCCGCTGCCCCGTCGCGCCCGTGGCCCCGTTCCCCGGCCGTCGGCCGTGGATCAGCTCCGCTGCTCGCCCGGGCCGTCCTCGGCGGGCTGGTCGTCGCCGGCCAGGGCGGAGCGCAGCCGCTCCTTCTCCGCCCGCCGTCGCTCCGACGCCTCGGCCATCTCCCCGGCCATCTCGTCCCGCCAGCCCTTGAGCAGGAAGAACGAGAGCGCGGCGGAGAAGACCAGCGCCAGCATCAGCCGCAGGAACATGTTCATGTCGACGAACCAGAGGGCCGCCAGCACCGCGACGAACAGCCCGATCCGGCCCAGCGTGTACTTGACCGCCGCGCTCACGCTCGTACTCCTTCTTCCGCTCAGCCCGTACGCCGGGCCAGCCAGTGGACGCCAGGGAACCAGACCACCGCGTAGACCACGGTGAAGACCGTCGCGGCCAGCGCGCCGGAGAGCAGCGGCGGCAGCCCGGCGGTCAGGCCCGCCGCGAGCAGCCCGGCGAGCACCCCGAGCGCGATCCCGGCCAGCGCCGCGACCACCCGGGCCGCGCCGAACTCCCAGGCCCGGAAGTCGTCCCAGAAGAGCCAGACCGGCAGGATCACCGCAAGCCAGCCGTTGGTACGCCCGAACCCGCCGGCACCCATGGTGGCGAACGCCCACTCGAAGAGCACCAGCGCGAGCACGCCGATGACCAGGCCGGCGAGGCTCACCCCGAGCAGGTCGCCGAGGGTGGCGATCCGGCCCTCTGCGTCCCGCCGGGGGAAGCCGCGCTGCTGCTCCTCGGTGCTCATCGACGCGCCGGTCAGGCCCAGACCTGCTGCGGCTCGGCCCGCCGCTCGGCCATCGACGGGGCGGCGTCGTACTCGCGGACGACCTCGTAGCGGGTGTTCCGCTCGACCGGGCGGAAGCCGGCGTCCCAGATCAGGTGCAGCAGGTCGTCGCGGTGCATGGTGTTCGGCGTGCCGTACGAGTCGGCGTCGTGGGTGATCTTGTATTCCACGACCGAGCCGTCCAGGTCGTCCACACCGAAGTTCAACGACAGCTGGGCCACCGAGAGACCGTGCATCACCCAGAAGTTCTTCAGGTGCGGGATGTTGTCGAAGAGCAGCCGGGACACGGCGAAGGTCTTCAGCGACTCGGCCGGCGAGGCCATCGTGGTCTCGGCCTGGATCCGGTTACGGATCTTGCCGTCCGCGCTGTCCACGAAGTCGTGCTGGTAGCGCAGCGGGATGAAGACCTGGAAGCCGCCGGTCTCGTCCTGGAGCTCCCGCAGCCGCAGCACGTGGTCGACCCGGTGCCGGGGCTCCTCGATGTGGCCGTAGAGCATCGTCGACGGGGTCTTCATGCCCTTCGAGTGGGCCAGCCGGTGGATCCGCGACCAGTCCTCCCAGTGGCAGGCGTGGTCGACGATGTGCTGCCGGACCTCCCAGTCGAAGATCTCCGCGCCACCACCGGTCAGCGACTCCAGGCCGGCGTCCATCAGCTCGTCGAGGATCTCGTCGGCGCTCAGCCCGGAGATCTTCTCGAACCACTGCACCTCGGTGGCGGTGAACGCCTTGAGGTTGACGTTCGGCAGCGCGGCCTTCAGCTCGCGCAGCACCTTCGGGTAGTAGCGCCAGGGCAGCGTCGGGTGCAGGCCGTTGACGATGTGCAGCTCGGTGAGCTGCTCGTCCTCCATCTCCTTGGCCTTGCGGACCGCCTCGTCGATGCGCATCGTGTACGCGTCCTTCTCGCCCGGCTTGCGCTGGAACGAGCAGTACGCGCAGCTCGCGCTGCACACGTTGGTCAGGTTCAGGTGCCGGTTGACGTTGAACATCACCCGGTCGCCGTTCAGCTCGGTACGCCGGTGGTGCGCCAGCCGCCCCAGCCAGGCGAGGTCGTCGCTGTCGTAGAGGGCGATCCCGTCCTCACGGGTCAGCCGCTCCCCCGCGTACACCTTCGCTTCGAGCTCGCGCTTGAGTCCGGCGTCCATCGAAAGCCACGTCCCTTCCACCTGCGGTCCCGGTCGAGCGTACGTCGCTGCGCCGACCGACCGACGGCCCGGTCATCCGCAGCGACGAACTTCACCGGCCGCCCGGCTGTCCGTCACGCTCCGCACATCGACAGGCCTGCCCTCCGTGAGGTAAGACAGGGTGGGGCGGAACACACACTGGTACCGTCCCGGTTCACCGCGCCCATCGAGCGCGGGAGGCACCAGACCGGACGGGGAGCGGAATGGTCGACAGCAGGCGGGTCCGACGGCAGCGACGCGGGGGCCCGGTGATCTCGCCGGTGCTGCGCCCGAAGCTCTGGGCCGCCCTGCTCGGCGTGGTGGCGGCGGCCGCGATGGCCACCCCCGCCTGGGCCGACCCCCTGCCGGACACGGTGCCCGACACCGGGCTGCGGCCGCCCCAGGTCAGCGTGCAGATCCCCGGCCTGCCCGGCCAGCCCGCCGGTGGCCTGGCCACCACCGCCCCGGTCACCAACCCGGCCGGCGGCCCGTTGATGGCGCAGGTGAACGCCGCCGAGACGCAGGTCGCCCAGCTCGGCGAGAACCTGGTCCGGGTCAAGGGCGAGCGTGACGACGCGCAGGCCCAGCTCACCCTCGCCACCACGACGCTCCAGCAGGCCCGCGACGCGCTCGCCCGGGCCCAGGAGAAGGCGAGGAACGCCGCCGCCGACGCGGTCAAGGCCGACGCCGCGCTGCCACCCGGCGCGTTCGGGTCGGACCTGCGCCAGCTCGACGCCCTCCAGCGGATCACCCGTGGCGACAAGGCGCAGGGGGCGACCACCGCCGTCGACGGCGAGGTCGCCCGGGCCACCAGCGCCGCGCAGATCGCCCAGCGGGCGTACGACTCGGCGCAGCAGCGCGCCACCGAGAAGGCGGCCGAGTACGTCAAGGTCGAGGGCGACCTGCACCGGCAGGAAGCCGCGCTGCTGAAGCTGCGCAAGGACAACTCGGCCCTGCTGCTGGCAGCCGCCCGCCAGGAGGACGCGGCCGAGCAGCAGCTCGGCGGCGGCTACGTGGTCAACCAGAACGTCAGCGGGCTGGCCGCCCACCCGACCGCGCTGGCCGCGGTGCGCTACGCCCTCGCCCAGCTCGGCGACCCCTACCTCTGGGCGGCCGAGGGGCCGGACCGCTTCGACTGCTCCGGGCTGATGCTCGCGTCGTACCAGGCGGCCGGTTACCAGGGGCTGCCCCGGGTCTCCCGGGACCAGTACTACGCGACCCGCACCCGGACGGTCGACCCGAACGCGCTGCTCCCCGGCGACCTGCTCTTCTTCGCCTCGGGCAGCAGCTGGACGAGCATCCACCACGTCGCCATGTACATCGGCAACGGCAAGATGGTCGAGGCGCCCCGCACCGGCGACGTCGTCAAGATCTCGGTGGTCCGGTGGAGCCGGCTCTACGCCGCCACCCGGGTGGTCGGCGGGGTGCCCGGCCCGGCCACGTCCCCCCCGGCTGTCCCGGCCACGCCGGCTCCGGCACCCGGCGCGACGAAGACGCCGAAGCCGAAGCCGACCCCCAGCGCCACCAAGCCGACCCACTCGCCGTCGCCCAGGCCGAGCACGTCGAGCCCGAGCCCGTCGACCTCGCCCAGTTCCTCGCCGACGCCGACGCCGAGCACGTCGCCGTCGCCCACCCCGTCCGACCCGCCCGCCCCGTCCCCGACCGGCGCGACCAGCGAGCCGAGCACGACGACCACCCGGTCGGCCGCGCCGACCAGCAGCGAGTCGAGCACCACCACCCGGTCCGCCGCACCGACCGGCAGCACGGTGGAGAGCGCTTCCGCCGCCGCGAGCAGCGGAAGCTGACCCAACCGTCCGCTCCGACTGTGCTGCCGGGCCGGAATGTGGCACGGTGAGTTCCAGGCACTCCCGGCCGACGCCACGGCGCGGGGGCCAGCGTGGGCGTGAAGGGGCGAACATGGCCGAGCGAGAGGTTCCGGCGGAGGCGGTCCACCCGGGATCCGCCACCGACCCCACCGACCGGCCGGTTGACCCGGGCGCTGCCGAGCGCGGGGCGACCGCCGTCCCGGCAGGATCCACCGTGGTCGCCCGGGCCCGGGTCTCCCTCGCCGGCGCGGCGGTCCCACCACCGGGCCAGGGTCGGCCCGACGCCCCGGCCTCGGCCACCACCTACCGGGCGGGTGCACCCGCGCAGTCCGTCGCGCCCCTGCAACGACGCGAGCCGGCGGCCCCGGTCGCGCCCTCGACCTGGTCCGCCTTCGCCGCCGCGGACCGCCCCGCCGGTTCTCCGGCCGAGCGAGCCGGTACCGGTGCGGCCGCCGCCGAGCCCGACGCCCAGCGAGCCGCCGCCGCCCAGCCGGCCGCCGCCGCCGAGCCGGCCGCCGCCGAACGCGCCGCCGTCGGACTTCCCGCCGCCGAGCCCGTCGAGCCGCCCGCCGCCGGGCCCGCCGTCACGCGGGCCACCACGGTGGCCCCCGGCGCCGCCACCGAGCAGGCCAGCGCCCGTCCGGCCGGGGAGTCCGGCACCGGCGGACCGGTGACCGCGCCCGCGGCGCGGGCCAGTGCCGTCGTGCCGGGGCTGACCCGGGTCACGGCGGACGAGGTCGCCGCCGCCCGGGTGCCGAAGGCCGCCGCCGCGAAGGTGTACCGGGCCGGTCCGGTCAACCCGGAGCCGCCCGAGCCGGCACAGCCGCCGGAGCCGGCACAGCCCCCGACGCCGCCCGGGCCCGAGCCCGAGCCGGCGCCGACACCCGTACCGGGACCGACCCCGCCGTCCCCCGCGCCGCCGGTGCCGGCGCCGGAGCCCCCGCTGCGGCCGACCCCGCCGGTGCCCGCGCCGCCCGTCCCCACGCCGTCCCCCGGCCCGCTGCCACCCGGTCCGGTACCGCCGGTCCCCGGGCCGCCGCTGCCCCCGCCCGGGCCGCCGGTGCCGCCGCCCCCACCCGGCCCCGGCCCGATGCCGGCTCCGCCGTTCCCCCCGCCGCCCGCCATGAGCTTCCCGGCGGGCGGGCCGGTCTCCGCGCCGCCGGCCGGGCCGATCTCCGCGCCGCCGGCCGGGTCGCTCTACGGTTCGGCGGCGTCCGTGTCGGCGCCCCGGACCACGGCCTCCGGATCCGGCCCGGCGGTCCCGTCCGCCGCCCCGGTGCCCGCGCCGCCGGTGGTGCCGGCGCCCGCGCTGCCGAACTGGCCGCCGCCGACCGACCCGACGGGCAGCCGTGGCCGGACGTACCCGGCCGTCACCCCGCCCGGGTCCCGGGACCTGGCCGGGACCGCGTACGGCGGCACCGACGGGCCCGGGTTCGCCACCGTCTCGCTGCCGCACAGCAACCCGCTGGAGAACTCCGGCTCGCTGACCGGGCACATCCTCGCCCAGGGCTGGGCCGAGGACGCCCCGACCACTCGGTCCCGCAACACCCGGGTGGTGATCGTGCTGGCCGCCTCACTCGGCCTGTTGATCGCGATCAGCCTGCTGGTGGTCTTCCTGGCCAACGACGCGCTGAGCGGCCTCACCGGCGGCTGACCGGGGTGAGCCCGCCCACTACCGCTTCGCGGCGCGGTGGCGGTCCGGCCGGACCGCCGTACACTTGTGGGGATCACTGACCCGGCGCGCCGTTAGCGCGCCCATGGGCGATCTTGCGGGCGAATCGGCGGCGTACGGCGCTGCGGCGGGCCATCGCGAAGATGCGCCCCGCTCGAAAGGCATTTCTTGACCACCTACGCTGCCCCCGGCACGTCCTCGTCCGCAGATCAGCTCTCCACGCCGGAACTCCCGGCCACCGACACCACCGACTTCGCCGCGCTGGGGCTGCCCCGGCAGCTCGTCGAGGCGCTCGCCCGGCAGGGCATCACCACCCCGTTCGAGATCCAGCGCGCCACCATGCCGGACGCGCTGGCCGGGCGGGACGTGCTCGGCCGGGGCCAGACCGGCTCCGGCAAGACGCTCGCCTTCGGGCTGCCGGTGATCGCCCGGCTCGCCGACCGGAACCGGGCCCGGCCGCTGCACCCCCGGGCCCTGGTCCTGGTGCCGACCCGCGAGCTGGCCATGCAGGTCAACGACGCGCTGGTGCCGCTCGGCAAGGCGGTCGGCATCTTCCTCAAGACCGCCGTCGGCGGCGTCCCGTACGACCGGCAGATCGACGCGCTGCGCCGGGGCGTGGAGATCGTCGTGGCCACCCCCGGGCGGCTCGGCGACCTGATCGAGCGCGGCGTCTGCAAGCTGGACGACGTCGAGATCACCGTGCTGGACGAGGCCGACCAGATGGCCGACATGGGCTTCCTGCCCGAGGTCACCCAGCTGCTCGCGAAGACCCCGGCGGACGCCCAGCGGCTGCTCTTCTCGGCCACCCTGGACAACGACGTCGACTCGCTGGTCAAGCGGTTCATGACCGACCCGGTCACGCACTCCACCGCACCGGCCACCGCGGCGGTGTCCACCATGGACCACCACCTGCTGCTGATCCCGCCGCACGACAAGTTCGCCGTCGCGGCGTCCATCGCGGCCCGGGACGGCCGCACCATGCTCTTCGCCCGTACGCAGCTCGGTGTCGACCGGCTGGTCGAGCAGCTCACCGCGGTGGGGGTTCGCGCCGGTGGGCTGCACGGCGGCAAGACCCAGCGGATGCGTACCCGGACGCTGGCCGAGTTCCGTGAGGGCCGGATGAACGTGCTGGTCGCCACCGACGTGGCGGCCCGGGGCATCCACGTCGACGGGGTCTCCCTGGTGCTGCACGTGGACCCGCCGAAGGACCCGAAGGACTACCTGCACCGGGCCGGCCGTACGGCGCGTGCCGGCGAGTCGGGCGCGGTGGCCACCCTGGTGCTGCCGAAGCAGCGCCGGACCACCCTGGCCATGTTGGAGAAGGCGGGCGTCGAGCCGGCCGAGGCGCGGGTGCGCGCGGGTGACGCGGCGCTGGCCGAGCTGACCGGCGCGCGGGAGCCCAGCGGCGTACCGGTCCGCGACGAGCCCGAGTCCCGCCGCGACCGCCCGTCCGGTGCCCGCCGCTTCGGCGAGCGCGACGGCCGGCGCTTCGGCGACCGGGACGGCGGGGGCGAGCGGCGCTACGGCGACCGCGACGGTCGGGGCGAGCGCCGCTACGGCGACCGGCCCTCGGCCGACCGGGACGGACGCGGTTTCTCCGACCGGGGTGAGCGGCGCTTCGGCGACCGCGACCAGCAGCGCGGCGACGGCTACGGCCGGCCCTCCGGTGAGCGGCGCTTCGGTGACCGGGAGCGCGGTCCGGCCGAGCGGCGCTTCGGCGACCGCCCGGCCGGTGAGCGTGGCGACCGGCGCTTCGACGACCGGTCCTCGGCCGGCAGCAGGCGCGGTTACGGCGACCGGCCGTCGTCGGGCGGGCGCAGCTTCGGCGACCGCCCCTCGTCCGGCGGCGAGCGCGGTTACGGCGACCGGTCCTCGTCCGGCGGCGGGCGGGGTTACGACGACCGGGACGGGCGGGGCGAGCGTCGCTTCGGCGACCGGCCCGGCGCGGAGCGCGGTTCCGCCGACCACGGCCAGCGCGGCTCGTCCGACCGGGACCGGGGTTCGTACGATCGCGGCTCGTCCGACCGGGACCGGGGTTCGTACGATCGCGGCTCGTTCGACCGGGACCGCGGCGAGCGACGGTTCGGCGACCGGGACGGCCGGGGCGCGCCGCGGTTCGGCGAGCGGGCCGGCGAGTTCCGGCCGGCGGAGCGCCGGAGCGGCTTCCGCCCCGACGGGCGGGGTCGGGACGACCGGCGTGGCTCCGGCGGTCGGCCGCCGGCGCGTACCCACTGATTTCGGAGCGACGGACGCCGTCGTCGGGCAGCTGCCCGGCGGCGGCGTTTCCGCATCCCGTGCCGGCACCGGCCGGGTGGCGTAACGTCCGATTCATGCCGACCATGCCGAAGTCGCTCTTCTGGACCAGGACCGACACCGCCGGTTCGGAGCACGCCGTCCTCGACGACCGTCAGGGGTTCGCCGCGCAGGGCGTGGCGCTGGCCGTCGACCCGATCCCCTACACCTGCCGCTACCGGCTGGCCGTGGGCGCGGACGGGGTGACCAGCCGGCTGGAGGTCGAGACCGAGGGCGCCGGCTGGTCGCGGAGCGTACGCCTGGAACGGGCCGGGGACGGCTGGCGGGTGCGGACCGGCGAGGAGGGTGACCTGGACGCGGCGCTGCGGGCCGTCGGCCATCCGCCGGCCGGCCTGCCGGGCACCGACGAGCCGGAGCGGCTGGCCGAGGCGCTCGACGTCGACCTGGGCGGTTCGCCGCTGTTCAACACCCTGCCGGTACGCCGGATCGGGTTGACCCGGGCCCCGGCGGACCAGGCGCGGCAGGTCGCCGTGGCCTGGGTGCTGGTGCCCGGCCTGGCGGTGGTCCCCGCCGAGCAGGTCTACACGTCCCTCGGCCCGGGCCGGATCCGGTTCGCCAGCGGCAACTTCACCGCCGACCTGGACGTGGACCCGGACGGCTTCGTGGTCCGCTACCCAGGGCTGGCCGAGCGGGTCGGCCCGCGCTGACGGTCAGGCCGGCCAGGCCCCGGTGGCGAGGAAGCGGTCGATGGTGGCCAGGTGCGGGGCGAGGTCCAGCCCCTGCCCGGCGACCCACTCGTCGGAGTAGTAGGTGTGCGCGTAGCGGTCCCCGGGGTCGCAGATCAGGGTGACCACCGAGCCGGTCCGCCCGGCGGCGAGCAGCTCGGCGATCAACCCGAACGCCCCCCACAGGTTGGTGCCGGTGGAGCCGCCCACCCGGCGGCCGAGGAGCGTCGAGCCGGCCCGCATCGCGGCCAGCGACGCGGCGTCCGGGACCTGGACCATCCGGTCGACCACGGACGGGAGGAAGGACGCCTCGACGGTGGGGCGGCCGATGCCCTCGATCCGCGAGCCGCGCCCGGTCCGGACCGACCAGTCCCCGGCCTGCCAGGCCGGGTAGAAGGCGGAGTTCTCCGGGTCGACCACGCAGAGCTTGGTGGGCAGCCGCCGGTAACGGGCGTAGCGGCCGATGGTGGCGCTGGTGCCGCCGGTCCCCGCGCCCACCACGACCCAGGCCGGTACGGGGTGCCGCTCCAGGGCGAGCTGCGCGTAGATCGACTCGGCGATGTTGTTGTTGCCCCGCCAGTCGGTGGCCCGCTCGGCGTAGGTGAACTGGTCCATGAAGTGGCCGCCGGTGTCCTCGGCGAGCCAGCGCGCCTCGATCACCACCTTCGCCGGGTCCTCGACCAGGTGGCAGCGTCCGCCCTGGAACTCGATCTGGGCGATCTTCTCGGGCGAGGTGGAGGCGGGCATCACCGCGATGAACGGCAGCCCGAGCAGCCGGGCGAAGTACGCCTCGGAGACCGCGGTCGAGCCGGAGGACGCCTCGATGATGGTGGTGCCCTCGCAGATCCAGCCGTTGCAGAGCCCGTAGAGGAAGAGCGAGCGGGCCAGCCGGTGCTTGAGCGAGCCGGTGGGGTGCACCGACTCGTCCTTGAGGTAGAGGTCGATCCCCCACTCCCGGGGCAGCGGGAAGAGGAGCAGGTGGGTGTCGGCGGAGCGGTTGGCGTCCGCCTCGACCGTGGCGATCGCCTCGGTCAGCCAGCTGCGGCCGGCCTCGTCACACCGGTCGAGATGCGTCACGCCGGCAACGTTACAAGCGAGGCCGGCTCGCATCGGCGCGGACCCGGCGGATCTGCCGGCGCTGCCCGGCCCGGCCGGCCGCCCGGACCACCGGGGTGAGCGCCAGGGCCAGCCGGGGGAAGGCGTCCAGGAGCCGGACCTGCGCGCCGCGCCAGCGCGGCAGGCTGACCACCGGACGGGGCCGGCGGGCCAGCCGGACCACCCGGGCGGCCACCCGCTCGGGGCTCAGCAGCGTCCCGGTGAACGAGGCCAGGGCCCCCGGGTCGGCCAGCTTGTCGTGCAGCATGGGCGTCCAGATCCCGTCCGGGCACAGGCACGACACGTGTACGCCCCGGACGCCGGCCATCCGCAGGTCGGCGAGGGTGCCGAGGCTGAACGCGAGCAGCGCGTGCTTGCTGGCCGCATAGACGGTCTCGCCGGGGGCGGCGATCAGCCCGGCGAGCGAGACCACGTTGAGCACGTGCCCGTGTCCCTGGGCGCGCAGCACGGCCAGCGCGGCGAGGGTGCCGTTCATCGCCCCCAGCGTGTTGACCTCGACCAACCGCCGTCGGGTGGCCGGGTCGTGCGTCCAGGCCGGTCCGGTGGCCAGCAGCCCGGCGTTGTTCACCCAGAGCCCGAGCCCACCCGGCGCCCCGGCCGCCTCGGCGGCCACCTCGGCGCAGGCCGCCTCGTCGCGGACGTCCAGGGGGCGGGACCAGCCGCCGAGGGGTGCCGCGACGGCGGCCACGGCGGCGGCGTCCACATCGGTCAGCAGCACCGGCCAGCCGTCGGCGTGCAGCGCGGCGGCGACGGCCCGGCCCAGGCCGCCGGCCGCCCCGGTCACCACGGCCGCGCCGCGCGTCGAGGTCGTCATCGGCGCACGGTAACGCCCCTGGGGCGGCCGGGGCCAGTGCGTCAGGGGCCGGTCTGTTCGATCGGCCGGGGGCGGTTCTCCCACTTGGTGGAGAGCGCGATGCCGGTCCGGGTGGAGGCGACGCCGGCGGTGCGGTTCAGCCGCACGATCAGTTGCTCCAGCTCGGCGATGGTGCCCACCCGCGCCTTGAGCAGGAAGGATTCGACTCCGGCCATGAAGTAGCAGGACTCGATCTCGGGCATCTGCCGGAACGCCTCCAGCACGTCGTCGGTGTCGGCGGTGGAGTCCTCGACGATGCCGATCAGCGCGGTGACCCCGAGCCCGATCGCCTCCGGCTCGACCTCGGCCCGGTACGCCCGGATGACTCCGCCGGTCTCCAGCTTGCCGACCCGCTCGTGCACGGCCGGGGCCGAGAGCCCCACCTGGCGGGCCAGCTCGGCGTACGACAGGCGGGCGTTGCCCCGCAACAGCTCCACCAGGCTCCGGTCGATCGCGTCCACGGGGGATGACCCTATCGTTCCGGCGTAACGCCCGACGCTCGGCACCAGTTGAACATGACGTCAGGTAACCGTTCACAAACCCGTGGTCAGGGGAGTGGAGCGCCGGTACCATTTACTAACTTCTCACTCCGTGCGTTTTTCGCGTTTGGCGGACAGGCCTGTTGGCCGGTGCTGTAATTGCCATACGTCCCTCATGACGGCTCTGGGCTCGCACCGGCCGGGGGCAGTGTGTTCAGCCGGGGGCTTCGTCGACGCGAGGAGGGGGCTGTGGACACTGGAGATCGCCTGCTGACACCGGGTGAGGTCGCTGCGCTGTTTCGGGTTGACCCGAAGACCGTGACCAGATGGGCAGCGGCCGGCCGGATAGGCAGCATCCGGACTCCAGGCGGGCATCGCCGGTTTCGGGAATCCGAGGTGCGGGCCCTGCTTGAGGGGGAGGGCATGCTGGACGAGGCGGAGGACATCGGGAAGGCCCGCAACATGGGCCCGACCGCCTCGACCGGCCCCGGACCGGCCAACGCCGGCATGTACTGAGTCGGTGTCGACCGGGGCGCGGACGGGCTACGCCCCCTCCGCGTCCCGGCGGGCCGCCGCCAGCTCACCCGACCACCGCCGGAACAGGGTGTGCGGCACGCCGAGCGCGTCCAGCACCTTGCCGGCCACGAAGTCGACCAGCTGCGGCGCGGAGGCCGCCGCCCCGGCGCCGTAGAAGCCCGGGCTGGCCGGGAGCACCACGGCACCGGCGTCGTGCAGCGCGATGAGGTGCTCCAGGTGGCTGCGGGTCACCGGGGTCTCCCGGGGCACCACCACCACCGGCCGCCGCTCCTTGAGGTTCACCTCGGCGGCGCGCTGCAACAGATCCTTCGAGAGCCCGATCGAGATGCCGGCGCACGCCGCCGTGCTCGCCGGGACGACGGCCATGCCGCGTATCCGGTAGGAGCCGCTGCTGGGTCCGGCGGCGAGGTCACCGGCGGGCCAGTGCCGCAGGTCCGCGCCGGCCAGGTCACGGCCCAGCCAGGCCGCCAGGTCCTCGGCCCAGTGCGCGTCCCGGAACGGGCGACCGGTCTCGTCGAGGATGGTCAACCGGGCCGCCCGGGAGACGATCAGGTCGACCGCCGCCCCGGCGTCGAGCAGGCCACGGACGACCGCGGCCGCGTACGGCGTGCCGGAGGCCCCGGAGACGCCGACCACCCATGGTTCGCGCATACCGTCCAGCCTGCCTGGTCCGCTCCTGTGGTGCGCAGGGGACCCCCGGGTGCGCACCCGCCCGGCGTCCGGCGCACGGACCTGCCATGCTTCCCGTCGGTGATCCTCGTCGATGGGGGGGCTGATGACGGCGGCGGTGCTCCGGTCGTTGCGCGCGGAGTGCCCGATCGTGCCCCGGCTCTCCCCGTACGCCGACCAGGTCCAGGACTGGCTGGTCGACCAGCTCGACGGGTTGGGCCTGCCGCCGGAGGCCGCCGCCCGGGAACGGCTGGCCCGGGCCGGCTTCGCCCGGTACGCCGGCCGGCTCCACCCCGATGCCGACGAGGCGGACCTGCGGGTGGTGACCGCCCTGTTCACCTGGTTCTTCCTGGTCGACGACGCCTGCGACGGGCCGGGCCGGCCGGATCCGGCGGGCATCCGGGCGCTGCGGGACGGCGCACTGAACCTGCTCCGGGACGGTCCCCGGGTGCGGCATCCCGGCTTCGCCGGTCCGCTGCGGCGGCTGCTGGTGCGGGCCTGGCGGGAGCCCCGACGCCGGATGCCGGCCCGCTGGCGGCTGCGCTTCGCGGACGCGGTCGCCGACCACCTGGACGGCGTCGGGCGGGAGGCGACGGCCCGCGCCGCGGGGCGGGCGCCCGGGGTCGACGAGTACGTGGCGTTGCGCCGGGCGACCTCCGCCGCGTACGTGTCGTACCCGTTGCTGGAGTTCACCGCGGGCCGGCCGCTGCCGGACGCGGTCCACCACCATCCGGCGGTGCGCCGGGTCGGCGAGCGCGCCAACGACCTGCTCTCCTGGTTCAACGACATCGCCTCGCTGGACCGGGACCGGGCCACCGCCGGCGGGCACAACATCGTGCTGGCGGTGGCCGCCGAGCGGCGGGTGCCGGTGCCGACGGCGGTGGAGCTGGTCGCGACGCGGTGGCGGGTCGAGATGGCCCGGTTCGTGGCGCTGCGCGCCGCCGTGCCGTCGTTCGGGCCGGCGCTGGACGGGTCGGTCAGCGCCCATCTCGACGGGGTCGCCGCCACCGTCCGGGGCACCGTCGACTGGACGCTGGAGAGCGCCCGCTATCCGGTGGACGCGGCCGGTTGAGCCGGCCGCGCCCGGTCAGGGGCGCAGGTCGAGGCGGATCACCAGGTCGAGCAGGGCGAAGACGAAGAGCGCGATGCCGACGAAGCCGTTGGCGGTGAAGAACGCCCGGTTGACCTTGCTGAGGTCGGTGGGGCTGACCACCAGGTGCTGGTAGCCGAACGCGACGGCGGTGAGCGCCAGCCCGATCCACCAGAGCCAGCCGAAGCCGACCAGCGCGCCGAACCAGATGAAGAGCACGAAGGTGATCACGTGCGCGACCGTGGAGGCGTGCAGCGCGAAGCGCCGGCCGTACCGGGCGGGGACGCTGTGCACCCCGATCTCCCGGTCGATCTCGGAGTCCTGGCAGGCGTAGATGAGGTCGAAGCCGCCGATCCAGAGGCCCACCGCGGCGCCGAGCAACCAGGCCGGCCAGGAGCCGTCCAGCGTCCCGGTGACCGCCAGCCACGCGCCGACCGGGCCGACCGCCTGCGCGACCGCCAGGATGGCGTGCGGCCAGTTGGTGAACCGCTTGCCGTACGGGTAGACCACCAGCGGCACCACGGCGAGCGGGGCGAGCGCCAGGCAGAGCGGATTGAGCAGGGCGGCGGCAGCCAGGAAGACCACCAGGGCGACGGCCGCGCCGGTCCAGGCCGTGCGCACGCTCACCGCCCCGGTGACCAGTTCCCGGTTGGCGGTACGCGGGTTCCGCGCATCGATCCGCCGATCGAGGATCCGGTTGGCGGCCATGGCGAACGTCCGCGCCCCGACCATCGCCACCGTGATCAGCAGCAGGTCGAGCCAGCGCACCCGCCCGCCGTCGACCTGCATCGCGGTCAGCGCGGACAGGTACGCGAACGGCAGCGCGAACACGGAGTGCTCGATCGCGACGAGCTTGAGGAAGGACGTCACGCGTCCCGGTCGCTCCACCACGGCGGTCGCCATCAGACCCCGTACTCCTTCCAGCGCTTGTCGACCAGCGAGACCACCTCGGGCGACATGGTCATCTCCTCGGGCCAGCCCCGGGTGTACCCCTCGGTGGGCAGCTTGCGGGTCGCGTCGACGCCGGCCTTGCCGCCCCAGAACTGCTGGTACGACGAGTGGTCGAGGTGGTCGACGGGCCCCTCGGTGAGGAGCAGGTCCCGGGCGTAGTCGACGTTGCCGAAGGCGCGGAACGCGACCTCGTTGTAGTCGTGCACGTCGCAGTCCTCGTCGACGATCACGATCAGCTTGGTCAGCGACATCAGGTGCGCGCCCCAGATCGCGTTCATCACCTTCTGCGCGTGCTTGGGGTAGCGCTTGCGGATCGAGATGATCGCGCAGTTGTGGAAGACCCCGGCGGCCGGCAGGTCGTAGTCGACGATGTCCGGGATCATCATCTTCAGTAGCGGCAGGAAGATCCGCTCGGTGGCCTTGCCGAGGCCGTGGTCCTCCTGCGGCGGCTTCGAGGTGACGATCGAGTGGTAGACCGGGTCGCGCTGCATGGTCATCGTCTCGACGTGCAGCACCGGGAACGGCTCGACCGGGGTGTAGAAGCCGGTGTGGTCGCCGAACGGCCCCTCGGGCAGCCGCTCGCCGGGTTCGAGGTAGCCCTCCAGCACCACCTGGGCGTGCGCGGGCACCTGCAACGGCACGGTCAGGCAGTCGACCATCTCCACCCGCTCGCCGCGCAGGAAGCCGGCGAACAGGTATTCGTCGATGTCGCCGGGGAGCGGGGCGGTGGCGGCGTACGAGACGACCGGGTCGCAGCCGATCGCGATGGCGACCGGGAGCCGCTGGCCGAGCCGCTCGGCGACGGCGTGGTGCGCGGTGGAGTCCTTGTGGATCTGCCAGTGCATGCCCAGCGTGTTCCGGCCGTGCTGCTGGAGCCGGTAGAGGCCGAGGTTGCGCTTGCCGGTCTCCGGGTGCTTGGTGTGGGTGAGCCCGAAGTTGTGGAAGATCCCGCCGTCGCCGGGCCACACCTGGAGGCCGGGCAGCCGGCCCAGGTCGACGTCGTCGCCGGAGTAGACCACCTGCTGGCAGGGGGCGGTCTTCACCTTGCGCGGCGGCACCGACTTGAGCTGGAGGACCTTGCCCAGCCCTTCGCGGATGCCGGACCAGCCGACCGGCAGCTCCGGCTTGATCAGCCCGCCGATCCGCTCGCCGATCTCGTCGAGCGACTCGACGCCGAGCGCCATCGCCATCCGCTTCTCGGTGCCGAACAGGTTGACCGCCACCGGCATCTCGCCCCGGGTGGGGCGCTCGAAGAGCAGCGCGGGGCCGCCGGCCCGGACGGTCCGGGTGACCACTTCGCTGATCTCCAGCGTCGGGTCGACCGGGACACTCACCCGCCGCAGCTCGCCCGCGCGCTCCAGCGCCGCGAGGAAGTCCTTGAGATCGGTGTACGGGAAGCCACGAGCCGCCATGTCAGCCAGTCTCCCGCACCCCTTCCCGCGCTGCCCACGCCGGGTCGTGTGATCTGAGGAGGATTCGCTCCGCAACGCCGGCGACCGGGGCCGGCCGCACGGCGGGGCCCGGACCGGGTGACGGTCGCCGCCGACCGGCACGGGCTGCTCACCTCCGGGCCGACTGACCGCTCAGCCGGCGGGCGCCCAGGCGTACGCGGCGAGCGCGGGGTCGAGCGGGGCGTCGACGAGCCGGTTGGCGAAGGTGGAGATGGTGTACGTGCCGATGCCGAGCACCACGTCCAACGCGTGTCGGGGCAGCCAGCCGGCGGCCAGGAAGGCGGCCAGGTCACCCTCGGGGACGGCCCCCCGGTGGTCGAGTACGGCGAGAGTGAACCGGCGCAGCCCCTCCAGCCGCGCGTCGGGCAGGTCAGCGCCGGTCCGCAGCGCCTCGATCAGCTCCGGTGCGCCGCCGTGGCCGGTGAGCGTCGCGGTGTGCATGGCCACGCAGAGGTGGCACTCGTTGCGGGTGGCGACGGTGAGCACGACCACCTCCCGGGCGATCGGGTCGAGGTCGGTGGCGTCGAAGACGGCGAGGGCGCCGAGGAACCCCTTGAGCAGCTCCGGCGACTCGGCCATCAGGCCGACGGCGGCGGGCAGGTGGCCCTGCTTGCGCTGCACGGCGGCCATCAGCGGCCGGGCGGCGGCGGGCGCGGTGTCGGCGGTGTGGGCGGTGAAGACCGGTCGGGACATGGCGGCACCCCTCGGATAAGATAGTCAACGTGGTTGACGAAATGGTAAACGAGGTTGTCGAACGTGGCAACGGCTGACCGCCCCGGCTTCGCGCTGCCGCTGCTGCTGCTCGCCGGCTTCCGCACGCTCATCGACGACCTGCACGCCGAACTGGCCCGGCAGGGGCACCCCGAGCTGCGCCCCGCCCACGGTTTCGTGCTCCAGGCCGTCGGCCCGGCCGGCACCACCGCCTCCGACCTCGGCCAGCGCCTCGGCGTCTCCAAGCAGGCCGCCGGCAAGACCGTCGACCGCCTGGTCGCCCTCGGTTACCTGGAACGCGCCGACGACCCCGCCGACGCCCGCCGCAAGCTGGTCCGGCTCACCGCGCACGGCCTCGACGGGCTCCGTCGCTCGGCGGTCGTCTTCGACCGGCTGCGCGACGAATGGGCGGCCACCCTCGGCGCGGACCGGGTCGCGGCCATCGAGGACGACCTGCGCCGGATGGTCCCGGCCGACGTCTTCCGCCTCGACGTCCCCGGCTGGTTCGGGGTGTGACACATCCCGGCCACCCTTGACCGGCCGCCGGATCCCGGCGGCAGGATGGCCCCGTGGACGACGCGTACGTGGTGGGTGATCCGGACGGCCTGAGCCCTCTCCAGACCGACATCCGGGACGCGGTGGCCCGCGAGCTGCACGCCCAGTTCGCGCTGCGCGCCGATCGCCTCGACCTCGCCGACCTACCGGAGGTCGCATACCAGGTGACCATGCGGGTGACCGAGGTGCTGACCCGGCCGGCGTCACGAGCCACGCACAGGAAGTGACGATACCGTCACGGTGCGTCTCGTCTGCTGGGTCCTCGCCTAGGGCGGCCCCCACCTGCCGGGCACGTCGGCGCGCGGGTGGCCGAAACGGAGACCTCATGAACAAGCACGCTCCACCCGCCGGACCGGCCGCCCTGGTCCTCGTCGGCGGGCTGCTCGCCGGCGCACCGCCGGCCGCGGCGGCCACCACCACCTTCCCCTTCGCCGCCAGCCAGGACAGCTACGTCAGCTCGTCCAGCCCGACCAGGAACTTCAACGACACCGCGTCCCTCGTGGTCGGGGCCACCCCGACCCGGACCTCGTACCTCCAGTTCAACATCACCCGGCTGACCGACCCGGTCACCAGCGCCCGGCTGCGGCTGCACGTGCAGAACACCCCAACGCGCCCAGCCCGAACGGCGGCACCGCGCAGCAGGTCGGCACCGTGCGCGGCAACACCTGGTACGAGCTGGACGTCACCGCCGCCGTCACCGGCAACGGCGTCGTGGCGTTCGCCCTGACGTCCGGCAACGCGGACGGCGCGTTCTACGACAGCCGGGAGTCCGGCACGTACGCGCCGATGCTGATGGTCACCACCGGAACGCCGCCCACGGGGGACAACGTGCTGCTCAACGGCGGCGACATCTCGGCGTGCAGCACCACCGGGGCGGCCCGGACCGCGCAGATCATCGCCCGTGAGGCGGGCACCGTGATGGCCGGCGGCGACCTGACCGACAGCGGGACGGCCGCCCAACTCGCCAACTGCTACGACCCCACCTGGGGGCAGTTCAAGGACCGGACGAAGCCCATCCTCGGCAACCACGACTACCTGACCGCCGGGGCGCAGCCCACCTTCGACTACTTCGGCCCGGTGCTGCCGCCCGGCAAGGGCTACCACTCGTTCGACAAGGCCGGCTGGCACATCGTCGTACTGAACACCAACTGCTCCCAGGTGGGCGGCTGCCAGGCCGGCTCACCCCAGGAGAAGTGGCTGCGCGCCGACCTCGCCGCGCACCCGAACCGCTGCACCCTGGCCCAGTACCATCACCCGCTGTTCAGCTCCGGCGGCCGGGAGTCGACGGCGGTCCGCCCGCTCTTCCAGGCGCTCTACGACGCCGGGGCCGAGATCATCATCAACGGCCACAACCAGCAGTACGAGCGGTTCGCCCCCAGGACCCGGCCGGGGCCGCCGACCCGACCCGGGGCATCCGCGAGTTCGTGGTCGGCACCGGCGGCCGACCGCTGATGTCGACGTTCCCCGAGCCCGCCGCGAACAGCCAGGTCAAGAACGGCACCACCTTCGGGGCGCTCAAGCTGACCCTGTCCAGCAACGGCTACACCTGGCAGTTCCTGCCGGTGGCCGGCGGCACCTTCACCGACTCGGGCAGCGGCAGCTGCCACTGAGCGCGTACCGGGTCCGGCCGGTCGGGTCAGCCACCCGCACCGGCCGGACGCCCGGTCAGACCCCGGCGTAGGAGTGCAGGCCGGTGAAGAAGAAGTTGACCCCGAACAGGTTCATCAGCATGGTCAGGAAGCCCAGGATCGAGATCCAGGTGGCCACGTTGCGCCGGATGCTCGGGGTGGCCCGGGCGTGCAGGTAGCCCGCGTACACCACCCAGGAGATGAACGCCCAGGTCTCCTTCGGGTCCCAGCCCCAGGCCCGGCCCCAGGCCGCCTCGGCCCAGATCGCCCCGGCGATCACCGCGAAGGTGAAGATCGGGAAGGCGAAGGCGTGCAGCGTGAAGGTCAGTCGCTCCAGGCCGGCCGCCGCCGGCAGCCGGCGGGCCAGCGTGTACGGGAAGCTCCGCTTCCCCGCCTCCCAGCCGGAACGCAGCAGGTACGCCGTCGCCGGCACCACGCCCAGCAGGAAGATCCCGGAGGCGAAGATGATCGTCGACACGTGGATCACGAACCAGTACGACTTCAGCGCCGGCATCAGCGGCGTGACCTGCACGTAGAGCTTCAGCTCGGCGAACGCCAGCAGCAGCACCATGACCAGGGTCAGGAACAGCCCGAGCCGGCGCAGCGACGGCTGCTTCCAGAGCACCACCAGCCAGGCGGCGACCCCGATGAAGGTGACCGTCAGCACGAACTCGTACATGTTGCCCCAGGGCATCCGCTCGGCGGCGATGCCCCGGGTGACCACCGCGCCCAGGTGCAGGGCGGCGGCGAGCACGGTGACCCAGGCGGCGATCCGCCCGGCCAGCGCGGCCCGGGCGGCGCTGCGGTCCGGCCGGGGCGCGACCGG
Organism: Micromonospora auratinigra; assembly: GCF_900089595.1. Taxonomy (GTDB): domain Bacteria; phylum Actinomycetota; class Actinomycetes; order Mycobacteriales; family Micromonosporaceae; genus Micromonospora; species Micromonospora auratinigra. Next base: position 5,305,298 of record NZ_LT594323.1, on the reverse strand, counting down.
TGCGACCGGCTCGTCGACCGTCCCGCCGGGACCGCCGACGCCCGCGCCGACCAGCTCACGGGCCGGGGCGGCGGCCACCACCTTGCGGGCGTTGCCGAGGGCGTACTCGACGGCGTGGCTGATCATCGCGACCAGGTACGCCAGGATCGCGTACGTGACCAGCTGGTCGGAGAGTGCGGACATCACTCGTCTCCTTCTCGCGCCGGCCGGGCGTCCCGCCCGTCGTCGCTCACCGCGGCGACGAGCTGCGCGAACTCGTCGGCGAACCCCGGATGCTCGGTGCGCGGCAGCCCACCGGCCTCCATCAAGCTACTACCGCCCGTCGGAGATCCACCGGCGGGGGGCGTGACGCGGAACCAGACCCGGCGCCGCCGGGCGAAGAGCGAACCCATCAGGCCGAGCAGCAGCGTGCCGCTGGCCACCAGCAGCAGCGTCTGGGCCGGGGCGTGCCGGACGGCGAGCGTCACGTACGGCTTGGTGCCGACGAACTCCAGCGTGCTGCCGTCGTCCAGGGTCCACTTCTCACCGAGGGCGAGCTTCTTGTCGCCGATCTGCTTCAGCTTGCCGTTGGCGATCTGCCCCTGGTCGAGCTTGTAGACCGAGCCGGGGATGCCGGCGTCCAGCCCGAGGTTGCCCCGGTACGCGACCAGCACCACCGCCGGGTTGCGCTCGGCCGGGAACTGCGACGAGACGAAGGGCGGGCTGTCCGGGGCGGTGGGCAGGTAGAGGCCGTCGAAGGCGATCTGCTGGTCCGGGGCCCGCTGCCCGGTCTTCGGGTCGACGTTCGCGTCCGGGAAGGCGGCCACCCCCTCCTCCGTCGCGTTCGGGTCGCCGGTGCGCAGGAAGGGCGCCGTGCTGGTCTGGCTGCGTCCGTAGCGGTCGGTGTACTTCAGGATCGGGGCGTACCCGTTGCCGAGCAGGTAGACGTTGGCCGGGCCGAGCCGCAGTGGCGAGTTGACCGAGAAGCCGGCGGTACGTGCCGACCCGTCGGTCTGGTCCACCTTCACCGTGGCCCAGTAGCGGGAGGCCTGGCCGGAGGCGAGGTAGTCGGCCTCGAACTTCTCCAGGGTGAGGCAGAACGGCGGCAGGTCGGCGCTGTCCACGCGCGGGCCGAGCGACGCCTCGGCGTACTGCTGGCGGGTGTTGCAGAACGCGTTCTCCTCGCCCGCGACGAGGATCCGGTTGCCGTGCCAGCCGTACCAGGAGCCGACCGCGACCCCGAGCAGGACGGCGACCAGCGACACGTGGAAGAGCAGGTTGCCGGTCTCCTTGAGGTAGCCCTTCTCGGCGGAGACCTCGTCGCCGCGCACCACCACCCGCCAGCGGCGACGGCGCAGCACCGCGGCGATCGCCTCGGCGTCGGCGGCGGCCGGGGCCTCCAGCACCGCGTGCTGGGGCAGCCGCTCCAGCCGCTTCGGGGCGGCCGGCGGGCGCATCCGCAGCGCGCGGACGTGGTCCCGGGCCCGGGGCAGGATGCAGCCGACCAGCGAGGTGAAGAGCAGCAGGTAGATCGCGGAGAACCAGACCGAGCCGAAGACCTCGAAGAAGCCGAGCTGGTCGAGCCGGGGGGCCAGGTCGGGGTGGTCGACGAACCACTGGTCGACCTTCTCCGGGTTGACCCCGCGCTGCGGCAGCACCGAGCCGGGGACGGCGGCGACCGCGAGCAGGAAGAGCAGGATCAGCGCGGTACGCATGCTGGTGAGCTGCCGCCACGAGTTGCGCAGCAGGGCCAGCACCGGGTTGACCCGTCGCCGGGGCGCCTCGGCCGGCGGGCTCGCCGGCCGGTCGTCCACGGTCGTCATCAGATGCTCACCTCGCCCGTGCCCACGTGCGTCTGCAACCAGATCACGAAGTCCTGCCACCCGCCGGTCACCAGCGCCAGGCCGATCAGGATCAGCAGGACGCCGCCGATCCGGGTGACCCAGCGGCTGTTACGCCGTACGGCGCGGAACACCCCGAGCAGGCGGTGGAAGCCCAGCCCGAAGACGACGAACGGTACCCCCAGCCCGAGGCAGTACGCCACGGCGAGCAGCACCGCCCGGTCGGTCCGCCCCTCGACCGCCGCCATGCCGAGCACCGCGCTGAGCGTGGGGCCGGTGCAGGGCACCCAGCTGAGCGCGAAGACCACGCCGAGGATCGGCGCGCCGAGCAGGCCGGCGGCCGGCAGCCGCTGGATCCGGAACTCCCGCTGCAACCCGGGGATCACCCCCAGGTAGCCCAGCCCGAGCACCACCACCAGCGCGCCGATGACGATCTCCAGCGTGCGTTCGTGCTCGTAGAAGAGGCGGCCGACGCCGGAGAAGAGGATCGCGGTGGCGACGAAGACGGCGGTGAAGCCGGCGATGAAGAGCAGCGTGCCGGCCAGCACCCGGGCCTTCACGGCGGCCACCGTGCGGGTCTCCGGCGGCGCGGCGACCGCCACCCCGCCACCGGGCCGGTCACCGTCGCCATCGGCGTCGACCGGCGGCGGCGCGGTCCGGGACCGGCCCTCCAGGTCGGCGCCGGCCAGGCCGGTGACGTACGACAGGTAGCCGGGCATCAGCGGCAGCACGCACGGGGAGAGGAAGCTGACCAGGCCGGCGAGCATCGCCGCGCCCACCGCCAGCAGCAGTGGGCCGGACTCGGCCAGGTGCTTGAAGGTCTCGCCCATCAGCGCGACGCCGACTCTTCGGCCGCGACCTTCTCGACCAGGGGACGCAGCCGGTCCTGGGTGACGGCGGCCCGGATCACGGTGGCGACCCGGCCCTCCCGGTCGAGGACCACGGTGGCCGGGATGGTGTTCGGCGGGATGTCCAGGGCCAGCGCCAGCCGGCTCGCCGGGTCGAAGAGGCTCGGGTAGCTGACCCGGCCCTCCTCGAAGGCGAGCGCCTTGTCCCTGCTGTCCTGCACGTTGATGCCGAGGAAGCTCACCCCGGAGCCCTTGGTCGCCCGGTAGGTGGCCTCCAGGTCGTCCGCCTCGGCCCGGCAGGGCGCGCACCAGGAGCCCCAGAAGTTGACCACCACGACCTGACCGCGGGCGTCGGCGACGTCGTACCGGCCGCCGGTGAGCAGGTCACCGGCGAGCTTCGGGGCGGCGGAACGCTGGTCGGGGGCGCACTCGATGACGCCGTCGCGGTCGGCGCACCGGCTCTCCTGGCTGCCGGAGGAGCAGCCGACCAGCGCCGTCCCGGCGGCGACGGCGGTGAGCAGGGCGGCGACGAGCCTCCGGGTGGACATCAGGCCCCCTTGGCCGTCCGGGCGGTCGGCGAGACGGCGATCAGGTGCGCGGCCGGCTCGGTGTACCCGATGCCGGTGATCCGGTCCCCGTCGAAGTGGAACGAGGTGAGGCTGGCCAGGCCGCACTGCCGGCGGCGCGGGTCGTGCCAGAGCCGCTTGCGCTCGACGTACCGGCGCAGCGTCCAGATCGGGAGCTGGTGGGAGACCAGCACCGCCTCGCGCCCCTCGGCGGCCACCCGGGCGGCCTGGAGCGCGCCGAACATCCGCTCGGCGATCACCCGGTACGCCTCGCCCCAGGAGGGGGTGACCGGGTCGCGCAGCACCCACCAGTTGCGCGGGTCGCGGAACCCGCCGTCGCCCGGGGAGACCTTCTTTCCCTCGAACCAGTTCGCGCTCTCGATCAGCCGCTCGTCGGACCCGACGGAGAGACCGAACTGGGCGGCGATCGGCTCGGCGGTCTGCTGGGCCCGCTCCAGCGGACTGGCCACCACGTGCACCACGGTCCGCTCGGCGAGCGCCTGGGCGGCCGCCTTGGCCATCTGGACGCCCAGCTCGGAGAGGCGGAAACCGGGCAGCCGGCCGTACAGGATGCCGTCCGGGTTGTACACCTCGCCGTGCCGCAGCACGTGGACCACCGTCTCAGCCATGGCTAGGCCCCCTTCGTTCGCGACTGCGGGGCTCGCAAACCCGGCTCACTCCTCGCGCTCACTGCCACCCCCGTGTCCTGCCGCTGCCGCTGCCGTCGCCGCGCCGGGCAGGGCGTCGGCGATCTGCTCCAGGGCGACGTCGTCGATCGCCGCCGAGACGAACCACGACTCGAACGCGCTCGGCGGCAGGTAGACGCCGGCCGCGAGCATCGCGTGGAAGAACGCCTTGAACGCGGGCACCTGCTGGGTGCGCGCGCTGTCGTAGTCGGCCACGTCGGCGTCGGTGAAGAAGATCGAGAACATGTTGCCCGCGTACGAGAGCCGGTGCGGGACCCCCGCGGCGGCGAGCGCGTCGGCGGCGAGCTTGCTGACCGTGGCGGCCGTCTCGTCGAGCCGGCGGTAGAGCGCGTCGTCGGCGAGCCGCAGCGTGGCCAGGCCGGCGGCGCAGGCGAGCGGGTTACCGGAGAGCGTGCCGGCCTGGTAGACCGGGCCGGCCGGGGCCAGCCTCGCCATGATCTCCGCGCGCCCGCCGAACGCGGCGGCGGGCAGCCCACCCCCCATGACCTTCCCGTACGTCCACAGGTCGGCGTCGGAGGCGTCGAGGCCGTGCCAGCCGGCCCGGGAGACCCGGAATCCGGTCATCACCTCGTCGACGATGAGCAGCGCGCCGTGCGCGTGGGCGATCCGGGCGAGCTGCTGGTTGAACCCGTCCCGCGGGGCGATCACACCCATGTTGCCGGCGGCGGCCTCGGTGATGACCGCGGCGATGTGCGGACCCTCGGCGGCGAACGCCTCCTCCACCGCGCGCAGGTCGTTGTACGGCAGCACGATGGTGTCACCGGCCGCGGCCCCGGTCACGCCCGGCGAGTCGGGCAGGCCGAGGGTCGCCACGCCGGAGCCGGCGGCGGCGAGCAGCGCGTCCGAGTGGCCGTGGTAGCAGCCGGAGAACTTGATGATCTTGGCGCGGCCGGTGAAGCCCCGGGCCAGCCGGATCGCCGACATGGTCGCCTCGGTGCCCGAGTTGACCAGGCGGACCTGCTCGACCGGGGTCCGCGCGACGATCTCCGCCGCCAGCTCGACCTCGCCCGGCGTCGGGGTGCCGAAGCTGGTGCCGAGACCGGCGGCCTCCCGCAACGCCTCGACCACCTCGGGGTGGGCGTGCCCGAGGATCAGCGGCCCCCAGGAGCAGACCAGGTCGACGTAGCGCCGGCCGTCGGCGTCGAAGAGCCAGGGCCCCTCCCCCCGGACCATGAAGCGCGGGGTGCCGCCGACGGCACGGAACGCACGCACGGGGGAGTTGACCCCGCCGGGCACGATGGCCTTGGCGCGGTCGAACAGGGCCTCGGAGGCCGGCGCGTCGGCCGGGTAACGGCCGGATCCGGCAGAAAAGGTATCGGTCACGATGCCGCCATTGTGTCAGCGCCGGACGGCCGATCGGCACCCACCCCGCATGCCGGGTTACCGGGCTCACGCCCCGCATGATCGACGACCGGCCGGCGGCTCGACGGGCCGGGTGGTCGAGATCGCGATAGGCTGACCGGGTGGATCGTGCCGAACTGTCCATCACGGTACACCGGACGGGCGATGAAGCTGTGCTTCGCCTCGCCGGTGAGATCGACATGCTCACGGCCGCCCAGCTATCGACGGTCGTCAACGAGGTGCTGGCCGATCCCCCGCCGCGCATCGTGCTCGACCTGGGCGGGGTGACCTTCTGCGACTCGCAGGGCCTCGGCACCCTCGTGGTGCTCAGCCGCAAGGCCAGTCACGCGCAGAGCCTGTTGATGCTCAGCAACGTCGGCGACTTCCTCATCCGCGTCCTCGACATCACCGGCCTCCGCTCCGCCCTGATGATCCGCAACGAAGCCGCCTAACCCCCCCGGCCCCCCGGCCCCCGGCCCGGCCGGATCCCGCCGTCGATCATGAAGTTAGCGGCGAAGTTGATCTCCATTGCTGCCGCCAACTTCATGATCAACGGTGTGGTCGGCCGAGGTGGGAGTCGGGGGGTGGGGTGGGGTCAGGCTGTGGGGAGGTCGCGGCGGCGGAAGGTGGTCAGGCCGGCGGCGGCCAGCAGGAGGGCCAGCAGGGTGAGGGTCACCAGGGGTAGCGCGCTCCAGGTGGGGCGGAGGACCTGCGGGGTGTGGGTGAACGGGGAGAGGTCCAGCAACCACTGGTCCAGCTCCAGCACCGCACCGAGCTGACCGAGCAGCACGCAGACCGCCAGCGCGCCCCAGGTCACCGGGGCGAGGCGCGGGGCCAGCCCGTAGAGCAGCACCGCCAGCCCGGCCAGCACCCAGGCCGCCGGGGCCTGGGCCAGCCCGGCGCCGAGCATCCGGGGCAGCTCACCGGGGACGTCGCCGGTGCTGACGCCGTACGTCACCCCGATGGCCAACCCGGTCGCCGCCAGCACGACCACCGGGCCGAGCAGCGCGAACGCCACGTGTGAGAGCAGCCAGGTCGAGCGACGGGTACCGGTGGCCAGCAGCGGTTCGGCCCGCCCGGCCGCCTCCTCCGCGCGCATCCGCAGCGCGGCCTGCACGCCGTAACCGGCGGCGGCCCAGCCGGCCAGGCCGAGGGTGGCACCCAGGTAGGCATCGGCCAGGCCGGACGCCCCGCCGATCCGGTCCATGATCTGCTCCAGCTGCGGGTTCCCCGCCACCGAGTTGCCGGCGGCCTTCGCGGCCCCGCCCAGGATCAGCCCGAGCAGGCCGAAGCCGACCGACCACCAGAGCAGCTGACCCCGGTGCAGGCGCCAGGCCAGCCCGAACGGCCCGGCGAGCGCCGCACCGGCGGCGGGCCGCCCGAGCCGGGGCGGCAGCAGGCCGGCACCCAGGTCCCGGCGCACCGAGAGCGGGTACGCGACCGCGGCGAGCAGCACCGACGCGGCCAGCGGCAGCAGCAGCACCCACCACCGCTCTCCCGCGAAGGGACGCACCCGGGGTGCCCAGCCCAGCGGCGAGAGCCAACTCGGCCAGTCGTTGCGGGCGGTGTCGCCGACCAGGCGCAGCCCGAAGGCGGCGGCGAGCACGGCGAGCCCGATCCCCCGCGCCCCGCCCGCCGTCTCGGTGAGCTGAGCGGCCAGTCCGCCGACGGTGGCGAAGACGATCCCGGTCAGCGCGGCGGCCAGCCCGTACGCGTACGAGCCGGCGGCGGGCAGCCCGGTGGCGGCCAGCCCGGCGGCGGTGAGCAGGCCCAGCAGCAGGTTCGCCGCGTACGTGACGAGCAGTGCGGCGGTCAGCCCGGCGTACCGGCCGAGCACCGAGCCGCCGAGCAGCTCCCGGCGGCCGGCCTCCTCCTCGGTGCGGGTGTGCCGCACCACGGTGAGCAGGCTGGCCAGCGCGACGATCACTAGTAGGAAGCCGCCGCGCTGGGCGGTCAGCGCGCCGACGCTGTCGCCGTAGAGCGGGCCGAGCAGCGCCACGATCGACGGGTTGCGGCCGGTGCCGGTGGCGTACGCGGCCCGCTCGGCCGGGGTGGCGAAGAACTCGAAGAAGCTCTTCGCGTACGTCATCGGCAGCACGGCGAGGATCAGCACCCAGAGCGGGAGCAGCAGGCGGTCCCGGCGCAGGATCAGCCGGACCAGCTGCCGGGTGCCGGTCAGGGTGCTCACCTGACCGCCTCCGTCGCCGTCGCGGCCGAACCCGCCGACGCGGCCGACTCCCCGGTCGCGTCCGCGCCGGCGCCGTAGTGCCGCAGGAACAGCTCCTCCAGTGTCGGCGGCTTGCTGACCAGGCTGCGTACGCCCAGCTCGGTGAGGCGGCGCAGCGCGGTGTCCAGCGCGGCGGTGTCCACGTCGAAGCGCACCCGGTTGCCGTCGACCCGCAGGTCGTGCACGCCGGGCAGCTCCGCCACCCCGGTCGGCGGAGCGGCCAGCTCGGCCTCGATCGCGGTGCGGTGCAGGTGGCGCAGCTCGCCCAGGGTGCCGGACTCCACCGCCCGGCCGTTGCGGATGATGGTCACCCGGTCGCAGAGCGCCTCGACCTCGGCCAGGATGTGGCTGGAGAGCAGCACGGTCCGGCCGTCCTCGCGGGCCCGACGCACCCAGTGCTGGAAGACCTCCTCCATCAGCGGGTCCAGCCCGGAGGTCGGCTCGTCCAGGATGAGCAGCTCCACGTCGGAGGCGAGGGCGGCGACCAGCCCGACCTTCTGCCGGTTGCCCTTCGAGTAGGTCCGGCCCTTCTTGCGCGGGTCGAGTTCGAAGGACTCCAGCAGCTCGGCGCGGCGCTGCGGGTCGAGCCCGCCGCGCATCCGGCCGAGCAGGTCGATCACCTCGCCGCCGCTCAGGTTGGGCCAGAGGGTCACGTCGCCGGGGACGTACGCCAGCCGGCGGTGCAGGGCGACGGCGTCCCGCCAGGGGTCACCGCCGAGCAGTCGGACGGCCCCCGCGTCCGCCCGCAGCAGGCCGAGCAGGACCCGGATGGTGGTCGACTTGCCGGAGCCGTTGGGGCCCAGGAAGCCGTGCACCTCGCCGGACCGGACGGTCAGGTCGAGGCCGTCGAGCGCGCGGGCCCGGCCGAAGGTCTTCACCAGGCCGGACACCTCTATCGGAGTTTCCATGCTTCGGAAGCTACGCTCGTTTCAGAAAGTTGTGAAGACAGTGAGATCTGAGAGACGATCACAGGTGATGAACGCCGAGGAGACCCCACCGATGGCCGGTCCGCCCCACCGCGACGAGGACGAGGTCCACCACTTCGTCGAGCGGATGGCGATGGCCTGGGCCGACGTGGGCTTCCCCCGCATGGCCGGCCGGGTGCTCTTCACCGTGATGAGCGCGGACGAGCCGCTCACCGCCGGCGAGATCGGCGAACGCCTCGGGGTCAGCGCCGCCGCCGTCTCCGGCGCGGTCAGATATCTGACCCAGTTCGGCATGCTGGTCCGCGAGCCGGTCAAGGGCTCCCGGCGGGACCGCTACCGACTGCCGGAGAACGCCTGGTACGAGGCGACGATCACCAAGACCGGCCTCTACAAGAACTTCATCGACATCGCCAACGGCGGGGTGACCGCGCTGCACGGCCGCACCACCCCGGCCGGCGAGCGGGTCGCCGAGATGCGGGACTTCTTCCTCTTCGTCCAGGAGGAGATCGACGCGCTCGGCGAACGCTGGCGGGCCCGGCGCGCCGCGACCGGGCACGGCCCGGCCCGGCCGGCGACCGAGCCCGCGACCAGGCCCGGCCCGGCCGACGACTGAGCCCGGCCGGGGCCGACCGTCAGGGGGTGTTGCCCCAGCGGGCCTGCTCCAGCAGGTCGACCGCGCGGTCCCGCGCGGCGAGGCTGTCGTCGGCGCGCAGCATCGTGGTCGCCTCGTCCACCGCGTCGGTGAGCACCCGCCACCGGGCGTCCCGCTCCCGCACCAGGTCCGACTGGGCGGCGAGCTGCCGGGTCTTCACCCACAGCTCGACGAAGACCGACACCTTGGCCCGCAGCACCCAGGGGTCGAACGGCTTGGTCAGGTAGTCCACCGCGCCGACCGCGTAACCCCGGAGCGCGAGCTGGGCGTCCTTGTCGGCCGCGGTCAGGAAGATGATCGGTACGTGCCGGGTCCGCTCCCGCCGCTTGATGTGGGTGGCGGTCTCGAAGCCGTCCATGTCCGGCATCTGGGCGTCGAGCAGGATCACCGCGAAGTCGTCGACCAGGAGCTGCTTGAGCGCCGCCTCGCCGCTCTCGACCGCCACCGACTGCACCGGGAGCCCTTGGAGGATGGCCTCCAGGGCCATCAGGTTCTCCCGCCGGTCGTCCACCAGCAGCGCCTTGGCCGTCTGGGTCACGAAGTCTCCTCGCCTCGGCTCCGGCCGATCCAGGACGCCATCATCTCGATCAGCTCGTCCAGGTCCACCGGCTTGGTGATGTAGTCGCTGCCACCCGCCGTGATCGCCGACTCCCGGTCACCGGGCATCGCTTTCGCGGTCAGGAAGACGATCGGCAGGTCCGCGAAGCGGTGGTTGCGCCGGATCTGCCGGGTCGTCTCGTACCCGTCCTGGTCCGGCATCATCGCGTCCATCAGCACGATGTCCACCTCCGGATGCTCGGCCAGTTGGCGGACCCCGTCCGCCCCGTTGTCCGAGTACAACACGGTCATCCCGTGCAGTTCCAACGCGGAGGTCAGCGCGAAGACGTTCCGGACGTCGTCGTCGACGATCAGGACGGTCACCCCGTCCAGCCGCCGGGTCGCCGGCGTCTCCGCCGGCTGGGGCAGCTCCATGGGCATGAGCAGCGACGACGGCAGGCCGGCCCGCTGCGGGGACGGCGGCGTCGGCGCCACCACCGCGTCCGGCGCGAGCACATCGGGTACGAAGAGCGTGAACGTCGAGCCCTGCCCCGGCGCGGACGACACACTGATCGAACCGCCCAGCAGCCGGGCCAGGTCACGGCTGATGGACAGGCCCAGCCCGGTGCCGCCGTAACGCCGGCTGGTGGTGCCGTCGGCCTGCTGGAACGCCTCGAAGATCAGCGACAGCTTGTCGTCCGAGATGCCGATACCGGTGTCGATCACGGTGAACGCGATGACCTGCCGGGCGTTGGTCAGCGCCGGCACGTCGAAGACCGCGTTCTCGGCGGCCGGCGCGATCCGCAGCGTCACCGCGCCGTCGTCGGTGAACTTCACCGCGTTGGAGAGCAGGTTGCGCAGGATCTGCTGCAACCGCTGGGCGTCGGTGACCAGGGCCGGCGGCAGGTCCTTGCTCACCCGCACCTGGAAGTCGAGGCCCTTCTCCTCGGCCTGCGGGGCGAACGCCTGCTCGACGTACCCGCGGATCTCGGCGAAGCCGACCTCGGTCGGTTCCACGTCCATCCGGCCCGCTTCGATCTTGGACAGGTCGAGGATGTCGTCGATCAGGGAGAGCAGGTCGGAGCCGGCGCTGTGGATCGTCCGGGCGAACTCGATCTGCTTCGGGCTCAGGTTCCGCTCCGGGTTCTCCGCCAGCAGCCGGGCCAGCAGCAGCAACGAGTTCAGCGGCGTACGCAGCTCGTGGCTCATGTTCGCCAGGAACTCCGACTTGTACGCCGAGGCCCGGGTGAGCTGCTGCGCCTTGTCCTCCAGGCCGAGGCGGGCCAGCTCGATCTCCCGGTTCTGCGTCTCGATGTTGGTCTTCTGCTCCGACAGCAGCCGGGCCTTGTCCTCCAGCTCGGCGTTGGTGCGCTGGAGTTCGGCCGACTGTTCCTGCAACTCGTGCGCCAGCCGCTGCGACTGGGCCAGCAGCTCCTCCGTACGCCGGTTGGCCTGGATGGTGTTGACCGCGATGCCGATCGTGGTGACCAGCCGCTCCAGGAAGGACAGGTGCAGCTCGGAGAAGGTGGTCACCCCCGCGAACTCGATCACCCCGAGCAGTTCGCCCTCGAAGAGCACCGGCAGCACCACCAGGTCGGCCGGCGGCGTCTCGGCCAGCCCCGACCGCAGCACCAGCCGGCCGTCCGGCTGGGTGTTGACCCGGATCGTGCGCCGGGACAGCGCCGCCTGCCCGACCAGCCCCTCGCCCGGCCCGAAGGTCACGTCGTGCCCCCGCGCCACGTAGCCGTACGAGGCGGTCAGCCGCAGCCGCATGCTCCCCTCGGAGCTGTCCGCCAGGAAGAACGCGCCGAGCTGCGCGTCGACCAGCGGGGTCACCTCCATCATGATCATGCGGCAGACCTCACCGAGGTCCCGTTGTCCCTGGAGCAGGCCGCCGATCCGGGCCAGGTTGGAGTCGAGCCAGCCCTGCTCGGCGTTCTTCTTGGTCGTCTCCCGCAGGGTGACGATCATCTGGTTGATGTTGTCCTTCAGCTCGGCGACCTCGCCCTGCGCCTTCACCGCGATGCGCTGGGTCAGGTCGCCCCGGGTCACCGAGGTGGAGACCTGGGAGATCGCCCGGAGCTGGGTGGTCAGGGTCGAGGCGAGCTGGTTGACGTTCTCGGTGAGGTCGCGCCAGGTGCCGGAGACGCCCTTGACCTGGGCCTGGCCACCGAGCTTGCCCTCGATGCCCACCTCGCGGGCCACCCGGGTCACCTCGTCGGCGAACGAGGAGAGCTGGTCCACCATCGTGTTGACGGTGTTCTTCAACTCCAGGATCTCGCCCTGCGCGTCCACCGTGATCTTCTGGCCCAGGTCGCCCTTCGCCACCGCCGTGGTGACCGAGGCGATGTTGCGCACCTGACTGGTCAGGTTGGACGCCATCGAGTTCACGTTGTCGGTCAGGTCCCGCCACGTACCGGAGACGCCCTTGACCTGGGCCTGACCACCGAGCTTGCCCTCGGTACCCACCTCGCGGGCCACCCGGGTCACCTCGTCGGCGAACGAGGAGAGCTGATCCACCATCGTGTTCACGGTCGACTTCAGCTCCAGGATCTCGCCCCGGGCGTCCACCGTGATCTTCTGACTCAGGTCGCCCTTCGCCACCGCCGTCGACACCTGGGCGATGTTGCGCACCTGGGCGGTCAGGTTCGACGCCATCGAGTTCACGTTGTCGGTCAGGTCCCGCCAGGTGCCGGCGACGCCGCGCACCTGGGCCTGGCCACCGAGCTTGCCCTCGGTACCCACCTCCCGGGCCACCCGGGTCACCTCGTCGGCGAACGAGGAGAGCTGATCCACCATCGTGTTGACCGTGGACTTCAGCTCCAGGATCTCGCCCCGGGCGTCCACCGTGATCTTCTGACTCAGGTCGCCCTTCGCCACCGCGGTGGTGACCGAGGCGATGTTGCGCACCTGACTGGTCAGGTTGGACGCCATCGAGTTCACGTTGTCGGTCAGGTCCCGCCACGTACCGGAGACGCCCTTGACCTGGGCCTGACCACCGAGCTTGCCCTCGGTACCCACCTCCCGGGCCACCCGGGTCACCTCGTCGGCGAACGAGGAGAGCTGATCCACCATCGTGTTCACGGTGTTCTTCAGCTCCAGGATCTCGCCCTGCGCGTCCACGGTGATCTTCTGGCTCAGGTCACCCTTCGCCACCGCGGTGGAGACCTGCGAGATGTTGCGGACCTGGCTGGTCAGGTTGCCGGCGAGCTGGTTCACGTTCTCGGTCAGGTCGCGCCAGGTGCCGGAGACGCCGCGCACCTGGGCCTGACCACCCAACTTGCCCTCGATGCCCACCTCGCGGGCCACCCGGGTCACCTCGTCGGCGAACGACGAGAGCTGGTCCACCATCGTGTTCACGGTGTCCTTCAGCTCCAGGATCTCGCCCTGGGCCGCCACCGTGATCTTCTGCGACAGGTCGCCCCGGGCAACCGCGGTGGAGACCTGGGCGATGTTGCGCACCTGGGCGGTCAGGTTCGACGCCATCGAGTTGACGCTGTCGGTGAGGTCCTTCCAGGTGCCCGCGACGTTCGGCACCTCCGCCTGGCCACCCAGCTTGCCCTCGGTGCCCACCTCCCGGGCCACCCGGGTCACCTGCTCGGCGAAGAGCCGCAGCGTGTCGGTGAGCGAGTTGAAGGTGTGCGCCAGCTCGGCCACCTCACCCTTCGCCGACACGGTGATCTTCTGCGACAGGTCGCCCTTCGCCACCGCCGTGGCCACCTGCGAGATCGACCGCACCTGGTAGGTCAGGTTCGACGCCATGGTGTTCACCGAGTCGGTGAGGTCCTTCCAGGTGCCGGCCACCCCGCGTACGTCGGCCTGGCCGCCCAGCTTGCCCTCGGTGCCCACCTCGCGGGCCACCCGGGTCACCTCGTTCGAGAACGACGAGAGCTGGTCGACCATGGTGTTGACCGTGCGGCCGATCCGCAGGTACTCACCGCGCAGCGGCCGGCCGTCGATCTCCAGCGCCATGTGCTGGGAGAGGTCGCCGTCGGCCACCGCCACGATCACCCGGGCGATCTCGGTGGTCGGCCGGCCCAGGTCGTCGATCAGCGAGTTGACCGCCCGCTGCCCCTCCGCCCACGAGCCGTCCAGACCCTCGTCGTCGAGCCGCTCGGTGAGCCGGCCGTCCCGGCCCACGATCCGGCTGATCCGGCGCAGGTCCAGGTGCTGCCGCTCCTGGAGCGACACCACGTCGTTGAAGGCGTCGGCCACCTCGCCGGCCAGCCCGGCCCGTCGGGGCAGCCGGACCCGCAGGTCGCCGCCGCGTACCCGGCGCAACGCCTCCGCCAGCTCACCCAGGAGCACCTCGTGGTCGTCCACGGCTACCGACTGTTTCGCGGTGGTCATCGTTCCTCGCTCAGCTCGGGGCCGACCGGCTCGTGCCGACACGCAGCCATCCCATCATTGTGCCCGCGTCACGTCGAGGCCACGGCCTGCACACACGTGGTGATCGCGGCCGCGTGGTCAGCGGAGAGCTTGGCACCCGGGGTGACGGCGGTGGAGGATACGGAGGTGTCAGCGGAGGCAGGGCCGACCGGCAACGGCGGCCGGGACGAGCACGTCCGCCGGGTCCGGCTCCCCGCCGACCGGCGTACGCCCGCCGCTGCCCGCGCGCTGGTCCGCTCGGTGCTCGCCGAGGCGGACCTGGACGAGCTGGCCAACGAGGCGCTGCTGCTCACCACGGAACTCACCACCAACGCGGTCGAGCACGCCCGCACCGAACTCGACATCGAGGTCGCCGCCGACGGGACCGGGCTGACCGTGACCGTCACCGACTTCGCCTCCGGCCCGGTCGAGGAGCTGGTCGTCGGGGTCCGCAACGACACCTCCGACATCACCGAGGTGGCCGAGCGCGGGCGTGGCCTGCTGCTGGTGGACCACTTCGCCAGCCGCTGGGGCACCACGTACCTGCGCACCGGCAAGGGCGTCTGGTTCCGGCTGGACCGGGCCGGCACCGTCCCCCCGACCCGGGTCACCGCGATCGACGACCGGGCCGCCAGGCGCACCAGGGCCGAGGGCGGGGAGGCGACCCCGAGCGCCGCCGCGATGAGCGAACTGATGCAGACGGTGCCCGACCCGTACGCGGACGATCCGCTGCCCGAGTTCGCCACCGACCTGCTGACCCGGCTCGCCGAGATGGTCGGCGCGGCCGGTGGCGTGGTCCGGCTGGACCGCGGCGACGGGCAGGGCGTCCAGCCACTGGCCCGGTACGGCCGGCAGCCCCGGGAGGGCAACGACCTGATCCGGGTCCCGCTCGCCGTGCACCGCCCGTACGCCGGTGAGCTGGAGCTGGACGCGGCCCCCTCGGCGTACGCCCGGCCGCTGGCGGTGCTCGCCGCCGAACGGCTCTCCCTGCACCTGGAGAACGACCGGCTGCGCCGGGCCGACATCCGGCGCTCCGCCTGGCTGACCTTCCTCGCCGAGGCGAGCGAGCTGCTCGCCCAGTCGCTGGACGTCGAGCTGACCATGGCGCTGGTCCCGCAGCTGGTGGTGCCCCGGCTGGGCCAGTGGTGCGCGGTGCACACCACCGACGAGTGGGGGCGGCTGCGGCTCGCCGCCGCCAGTCACGCCGACGAGTCGATGCTGCCGCAGCTGCACCGCCAGCTCGCCGAGACCGGGCCGGACTCGGTCCAGGCCCGGTTGCGGGAGGCGTCCCGCAGCGCGTCACAGATGCCGCTGAGCGGGCCGATGGAGGGTTTCGCGGTCCCGCTGGTCGCGCGCGGTCAGCGCCTCGGCACCCTCGCCGTCGGTCGCCACCAGCGGCACCGGCACGACGCCGACGAGGTGTCGGTGCTGGAGGACGTGGCCCGGCGGGCCGCCCTGGCGATCGAGAACGCCCGGATCCACGCCGAACGGCGCCGGGTCGCCCAGACCCTGCAGAAGTCGCTGCTGCCCCCCGTCCTGCCGGTGGTCGAGGGCATCGGCTTCGCCGCCGAGTACGTACCGACCGGTGACGACGCCGAGGTCGGGGGCGACTTCTACGACGTGGTGCCGCTGCCGGACGGCCGCTGGCTGGTGGTCGTCGGCGACGTCTCCGGCAAGGGCGTGCAGGCGGCGGCGGTGACCGGCCTGGTACGCGACGTCATCCGGGTGCTGGTGGGCGACGGCAAGCCGCTGCCGGAGGTGCTGGGCCGGCTCAACGAGACGCTGGTCGAGCGGGGCGGCGGCCGGTACTGCACGCTGGCCCTCGCGGCGGTCGGCCCCGGGGAGGGGCAGTTCCTCGACGTCTCGCTGCACCTGGCCGGGCACGACCGGCCGGTGCTGCTGCGCGGCGCGGGCGGGGCGAGCTTCGTCGGCACCGGCGGCACCGCCCTCGGGCTGCTCGACTCGATCGCCACCCCCACCGCCGAGCTGGCGCTCGGGCCCGGGGACGCCCTGATCTTCTACACCGACGGCGTCACCGAGCGGCGGCGCGGCCGGGAACTCTTCGGTACCGAGCGGCTGCGCGAGTCGGCGGTCCCGCTGGCGGGCTACTCCGCCGACGTGGTCGCCGCCCGACTGCGCGCCACCACCATCGGCTTCTCGGTGGAACCCCCGCGCGACGACATCGCCGTCCTCGTCCTCCGCAACGACGCCCTCTAACCTCCCCCACCCCCACGCCCCCCACGCCCCGCCCCTGCGCTAATTCACGGAAAGAGTGGCTTTCCGGCCCGTAATGGCCACTCTTTCCGTGAATTAGCGGGCATCGAGCTGGCGGGGCGGGGCGGTGGGGGTCAGAGGCCGCCGGGGAGGCGGCCGGGGGCGAGGCGGTGGCCGGGGTCGAGGTGGGCCTTGGCGGCCCGGAGCCGGGGCAGGGTGGGCAGCTCACCCCAGAGGTCGACGGCCCGGCGGACCGGGGTGGGCGCGGCGACCACCACGCAACGGCCCTGGCGGGCCATCAGCACCCCGCGCACCGCGGCGAGGATCGAGGCCACCCGCTCCGGGGGCAGGGTGCCGGGCAGCGCGGCGTGCACCGCGCCGACCCCGGCGGAGCCGCGCACCGGCACCGGGCCACCGGCCGCGTCGCGCAGCGCGTAGACCGCCGCGTGCAGGTCGGTGATGGGCACCTCCAGACGCAGCGCGGTGTCGCCCGGCGCGAACGGGTAGCGCCCCCACCACTCCGGGGCGGAGTGGCTGACCACCGCCTCGCCGCCGAGCACCTCGACCAGGCGTTCCACCCGTTCGGCGACGTGCGCCGGGCCGCCCTCCAGGAGCACCACCAGGCTGCCCGCCGCCGCCGGACGGGCCGACCGGCCGGTCAGCGCCGGATGGTCGGGCCGGCCGGTGAGGGAGGGGTGCGCCGGGTTGACCCGGCGGCGGGGCAGCGGCACGGGGACCGGCAGGTCCAGCTCGACGGCCGCCGGGTCCAGATCAGCGGCGAGCACGGCCCGGACCAGGTCGTGCACCTCCAGCGGGGTCCAGACCGGGCGGGACACCCAGACCCGGCCGGCCGGCGACGCCTGCACCCGCATGGTGGCCGAGACCAGCACGCCCAGCCCGCCCTGGGAACCGCAGAGCAACCGCACCACGTCCAGCCCGGGCAGCTCGGCGCGACCGAAGAGGGCCGCCGCGCCGAGCCGGGCCGCCCGGTCGGCCGCCGGCGCCGCCTCGCCGAGCTGCGCCGTGCCCGACTCGCCGAGGCTGACCAGCTCGCCGTCGGCGTCGAGGTAGCGCACGCCGACGAGCTGGGCGCAGGGGGTGCCGTGCCGGTGCCGGAGCGGGCCGGCCTCGTCGGCGGCGAGCACGCCGCCGAGGGTGGCCCCCGGGGAGGGGGCGTCGACCGGCAGCCGCCGGCCGGTACGCCCCAGCACCGCCTGCACCGCCCGCAGCGGGGTGCCGGCTCCCACCTCGGCCACCGTCGAGCCCTGCGGCTCGTGCCAGACCCCGGCGAGCCGGCCGGTGTCGAGCATGATGTCGACCCGTGCCGGGGCGGCCCCCCAGTCGATCTTGGTGCCGGCGCCCCGCGGCACCACGGTCAGATCGTGCCGGGCCGCCAGCCGGAGCACCTCGGCGGCGGCGCGCGGGCCACCCGGCACCGCCACCCAGCGGGCGGTCCGGCCGGCCACCTCGTCGGCCGCCCCGGCGAAGCGGGCGAACGGCGGGCCGCAGATCTCCGCCAGCCGCCGGGTGATCTCGAGGGCCCCTGGTCGATCGGTGGAACTCGTTGCAGCCGCCATGGCGGTCATCGTACACATGTTCGAAAGAGTCGTTGGCGTGTCGCCGCGGCCGGCCGGGTCGCCCCCGCCCGCCGACCGTCACCGGCCGGTAACGTGACGCCGTGACCACCGAGATCCCCGTCGCGAAGCGCGTCCCCAGCGAGCGCACCCACCACGGCGACACCGTCATCGACGAGTACGCCTGGCTCGCCGCCAAGGACGACGCGGAGACGATCGCCTACCTCACCGCGGAGAACGCGTACACCGCGGCCCGCACCGCGCACCTCGAACAGCTGCGCGCGACCCTGTTCGAGGAGACCCGCCGGCGTACCCAGGAGACCGACCTGTCGGTCCCCACCCGCAAGGACGGCTACTGGTACTACACCCGCACGGTCGAGGGCCAGCAGTACGGCGTGCAGTGCCGCCGGGCCGTCCGGGACGGCGAGACCGCGCCCCCGGTCAGCGCCGACGGCGCCCCGCTCGACGGCGAGGAGGTGCTGCTCGACGGCAACCGGCTCGCCGAGGGGCACGACTTCTTCTCCCTCGGTGCCTTCGACGTCAGCCCCGACGGGCGGTGGTTGGCCTTCTCGACGGACTTCTCCGGCGACGAGCGCTTCACCCTGCGGATCAAGGACCTCAGCACCGGTGAGGTGCTGCCGGACGAGATCCCGGACACCTTCTACGGCACCGCCTGGTCCACCGACGCCTCCACCCTGTTCTACGTCACGGTGGACGAGGCGTGGCGCCCGCACCGGGTCTGGCGGCACGCGGTGGGCACCCCGTCGAGCGAGGACGTGGTGGTCCACCAGGAGGACGACGAGCGGTTCTGGGTGGGCGTCGAGCTGACCCGCTCGGAGCGCTTCGTGGTCATCGACATCCACAGCAAGATCACCAGCGAGGTACGGGTGATCCCGGCCGGCAACCCCACCGGCGAGCCGGCGGTCGTCGCCCCCCGCCGGCAGGGCATCGAGTACGCGGTCGAGCACCACGGACACCGGTTCCTGATCCTGCACAACGACGGCGCGGAGGACTTCGCGCTGGCGTACACCTCGGCGGACGCGCCGGGCGACTGGACCCCGCTCATCCCGCACACCCCGGGCACCCGGTTGGAGTCCGTCGACGCGTTCGAGAACCACCTGGTCGTCTCGCTGCGCAGCAACGGCCTCACCGGGCTGCGGGTGCTGCCGGTCGGCGGCGGGGACAGCTTCGACATCGACTTCCCCGAGCCGCTCTACAGCGTCGGCCTGGACGCCAACCCGGAATACCGCACCAGCGTGCTGCGGTACCGCTACACCTCGCTGGTCACCCCGGACTCGGTCTACGACTACGACCTGCTCACCCGGGAGCGGGTGCTGCGCCGGCAGAAGCCGGTCCGGCCCGGGCCGGACGGGCGGGCGTACGACCCGGCCGACTACGAGCAGCACCGCGACTGGGCGCTGGCCGACGACGGCACCCGGGTGCCGATCTCGCTGGTCTGCCGCGCCGGCACCCCGCGCGACGGCTCCGCCCCGGCGGTCATCTACGGCTACGGCTCGTACGAGTCCAGCATGGACCCGTGGTTCTCCATCGCCCGGCTCAGCCTGCTCGACCGGGGCGTCGTCTTCGCCGTCGCGCACATCCGGGGCGGTGGCGAGCTGGGCCGGCGCTGGTACGACGAGGGCAAGCTGCTGGCCAAGAAGAACACCTTCACCGACTTCGTGGCCTGCGCCCGACACCTGGTCAAGGCCGGCTGGACGGCCGGCGACCGGCTCGTCGCCCGGGGCGCCTCGGCCGGCGGGCTGCTGATGGGCGCGGTGGCCAACCTGGCCCCGGACGCGTTCACCGGGATCGTCGCCCAGGTGCCCTTCGTGGACGCGCTCACCTCGATCCTCGACCCGTCGCTGCCGCTCACCGTCACCGAGTGGGAGGAGTGGGGCAACCCGCTCGACGACCCCGAGGTGTACGCGTACATGAAGTCGTACACCCCGTACGAGAACGTGGCTGCCGTCGACTACCCGGCGATCCTGGCGGTGACCAGCCTGAACGACACCCGGGTGCTCTACCACGAGCCGGCCAAGTGGATCGCCCGGCTGCGGGCCGTCGCACCGCAGGGCGACTACCTGCTCAAGACCGAGATGGGTGCCGGGCACGGCGGCCCCAGCGGTCGGTACGACGCCTGGCGCGAGGAGGCGTTCGTCAACGCCTGGATCCTGGACCGCCTCGGCCGCGCCTGAGGTGAAAGGAGGGGCCCCTTTTTAACGCCTGGTGCGGGTGAAGGGGCCCTTCCTAACACCCGGCGGCGTACAGCCGGACCCCTCGGTCACCCGGTCAGCGTGGCGGCCAGGGCGGCGGGGTCGACGTTGCCGCCGGTGACCACGGCGACCGTGCGGCCGGCCGGCAGTTCGGCCCGGTGGAACAGTCGCGCCGCCACCGCCACCGCCCCGCTCGGCTCCACCACCAGCCGGGCCTCCCGGACCAGCCGGCCGGCCGCCGCGGCGATCTCCTGCTCGCTGACCGTGACGATCCCGTCGAGGCGTTCCCGCAGGTGGGCGAGGGTGAGCGCGGAGAGGTTGGTACGCAGCCCGTCGGCGCTGGTGCGGTAGGTCCGCTCGACGTCCCAGACCACCACCTCGCCGGCGGCCAGCGAGTCCCGGGCGTCGGCGGCCAACTCCGGCTCGACCCCGATCACGGTGGCCGACGGGCGGAGCGCCTTGACCGCCGTGGCGACCCCGGAGGCGAGCCCGCCGCCGCCCACCGGCACCAGCACCACGTCCACCTCGGGCAGGTCGGCCACGATCTCCACTCCGATCGTGCCCTGACCCGCGATGATCCACCGGTGGTCGAACGGGGGCACCAGGGTCGCCCCGGTCGCCGCCACGACCAGTTCCGCCTCGGCCAGCCGGCGGGCCGGCGGCACCAGGCGTACCACGGCGCCCAGCGCCCGGATCCGGTCCACCTTGACCTGCGGCGCCCCCTGCGGCACGACCACCGTGCAGGGGACGCCGAACGTCCGGGCGGCGTACGCGAGCGCCTGGCCGTGGTTGCCCGACGAGTGCGTCACCACCCCCCGGGACCGGGCGACCGGATCGAGCCGGGCCACCGCGTGGGTCGCCCCGCGCAGCTTGAACGACCCCACCGGTTGCAGGTTCTCCGGCTTGAGCCACAGCTCGTCGTCGAAGAGCGTCGGCAGCAACGGGGTACGCACCACCGTCCCGGCGATGTCGGCGCCGGCGGCGCGGACATCCTCGATAGAGATCAGTTCCATCGACCCATGCTGCCCGTCCTGCGGCGTCCCCGCCGCCCCGCGCCCTAGACTCCGGCGGATGGGCGAGGACGACGAGGCGGCGGCGCAGCCGGACGTACCCGCGGCGGAGCCGGAAGCGGGCGTGGCCCGGCGCGGGCCCACCTGGGTGATCCTCGCGGTGGTCGCCGCCACCCTCGTGGTCTGCTGCTGCTCGGCGGTGATCGGCGTCGGCCTGTCCTGGTCGACCGGCCTGCTGGGCGGCCGCTGACCGCCCCGACGGGTTAAGCGGGGCCCCTTCTCTACCGCAGGCGTTAATAAGGTGCCCTTCCTTGCACCCCGACCAGGGCGGCGGCCTCGCCGGTGCGGGCCATCCGCTGCCAGCGCAGCCGGTTGCCGACCACGGCGGTGACCACCGACTGCACCACCACCAGGTACATCACCTGCCGGTAGACGAACTGCTGGAACGGCAGGGCCCAGAGCGGACCGTAGCGTTCCCGGTCCAGCCGCAGCGCGTACGCGGCGGTGAAGCCCTGGAGCAGGAGCAGTCCGCCCCAGGCCAGCACCAGCGCCGACCAGGGCAGGAAGAGCAGCCCGTAGAGGGCGAACACGTCGACGGCCGGCGCGGCCAACGGCAGCACCACCTGGAACACCGTCAGGTACGGCAGGCCCCGCCGGCCCAGCTTCCCGCCGGCCCCCGGCTCACGCAGCGCGTGCCGGTGCTTCCACATCGCCTGCATCGTGCCGTAGCACCAGCGGTAGCGCTGCCGCCAGAGCTGGCGCAGCGAGGACGGGGCCTCGGTCCAGGCGATCGCGCCCTCCTCGTACACCACCCGCCAGCCGGCCCGCAGCACCTTCATGGTCAGGTCGGTGTCCTCGGCCAGCGTGTCGGCCGGTACGCCGCCGACCGCGAGCAGCACCTCGCGGCGGAACGCGCCGATCGCCCCCGGGATGGTCGGCATGCACTCCAGCACGTCGTACATCCGGCGGTCGAGGTTGAAGCCGATCACGTACTCCAGGTGCTGCCAGGTGCCGAGCATCCGCCGCCGGTTGGCCACCTTGGTGTTGCCGGAGATCGCCCCGACCGTCGGGTCGGCGAAGCCCTGGACCAGCCGGTACACCGTGTCCGGCTGGAACACGGTGTCGCCGTCGACGAGCACCAGCAGCCCGGCGCGGGCGGCCCGGATGCCGGTGTTCAGCGCGGCCGGCTTGCCGGCGTTGGCCTGCCGGATGACGCGTACCCCGCGCAGCCCCAGCCGCTCGACGATGTCGGCCGTGCCGTCGCTGGAGCCGTCGTCGACCACGATCACCTCCAGCGCCGGGTACGAGCTGGCGACCAAGGACCGCACGGTGGCGGCGATGTTCGCCGCCTCGTTGTACGCGGGCACGATCACCGACACCGGTTCGCGCACCTCGGGCAGCCGGCGCCGGGGCCGGCGTACCCGGCGGACGTGCAGCTGGGCACAGACCACCTGCACCACCAGCCGCGCCACACCCAGCACCAGGGCCGTTCCGAGCAGCAGGTTCATCGCCGAGGCCAGCCCGGCGGCACCCGCCTGCGCCCAGCGCAGCACGGTGCCGCTCGACCGGGCGCCACCGCCCGCCGGGGGCATCGACGAGGGTGCCCCGATGCCCGCCGAGACCGTGGTGAAGCGGTAGTCCTCCCCGTCCAGCCGGGACAGCAGCTGGTCCAGCGCGGCCACCGTCTGGCTGCGGTCCCCGCCACCGTCGTGCAGCAGCACCACCGCCCCCGCGCCGCCCTGCGGGCTGGCCGCCCGGACGATCGCCGGTACGCCCGGACGCTGCCAGTCCCGGGCGTCCCGGTCGGCGAGCACCGCCACGTGTCCGCTGCCGGCCGCCTCCCGCAGCGCCCGGTACTGCGGCCCGGTCAGCGTCGGGGTGGTCGACGAGAAGGGCAGCCGGAGCAGGGTCACCTCGCGTCCGGTCGCACCGGCGACCGCGTTGCGGGTCCAGGAGAGTTCGGTGCCGAGCCGCCAGGTGGGCACCGATCCGAGATCCGCGTGGGTGAACGTGTGCGACCCGATCTCGTGCCCCTCGGCCAGGATCCGGCGGACCAGCTCGGGGTGCTCGTCGACCCGGGCGCCGACCACGAAGAAGGTGGCGTGGGCGTGGTGCCGGCGGAGCACGTCGAGGATCTGCGGCGTCCAGCGCGGGTCCGGCCCGTCGTCGAAGGTCAGCGCCACGGTGCGCGGCGGCAGCCGCCGGGCGGCCGGGGTGGGGCCGTCCAGCCGCAGCACCGGGCCGCCGGTGGTGATCTGCCGGGGCGCGGGTTCGGCGGGCCCGCCGGCCGGCCCGGAGCCACCGGACACGTTGGCGACCAGGCCGTTGAAGCTCAGCGCCGCGAGCAGCGCGGCCAGGCCGAGCAGGAGCAGGAGCCAGTGCGCCCGGGGATCGGGACGCGCCACGTGCCGCGCCATGCTCAGGGCTTGCCCGGGGTCCGGCTGGGCCGGGCCGAGTTGCGCTTCCGGTCCCCCTGCCCCGGCACGCTGGCGCTCGGCTGGACGGCCGGCGTGGTGGCACGACGGGTCGTCCGGGTGGCGGTCGGCGTGGCCGACGGGCGGGGTGGTGTCGTGCTGGTGACCGGCTCGGGTCGCCGGCTCGGCGTGTTCCGCGGCGGGGCGGGCGCGTCGACGCCGGCCTCGACCGGTGACTGGACCTTCGGGTCCGACCAGCCGGGGATCGGCACCGACGAGTCGAAGAAGAGCCCGGCGAGGATCAGCCCGAGGCTGGTGAGCAGGCCGAGTCCCATCGCCGTACCGGCGATCACGGTGAGTCGGCGACGCCGCCCGGTCCGGTCGACGAAGACCGGCGGCGCAGCGCCGGGCTGGTTCTGCATCCTGGTGCTCTCCCGCTGTTCCGCTCCGCGCCGGCCCGGAAGGACCGACCCGTGGCCCTCCCGGTCGATCAGCGTCCGGGCCGACGCGGGCGTCACATCAGGTGCTCAGCCGCCCCAGGCCGGATTCCGGCCGGTGCGCCCGAGCAGGCGGTCCAGGGGCGTGGCGTCCCCCTCGGCCGGCACCGGCGGCCCGAACGCGCCCATCCGCTGCCCGGTGTCACCCATCCGGTCCATGAAGCCGTGTCCCGCCGCGAGCACCGCCGGGTCCACCTCGAACGGCTGGCCGGTGGCCCGGGCCAGGTCCCAGCCGTGCACGGTGAGGTCGATCAGGGCCATGTCGCCGACCGTCGCCTGCGGCAGCCCCATCCCCGCCGAGACGCCCTCCAGCGCCGCCGGGTCCGCCCAGGCCTCGATCAGGCGTCCGGTCTCCGCCGCGAAGCGGTCCCGCCAGCCCTCGGTGAGGTGGTCGGTCTTCGCCGACCAGTCCACCTCCCGCCGGGCGGCCAGCGCCTGGAAGTTGACCACCACGTCGTACAGGTGGCCGAGCAGGCCGCGCACGGTGTAGTCGGAACAGGGGGTGGGCAGGTCGAGCTGGTCGTCGGTGACACCCTGGACCACCGCCACGGTGCGGGGGGCGACGACGGCCAGCAGCTCACTAGTCTTCGTGGTCATAGGGCCAGCGTATGAGGGTGGTCTTGAAGAAATGCGACACGAACCGCGGCGGGACAGCCGGGGCATCCTCGACCCCGGCCGGCTGCTGCGCCAGGTCCGGTTCCGCCGTCGGCTGCCCGCCCCGGCGCTGCGCCCGTACGTCGAGCACTACTGGCTCATCGACTGGGACGTGGACGAACCCTTCGAGCAGCGGGTCGTCCCGCACCCGGCGGTCAACCTGGTGTGCCGGGCCCAGCGGGGCGAGCCGGAGCGGGCCGAGCTGGCCGGGGTCGACCCCGGCCTGTTCACCGTCACCCTGCACGGCACCGGCCGGGTCACCGGGGTGCAGTTCCGGCCGGGCGGCTTCCGTCCCTTCTGGCGGCGGCCGGTGGCGGAGCTGACCGGGCGGCGCGTTCCCTTTCCCGTCGCCGGTCCGATCTGCCCGGGCAGTGACGACGAGCGGTGCCGGCGGGTGGACGACCTGCTCCTGGCCCGGGCACCCGAGCCGGACCCGGCCGCCACCGAGGCCACCCGGCTGGTCGAGGAGATCCGCGCGGACCGGAGCGTGCTGCGGGTGACCGCGCTGGCCCGCCGGCACGGCGTCACCACCCGGCGGCTCCAGCGCCTCTTCACCGACCACGTCGGGGTGAGCCCGAAGTGGGTGATCCGGCGGTACCGGCTCCAGGAGGCGATCGAGCAGGCCGCCGGCGGCCCGCTGGACTGGTCGCGGGTCGCCGTCGACCTGGGGTACGCCGACCAGGCCCACCTGGTCCGCGAGTTCACCGCGGTCACCGGCGTCTCCCCCGCCGCGTACGCCCGCTCCCTGGCCCCGCCCCCGGGCGGGTGAGCCGTCAGCGACGGCGGACCGCGACCACCGCGACGTCGTCGTGGATCTCGGGCGGCGCCAGCTCCACCAGCAGCCGCTCGCAGAACTGGTCGAGGTCCTGGTCCACCCGGGTGGCGACCCGGCCCAGCGCGGCCAGCCCTTCGTCGATGGTGGCGTCCCGCCGCTCGATCAGCCCGTCGGTGTAGAGGACCAGCGTGGCGCCGGCCGGCAGCACGAACTCCAGGTCCGCCGGTCGCGGGGCGCGCACCCCCAGCAGTGGGGCCGAGTGCTGGACGAACTCCACCCGCCCGTCGCCGCTGATCAGGGCCGGCAGGTGCCCGGCGCTGGCCAGCCGCACCAACCCGCTGCCCGGGTGCAGCAGCAGCAGGCAGAGGGTGGCCTGTTCGTCGGGGAGCAGCGCCCGCATCAGCTCGTTGACCCGGTCCAGGATCATCCCCGGCTGGTGGCCCTCCACCGCGTACGCCCGCACCGCGTGCCGCAGCTCGGCCATCACGGTGGCGGCGTGCAGCGAGTGCCCGGCCACGTCACCGACCGCCATCAGCAGGTGCCCGTCGAGCATCACCAGCTCGTAGAAGTCACCGCCCACCTCGGTCTGCGCGCTCGCCGGCTCGTACCGGACGGCCAGGTCGAGGCCGGCGATCTCGGGCAGCCGGCGGGGCAGCAGGCTGCGCTGGAGGGTGACCGCGATCCGGTGCTCCTCGTCGAAGGAGCGCTGCGCCTCCCCCGCCGAGGCGACGGCCTGGGCGAGCTGCACCAGCACCGGGGTACGCACCGTCTGGGTGGCGGTAGGCACCACCACGTAGAGCGGAGCGCGGTCCTCGCGCAGCTTGGCGGCGGCCACGGTGACCGTGTCCCGCGCCGGCCACTCGACCAGCCCCCAGTTCTCCGGCCGGTCGACCCGGACGGTGGCCCCGATCGGCACCCCGGTGTCGTCCACCGTCCAGGGCACCACCTCGGGCGACGCGTCCGGCCCGGTGGCCACCCCGGCCAGGCAGTCCCCGTCGAAGGTCTCGGCGACCACCGCGGCGGGGCTCTGGAAGATCCGGGCGGCGCCGATCGCGGCCGCCTCCAGCAGCCGGCGGAAGTTCGGGGCCGCGTGCATCGCCACGGTGGCGTCGGCCAGCGCGGTCAGCCGCTCGGCCAGCAGCTCGGCCCGGCGGCGGGCCTGGTAGTAGCGGAGCACCGCGTGGGCGGTGGCGACCAGTTCCTCCGGCTCGATCGGCTCGGCCAGGTACGCGTCCGCGCCCCGGGTGAGCCCCTGCGCCCGGTCCCCCACGTCCACGGCGTGCGCCGAGACGTGGATCACCGGGGTGGCCGGGTGGGCCTCCTTGATCCGCTCGCAGACCTCGAAGCCGCTCATGTCGGGCAGCCGGACGTCGAGCACCACCAGGTCGGGCGGGGTGGCCGCCACCCGGGCCAGCGCCTCGGTGCCGTTCTCCGCCTCGACGGTGCTGAAGCCGGCCCGGGTCAGCCAGCTCACCAGCAGGTACCGCTTGGTACGACTGTCGTCGACCACCAGCACGGTCCCCGCGCCGCCGCCCTCCACGATCAGGCTCCCTCACCGGGGAGCAGGATGGTGAAGGTGCTGCCCCGGCCCGGTTCACTGGCCAGCTCCAGGGTGCCGCCGAGCAGCGTGACCAGCCGGCGCGCGTACGGCAGGCCGAGGCCGGTGCCGCCGACCCGGGTCGTCCCGGGCACCTGGTAGAACTCCTCGAAGATCCGCTCGTGCAGCTCCGCCGGTACGCCGACGCCGGTGTCGGTCACCGAGAGCGACCAGCCGCCGTCCCGGCGTTCCGCGCGTAGCCGCACCTCGCCCCGCTCGGTGAACTTCAGCCCGTTGTGCAGCAGGTTGCGCAGCACCTGGGCGAGGAGCACCTCGTCGGAGCGGACGGTCGCGGGGAACTCCGGCTCCTCCACCACCAGCTCGACGTCGGGCTTGGTGGCGAGCGCCCGCAGGGTGCCCCGGAGCTGCCCGAAGAGCGCCCGCAGGTCCACCTCGGTCCAGTTCGGCTCGATCCGTCCCGACTCGGCCTTGGCCAGGTCGAGCAGCTCGTTGACCAGGGCGAGCAGGTCCGACGCCGAGTCGCGGACCAGCCCCACCTGGCGGGCCTGCTCGGCGGTGAGCGGGTCGGACGCGGTGTCGGCGAGCAGCCGGGACAGCCCGATGATCGCGGTGACCGGGGCGCGCAGCTCGTGGCTGACGTTGGCCAGGAACCGGCTCTTCGACTCGCTGGCCGCCCGGAGCTGCGCGGACTTCTCGTCCAGCTCGGCGTAGAGCGCCACCACGCCGCGGTTGGTCTCCTCCAGCTCCTCGGTGAGCTGGTTGTAGAGCGCCATCACGCCCCGGTTGGTCTCCTGGAGCTCGGAGTTCAACACCTCCAGCTCGTCACGCTGGCTGCGTACCTCGTCGAGGGCGGCGATGAGCTGGGCGTTCTGCGTGGCCAACTCGTCCAGGGCGGTGCCCGGAGCGCTACCCGCCAGCTCGGCGCGCAGCTCGGCGAGACGCTTCGGCGTCAGGGCCCGGGCGTTGGCCGGGACACGTCGGGACATTCTCACGACGGTATCGTCCCCGTCCCGCACGACGCCCAGCATGTCCACCAGACGCGCCACCGCGCCCGACTCCGGCTCGTACCGGCCGTCGGGCAGGGGACGCGCCGGGGACAGGTCCACCCGCAGCACGTACCGGCCGGCCACGACGTCGAGGTCGACGTCGAAGGTGACGTCCGCGCCACCGACCCCGCGCAGCAGGTCCCGGGCCACCTCGCTGAGCGCGGTGGCGACGCGTACCTGGTCCTGGTGCTCCAGCCCGACGGCGGTGGCCACCTCGCGGCCCCGCTGCCGGACCAGGAAGATGTCCTGCTCCACCCGGAGCGCCAGCTGGAGCAGCGGTTCGGACGGCGGCACGGTGGTCACGCCGCCGCCCGGGCGACCAGCACGCAGGCGTCGTCCCGGCGGGTGCCGGCGTCGCGCAGCAGGGTGGCCGCGGCGACCAGCGGGGACCGTCCGGCGAGGCCGGGATAGTCGGCGAGGTCCCACCGGTCGACCACCCCGTCGCTGTGCATGACCAGCATGGCCCCGGGCGGGAACGGATACTCGTACTCGCGGACCGGGGGGCGCTGGTGACCGGCGATCCCCGGCAACGAGACGAGGCCCCGCCGCCGCTCGCCCACGGCCGCGATGGTGGCGGCGATGTTGCCCAGCCCGGCGTACCGGACCAGGCCGGCCGCCGGGTCCAGCTCCGCCACGGCCAGCGCGGCGCCCCGGGTGTGCGACATCGAGCGGTGCAGGTGCTGCACGACGGTGCCGGGCGGACCGGCCGGCGCGTTGCGGAAGGCCGCCACCGCGGCCCCGGTGGCGGCGCCGGCCAGCGGTCCGTGCCCCAGACCGTCGCAGACCAGCACCTGCCGGCGGCCGTCGGCCACCCGGACCGCGTACCCGTCCCCGCTGACCTGCTCACCGGTGATCGGGCGGGCCAGCGCACCGGCCCAGTCGACGCCCTTCGGGGCCGGCCCGTCCCAGACCTGCACCGCCAGCACGGTGCCCCGGCCGGGCAGCGAGTAGCCGTCGAACCAGCTCGCCTGCCGGACGATCGCGCCGAGACCGATACCGAGCGTGCCGGTGGTGGAGTGCCCGTCCGCCGAGGAGAGGGTGAGGTCGGCCATGCCCGGGCCGGCGTCGATCGCCACCAGCTCCACCCCGGCCCGCCCGGTCCGGCGCACCGGGCGCAGCAGCAGGGTGCCCTCACGGGCGTGCTTGAGCAGGTTGCTGGCCAGCTCGGCGGTGACGATGGCCAGGTCACCGACCCGCTGCTCACCGAGTTGGAGTTGCTGGCCCAGGTGTTCGGCGGCCCGGCGTACGCCGCTCGCGCCGCCGCCGCTCTCCACCCGGAACCACAGTCCTTGGTCGTCGACCACGTCCGCGCTCATCGGGACCACTTGGTGACGCTGATCCGGGTGCCCTCGCCGACGGCCGTCCGGATCTCGAAGTCGTCCACCAGCCGACGTGCCCCACTGAGGCCGAGGCCGAGGCCGCCGCCCGTGGTGTAGCCGTCGGTCAGGGCCAGGTCGAGGTCGGGGATGCCCGGCCCCTCGTCGGTGAAGACGATGCGGACGCCCCGGCGGCGGCCGTCGTCGACGGTGACCACCTCGGCGCTGCCCCCACCGCCGTAGATCAGCGTGTTCCGGGCCAGCTCGCTGGCCGCGGTGACCAGCTTGGTCTGGTCGACCAGCGAGAGCTTGACGGCGACCGCGGTGGTACGCACCAGCTGGCGTACCCGGACCACGTCCTCGTCGCTGCGGATCGCCTGGGTGGCCGGCACGCCCAGGTCGATGCCGGCGGTCACGGCGTCGCCGTCGTCTCGGCGTCCTCGTCGCCGTCCACCTCGACCCATTCGTCGGCCCGGGCCGCCGCCACCAGCTCCATGCCGCGCTCGACGTTCAGCGCGGTCCGGATCCCGTTCAGCGACAGACCCAGTTCGACCAGGGTGATGGCGACGGCGGGACGCATCCCGACCACCACCGTCTCGGCGTCCAGCACCTTGGAGATGGACGCGATGGTGGAGAGCATCCGGCCGACGAAGGAGTCGACGATGTCCAGCGCGGTGATGTCGATGATCACGCCGTGGCAGCCGGTGGCGACGATCCGCTCGGCCAGGTCCTCCTGGAGCTGGACGGCGGTCTGGTCGGACATGTCGACCTGGATGGAGACGAGCAGGATGTCGCCGATCTTCAGGATCGGCACCCGCTCCATCAGGACTCCCGGCGGTGGCGGCGGGAGGTGGTCTCGACCCCGGTCAGCCGCAGCACGTGGCGCAGCGCGTCGGCGAGGCTCGCCTTGGTGGCGATGTCCCCGAACTCGATGCCGAGCGCCACGATGGTCTGGGCGATCTGCGGGCGGATGCCGGAGATGATGCAGTCGGCGCCCATCAGCCGGGCGGCCACCACGGTCTTCAGGATGTGCTGCGCGACCTGCGTGTCGACCGCCGGTACGCCGGTGATGTCGATGATCGCGTACGGCGACCCGGTGTCGACCAGGGTCTGCAGCAGCCGCTCCATCACCACCTGGGCGCGGGCCGAGTCGAGCGTGCCGACCAGCGGGACGGCGACCACGCCCTCCCAGAGCTTCACCACCGGGGTGGAGAGTTCGAGGAGCTGCTCCGCCTGGTCGGCGATCAGGCTCTCCCGGGCGCGGACGAAGGTCTCGAAGGTGAACAGGCCCATCTGGTCGAGCAGCGCCGAGAAGGCGACGAAGTCACGCAGGGTCGCGACGTCCGGCTGCTGCTCCATCAGCTCCAGCAGGGCGTCCTTGAGCGCGAACACGCTGATCGCCGTCTCGGTGGCGCTGAAGCCCTGCCGGGCCCGCCCCTGGGACAACTCGGAGAGCACCGCGCGCAGCTCGCCACCGTGCTCGTCGGCCAGGTCGGCGAGCCCGTTGCCGGCCGCGTCGACCATGCTACGGTGCAGCTCGCGCACCTGACGGGCCAGTTCGGCCT
The DNA here is from genome assembly GCF_900089595.1 of Micromonospora auratinigra. Classification (GTDB taxonomy): domain Bacteria; phylum Actinomycetota; class Actinomycetes; order Mycobacteriales; family Micromonosporaceae; genus Micromonospora; species Micromonospora auratinigra. The sequence continues at coordinate 5,274,470 of NZ_LT594323.1, read as the reverse complement.
GGCTGAGCCGGCCGCGCAGCGAGGTGGCGACGATCTCCGTCCAGCGCTCGGTCAGCCGATCGGCGTGCTCGGACAGCAGCCGGGCGAGCCGGCCGCTCGATTCGGCGTCCAACGCCATGGTGACCTCCCTGAACTCCGGACGGGGCGGACTCTATCACCGGAGCTCGGCGATCTAGTTGCCACGAGGCAAAGGAATGATCGTCGGCACCTGTGTCGGCTCCCGTTCTGCGTGGCACCCGGTTCGTGGGATACCGTTCCACCCGACACAGGAGGTCGACGAATGTCCCTGACGGTGCACACTGAACAGCGCGGCGACGTGGTCGTCGTGTCGGTCGCGGGCGAGCTGGACATGGCGACGGCACCGCAGCTGCAGGACCAGATCACCGATCTGCTGGACAAGGGGCGCAGCCGCCTCGTCTTCGACCTGGCGGACGTGTCGTTCTGCGACTCGACGGGGCTGTCGGTGTTCGTTCGTGCCAAGAACAGCTGCGACGAGGCAGGCGGCGTGGTCCGGCTGGCCGCCCCGCAGCGCGGTGTCCTGCGCATCCTCGAGGTCAGTGGCCTGGTCGAGGTGCTGCACACCTACCCGACGGTGGAGCAGGCGGTCGCGGGCGACCCGACCCCGGCCTCCTCCTGACCCGCTCCCCTCAGCGCTCGTCCTCGATGTAGCGGGGACGGGCGATCACCATGCCCGCGGTCGTCTGGACGGCGAGCGCCGCCACCAGGAAGCCGAGCGGCGCCGTCCAGCCCCCGGTCGCCTCGTAGAGGACGCCGACCAGCAGCGGGCCGAGGGCCGCGATGACGTACCCGGTGCTCTGCGCGAACGCCGACAGCGCCACGGTGCCCTCGGCGGTCCGGGCCCGCAGCCCGATGGTGGTCAGGATCAGCGGGAACGCGCCCTGGCCGAGGGCGAGCAGCAGCACCCAGAGCGGGGCCGGCCCGTGCGGCGCGACGGCCAGGCCCAGGTACGCGGCGGTGGAGAACGCGGTCAGCGCGAGCACCAGCGGGCGCAGCGTGCGCAGCCGGCCGGCCAGCGTCGGCATGGCCAGCGCCACCGGCACGCCGAGCGCGGTGACCCCGGCGAGCAGCAGGCCGGCGACCTCGGCGGAGTAGCCGGCGTCCCGGAAGAGCTGCGCCAGCCAACCCATGATCGCGTAGCCGCTGAGCGACTGCGCCCCGAAGTACACCGCCATCGCCCAGCCCAGCCGGGTCCGTCCGGGGCGTACCCGGGCCGAGGCCGGACCGGCCGTCGCGGCGACGCCGGCCCGCCGGGCCGCGCGGGCGCGCAGCGCGAGCGGCACCCACGGGACCACGGCCACCGCGGCCAGCGCCGCCCACACGCCGAGCCCGGCCCGCCAGGAGCCGAAGGCGTGCGCCACCGGCACCGCCGAGGCGGCGGCCACCGTCGTGCCGACCGTCAGGGCCATCGTGTACGCCCCGGTGACCAGTCCGGTGCGGTGCGGGAAGTGCTGCTTGACCAGCATCGGCAGCAGGATGTTCGCCACCGCGATGCCGGCCAGTGCGAGCGCGCTGGTGAGCACGAAGACGGCCGCGGAGTCGGTGACCACCCGGAGCACCTGCCCGACGGTGAGCGCGAGCATGGCCAGCACCAGCACCCGGGCGGCCGGCCAGCGGCGGACCAGCCACGGGGTGAGCGCGCCCAGTCCGGCGAAGGCGATGGTGGGCAGGGTGGTGACGAAGCCGGCCATCGCGCCGGAGAGGCCGAGGCCGCCGCGTACCTCGTCGAGCAGGGCGCCGAGGCTGGTCACCGCGGCGCGCAGGTTGAGCGCGACGAGCAGCATGCCGACCAGCACCAGCACGCCGCCCCGGGCCGGCCCCACCGGGCGTGCCGGGGTGGCCGCCGGGGCCGGGCCGGGCGTCACGTCCGTGGTCGGTGCGGCGGTGGCGGGCGAGGCGGTGCTGGTGGCTGGCGGTGTCATGACCTCGAACCTACAATCATGGGATGAATTTCGGCAGGAGGTGTAACCGGTGACACCCGCCGTCGATTCCGTCGCCGTGCCCCCGCGCGGGCACCGGGTACGCCAGACGATCGAGCAGCTCCGGGCCCGGATCCTCGGCGGCGAGTGGCCGGTGGGCGGGCGCATCCCCACCGAGCCGCAGCTCGTCGCCGCCCTCGGGGTGGGGCGCAACACCGTCCGCGAGGCGGTCCGCGCGCTGGTGCACGCCGGGGTGCTGGAGTGCCGGCAGGGCTCCGGCACCTACGTGGTCTCCACCGACGAACTCGCCCCGGTGGTGGCCCGCCGGCTGACCGACGACCGGATGGCCGAGGTGATCGAGGTGCGGCGCGCCTTCGAGGTGGAGGCGGCCCGGCTCGCCGCGCTGCGGCGTACCCCCGCCGACCTGGCGGCGCTCGGCGGCGCGCTCGCCGCCCGGGAGGCCGCCTGGCGCGCCGGCCGGGTCGACGGGTTCGTCGAGGCCGACGCGGCGCTGCACACCGCGGTGGTGGCCGCCGCGCACAACACCATGCTCGCCGAGCTGTACGCCTCGGTCGGCGCGGCGCTGCGCAGCACCGTCGCGCAGGCGATGGGCGACACGCTGGAGCCGGAGCGCTACGTCGACCACGGCCGGCTGGTGGCCGCGATCCGGGACGGCGATCCGGCGCGCGCGGCGATCGAGGCCGGTGCTTTTCTGGAGGCGCCCTCCGGGGCATAGGTTGTCCGCGACGCAGAATCGGACAGCACGGGAGTACGGATGCTCAAGGGCTTCAAAGACTTCATCATGCGCGGCAACGTCGTCGACCTCGCGGTCGGCGTCGTCATCGGTGCCGCCTTCACCGGCGTGGTCACCGCCTTCACGAACTCTTTCCTGAAGCCGATCATCAAGCTGGTCGGCGGGGGCGAGGACCAGTTCGCCGGAGCCTGGGAGATCAGCAAGGGCAACTTCATGGACTGGGCCGCGTTCATCAACGCGGCGATCACCTTCCTGCTCACCGCCGCGGTGCTCTACTTCCTGGTCGTCTACCCGATGAACCGGCTCGCCGAGCGGCGCAAGCGCGGCGAGGAGCCGCCGCCCGCCGCGCCGAGCGAGGAGGTCAAGCTGCTCACCGAGATCCGGGACGCGCTGCTCTCCGGGCAGCACACCACGCCGGCCCAGCGCGGCGCGCTGGACGAGGTGCTGGGCCGCCGCCCGGAGCCGCCGGCCGCCCGCTGACCGACCCCTAGCCGATCGGCCCCCACGGGATTCCCGTGGGGGCCGACCCGTGTCGAACACATGTTCGATAGAGTCCGGCCATGGAGCAGCGCAGGCACTGGTGGAACGGGAAATGGGGGCGGCTGGCCCGGCGGGACGTCTTCCTCCGGGCGGACGGCGACCGCTGGCACGTGGAGCAGCGCGCCGGCGGCGCCGAGGGCGTCTCCCGGTTCTACGAGTACGGCAGCGCCGACGACGCCGAGGAGACCGTCCGGGCCCTGCTGGAGGGGCCCGACAGCTGGCGCGAACTCTCCCCCCGACCGCCCGGCGGCTGGGCCCCGCCCGTTTAGCGCGGCGGCCCCCCGGGAACCGCGCCTGCATGAGTACGCAGCAGCAGGGCGTCATTTCCCGGGTCACCACCGGCATGCGGGTGGTCGACTCCACCGGCGTGGAGGTCGGCACCGTGGACCTCGTCCAGCGCGGCGACCCGGCGGCGGTGACCGTGCAGGCGCCCGCCGGGACCGACCCGGGCAGCAGCCTGGACGAGCTGATCGAGTCGGCCGCGGTCGAGGAGCCGGACGTCCCCGCCGACCTGGCCGCCCGGCTGCTGCGCAGCGGCTACCTGAAGGTCTCCCTGGCCCGCACCGGCGCGGTCTACGTGCCGGCCGAGCGGATCTCCGGGGTCACCGACGAGGGGGTACGCCTCGACGTCCCGGCCGCCCAACTCCCCCCGGAGGAGTGAGCCTCCTCGTACGGCGGACACCACGGTCAAGGTGCAAGAAGGGGCCCCTTCTCGACGCCTGGTGCGGGCACCGGGGCCCTTCCTAACGGCCGGCTGGCTCGCGCTCGACGTCGTCCGCGGGAGCGGGTGACGCAGCGGGCGGTGTGCGGCGACGGAAGAGCAGCAGCATCAGCCAGCCGGCGACCAGTCCCCAGAACGCCCCGCCCACGCCGAGCAGGCTCACCCCGGAGGCGGTGACCACGAGGGTGACCACGGCCGCCTCCCGTCCGTCCGGCTCGGCCACGGCAGCGGCGACCGCGCCGGCCAGCGCGGCGAGCAGCGCGAGCCCGGCCACCGCCTCGACCAGGATCGGTGGGGAGAGCAGCACCAGCGCGGTGGCCACCCCGGCGCCGAGGCCGAGCAGCGCCATCCCGATCCCGGCGGTGACCGAGGCGATCCAGCGGCGCTCCGGGTCGGGGTGGGCGTCCGGGCCGGCGGCCAGGGCGGCGGTGATGGCGGCCAGGTTGACCGCGTGCCCGCCGGCCGGCGCGGCGAGCGCGGTGGCGAGGCCGGTGACCCGGAGCGCGGAGCCGAGCGGGGCCCGGTAGCCGTAGCCGGCCAGCACGGCCGTGCCGGGCACGTTCTGCGCGGCCATGGTGACCAGGAAGAGCGGCAGCGCCAGCCCGACGACGGCGGGCACGGTCCAGGCCGGCGCGGTCAGCACGACGCTCGGCGCGAGGTGGGCCCGGGGCGGCGCGGACGCGGTCAGCGCGATGGCCACGGCCGCCACGGCCAGCGCCCCCGGCACGGCCCAGCGGCGGGCGAAGCGGTGCAGCACCAGCCAGGCGAGCACCACCGGCCCGGCCAGCCGGGGCACCTCGACCAGTGCCCGGACCGGCGCGGTGCAGAGCGGCAGCAGCACGCCGGCGAGCATGGCGCTGGCGATCGGGCCGGGGATCGCGGCGACCGCCCGGCCGAGCGCGGGGACCAGCCCGGCGGCGACGATCAGCAGGCCGGCGAGGAGGAACGCGCCGACGGCGGCCGGCCAGCCGCCCGGCACCGGGCCGGTCGCGACGAGCAGCGCGGCACCGGGCGTGGACCAGGCGATGGCGAGCGGCAGCCGGTGCCGCAGCCCGAGCCAGACCGCGCAGGCGCCGGCGGCCACGCAGAGCACCAGCAGGCCGGAGGCCGCCTGGTCGCGGTCGGCGCCGACCGCGCGCAGCCCGGCGAGCACGACCGTGAACGAGCTGGCGAAGCCGACCAGGGCGGTGACCACCCCGGCCAGTACGGGCTGGAGCCTGCCTGCCACGTCACCCTCCCTCCGACCGTTCCGTTTACGGAACAGCACGGTGTAGGACGATAGCCCCCATGGCAGTTGCCCCACCACCCGGTGACCAGAGTGCGGAAGCGGTCGGCCGTCGCGTCCGCGCCCTCCGCGAGGAACGGGAGCTGTCCCTGTCCGCCCTGGCCCGACTCGCCGGCATCGGCAAGGCCACCCTCTCCGGGCTGGAGAACGGCACCCGCAACCCCACCCTGGAGACCTTGTACGCGGTCACCGCGCAGCTCGGCGTGCCGCTGACGGCGGTCCTCTCCGGGCCGGCGGAGACGCCGACGGTACGCGGCACGGCGGTCGGGGCCACCCTGCTGGAGGTCTTCCACGACGCCGACGCGACCTACGAGCTGTACCGGATGCGGGTCAGCCCCGGTCCGGCCCAGCTCTCCCCCGCGCACCAGGCCGGGGTCACCGAACACGTCACCGTCTTCTCCGGGGTGCTGCGCGCCGGCCCGGTCGACGCCCCGCGTACCGCCGGTCCCGGCGAGTACCTGCGCTGGGACTCGGACGTGCCGCACAGCTACGCCGCGGTCGGTGACGAGCAGGTCCGGGCGAGCCTGTTGCTGCGTTATCCACGCCGCTGACCGGCCACGATGGACGTCGCCATGGAATTCGACGGCATTTCTTCCAGCAAGACCAGCAGTGCGTAGAGACGGAGGTGGGGTCTTCTTGGCAAGCTTGACCCCATGACGCTGATCCTCCGCTCGGCCATCCTCAACGACGTCGGCCTCGTCCGGACCAACAACGAGGACTCCGCCCTCGCCGGTGACCGCCTCGTGGCGGTGGCCGACGGCATGGGTGGACTGCCCGCCGGCGAGGTCGCGAGCGAGATCGTCATCCGGATCCTGGACGAACTGACCCCGCCGACCGGGCCCGACGAGGCCGCCGACGCGCTGCGCGCCGTGGTGAGCACCGCCAACCAGCGGATCCGCGCCGCCATCACCGTCGACCCGGCCCGCGACGGCATGGGTACGACGCTGACCGCCGCCCTGCTCGCCGGGGACACCCTGGTCCTCGCCCAGGTCGGTGACTCCCGCTGCTACCTGCTGCGCGACCACGAGCTGACCCAGCTCACCCGGGACGACACCTTCGTGCAGGCGCTGGTCGACCAGGGCGCGCTCTCCCCCGACCAGGCCCGCCACCACCCGCAGCGGTCCCTGGTCACCCGGGCCGTGCAGGGCTCCGACGCGCCACCCGCCGTCGGTGTGCTCACCGTCTTTCCCGGGGACCGGCTGCTGTTGTGCAGCGACGGCCTCTCCGACTACGTGCCGGACGGCGCGATCGCCTCGGCGCTGGCCACCTACGCCGACCGGCAGCAGTGCGGCGAGCAGCTGGTGAAGCTGGCCCACCAGGCCGGCGCGCCGGACAACGTCACCGTGGTCGTCTCGGACGTCGAGGAGGGCTGAGGAGGCCAATCGGGTTGCGGGGGGCGACGGGCCGGGTTGGGATGGGTGGATGCTCATCCGCCGCCTGACCGCCGAGGAACGACCCACCACCAGCTTCCCGCTTCAGGCGTACGCGTTCGAGGCGTCGCCGATGGCGGCGTCCCGCACCGAGGAGTTCCGCGAGTACCTGCCCTACAACGCCGGGAACCGGTCCCTGGTCGCCGAGGAGGGCGGCGAGCCGATGGCCACCGCGTCGGCGGTCCCGATGCGGCAGAACCTGCGCGGGAGTGTGCTGCCGATGGCGGGGGTGGCCGGGGTGACCAGCCAACCGCTGGCCCGCCGCAGCGGCTACGTCCGTGCCCTGCTGCACAAGCTGCTCGACGAGATGCGGGACGAGGGACACCCGCTGTCCGCGCTCTACCCGTTCCGCGCCTCGTTCTACGAGCGCTTCGGGTACGTCGGGCTGCCCCGGCGGCGTACCGCCGTCTTCTCCCCGGACGACCTGGCGCCGCTGCTCCGCGCCGACCTGCCCGACGAGGTCACCTGGCAGCGGATCGGGGCGGGCTACCCGACCTGGCGCGGCTGGACCGAGGAGTGCCTGCGCGAGCGGCACGGGTTCGCCATCTTCCCCGACTTCCGGGCCGTCGCGCTGCGCGACCGGGACGACCGCTGGGTGGTGACCGCGGTCCGGGACGGGCGGACCGTCGGTGCGGTCACCTACCGGATCGACGATCACGGCGGCACCCTGCTCGCCGACGATCTGCTCGCCGCCGACCCGTACGCCCGGGCCGCGCTGTTGCAGTTCTTCGCCCGGCACATCGACCAGGTGGAGCGGATCAGTGTCCAGCTCCCCGCCGACGAGCTGCCCGAGCTGTGGCTCACCGACCTGGCGGTGCACCACGAGGCCCGGGTGTCCCGGCCCGGGTCACCCGCCCCGATGGCCCGGCTGCTGAGCCTCGACGCGCTCGCCGGGCTGCCCGCCGGCGCCGGGCGGGTCCGCGTCGAGCTGGTCGACGACCGGTGGCTGACCGGCAGTCACCTGCTCGACGGCACCGCCGGGCGGCTGGAGCTGCTGCCGGACGACAGCGCCGCCGAGGGCAGCGTGCCGACCGCGACGCTGACCGCCGCCGGTCTCTCCGGCCTGGCGTACGGGGTGCTCGACCCGGCCGAGGTGGCGGTACGCGGGCTCGGGGTGGTGCCGGTGGACGCGGCCGACGAGCTGCGCCGGATCTTCCCGCGCGCGCTGCCGTACCTCTTCGCCGACTTCTGAGCCGTTTTCCGGTCCCGTCGCGCGGGTAGGGTCCTGCGGGTGCCGGAATGGTTGGAAGCGGGACTCTGGGGTCTGCTCGCCGGGTCCGCCCTGCTGATCGGGGCGGTGGCCGGGTTCTTCGCGCGGGTGCCACGCCGGATCATCGCGTCGGTGATGGCGTTCGGGGCGGGTGTGCTGCTCTCCGCCGTCTCGTTCGAGCTGATCGCCGAGGCGCACGAGCAGGGCGGCCTGCTGCCGACGGCGATCGGCGCGGGGGCCGGCGCGCTCGCGTACACCGGGGCGAACGTCCTGCTGGCCCGGCGGGGCGCGCGGCACCGCAAGCGGGCCGGCGACGAGCAGCCCTCCGAGCAGGAACAGCCCGGTTCGGGTACGGCCATCGCGGTCGGCGCGCTGCTGGACGGCATCCCGGAGTCGGTGGTGATCGGGGCGAGCCTGCTGACCGGCGGCCCGGTCAGCCTGGTCACGGTGATCGCGGTCTTCCTCAGCAACGTGCCGGAGGGCCTCTCCAGCGCCGCCGGCATGCGTCAGGCCGGCCGTACCCGGACGTACGTCTTCCTGCTCTGGACGGCGATCGCCCTGGTCAGCGGCGCGGCGGCGCTGGCCGGCTACACGCTGCTCGGCGGGGCCCCACCGGAGGTGCTGGCCACCATCACCGCGCTGGCGGCCGGCGCGATCCTCGCGATGATCACCGACACCATGGTCCCGGAGGCGTTCGAGGACGCCCACCTGCTGGTCGGCCTGATCACCGTCCTCGGCTTCCTCACCGCCTTCGCCCTCTCCCACGCCTGACCCGCACCCCGCACCCCGCACCCCCCCTTCGCCCGCACCCCCGCCCACTCGCCCCCGCTCGGCCGCTGATTCACGGAAAGAGTGGCTTTGCCGTCGGTCAGAACCACTCTTTCCGTGAATCAGCGCGGGGCGGAGTGGGGTGGGGTGGGGTGGGTGGGTGGGTTTAGCGGGGGGTTAAGGATTCGGGGGTGGGTCGTGGTGGGCGGGGTGGGGTCCTAGCATCGGCGGGTGCGTCTGACGTCATCCCTCGCCCTGCTCGTTCTCGGCGTGACCGTCGCCGCCCTGCCGGGCTGCGGTTCGGACATCCCGGCCCGGCCCGGTGCGGGCGCGCCGGGGGCCGCGACCGGCGCCGCCGCCCCGACCGGTGCCGCTACGGCCGGGCCGACCGCCGGGCCGAGCGCCCGGAGCGGGTTCGGGGCCGCGAAGCCCAGCCCGTCGGCGGCCCCGTTGCGGGCCGGCAATCCCGCCGGCCGGGCGGCGGTGCCGGCGGAGGCCCGGGCCGTGGACACCTCCCACCCCAGCCGTACGGTCGGCACCGGCACCCCGGCGAGCTGCACCTCGGCGGCGGTGGTGAAGGCGGTGGCGGCCGGCGGCGTCATCACCTTCGACTGCGGCCCGGCCCCGGTGACCATCAAGATGACGGCCACCGCGAAGGTGGTCAACGCGCACGGGCCCCGGGTCGTGCTGGACGGCGGCGGCAAGGTCACGCTCAGCGGCGGCGGCGTCCGGAGGATCCTCTACCAGAACACCTGTGACCAGGCCCAGGGCTGGACCACCTCGCACTGCCAGAACCAGGACAGCCCCCAGCTCACGGTGCAGAACCTGACGTTCGCCGACGGCAACTCCACCGGCGACCGGGCCGAGGGCGGGGGCGGCGGCGCGATCTTCGTCCGGGGTGGCCGGTTCAAGGTGGTCAACTCCCGCTTCGTCGGCAACCGCTGCGACGGCACCGGGCAGGACCTGGGCGGCGGGGCGCTGCGCGTGCTCAGCCAGTACGAGAACCTCCCGGTGTACGTGGTGGGCTCCACCTTCGAGCGCGGGAACTGCGCCAACGGGGCGGCAACCAGCAGCATCGGCGTCTCCTGGACCGTGCTGAACAGCGTCTTCCGCAGCAACCGGGCGGTGGGCAACGGCGCGAACCCGGCCCGCGCCGGCACTCCGGGCGGGGGCAGCGGCGGCGCGATCTACTGCGACGGCAACGAGTTCACGGTGCGCGTCGCCGGCACGGTCATCGAGGACAACCGGGCCAACGAGGGCGGCGGCGCGATCTTCTTCGTCAGCAACAACCGCACCGGCACGCTGCGCATCGAGAGCTCGACCCTGCGCCGCAACCCCAGCGCCGGCTTCGAGACCAAGGGCCTGCCCGGCATCTTCTTCCTCGGCGCCCGCCCACCAACGGTCACCACCAGCACCCTCCGCTGACCCCGGGTCAGTAGGGGTTGGGGTGGCCGGGGAGGCGGGCCTTCAGGAGGGCCTGGGGGCGGCCGGGGAGGGCCGGGTCGGTGGAGAGCGGCGGGCCCTCCGTGCCGGCGCGGTGCGACATGCCGGCGAACAGGTCCCGCAGGGCGGTCAACGCGTCGACGGTCGGCCGCCAGCCCAGCTCGGACTCGGCCCGCTCGCTGGACATCAGCGGCGCGTTCAACGCCAGGTCCACCCAGCCCACGTCGACCGGCTGGAGCCGCGCCCGCCAGGTCAGCGCCGCCGCCGACCGCAGCACCGGGATCGCCACCGGCACCGTCCAGCCGTGGAAGTGCCGGGCCACCAGCTCCGGGGAGAGCACCGGGTCCGCGGCCAGGTTGAAGGCGCCGCGCGCCTCACCCAGAACCGCCTTCGCGTACGCGTCGGCCACGTCGTCGGCGTGCACCGCCTGCACCCGCAGCCGGCGGTTGGCGGGTACGAGTGGGATCCGGCCGTAGCGCAGCAGCCGCACCGGCACCAGCGGGCCGAGGAAGTAGCGGCTGATCTCGGTGCCGGCGTCCCGCTGGAAGATCAGACCCGGCCGCAGCCGCACCACCCGCAGCTCCGGGTGCTCCCGCTCGACGGTGTCGAGCAGTGCCTCCACCTCCGCCTTGTCCCGGCTGTACGACGACCCGGGCACCCCCGACGTCGGCCAGCGCTCGCTCACCGGGTGGTCCTTCGGGCCGGGCGCGTAGGTGCCGACCGACGAGGCGTACACCAGGGCCGGAACGCCGGCCCGGACGGTGGCCTCGGCGACCGCGCGGCTGCCCCCGACGTTGGTCCGGTGCAGCGTGCGCTGGTCGTGGCTGGGCTGGATCTGCCAGGCCAGGTGCACCACCGCCCGCGCGCCGGCGAAGATCGCGGCCAGCTTCTCCACCGCGTCCGGCGCCCCGATGTCGCACGAGTGCCACTGCACCCCGTCGTACGGCTCACCCGCCTCCGGCCCCGGCAGCCGGCGCGCCACCCCGACCAGCTCCGCGCCGGACTCCCGCCGCAGCCGGCGCAGCACGGCGGTACCCACGTTGCCGGTGGCCCCCACGATCACGATCCGCATGCCAGCTGCCGTACCCGTTGAAGCGGACACCAACCCCCGGACCGGTCACGGCCGGGGTGCTGCTCAACCTCGAGCCGGATCCGGTTACCCGGGCGGGGTGGCCCATGCCCGCCGCTGTCGGGAGATCGACGGGCGGCGGGAAGCCGGAAGCCACGTACGACGAGGTTCCGGTAGCCTGGGCGGCACGGGCCGCTAGCTCAATGGCAGAGCTGTGGACTTTTAATCCATAGGTTCAGGGTTCGAGTCCCTGGCGGCCCACCATCTGTCCGATCACCCTCGGGGACGATCCTCCTCCGGCTGTCAGTGGACGATCTCCTCACCCGCGTGGCGGGCCTACCGCGAGACTCGCCGCTACGGCCGCTGCCGCGGCACGCGTGTCTGCCCGCTGCGGCTGACGGGCTTGTGCCGTGATCACCAGAAAGTGGTCCTGGCTGTACTCGACCAGCCAGTAACCCTGCCACCAGGGCTCGGCATCGTGTTCGTAGGCCAGCTCGACGACGCTGATTCCGTCGTCGCCGACCTGGCTGCCGATGATTGTCTGGCCCGCGGCGACCAACGCTGCGGGGTCGTTCAGCCGCGCCCTGGGCACCGGGCCCTGCGGGAAGATCATCGACTCGTCCGACCCGTGCAGGTAGAACGCCGTGTGGTCGTCCGGGTCGTGCGAGGACTCGACGGTGAAGTCCGGCGGCCACACCGTCCGGAACAGCGAGGTCTCGATGAACCATTGAGCGCCCTGATCCGGGTCGTGGGTCACCTCCACGACATCGCCCGCATCGACTGGATGGCCGGGCCGGACCACGACGTGCCGAGGGCCGTCCGGCGTCCAGCGGGTCACCCGCATGTCGTCGGAACCGTCCGACTGCCGCTCGAACCGGTATGGCCAGTTCGGTACCAGAACCATGCCGTAGCCGGTCAGCCTGGCGAAGACGTGTCCCACGGCGCAGCAGCCTAACGGAGGCCGGCGGCAGCACCCGGCCGAGCGTAGGTTGTGCCGCGTGGATGACCCGCTCGCGGTGGCCGGACTCGTCCGGGACCTCATCGGCCGACGGCTGCTCGCGGTGACCGAGGCGCGCTACTGGTACGAGGGACAGCGCGGCGGCGACGCGGCGAGCCTGCTCGACTTCTGGCTGCACTTCGAGGGCAGGCCGACGCTGATGGCTCACGGCTGCGGCGAGCATCTTCGCCTGGAGCTGACCGACCCCTACCCGTCCTACGACATGCAGGAGGACGGCGAGACGCGGGTGGGCCCGGCGCGGGAGCCGGACCTGCTGGCCACGTTCGTCGGCCGGCGCCTGCTCGACGCCTCGCTCGTCCGCGGCTACACGACAGTGCCGTCGGTCGGTGGACTGCGACTGCGATTCGAACGGGGCGACCTGATGGTGGCCTCACTCGCTGATCAGTGGGTGCTCCGGCACGGACCGGTCCCCACCGACCTCCGTCAGTACCTCGCGGTCGGCTCGTGGCTCGGCGCCGAGGATGACGGCGGACGACCGACACGGAACCCGAAGGCCGATCCGTGGTGACCGGTGGTTCCGGTCCGCCGACGGCTACCGGTGTTGCGGATGGGTGGCCTGCTTCCAGCGTACGAGCGCACTGATGATGATGTACGTGCTGCCGCTGGATCAGCGGCTCACCATTCGCGCCATTCGTCGGTGAGTTCGTGCCGCTCCCTGTCGCGTCGGGAGGTGAGCCCTTCGACATCGATGCCCGCGTCCGTCAGGACGTCGTCGATGTACTCGGCCAGCGCCTCGCGCTCGCCGGTCTCGATCTTCCCGCCGTGCTCCTCGTCGACCTCGTTGAGCGCCTCGACGACCCGCTGGACCGACGCGAAGACCTGATCGTCGGACGGGGACGAGAGCGAGCGTACGTCGGCCTCGTAGGCGTCCAGCGTGGTGTCGACGGCGGCGATGAAAGCCGCCGGCCAGAGGTACGGGGCGTAGGCGGCGGGATCGTCCTCGGCCAGGGTCCCCGCGGCGATCCGGCCCAGCTGGTCGCGCAGCTCGCGACCCCATCGCTCCGTCGGTCGTGTGATCATGCCGCGCAGCCTAGGGGTGACGTCTGACGACGAGCCGGGTCAACCAGCTCGGACCACCGCGAGGGGCTCCAGTCGTACGACCTGCGCGGTCCAGCAGTCCGACGTCTCGGTGGCGATCTCCGCCCCGCAGCCGCACAGCAGGTTGGGACCGTCGGTGCCGTCGAGACCGCAGCAGCCGTTCAGCCGGCTGGCGTCGTTGATCAGGCGTCGTACGAGCAGGTCGTCCGGGTTGATCAGGACGGTGTTCCGGGGTCCCGCCGCGACCAGCATCCGCTCGTCATCAGCAATCGGCACGTAGGGCGGCCCGAACGGGTCGGGGTCCACTGCGTACCTCCCCTCGGGCACCCAGGCCGGGCAGGTCTCACCCGGCGGCAGATCCGATGGGGAGGACGGGCTCGGCAGCTCCTCGATCGGCGTCTCGGCCAGGTCCCCGGTGAGCGCGGTGCCGCAGCGGAGGCACGCGAAGACGGTCATGGCGAGATCCTCGCGGAGCCGCCCGACCGAGGAAAGCCAATAAGCGCCGCCGCCGAGCGCTTCGACCGACGGCCCGCAGGAGCCGCGGCCCGGATCGCGGCCGGTGACCACGTGGGAGCCCGTCGTTCGAGCCTGATCGAAGTGCCCTGTCCCGTGGCGCGCCCCGCGCCGAGGCTGGTCCTCGACGGCGCGCACGGCGCGCCCCGGACGGCCGAGGTGGGTGTCATGGCAGGTGGGTCGCGCAGGTCCTGGTGGTACGCCCTCGGGGTTCCGGCCGCCCTCGCGGCGGCAGCCGCCGCAGTGGTGGGGGCGGCCCGGGACGCCACGCCCCCACCCGGACGGCAGCCGGCGGCGAGCGCGCCGGCCGCGTCCGCGCCGGCCGGGAACGCGCCCGCCGCCGAGGTGCTGTACGCCGCCACCCAGCTGCTGATCCGCGACTGCATGCGCGAGCGCGGGTTCCGCTACTGGCCGGTGCCCGCGCACCCGGTGCCGGAGCTGCGCGAGTTCCCGTACGTCCTCGACGACGGGTCCTACGCCCGCCGCTACGGGTACGGCGGGGTGCTGCGCCGCCGGTTCGACGCGGCGATGGCGGCCGACCCGAACGCCCGGTACACCCGGGGGCTGCCACCGGAGCGCGGGGCGGCCGCCGTACGCGCGATGAACGGTGACCCCGACGAGCCGGACGCGCTGCGCGCGACGGTGCCGGGCGGCGGGGTGCTGCGGCGCAGCAGTCACAGCTGCACGTCGGAGGCGGAGCGCCGGCTCTACGGCGACCTGCCCGCCTGGTACCGGGTCACGAAGACCACCGACAACCTGGTGGGGCTGCGCGTCGGCCGGGTGCTCGCCGATCCCCGCTACGCGGCCGGCGTGACGGGGTGGCGGCGGTGCATGCACGCCGCCGGGTACGACTTTGCCGACCCGGCCGCCGCCCGCGCGTCGGTGCCCGAGCCGCGGTCCTACACCGTGCCGGCCGGCGAGGTCCGGCTGGCCGTGGCCGAGGCGACCTGCGCCACCCGGACCGGCCTCGACCGGCTCGCCCGGCGGCTCGACGCCGAACACCGGCGCGCCGTCGAAGCCCGGTTCCGCACCGACGTGGCCGACCGGCTGCGCCTGGAAGCCGCCGCCCTGCCGCGCGCCCGCGCGGTGCTGGCCGGCGGCTGACCGATGACGTCCGTGGCAGTCCGCCACGGCAGGACCCGATCGAAGGGAACCCGATGAGAGCAGTACGCACCGTGCTGGCCACCCTGGTCGCGACGGCAGCCGCGCTGGCCGTCACCGCCACCGGCGCGCAGGCCGCGCCGAAGCCGACGCCGCACACCGACGCGCACCGGCTGGCGTCCGGCAGCGGTTACCTGTACGTCAGCCAGGACGCCTACTGGGCGGGCCGGTGGTGCTGGTGGTACAACGCCGACAACAACTGGGACACCATCAGCACGGCCGAGAACGCCAACTGCGACAACAACAACCGGTACAGCATGCGGAACCTGGCGTCGTCGGCGTGGAACGACTCGAACACCGGCCGGCCGGTCGCCCTCTACATCCACACCGGCTACACCGGGGCGTACGCCTGCCTGGGCGCCGGCGACAAGTGGGACGACCTGACCGGGGCCTGGTTCTCCTGGGGCTCGAACCGGGACGGCTACATGCAGAACACCAACGACAACATCGCCTCGCACCGCTGGCTGTCGAGCTGCGGCGTCGGCTGATCCGGGGGCAGGGTGCGGGGCGGCGGCCGGTCGGCTGCCGCCCCGCGCGGCCGTCGGACCCACCGATCGCGAACTGAAAGATGTACGTCGATGTCATCGACGAGACTGAGTACGGCGGCCCGGCTCGGAACACTCCGTCCCATGGGGACACTGCGCATCCACTTCACGGCCGGGGACCTCAGCCGCACCCGGTTGGCGGTCGAGCCGGACCCGCTGTGGGAGATCGTCTGCAGTCTGCACCGGTTACAGACCCGCGCCGGGTACGCCGGCTACGCCGACTGGCACCGGCAGGTGCGTCGGGACCTGCACCGCGCCGGCCTGGTCCCGGTGGTCCGCGAGCGGCTGCTGCCCGTCGCGCCACTCGACCGGTACTTCCCGGACTTCCTGACCCCGGGGCCGGTCACCGACCTGGACGAGGGCATCGACCGGGTGCTCGGCACCCCCACCCGGCGGATCCGCGCCGAGCTGGGGCAGATCGCCGCCCCGGTCAACGGCACCTGGCTGGACGACCTGTCCGCCGGCCGGCCGGCCGCCCTGCACGGCCTCGGCAACGCGTTGCGCGCCTACCACCGCGTCGCGGTCGCCCCGTACCGGGCGCAGATCGGGGACGCCGTCTCCGGCGACCGGGCGTTGCGCGGGGCCCGGGTGCTGGACACCGGCGCCGGGCAGATCCTCGACGATCTCGGCCCGGACGCCCGCTGGGCACCGCCCGTGCTGGCCGTGCACGGCTACCCGTGTGACCAGGACATGCACCTCGACGGCCGGGGGATCACGCTGATCCCGTCGTACTTCTGCTGGCACGCGCCGATCGCGCTGGCCGACCCCGGTCTGCCCCCGGCCCTGGTCTACCCGGCCCGCCGGCAGCGCGCGGACCCGACGACCCGCCCGGTGGCCCCGACCGACCCGGAGCGCCGGCTCGGCCCGCTGCTCGGCCACACCCGGGTGGCCGTGCTGCGCGCCGCCGCCCGGGGCGCCACCACCGGCGAGTTGGCCCGGCGCGCCAGCATCTCGCCGGCCACCACCAGCCACCACACCACGATCCTGCGCGACGCCGGCCTGATCACCAGCCAGCGGCACGGCAACCTGGTGCTGCACCGGCTCACCGCGATGGGCGAGGCGTTGCTGGACGACGTACCGCCGCCCGCCTGAAGGACGCTGGCGACCAGGAACGGGCGGGCCCGGTGTGCGCCGGGCCCGCCCGTTCGGGTGTGTGACGAGAACCTGCGTCAGGTCAGATGGCGGCCAACCGGAACTGCTGGTTGGCCTGGCCGTTGCAGTCGTAGATCTGGACCTGCTGGCCGTTGGCGGTGCCCCAGACGTCGATGCAGCGGCCGGACTGGACCCCGCTGATGGTGCCGTTGGAGTTCACGTTCCACTGCTGGTTGGCCTGGCCGTTGCAGCTGTAGACCTGCACCGCCGAGCCGTTGCCCGTGCCGGCGGCGTCGAGGCACATGCTGCCGCCGTACACGGTCAGCTGCCGGCTGCTGGTGTACGTCCACTGCTGGTTGGTCTGGCCGTGGCAGTCGTAGAGCTGCACCCGGGTGCCGTTGGTCCGCGAGCTGTTCGGCACGTCGATGCAGCGGCCCGACTGGCTCCCGACGATCTTGCTGGCCCCGCCGGTGCTCGGCGGCGGCGTGGTCGGGTTCCCGGTGGGCGACGCGGTCGGCGTCCCGGTCGGGCCCGGGCCGGCGCCATTGAGGACGTTGAGGACCGAGGTGTACGCGGCCTTCTTGTTGCCGCCACCGTCGAAGAGCAGCGGGCTCTCGCTGGAGCGCCACGAGTCGCTGTCGCGCACCCCCCACACCGTGATGCCGATGCACCGCGGCACGTTCACACACGCCTGCGTCAGCCCCGCGTACTGGCTGGTCGAGGCGTTGGTCACGTCCACCTCGGTCAACGCCACGTCCACGCCCAACGCCGCGAAGCTCGACAGCGTGGTCTGGAAGTTGCCCGGCAGCGAACTGCCACCCGTGAAGTGCGTCTGCAACCCCACACAGTCGATCGGCACACCCCGGGACTTGAAGTCCTGGATCATCCGGTAGACACCCTGCGTCTTGCCGTACGACCAGTTCTCGATGTTGTAGTCGTTGTAGCAGAGCTTCACCGACGGATCCGCGGTACGAGCCGTCCGGAACGCCACCTCGATCCAGTCGTTCCCCGTCGCCTGCAGGTTCGACTGCCGACGGCTGCCGTCCTCGTTGAACGCCTCGTTCACCACGTCCCACGCGGCCAACTTGCCCTTGTAGTGACCCATCACCCCGTTGATGTGGTCGATCATCGCCTGGCGCAGGGTGCTGCCGGACAGGCTCTGCATCCAACCCGGCTGCTGCGAGTGCCAGGCGAGGGTGTGACCGCGCACCTTCATCCCGCGCTGGGTCGCCCAGTTGTAGATCTGATCCCCGGCACTGAAGTTGAACTGGCCCCGCTGGGGCTCGGTGGCGTCCGGCTTCATCTCGTTCTCGGCCGTCACCATGGTGAACTCGCGCCCGGCGATCGTGGTGTAGGTCGAATCACCGAGCCGACCCGCCGCGATCGCGGTGCCGAAGTACCGGCCCGACTGCGCGGCGGCGGCACCCAGCGTGCTGGCCGCCTGGGCCAGGCCGGGCACCACCAGCGCGGTGCCGACCACGGCGAGCGCGCTGGCGGCGGCCACGGCCAGCCGGTAGCGGGCCCGTCTCGTCAGACGATTCATGACACTCCTCTGCAGGTATCGATCGGTGCTGCGCAAGGTGGTGGGAGGGGCGCGAGCCCCGCAGCCGGCGTCGACGGGCACCGCCTGCGGCTCCGAAACTTTCCGGAAACGTTCCGGTAACTGACCCGGGACGATACCCACAAGACAACAATCGGTCAATATCGATAGAGATCAAGAGTGCGGGTGGGATACCGGGCGACGGACCGGACGGGAGGCCGAAAGTTTCAGGCCCACTCGCCCTCGCCGTCGACCCGGGACAGCACCGGCAGGAGCCGCGGGAGCGGCGCGGTTCGACTACCGTCGCCCACCATGACGGTCGTCGGTACGAGCGGTCGAGCGGGCGGCCTGCGCCTGCTCGACCCGGTTCCGCAGCCCCTCGCCTCGCTCGACCACCGGTCCGCCCGCTCCGGCGGCGGCAGCCGGCACGCCCGACTCCCCGTCGACCGGCTCCGGGTGGACCGGCTCCCGGCGGGCTGTGACGCCTTGCTGGTGACCGGGGACCTCCAGGGCGTGGCCGTACCCCCGACCGGAGGTGATCCGGTGCTGCTCGGTCTCGCCCTCGCCGACCAGCTGGCGGTGTGGGCCGAGGCGGGCCTGCTGCCACCGCCGGAGCGGATCGGGGTACTGCTCACCGGCGACCTCTACGCCGCGCCGGCCGCCGACCGCCGGGGCGCCTCCGGGCCGGTGGCCGACGTCTGGCTGGCGTTCGCGGCGGCCGGCTGCCCGATGGTGTTCGGCGTCGCCGGCAACCACGACGAGGTGACGGCGGCGGAGGTCGGCGCGTACGGCGAATCGGTCGCCCTGCTCGACGGGGAGAGCCGGGAGTGGGGAGGGTTGCGCTTCGCGGGGGTCGGCGGGGTGGTGGGCGATCCCCGACGGCCGCACCGCCGGGACGAGGCCGACTTCCTCCGGGCGGTCGGCGAGGCGGCGGCGACCGCGCCCGCCACACTGCTGCTGCACGAGGGCCCGACCGGGGAGTCGGCGGCCCAGCGGGGCAACCCGGGGGTACGGCAGGTGCTGGCCGCCGGACCCCCGACGCTCACCCTCTGCGGGCACGTGCACTGGGACGAGCCGGTGGCGCGGCTCGGCGACGGGCACGTGCTCAACGTCGACGGGCGGGCCGTGCTGCTGACCGCGTAACGCCACGGCCATCGACGACGCCGGATGAGGAGGAGTTAGTTGATCTATCTCCGGCCCGGCCCCGTCGACCGGCGGGGCCGGGAAGCGCGACGTGAGGATGCCATGCGACCCAACTTCGTCTCCCGCACGCTGGCCGCGCTCGCCCTGGTCGGTGGCACGGTGGCTCTCCCGGCCGACGCGGTGGCGGCCGGACGCACCCAGCCCGACCTGCTCGTCGACTCGATGACGACCGACGTGCTCAACCCGGCGGAGGGTGAGACCTTCGCCGCCCAGATCGATGTCCGGAACTGGGGCAACGGAGACTCGGGCCCGGTAACCGTGACCGTCTCGATCCCCGCCGGCCTGCGGACCGACACCCCGTACGCCGGTTCCGGCTGGAACTGCACGGTGACCGGCGCGACCAGTTACTCGTGCGCCTACCCGCAGCTGCTGGCCGGCCAGCGGACCCGGCTGACCGTGCCGTTCGTGGTGGCCGGCGCGACGCCGGGCACCACGGTGCCGATCACCGCCACCATCGCGCCGGACCGGCGCGAGTCCAACACCGGGAACAACACCGGCTCGGTGACCGTGGCGATCTCCGGCACCTGCGTGGTGCGCGGCACCGTCTGGCAGGACCTGGACCGGGACGGGCAGCGCGACGCGGACGAGCCGGCCGCCGGCCCCGACACCGTGCTTCAGGTCATCCTCAACGCTCGGCAGGGTCAGGCGGTCGGTGGCGGCTACGCGACCGTCGCCGCCGACGGCACCTGGTCCGTCACGGCCCGCACCGAACTGCTGTACGACGTGCGGATCGAGGTCACCGGCCAGTACGGCCGGACCGTGGCGGACGTCGGGGACGACGCCACCGACTCGGACCTGGTCACGGTCTACCAGACCAGCCCGACGGTGCTGCTCGGCAGCGCCGAGTTCATCGCCCACGACGGCGGCGAGTACGTCGTGGACGGTGGTCTGGTGACGCAGGGCTGATCCACCCGCACCGGGACGGGGTGTCCGATTTCGACGGTCCCGCCCCGTCCCGGGCCGCGGACCCTCGGCGGCGGGCCGAACGCGTCGCCACCCGTCGGTAGCATTCAGCGTCGATGGTCCAGAGTGAACGTTCGGAGCGGCACCCGTCGCGGCCCGACCCCGGGGTCGCGCTGGGCGTACCCGGCTGCACCGACGCGGTCGAGGTCGGGCGGGGCGGATTCGGCGTGGTCTACCGGGCCCGGCAGGCCGCGTACTCCCGGTGGGTGGCGGTGAAGGTGCTCTCCGCCGACTGGGCGGGGCCGTCGCGGGCCCGCTTCGAGCGGGAGCTGCGGACCCTGGGCCGGCTCTCCGACCACCCGCACATCGTCACCCTGCACCAGGCGGGCCGCACCGACGCCGGCAACCCGTACCTGCTCATGGCGTACGAGGAGGGGGGCTCGCTCGGTGACCGGCTGCGCGCCGGCACGGCGGGTGACTGGCGGGACGCGGTGGCCGGTGGGATCGCGGTCGCCGGGGCGTTGGAGACCGCGCACCGGGCCGGCCTGCTGCACCGCGACGTGAAGCCGGAGAACATCCTGATCTCCGGGTACGGCGAGCCGAAGCTGGCCGATTTCGGTCAGGCCCGCCCGTACGCCGACCGCCCGGGCAACCGGTCCACCGTCACCGCCAGCGTGCTGCACGCCGCCCCGGAGGTGCTGCGCGGTGCGCCCGCCTCGGCACCTGCCGACGTCTACGCGCTGGCCTCGACCGTGCTGCACTGGATCCGGGGCGCGCCCCCCTTCCCGCCGGCCGACGGCGAGTCGCCCGCGTCGCTGCTGCGCCGGATCACCGTCGACCCGGTGCCCGACCTGCGCCCGCTCGGCGTACCCGAGCAGGTGTGTGGGGCGCTGGAGCGCGCGCTGGCCAAGGATCCGGCGCGGCGGCCGGGCTCGGCGGCGGAGTTCGCCGCGGAGCTGCGCGCCGCGCAGGCGGCGGCCGGGCTGCCGGTGACGCCGTTCGTGCCGGGTGAGCCGGCCGCCGGCCGGGTGCCGGCCAGCACCGGGCCGATGTCGCTCTCCGCGCGGTGGCGCGCGGCGCGGGCGCTCTCCGCGACCGTCGCCCGGCCGTCCCGCCGACCCGTGCTGCGCCGGTCGGTGGGGCTGGTCGTCGCCGTGGCGGCGGTCCTCGCCACCGGGTACGCGCAGCCACCGCCGACGCCCACGCCGGTCAGCCTGCCCGACCGGCTGGAGCTGGGCGAGTTGAGGCTGTACGCGGAGTCCGCCGAGCGGGTGGTGTCGGTCCGCAACCGCACCGACCATCCGGTGCCGGTGCAGGGGCTGACGGTCGGCGGGCCGTCCCGCGCCGCGCTGCGGATCGTGGCGGACGGGTGCGTCGCCCACCGGCTCGCCCCGGGCGCCCGCTGCGAGCTGGGGTTCGTGGTGCTGCCGACGGTCGCCGGGCCGGTCCGGGGCGAGCTGGAGCTGACCGTGGCGGGCCGGACGTTGCGCACCACGGTCAGCGGGACGGCGGCTCCCCGGCGGGCCGCCCAGGACGACGCGCCACCGGGCCGCTGCTACGCCGACGCCTACCAGGTCGGCGCGTCCGCCTACGGCTACGCCGGTGGCCTGAAGGCCATCTCGGTCAAGCAGTACTGGTCGCCGGGGTGCCGGGCGGCGATGGCGTACGTCTGGGTGTGGAAGCAGTACCGGGACAACATCGCCGTGGGCGGCGGCACCTGGACGGTCGACCTGGCGGTCCGGGCCACCGGCCCGGGCAGCCGGCAGCGGGCGGTCGGGCAGCCGTACGAGCTGTGGACCGAGCCGTACCGGTCGGCGGGACGGTGCGTCACCGCCTCGGCCACGATCAGCCCGACCCGGCCGGGCGCGGGGACCACCGCGACCACCGGCCCGTGGTGCGACCGGTGACCGGCGGGCACTTCGAGGTGCACGGCCTGGGCCCGGTACGCCGGGTGCCGCTCGGCGTCGGCACGTTCACCATCGGCCGGGCCCCCGGCAACGAGGTGCCGATCGACTCCCCGCTGGTCTCCCGCCTGCACGCGCTGGTCGAACGCTTCCCGCCCGGCTGGGTGCTGCGGGACCTGGGCAGCACCAACGGCACCATGGTCAACGGGGTGCCGCTGCGCGAGGCACGCACCCTGCGCGAGGGCGACCGGGTGGAGATCGGCCCGGCCCGGCTGGTGTTCCACGCTCCCGCCCGGCTCACCGGGGCCCGGACGGTGGGCGTCGACCCGCCGCCCGCGCCACCGGCGCTGACCCGGCGGGAACGGGAGCTGCTGGGCGCGCTGTGCCGCCCGTACCTGGCCGGCGCCGGGGCCTTTCCGGAGCCGCCCACGGTCCGCGCCCTGGCCGGTGCGCTGGTGGTCAGCGAGAGCGCGGTGAAGAAGCACCTGGCCCGGCTGTACGACAAGTTCGACCTGGTCACCAACGACGACCGGCGCCGCTCCCGACTGGCCGCCGAGGCGGTGCGCCGGGGCGCGGTGAGCTGACCGGCCGGCACCGACGCGTGGCGGGCCCGGTCGTCAGCGACGGCGCGTGGTGGGGCGGGGCGTCAGCGGCGGCGCGTGGTGAGGCCGGGGCGTCAGCGGCGGATGCCGACGCCGCCGTAGCCGTGCGAGACGCCGGACTGTGGTTCGCCGTCGGGTCGCCAGTCGGCGAGCCAGGTCAGGCCGGGCTCGACCAGGTCGTACCCGTCGAAGAAGCGGGTGGTGGCGGCGTGCGGGCGGGGCACGATCGGTGCGCTGGTGCGCTGGTAGAGCTGCTTGCCCTGCTGGGCGGGGAGGGCCGGCGCGCCGTCCATGGTCAGGTGCGACAGGGCCAGCATGCTGCCGGGCACGGTGGCGTCGCGCAGCCGGGCGACCGCCGCGAACGGGTCGTCGCCGTCCGGCACGAAGTGCAGCACCGCGATCAGCAGCACGGCGACCGGGCGGGTGAGGTCGAGGTTGGCCCGCACCACCGGGTCGGCCAGCAGCTCGTCGGGGCGGCGCAGGTCGCCGTGCGCCACCACGGTGCGGCCGTCGGTCGGCAGCAGCCGCCGGGCGTACGCGACGGCCACCTCGTCGTTGTCGACGTAGACCACCCGGGCGTCGGGGGCGATCGGGCGGACCACCTCGTGCACGTTGCCCTGGGTGGGCAGCCCCGCCCCGATGTCCAGGAACTGGCGTACGCCCCGCTCGGCCGCGTACCGCACCGCCCGGCGCAGGAAGGCGCGGTTGGTCTGGGCGGCCACGCCGGTGTCCGGCATCAGCCCGAGGATCTGTTCGGCGGCCGCCCGGTCGGCGGCGAAGTTGTGGCAGCCGCCCAGGAAGTAGTCGTACATCCGGGCGACGTTCGGCCGCGACTCGGCCTCGGTCAGGGCGGTGGTCGGTTCTCCGGTCACGCCTGATGTGTAGCACTCTCGGCAACACACCGCTGACCCGCCGTGTCCTTGCCCCGGGGGCCGACGCCGCCCACCCTGGAGGAACACCGACGCCCGAGGAGGTCACGATGACCGGTGCACGGGAGACCGTGGAGGTCGACCCGGCGCTGTTCCGCGCCGTCTACGACTCGCCGGCCTCGCTGCCGGGGCGGCACCGCTGGACCACCCCGGAGTCGGACGTGCGCCGGCTGGAGAAGCTGCTGGACATGCCGGCGCGCAGCATCGGCGCGCCACTCTGGGTCAGCGGCGACGAGCCGGACTGCCCGAAGTGCGGCCGCCGGGTCAACTGGTACGACATCGTCGCCTCCGCCCTGCACGGGGTGCACGACCGAACCATGATCGCCCGGGTGATCCTCGGCGAGCGGCGATACGTCAACACCGAGGTCCCGGACGCCATCCCCGGCGTGCACTGCGCCGACTGCCGCACGCCGATCACCGGGCTGCGCAGCTTCAAGTGCCACAACTGGGCGTACGCCTTCGAGGCGCTGGAGGAGGTCGTCGAGCGGATGTCCGGGTTGACGGCACAGCCGGCGCAGCGCCGGCCGGGGCCGTAGGACGCCGTCCCGGGCGGCTGTGAGGTCGCTGAGACTTCACCGGTTCCGGTGTGGTTCCGCTGTCGATCGGCGGACCGGCGGAGTATGAACGGGTGGTGGGTAATTCCGTCATAACCGATGTGCCTGACTTCAGCGTCGACTGGTACCGGGACGTCGTCGACTTCGCCGACGGCACACCGCAGCCGGTGCACTGGTTCGCCACCCACTTCACCGAGGGTGCGATCGTGCTGCTCGGCGTGCTCCTGGTGGTCGCCGCGCTGTCCCGGCTCCGCCACGGCGACACCCCTGGTCGGGCGCTCGCCCTGGCCGCGCCGGTCGCGGTCCTGTTCGCGTACGGGGCGAGCGAGGCGCTGAAGAGCCTGGTGGCCGAGGACCGGCCGTGCCGTACCCCCGCCGACCTGGTGATCGTCGCCGGGCACTGCCCACCCGCCGGCGACTGGTCCTTCCCCAGCAACCACGCCGCCATCGCGGGCGCGCTGGCCGCCACCACGCTGCTGCTGCACCGCCGGATCGGCCTGGTGGCCGTGCCGCTGGCCGTGCTCGCCGCGGTCTCGCGCACCTTCATCGGGGTGCACTACCCGCATGACGTGGCCGCCGGCCTGCTGCTCGGCGCCCTGATCGGCACCCTGCTCACCCCCCTGGTCGCCCGCCCCCTCACCACCGCCCTCCCGCACCTCTTCCCCCGCCTCTTCCCCACCCCCACCCCCGTCCCCACCCCCACCCGCCGCTGACCCACCCCACCCCGGCGCTGCTCGGCGCGGCACGGCGCTGCGCCGCGCTGCTCGGCGCTGCGCCGCGCTGCTCGGCGCTGCGCCGCGCTGCTCGGCGCTGCGCCGCGATCTTGCAGTTTGTGCCCGGGCGAACCGGGCTTATCGGGTGGCTGAAGGGCAGTAAGTGCAAGATCGGCGCGGTCAGGGACCGGCGCGGTCAGGGACCGGCGCGGAGGCCGGGACCGGGGGTGGGGGGGTGGGCGGGTCAGGGGGTGAGGGTGAGGGTCAGGGCGGTGGCGAGGGCCAGGAACGGGCCGAAGGGGAGGTGACCGGACCAGCGGATCCGGCGGGCGGCCAGCAGGGCCAGGCCGGTCAGCGCGGAGAGGGTGAGGGCGAGCACCAGGCCGCCGACCAGCGCCGGCCAGCCGTACCAGCCGAGCAGCGCGCCCGCGCCGAGGGCCAGCTTGGCGTCGCCGAGCCCGAAGCCGCGCCGGCCGAGGAGCAGCGTGGTCGCCGCGAAGCCCGCGCCGAGGAGCAGCCCGGCCGCGGTGGCCCGGTACCAGGGCGTCGCGCCCGATCCGGCCAGCGCCGCGACCCCGAGCAGCGCCCAGGTGCCGCCCGCCGCCGGCCAGGTGAGCCGGTCGGGCAGCCGGTGCACCGCCGCGTCCACCAGCAGCAGCGGCACGGCGCAGGCCAGCCACCAGGCGATCGCCACCCGCACGACGGGCGGGCCGTCGCTGCCCACCAGCACCGCCACGGCGACGAGCAGGAGCGCTTCCACCACGCCGGGGGCCGCGCCGATCCGGGCCCGGCAGCCGGGGCAGCGGGCCGCCGGCCCGAGCGCCGGCAGGGGGCGGTCCAGGCCGATCGGCGCGCCGCAGCGGTCGCAGCCGACCCGGTCCGGCACCCCTGGACGTACGGCGTACCGGGCGACGGCCAGCCGGAGCGGCGGGACCAGCGCCAGGGTGGCCAGCAGTCGTACCGCCGGGCGGCCGGCGCCGGCGCGCGGGGGACGGGTGCGGACCCGTTCGGCGGTCATGCCGACCCGTCCGGCCGGTCGCTCATCGTTCCACTCTGGAACACGGAGAGTGAATTCGGGACGGTCGCCCCCTGCCGGACGACCCGCGAAGTGGCCGCCCGACCAGGCGGGGCGACTTCCGGCCGGCCGACCGGGACACCCCCGGCGCAGGCGACCGCAACCGGGGGACAGATCGGACCAGAGGCATCGAGGTCCCCCATTCCGCCAGCGACCTGAGCCGCCCCGGCGGGCCGCACTCCGAGACAGGTCGTGGACACTCCTGCCACCTGCCGGGCCCGGTGCCGCGAACTGGCCACCCTCCGGACGCCCACCGGCCACCACCACCTGTCATCACTGTGCGTGTTCGGTTGAATTGCCTCTGTTGCATCGGCGGTCGTCAGCCTATGCTCGCCCCTTGGGTACGACGCAACCCCCGCTCAATTGGCGTCGGAGGCCAACCGGACGACCGCGATCGAATCAGTTAGAGATCCGTACAGGTAAATGCAGCGGCAGCCAGACGGGGCCCGGAAGGAGACTTCCGGGTGCGCTTCCGCCTGCCCGGAGCACGCCCCCGCGGGCGGCTCCGGGACCCCACCGAGGAGGGCCCGGCGTTGCGAACACGGCATTCCCGCCGATGGACAATCTGCCTGATCAGCCTCGCCCTGGCGGGCGCGAGCGCCGGCTGCGGCACCGAGCCGCAGGCGTCGGGCGGTCCGCTGGTCGCGCCTCGCGGCGCGGCGGCCACCCACTCGGCGGCCGAGGAACAGGCGGCCGGAAAAGCCGCCCTCACCGCGTATTCCGGATATCTGGCGGCGTCCCGGACGGCGAGCCTGCGCAGCGATCCCACTCATCCCGCACTGGCCCGATTCCTGGCGGATCCGCTGCTGACCCGGGTCCGGGTGGCAATTCGTGACGCGAAGGAGCACGGCGCGATGCGTACCGGAAAGCTGGTCTCGAACCCGACCGTCGTGTCGGTCGACCTGACCGCCGACCCGCCCACCGTGGAGATCCAGGACTGCCTGGACGCCACCGGCTACCGCCTGGTCTACGCCAAGGACCAGCGGACCGTGCCGGGCACCCGGGGCGGGCGCTACCTGGCGACCGCCACCGCCACCCGCTACCCCGACGGCCGTTGGCTGATCAGCGCCGGCACGGCACACCAGGACCAGCCGTGCTGACCTGGGGAGGAAGGGGCGCCCCGGTCCACCCGACCCGGGCCGGGGCGTCCCGCCGGCGGCTGCTCGCCGCCGGCCTGGCGCTGCTGCTCGCCCTGGTCGGCGCACCCGCCCGGGCCGAGGGCCCCGGGGCCGACTGTCCGCCGGGGCAGAACGACTGCAACGTCTGGGACGACGAGCCGGGCACCCCGGGCGGGCCGGGCGGCGGCGGGAACACCGGCGGCGGCGGGTCCGGGGACGGCGCGGCCGCCAAGTGCCAGTGGAACGGCCGGGCGATCCCCTGCTACGACGACCTGCTCGGCTGGTTCAACAACGGCGACGGCTGCTACTACAAGCTCGCCGAGCCGCAGCCGGACGCGCCCGACGGCAAGCAGTGGTACGTGCGTACCTGCAACGGCGGTGACCTGGGCGCGCAGTCGGTCGTGCTGCTCGACGCCGCGCCGCCCGGCTACGGCGCGCCGCCCGACCCGGAGGAGCTGGCCCGGCGGGCGCTCGCCAAGATCTCGCTGCTGCCGCCCCGGATCGCGGTCGCGCCCCGCAAGAGCAAGGGACCCGGGCTGGTCGGGCTGCCGATCTGGCTGTGGGCGAGTCCCGGCGAGGACTACTTCGGGCCGCTGACCGCGTCCGCCTCGGACCGGGGGCTGACCGTGTCGATCACCGCGAAGGTGGACCGGATCGTCTGGACCATGGGCGACGGCAACACGGTCACCTGCACCGGTGCCGGCACCCCGTACGACGCCAAGGGTGCCCGGGCCGGCGAGCCCTCCCCCGACTGCGGCTACCCCGGCGGCTACGCCCGGGCCGCCACGTACAAGGTCAGGGCTACCACGTTCTGGACCGTGCACTGGCAGGCCAGCAGCGGCGGCCAGGAGGGCGACATCGCACAGAGCCGGCTCAGCGGCATCGTGGACGTAAAGATCAACGAACTTCAGGTGGTGACCGGATGAGCGTGGCGACCCGGAACGGAACTCCGATGGACGCGCCGGTCGCGCCGCCCCGGGTGGTCCGGCAGCGCCGGATCCGCCCCGGCCTGCTCGGCCTCGCGGTGCTGCTGATCGCCCTCGGCGGCCTCGGCTCGGCCTTCGCGGTCACCTCGGTCCGCTCGACGGGCAGCTACCTCGCAGTGGCCCGACCGGTCGACGTGGGCGCGCAGCTCACCACCGACGACCTGGTGACCGTGCGGGTGTCCGGCGGCCGGGAGCTGCAGCCGGTGCCGGCCAGCCGGCTCAAGGAGGTGCTGGGCCTGCGCGCCGCCGTCCGGCTGACCCCGGGCACGCTGCTGACCAAGGGCCAGCTCACCGACGCCCCGCTGCTCGGTCCCGGGCAGCAGCAGCTGGCGCTCGGCCTGAAGCCCGCCCAGGTGCCCGCCCGCAAACTGCACCCGGGCGACAAGGTGCTGCTGGTCAGCACCCCGGACCGGCAGGCCAACGGCAGCGCCGCCGGTGGCGGTGGCACCCGGTTCGAGGGCACCGTGATCGACAGCGTCGCCCCGGAGCACGACGACGTGGTGGTCTACGTGGCGCTGGCGGTCCGCGACGTGCCCGCCGTGGTGGCGCTCGCCGCCGACGACCGGATCGCGCTCGTCCTCACCGAGGCGGCCTGATGGCGATCATCGCCCTGGTCTCGGCGAAGGGCTCGCCGGGGGTCACCACCGCCGCGCTGGCCGCCGCGCTGAGCTGGCACCGCCGGCTGGTGCTGGCGGAGTGCGACCCGGCCGGCGGCTCGATCCTCGCCGGCTACCTCGGCGGGGCGCTCGACGGCCCCCGGGGCATCGGGGAGCTGGCCGTCGGCGAGCTGCGCGACGGCAACCTGGAGACCGCCTTCTGGTCCCAGCTGGTCGACCTGGACGCGCCGAAGCGGGAGCGGCTGCTGCTGCCGGGCGTGGTCGACCCGGCCCAGGCCGGCAGCCTCAGCCCGCTCTGGCAACGGTTCGCCGACTTCTTCACCGGCCTGGAACGAGGCGTGCCGCCGTACGACGTGCTGGTCGACTGCGGCCGGTTGCAGGTGGGTGGTCCACCGTGGCCGCTGCTCCGGGCCGCCGCGGTGGTGCTCCTGGTCACCCGCGCCCAACTGCCCGACCTGTCGGCGACCCGGGCCACCGTCCGGGCGATCGAGCGGGACTTCGCCGAACACCGGGTGCCGCCCGGCACGCTGCGCCTGCTGGTGGTCGGCGACGGGCACGGCAACAGCGAGATCAGCAAGGCGCTACGGCTGCCGGTGATCGCCCGGCTGCCGCAGGACCCGCGTACCGCCGAGGTGCTCGCCCTGGGCGGCACGATCCGCGCCGGACGGCCGCTGATGCGCGCGGCCGGCGCGCTGGAGGTGCCGGTCCGGGCGCTGCTGGACCGGCAGCGGGCCCGGCTGACCTGGCCGGGGAGCGCGCCGCCCCGGGCGGTCGCCGCCCCGACCGCGCCGGGGGTGTCCGGTGCGGTTTGAGCCGGTCTCCCACGACCCGCGCGGGCAGCAGCCCGGCGCGACCTCCACGGTGCCGCCGCTGGCACCGCCGAACGGGCGGCACCACCTGACCGCCCCGCCGCCGCTGCCGGCCGCGCCGCCGGCACCCCCACCGCCCCGGCCCCGGGTCGACTTCGCGGTGGTCCGCGAGCTGCGCCGGGAGCTGAGCGAACGGCTCACCCACTGGCAGCGCGGCCGGGAGTTCGACGCGGACGCCGAGGAGGTCGAGCGGGCCCGGCTGGCCGTCGCGGTGGTCTCCGCGTACGCGGACTCGGTGCGCCGGGCCGGCACGCCGATGCCGGCCGACGAGGAACGCCTGCTGCTCGACCAGGTGACCGCCGAGCTGGTGGGGCTGGGCCGGCTCCAGACGCTGCTGGTCGACGACACCATCGAGGAGGTGCACATCCTCGGCTGCGACCAGGTGCGCATCACCCGGCACGGCGGCGGCGTGGACTGGGCCGAGCCGATCGCCGACAGCGACGACGAGCTGGTGGAGATCCTCCAGGCGGCGGCCCGCCGCGCCGGGGCCACCGAGCGGTCGCTGTCCACCTCGAAGCCCACCCTCGACCTGCAACTGCCCGACGGCAGCCGGCTCGCCGCCGTCTTCCTGGTCAGCCACCGCCCGTACGCGGTGATCCGCAAACACAACACGCTGGCGGTGAGCCTGGAGGACATCGCCGGTGGCCGTCCCGACCTGGACGAGATGATCGACCCGCTGCTGCGCGACTTCCTCCGCGCGTCGATGCGGGCCGGCCTGAACATCATGGTCGCCGGGCTGGCCGGGGCGGGGAAGACCACCGTGATCCGGGCGCTGATGGACGAGATCCCGCCCGACGAGCCGTACGTGCTGCTGGAGGAGAGCCGCGAGCTGCTGCCGACCCGCCGGGGGCACAAGCACCGGGCGGTGATGAGCTTCGAGGCGCGGGAGGGCCACGGCGAGCGCGGGATGGACGGGCGGCCGGCCGGCGAGGTGAGCATCGCCGACCTGATCCCGGTCTCGCTGCGGATGGGCGTACTGCGGATCATCGTCGGCGAGGTCCGGTCCCGGGAGATCGTGCCGATGCTCCAGGCGATGACCACCAGCCGCGGTTCGATGTGCACGATCCACGCCCGTACCCCGGCGGGGGTGAGCGAGCGGATCATCGAGCTGGCGCTCTCCCACGGCCGGGAGATGACGGTCGACCAGGCCCGGCGGATGGCGGGCAACGCGCTCGACCTGATCGTCTACGTCACGGTCGAGGACGAGACCGCGATCGGCGGTCGCAAGCACCGCTTCGTCTCGCACGTCGAGGAGGTCATCGGGGTCGGCGAGGGGAACCGGATCACCACCACCTCGGTCTTCGGTCCGGGGCCGGACGGCCGGGCGGTGCCCCGGCACCTGCCGGAGCGGATCCGCGACCAGCTCATGCGGGTCGGCTACGACGCCCGGCTGCTGACCCGGTTCATCGAGGCCGGCACCGGTGCCTGGCGTCGACCCCGGCACACCCGACTCGGGCGGCGGTGACCCGTGGCGATCGTCGAACTCATCGCCCTGGTCTCCGGCGCGGTCGCGGTGGGCGGCCTGGTGCTGGTGGTGGTGGCGCTGGTCGGCACCAGCCGCCCCGCCGGCCCCGCCCCGGGAGCCCGGCCGGGCCTGCGCCGGCTCTGGACCGGTTCGGGGGCCGGCCGGCGTGAGCAGCACCGCTACCGGCTGCTGCTGGGTGGGGCCGTGGTGGCCGGCGCGCTGGCCTTCCTCCTCACCGGGCTGCCGGTGGTCGGTGTGCTGGTCGCGCTGGCGGTGCCCGGCGTGCCGTGGCTCTTCGCGGTCGGCCGGGCCGAGCAGCGGGCCATCGCCCGGATCGAGGCGGTCGGCGAGTGGACCCGCCGGCTCAAGGACATCTGCGGCACCGGCCAGGGACTCCAGCAGGCCATCGTCGGCACCATCGCGACCGCGCCGGAGGAGATCCAGGAGGAGGTACGCACCCTGGCCGCCCGGTTGCAGGCCGGCTGGCTGGCCAAGTCCGCCCTGCTCGCGTTCGCCGACGAGATCGGCGACCCGGTCTGCGACCAGGTGGTGGCGGCACTGATCCTGCACCTCACCGACCGGGGCGAACGGCTCGGTGACGTGCTCGGCTCGATCGCCTCCGCCGCCTCGGCCGAGGTGGCGACCCGGCGCGAGATCGAGGCGAAGCGTACGCAGCCCCGGTTCGCGGTCCGCTTCCTCACCGGGATGACCCTGGCCGCGCTGGCGTACGGGCTGGTCAACCGGGAGTACATCCGGCCGTACGGGACACCGTTCGGGCAGCTGGTGATGGCCGTGCTGGGAGCCGCGTTCGTCGGCCTGCTGGTCTGGGTGCGCTCGATGAGCCAGCCGCCCCGGCCGGCGCGTTTCCTGCCCGCCCCCGACCCGGAGCAGGTGATCGCGTGAACCCGGTCCTCTTCAACTGGCAGTTCGCGGTGGCCGTGCTGGGCGGGGCAGCGGTCGGCCTCGGCCTGTTCCTGGTGGTCCGTGAGGCGCTGCCGGCCACCCCCGCGCTCGGCCCGGCGCTGCGCCGGCTGCACCAGCCGCCCGGCCAGGCGACCGGCGCCGGTGCCGGGCCGGACTGGCTGGCCGGCCTCGCCCGGTGGCTGCGCCCGCCGCACCGGCAGCTCGCCCTGCTCGACCGCAGCCCCGAGCAGTACGCGCTGTCGGTGCTGCTCTCCGCGCTGCTCGGGTTCGTCACGCCACCCGTGCTGTGCGCGCTGCTCTTCCTCGGCGGGTTCCGGTTGCCGCTGGCCGTACCGCTGCTCGGCAGCCTGTGCCTGGCGTTCCTCGCCGGCCTGGTCGCCCACCGGGACGTGCTGGTGAAGGCGGACGCGGCCCGCGAGGAGTTCCGCCAGGCGGTCTGCACCTACCTGGACCTGGTGGCGTTGCAGCTCTCCGCCGCGCACGGCCCGGTGCAGTCGCTGGAGCGCGCCGCCGAGGTCTGCGACGGCTGGGTCTTCGACCGGATCCGCGAGGCGCTGCGGATCGCCCAGCTCCAGATGCACTCGCCCTGGGACGAGTTGCAGGAGCTGGCCGAGCGGATCGGCATCCCCGAGCTGGGCGACGTGGGCGCGATCATGCGCTCCTCCGGAAGCGAGGGCGCGCAGGTGCACGAGACGCTGCGCAGCCGCGCCGACTCACTGCGGGACCAGATCCGTACCGACAACCTGGCCCGGGCCGAGGGGGTGACCAGCCGGCTGGACATCCCCGGCTCGCTGCTGGTCTTCGTCCTGCTCGGCTTCGCCGTCTACCCGTTCCTCGCCCGTCTGTGAACCCCACCCCGAGAAGGAGCACCGTCATGCAGCTCTTCGCCTACCTGCACGCCGCGCTGGTCGCGCGCCTGGCCGAGGCACGCCACGACGGCGAACGCGGCGACAGCCCCGTTCCCACCGCCGTGATCATCTTCGGCCTGGTGGCGGCGGCCCTCGCGGTCACCACCCTGGTCCTGGCCCGGGCGAACAACTGGATGAACGCCGTTCCGACGGCGCCCTGACCACCGGCATGCGACGCGCACCGTGGACCGGCAGCGGCCGGGCGGCACCCGCCGTCCGGCCGTACCGGGCTGCCCGCGACGGGTCCCGGACGGTCGCGGCCGTCCGGCACCGGCTCGCCCAGGGCGGTACGGAACGGGGCGCCAACCCGGTGGAGCTGGCCGTGCTGATGCCGGTGATCCTGGTGCTGCTCTTCGGCTCGATTCAGCTCGCGGCCCTGTTCGTGGCCCGCTCCACGGCGCTCAACGCGGCGCAGAGCGGGGTCAACGCGGCCCGGGTCCTGGACGCGCCGGCCGGCGCGGGCGAGGCGCGCGCCCGGCGTTTCCTGCGCAACGCCGGTGACTGGCTGGTCGGCTGGGACCAGCGCGGGCCGAGCTGCGCCAGGAACGCCGCCGGGACCGAGGTGACCTGCACGGTCACCGGCCGGTCCCTGTCGGTGGTGCCGGGGGTCAGCTTCCCGGTGCGACAGACCGCGCACGGCACCGTCGAGCGCTGGACCACGGGGTGAGGCCGATGCGGGAGCGGGGCTCGGTGTCGATCGAGGTGGCGGTGCTGGCGCCGGCCTTCATCGCGCTGATGGTGCTGGCCGGGGTGGCGGGGCGGACGGCGGTCGCCGACGAGGCGGTGGAGTCCGCCGCGCACGACGCCGCCCGGGCCGCCTCGATCGCCCGCGACGCGTCGACCGGGCGGGCCGCCGCCACCACGGCCGCCCGTCGCCGGCTCGACTGGGCGGGGCTGAGTTGCGCCACCCCGCCGACGTTGGCGTTCAGCGGCTCGGTGGCCGGTTCGGACACCGGGTTCGCGAACGCGTACCGGAGCGCGCCGGGGGTGCCGTCGACGGTGACGGTCCGGGTGACCTGCCGGGTCTCCTTCGCCGACCTGCGGGCCCCGGGGCTGCCCGGGGTGCCCGCCTCGCACACCGTGTCGGCGACCTTCACCTCGCCGCTGGACACCTACCGGAGTCGGCGATGACCGGCCGGCCCCACCGGGAAAGCGGGCGGGTGAGCCTCTTCCTCGCCGCCGCGCTGACCGGCGTGCTGGTGATCATCGGACTCGCCTACGACACCGCCGGCCAGCTGCGCTCGTTGCAGCGGGCCGACAACCTGGCCGCCGAGGCGGCCCGCAGCGGCGGCCAGATGATCGACCGGGCCCGGGCCATCGAGGGCGGTCCGAAGGAGATCGACGAGGCGGCGGCCCAGGTCGCCGTCGCCGACTACCTGCGCGCGGCCGGCGGGGTGCAGAGCCACACCGTGAGCTTCCCGGTGGTCGGCGGGGAGAAGCAGATCACGGTACGCGTCCGCATCACCTACCGCCGGGACCTGCTCGGGCTCTTCGGCATCAGCGACACCGTCACCGTCACCGGTGAGGCGACCGCGCGGGCGCTCACCGGCGCCCCTTAACGGAAGAAGGGAAGGCAGCCATGGCCGCACCGCCCCGTTCCGCCGTACGCCGGACCGGTCAGGTCCTCACCGGGCTCGGCGCCCTCGTCGTGCTCTGCGCGGTGCTGGCCGGTGGGCCGGTCGCGCTCCTCGCGCTGGCCGGCAACCCGCTCCCCGACCATCTGCCCACCCTCACCGAGGTGGGTACCGCGTTGACCACCCGCGACGACGGGCAGCTCTTCCTGCGGGCGCTGGCCGTGGTGGGCTGGTTCGGCTGGGCGACGTTCGCCTTCTCCGTGGTGGTGGAGCTGCTGGCGGCGGTGCTGCGCCGGCCGGTGCCCCGACTGCCCGGAATGGGCCGGCAGCAGCGGGCGGCGGCCGCCCTGGTCGGCTCGGTGGCCCTGATCCTGGCCGCCAGCCCGGCCGCGGCGAGCGCCGCCACCCTGGCCGCCCCGCAGCCGGCGGTCGCCGCGCCGGCGGTGGTGGCCCCGCGGTCCGTGCCGGCGGTGCGCAACGTCTCGTTGACCACCGAGCCGGCGGTGTACCGGGTGGCGAAGGGCGACTATCTGGGCGAGGTGGCCGACCGCTATCTCGACGACTTCGAACGCTACCGGGAGGTGGCCCGGTTGAACCGGCTCGCCGACCCGGACCGGATCCGCCCCGGCCAGCTGTTGAAGCTGCCCGAGGGCGCGGTCGACGAGGGGGCGCGCCGGCACGCCACCGGCCGGCTGGTGGTGCACCCGGCCCCACGCCCGCCCGCCGGCACGCCGCAGCCCGGCGGGGGCCCGGCCGCACAGCCGGGCGGTGCGGGCTCGACCGCACAGCCGGGCGGTGCGGGCTCGACCGCACAGCCGGGCGGCCCAGGCGCGGGCTCGACCGCGCGACCGGGTGCCGGCTCGACGGCCCGCCCGGGCGCTGCGGGAACGGGCGCCACGGTGGCACCGGGTGGTGGTTCGGGTGCGGCGGCGGACGGCGGCTCCCGCCCGGGCCGGCCCGCGCCGGCCCGGCCGGACCCGACCACGGCCGGCCAGCCCTCGGGCGGACAAGGGTCCACGGTGGAGCAGCCGGCCGACCGGCCGCCGGCGATGGCGGCGGGTGCGTCCCGGCCCACGGCCGACGAGGGGATCAACCGGCCGCTGGCCATCTCGGCGGTGCTGGCGGTGGCGAGCATCGTCGGCGCCCAGATCGGTGCGGTGCTCGGCATGCGCCGGCGCCCCGCTCCGCGCCCGCTGCTCAGCGGTCGCCACCGCAGGGACTGACCGCCGCCGACGCGCGAGAGACCCTGGCCGGTTCCGGCCAGGGTCTCCGCGACACCCACCTGGCGGCCGGCGGGGTGGCCGAACGCTACGGAAGGCGGGCCTCGACGCGGCCGTCGACGACGCGGGTGGGCAGGATGGCCTGGTCGTTGGCGGCCGGACCGTGCACCACCTCGCCACCGTTGAGGCGGAAGGCACTGCCGTGCCAGGGGCAGACCACGCAGGCGTGCCCGTCGATCTCCTGTACCTCGCCCTCGCCGAGCGGCCCGCTCTGGTGGGGGCAGCGCTCCAGCATGACGGTGACGTCGTCACCGTGCCGGTAGAGGATCACCGAGACGTCGTCGATCTCGCGGGTGACCAGCTTCCGTTGCGGCAGCTCGGCCAGCTCCCCCACGCCGTGCCAGCCGTCGCTGATCAGGTGCAGGTCGGAGATGCTCTGGTTGACCTGCGCCCCCTGCTTGTAGGCGAGGTGTCCACCCAGGTACGCCCCGGCGCTCGCCGCCGACAGCCCCAGATACGCCAGCGCGCGGCCGGCACCGTGCCGGCCGTTCAGCCGGGCGGCCAGCGAACTCGCGTAGAGGGCCAGCCCGACGGTGTTCGCGGCGGCGTGCACCAGGCCCACCCGGCGCTGGTCGCGGGAGAGCGCCGCCCAGTCGTTGAACCCCGCCACCGCCGCCGGTAGCGCGCTGACCGTGCCGACGCCGACCAGGGCGGTGGCGGCCCGGCGCTGGCCCGGCAGCAGGTCCACGACGGCGGCGGAGATCCACGCGCCGACCGGCACCTGCACCATGGCCGGGTGCAGCGGGTGGCCGAGGAAGACGCCGTGCAGCACGTCCCGGACCCGCTGGGAACGCAGGGTGCCCTGGACGGCGCGCTGCAACCGGTCGCCCACCCGGTCCAGCGCCGTGGCCTGTTCGAGTCTCGTCAAGAATTCGCGCACCCGATCCGACTTCCCGGCAGGAGAGGCCCCAAACCGGGCGGGGGCGACGATTCACCCGTCCGTGGCCCGCCGCCGGGTGGCGGGCCACGGACCGGTGACGGTGGTCAGCCCGGCCAGCGCTCGGCGTGCACGGCGGCGGCCAGCGGGCGGGGCGTACGCCAGCCGTGCCGGACCAGGTCGGGTACGGCCTGGAGGTGGGTCACCGGGCCGAGGCAGAGCCAGCCGACCGGACGTACCCGGGCGGGCAGGCCGAGCAGGTCGGCCAGGAACGGCTCCCGGTAGAAGGAGACCCAGCCGACGCCGAGTCCCTCTGCGGTGGCGGCCAGCCACAGGTTCTGGATCGCCAGGCAGACCGAGTAGAGACCCGCGTCGGCGATGGCGTGCCGGCCCAGCACCGCCGGCCCACCCCGGTCCGGGTCGTACGTGACCACGACGGAGAGCGTCGACTCCAGCACCCCGTCGATCTTGATCCGGGTGAACCGGTCGGCCGCGTCCCCGGTCAGCGTGGCGGCGAAGGTGTCCCGCTCGGCCCGGACGTGCGCGTGGAAACGCCGCCGGGTCTGCGGGTCACGGACCAGCACGAAGTCCCAGGGCTGCGAGTTGCCGACGCTCGGCGCGGCGTGCGCGGCGGTGAGGATCCGGTCCAGTACGGCCTCCGGCACCGGCTCCCCGGTGAACTCGGCGCGTACGTCCCGACGGCGGTGGATGGCGTCGTACAGGTCCACAGGCAGGCTCCCGCTGCACTCGGCCCGCCGCAGGGGCGGGCGAACTGACGCGAGGCCGGTCTTCGGACTCCCGGATCGACGCCTGGCCGTCCGCCTTCCCGGCCGTACGGCCAGTGGCTGCGCGGGACGCGCGTGGACGGTGGCTCCCCGGTCACCGCGGCGGGCCCGTGCCGGATTCACACCGGCTTCCCGATTCTCCCCGCCGGAGCGGGGCACCTCGCATGATCGTTGCCGCCGCCGATGCTAGGCCATCCCTGGCGACGGGCCCTCGGCGTGACGGCTCAGGTAGTCGTCGAGCCGGGCGGCGGCGGTGAGCATCGCCAGGCCCTGCCCGGTCAGCCTGCGCTGCCAGTCGTCCAGGGCCCGGGTCAGCGCGTCGGTGCCGCCGGCCGTGCGGATCTGCTGGACCACGGTGGCGATCGCCGACAACGGGTAGCCGCCACGGCGGAGCAGGTGGGCGAGCTGCGCATCGCGGAGGTCGGCCGCACGGAAGACGCGGTGGCCGGTGCGCGGGTCCCGGGCGGGGGCGAGGATGCCGGCGTCCTCCCAGTTGCGCAGGGTGGCCGGGGTGAGGTCGAGCCGGTGCGCCAGCTCGCCGATGCTGCGCGGAACCGGGTCGTCCGGCGCGATGTCGGCGGGCTCGGCGGCGGTCAGGTGGCCGACGGCGGCGCGTACCGCGTCGAGGGTCGCCCGGTCGCGCAGCAACCGCTGGTGGCTCCGGTCGATCGCGGTCAGCGCGCGGTCCGGCTCGCCGTCGTGCAACGCCCGCATGATCTGCCCGGCGGTCGGGTGGCCGTGGGCGGCCACCACGGAGAGGTACGCCCGCAGCGCCGCCGCGTGCCGCTCGGTGTAGATCCGGTAGCCGCTCGCGGTGCGCTCGGCGGGCGGGAGGTGACCGTCCCGCTCGTAGTTGCGGACCGCCTGGGTCGAGAGGCCGTGCTCGCGGGCCAGGTCGGCCGGCCGCAGTCTGCGCATCGATTTGAGACTCTAGCCTGCCGTTAGGCGTCAGGCCCGGCTCAAGTCTCAACCGAGCTTTCAAGGATACGATTGAGGCTCATGACGCATGACATCCGTGATCTGGTGTCCGGCCCGGGCGGGCTGGTGG
Organism: Micromonospora auratinigra; assembly: GCF_900089595.1. Lineage (GTDB taxonomy): Bacteria > Actinomycetota > Actinomycetes > Mycobacteriales > Micromonosporaceae > Micromonospora > Micromonospora auratinigra. The sequence continues at coordinate 5,236,072 of NZ_LT594323.1, read as the reverse complement.
CGCTCGGCGAACCGACCCACCGGGAACCGGCGTTCCCGCAGCTCCGCAACGAACTCTTCGCGCAGTTGGTCGACCAGGGGTTCCGGTCGATCGTCCTGGAGATCGACCGGGTGACCGCGCTGGCCGTGACCGCCTACGTCCGGGACGGGGTCGGCTCCCTCGACGCGGTGATGGCCGAGGGCTTCTCCACCTTCTTCGGCGAGTTGCCCGCCAACCGCGAGCTGGTCGCCTGGCTGCGCGAGCAGAACGAGCGCCGCCCACCGGCCGAGCGGTTGAGCTTCCACGGCTTCGACGCCGAGATGGAGAACATGAGCGCGCCCAGCCCACGGCGCTACCTCGAACACGCCCGTGACTACCTCGGCCTCGACCTGGACGTGGCCGGCCCGGCCGGCGACGACGAGCGGTGGAGCCGACAGGAGGCGATCCTCGACCCGACCGAGTCGATCGGGGCCGGCCCCGAGGCGGAGCGGCTCCGCTGCCTCGGCGACGACCTGCTGGTCGAACTGCACGCCCGCGCGCCGGAGCTGGTCGCCGCCACCTCAGCGGCCAAGTGGCGCGAGACCAGGACCCGGCTCACCGCCGGCCTCGGTCTGCTGCGCTACCACAAGCAGGCGGCCCGGCGGGTCGACGAGAGCACCCGGATCTCCGGCCTGCTGGCCACCCGGGCCGCGCTGATGGCGCAGAACCTGCTCGACATCCGCGACGCCGAGCGGCACCGGGGCGGCACCCTGGTCTTCGCCAACAACGTCCACCTCCAGCGCAACCGCAGCCAGATGGCGATGGCCGGGATGGACCTGCGCTGGTACGGGGCCGGCGCCATCGTCTCGGCGGTGTCGGCCGAGCCGTACACGCTGATCGTCGGAAGCCTGGGGCGCAGCGAGTCGATCGGGCTCCGGCAGCCCGAGCCGGGCAGCTACGAGCACGCCCTCCAGGACCGGGTCACCGGCTGGGAGCTGCTGCCGGCCGCCGAGGTCGCGCCGGCCGGCACCCGTACCGACCCCACCGGGGAGCAGGGCTACTTCCCGCTCGACCGGGCCACCCTGGACGGAGCCGACGCGGTCCTGCACGTCGCCGCCGGCACGCCGGCCGATCTCCCCTGACCGGGGACGGGCGCCCGCCGTCGGACGGCGGGCGCCCGCTCGGTCCCCGGCGCTCCCGCGCGCTTGGGCATACTGGCCCGATGGGGGTACGCGTCGCGCACGCCGGACCGGTGACCACGGTGATCCTGGACCGGCCCGAGGCCCGCAACGCCGTCGACGGCCCGACCGCGCGGGCCCTCGCGGACGCGTTCCGCGCCTTCGAGGCGGACCCGACGGCGGCGGTCGCGGTGCTCTGGGGCGCGGGCGGCACGTTCTGCTCGGGCGCCGACCTGAAGGCCATCGGTACGCCGCGCGGCAACCGGGTCGAGCCGGAGGGGGACGGCCCGATGGGACCGACCCGGATGCGACTGTCCAAACCGGTGATCGCCGCGATCTCCGGGTACGCGGTGGCCGGCGGCCTGGAACTGGCGCTCTGGTGCGACCTGCGGGTCGCCGAGTCGGACGCCACCCTGGGCGTGTTCTGCCGGCGGTGGGGCGTACCGCTGATCGACGGCGGGACGGTACGGCTGCCCCGGCTGATCGGGGAGAGCCGGGCGCTGGACCTGATCCTCACCGGCCGGCCGGTCCCGGCCGCCGAGGCGTACGCGATGGGTCTGGTGAACCGGCTGGTCGCGCCGGGTGAGGCCCGGGCGGCGGCCGAGGAGCTGGCGGCCGGGATCGCCCGGCACCCGCAGACCTGCCTGCGCAACGACCGGGCGGCGCTGCTGACCGGCGCCGGCCTTCCCGAGCCGGAGGCGATGGCCACCGAGCTGGCCTTCGGCGTGGAGTCCCTGGTGGTCGACGGCGGGCCGGGCGCCGCCCGGTTCGCCGCGGGCGCGGGCCGGCACGGCGCCGTCCCGGAGGACGACGTCGTGCCGGGTTCCTCGGTTCCGCCTACCTGACCACCGTCGCCTCCGTGGGCCGCTGCACCCGCACCGGAGTGCCGTAGTCGGAGAATGTCGTGGTCACCCGCAGCCGGGACGGCGGGCTGACCTTGCCGTTCTTGTTCCAGACCAGGGTCAGCTCGTAGTCCAGCGCGGCGATCCGGTGCTGGGCGTCGAGCGTCACGTCACCCACCACGGTCTCGCTCTCCAGGGCGGCGTCGAAGCCGGTGTCCTTCCCGCTGGGCTCGACGCTGAAGTGGTACGTCCGGTTCCCGGTCCGGGTGACCGTCCCGCCGCTCCTGGTCAGCACCCGCAGCAGCCCGTCCTGCTCGGCGGAGGCGCTCAGCGCGCCGCCCATCGCCACGTCGAACGGCAGGAACGTCCGCTTGCCCTGCTGCTCCCAGTGCACCTTCCGGTCCACGCCGGCCTCACCCACGAAGTACATCCCGTCGATCAGCCGTTCCTCCCGGAAGCCCGCCCTCCCGTACGAGGTGTGCAGGTAGCCGTTACGGGCGGCGGGGTCGAAGGCTCCCGTCGTGAGCTGCGGCCCGTCCGGGAAGACCCGCCGCACCGTGATCCGGTAGCTGGTGCTCTCGGTGGCGGCGACGGCCGCGGCCAGCTCCATCCGGGGGGCGTCGGCGGCCGGTGCGGACGATCCGGCGACGGTCGCCGGGGTGGCGGCTCCGGCGGTGGCCCCCGGGCGGTCCGGGGCCGGGCCGGGCACCAGCGTGCCGGCGCCGACCGCGCCGAGCGTGAGCAGCGCGAGCGTGCCACCGGCGAGGGTGCCGGTCCGGCGGCGGCGGGCCCGGCGGCCCCGGTCCAGCAGCAGGTCGGTCGGTGCGGCGGAGTCCGGCTCGCCGTCGACGAGGGCGTGCAGGCGGTCGGTGAGGCGCTCATCCAGGTTGGTCATGCGAGATCACCTGATTCCCGGGTAGGAGGGTTGCTGGAGGAGATGGCGGAGTTTGCTCAGGGCCCGGGCGTGCTGGCTCTTGACCGTGCCGAGGCTGCAGCCCAGCACCCGGGCCACCTCCCGCTCCGGCAGGTCCTCGTAGTGGCGCAGCACCACCACCGCGCGCTGTCTCGGCGGCAGCGCCAGCAGGGCGCGACGCAGCACCAGCGCGTCGTGGTCCGGGGTGCCGTCGGGGCCGGCCCGGTCGGGCACCTCGGCGACGAGACTCTCCCGGCGGCGGCGCCGCCAGAACGAGGTCTGGTTGTTCACCAGGGCCCGGCGCAGGTACGCGTGCAGGTCGTCGCTGCGGGCCAGCCTGCGCCAGCGCTCGTAGATCCGGACCAGGCTGTCCTGGAGCAGCTCCTCGGCCCGCCACCGGTCCCCGGCCAGCAGCATCGCCAGCCGGAGGTGTCGGCGCCAGGCTTCCTCGACGAAGGCCACGTAGGCCGCGTCGGAGGTCGACAGTCGCGTTTCTCGGTCGGTCACGCCCCTACCACGCGGCGACCGGGGAAAAGGTTGTCCGGGCCGGAGCGCCGGTCACTTCAGGTTGCGCAGCGCGTCCTCGATCGCCCGGTGGAAGGTCGGGTACGCGTAGATCATGTGCCGGAGCTGGCTGATCGGCACGGCCGCGTGCACGGCCACGACCAGCCCGGAGAGCACCTCGCCGCCGGCCGGCCCGACCGAGGTGGCCCCGACCAGCACGCCCTGGTCGGCGTCGGCGACCAGCTTGACGAAGCCGGCGTTGCCGGTCTTGTGGATCCAGCCGCGCGACGACGTGGTGAGGTCCGTGTAGCCGACCTGGACGTTGATGCCCCGGTCGCGGGCCTGCTGCTCGGTGAGGCCGACCGCGCCCACCTCGGGGTCGGTGAAGGTGACCCGGGGCAGCGCCCGGTAGTCGGCGACCGGCACGCTGCCCGGCGCGACGGTGGAGCCGCCGGCGCTCATCGCCCCGCCGACCGCGCTGACCACCCCGGCCGCGCCGCCGACCACGCTGGCGGTGCCGCTGGCGTCCGGTCCGCCCCTGGTCCGGCGCATGTGGTCGAGCAGGTCGGCGACGACGATCGCCGCCTGGTACATGGCGATGTGGGTGAACGCCCCCTCGCCGGTCAGGTCGCCGACGGCCCAGATCCCGTCGGTGACGTGCATCCGCTCGTCGACCGGCAGGTAGCGCTGCTGCGCGTCCACCTGGACGGTGTCCAGGCCCAGCTCCTCCAGGTGCGCCCGGCGGCCGGTCACCACCAGCAACTGGTCGGCGCGGAACGTCCGGTCGCCCGCGTGCAGGGTGAAGGTGCCGCCGTCGTGGTCGACCCGTTCGGCCTTCACCCCGGTCTCGATGGTCACCCCGTCGGCGCGCAACGCCTGCGCCGCGACCTCGGAGGCCTCGGGCTCCTCGACGGCGAGCACCCGGTCGGCGGCCTCCACCACGGTGACCCGTACGCCGAACCGGGCGAAGACCTGCGCCAGCTCCAGCCCGATCGCGCCGCCACCGAGCACCAGCAGCGACTCCGGCAGCTGCTCCGCCTCGATCGCCTGGTGGTTGGTCCAGTACGGGGTGTCGGCGAGCCCGTCGATCGGCGGCACCGACGGGCGGGTGCCGGTGCCCAGCACGATCCCGTAGCGGGCCTGGAACACCTGGTCGCCGACGCGTACCCGGCCGGGGCCGTCGAGCCGGCCGCTGCCCCGCACGAACCGGCCACCCTTGCCGGTGAACCGGTCCACCGCCACCGTGTCGTCCCAGGTGTCGGTGGCCTCCTCGCGGATCCGCCGGGCCACCGGCGCCCAGTCGGGGCGTACCTCGGCGGAGCCGGCCAGCTCGTTGACCCGGCGCGCCTCGGCCAGGCTGTTCGCCGCCCGGATCATCATCTTGCTGGGGATGCAGCCCCAGTAGGGGCACTCGCCACCGGTCAGGTCCCGCTCGATGCCGACCACGGTGAGGCCGGCCTCGGCGAGCCGCCCGGCCACCTCCTCGCCGCCCACGCCGAGCCCGACGACGACCACGTCCACCAGTTCCGGATCCGCCATCCCGCCAGCATTCCGCACCGGCACCGGCCCCGCGACCGCTCCACCCCGGAATTCTCCCGGCCGTAACCTCTCGGGGCTCTAGGGTGGCCGGATGCAGGCACGCTTCGCCCCGGTCCGGGACTGCTTCCACGACCTCTTCGCCACCGGCCGGGAGACCGGCGCGGCGCTGACCGTCCGGTACGACGGGACGCCGGTGGTGGAGCTGGTCGGCGGGACCCGGGCGGCCGTCCCGCCCGACGCGGTGGTCCCGGCGGTCGGCGCGGACCGGCCGTGGCGGCCGGACACCCTGGTGAACGTCTACTCGGTGGGCAAGCCGGTGGTGGCGCTCTGCCTGCTGCTGCTGGTCGACCGGGGACGGGTCGACCTGGACGCGCCCGTGTCGGCGTACTGGCCGGAGTTCCGCACCCCGGCCACCGTGCGGCAGGTGCTCGACCACACCGCCGGGCTGCCGGCGTTCCCGGTGCCCCGGCCCGCCGAGGCGGTCGCCGACTGGGCGCTGCTCTGCGCCGACCTGGCCGCCGCCGAACCCGAGTGGCCGCCGGGGTCCGTCGCGGGCGAGCACGCCTGGACGTACGGGCACCTGGTCGGCGAGCTGGTCCGCCGGGTGGACGGGCGGTCGGTGGGGCGGTTCCTGGCCGAGGAGATCGCCGGCCCGTGGCGGCTCGACCTCGCCTTCGGGCTGGGCCCGGCCGACCAGCGCCGCTGCGCCGACCTGTCGTACGCCGATCCGGGGTGGCCGGACGTGACGCGCGGCGAGCCGGGGTCGTTGCGGGCCCGCGCGCTGGACAATCCGGCGGGCGGCCGGGACGTGGCGGTGCTGAACGGGCCCCGATGGCGGGCGGCGGAGGTGCCGGCGGTGAACCTGCACGCCACCGCGCCCGCGCTGGCCCGCCTCTACGCCGGCCTGCTCGCCGGCGGCACCCTGGACGGGGTACGCCTGTTCGGCCCGGACCTGGTCGCCGAGGCGACCCGGGTCCAGTACGACGGCCCGGACCTGGTGCTGGACCGGCACGCGTACTGGACGTTGGGCATGGGCTGGGAGCCGGACGGCAGCTGGGGCATGGGCGGGATCGGCGGCAGCAGCGCCTGGGCCGACCCGGCGCGCGGCTACACCTTCGCGTACACGACCGCCCGACTGGCCGGCCACGACCGGGTCGACGACCTGGTCGAGGCCCTGCACTCCTGCCTCTGAGCCGCTGCCGGTCAGCGCAGCCAGGTCGGGTCGGTGCCGGGCACCTCCAGCGGTGGCGGGTAGTCCAGCCGGCGGCGCGCCTCGTCGGGCAGCCGCCAGGGCTGGTGGATCGCCTTGCCCCCGATCGACGCCAGCTCGGGCACCCAACGCCGCACGTACGCCCCGTCGGGGTCGTACCGCTCGGCCTGGCGGACCGGGTTGAAGCCCCGGTACGGGCGGGAGTCGTTGCCGGTGCCGGCGACCCACTGCCAGTTGCCGGAGTTGTTGGCCACGTCGCCGTCGAGCAGCCAGCGGGAGAACACCCGCACGCCGGGCCGCCAGTCCAGTCCGAGGTGCTTGGTCAGGTAGCCGGCGGTGATCAGCCGGGCCCGGTTGTGCATCCAGCCCTCGGCCCGGAGCTGGCGCATGCCGGCGTCCACGATCGGCATCCCGGTCCGCCCCTCGGTCCAGGCGTCGAGGGCCTGCGGGTCGTACCGCCACTCCTCGGTCGCCCCGCGCCGGTAGGCCACCGACGAGAGCTGCGGGAACGCGGCGGTCACCTGGTAGTAGAAGTCCCGCCAGCAGAGCTGCCGGACGAACGGGCCGGTCCAGTCGTCGGCCCGGTTGGCCACCGCGAGCGGGGAGAGGCAGCCGAAGCGCAGGTACGGGCTGAGCCGCGAGGTCAGGTCGCCGGCCATGTCGTCGTGGATGTCGTCGTACCGGCCGAGGGTGGGCAGCCACTGCTTCAGCCGGCGCTGCGCGACGCTCTCCCCGCCCGGCGCGGCGTCCGGGGAGTCGCCCTTCGGTGGCGCGGGCAGCCGGCCCGGGTCGACGCCGTCGGGCAGCCGTACCCGGCGCGGGGCGGCGAGCTCCTCCCGTCGTCCCGCGCCCTGCCAGACCCGGTGGTAGGGGCTGAACACCTTGTAGTGGTCGCCGCCGGTGGGCTTCACGCTGCCCGGCTCGACGATCGTGACGCCGGGGAAGAGCCGCAGGAACATCCGGTGCCGCTCGGCCTCCTCGCGCAGCCGGCGCTCCCGGCGGCGGGCGTAGCGGCTGACGTCGGCGGAGAGGCCGATCCCCTCGGCGCCGACCTTCCGGGCCAGCTTGATCGTCTCGGCCACCGGGTCGCCCCGCCGGACCACCAGGTCGCCGCCGCGCCGCCGCAGCGCCTCGCGCAGCTCGGCGAGGCTCTGGTGCAGGAAGCGGCTGCGGTTCGCCGACAGCCCGGCCAGCGCCGGGTCGAGCACGTAGAGCGGGACCACCCGGTCGAACGCCGAGCAGGCCGCCGCCAGCGCCGGCTGGTCGTGCACCCGGAGGTCACGGGTGAACAGGACGACCGCGGTGCGTTCGCTCATGCCGCCAGGGCCGGCTGGAGCGCCGGACCGGGCACCACCACCGGCGTGCCGGTCGGTGTGAGCAGCGACCGCGCGGCCACCGCCATCCGTCGGCGCTGCGGCACCAGGGCCCGCCGGACGAAGACGTCGTAGTCCTGGGCGGCCACCTCGTCGAGGATCCCGCCGTAGAGCGCGTACGCGGTGCGCATGCAGGCCTGCGAGGCGGGGCTGAGCAGCGGGATGCCGGGCGCGGCGGCCAGGTAGTGGGCCTGGGCGCGGGTCACCTCGTACTCGATCAGGGCCCGGATCTTCTCGGTGGTGCGGCCGGCGGCCTTCGCCGCGAGCAGGTCCTCGCGGGTCACGTCGAACCTGGCCAGGTCCTCGTCGGGCAGGTAGGTGCGACCCCGGTCCAGGTCCTCGGCGACGTCCCGGATGAAGTTGGTGAGCTGGAAGGCGAAGCCGAGCTGGCGGGCCGGCTCACGGGCGGCGGCCGGGTCGGTGCTGCCCAGGATCGGCAGCATCATGGTGCCGATGACCGCGGCCGAGCCCTCCATGTAGTCGAGCAGGTCGTCGTAGGTGGGGTACGACATGACCGTCAGGTCCATCGACATGCTGCGCAGAAACGACGCAAAGTCGCCGCGGTCGAGGTCGAAGACGGCGATGGTGTGCAGCACCGCGGGGAGCAGCGGGTCGTCGACCTGCTCGCCGTGCAGGCCGGCGACGAACCGGCCGGACCAGTCCTCCAGCCGGGCGGCCCGCTGGGCCGGCGGCAGGTCCTCGGTGCGGTCGACGATCTCGTCGGCGTAGCGCGTGAATCCGTACAAGGCGTGCACATGCCGCCGTTTCCAAGCGGGCAGCAGCCGGGTGGCGAGATAGTAGGTGCGCCCGTGACGTTTGTGCAGCTCCTGGCAACGGGCATAGGCCGCGGTGAGATCGGTGTCCACCGGCCCTCCTCAGAATTCGACGCAGCAATCGACGCAACTCGTAACCCTAGGGTACGCTCCCCCACATGGCCAACGACGCAGTTGCGGGTAATGCGCTCCGCGTCGCGCCGGCACAGCCGGAAGCGACGGACGATCCGGTCCGCGGCGTACTGGCCGCGTTCACGAAAGACCTGATCAAGGGGGTGGACGAGACACTGGCGGCGTTCCTGGCCGCCGAGGTCGACTCGCTCACCGAGATCGACGCAGCGATGGGTGGTTTCGCCGCCACGGCGCGCGACTGCGTGCTGGCCGGCGGGAAGCGGGTCCGCCCGACGTTCGCGTACTGGGGCTGGCGCGGGGTCGTCGGTGGCGACGAGCCGCTGCCCTCGGTGCTGCCGGCGCTCGCCGCGCTGGAGCTGCTGCACACCTTCGCGCTGGTGCACGACGACGTGATGGACGCCTCCGACACGCGGCGCGGCCTGCCCACCGCGCACCGGGCGGCCGCCGCCCGGCACCGCGCCGCCGGGCACGCCGGCGACCCCGACCGGTACGGCGAGGCGGTCGCCGTGCTCATCGGTGACCTCTGCATGGTCTGGGCGGACCGGCTGCTGGCGCACGCCACCGTGCCGCCGACCCGGCTGCTCGACGTCCGGCGCTGCTACGACCAGATGCGGGTGGAGACGGTCGCCGGCCAGTTCCTCGACGTGCTCGGCGAGAACGACGCGGCGAACTGGTCGGTGGACCGGGCCCTGCGGGTGGCCCGCTACAAGACCGCCAGCTACACCGTCCAGCGGCCGCTGCTCTTCGGCGCCTGCCTGGCCGGTGCCGACGCCGAGTCGCCGCTGATCGCCGCGTACACCCGCTACGGGCTGGCCGTCGGCGAGGCGTTCCAGCTCCGCGACGACCTGCTCGGGGTGTACGGGGACCCGGACACCACCGGCAAGCCGGCCGGCGACGACCTGCGTACCGGCAAGCCGACCGCGCTGCTCATGCTGGCCCGGCAGCTCGCCACGCCGGCCCAGCGCCGGGCGCTCGACCGGGCCGGCACGGTCACCGCCACCCGCGAGGTGGCCCGGCTGGCCGAGGTGGTCCGGGACACCGGGGCGGTCGCCCGGGTCGAACGCATGATCTCCGACCGGGTCGGCGAGGCACTGGCCGCGCTCGACACCGCGTCGATCGACGGGACCGCGCGCTCCGCGCTGACCGGTCTCGCCACCGCCGCGACCACGCGGCGGGCATGATGGGCAACTTTGTGAGGGAGGTGGTCACGTGCGCACCGTGAACGGACGTACGGACCGGGTGGTGGTCGTCGGTGCCGGCCTGGGTGGGCTGGCCTGTGCGCTGCACCTGGCCGGGAGCGGCCGGCAGGTGACCGTCCTGGAGCGGGAGGCGGTGCCGGGCGGTCGTGCCGGGCGGCTCAGCGTCGACGGGTACGAGTTCGACACCGGCCCGACCGTGCTGACCATGCCGGACCTGATCGCCGAGGCGCTGGGCGCGGTCGGCGAGGAGCTGACCGACTGGCTCGACCTGACCCCGCTCGACCCGGCGTACCGGGCGTACTACCCGGACGGGTCGACGCTGGACGTCATCACCGACACCACCCGGATGGCCGCCGAGATCGCCCGGGTCTGCGGGCCCCGCGAGGCCGACGGCTACCTGCGCTTCGTCGACTACGCCCGCAAGCTGTGGCAGTGGGAGCGGGCCGACTTCATCGACCGCAACCTGGACGCCCCCACCGACCTGCTCACCGGCAACCTGCTCAAGCTGATGGCCAGCGGGGCGTTCCGGCGGCTCCAGACCAAGATCGAGCAGTTCTTCCGGGACCCGCGTACCCAGCGGATCTTCTCCTTCCAGGCGATGTACGCGGGCCTCGCGCCGCACGACGCGCTGGCCATCTACGCGGTCATCGCGTACCTCGACTCGGTGGCCGGGGTGTCCTTCCCGCGCGGCGGCATCCACGCGGTCTCCCGCGCGATGGCCGGCGCCGCCGAGAAGCACGGCGTGCAGTTCCGCTACGGGACCACGGTCAGCCGGGTGGAGACCGCCCACGGCCGGGCCACCGGGGTGGTGACCGAGGACGGCGACTTCGTCCCGGCGGACGTCGTGGTGCTCAACCCGGACCTGCCGGTCGCCTACCGCGACCTGCTGCCGGAGAGCCGCCAGCGCCGGCTCACCTACTCGCCCTCCTGCGTGGTGCTGCACGTCGGGTCGACGCAGGGCTATGAGAAGATCGCCCACCACAACATCCACTTCGGACGATCCTGGAAGGGCACGTTCGACGAGGTGATCCGGCGAGGCGAGCTGATGACCGACCCGTCGCTGCTGGTGACGAACCCGAGCCGGACCGACCCCTCGGTCGCCCCGGCCGGGAAGCACACCTACTACGTACTGGCCCCGGTGCCGAACCTCGACCGGGCCCCGTTCGACTGGCGCGGCGACCTGACCGACCGCTACGCCGACCAGCTCATCGGCACCCTGGAGGAGCGCGGGTACGTCGGCTTCGGCGCCGGCGTCGAGGTGCTGCGCGCGGTCACCCCGGCGGAGTGGGCGGAGCAGGGCATGGCCGCCGGCACCCCGTTCGCCTCGGCGCACAGCCTCTTCCAGACCGGCCCGTTCCGCCCGGCCAACCTGCACCGCACCCTCGGCAACGTGGTCTTCGTCGGCTCCGGCACCCAGCCCGGGGTGGGCGTGCCGATGGTGCTGATCAGCGGCAAGCTCGCCGCCTCGCGGATCACCGGGAGCCGGTCGTGACCTCCCGGGAGGGGCACCTGGTCGAACTGGTCGACGACACCGGGCACGTGCTCGGCGAGGCGACCGTGGCCGCCGCCCACCAGCCGCCCGGCCGGCTGCACCGGGCCTTCTCGGTGCTGCTGGTCGACCCGGACGGGCGGGTGCTGCTCCAGCAGCGCGCCGCCGTGAAGACCCGCTTCCCGCTGCGCTGGGCGAACTCGTGCTGCGGCCACCCGCTGCCCGGCCAGTCGCTGACCGAGGCCGCCAACCGCCGGCTCGCCGAGGAACTCGGCGTCGGCCCGGTCGAGCTCACCGAGGTCGGGGTGTACGTCTACTACGCCGAGGATCCGGCCACCGGCCGGGTCGAGTTCGAGTACGACCACGTGCTCCGCGCCGACGTGCCCGCCGAGCTGACCACCCTGCCCGACCCGGACGAGGTGGCCACCCTGCGCTGGGCCGAGCCGGGCGAGATCGAGGCCGACCTCGACGTCGACCCCCGCTCGTACGCGCCGTGGCTGGGCGGCGTGCTCAACCGACTGCTCCGGCCGGCCGATCCGGCCGCCGGGGCGTCCCGCGCCGGGGCGTCCGGCGTGCCCGTCGACGAGGCACCGGAGCGGTCGGGTGGCCGATGAGGCGCTGAGCGCGGGAGCCGTCGCCCGTCGACTGGGGGTGGCGGTCACCACGCTCCGCACCTGGCACCAGCGGTACGGGCTCGGCCCCAGCGAGCACGTACCCGGACACCACCGGCGCTACACGCCGGCCGATCTCGCCCGCCTGGAGATCATGCGGCGGCTCACCGCGGAGGGAGTGACCCCGGCCGAGGCGGCCCGCTGGGCCCGGCAGGCCCCGGGCGCCGTCCCCGCCGACCTCGGCACCCGGCTACGCGCGGGTGGCGGCGTACGCGACGGTGGCGGCGGGACCATCCCGGTCGGCCGGGCCGGTCCGGTCGCCCGTGGGCTGGCCCGGGCCGCCATGCGGCTGGACTCGGCGGCCATCGGCGAGACCATCGCGCACGCCCTGGCCACCGACGGCGTGGTCGTCACCTGGGACGGGCTGCTCCGGCCGGTGCTCGCGGGCATCGGCGAGCGGCACGCGGTGACCGCCGGCCTGATCGAGGTGGAACACCTGATGTCCCGGTGCGTCTCCGAGGCGTTCGCCGCGGTGGTCCGGGCCCACCCGATCACCGGGCCGGCCCGCATCCTGCTCTCCTGCGCCGACGAGGAGCAGCACAGCCTGCCCCTGGAGGCGCTCGCGGCGGCGCTCGCCGAGGCCGGCGTGAGCTACCGGATGCTGGGCGCGCGGGTGCCGGTGGAGGCCCTCGTCGAGGCGGTCACCCGGATCGGGCCGGCGGCCGTCGTGCTCTGGTCGCACACCCGGGCCACCGCCGACCCGCACCAGCTCTCCGCGCTGCTGGCCGCCCCCCGTCGCCCACTGCTGGTGCTCGCCGCCGGGCCGGGTTGGCGCGCCGACACGCTGCCCGCCGGCGTGGTCCGTCCGGTCGACCTGGCCGAGACGATCTCGCTGGCCCTGGCCGTACGCGACTCGCTGGACCAGTCCACTTCGGGCTGACCGGGCCTGCCGGATCGGCGCTTCGTCCACTACCGTCGGAAAGTCCGCATAACCCGACGACCCCCTTCGGGAGCGACGATGCGTCCACGCACCGTGCTGGTGCTCGCCGTCGGCCTGGCGCTGTTCCTGGCCGGCTGCGGCGAACCCGGCAAGTCCCCGCCCCGGGCCGCCACCGGCCCGGTGGTCTCGGCCACGCCGGCCCCGCCGAAGCCCACACCGAAGCCCCGGCCGAGCCGCACCACGCCGCCGAAGCCGCAGCTGCGCCCGCTGCCGAAGACACTCCCCGCCGGGCTGCACCGGCACAGCGGCGACCGGGGCGTGGCGCTGACCTTCGACGACGGGCCGAACCCGCGCTGGACCCCGCAGATCCTCGACCAGCTCAAGGCGGCTCACGTGACCGCCACCTTCTGCCTGGTCGGCCAGGAGGCCCGGCGCTACCCGCACCTGGTGGCCCGGATCGTCCGGGAGGGTCACCAGCTGTGCAACCACAGCTGGCGGCACGACCTGAACCTGGGCCGCCGACCGGTCGCCCAGATCCGGGCCGACCTGCTCCGCACCAACCAGGCCATCCGGGCCGCCGTACCGAACGCCAAGATCGCCTGGTTCCGCCAGCCGGGGGGCCGGTGGACGGCGGAGGAGGTGACGGTGGCCGGTCAGCTCGGGATGCGCCCGCTGCACTGGAGCGTCGACCCGCAGGACTGGGACCGGCCGCCGGCGGCCTCGATCGTCAAGCGGGTGGAGTCGGCCGTCCACCCCGGTTCCGTGGTGCTGATGCACGACGCCGGGGGCGACCGGAGCCAGACGATGGCCGCCTGCCGGACGCTGATTCCGGACCTCCGCCGCCGGTACGGGATCTCCCGGCTCCGGTGACACCGGCTCTGACCTGCTGTTTTGTCCGCCGATGTGCCGGTGGCCATACCGGTTTGGTCGTCCGAGCAGGCATGGCATATGCTTCTCATGCCTCCGGCGGGGCCGGATGGGAGCAAGTCCGCTTGAAGTTGCGAGTGTGCAATGATGGCGGGGCCGCCCTCATCGTCTAGCGGCCCAGGACGCCGCCCTTTCAAGGCGGTAGCACGGGTTCGAATCCCGTTGGGGGCACGGTCCGGCTCAGCCGGATGCAACATCAGCTAGGTCCTGTGGAGCAGTTGGAGTGCTCGCCGCCCTGTCAAGGCGGAGGTCGCGGGTTCAAGTCCCGTCAGGACCGCAAGCGCTGACGCCGCGCCTATCATGCGCGGCGTTCTGCGTATCGGCCCGTGCGGTAGCATGAGCCGAGCACCACGGCCAGGTAGCTCAGTTGGTACGAGCGTCCGACTGAAAATCGGAAGGTCGGCGGTTCGACCCCGCCCCTGGCCACATAGCCTTTCGCCGGGCTACAGAGATCCCCACCAGCGGAAACGCAGGTGGGGATCTTGCTGTTTCCGGGCCTGCCGTCCCGGTCCGACACGGGTGTCAGGCTCCGGCATCCCCCGCTCCGCGTGGGTGCGGAGCGGGGGTCGGACCCGACGGCCGCTCGCCGCTCAGTTCCCGGTACGCGGCAAGGATGGCCTCGGCCCGCTCGGTGAAGTCGGCGGCCGGGTCGGTCCGTGTCGCCGAGACGGCGGCCTCGGCGATACCCGTGTCCACCCGGGCGAGAGTGCGCCGTGCCCGTTCGGCAGCCGCGCGGCTGCGCCGCCTCTTCGCCACTTCGGTGGCGATCGCGGTGCTGTTCAGCGCGAGCCTGGTCAGGCGTCCCAGCCGCCGGTCGACTTCGGCCTGGATGGCGTGCAGCCGTTCGGCCACCAGGGCACGACGGACATCGAGCTCACTGCGCAGCGGATCATCCTCGGCCAGACCCACCGCGGAGCGGAGAGTCGCCCGTTCCAGATCCATCAGGCGAGCTTGATCGCGCATCAGGCAGGCCAGGTCCCAGCGGGCGGTCTGAACGGCGGACCGCACCTCGGCGCGGCTGAGCGTGCTGGCCCTGGGCAGGTGCCTGACGATCGCTTCGCAGGCCCGGTCGACCTGCTCCCAGCGAAAACGATCAGCGAGGAGCACGTGACGCGCGGTTGATCTCGCCATCCATCCGGTCATCCAGACGCCGGCGACGACGGCCACCAACGCGATGGCCGCCCGGAAGTGGAAATTGACGAGAACCCCGTACCCGAGCAGAGCACACACTGCGGCCAGTTGGAGGCACAGCGACGCGGACGGTCGGAGCAGTGGCGCCAGGAATCGCACCTTCGGCGAGCCGTAGACCCGGATCGGGCCGGTGTGCGCACCCATCTGCTCAGCTCCTCGCGCACTCCCGCGCAGTCCGCGCCCGCGCCATGGGCGCCGCTCGTCAGCGACGATAGCGCGACCCGGGCGTAATGTGGCGTCATGGGCATGGGCGTCCTGCTGGTCCTCGGCGGCCTGGCGGCCGTGCTGGGCCTCCTCGCCCGGCTCGCGGCCCGGGTGCGCCGGCGCGGTGTCGGCGGCACGGTGATGGGCCCGTTCGACGAGATCTGGCATCCCGCCGCCCATCGGTTCCGTGCGGAGATCCAGGTGCACGAGGAACGTCTGGTGCCGTTGCCCTCGGCCGAAGGTCCGAAGCCGCCACGTGGCGGCGCGACCCCGCCGCCGGCTGAGTAGCGGCCGAACCCCGCCCCACTGTCGGACCGGCGGTCCCCTTGTGCCGATTACTTTGCAATGCAAAGCTATTGGTGTTCAGAACAGCGAACGGTTGGAGGACACCGTGTCGAACTCCGCAGACGCCGGGGCGTACGCCGACGGCGGCCCGCACGACCTGCTCCGCTCGATGGCCGCGCTGCGGCGACGGGCACGGACGGACCGGCACGCGTACGGGCTGCCCCTGCTTCTCTTCGGCGCGCTCATCGCCGCCGCCGCGCCCCTCTACGTCGAGTCGACCGAGCCGGCTGCGCTGCGGGCCATCTCCACCAACCCCGCACTCACCAGCCTCGGCGGGGACTTCCTGGAGCACTCGGCCGCCCTGGGCTGGTACTGGCTGGCCGCGCTGATCGCCGGCTACCTGACCACCCTCGTCTGGTACCGATGGCACGGTCAGCGCGTCGGCGTGCAGACCCCCGTCCGGGGTTACGTCATCGCCGGCGTCGTCGGCACGCTCGTCGGGCTCGCACTGCCGGTCGTACTGGAGTTCCTGCTGTTCAACACGGCGGCACCGGTCTTCCGGGCGACCAGTTGGGCGACCGGGCCGCTGCTCGGCGTCGCCAACCGTGGCATGCTGCCGCACGTGGTCATCGCGGTCGGCTTGGCGGTCCTGGCCCGGCTGGAACGCAGCCGGGGCCTGTGGGTCGTGGTCGCCGCGTACGCCGCCGTCATCGTGCTCGTGACCGCCTGGTTCCAGCTGGCCGATCTCCAGCCGGGAGACCTGAGCCGGTTCGGCTTCCTGCTCGCGGCGCTGGCGCCCGCGCCGGTCCTGCTCATCGGTGGCGGGGCGGCTCTCCTCGCCGCGCGGAAGCGCCGGCCGGGGTCCGCGTGACGCGCGAGCAGCAACGCGACCCCGGGGCCGACGGAGCGGCACCCGACGCGTACCCGACCAACGGCCTGGACGACACCGTGCACCAGCGGCACCGGCTCGGCATCCTCACCATTGCCGCCGAGGTCGAACGGGTGGAGGTGGCCTACCTCCGGGACGCCCTGGAACTCACCGCCGGCAACCTCTCCCGCCACGTCAGCGTGTTGGAGGAGGCGGACCTCGTCGAGGTGGAGAAGGGCTACCACGGCCGACGACCGCGGACCTGGATCAGGATCACCGAAGCGGGCCGGCGGGCCCTGCACGCCGAACTCGACGCGTTGCAGGAACTCCTGCGCCGGCACCGGCAGGCCGGGGCGGCCCACTGACGGAAGGTCGGTCGTCCTCAGGGGCTGGCCGGGGATCGTCCCGATGGTGCCCGGACAGTGGTCGGCGAAGACTGGTCCCATGCCGAGCCCAGGAAAAGCACCCCGCCTCGCCCACCGTCTCCTCACCCGGTGGCTGACCGCGTACGACGCGGAGAGCCGTCGCCGCCTCGTCCGGTCGGTCACCGCGGTGCCGCGTGCCCTGGCGGCCGTGCCCGCCGCCCTGCGCCGGCCGCACCGGGTCCGGGCGGTGGGCCGGGCGCTGCTGGCGCTGCCGGTCGCGGTCGCCGGGTCGGCGCTCACCGGCACGCTCGCCTTCCTGCTCCTGATCAACGTGCTCGGGTACCCGTTCCGGCCCTGGCTCGGGCTGGGCCACGGCGGCCGCGACATCTGGACCGGGTACGCCGACTCCTGGGGCGGCCCCACCCTCGCCGGCGCCTGGCTGACCCACGCCGCCGGGCTGCTGCTGCTGGTCGTACCGCCGGTGGTGTGGGCCGTCCGGGGCCTCACCACACTTCAGCGGCGACTCACCGACGAGCCGGCCGCCGCGACCCGGGTGACCACCCGGCGGACCGGCGCGGGGCGGTCCGGGGTCGCGGCGACGCGCGTCCTCCCACCGGCCGCACGCCCCCTGTCGACCGGGCCGGTGCCCGGGCGGCTGCGGCGCACCGGCGCGGTGCTGGCCGCGTCGGGGCTGCTGGTGGCGTTCTCGCTGACCGCGCACGTGAACGGCATCGGCGACAACCTGCTCTGGGTGCCCCGCGACGTGGCGAGCAGCCTCGCCCTCGCGGTGACGCTCACCCCGGTCGCGGCGTTGCTGCTGCTGCGGCGTACGACCTGGTGGGCTGCCGCCGCACGGTCCTGACCGGGTCAGCGCCGCGGGCGCTGCTGGCGGTTCGGGCCCATGCCGTTCTGGATCGCCTCCCAGACGCTGCGACCCGCCTGCCGCAGCGTCTCTCCGGCCGCCTGGGCGGCCCCGGAGGGCCCGTCGGGCCGGCCGCCCCCGGACGCCGGCTTCCCCGTACCGCCCGGCCCGGCCCCCGCCGCCGACCCACCGCGCGCCTCGGCCGCTCCCGGCCGGCCTGCCGCCTCGGCCGCGCCCTGGCCCGATCCGGCATCAGCCGTGCCGGAGCCCTCCGCGCCGTCCGGTGCCTCGTCGGTGGCACCCGCCGCACCGGCGGCCCGGTCCGGCGTGGGTGGCGCAGCACCTCCCGCTGCCGGCCCGCCCGAGGCCGGCCGATCCGGCGGTGGGCCGACGGGTGGTTCCGGGGGCCGCGCTCCCGCCGGCGACGGCGGGGCCGGCGGCATCGGCCCGGTGGCCTGTTCGCGCAGGACCCGGTCCGCCACCGCGCCGACCGTGCCGAGCCCGGAGCCGGCCCGGTCGACTGCCCGGGCGCTCTCCTCGACCAGGTCGGCCGCCTCGTCCTCGGCGAGCCGGCCGGTCACCCGGTCCACGTCCACGGCGGTGACCCCCACCGACCGGGCCAACGCCTCGATGATCTGCGGGTTCCGGTCGAGCGTGGTGAACGCCCGGTCGAGGATCTCCACCAGCTTCTCCAGGCGGACCTTGAGCAGGGCCTCGGCGCTCACGCCGGTGACGTCGAGTTCCACGCCGGTCAGGTGGACCCGTACCCCGGCGTCGAGCTGGAGCAGGTTCGCCAGCCGGACGCGCAGCGACAGGTCGGCGTCGAGCCGGTCCACCGCCAGCCGGAGCTGGTCGACCGTCACCTCCGGGATGTCGAGCAGCACGTCCGGCTCCGGCTGACTCCCGCTCCGGGGGTTGAGCCGCTCGCTGGTCGGCTCCGCCCCCCGCTGCGTCCCTGCGCTCTCGCTCATGCTCCCCGCTCCCCGCTGACCCGCGCTCCGGGCCGGATCAGCCGCGGTTACCCGGTTACCGCCGGAACACTCCGTTCCCTGTCACGGGAGGTCGGCCACGGGGTCGGGACGGCGCGTCGGGCGACCGACCGCGGGCGGGACGGTCGCCCGGCCACCCCGACCGGAGCGCGGCGCGAAGGGGTGTCCGGCGGGCGGCAGGGGGCCACCCGGCCGGGTCGGAAAGCCGCTCTCCCGCTGTCGGCAACCCGGCCGGCGGGAAGCTGCGCAGGCGGGCATCAGCCGGTATGGTCCGGGCCTATGGGACAGGAGATGGCCGATCCGGATGAGGTCCGTCAGGAGTTCGACCGGTTCTCCCTCCGCTCCGCCCTCCGCACCCCGGCCTCCGCCGAGCGGGCCTTCGCCGTGTTCACCGGCGGGCTCACCGACTGGTGGGTACGCGAGTACACCTGGTCCGGGCCGCAGGCCCTGGCCGAGCTGGGTGTCGAGCCCCGGCCCGGCGGCATGCTCTACGAGATCGGGCCGTACGGCTTCCGCAGCGACTGGGGCCGGGTGCTCACCTGGGACCCGCCCCGCCGGCTGGTCTTCACCTGGCAGATCGGGCCGGACCGGGTTCCGGTGCCCGACCCCGCGCGGGCCAGTGAGGTCGAGGTGCTCTTCCTGCCGGAGACGCCGCAGCGTACCCGGGTGGAGGTCGAGCACCGCCACTTCGACCGGCACGGCGCGGCGGCCGAGGGTTACCGCGCGGCGCTCACCGCGGGCTGGCACGAACTGCTCCGCCGCTACCTGGCGACCCTCACCCGCACCGCCGGCTGATCGCCCGCCCCCGCTCCCGGCCCGGCCGCCCGGCCGCCCGGCAGGTGGGTCAGCGGCCGATGCCGCGCGTCGTCGCCGCTCCGCCGCTCACCCCGGTGCCGCCCAGGTCGGCCCGGTGGCCGGCCGCCGCACCGGAGCCGAAGCCGGTGCCCGCGAGCCGCCGGCTGGGCGCGGTGCGCAGCCTCGGGTAGACCTCGGTGAGCCGGCGCCGGACCCGGTCGGAGCGGTCGGCGAGCACCAGCGCCACCGAGGGTTCCCCGGAGGCGGCGACCGCGCCGGCCTCGGCCGCCCGCAGCCGCTCCGCCACCACGTACGCGAAGCCGGCCAGCCAGGTACGCCGGAAGGCGGCCGGATGCTCCCCGGCCGGTACGGCGGCACCGGCCAACCCGTGCGCGGCCTGCACCAGCAGCGAGGTGAAGAGCAGCTCGACCCGTTCCAGGTCGCTGGCGAAGCCGAACAGGTGCATCGCGAAGCCGGCGCCCTCCCGGCGGCGCACAGCGCGGCAGCGCAGCGGCTCGGCGACGGCCGCGAGCAGTCCCGCCTTGTCCCGGGCGTACGGGGCGACGACGTCGACCACCCGGTCGCCCACCGGGTCGGTGGCGGGCGCCCGGGCGGCGAGCAGCGCCCGGTCCACGCCGTACCGGGCGATCAACTCGGTCGCCTTGGCCATGAAGGCGGCCGACTCGGCCGGCGTGCAGGCCGGGTCCTCGGCCTGGGCGAGCAGCTTGCGGACCTTGCTGAGCATCGCCTCGGACATGCACCACAGCTATCACAGCGGTAGGACCCGGACGGGATGAGGCGGCGCGGAGATCGACAGTTACCATCTTCACGCTCGGTTCCCTGACCGCAACTCAGGGTTCCCTACCCCCTGGAGGCATCCCCGATGGCATCCCCGGCCGCCCGTCTGCTCGCCACGACAGCGGCGCTCTCCCTGCTCGCGTCCGGCTCCCCCGCCCGGGCCGAACCCGCCGGCCCGAACCTGGCCGCCGGCTACGCCACCTGCTACGGCGGCGCGAAGCGCTCCTACTTCGACACCGGCGCGTGGGGCGGTGAGGCCGGCACCTACCGGACCAGCACCCGCTGCCGGGACATCAACGTCCGCAACGCCAGCGAGTTCGGCACCGAGGCGTGCGTCGTCTTCGTCGACCGGACGGACGCCTGCAACTACCTGACCTACCTGCCGGCGAACTCCGGCTTCGTGACGGTGGCCACCAACGTCCGGGACGGGGTCAGCTTCCGGATCCGGTTCAGCAACCTGCGCTACGAGTACGAGCCGCTGGAGGCGTACCACGCGTTCTGACCTGCGCCGGTACGGCGTCGGCGGGCCGTCGACGCCGCACCGGCCGGGTTTCAGCCGGCCCGGCTGCGCAGCGTGGCCACCGTCGACCCGGCGAGGGTGAGCAGGCAGTCGGGCAGCAGCCCGTCGGCCACCGCGGCCCCGAAGAGCGCCTCACCGGTGTCGATGTCGTCGTTGGCGTACGCGCTGACGAAGCGGGCCACCCACCGGGTGTCGTAGTCGGCCTGGTCGATGCCGGGGAAGTCGAGGGCCGCGCCGCCGGCCGGCGCGTCGTCGCCGACCATGGTGGCGGCGAGACACCAGGCCACCCCGTACGCCCCGACCAGACCGGAGCGGTCCACCACGGCGTCGAAGGTGCCCACCACCGCGTCACCGTCGCCGGCCAGGGCCGAACGGAGCACGGCGGTCGCGTCGTCCAGCGTCTGCTGTGCTTCGTCGGTCACCTGCGGAAGCGTAGGACGAGGGGTCAAGCGGTGACCCGTGAACAGCACCCCGGTCACGCGCAGTGATGGCCGTAGTCGTGCTGCCGACGCAGCGGGCTCCACGGTCCCGAGACCCGCGACGACACGCTAATGTGCGCAGCGGACCTTCGCCGGAGGAAGGACGACCATGTTCGTATCACGCGCGTCGCGCGCGGCCATCTCCGTGGCCTGCGCGGCGCTCCTGCTCGCCACCAGCGGCTGCGGGAGCGACAAGCCCGAGGGGGCGACCACCAGCACCCAGGTGCGCCTCTACGGCACCGACGGCAACATGCAGAACTCGTACGTGGCCGAGCTGAAGGACCGCGGGGACCTCGTCAACGGCATGAAGGGCACCATCCCGCTCACGCCGCTGCCGGAGAGCTTCAAGGAGCGGCTACGCACGGTAGACCCGGGGCTGAAGGACTACCTCTACTCGGCCGAGACGTACGACGCCGTGGTGATCAGCTCGCTCGCCGCGCAGCTGGCCGGCAGCACCGACCCGCGTCGGATCGCCGAGCAGATCGTCGGGGTGACCACCAACGGTCAGCGCTGCGACGACCCGGCGACCTGCCTGCGGCTGGCCCGCAACGGCCAGGACATCGAGTACCGGGGGGTGTCGCTGAACCGGGCCGGGTTCACCGACGCCGGCGAGCCGGCCACGGCCAGCTACGCCACCCTGCACTTCGACGACGAGAAGATCGACGACGGCAAGACGGAGTTCGTCGGCGCCGGTGACGAGTCGGGCGCGAGCACCAAGGCCCCGCCGCGGGCGAAGCGGCAGCGCGGCGACAAGGTCGACAAGGCGGCCGGCGCGCCGCTGATCCTCGGCGGCCTGCTGCCGAAGACCGGTGACCTGGCGCTGGCGTACCCGCCGATCGCGGCCGGGGCGGCGCTGGCGCTCAAGGACGTCAACTCCGCCGGCGGGGTGCTCGGCGCGCCGGTGACCTGGATCGACGGCGACGACGGCACCAACCCGCAGATCGCCAAGGCCACCGTGGCGTCGCACGTCGCCAAGGGCGTGCACGTGATCATCGGTGCCGCCGCGTCGGGCATCTCCCGGGCGGTGCTGCCGGACGTGGTGGCGGCCGGCCGGGTGCTCTTCTCCCCGTCGAACACCGACGCCGGCCTGACCACGGTGGACGACAAGGGCCTCTACTTCCGTACCGCGCCGCCGGACAGCCTCCAGGGGCGGGCGCTGGCCGACGTGATCCTCCGGGACGGCCCGCACAAGATCGCCATCGTGGCCCGGAAGGACTCCTACGGCGAGGGCCTCCAGGAGAACGTCCGTGCCGAGCTGGAGCGGGCCGGCCTCGGCGCCGACCGGGTCAAGCTGCTGTCGTACGCGCCGCCGGCCAACCCCAAGGCGCCGCCGGTGGACTTCGGCGACGGGGCCCGGCAGATCAAGGACTTCGGGGCGGACGCCGTGCTGGTGATCGGCTTCGGTGAGTCCGCGCGCGTGATCCTCGCGCTGGCCGAGGCCGGGGTGCAGATCCGGCACTGACCGCGTACCGACGAGGGCCGCACCGGAGCAACCGGTGCGGCCCTCGTCGCGTCCGGGGCCGTCAGCGGGAGCGACGGCGCTCCAGGAAATCGGTCATCCGCCGGTGCTTCTCCTCGTCCTCGAAGAGCACCGCCTGGCTCAGCAGGTCGAGCTGCGGGTGCGCGGCGGGCGGGGCGTCCACGGCGAGCTTGGTCAGCCGGACCGCCAGCGCGGAACCCTTCGCGATCTCGTCGAGCAGGGCGTGCGCGGTGGGCAGCAGCTCGGCCGGCTCGCCCACCACCCGGTTCACCAGGCCGATCCGCAGCGCCTCGTCGGCGTCCACCCGCCGGCCGGTGAAGAGCAGCTCCTTGGCCCGGGCCTCGCCGATCAGCGCCGGCAACCGGTGGGTCGCGCCCGCGCCCGCCAGGATGCCCAGCCGCACCTCGGGCTGGCCGAACACCGCACGCGCCGTGCAGACCCGGAGATCGCACGCGTACGCCAGTTCCGCGCCGCCGCCCAGCGCCGGGCCGTCCACGGCCGCGACGGTCGGCATCGGCAGCGCCCGGATCCGGGCGAAGGCGGCCTGGTTGATGGCGGCCAGCGCGTCCAGCCGACCGCGCTCGCGGAGCTGGCCGATGTCGGCGCCACCGGCGAAGATGCCGGCCGCACCGCCGGTGAGCAGCAGCAGCCGGGGGTTGGCCTCCAGCTCGGCGCAGACCGCGTGCAGCTCGGCGATCAGGTCGGCGTCGATCGCGTTGCGCTTCTCCGGCCGGTCCAGCGTTACCACCAGCCGGTCCGGCAGCTCCTCGATCCGCAGCCCGCTCACGCCTTGCCCCCGTCCGTCCAGGTGTAGAAGCCCTGACCGGACTTCTTGCCGAGCTTTCCGGCGGCCACCATCTCGACCAGCAGCGCCGGCGGCGCGAACCGGTCGCCGTACGCGGCCTGGAGGGTGCGCGCGATGTCGAGGCGGACGTCCAGCCCGACCAGGTCGGTCAGCTCCAGCGGGCCGACCGGGTGCCGGTATCCGAGCACCATCGCCTTGTCGATGTCGGCGGGGGAGGCCACCCCGTCGGCGACCATCCGGATCGCCTCCAGCCCGAGGGTCACCCCGAGCCGGGAGGTGGCGAAGCCGGGCAGGTCGCGTACGACGACGGGGTCCTTGCCCAACCGGCCGGCGAGCGCGACGGCCGCCTCGGTGGTCGCCGGCGCGGTGGCCGGTCCGACCACGATCTCCAGCAGCGCCATCGCCCAGACCGGGTTGAAGAAGTGCAGCCCGAGGAAGTCCGCCGGCCGGTCCAGCCCGTCGGCCAGCTCGGCGATCGGGATGCTGGAGGTGTTGCTGCCGAGCAGGGCGGGACGCCGCTCCTCGGCCTCGCGCAGCACCGCGCGCTTGAGGTCGAGTCGCTCGGGGACCGCCTCGACGATCACGTCCGGGCCCTCCGCCACCGCGCCGAGCCCGGCCCGCAGGGTGACCCGCTCCCGGTTCGCCGCCGCCTCGTCGGCGGTCAGCTTGCCGCGCTGGACCCCGCGCTCCCACAGCTCGCCGAGTCGGCGACGCGCGGCGGCACCGCGTTCGGCGTCCACCTCGACCAGTTCGACCGCGTAGCCGGCACCGGCCGCGACGTACGCGATGCCGAGGCCCATGGTGCCGGCCCCGACGACCACAAAACGACCACTCATGACGTCCCCTCGCCGCGTGCGGTGACGCGCGGGGTCTCCGCCGCGCCGGGCCGTACGCTCCGCTCGTTCCTGGGTGCGACCCTATGCAGGGCCGGCCCGGACGGCATGCGTGGGGGCGCGCCGGATCGGGTACAGACGGCCCCGACCGCCGAGGGAAGGACGCAGATGAGCCAGGCACCGGAGAGCACGGAGAACACCGAGACCGTCGAGACCCGCGGCGACGAGCGGGTCGACCTGCTCCGCGCGGACACCAACAACGACGGGAAGACCGACGTCTGGGTGGTCGACACCGACGGCGACGGCAAGGCCGACCTGTTCCAGTTCGACACCGACGGTGACGGCAAGGTCGACATCACGATGGTCGACATCGACGAGGACGGCACCCCCGACGAGGTGGTCGACGGCGACGGCGGCCTGCCGCCCCAGGAGACCACCCCCACCGTGCAGGTCTGAGCCGAGCGGCGGTGGGCTCCCGGGCGGAGCCCACCGCTCAGCGCAGCCGGAGGGTGGCGAGGTAGTAGGGACGGTCGGCGTCGTCCACGTCGACCAGTCGCCACGGCGTGCCGTGCACCAGCTCGGCGAGTTCGTCCACCGAGCACACCAGATAGTCGAACCAGCCGGTGCCGAGCATCCGGTAGCGCAGCCGCAGCCGGAGCTGGCCGCCGAGCCGGCCACGCCGGCGGTTCAGCTCGTGGTAGCCGGTGTGCACCGGGTCGGTGGTGCCGTACGGGTCGGTGCCGTGCGCGATGATCGTCGCGCCGGGCCGGGCCAGCGCGGCGAGCGCGGCCAGGAAGGCCGGGGCCCGGTCCCGCCCCTCGAACAGCCCCACGTTGTTGCCGAGCAGCAGGAACGTGTCGTACCGCGGGCCGACGTCGGCGTGCTCGTCGACGGTGCCCCAGACCAGGTCGCGTACGCCCCGGTGCCGGCAGACCCGCAGCGCGCCCTCGGAGGTGTCCAGCCCGGTGACCGGCACCCCCCGCGCCTGGAGGTGCAGCGCGATCCGGCCGGCGCCGACGCCGACGTCCAGCACCCGGCCCTCGACCCGGTCCACCGCCCGGTGGTCGTACGGCTGCCACGCCTCCGGCGGGTCCAGGTAGTGCTGGGCGGGCGCACCGTTCACCAGGCCGTCGTCCCGCTCGATGATCTCGATGACCGGCCGGGGCAGCCGCCCGCCGACGAGCGGCCGGGGGCCGATGCCGGTGGCGACCGCGTACGCGTCGCGGATCATCTCGCCGAACACGTCGCCGATCGTGGGTTCCCCTTGCACCGGCCCCGTCCCTGTTCGCGACTGCGGGGTTCGCGGACCCGGCTCACTCCTCGCGCTCACGGCGATCACGCTATCCGGACCTGGGATCGCCGGCACCGACGTATCCTGGGCGGCGTGACGGACCTGGACCGCCTGGCGGCGGAGAAGTACGTGCTGCTGACGACCTTCCGGAAGGACGGTCGGGCGGTGCCGACGCCGGTCTGGGCGGTGCGCGACGGCGACGCGCTGGCGGCGTGGACGGTGTCGGACGCCGGCAAGGTGAAGCGGATCCGGCGGGACGGCCGGGTGACCGTGGCGCCGTGCGACGTCCGGGGGCGGCCGCACGGCGAGGCGGTGCCGGCGCACGCGACGATCGTCGACGCGGAGGCGACCCGGCGGATCCGGGGCCTGTTGAAGCAGAAGTACCGGCTGATCGGGCGGCTGAGCCTGCTGGGCAGCCGGCTGCGCCGGGGCGAGCAGGGCACGGTCGGGCTGCGGATCGTGCTGGACCGCTAGGGCGGCCACGGCCCGGGTCGGGAGAACGGCCCCGGACACGACGAAGGGCGGCGGGATCGTCGCTCTCGCGTACGTCCGGCCGCCCCTGATCGGAACGCCTGTGACGGGTCCGGGATCAGTCTCCCTGGCGCTGCTGGGGGATCTGCCCCTGCAGCAGGGCCCGAACCTCCGACTCGCGGTAACGGCGGTGGCCGCCCAGGGTCCGGATGGCGCTGAGCTTGCCAGCCTTGGCCCACCGGGTCACCGTCTTCGGGTCGACACGGAACATCGACGCCACCTCGGCCGGCGTGAGTAGCGGCTCTGGTTCGTGCGTTCGCGATGCCATCGGGGTCACTCCTCCACATGTATAGACATCGGCCGGGGTCCCGCCGGCCGACGCGTCTCCCATGGTCCGGCTAGTCCCCGATGTCCGACATGGGCCGAACGGCTGAAGGTCCCTAGACGGACGGATGAACCATGCCCGATTTTTACGACTTTTACACCGCAGAAACTACCTTATTCGGACTCATGATCACGGTTCGTGATGCGTCAACTACGAGACACTCTCGCATCGAGAGGGCTCAATCGGGCAAATCGGGCTGCCGGTCCAGCCGGACGTGAGGCGGGCTCGGGCCGGCGCTAGTTGCACCGCTCCAGCAGCTGCACCGCGCGCCACCGGGCGACCAGCTTGTCGTACGCCGCCGAGGCCTCCTCCGCCTCACCGCGGGACAGCCCGGCCAGCCCGTTCGCGACCAGCTCGGTCGAGTCGTCGGCGGCGAGGGTCTCGTCCGGCAGCAGCTGCACCAGCCCGCCGTAGTCCAGCTCCACCACCGAGCGTGGGTGGAACTCCTCGAGCCAGCGGGCGGCCTCCTCGACCGCCTCGGTGATCGGCGCCTCGCCGACCGACTTGCGCAGCACCGAGAGCGCCCGGGACGACCGGCGACGGGCCTTGGAGATCTCGGTGCGGTAGCGCAGCGCCCGCCGGGCCGGGTCGGTCACCAGGTGCCGCTCGTCGGCGTCGAAGAGCACGAACCAACGCAGCGGCACCCCCCAGGTGGCGACCTGCTCGTGCAGTCGCGGCACGCCGTGCTCCAGCACCCGCGCCCCGCTGCGCCAGTCCTCCACCACCGCCTTCGCCTGGCCGGCCAGGGTCGGCGGCACGAACGCGTCGGCCAGCACCGAGGGGACACCCTCGCGGGCGTTCAGGGCCGCCTCGGCCACCCGGACGCGCAGGTTCCACGGGCAGACCAGCAGGGCCTCGTCGGTCTCCAGCACGTACGCCTCGTCCGGCAGGTCCGGCAGGCGGGTCCAGCCCGCGCCGAGCGCCTCGATGACCGAGGTCCGCTGGCGTACCGGCCCCTCCAGCGGGGCGACCGCCCGGCCCTCGTTGACGTACCGGCGCCAGTAGGACTGGCGTTCCCGGTCGAAGGCGGTCAACGGCTCGTACACGCGCAGGTAAGAAGCGAAGAGCGACGGCACGGCGCGATCCTCCCACGAGACGGGACCCGACTGCCGTCGACGTGTCGGGGCGACGTGACGTGGGCGACAGTGGGGCTCCGGCCGATATTAGGCTCAGCAGGACCGGCAGCATCCCGCCGGCGTGCACACGAGGTCCGCGCCCCACAAGGGCGCACACCCACACAGGAGTCAGCCATGGGCGTATTCGCCAGCACCGACGACCCGGGATCCACCGGTCACGAACAGGTCGTGTTCTGCCAGGACAAGCAGTCCGGCCTGAAGGCGATCATCGGGATCTACTCCACCGCGCTGGGCCCCGCGCTGGGCGGCACCCGGTTCTACCCGTACGCCAGCGAGGCCGACGCCCTCGCCGACGTGCTCGACCTGTCCCGGGGCATGGCGTACAAGAACGCCCTGGCCGGCCTGGACCTCGGCGGCGGCAAGGCGGTCATCTGGGGTGACCCGGAGCAGGTCAAGAGCGAGGCGCTGCTGCGCGCGTACGGCCGCTTCGTCGAGTCGCTCAACGGGCGCTACTACACCGCCTGCGACGTGGGCACCTACGTGGCCGACATGGACGTGATCGCCCGGGAGACCCGGTACGTCACCGGTCGCAGCGTCGAGCACGGCGGGGCCGGCGACTCGTCGATCCTCACCGCCTGGGGCGTCTTCCAGGGCATGCGCGCCGCCGCCGAGCACGTCTGGGGCGCGCCGACCCTCGCCGGCCGCCGGGTCGGGGTGGCCGGGCTGGGCAAGGTCGGCAAGTACCTCATCGCGCACCTGCTGTCCGACGGCGCGGAGGTCGTGGCGACCGACGTGAACCCGAAGGCCCTGGAGTGGGTGCGCGCCAACCACCCGCAGGTCGAGCTGGTGGACGACACCGCCGCGCTGGTCGCCGCCGACATCGACGTGTACGCCCCGTGCGCGCTGGGCGGCGCCCTGAACGACGACACGGTGCCGGTGCTGCGGGCCAAGGTGGTCACCGGCGCGGCGAACAACCAGCTGGCCCATCCGGGCATCGAGAAGGTCCTCGCCGACCGGGGCATCCTCTACACGCCGGACTACGTGGTGAACGCCGGCGGCGTGATCCAGGTCGCCGACGAGATCGAGGGCTTCAACTTCGAGCGGGCGAAGCTGCGCGCCACCCGGATCTACGACACCACCCGGGAGATCCTGCGGCTCGCCGACGACGAGGGGGTCCCGCCGGCGGTCGCCGCGGACCGGCTCGCCGAGCGGCGGATGGCCGAGGTCGGCCGGCTGCGGACGATCCACCTGCGCTGAACGTCACTGCGGGGGTGGGGCGGTGGCTCCACCCCCGGAGCAGGCGGCTCCCGGCGGGACGTTAAACTCCAAATCGGGACGTTTCGCACCTCTTTGGCCGCTGTCACGGCCGACACCGGTTCCACCCCTTACCGGGTACACTGTGTGACGGCCGGACAACTGCGACGCGCAGGGCCGGCTGACGGTAACCCGAGGTGCCGAACGGTGGCATCCCCATGTACCGTAAGAGCCACGAGAGATGCCTGACGTCATCGGGGCCCGCCTTCGGGCTGCCCCGCATTCTGTGCGAGGGGGTCGAGCCATGGGGCGCGGCCGTGCTAAGGCCAAGCAGACGAAGGTGGCCCGGGAGTTGAAGTACCACTCCCCGAACACCGACCTCACCGCCTTGCAGCGCGAGTTGGCGGGTGCTGGGGGAAAGTCTGAACAGCACTTCGACGACGACTACAAAGAGTATGTCGACGACGATGATGAGGATCACGCGGACGACGACCCGGACACCTGGGCCCGTCCGACCCGCTGACCACCGGTCGCATCTGAGCACGCGGTAACTCCCCGCGTGCTCACGCATGTGCCCAGCTGACGCAGCGCCGAGCGCCTACGATCAGGGACCTCGCCGCCCCGGAGCACTCCGGCCTCCGGCGGGTCCCTGATCTGCGGACATCTCCGCTCAGCGGGGGCGGTTGTTCCAGTTGTAGAACGTCGGGATGTTCTCGAAGTGGTTCCACGCGCAGACCGCGCTGGCCCCGTCACCACCCGACACCTCCGCCCGCAGTCGGCGCGCGGTCTCCGCCTCGTGGAGCAGCGCGGTCAACCCCACGGCGGCTTCCCGCACCCGGTCGGCGACCGGATCGGGGTCGGCTCCTCCGACGCGCTCAGGCTGCCGGTGACTCATGGTCTCGGGCATGCTCCAACACTCCCTCCAGTAGGCGGATCTTGCTGTTGCGGCAGTGTTCGGTCTCCGTACCGTCGAACCGTCCCAGCTCGAAGTAACGGTTGGCCGCGTGACCGCCGCCGCAGAAGCCGAAGTAGGGGCAGGACGACCGGCACGCCTCGACACCCGCGAGGAACTCGCCCACCCAGGGCGTACCCGCCGCGCCGGCGAGGATCTCGGCCAGCGGGGAGGTCAGCACGTTGCCGCTGCTGAAGTCGCCGTACCGGGGGTCGGTGAAGCCGGCCAGCTCCGGGGAGAGCACCACCACCGAGCCGTCGTGGGCGACGGTCGGGATGGGATCGAGTCGGCGCGGCAGCAGCCCCTCCGCGGTGCCGTCCAGGACGGCGCCCGCGTACCGCAGGGACCACTCCACCTCGCGCAGGTGGATCCGGGGATCCCGGCGCCAGGAGGCCACCAGCTCCGCCCAGAACCCGGTCACCGCCGCGGCGTCGCGGGCGTTGGTCCGGGTGTTGACCCCCTCGGTCTCCTCGATGTTGACGCCCAGCACGTCACAGCCCAGGTCGAGGAAGTAGTCGTACAGCTCGGTGGCCAGGCCCGGCTCCGGCCGGGAGACCACGGCCAGCGCGGAGAACGGCAGCCCGTGCCGGCGCAGCGCGGCCACCCCGGCGACGATCCGGTCGTACGCCGGCCGGCCGCCCCGGGTGACCCGCTCGCCGTTGCGCTCCCGGGGCCCGTCCACGCTCACGCTGACCCGGACGCCGTGCTCGGCGAAGAACGCGCACCAGGCGTCGTCGACCAACGTGGCGTTGGTCTGGACGTGATGCTCCACCGCCGGCCCGAACGGGGCCATCAGGGCGGCCAGGTGCTCCCGCCCCGCCGCGAGGGGCTCCCCGCCGTGCCAGACGACGGAGAACCGCCCGGCGGCCGCCCACGGGTTCACCGAGGCGGCCACCGCCTCGGCCACCGCCACCGGCATCCGCCGGTCCGCCGCCCGCATCGGCAGGTAGCAGTAGGCGCAGTCGAGGTTGCAGAGCGTGGTCGGCTGCATCACCACGTACGACGGGACCGCGGCGATGCCGCGCATCCCGGCG
The DNA here is from genome assembly GCF_900089595.1 of Micromonospora auratinigra. GTDB lineage: Bacteria > Actinomycetota > Actinomycetes > Mycobacteriales > Micromonosporaceae > Micromonospora > Micromonospora auratinigra. Next base: position 5,205,547 of record NZ_LT594323.1, on the reverse strand, counting down.
TGCGTACGAGCAGCCATGGATCCTCCTCCGCCCGGCCCGAAGTGCCCTTCAGGCTAGGCGTCGGTGGCCACTCGGGTGAACCCCCGATCAGGTGGCCGGATGATCAACGTAGCGTGATCACCCGCGGGTGTGCTGCCCGATCATCTGCACGTTGCCGGAGCCCTCGATGATCTCGCCGGCCTGCCAGGCGTCGACGCCACGGCCGGTCAGGGTGGCCAGCGCCCGGTCGGCGTCCTCGGCGGAGACGATGGCGAACATGCCCACGCCCATGTTGAACGTGGCCTCCATGTCCGCGTCCTCGATCCGGCCCTTGGACTGGATCAGGTCGAAGATCGGCTGCGGCTTCCAGGTCGAGCGGTTGACCACCGCATCGACGTGCTCCGGCAGCACCCGCACCAGGTTGCCGGGGATGCCGCCACCGGTGATGTGGGACAGCGCCCGCACCTCGGCCTCGGCGATCAGCTTGAGGCAGTCCTGCGCGTAGATCTTGGTCGGGGTGAGCAGCTCCTCGCCGAGGGTGCGCTGCCGGCCGAAGTCGTCGATCACCACGTCCAGTCGCATCCGGGCCGCGCCCAGCAGCACGTGGCGGACCAGCGAGTAGCCGTTGGAGTGCAGGCCCGAGGAGCGCATCGCGATGACCACGTCGCCCACCTCGACCCGCTCCGGGCTGAGGATGTCGCTCTCCTCCACCACGCCGACACCGGTGGCGGAGATGTCGTACTCGTCCGGACGCAGCACGCCCGGGTGCTCGGCGGTCTCGCCGCCCAGCAGCGCGCAACCGGCGTACCGGCAACCGTCGGCGATGCCCGCGCCGATCTCGGCGACCTTGTCCGGGACGACCTCGCCGGTGGCGATGTAGTCGAGCAGGAAGAGCGGCTCGGCGCCGCAGGCGACCAGGTCGTCGACGACCATCGCGACCAGGTCGATACCGACCGTGTCGTGGATGTCGAGCTGCTGCGCGATCACCAGCTTGGTGCCGACGCCGTCGGTGGACGAGGCCAGGATCGGGTTCTTGTACTTCTTGGTGTCCAGCCGGAACAGGCCGGCGAAACCGCCCAGGTCGCCCATGACCTCCGGGCGCCGGGTCTGCTTCACCTTGGACTTCAGCAGCTCGACCGCGCGGTCGCCCGCCTCGATCGACACCCCGGCGTCGGCGTACGAGACCGAGCGTTTGCGCGTGGTGCGGCCGGTGCCGGCCGTCCAGGGCTGGCGGTCGCCGCCGGCGCCCGTCGGGCTGGTTCCTGCGCCGCTGCGCTCGGACACGTGCGTCACGGTTCTCCCCTTTGTGGTTCCCGCGGGCCGCCTGCGCCGGCCGCCCCGCGTCGGTGGTGCTATGGGCGGTTTGTGGCGGCCAGGGTGGCGGTGGGCTCCGGCGTGGCGTTGGCCGCCTCCGCGGCGACCCGCCGGCCCACTCCTTCGAGCACGTGCTTGCCGATCAGGTTCCCGGCCGGCAGGTCGATCGGGTACTCCCCATCGAAGCACGCCCGGCAGAGCCGGGTCTTCGGCTGCTCGGTCGCGGCGATGAGACCGGGCAGCGATACGTAACCCAGCGTGTCGGCACCGATCGACCGCCGGATGCCTTCGTTGTCCAACCCGTTGGCGAGCAGTTCCGCCCGGGTGGCGAAGTCGATGCCGTAGAAACAGGGCCAGCTGACCGGCGGCGACGAGATGCGCACGTGCACCTCCAACGCACCGGCCTCGCGCAGCATCCGGACGATGGCCCGCTGGGTGTTGCCCCGCACGATCGAGTCGTCCACCACCACCAGGCGCTTGCCACGGACGTTCTCCCGCAGCGGGTTGAGCTTGAGCCGGATGCCGAGCTGACGCAGGGTCTGCGACGGCTGGATGAAGGTGCGCCCCACGTACGGGTTCTTCATCAGGCCCGCGCCGTAGGTGATGCCGGACTCCTCGGCGTACCCGATCGCGGCCGGGGTGCCGGACTCGGGCACCGGGATCACCAGGTCGGCCTCGACCGGGTGCTCCTTGGCCAGCTGACGGCCGATCTGCACCCGCGCCGAGTGCACGTTCCGGCCCGCGATGGTGGCGTCCGGGCGGGCGATGTAGACGTACTCGAAGAGGCAGCCCTTGGGCTCCGGCGCGGCGAACCGGGTGGAGCGCAGGCCGTCCTCGTCGATGGCGATCAGCTCGCCCGGCTCGACCTCGCGGACCACGCTGGCCCCGACGATGTCCAGCGCGGCTGTCTCGCTGGCGACCACCCAGCCGCGCTCGAGCCGGCCCAGCACCAGCGGGCGTACGCCGTGCGGGTCGCGCGCCGCGTAGAGGGTCGACTCGTCCATGAAGACGAAGCTGAACGCGCCGCGCAGCTGCGGCAGCACCTCCAGCGCGGCGGCCTCCACCGACAGGTCGGGGCGGCTGGCCAGCAGCATGGTCACCAGCGAGGTGTCGTTGCTCGACCCGTCCGGGTCGATGCCCCGCTCGGCGACCTCGCGCTGGAGGTCGGCGGTGTTGACCAGGTTGCCGTTGTGGGCCAGCGCGATCGTGGTGCCGGCCGTGGTCGCCCGGATGGTCGGCTGGGCGTTCTCCCAGGTCGAGCCGCCGGTGGTGGAGTAGCGCGCGTGACCGATCGCCAGGTGCCCGCGCAGGCTGGCCAGGGTCGGCTCGTCGAAGACCTGGGCGACCAGGCCGAGATCCTTGTAGACCACCACGCCGGTGCCGTCGCTCACCGCGATGCCGGCCGCCTCCTGGCCCCGGTGCTGGAGGGCGTAGAGCCCGAAGTAGGTGAGGTTGGCGACCTCTTCGCCGGGCGCCCAGACACCGAAGACGCCACAGGCGTCCTGGGGGCCGGGTCGTTGGGGGTCAAGGTCGTGGCTCAGCCGGCCATCGCCTCGGGGCACGTGCCGCTCCCTCATGCTGGGGACTGGCCGGGCGGAGTCGGGGGAACTGCTCCGCCGGTCGGCCGGGACCGTCGTCGCCTGACAGTGTACGCGAATCCCGGTCGCCACCGACAGTCACGATTCGCCTGCCCTGCGTGATGCGTGTCGGCGGGCCCGCCCAGCTAGAGGGGCAGGTGGGCGGAGAGGTCGGCGCGGCTGCCGCTCACCCGTACGCGACCCTCGGTGACCGCCGCCGCCCAGTCGAGCCGGCCGGTGGCCAGCGCCAGCCAGGTCGCCGGGTCCGTTTCGATGACGTTCGGCGGTGTTCCGCGGGTGTGTCGCGGCCCCGCCACGCACTGCACCGCACCATAGGGTGGAACCCGCACCTCCACCGATCGGCCGGGGGCGCGCTCCGCGAGGACGGCCAAGAGGGTACGGACCGCCTCCCGGTACACCGGCCGTTCGGGCGTACGCCCCTCGTCGAGCGCCGTCAGCGCTGCCGCGACCGCGGCGGACTTAGTGTGCGGAGAGGACACGACGGGACGATACGACCTCACCGGGCCGCGCTCGACGCTGGCCCTGGGTAGAGATGATCCGGTCAGACAAGGCATAGTTGCCGACGGCGTATTTCGTACCGTGAGTGATCAACCTGGTCCGGCGACCGGCCGGCGAGGAGATCAGACCCGGAAGGCGGTGGACGTGTCAACACACCGACGTGCCTGGAAGCAGCGGGCCGGTGTGGTCGTAGCGCTGGCGTTCGGCGCGCTGCTCACCGTCCCCGCCACACCGGCGTTCGCCGCCAGTGTCAACGTCGCGCCGGGATCGGCAACGGTCAACGCGGGCAGCGACACGACGCTCACGGTGACCATCACCCCCGGCACCGACGACAAGAACGGTGACCTGAGTCTCAGCGGGCTGCCGTCCGGCGTCAGCTGCAGCAGCGGGTGCGGCGGGTTCACGTTCAACGGGCCGCCCGGTTCGCCGAAGGTCCAGCTGATCACCGTCCGGGCGAACGACAACGCCCCCGACGCCAACGGCACCTCGGTGACGGTCCGCGTGCAGGGTGTCTCCGAGCCGGCCACCGCCAACTTCAACCTCACCGTGAAGGCGAAGGCTGCCCCGCAGCCGACCGAGGCACAGACCGTCAAGTCGATCTCCGGCAAGGTCATCATCGCGGCCAACAGCGAGCCGATCTCGGGCGCGGTCGTGATGCTGCGGGACGGCCAGGGCAAGCTGCGCCAGACCAACAGCGACGGCAGCGGCAACTTCAAGTTCTCCGGCTCCGCGTCCGACCCGATCGCCCCCGGCCGGCTCGACCTGGGCGCCAGCAAGGACGGCAAGCAGATCACCAAGTCGATCGACGCGGCGGCCGGTGATTCGAAGACCGGCCTGCGCCTCGCCGTGCCGGTCGAGGTGAAGGCCACGCCGAGCGCCACCCCGTCGGCCAGCGCGGAGGCGCTGCCGACCGACGAGGCGACCGACGAGGTCACCGAGGGGCCGTCCAGTGAGGCGCCGGCGGCGGCCGCGCAGCCCACCGCCAAGGAGGACTCCGGCGGCTCCTGGCTGCTGATCCTGCTCGGCGGCCTGTTCGTGGCGGTGGGTGTCGGCACCATCGTGCTGCTCTACATGCGGCGCAAGAACGAGGGCGACGACGCCGACACCGCCGGTCCGGGCGGGGCCGCCGCCGCGGGTGCGGTGCCGGTGGCGCGCGGCGGTTACCGGGGCGCCGAGGACCAGACCCGGGTGGTCGGCGGGATGGGTGCGGGCCCCGCGCCCACCATGGTCGGCGGCACCTCGCTCAGCGACGCGCCGACGATGATGCACCGGCCGGTCGTCGACGACGTCCCGCCGGACCCGTACGGCGCGCCGCCCGCGTCCGGTTACGGCGGCGGGCAGGGCGGCTGGGCCGGCGGCGGCTACGGCGACGAGCCCGCACCGGGCGGCTACGGCGCCAACGGCTACGGCAACGCGCCCTCCTCGGGCGGCGGCTACGGCAACGCCCCGGCCTCGGGCGGCGGCTACGGCGACCGGGACTACGGCGCCGGGGCCGGCGGCTACCCGCCCGCCCAGGGCGGCGGCTACGGCAACGAGCGGTACGACGAGCCGACCGGCCGCTACACCGGCGACAGCACCCAGTACGCGCCGCCGGCCGACCCGTACCCGACCAGCACCTACCAGCCCGGCGCCGACCAGGCCCCCGGCTACGGCGCGCAGGACCAGGGCCACTACGGCCGGGGCGGCGAGCCGGACAACGGGTACGGCGGGTACGGCGCGCAGGGCGGTTACGACGGCGCCGCGGACCAGGGTGGTTACGACAACACCCGGGGCTACGACAACGCCCCGGCCCGGGGCGGCTACGAGGGCGGCCCGGCCCGGGGCGGCTACGACGCCCCGCCCACCGGCGGCTACGACGCCGCTCCCGGCGGCGGCTACGAGGGCGGCCAGAACTACGACCAGCGTGGCGGCTACGGCGGCAACGACGGGTACGGCCAGCAGCCGCAGCAGGGCGGCTACGGCCAGCCGGGTGGTTACGGCCAGGAGCCGCCGCCGCAGCAGCGCACCGGCGGCTATGACGACCAGGGCTACGACCAGGGCGGCTACTACGCCGATCCGGCCCAGGCCGGTCGGGGTCGCCCGGACGGCCCGCCGGAGCGCGGCGGTCGCCGCCTGGACTGGCTGGACGACTGACCCGCCGGGGCGTACGCCCCGACCGACGACAACGGCCGCCCGGAGAGATCCGGGCGGCCGTTGCGCGTCACCCACCCGGTAACGACCACGTGCTCCTCGGTCTCTCGCGTGGCCGCCTACAAACCTGATGTCGTGAACGACTCGCGGTCGGCCGGTTCCCCACGAGGCCGACGCCGCACCGCTCCGGCGCACCGTCCGATACCCGGGGGCCGCTACTCGGACTGACCCTCCTGAGCGCGGGTGTCAGGGCGCGGCCTCCTGAGCGCGGGTGTCAGGGCGCGGCCTCCTGAGCGCGGGTGTCAGGGCGCGCGGCCTCGCCGGCAAGCGGCCGCCGGGTGCGCCGCACGATTCGTTTCCGTCATCAAGTTTGCAGGCGGCGAGAAGGACAGCCGCCACCTGGGTCGACGGTCGCGGGCGGAGCCGGTCAGGCCGCGGCGAAGTAACCCTGCCGGAGCACCGGCACCACCCGGGAGACGTCCAGCTGCACGGCGACCGCCACGTCCTCGGCGAAACCGCCCTCGGCCAGCTCGCGGCCGGAGACGCAGCCGCGTACCGCGGCCGGCAGGTCCGGCGTGCTGGCCAACGCGGCGAGCGCCATCGCCGCCTCCACCGACAGGCCACCCGCCACGCCGGAGAGGGCGTCCAGCACGCTGGCCGCCCCCAGCTGGTCCTCGACGCAGGGGCGCAGCGAGCCGTCCGGCCACCGCTCCCCGGCGGCCACCACGCCGACCGGGGCGTCCGTCGAGCCGTACCCCTGGCTGCGCAGCCAGCGCCCGACGGCGCGGGCGTTGCGCAGGCAGGCCGCGACCACCGGTACGCCCGTGGCGCTCGCGGCGGCGCTGATCGCGGAACCGTTCGGCGACGGCAGCACCAGGTCGTCGACCACCGGGGCGCGCCGCAGCGCGGCCGGGGAGAGCGACCAGGGGTGCTCGGGGGTCATCTGCCGGCGACCGACCGCAGCCACGGCACCCACCCGGCGGGCGTACAGGGCGGCCTGTTCCCCCCAGGGGAACGGGTGCACCCGCATGCCCCGGCCCACCGCGACCTCCACGGCGGTGGTGAACGAGAGCACGTCCACCACCACCAGGGCGGCGCAGACCCGGCCGAGCTCCGCCGCCCCGGTCAGCCCCCAGTCGAAGCGGGCGCCGGAACCGGGTTGGGCGAAGACGGCCGGGGCCGGCGGGTCAGCGCTCATCCGGCGTGTCGGCCCGGTCCGGGTCACCGGGGGCGGTCACCTCGGCGTCGGGGCCGGCCTCGGCCGACGCGGACGCCGCCCCACCGACCTCGTCCGCCGCGTCGACCTGGTCCGCCGGGGCGTCCGCGGCCGCGACCGGCTCGTCCGCCGCGTCGGCGTCGCGCTGCTCGCCACCGTCGACCGGGGTCGGGGCCGGCGTCTCCCCGGCCGGCTCGGCCCGGGCGATCGGCTCGGCGGCCACCGCGTCCGTGTCGACCCCCACCGGCTGCTCGGCGGTGGCCGGCAGGACCGTGCTGGTGCCGGTACGGGCGGCCGCCACGGTCACCTGGGCCGCCTCCTCGCCGCCGAAGAGGCGCGGCAGGGTGGCGGTGTGCGCGGCGCGCAGCTCGTCCAGGCCGATCCGGAACTGGCCGTGCACCTCCAGGGCGCCGCCCGCCGGGTCGGTGACCCCGACGAACTCCCACGGCACCGCGTGCTCGGCGCAGAGGGCGGTGAACGCCTTCTCGTGCCCACGCGGCACCGACACCAGCACCCGGCCGGCGGACTCGCTGAACAGGAAGACGAACGGCATCGAGCCACCGGCGAAGTGCTCCGGCAGCACCACCCGGGCGCCGACACCCCGCCGCAGGCAGGACTCGACCAGGCTCTGCGCGAGGCCGCCGTCGGAGAGGTCGTGCGCCGAGCTGAGGTGCCCGACCCGGGCCGCGTCGGCCAGCAGCTCGGCGAGCTGCCGCTCCCGGGCCAGGTCGACCTGCGGCGGGATGCCGCCCAGGTGCTCGTGGGTCACCCAGGCCCACTCCGAGCCGGAGAGTTCGACGTGCGTCTCGCCCAGCAGGAAGAGCTGGTCGTGGTCGCCGCCGGCGCGCGGCACGAAGCCCATCGGCACCCGCTCGGCGACGTCGTCCAGCACGCCCAGCACGCCGACCACCGGGGTCGGGTGGATGGCCGCCGCGCCGGTCTGGTTGTAGAAGCTGACGTTGCCACCGGTGACCGGGATGCCCAGCTCGAGGCAGCCGTCCGCCAGGCCGCGGACGGCCTCGGCGAACTGCCACATCACGCCCGGGTCCTCCGGCGAGCCGAAGTTGAGGCAGTTGGTCACGGCGATCGGCTTCGCCCCGGTCACCGCCACGTTCCGGTACGCCTCGGCGAGCGCGAGCCGGGTCCCCTGGTACGGGTCGAGGCGCGCGTACCGGCCGTTGCCGTCGAGCGAGAGGGCGACCCCCAGGCCGGTCCGCTCGTCGATCCGGATCACGCCGGAGTCCTCCGGCTGGGCGAGCACGGTGTTGCCCAGCACGTACCGGTCGTACTGCTCGGTGACCCAGGTCTTGTCGGCCAGGTTCGGCGACGCGATCATCCGGAGCACGGTCTCGCGCAGCGCGTCCGGGTCGCTCGGCCGGGGCAGCGTCTCGGCGCGGTCGGCCTGGAGCAGGATCAGGTCGGCCGGCTCCCGCATCGGACGGGCGTAGACCGGCCCGTCGTCGACCAGCGAGCCCGGCGGCACGTCCACCACGAGCTGGTCGCGCCAGGTGATCACCAGGCGGCCGGGCCGGCCGTCCGGTGCCGGCGCGGTGACCTCGCCGATCGCGGTGGCCCAGACGCCCCACTTCTCGGCGGTCTTGAGCACCGCCTCCAGCTTGTCCGGCGCGACGACCAGCAGCATCCGCTCCTGCGACTCGCTGGCCAGGATCTCGTGCGGCGTCATCGACGCCTCGCGCAGCGGGACCCGCTCCAGCCAGACCCGCATACCGGTGCCGGCGGAGGCGGCGGTCTCGGTGAGCGCGCAGGTCAGGCCGGCGCCACCGAGGTCCTGGATGCCGACGACCAGCTCGGCGTCGTACAGCTCCAGGCAGGCCTCGATCAGGAGCTTCTCCATGAACGGGTCGCCGACCTGCACCGACGGGCGGCGCTGCTCGCTGCCCTCGTCGAAGGTGGCGCTGGCCAGCACCGACACGCCACCGATGCCGTCGCGCCCGGTGCGGGCACCCATCAGCACCACGACGTTGCCGGGGCCGGCGGCCTCCTTCTTCTGCAGCCGGTCGACCGGCAGTACGCCGAGGCAGAGCGCGTTGACCAGCGGGTTGCCCTGGTAGCAGGGGTCGAAGACGACCTCGCCGCCGATGTTCGGCAGGCCCAGGCAGTTGCCGTAGCCGCCGACTCCGGCCACCACGCCGGGGAGCACCCGGGCGGTGTCCGGGTGGTCGGCCGCGCCGAAGCGCAGCGGGTCCATCACGGCGACCGGGCGGGCACCCATGGCGAGGATGTCCCGGACGATGCCGCCGACACCCGTCGCCGCGCCCTGGTACGGCTCGACGAAGCTCGGGTGGTTGTGCGACTCGACCTTGAAGGTGACCGCCAGTTCGTCGGAGACCCGGACCACGCCGGCGTTCTCGCCGATGCCGGCGAGCAGCCGGTCGCTCGGCGGGGCCTTCTCACCGAACTGGCGCAGGTGCACCTTGCTCGACTTGTAGGAGCAGTGCTCGCTCCACATGATCGAGTACATGGCCAGCTCGGCCTGGGTGGGCCGGCGGCCGAGGATGTGCCGGATCCGGTCGTACTCGTCGTCCCGCAGGCCCAGCTCGGCGTACGGCTGGAGCTCGTCCGGGGTGTCGACGGCCTGGGGCACGGTGTCCACGTCGCGGGCCCAGTCGTCGGCCGGGCCGGCCTGCGGCACCACGGCCGGCGTCTCCCGCAGGGCCGGGTCCGGATGGGTGGTCATGACCTCTCCTCGCTGCGCTCGCCGCCGTACCGGCGGTGACCGATGATCCCGCCGCGCACGGTCACGCCGGCGCCCCCACCAGGTGCTTGAGCACCGAGGTGAAGAAGCCGAGACCGTCCAGGGAGGGGCCGGTGAGCGCCTCCACCGCGTGCTCGGGGTGCGGCATGATGCCGACGACGTTGCCGGCCTCGTTGGTGATCGCGGCGATGTCCCGCTGCGAACCGTTGGGGTTGCCGCCGACGTAGCGGGCGACCACCCGGCCCTCGGCCTCCAGCCGGTCCAGCGTCGCCGGGTCGGCGACGTAGCAGCCCTCGCCGTTCTTGACCGGGATCAGCACCTCCTGGCCCGGCTGGAACGCGTTGGTCCAGGCGGTGCCGACGGCCTCGATGCGGAGGACCTGGTCCCGGTTGCGGAAGTGCAGGTGCTGGTTACGGGTGAGCGCGCCGGGCAGCAGGTGCGCCTCGCAGAGGATCTGGAAGCCGTTGCAGATGCCGAGCACCGGGAGACCGCCCCGGGCGGCGTCCACGATCGTCTCCATCACCGGGGCGAACCGGGCGATGGCCCCGCAGCGCAGGTAGTCGCCGTAGGAGAAGCCGCCGGGCAGGACGACGGCGTCCACCCCGTGCAGCTCCGGGTCACCGTGCCAGAGCCGGACCGGCTCGGCGCCGGCGATCCGGACGGCCCGGGCGGCGTCGCCGTCGTCCAGCGAGCCGGGGAACGTCACCACACCGACCCGGGCGGTCACGGGTGCGCGTCCACGGTCTCGTCGGCCTCGACCACGCGGACGGTGAAGTCCTCGATGACCGGGTTGGCGAGCAGCTTGTCGGCGATCTCCCGGGCCCGGTCCAGGTCCGGTTCGCCGGTGAACTCGATCTCGATCCGCCTGCCGATCCGAACCGAGGCGACGTCGCTGACGCCGAGTCGGGGCAGCGCGTTTGCGACGGCCTGGCCCTGAGGATCGAGGATCTCGGGCTTGAGCATGACGTCGACGACGACGCGAGGCACGGGGCACTCCTGACTGTGTACGCAGTTGGGTGCCGGCCCACTACGGGCGAGCGCAGCCAGCCTACCTGGCAGATACCGCCCCGCCCGCACCGGCCGGGGCGGGTCCGGACGGTGGTCGGCGGGACCGCACGCCGGGACGGAACGTCGATGCGGAGTCGTTGTGACGTCGATACGGATTCGTTGCCGAAGATCGCCGCCCGAGCGCGGCCACACCCTCCCCCACCAGGCATTTTCCGTTCCGACCGGCCACGTCGGGACCGGTTTCCGACAGCCGGCCCGGGCGCGTCCGCGCACCGCGAGTCGATGATCGACCCGCCTCGATCGGGCCCGGTGCGCGAAGCGCGGGGACCCGTGGCATCAGTCGATGTGTCCGGAGCCCTGCCGCAGCCGGCGCCGCGACCCGCGAACCACGGCGGGATCGCATACAACCGGTCCAGGATCACCCGGTGGCCGGTGTCTGCCGGTTCCCGCCCGGGGCGGCGCGGATGGGCCCGGCCACGCCGACCGTCCGCGCCGCGCCGTTTTGCAGCATCCGATCAGGTGAACACGGCGCACGTTCCGGCCGCCGGCCGGCTGACAGCATCGGAACCGTGCTGGTCGTGACGACGGATCAACTGCCCGGCTACGAGATCCGCCAGATCCTCGGCGAAGTGGTCTCCTCGATGGCGAGGACCCGCAACCCGTACCGCGAAGGGGTGAAGAACCTGCGCGGCGGCGCGTACGACCCGATGGCACCGGACAACCTCACCCGCTGGCGTACCGACTCGGTGGCCCGACTGGGCGAGGAGGCCCGCCGGCTCGGCGCGAACGCGGTGATCGGCATGCGTTTCGACAGCCGGGACTGCGGCGAGATGTGGATGGAGATCTGCGCGTACGGCACGGCGGTGATCGTGGTGCCCAAGATGCCCGACGTCATGCCCGCCGACCAGCCCATGGTGGCGGCCGGGACCGCGCACGACCCGGAGATCGCCTCGGCCCCCGGCGGCATCGCCGAACCGGCCAGCGCCCCCAACCTCTCCTCCGCCGCCGAGACCCCCACCCGCGACTCCTGACGGGGTCAGAGGATGGGGGGTGGGGAGTAGGCGGCGGCCTCGGGGTGGGCTTCCACGATCTTGGTGATCCGGGCGGTGACCCGGTCGACCTGGGAGCCGGCCGCGCCGACGAAGGCGTTGCGGTCGGCGACCAGGGCGTCGATCTCGGCCCGGGTCAGGCCCAGCCGGCCGTCGGTGGCGAGCCGGTCGAAGAGGTCGTTCTCGGCGGCACCCTTCTCCCGCATGGCCAGCGCCACGGCGACCGCGTGCTCCTTGATCACCTCGTGCGCGACCTCCCGCCCGACGCCCCGTCGTACCGCCGCGACCAGGATCTTGGTGGTCGCCAGGAACGGCAGGAAGCGCTCCAGCTCCCGGTTGATCACCGCCGGGTACGGCCCGAACTCGTCCAGCACCGTGAGGAAGGTCTGGAACAGCCCGTCGGCGGCGAAGAACGCGTCCGGCAGGGCGACCCGACGGACCACCGAGCAGGACACGTCCCCCTCGTTCCACTGGTCGCCGGCCAGCTCGCCGACCATCGACAGGTAGCCCCGGATGATCACGGCGAAGCCGTTCACCCGCTCCGACGAGCGGGTGTTCATCTTGTGCGGCATCGCGCTGGAGCCCACCTGACCCGGCTTGAAGCCCTCGGTCACCAGCTCCTGCCCGACCATCAGCCGGATCGTGGTGGCCAGCGACGACGGCGCGGCGGCCACCTGGGAGAGCGCGGCGAGCACCGCCACGTCGATCGAGCGCGGGTAGACCTGGCCGACGCTGTCCAGCACCCGGCTGAACCCGAGGTGCTCGGCGACCCGGCGCTCCAGCTCGGCCACCTTGTCGGCGTCACCGTCGAAGAGGTCGAGCTGGTCGGCGGCGGTGCCGACCGGGCCCTTGATGCCCCGCAGCGGGTACCAGCCGATCAGGTCCTCCAGCCGCTCGTACGCGATCAGCAGCTCCTCGGCTGCCGAGGCGAAGCGCTTGCCCAGCGTGGTGGCCTGCGCGGCGACGTTGTGCGACCGGCCGGTCATCACCAGGCCGGAGTACTCGTGGGCGTGCCAGGCGAGCCGGGCCAGGGTGGCCACCACCCGGTCCCGGATCAGCTCCAGCGAGCGGCGCACCTGGAGCTGCTCGACGTTCTCGGTGAGGTCGCGGGAGGTCATCCCCTTGTGCACGTGCTCGTGGCCGGCGAGCGCGCTGAACTCCTCGATCCGCGCCTTCACGTCGTGCCGGGTGACCCGCTCGCGCTCCGCGATCGAGGCCAGGTCGACGTCGTCGACCACCCGCTCGTACGCCTCGACCACCCCGTCCGGCACCGGCACGCCGAGGTCCCGCTGGGCCTTCAGCACGGCCAACCAGAGCCGCCGCTCCAGCCGTACCTTCTCCTCGGGGGACCAGAGGGCGACCAGCTCGGGCGAGGCGTACCGGTTGGCGAGCACGTTCGGGATCGTCGTCACGGCCCTCATTCTCCCGTACGCGCCGCACGGCCCCGGACCGGGCCAGGGGCGGATATACTTCTTCCGCTCGCCGTATATAGGAGATGCCGTGACCAAGATCCTCGTGGACGTCGACGACGAGGCGCTCGCCGACGCGGCCAAGGCATTCGGCACCCGGACCAAGAAGGAAACGGTCAACGTCGCGCTCCGCGAAGGAGCCGCCCGGCTACGCCGGGCCCGTGCCCTGGCCGAACTGGCGGGCCGGGGACAGGCCGGCGACTTCGACGAACTGCTCGACAAGGGCACCTACCGACCGTGAAGATCGCCGACTACCTGATCGACACCAGCGCCCTGGTCCGGCTGCTCCGGGACCCCGCAGTGCTGGCCCGCTGGGAACAGACACTCACCGCCGGCCTGGTCGCGATCTGCCCCCTGGTCGAGCTGGAATTCCTCTACTCGGCCCGCTCGGTGGCCGACCGCGCACGCCTGGAGCAGCAGCTCCGCACCGTCTTCGGCTGGGTGGGCATGCCCGACGGAAGCTACGAGCGCGCCGCCGAGATACAGGCGGACCTCACCGCCCGGGGAACCCACAGGTCAGCCGGTGCGGTGGATCTCCTGATCGCCGCCACCGCCGAACACCAAGGGCTCTCCCTCCTGCACTACGACCGGGACTACGACCAGGTCGCCGCGGTGACCGGCCAACCCATGCGCTGGCTGGCCCCGGCCGGATCCCTCAAGTAGTCCCGTCACGTCGGGGCGGGACGACCGGTGAGCACGGTGTAGAGCGCCGCGCACGCCTCCGCCTCCGTGCCGAACGCCATCCGCACCTCGTACCGGCCCCGCTCGTAGGAGCCGATCTCCCAGCCGCCGCCGGGTGAGCGGCGGAGGAACCAGAAGTCGGGAGGGACCGGCTGGTGCTCGTGCACGCCCTCCAGCGCGAAGGCGTCCGGGGACTGCCCCGCCGCCAGCAGGGCCGCCCGCACCTCGTACCGGTCCACTCCCGACCTCCGATCCCGGCTCAGCAGGCGTCCGAGCCGACCGCCCAGCCCTGCGGGTCCGCGCAGGTGCCGTCCAGGTACTCCTCGGCGAGGAAGTGGTGGTCGAGCAGCCACTGCACGGTCACCGGCATGGTCGCCTGCGGGAAGTACGCCTGGTTCAGCTTGAACTGCGTACCCATGCCGGGCTGGGCGAACCACGGCGCGATCGGGCCGGAGTCCACGTCGAACGGCTTCAGCACGCAGTAGGTGTGGTAGTTGGCCAGCGGCGCGGCGGGGGTGGTGGCCGGTGGGGTCGGCGGGGTGTTCAGGCTCTGCGGCGCGAGCGAGCGGGAGCTGAACGGGGTGCCGAGCGGGGCCAGGAAGGCACCGCCGGGGAAGCCGAAGCGGTCCAGGCGGTAGCCGGGCAGCATCGTCTGGCGGGTCTTGATCGCCTCGCCGTGCGGGCCGAGCGCGAAGCCGTCCTGGGGCGGGAAGATCAGCCTGTTGGGCGTGCCGCCGGTGGTGTAGTTGCTCAGCCACTCGGCCTCGGTCTGCGCGCCGAACCGCTGGTAGCCGGCGAGGAGCGGCCCGACCGGCGACGCGGTGGGCAGGTTGAGCGGGCCGAGCAGGACGTTGTTGTCGTAGAACTGGGTGGTCTGCGGCGCGGTCGGCGGCTGGTCGGGGCTGCACAGGCTCCGGCTCGGCGGCGGCTGCGGGTCGCGGCGCCGCTCGCTGCCCTGGCCGTCGCCGCCCCGGTCGCCCGGGCCGGCGTCGACGGTGGTGGCCGCCCTGGCGATCGCGGCGGTGGGCGCGGTGGCCGACTGGGCGGCCCCGGGCACCAGCACCAGGGCCGCGCCGGAGACGACGGCCAGCAGCCAGCGATGTGTTCTCACGCTGAACCTCCTGAAATGGGACGAGTGACGTCCTCATGCTCAGAGGTTCAGAAGGTGAATGTGAGCCTTTGTACCTTTCATGACCGGAAAGGGTTATCGGAGACTTTTGTCCCCGGACCGCCCCGTCGTCAGCGTTCCAGGATCGCCGTGACGCCCTGACCGCCCGCCGCGCAGATCGAGATCAGGCCGCGCCCGCTCCCCTTCTGGTCGAGCAGCTTCGCCAGGGTCGCCACGATCCGGCCACCGGTGGCGGCGAACGGGTGCCCGGCGGCCAGCGAGGAGCCGTGCACGTTGAGCCGCTCCCGGTCGATCGACCCGAGCGGGGCGTCCAGCCCCAGCCGTTCCTTGCAGAACTCCGCCGACTCCCAGGCGGCCAGGGTGGCCAGCACCTGCGAGGCGAACGCCTCGTGGATCTCGTAGAAGTCGAAGTCCTGCAGCGTCAGGCCGGCCCGGGAGAGCATCCGGGGCACCGCGTACGCGGGGGCCATCAGCAGCCCCTCGTCGCCGTGCACGAAGTCCACCGCGGCCGTCTCCGACCAGGAGAACCAGGCCAGCACCGGCAGGTGGTGCTCGCGCGCCCACTCCTCCGAGGCCAGCAGCACGGTCGACGCGCCGTCGGTGAGCGGGGACGAGTTGCCGGCGGTCATGGTGGCCCGCTCGGCGTCCGGCCCCTTGGTGCCGAAGACCGGCCTGAGCGAGCCGAGCTTCTCCAGGCTGGTCTCCGCCCGCAGGTTCTGGTCGCGGGTCAGCCCCAGGTAGGGGGTCATCAGGTCGTCGAAGAACCCCTTGTCGTACGCGGCGGCGAGCCGCTGGTGCGAGCGGAGCGCCAGCTCGTCCTGCGCCGCCCGGTCGATGTTCCAGCGCACCGCCGTGCGGGCGGCGTGCTCCCCCATCGACAGCCCGGTACGCGGCTCCGCGTTGCGCGGGATCTCCGGCTTGAACGGCTGGTGCGGGCGGAGCTTCGCGGCCACCTTCAGCCGCTCACCGAGGGTCCGGGCGGAGTTCAGCTCGAGCAGGGTGCGGCGCAGGTCCTCGTTGATCGCCAGCGGCGCGTCGGAGGTGGTGTCCACGCCACCGGCGATGCCCACCTCGATCTGCCCGAGGGCGATCTTGTTGGCGACCAGGATGGCGGCCTCCAGGCCGGTGCCGCAGGCCTGCTGGACGTCGTACGCCGGGGTGTGCGGGTCGAGACGCGAGCCGAGCACCACCTCGCGGGTGAGGTTGAAGTCCCGGGAGTGCTTGAGCACCGCTCCGGCCACCACCTCGCCGACCCGCTGGCCGGCCAGGCCGAACCGGGCGACCAGGCCGTCCAGGGCCGCGCCGAGCATGTCCGCGTTGGAGGCCTGCGCGTAGCGCGAGTTGGACCGGGCGAAGGGGATGCGGTTGCCGCCGATGACCGCGACCCGCCGGACACTCTGCACGATCGTCCTCCTCTGAACTGTTGCCCGAACCCTACTCGCCAGTAGGCTACGCCTATGACCGACAGGTACGCGAGCTTCGTCCAATCGGGGGCCGGTCGCGCGCTGGTCAAGCGCCTCGGGCTGCCCGACCCGCCCCGACTGCGCCGGCACACGCCGGGCGACCCGCTGGTCCCGGGGCCGGTCCTGCTCGGCACCGCGGCCGGCAGCCGGCTCGCCGAGCCGGTCACCAAGGTGCTGACCTTCGCCGGGGTCGAGCTGCGCGACCCGGTCGCCGCCACCGACGACCCCGTGCGTTACGCCGGCCTGGTGTACGACGCCACCGGCATCACCGACTCGACCGGCCTGCGCCAGCTCTACGACTTCTTCCACCCGCACGCCCGGTCGCTGACCCCCAGCGGTCGGGTGATCGTGCTGGGCACCCCGCCGGCCGAGTGCGGATCGCCGCGTGAGGCCACCGCCCAGCGCGCCCTGGAGGGGCTCACCCGCAGCATCGGCAAGGAGTTCGGCCGGGGCGTCACCGCCCAGCTCGTGTACGTGACGAAGGACGGCGACGCCGGCACGCTCACCAGCCTCGAATCGACCCTCCGTTTTCTGCTGTCCGGCCGCTCCGCGTACGTCTCCGGGCAGGTGGTCCGGATCGGCGCCGGCACGGCCACCGCCCCGGCCGACTGGGACCGGCCGCTGGACGGGCAGGTCGTGCTGGTCACCGGGGCGGCCCGGGGCATCGGGGCGGCGCTGGCCACGGTGCTGGCCCGGGACGGCGCGCAGGTGGTGGCGCTGGACGTGCCGTCCGCCGGGGACGCGCTGGCCGAGGTGGCCAACGAGATCGGCGGCAGCGCGGTGCAGCTCGACCTGACCGCGCCGGACGCCCCGACCCGGCTGGCCGAGCACCTGGCGGCCCGGCACGGCCGGGTCGACGTGGTGGTGCACAACGCCGGCATCACCCGGGACAAGACCCTCGGCCGGATGGACCCGGACCGCTGGGACCAGGTCATCGACGTGAACCTGTCCAGCCAGGAGCGGATCAACGACGTGCTGCTGGAGCGCGACCTGATCCCGGCCGGCGGCCGGATCGTGTCGGTCTCCTCGATCGCCGGCATCGCCGGCAACCGGGGTCAGACCAACTACGCGACCAGCAAGGCCGGCGTGATCGGCCTGGTCGACTCGCTCACCCCGGTGCTGCGCGAGCGGGGGATCAGCCTCAACGCGGTCGCACCCGGATTCATCGAGACCCGGCTGACCGCGCGGATCCCGCTGATGCTCCGGGAGGCGGGCCGCCGGATGAACAGCATGGCCCAGGGCGGCCTGCCGGTGGACGTGGCGGAGACGATCGGTTGGCTCGCCTGGCCGGCGAGCGGCGCGGTGACCGGCAACGTGGTGCGGGTCTGCGGCCAGAGCCTGCTGGGGGCGTGATGGTACGGCGCAAGCGACGGCCGGAGGAGCCGACCGAGGAGCTGTCGGTGCACGAGCTGATCGACGGCCCCACCCAGGACCTGACCACGGCGCGCAACGCCCTGGCCGCCCGCCGGGGCACGGAGCCGGCCGAGGAGCTGCCCGTCCTCGCCACCGAGACGACCCAGGACCTCTCCGCCCTGGCGTACGACCGGACGCAGGACCTCTCCGCCCTGGCCGGCCACCTCACCGCGTCCGGCGACGTGCCGGCCCGGGACAGTTCCGGCGCCGCGACCACCCCGGAGGGGCGGGCCCGGGTCGACCTGCCACGGCTCCCGGCCGCCGGCGCGCTCTACCGGCGGGCCCTGCTCGGGGCGCTGCCCGGGCGGGGCGGCCGGCGTGGCGCGGACGTGCCGGCGGTGGAGCTGGGCGTCACCGGGGTGACGGTGGACCGGGCCCACCTCGCCGACTACGACCGGGTCTGCGGGTTCCGGCTGACCGACCGGCTGCCGGGGACGTACCTGCACGTGCTGGGTTTTCCGCTGTCACTGCGGCTGATGACCACGGCGGAGTTCCCGATCCCGTTGACCGGGGTGGTGCACGTGGCCAACCGGATCACCGTGCACCGGCCGGTCGAGGCCGGCGAGACGGTGGACTTCCGCACGTACGCGGAGAACCTGCGTCCGCACGAGCGGGGCCGGCAGCTGGACGTGGTGCTGGTCGCCTCGGTCGGCGGCGCGGAGGTCTGGCGGGGCGTCTCGACGTACCTGGGCAGGGAGCGCGCGGCGGCCGGTGGCCCACGGCCCGACCGGGGTGACCGGCCGGCCGCGCCGGCCCCGTCGGCGCAGTGGCGGGTGACGCCCCGGGTCGGCACCGACTACGCGCGGGTCTCCGGCGACCATAACCCGATCCACACCTCGGCCCTGGGGGCGCGGCTGTTCGGCTTCCGCCGGCCGATCGCGCACGGCATGTGGAGCAAGGCGCGCTGCCTGGCCGCGCTGGAGAGCCGGCTGCCGGAGGCGTACACGGTGGACGTGGCGTTCAAGCTGCCGGTGCCGTTGCCGTCCACGGTGGCGTTCAGCGCCGGCACGACCGGCGCGGGCTGGGACTTCGGCCTGCACGGCGCGCGGGACGGGCGGCCGCATCTGGTGGGCACCGTCCGCTGAGGAAAAGAGGGGCTTGGCGGCCCCTCTTTTGTGCGCTAAGTTGTTCTCAGATTGAGTTGTTCTCGAAGTGAGAGGGAAGCCGTGAACGAGCAGGAGTTCCTCGCCGCGTACGACCCCCGGGCCTATCCGGCGGTCGCGGTCACCGTCGACGTGGTCGCGCTGACCATCCGGGACGGGGCCCTGCACCTGCTGCTGGTCCGGCGCGGCGCCCCGCCGTACGAGGGGCACTGGGCGCTGCCCGGCGGCTTCGTCCGCCCCGACGAGGGCCTGGCCACCGGGGCGCGCCGCGAACTGGCCGAGGAGACCGGGCTCGGCGGCGAGCGGCTGCACCGGGTGCACCTGGAGCAGCTGGGCAGCTACGGCGACCCCGACCGCGACCCCCGGATGCGGATCATCTCGGTGGCCCACCTGGCCTTCGCCCCCGACCTGCCCGACCCGGCCGCCGGCAGCGACGCCGAGGACGCGGTCTGGCTCCCGGTCACCGCCCTGACCAGCCGCCAGCTCGCCTTCGACCACGGCCGGATCATCGCCGACGGGCTGGAGCGGGCCCGCTCCAAACTGGAGTACACCCCGCTGGCCACCCGCTTCCTCGAACCGGAGTTCACCGTCACCGAGCTGCGGGCCGTCTACGAGACGGTCTGGGGACACCCGCTGCACGCCGGCAACTTCCACCGCAAGGTGCTCTCCGTGCCGGGCTTCGTCGAGAGCACCGGGGCCAGCACCGAACGCGGCGGCGCACGCGGCGGCCCCCGGGCCAAGCTCTACCGCGCCGGCGACGCGCGGCTGCTGCACCCGGCGCTGCTGCGCCCCGCCCGCGAGGAGACGGTGCGGTGAGGACCGAGGAGGCGATCCGGCTGGTCGCGGCCGCCCGCAGCGACACCGAACTGTTCGGCACCGAGGCCCCCGCACGCCGCTACCGCGAGCTGGTCACGGCCCTGCACCCGGACCGGCTGGGCGCGGCCGACGAGGGGGTACGCGCCGCCGCCACCGACGCCCTCGGCACGGTCACCCGCCGCTGGCGGGGCGACCGGGGCACCCCGCTCGGCGACCACACCCTCGGCCCGCTCGCGTACGCCGGCGACCTCGCCGACCTCTACGACGGCGGGGCGGACCGGCTGCTCAAGGTGGCCCGCCGGCCGGCCGACAACGACCTGCTGGCCCGCGAGGCGTGGGCGCTGCGCGCGATCGAGGAGCACGGCGACCCCCGCTACCTGCCGTACGTGCCCCGGCTGGTCGACTCCTTCCCGGTGCGCGACCCGGCGACCGGGGCGGAACGGCGGGTCAACGTGCTCGGCACCGTGCCCGGGCTGCACAGCCTGGACGAGGTGCGCCGGGCGTACCCGGACGGGCTGGACGCCCGCGACGCGGCCTGGATGTGGCGGCGGCTGCTGGTCGCCCTCGGCCTGGCCCACCGGGCCGGCGTGGTGCACGGCGCGGTGCTCCCCCGGCACGTGCTGATCGAGCCCGCCGCGCACGGGCTGGTGCTGGTCGACTGGTGCTTCGCCACCCCGCCCGGGGCGACCGTCCCGGCGCTGGTGCCCGGCCACGAGGACTGGTACCCGCCGGAGGTCACCGGGCGGCGGCCGGCCGGCCCGGGCACCGACCTGGCCCTGGCCGCCCGCTGCATGGGCTGGCTGATGGCCGACCGGGCCCCGCGCGAGCTGCGCGCCTTCGCGGCCGGCTGCCAGCGCCCGCACCTCGCCGCGCGTCCCGACGACGCGTGGCGGCTGCTCGGCGAACTCGACGAGGTGCTGGAGCGGTGCTACGGCCCGCGCACCTTCCGACCCTTCACCCTCAACCCCTAGGGAGGCTGCCATGGGCAGCGGAATCTGGTCCACCGACGTGTACGACGCCGCCGACCGCTACCGACGGGCCAGCGGCCGGAGCGCCTTCTCCTACAGCGACAGCGGGGCGCGGAGCGTGCACCCCGCGCTCGACCCGCGCGGCGCGGTCCGGGAGAGCCGCGACTCCGCCGAGCACCCGCAGTCCACCCCCGTCGCGGTGCTCTTCGACGTGACCGGCTCGATGGGGCACGTCCCCCGTACCCTCCAGGCCAAGCTGCCGCAGCTGCTCGGCCTGCTGCTCCGCCAGGGGTACGCCCGCGATCCACAGCTCATGTTCGGCGCGATCGGCGACGCCACCTGCGACCGGGTGCCGTTGCAGGTGGGCCAGTTCGAGTCGGACAACCGGATGGACGACGACCTCGGCCGGATCGTGCTGGAGGGCGGCGGGGGCGGCCAGATGAGCGAGTCGTACGAGCTGGCGCTGTACTTCATGGCCCGGCACACGGTCACCGACTCCTGGGAGAAGCGCGGCCGGCGCGGCTACCTGTTCATCATCGGCGACGAACTCGCCTACCCCCGGGTGGACCGGCGGCAGGTGAGCCGGCTGATCGGCGACGAGCTCGGCGAGGACGTGCCGGTACGGCAGATCGTCGACGAGGTGACCCGGCGCTGGGACACCTACTACCTGCTCCCCGCCGGCAGCCACTACGCCGGCAACCGGAAGGTGCTGGACTTCTGGCGCGGGCTGCTCGGGCAGCACGCCGTCGAGCTGGACGACCTCGACGCGGTGTGCGAGACCATCGCGCTCACCATCGGTCTCGGCGAGCAGGCGATCGACCTGGACCAGGGCGTACGCGACCTGGACCGGTCCGGCTCCACGGCCGGCCGGACGGTGTCGAAGGCGTTGGCCCGGCTGGGCCGCGGCCGGCGTGTCTCGGCGGCGGCGCTGCCCTTCACCCCGGCCGGCGGCAGCGGGGTCACCCGGCTGTGAACCACGTGCTGGTGGTCGACCTCGGGTACGGCGACGCGGGCAAGGGCACCGTCGTCGACTGGCTCTGCGCCACCCGGCCGGTGCACACCGTCGTCCGGTTCAACGGGGGCGCGCAGGCGGCACACAACGTCGTGCTGCGCGACGGACGGCACCACACGTTCGCGCAGTTCGGGGCCGGCACGTTCCACCCCGGGGTCGGCACCCACCTGTCCCGGTACGTGGTGGTGGACCCGCTGGCGCTGGCCGCCGAGGCCGACCACCTCGCCGGGCTCGGGGTCACCGACGCGCTGGACCGGTTGACCGTGGACGGCGAGGCGCTGCTGGCCACGCCGTACCACCGGGCCGCCAACCGGGCCCGGGAGATCGCCCGGGGAGCCGACCGGCACGGCTCCTGCGGGCTCGGGGTGGGTGAGGCCGTCGCGTACGGTCTCGCCCACCCCGACGAGGCACCCCGGGTGGCGGACTGCCGCCGCCCGGCGGTGCTGCGCCGGCGGCTCACCACGCTGCGGGACCGGCTCACCGCCGAGCTGGGCCCGCTGGACGCCCCGCCGGTCGACGACTGCCTGCCCGCGTACACCGGCTTCGCCGACCGGGTGGCGATCGTCGACCGGAGCTGGCTGGCCGGGGCGCTGCGGGCCGGGACCTGCGTCTTCGAGGGGGCGCAGGGGGTGCTGCTCGACGAGTGGCACGGCTTCCACCCGTACACCACCTGGAGCACCACCACGTTCGCCAACGCGGAGACGCTGCTCGCCGAGGCGGGTCAGGCCGGTACCGGGCGGCGGCTCGGGGTGCTCCGGGTGACCACCACCCGACACGGCCCCGGCCCGCTGGTCACCGAGGACCCGGCACTGCCCTTCAGCGACCCGCGCAACCCGACCAACCCCTGGCAGGGCCGGTTCCGGTTCGGCCACTTCGACGCGGTCGCCCACCGGTACGCCCTCGACGTCGCCGGGGGTGTGGACGGCCTGGCCCTCACCCACCTCGACCTGGCCGGCCCGGAGCTGCGGATCTGCCACCGCTACGACACCGTCGACCGGCTCGTCCCCGGCCCGGCCGGTGACCTGGACCGGCAGGCCGCGCTCACCGACCGCCTGCTGCGCGCCCGCCCGGTCTACGACCGCCCGCCGCCCACCGACTGGCCGACGGCAGTGTCGGACGCGCTGGACGTACCGGTGCTGCTCACCTCGCACGGGCCGACCGCCGCGGACAAGGCTGCCGCCGTTTCCGCCCCGGGCTGACCCCGCACCGCCCAGCATGAAGGCATGGGGGACGTGCTCGACCTGCTGCACCAGACGGTGACCTCGCCGTGGGTGTACCTGGTGATCGTCGCGGTCACCGGGGTCGACGCGTTCTTCCCGGCGGTGCCCGGCGAGACCGTGGTGATCACGGCTGCGGTCTTCGCGGCCGGCGGGGAACCGAATCTGGTCGGCGTGATCCTGGCCGCCGCCCTCGGCGCGCTGCTCGGCGACCACATCTCGTACGCGATCGGCCGCGGCGGCGGCGCGCACCGGCTGGCCCGGCTGCCGGCCGACAGCCGGCGTCGGGCCGGCTCGGCGTGGGCCCGGCGGGCGGTCGACCGGCGCGGCGGGATGATCCTGACCACCGCCCGCTACGTCCCCGGCGGCCGGACCGCGGTCACCCTCACCATGGGCGCGGTCCGCTACCCGCCACGCTCCTTCCTGCTGTACGACGCGCTGGCCTGCGGCAGCTGGGCGCTCTACTGCGGGCTGCTCGGCTGGTTCGGCGGGCTCGCCTTCGCCGACCACCCGGTCCAGGGCCTGCTCGCCGGCGTCGGCCTCTCCCTCGCCGTCACCGGCCTGTTCGAACTGGCCCGCTGGCTCCGCCGCCGCACCCACACCCGCACCCCCCACTAACCCGCCGCCCCGCCCGGGCCGCGACGATCTTGCACTTTGTGCCCGGGCAAATCCGGCCTATCACCCGAACCGAGGGCCGAAAGTGCAAGATCGCCGCAGAGGGCGGGGGCGGGGGCGGGGAGGAGGGGGTCACGGGGTGGGGGGGTGCCAGGTGGTGCCGCGCAGGAGTTGGTCGGCGCCGAGCCAGGCGACGTTCATCATCCGGGTGGCGGTCTTGCCGGCGTCCGCCTCGGGGTGGTCGGCGAGCCAGTCGGCCAGCGACTCGCTCGCGCCCACCAGGGCGTACGCGACCACTTCCAGGTCGGTGGCGCCGACCTCGCGCCCCTTGGCCCGCAGCGCGTGGTCGAGCATCCCGGCGACCACCTCGACCAGTCGGCCGCGCATGGTGGCGAGTTCGGCGGCGAACGGCTGGGAGCCGCGGGCCTGCCGGTAGAGGACCGCCCAGCCGTCCCGGTGCGCCCCGACGAAGCCGAAGAAGGCGCGCAGTCCGCGCCAGAGCCGCTCGTCGGCGGGCAGATCCGGGGCGGCCGCGCCGGCGATGGCCTCCATCATCCGGGTGCCCTCACGGTGCAGGCAGGCGACGAAGAGTTCCTCCTTCGTCCCCAGGTACGCGTAGACCATCGGTTTCGAGATGCCGGCGTCGTCGGCGATCTCGTCCATGCTGGCCGCGTGGAAGCCCCGGCGGGAGAAGACCTTCACCGCCGCGTCGAGCATCTGCTGTTCGCGTACGGCTCGGGGCAGGCGCTTGAAGGTGGGTGTGCTGGACACCCTTGCAAGCATACCTACTCGTGCGTAAGGTTACGCCAGAGTAACCAAAGTCGGCCCGCCCCGAGAGGTGCATCCCCCATGACTGACTTCGATCCCGCCACCTTCGCGAACGTCGGCCCCAAGGAGTTCGCGCAGCTGGTCAAGTCCACCCCCGACGAGAAGATCGCCGAGATCATGTCGGGCGACCTGCGCGGCAAGGTGCTGAGCGAGGTCTTCGGCCGGATGCCGCAGCTCTTCCGCGCCGACCGCGCCGGCTCCACCAACGCGGTGATCCACTGGAACATCACCGGCCGTCCCGACGGTGGCACCGACACCTACGAGATCGTCATCGAGAACGGCACCTGCACCGTCTCGGAGACCCCGACCCGGGACCCGAAGCTGAGCCTCACCATGGGCCCGGTCGAGTTCCTGAAGATCGTCTCCGGTGGCGCCAACCCGGTGATGATGTTCATGACCGGCAAGCTGAAGGCCAAGGGTGACCTGGGCCTGGCCGCCAACATCGCCAACCTGTTCGACATCCCCAAGGCCTGACCATGGCCGAGTTCTCGCTCGACCTGAACGAGGAACAGCGGGATCTGCGCGACTGGGTGCACGGCTTCGCCGCCGAGGTCGTGCGCCCGGCCGCGGCCGAGTGGGACGCCCGGGAGGAGACTCCCTGGCCGATCATCCAGGAGGCGGCGAAGGTCGGCCTGTACGGCTTCGAGTTCCTCGCCACCTGCTGGGCCGACCCCACCGGCCTCTCCCTGCCGATCGCCAGCGAAGAGCTCTTCTGGGGCGACGCCGGCATCGGGCTCGGCATCTTCGGCACCTCCCTGGCGGTCGCCGCCATCTACGGCGCCGGCACCCCCGACCAGCTCGTCGAGTGGGTGCCGCAGTGCTTCGGTGACGTCGACCAGCCGGCGGTCGCCGCGTTCTGCACCACCGAGCCGGAGGCCGGCTCCGACGTCGGGTCGATGCGGACCCGCGCGGTCTACGACCAGGCCACCGACGAGTGGGTGCTGAACGGGCAGAAGGCGTACGCCACCAACGGCGGGATCGCCGGGGTGCACGTGGTCACCGCCTCCATCGAGCCGGAACTGGGCTCGCGGGGGCAGGCGGCGTTCGTCGTACCGCCGGGCACGCCGGGGCTCAACGCCACCCGCAAGCTGCGCAAGCTCGGCCTGCGCGCGTCCCACACCGCCGACGTCTTCCTCGACGACGTACGGGTGCCGGGGCGCTGCCTGCTCGGCGGCAGGGACGCCCTGGACGAGCGGCTCGCGCGGGCCCGGTCGGGGCAACGTGCCTCGGGTCAGGCCGCGATGCGGACGTTCGAATTGTCCCGCCCGACCGTGGGCGCCCAGGCGCTCGGCGTGGCCCGGGCCGCCTACGAGTACGCCCTGGACTACGCGAAGGAGCGGGTCCAGTTCGGTCGACCGATCATCGAGAACCAGGCGGTCGCGTTCGCGCTCGCCGACATGAAGATGGAGATCGACGCGGCCCGGCTGCTGGTCTGGCGGGCCTCCTGGATGGGCCGCAACAACCGGCCGTTCAGCGCGGGCGAGGGCTCGATGTCCAAGCTCAAGGCCGGCGAGGTGGCGGTCTCGGTCACCGACAAGGCGGTGCAGCTCCTCGGCGGCGCCGGCTTCCTGCGCGACCACCCGGTCGAGCGGTGGTACCGGGACGCCAAGATCTACACCATCTTCGAAGGCACCTCCGAGATCCAGCGGCTGGTCATCTCCCGGGCCATCTCCGGGATGCAGATCCGCTGATCGCCGGCGGACCCCGACCCGACCCGCGACGGCCACCGCCGTGCCGGGCGGTACGTCGTCGCGGGTCGGGCCGCCGGTTCGCTCCTCACCGTCGGTGAGCGCCGCCATCGCCCACGGTGTCCATACGCTGGGCAAATGATCACGCGGGCTGGGCTCATCGCGACCACGGGTGCATGATCGGGAGAAACTCTCGCGAAGGAGGGCCGCGACTTGGACCTGCCGTTCATCGTCGCCACGCTGACCCGACGCGGACTGCTCACCCCAGGCCGCCCGATCCGGGTCGCCTCCCAGTTGAACGCGCTGCGCCGCTGGGGTTGGAGTCTCGCCGGCGAACTGCGCCAGGCCGCCGCCCGCGACCCGGGACGGACCGCCGTGGTCGACGAGGACGGCGCCACCCTGACGTACCAGGAACTGCTGGACCGGTCGGAACGGCTGGCCCGGTCCCTGCGGGCCGGGCTCGGCGTGCAGTCCGGGGACCGCATCGGCCTGCTCTGCCGCAACCACCACGGGCTGATCGAGGCGATCGTCGCCGCCATGCTGCTCGGCGCGGACGCGGTGCTGGTCAACACCGGGCTCTCCGCGGCACAGCTCGCCACCGTCGCCCAGGAGCAGCAGCTCCGCGTGCTGGCGCACGACGCCGAGTTCGCCGAGCGGGTGCTCGCCCTCCCCCCGGAGGTGCACCGGGTCGACGAGCGCGGCCACGAGGAGCTGATCGCCGGCGCGCTGCCCGGGGACCAGCTCCAGCCGCCGGACCGCGACGGCCGGACCATCGTGCTCACCTCCGGCACCACCGGCGCGCCGAAGGGCGCCCGCCGCCCCACCCCGCACGGCTTCGGCCCGCTGGTCTCCATCATCGACCGCATCCCGCTGCACGCCCGGGACACCGTGCTGATCGCCGCGCCCATCTTCCACACCTGGGGGTACGCCGCTCTTCAGGTGGCGTTCGCGCTGCGCGCCACCGTCGTGCTGCACCGCCGCTTCGACCCGGCCGCCACGCTCGCCGCCCTGACGGCGCACTCCTGCGACGCCATGTTCGCCGTACCGGTGATGCTGCAACGGCTGATGGAGGTGCCACCGCCGGACGCCCGCCCGCCGCTGAAGGTGGTCGCGGTCAGCGGCTCGGCCCTGCCCGGCGGGCTGGCCACCGCCTTCATGGACCGCTTCGGTGACGTCCTCTACAACCTGTACGGCTCCACCGAGGTCTCCTGGGCGTCCATCGCCGGCCCGGCGGACCTGCGGGCGGCGCCCACCACCGCCGGTCGCCCGCCGCACGGCACCCGGCTGGAGATCCTCGACGCCGCCGACCGGCCGGTACCGGCCGGGCAGGTCGGCCGGATCTTCGTCGGCAACGAGATGCTCTTCGAGGGGTACACCTCCGGCACCACCCGGGAGAGCCACGACGGCCTGCTCGACACCGGTGACCTGGGCCGGGTCGACGCCGACGGGCGGCTCTTCGTCGACGGCCGGGCCGACGACATGATCGTCTCCGGGGGCGAGAACGTCTTCCCGTCCGAGGTGGAGGACCTGATCGCCCGGCTGCCCCAGGTCCGCGAGGTCGCGGTGATCGGTGTACCGGACCCGGAGTACGGCCAGCGGCTGGCCGCGTTCCTGGCCCTGCACCCCGGCGAACAGCTCGACCCCGAGGCGGTACGCGAGTACGTCCGCCACTACCTGGCCCGGTTCTCGGTCCCCCGGGACGTGGTCTTCGTGAAGTACCTGCCGCGCAACGCCACCGGCAAGGTGCTCGGCCGCGAGCTGCGCCGCTACTACGGCTGACCGGACCCACCCGGCGAACCGGAACTACTCTCCGGTCCGCCGGGCACCTCGTCAGGTGTGGTCCGTGGCCCGGCCGATCGCCGCCTCCACCCCGCCGACCCGGTCGGCGAGCAGGCCGATCGCGCCGACCGCCCGGTCCAGCGGGTCGCCGCCCCCGCCCAGCGCCCGGGCGCGCAGGAAGGCCGCCTTCACCTCGGCCCAGCGGCGGGCCTGCTCGGCGGTGAGCCGGCCGCGCAGCTCCGCCAGCTTGAGCAGGTTCGCCTCCGCGCCCGCCGCCAGCGTCTGCGCCTCACCCAGGTAGTGGTCGTCGACCACCGCCTCCAGCTCCGCGTCGGTGAGCACCGGGACGATCCGCTCGGCCAGCTTGTTCATGTTCCGGTACGAGCCCTGGAGCTGGAACGGCGGCTCGGTACGGGACGAGTCGGCCTGCGCCGCCGAGGCGATGTACGCCTGGTTGTTGGCGAGCACGATCCGCTGCACCCGCAGCAGCTTGCCCAGCACCGCCAGGATCTGCTCCAGCTCGACCGCCGAGTACGGGTGGGAGAGCTGGTCCGGTCGTACGCCGTCGTCCCCCCGGGCCATCCGCACCAGCAGCTCCACGTCGCCCCGGTCCCGGGTGGAGAGCGGGGCCAGGGTCGGGTTCGAGGTGAGCGCGTTCTCGACGTAGCTGAGCGCGAACACCTCGTCCCGACCGGAGAGCACGTCACCCAGGTTCCACACGTCGGCGCGGTTCGCGAGCATGTCGGGCACCCGGAACCGCTGCCCCGACTCGGTGTACGGGTTGCCGGCCATGCACACCGCGAACCGCTTGCCCCGCAGGTCGTACGTGCGGGTGCGGCCCTCCCACACCCCCTCCATCCGGCGCTGCGCGTCGCAGAGCGGGATGAACTTCTGCAGCAGCTCCGGGGAGGTGTGCTGGATGTCGTCGAGGTAGAGCAGGACGTTGTTGCCCAGCTCCAGCGCGAAGGAGATCTTCTCCACCTCCTGCCGGGCGGTGGCGTCCGGCGCCTCCGCCGGGTCGAGGGAGGTCACCCGGCTACCCAGCGCCGGCCCGTTCACCTTCACGAAGACCAGGCCGAGCCGGCTGGCCACGTACTCCATCAGGGTGGTCTTGCCGTAGCCCGGCGGGGAGATCAGCAGCAGCAGGCCCATCTGGTCGACCCGCTTCGCGTCCCCGGTCGCGCCGAGCTGGCGGGCCAGGTTGTCGCCGATCAACGGCAGGTAGACCTCGTCCAGCAGCCGGTTGCGGACGAAGGTGGTCATCACCTTCGGCTGGTACTCGGCCAGCCGGAGCCGGTCCCGCTCGGCGGCCACCAGCTCGTTGCGCCGCCGCTGGTAGTCGCGGAACGCCGGCACCCGTTCGGTGCGGAAGCGCTGGGTGCGGGCCAGCGTCTCGTCCAGCCGCAGGGTGAGCGCCGAGCCGCTGATCCGCGGGTGCGCGCCGAGCAGCCCGGTGACCGTCCCGGTCAGCGCGGCCGTCGACTCGTACCGGGGCAGCTCGGTCCCGCACAGCTCGACGGCGACCGCCTCGGGCAGGTCGTCGTCGGAGAGCGCGCCGTCGGTGCTGGCCAGGAACGCCCCGAGCCATGCCTCCACCAGCTGGTAGCGGCTGGCCAGGTCGTCGCCGAGGGCCCGCAGGTCCTCGTCGAACTGCCCGCTCGCCGCCGCCTGCGGGCCACCCAGCGCCCGCCGGAACCGCTCCAGCAGACCCCGCGCCCCGGCGCCGGTGACGAAGCCGAACGGCGCGCGGGCCAACTCCTCGAAGAGGTACGCCCCGACCAGGTCGCACTCGGCCGCCGGCCCGGGCAGGCCGGCGTCGCGCAGCCAGTGCTCCGCGCGGCCGGCCAGTTCCGCCTGGAGCCGGTCGATCGCGTCCCCACCGGCAGGGATCGGTGCCGGCGCGTCGGACGGGCGGGCCGGCGGGCGGCCGAAGCGTTCCCGGGCGCGGGCCAGCGACACCGCCCGCGCCGACCAGGACCGCCGGGTGGTGTCGTCGGTGCCGTACCGCCAGAAGAGCTGGGCCGCCGCCCGCACCGCCGGTGGCCACCGCAGCAGTCCCGCGCCGGCGTGCAGCCGCAGCAGGGCGTGCAGCAGGGCCGCCGCGTCCTGGTCGTGCACGCCCCGCTCGTAACCCTCGTCGTACCGGGTCTCCGCCACCGCCCGGACCAGTTCGGGCAGCCGGCCCCCGTCGACCGCCGCCGCGTGCAACGCGTCCAGGGTGATCGCGCCCCGGCCCGCCTCGGCGTCGGCCAGGATCGAGGTGGCCAGGTACTCCGCCCGGTAGACCTCGGTCGACTCGGAGACGAGCAGTTGCTCCCAGAACCGGCGGGTCCGCTCGAACGTCGCGTCGCGCACCGGCGACCGGTAGTCGGTTCCGGTGACCGCCACCGCCATCCGCCCCTGGTGCGGCACCACCGTGACGTCGATCGGCTGGGTGTTCACCGCGAACCGGTGCCGACCCAGCCGGATCGTCTCGCCGCCGTCCGCGTACAGGTCGAGCCGGTCCCGCAGCGCGCGGCCGGCCTCCTGCCGGGCGGCCCGCACCCGCCCGTCCAGCTCCTCGGCCCGGACCTGGTCGCCCAGGCTGCGCAGCTCGTCGACGACCCCGCGCAGCTTGCCGACCATCGGATCGGACGCGAAGTAGGTGTTGATCTCGTCGAGCGAGCCCAGTGTGGTGACCCGACGCTGCACGCTGAGCAGGATCCGGTCGGCGGAGGCGACCAGCCGGTCCGCCCGGCGACCACGCTCGTCGAGCAGCGCCTGCTTGCGGGAGGAGAACGCCTCGTAGATGTCGGCCCGCCGGGTGGTCAGCTCGGCGAGGAAGTCGTCGAACTCACCGAACCGGGATTCCAGGTTCTCCACCTGGAGCAGCAGCCGGCCGAGCTGCTCGTCGCAGCGCTCCACCGTGTCGGCGGCGGCCAGCGCGCCGGTGACCGCCTGCCCGAGCAGGGCGAACTCGGCGGCGAAGCCGGCGCGGCCCTCGGCCTGGTTCAGCTCCCGCCGCCGGTTGTCGAGGACGGCGCGGGCCCGGTTGACCCCACCGAGGACCTCGGCGACCCGGGCCAGGATCCCGGTCCGGACGGTCGCGTCGGCGATGTCCAGGCCGCCCACCACCTCGGTGAGGGTCCGCAGGCCCTCGGCCCGCTCGGCCAACTCCTCGCGGACCGGCGTCGCCTCGGCCACCGTGGCGATCCCCCCGGCCCGCTCGCCGAGCCGGTCCACCTCCGCCCGGTAGCCGGTGAGCGCGTCGTCGCGGCTCAGGAAGTCGACCGCCCGCCGGCCGGCCTCGGCCAGCTCGCCGTCCAGCTCGGCGGCCAGCTCGTCGACCCGGCCCAGGTCGACGTGACGCAGCTCGCGCAGCGTCACCAGGTGCCCCTGGGCCTGCCGGAGGCCGGCGAGCTGACGTACCCAGTCGTCGGCGGTCAGCGGCGCGTCACCGCGTACCCGCAGGGCCAGCGCGGCGATCCTGGCCGCGCTCTCGTCCACCGCGACGGCCGCCTGCGCGGTCAGCGCCCGGACCTTCTCGTACTCGTCGAGCACGCCGGCGGCGGTGGCCCGCACCGCGGCCAGCGGCTCGGCCAGGTCACCCAGCTCCGCCTCGGCGAGCCAGTGGTAGTGGTCGAACGCGCGCGTGGCGGCGGCGATCAGGGCCTGGTAGACCCCGGCCGCCGGGGCCGGCGCGTCGACCATCCGGGCCACCGACAGGCAGTCGGAGATGCCGCGGACCAGATCCGCGTTGCCGATCCGCTCCACCGGCCCGGTACCCGCCGGCTGCGCGGCGGCATAACTCTCCGAGGCGTACGGGGTCTGCCAGATCTGCATCGGGTGGACCCGGGTCGGCTCGTCGGAGAGCGCCCGGAACACCACCATCGTGCCGTCGTCGAAGACCGAGAAGCCGTGGCACGGGATCGGTGCCGCCACCTCCTTGCGGATCGCGTTGTACGGCAGCAGCAGCGAGCGCCCCTCGTCCCGGGCGTGGAAGACGTAGAGCACGTCCTCCCCGTTCGGCGAGCGGACCAGCCGCTCGAACTCCAGGCTGGACACGTCGGTGTCGAAGGTCCGGGTCAGGCCGGTCGAGAGGTGGTAGCCGCCCGGGAAGATGATCCCGTGGTCCTCGGGCAGCCGCTGGCACGCCTGGCCGATCCCGTCGAGCCGGACCACCTCCCGGGTGAGCGTGTTGAAGACCAGGTACCGCCAGTCGTTCTCCTTGTACGGCCGGATCCGCAGCAGGATCAGCGGGCCGATCCGGGCGTACCCGACGTCTGCGTCCGCCAGGCTCTGCAACGGCTCGTCCACCGGCTCGCGGTAGATGCCCTCGCCGGTCTCGGTGTTGTTCTCGATCTTGACGGTCAGGTCGGCGCCGACCGTCTCGACGAAGACCTCACCCTGGATGGAGATGTGCGGGTGGCGGCCGAGGACGTGGTCGTCCCGGGTCGTCGCGGTCCACTCGAAGTCGTGCGCGGGCGGGAAGACGTGCTCCCGCTCGCCCCGGTTGTCCAGGTACGCCACCGTGCCGTCGGGGTCGACCCGCCAGCGCAGCACCCGGATGTCGTCGGTACGCGGACCGGTCTGGAAGACCGCCAGCAACCGGCCGTCGAGCCGGCGCAGTTGCAACAGCCGGGTCTGCCGGTAGTACCGGTACAGCTCGGCGAAGTCCCGCTCGAACTGCGGATCGCGCAGCAGTCCCGGCACCTCGGCCGGATCGACGTGGTCGAAGCGGAACGTCTCGACGCCGCCGTCCTCGACCCGGACGAAGCGGTGCAGCGAGAAGACGTCGTCCACCGTCGTCTCCGGCTTGAGGCCGATGAAGACGTTGTAGCCGAAGAGCATCAGCCCGCCCACCGGCACGATGTCCCGGGGTACGCAGTTGTGCTCGGTGCGGATCCGTTCGGTGCTGGTCAGGCGCAGCTCGGTGCTGCCGAAGACCTCCAGCCGCCGGGCGTTCAGCCGCTCCGCCCGCCGGGTCAGCTCGGCGGCCTGCTCGGCGAGCCGGGTACGCAGCACCTCGTAGGTGCCGGCGTCCAGGCCGGCCGGGTCCACCGCGCCCTCGGCGGCGGGCCCGGTCTCGCGGTCGGTCACCGGGTCACTCACCCGCCCGCGACTGCCGCTGCCCGCTCAACGCCGCCACCGGCGCCTCCGCCAGCCCCAGCTTCCGGGCCACCTGGAGCAGTTCCTCCAGCTTGCCCTTGTCCGCGCCGTCGGCCCGCATCTGCTTGAGCAGGAACGCGGAGAGGGTCAGGTTCTGCACGTCGGCGGTGTTGAACGAGCCGAGCACCCGGGCCAGGTCGTCGGTGAAGTTGGCCTTGCCGTCCAGCCAGGGCTGCGCGATGCTCCGCGCCACGTCCGAGTGGGCCAGAAAGCCGTCCACGCTCTTGCCCAGCGAGATCGAGCCGAGCAGCCGGTCGAAGAAGACGCTGTCGCCACCGACGATGTCGATGTTGGCCTTCTCCAGGCCGGTGGAGACCACCATCGCCTGCGCCTCGGCGACCTGCCGCTGCACGTCCAGGCCGGCGAGCCGGACGTCCTTCTCCAACTCCAGCCGCAGCCGGTACTCCTCGTGCTCCCGGGTGGCGTCGTCCAGCGCGGCCATCGCGGCGGCCTTCTCGGTGAGACCCTCCGCCTCGCCCTTCAGCTTCTCGCGTACCGCCTCGGCGGTGACCAGTGCCTTCTCCCGCTCGACGGCGGCCTCGGCGCGGCCCACCTTCTCGATCGCCTCGGCGCCCCGCTCGCGCACCTGCACCTCGGCCAGGCCGGCGGCGGCCGTCTCCGCCTGGATCCCCTCCGCCAGCCGGATCTTCGCCCGGGCGTCCAGCTCGGCGGTCTGCTGCCGGGCCTCGGCGAGCACGAGCTCCTCGCGGGCCTTGAACTTCGCCGCCTGCTCGGCCGCCTCGGCCGCCTTGATGTCCTTGACCAGGTTCTCCTGCGCCTCCGCCTCGGCCTGGATGATCACGGCCTGCCGGGTCCGCTCGGCCTCCTCGACCACCCGCAGCCGCTTGATGTTCTCCTCCTGCTCGGCCACGGTCCTCTCCACCGCGATCCGCTCCCGGACCACCTCGGCGATCGAGCGCTTCTCGCCCTCGACCTCCTTGTCCTTGGCGATGGTGGACAGTTCCGTCTCCCGCTGCCGGGAGATCACCTCGAGCATCCGGTCCTTCTCGATCCGCTCGGTCTCGATCGCGATGACCCGCTCCCGGTTCTTCTCGGCGACCGCGATCTCCCGGGCCTGGTTCTCGTGCTGCACGCCCAACTGCTCATCGGTACGGATGTTGGCCGTCTCCGCGCGCAGCCGCTCCTCCGCGCGTACCCGGGTGATCTCCGCCTCCTCGCGGGCCCGCACGGTCTCCACCTCGCGGCGCTGCTTGGCCTCGGCCTCCGCCTGCCGCCGCTCCAGTTCCAGGATCGCCTCGCGGGCGTCGACGTTCTGCCGGGTGATCTCCTTCTGCTCGTTGCGCTGGAACTCGTTGGTCCGCACGTGCTCGATCGCGGTCAGCTCGGTGATCTTGCGAATGCCCTGGGCGTCGAGGATGTTCGCCGAGTCCAGTTGGGACATCGGCGTCTGCTCCAGGAAGTCGATCGCCGCGTCCTCCAGGCTGTAGCCGTTGAGGTCGGTGCCGATCACCCGGATGATCTGGTCCCGGAACTCGTCGCGCTTGGTGTAGAGGTCGACGAAGTCGAGCTGCTTGCCCACCGTCTTCAACGCCTCGGAGAACTTGGCGTTGAACAGCTCCTGGAGCGTCTCCCGGTCGCTGGCCCGGGCGGTGCCGATCGCCTGCGCCACCTTGATGACGTCCTCGGTGGTCTTGTTGACCCGGACGAAGAAGGTGATCCGGATGTCCGCCCGGATGTTGTCCCGGCAGATCAGGCCCTCGTTGCCGGTCCGCTCGATGTCGATGGTCTTCACCGAGATGTCCATCACCTCGGCCTTGTGCAGCACGGGCAGGACGACCGCGCCGGTGAACGTGACGTCCACCCGGCGCACCTTGGACACGATCAGGGCCTTGCCCTGCTCGACCTTCCGGAACAGGCGGCTGACCAGCAGGATCACGCCGAGAGCGATGAGCAGCAGAACGGCCAGCAGTATGCCGAAGCCGGTGGTGACGACATCCATGGGCGGTCGCGCGGCACGGAGGGCCGCGCTTCCTCCTTTCAGGGGCGCAGCGAGGTGTGCGTCGTCCCCGGCGGCACGCCGGAGCCGGTCACGGGAGGATTCAGATCGGTACGTGGTGCGACGGATCGGGGTCGAGGACCGTCCCCGCCGGCATGACCCAGAAGAACTCACCGTCCGGGTCGTAGTCGTAGATGAGCGCGGAGCTGCCGGCGCGCAGCGGGTCGGCGCGGTGCTGGCGGACCTGGACCACGGCCGACGAGCCGTCGGCGGCGGTCACCTCGGCCTGCCCGAAGTCGGCCGTCACCCGTCCGGTGCGGATGACGCAGAGCCGGCCGACGAAGCCGTGCCGGCTGGCCTCGGAGCCGGCCGGGAAGAGCCGCCCCAGCGGCACCGCCACCAGGCGGGTGACCAGCCAGGCGACGGCCAGCGCGGCCAGCAGCACACCGACGGAGACGGCGATCCGCGCCGCCGCGCCCAGGCCCCACCCGTCGAGCAGCGCGGTGCCGGCCAGGCTGACGAACCAGGCCACCGCCACCAGCAGGGAGAACACGATGGCGCTCGGCAGCCCGCCGAAGCCCAGCCCGGCGAGGACCCCGCCCGGCACGCCGTCGACGTCGAGGTCGTCCCCGAGGTCGAGCACGCCGGTGAGCACCAGCAGCCAGTAGCCGATCACCACCACCAGCAGGAAGCTGAACAGGACGGTGGGGAAGCTCAGCGCGACGCCGAGGAAACCGGCCACCTCACCACCCCCGTACCCGGCGGCCGTTCCGGACGGCCGCACCAGCACGGTTGATCGTGGCACGCGACGTCAACGCCCGTGGCCCCCGAGAGCACCGGAGAGACGGAGCGGCCCCGCGGCGGCGATGTCGGGCCGGCTCAGGCCGGCAGGGTGATCCGGTCCTCGATCGCGGCGGCGGCGATGTCGGTGCGGTGGTGGGAACCGGCCAGCTCGATGCCGCGTACCAGGTCGTACGCGGCGTCGCGGGCGGCGGCCAGGTCGGGGCCGGTGGCCGTACCGCAGAGGACCCGGCCCCCGGCGGAGCGCAACGTGCCGTCGGCGTCCCGGCGGGTGCCGGCGTGGATGACGCCCGGCCGGTCGGCGCCGGTGATCGCGTCCCCGGTGCGGGGTGCCGCCGGGTAGCCCTCGGCGGCCACCACCACGGTGACCGCCGCGCCGTCCCGCCAGCGCAGCGGCGGGTGGTCGGCGAGCGTGCCGGTGGCGGCGGCGTGCAGCAGCCCGGCGAGCGGGGTCTCCAGCAGCGCGAGGACGACCTGGGTCTCCGGGTCGCCGAAACGGGCGTTGAACTCGATCACGCGCAGACCGGCGGCGGTGATCGCCAGCCCGACGTAGAGCAGGCCGGCGAACGGGGTGCCCCGGCGACGCAGCTCGGCCAGCGTCGGGTGCACGACGTCCCGCATCACCTCGTCGACCAGGCCGGGCGGCGCCCAGGGCAGCGGGGCGTAGGCCCCCATGCCACCGGTGTTCGGGCCGCTGTCGCCGTCGCCGACCCGCTTGAAGTCCTGCGCCGGCAGCAGCGGCACGGCGGCCTCGCCGTCGGTGACCACGAAGAGGGAGACCTCGGGACCGGCCAGGTACTCCTCGATCACCACCCGACCGCACTCGGCGGCGTGCTCCAGCGCGCGGGCCCGGTCGTCGGTGACGACGACGCCCTTCCCGGCGGCCAACCCGTCGTTCTTCACCACGTACGGCGCGCCGAACTCGTCCAGCGCCCGCGCGACCTCGGCCGGCCCGGTGCAGGTGTACGCCCGGGCCGTCGGCACGCCGGCAGCGGTCATCACGTCCTTGGCGAACGTCTTCGACCCCTCCAGCCGGGCGGCCTCGGCCGACGGGCCGAACACCGGTACGCCCTTGGCGCGTACCGCGTCGGCGGCCCCGGCCACCAGCGGCGCCTCGGGGCCGATCACCACCAGGTCCGCCGCCGTCTCGACGGCCAGCGCCGCCACCGCCACCGGATCACCGACGGCCACGTCCCGCAGCTCGGCCACTGCCGCGATGCCGGGGTTACCCGGTGCCGCGACGAGCGCCTCGACGGACGGATCGGCAGCCAGCCCGAGCGCGAGCGCGTGCTCGCGCCCACCACCACCCACAAGAAGTACCCGCACGACCCCGCATCCTACTGACCGCTCCCGCCACCTCCGTTGATCATGAAGTTGGCGGCACTATCTGAGATCGACTTCGCCGCCAACTTCATGATCGACCTAACGAGCGCACGGCGATGGCTCGGCGGACGACGGCCGGGATGTAATCGGGACGGAGGGTGTCGGACCAGGTGAAGCGCAGAACGGTCCAGCCGGCGTTCACGAGACGGTTCTGCCGGCGACGGTCGTCGAGAAGGGCTGCCGGACCCGCGTGGGTCACCCGCCCGTCCGCCTCGGCGATCACGCGCGGACCCCGCCAGCCGAGGTCACCGATGCCCAGCAGGTAGCCGTCGTCGTCGCGCACCTCGACCTGGAGGACGTCCGGCGGCACCCCGCCGTCGACGCAGCGCAGCCGCGTACGGGTCTCCAGGGGCGACTGCGCCAGGCCGCTCGCCTCCGTGAGGTATCCACGGGCCTCCACGGCACCCCGTCGACCCCTGATCAAGGTGGGGATGGTGAGCAGTTCGTCCGCGCCGACGACCTTGCTATAGAGGGCCGAGTCCAGCAACGAGACGGCCACGTACCGGCGCTCACGCAGGATCAGTTCCGCGACGGTGTGCACGGCGGTCGTCGACGGCACGCCGCGGACCGCGGTCACCGCGTCCGCGGCATGTTCGAGTTGGTGCAGCACGACCGCGGGGTCGCCGGCGCGAGCAGGTCTCGCCGCCCGCCCCGGCAGGGCGACGTGGATCGCGGTCGTCCGGGGAAGTCCGGCGATGCCGTGGAGTTCGGCGGCGGTCGAGAGAACGGCGTGGGCCTGCGGTCCCAGCGAGACCACGGCGGCACGTATCCGACTGAGCCGAGGGCTGATCCCGGCCGGGGACCGACCGACGAGATACGTGGCCCGGGCGAGCCGCTTCCACCGACCGAACGCCACGAAGTTGTCGACCTCGTGCCGGCTGTAGCCGGCCGCCAGCGCCTGCCGCCGGGTTACGACACCACCCTGCTGCGCGGCCACCTCCCCGAGCACCCGCCCCCGATCCACACCCCCAACGATCCCGCCTCCCCCACACCCTCGAAACCCCCTGTGGACAACCCCGGCCCCCTGTGGACAAGGCAGCGCTGGGGTGCGCGTCGATCATGAAGTTAGCGGCGAAGTGGATCTACAAAGGTGCCGCTAACTTCATGATCGACGGAAGAAGGGCCGGGCCGGGCCGGGGGTTAGGGGAGGAGGGGGTGGCGGGTTACGTTTTCCTCGCGGCCGGGGCCTACGCCGACGACGCTGACGCGGGTGCCGCAGAGTTCCTCGATCCTCGCGATGTAGCGTCTCGCGTTCTCGGGGAGTTCGTCCTCGGTCCGCGCCTTGCTGATGTCCTCCCACCAGCCGTCCAGCTCTTCGTAGATCGGCGTGGCGTGGTGGAAGTCGGTCTGCGTCATCGGCATGTCGTC
Organism: Micromonospora auratinigra; assembly: GCF_900089595.1. Lineage (GTDB taxonomy): Bacteria > Actinomycetota > Actinomycetes > Mycobacteriales > Micromonosporaceae > Micromonospora > Micromonospora auratinigra. The sequence goes on along the minus strand of NZ_LT594323.1, from coordinate 5,167,201 downwards.
GAACCGCTCGCCGTTGATCTCGTACCCGACGCAGATCGGCACCTTGGCCATGCCGGTGAGCACGTCCAGCTTGGTGATCACCAGGTCGGTCACGCCGTTGAGGCGGCAGGCGTAGCGGGCGACGACCGCGTCGAACCAGCCGCAGCGGCGCTCCCGGCCGGTGGTGGTGCCGTACTCGTGGCCGACCTTGCGCAGGTGCTGGCCGTTGTCGTCGAACAGCTCGGTCGGGAACGGGCCGCTGCCCACCCGGGTGGTGTACGCCTTGCTCACCGCGATGACCTTGTTGATCGCGGTCGGCGGGATGCCCGCGCCCACGCACGCCCCACCGGCCGTCGGGTTCGACGAGGTGACGAAGGGGTAGGTGCCGTGGTCCATGTCGAGCATGGTGGCCTGGGCGCCCTCCAGCAGCACGGTCTCGCCGCGGTCCAGGGCGTCCCAGAGCATGACCCGGGTCTCCGCGATGTACGGCCGCAGCCGCTCGGCGTAACGCAGGTACTCCTCGACGGTCTCGTCGACGTCGATCGCCTTGCGGTTGTAGACCTTGAACAGCAGCTGGTTCTTCTCGCGGAGCGCCAGCTCCAGCTTCTTGCGCAGGATGCCCGGGTCCAGCAGGTCCTGGAGCCGGATGCCCATCCGGGCGACCTTGTCGCCGTACGCCGGGCCGATGCCCCGACCGGTGGTGCCGATCCGGGAGCTGCCGAGGTAGCGCTCGACCACCCGGTCCAGGGCCCGGTGGTGCGGCATGATCAGGTGCGCGTCGCCGGAGATACGCAGGCGGGAGACGTCCACGCCGCGCTCGGCGAGCCCGTCGATCTCCTGCAGCAGCACCTTCGGGTCCACCACGACGCCGTTGCCGATGATGATCATGGCGCTCGGCGAGAGCGCGCCGGACGGCATGAGGTGCAGCGCGTACTTCTGGCCGTCCGGGGTGATCACGGTGTGGCCGGCGTTGTTGCCGCCCGAGTAGCGCACGACGTAGTCGACCCGCTCACCCAGCAGGTCGGTAACCTTGCCCTTGCCCTCGTCGCCCCACTGAGCGCCGATGAGCACGATCGCTGGCATCTTTTCCGCCTCCAGAAGGCTCGGGTGCCAGGTGGCGACCGGTTGGCGAGCCCGGGGTGTCAGGCTAACAAGTAGTGACGGCGGGACCGGCAGGGGTTCGTCGAGAAGCAGGAGGCTCCTTCGTGTACGACGTGGTGCTGCTCACCCTCGGCTCCGGGCGGGACGGGTCGGGCGGGGGCTGCGGGAGCGGCGGAGCCTGCTGCGGTGGCGCGGCCGAGCAGGCCGGCGAGCCGGCCGAGGAGCGCTGCGAGACGCCGCGCGTACCGGTGTTGGCCTGCGCGGACGCGCTGACCGCCCGGGGCGCCCGGGTGGAGACGGTGACCGCCCGGTCGGACGCCGAGATCGACGAGGTGCTGGCCCGGCTCGACGGCCCGCCGCGACCCGACGGGCTCACCTGGCCCGATCCGGACGGGAAGACCCGACTCGTGGTCGCTACCGCCAGTGACGGTCAGTTGCGCGCCGTGCTACGCCGGCTGGTCCGGCGGTACGCTCCGCCGCCCAGCCGCCGCCCGGCCGACCTGGCCGGCAACCGCACCGTGCCCGACCTGCCCCCGGTCGGCGTACTCCCGCTCGATCCGGCCCGCACCGGGACGGCGCGGGACCTGGCCGCGCAGCTCGGCCTGCCCCGCGACCCGGCGGCGGTGGCCGCCGCGGTGCTCGACGGCACGCCCCGCCGGCTGGACCTGCTGCGCAACGACGGCGGTTCGGTGACCCTGGACGGCGTGTTGCTCGGGGCGGCCGACGACGAGGGTCGCCCGCTGCACTGGCGGGCCCGGGTGGAGGTCGACGACGCCGTGCTCTCCCAGGGCGAGGACCCGATCATGGTCTGCGCGATCGGCAACGCCGGTGGGTACGCCCGGCTCGACGACGTGACGCTGCTCGCCGACCCGGACCCCGCCGACGGCCGGGTCGAGGTGGCGGTGGCCGTGCCCGTGGTGACCCGCTCGGCGTTGGGCAGGAAGAAGGTACGCATCGAGGTACGCCGGGCGCGCGGCCGGGCCGTGGCCGTGGTGCCGCGCGACGAGCAGGTGCCCTTCCTCGACGACGGGGTCGAGGGCGAGCTGGGCCGCAAGCGGTCGTGGTGGACCGAGCCGGGCGCCTGGGCGGTCTGGACGTCCTGACCTCCGTCGATCCCCGCTCGGGCGGCCCGGGGAACCGGACGGCCTATCCTCGGCGGGGAGGAATGGGGAGGAACCGTGGTGCACGAGAACGCCGACCGGGCCCACGTGCCGGGTGAACCGCAGGTGCCGGAGCGGGACATCGAACCGCTGTGGCCGCCCGAACAGTCCGGCCCGGGGTGGCCGGAGCCCCTCGTGCCCGCGCCCCGCGCCGCCCAGCCGGCGGTCGACCTGGACCTGCCGTTCACCCTCGACCCACCGGCCACCGCCGCGACACGGCCGGACCCGACCCCGGCACCGCAGGCGGTCGGTCCCGCGCCGGACGTGGCGACCGGCATGTCCGCGACACCGGCCGGGGCGACACGCGCCGGGACGGACGGCTCCACGGCCGGCGGCCGGGCCGCGACGACCGGCGTGGGTGAGCCGGCCGGCGGCGCCGGACCAGACGGGCGGGGGGAGTCGCCCTGGGCCCAGCCGCCGCAGCGGTCCACCGGTGGTGAGCCCGCCGCCGGCGAACCGGCGCCGCCCGTCCCGGACCTGCCGTCCACCGCCCCGCTCCCGCCCGGCACGGAAGGGCTGCTCACGCCGGTCGGCACCGCCCCGCTCGGCCGCGCCGAGGAGGGCCCGTCCACCACGCCTGCGGGCCCGTCCGTCACGCCTGCGGGCCCGGTCCACCACGCCACCGACGGGCGGCCGGAGCCGCACCCGGGCCCCGAGGCCGCCGCACCGCACCCCGGCCCCGGCCCGGCAGCCGTGGCCGGGCCGCACGCCGACCCCGACGCCGCCGCACCGGCCGGGGCGTACCCCGACCGCCCCGGCGCGCGACCGGCGGAGCCGCCGGCACCGGGCGCGCCCCGGCTCGGGCCGTTCCCGCCCGCACCGGCGTACGGCAACGGGAGCGGGTACCCGGTCGGCTACGGGCAGCCGGGCTACCCGGGCGAGTCGGCGTACCCGCCGCCGACCGCCGCCCCGGCTCCGGGGTGGTACCCGCCGCCGGTCGCCGGGGCGGGGAGCCCGCAACCGGGTCCGCCCGGGCCGCAGCAGCCGGCCGGACCACCGGCTCAGCCGGCCGGTTATCCGGAGCCCGCCTGGACACCGGAGGCCGGGGCCACCCCGACGGCGGAGGACTTCGCCCGGCGACGCCAGGTCCGGCCGGTCGACCCGGTCGCCACCATGGGGGTGCGCGCGGTGGTGAACCGGATGGGGCTGGTCCGGCTCCCGCCCGGCCGGCACGAGCAGGAGCTGCGCCGCGACATCGAGATGGTCCGCCGCAACTTCGGCGGCCTGCGCCAGGTGACCGTGGTCAACCCGAAGGGCGGCGCCGGCAAGACGGTCGCCATCCTGCTGCTCGCGATGACCTTCGGGCAGAAGCGTGGGGGGTACGTGCTGGCCTGGGACAACAACGAGACCCAGGGCACCCTGGGCATGCGCGCCCAGCAGGACTTCCACTCGCGGACGGTCCGGGACATGCTGCGCGACCTGGCCCAGTTCCAGGGTCCGCACGGGCGGGTCGGCGACCTGTCGCAGTACGTCCGCTCGCAGGGCGAGGGGATGTTCGACGTGCTCGCCTCGGACGAGTCCGCGACCGGCGGCGAGATGCTCACCGCCGCCGCCTTCGCCGAGATCCGCGAGGTGGTCAGCCGCTTCTACAAGCTGATCTTCGTGGACACCGGGAACAACGTCCGGGCGCAGAACTGGCAGGCCGCGATGGACGCCACCGACCAGCTCGTGGTCACCATGTCGGCCCGGAACGACTCGGCCGAGACCGCCGCCCGGATGCTCGACCACCTGGAGCAGAGCGGCCGGCAGCGGCTGGTCCGACAGGCGGTGACGGTGGTGTCGATGCCCCCGTCGCGCAAGGAGATCGACCTGCCGGCGATCCAGGAGCACTTCGCCGCCCGGACCCGGGCGGTGCTGCTCGCGCCGTACGAGCGGCTCATCGACACCGGTGAACCGCTCCGGTACGGCCAACTCTCCGCAGCCACCCGGGACGCCTGGTTGAAGATCGCCGCCTCGGTGGCGGAGGGCCTGTAGGAACGGGCGCGCCGGCCGGTCCGCGGTGCGTGCGGGCCGGCCGGCGCGGCACGTCAGTGGCTGGCGAGGGCGTCGGCGGCGGCCGGGTCGCAGTCGCGGAGGAACTGGGCGCAGCGGGCCGCCTCGTCGGCCTCACCGATCTCGCCGGCCGCCCGGGACAGCACGTACAGGCAGCGCAGGAAGCCGCGGTTGGGCCGGTGCGACCAGGGCACCGGGCCGTGCCCCTTCCACCCGGCACGACGCAGCTGGTCGAGACCACGGTGGTAGCCGGTGCGCGCGTACGCGTACGCCGTGACGACCTGGCCGGCGGCGAACGCCCGGGTGGCGAGCGCCGCCCAGGCCGCGCTGTGGGTCGGGAAGCTCGCCGCGACCTCGGCGTACGCCTGGTCGGTGTCCTGCTCCGCGGCGTCGGCCAGGGCGGCGTCGGCCTCCTCGTGCGCGGGCAGGAGGGTGGCCGGTGGCTCAGGCAACAGGTTCTGCATCGCCCCATTCAACCCGCTTCGCCCTGGGGTTCGCGAGGGGGTCCGGTCAGCCGGTCGGCTGAACGGCTGAGGGCTTCGTCACGCCTGCGGCCCGCCGCCCACGTACCCGCGGCCCATGCCGGACAGCGATGTTTTCCACTACAACTATTGGTCCGGAGCCTCCCCAGGACCCGGTTACGCAGGAGCCCGGTGGCCTCGCCGCCGGGCTCCTGTCGTACCCGGGCGGCCTGGTTTGCCGGGTTGCCCGGTGCGGGCAGGATGATCTGGTGCCGACCCCACCTCCCGCGGACGTCATCGCGCCGCACGACACCAGCTCCGACGAGATCGAGAGCCGCAGCGAACTCGACCGTCATCTCGCCGACGGCACCCTCGCCGGGTTGACCGTGCAGGGCCTCCGCCTCGACCTCGACCCCGTTCCCGACCTGCGCACCGTCGAGGTCACCGGCACCCTCTTCGTGGGCTGCCGCTTCGCCGACCGGGAGGTCGGCGCGGACCTGGTCCGGCGCGGCGCGAACGTGGTGCCGCCCTTCTCCGGGCTGCCCTACCCGACCCAGCCGGCGCACCTCTACACCCCCGACGACCTGGCCGCCGGGTTCGCCGACGGCGGCTTCGCCGGGATGTACGACACCCGGGTGTACGCGCACTTCCGCCGGCACGGCGGCGCGCTGCCGGACGTCCGGGAGGCGCTCGGCCAGCGGCTGCACGACCACGGGGTGGACAACGCCCTCGCCGACGCGACCCGGACCTGGCTGGCGGTGCACGGGCCGCAGTCCGTGGTGGGCGTGATGGGCGGCCACGCGGTGCCGCGCGGCAGTGCCGCGTACCGGATGGCGGCGGTGCTGGGCTGGGAGCTGGCCCGGGCCGACCGGCTGGTGGTGACCGGTGGCGGGCCGGGCGTGATGGAGGCCGCCAACCTGGGCGCGTTCCTGGCCGCCTGGCCGGCCGAGGAGCTGGACCGGGCCATCGACCTGCTGGCCACCGCGCCGGACTTCACCGACCACGACCGCTACACCGAGGTGGCGCTGCGGGTCCGGGAGCGGTACGTGGCCGGGCCGGCCCTGCCCACCCCGCGCCCGGCGGCCGCCGGCACCGAGTGGGCGCGCTCCGGCGGCCTGGCGATCCCCACCTGGCTGTACGGGCACGAGCCGGCGAACCTGTTCGCCGGGCGGATCGCCAAGTACTTCTCCAACGCGATCCGGGAGGACACCATCCTGCGACTGGCCCGGGGCGGGATCGTCTTCGCGCCCGGCCGGGCCGGCACGGTGCAGGAGGTGTTCCAGGCCGCCACCAAGACCTACTACGGCACCGACGGGGCCAGCGGCGCGTACGTCTTCCTGGACCGCACGTACTGGACCGACGAGCTGCCGGTGGAGGCGTTGCTGCGTCCGCTCTTCGCCGCCTCCCCGTTCGGCGACCTCTCCCCCACGGTGCACCTCACCGACGACGTCCGCGAGGCGGTCCGGGTGCTGACCGCCGGCTGAGACGCGCGGAGGGCCGGCACCCTGGCGGGTGCCGGCCCTCCGTTCACGCGGTGGTCACTTCATCGTGGTGCCGGTGGAGCGCAGGTGCTCGCAGGCCTCCACGACGCGGGCGGCGAGACCGGCCTCGGCGGCCTTGCCCCAGACCCGCGGGTCGTACATCTTCTTGTTGCCGACCTCGCCGTCCACCTTGAGCACGCCGTCGTAGTTGCGGAACATGTGGTCCGCGACCGGGCGGGAGAAGGCGTACTGGGTGTCGGTGTCGATGTTCATCTTCACCACGCCGTAGTCCAGCGCCTCGCGGATCTCCTCCAGCAGCGAGCCGGAGCCGCCGTGGAAGACCAGGCTGAGCGGCTTCTCCTTGCCGTACTTGGCGCCGACCGCGTCCTGGATCTGCTTGAGCACCTCGGGGCGGAGCTTCACGTTGCCCGGCTTGTAGACGCCGTGCACGTTGCCGAAGGTCAGCGCCGCCATGTAGCGGCCCTTCTCGCCGAGGCCGAGCGCCTCGACCATGGCCAGGCCGTCCTCGACGGTGGTGTAGAGCTTGTCGTTGATGGCGTTCTCGACGCCGTCCTCCTCGCCACCGACGACGCCGACCTCGATCTCGAGGACGATCTTGCCCTTGGCGGCCTGGGCGAGCAGCTCCTCGGCGATCTGGAGGTTCTCCGCCACCGGCACGGCCGAGCCGTCCCACATGTGCGACTGGAAGAGCGGCTCCTGGCCGTTCTTGACCCGCTCCTGCGAGACGGCCATCAGCGGCCGGACGAACTTGTCCAGCTTGTCCTTCGGGCAGTGGTCGGTGTGCAGCGCGATGTTGACCGGGTACTTCTTGGCCACCTCGTGCGCGTACGCGGCGAACGCCGTCGCGCCGGTCACCATGTCCTTGATCGACGGGCCGGACAGGTACTCCGCGCCACCGGTCGAGACCTGGATGATGCCGTCGCTCTCCGCGTCGGCGAAGCCCTTGAGGGCCGCGTTCAGCGTCTGCGAGGAGGTCACGTTGATCGCGGGGTACGCGAACCGGCCGGCCTTGGCCCGGTCCAGCATCTCCGCGTAGGCCTCGGGGGAAGCGATGGGCATGTCGAACGCTCCTTACTTACCGCTCTCGGCCGTGCAGGCCGCTGTCTTCCATGGCGGCGACCGTTCCGGCCGCTGACTTCCACGGGTACGCCGGACCGCGCTGTCCACCGCGGGCAGTATCCCGTAGGAGGCGGCGTCGGACACAACCGACCCGGGAACCGCTCACGAACGCTCCAGCCGGTCCGGCACCGCGACGCTGATCAGCCAGCTCACCACCGCCATCACGATCGCGCCCCAGAAGGCGGCCCAGAAGCCGTCGACGTGGAAGGGCAGGTGCAGCCCCCGGGCGATCCAGTCGGTGAGCAGGAACAGCAGGGCATTCACCACCAGCGCGAAGAGACCGAGGGTGAGCAGGTAGAACACGCAGCCGAACACCTTGATCACGGGCTTCAGCACCGCGTTGACCACGCCGAAGATGAGCGCCACCACGAGCAGGGTGAACGCGCTGTTCGCCCCGTTGCGGCCGGTCACCGCCACCCCGGGCACGATCAGCGTGGTGATCCACAGCGCGATCGCGGTGATCACCAGTCGGATCAGGAAGCCCACCGCACCATCCTGGCACCGGCCGGCGGTTGCGGAGGGCCGAACCGCCGACACGAACGGTGCCCGCTCCGCCCGTTCCGTCCGGCTCCGAGCGGTGACCGGCGGCAGCCCGTACGGTGAGGGTGGTAACCGTCCGTACCGAGATCCAGGGAGGGACGATGGGTCAGCCCGATGAGGACTTCGCCCCGAGCGACCACCTCGCTCCGGAGGAGCGGGACCTGGAGGCGGAACCGGCCGACGCGGTCGAGCAGGCCACGGTGGTCACCCCGGACGACGGCGACGGCGAGCCGCACCGCGGCCTGGAGGTCGCCGACTGGGACGCGATGGAGCAGGCCCGGGTGGTCACCGCCGACGAGGACGACTACCGCTGAGCGGTCGGGGCGGGCCGGTGGGCCCGCCCCGGTTCAGCGCAGGGCGGTGACCTGCCTCGGGTGCGCCGCCGTCCACTCGCCGAGCCGGTCGGTGCGCAGCGCGGTGAGGAAGCCCGGTGCCAGGGCCGGGTCGAGCCGGAACCCGTACGGCCCCTGCTCCCAGTGGCTCACCGGCAGGCCGACCACGGCCGGCTCGACGTCGGCCGCGTTGCCGACCGCCGAGACCAGCGCCGGCAGGGACAGTTGGCCGGTATCGGTCACCAGGTCGGGACCGACCGTCGTGACCAGCCGGCTGAGCAGCACCGGGTTCGTGAGTCCCCCCTGCTCCCGGACCCGGGTCAGCAGTCCGGCCGCGTACCGGCCGGCGTTGCGGTCCCGGTCCAGGCCGCCGTCCGGGAGGCCGTAACGCTGCCGCAGCAGGTCCACCGCCGCCGCGCCGTCGAGCCGGTGGCAACCGGCCCGGAACCGCCGCTCCGTGTGCACCGAGCGCACCGCCGCCGGCAGGCAGACCGGCACACCCCCGACCGCGTCGGTGAGCTCGCGGGTCGCCCGGTAGGTGAGCACCGCGCCCGCGTCGATCGGTACGCCGGTGAGCCCGGCGACCACCTGCCGGGTCGTCCGGTACCCGCCGGCCAGATCCGTGCCGTCCGGCCCCGCGCCGATGGCGAAGGACGCGTTGAGCTTGTCGGTCCCCCGGCCGGGGACCGGCACCAGCAGGTCGCGCGGGAGGGAGACCAGGTAGAGCCGGCTGCGGTCCGCCGGGACGTGCACCAGCAGCACGGAGTCGGCCCGCCGGCCCTCACCGGCCTGGTCCACGCCGAGGAGCAGCACGTTCACCGCCCCGGCCGGCGTCGGCAGGGGGCCGGCCAGCAGGTTCCCGGTCTCCGGTGGACGCGGCCCGACCGCGGTGAAGCCGACCAGGGCGGCGGCGACCACCGCCAGCGCCGTGCCGGCGAGCCGGAGGCGCAGGCGACGCCGCCGACGGTGGACCACCGTCCGGTCGATGGCGGCGCGCAGCGGGCCGGCCGGCGGGACGAGCGCCTCGTGCCGGGCAAAGGCGGACCGCAGGTCGTCCTCGATCATGAACAGACCTCCACGTACTCGGCTCGGAGGGTGGCCAGGGCGCGCGAGATGCACGACCGCACGGTGCCGACGGCGCAGCCGAGGATCTCGGCGATCTCCGCGTCCGGCAGGTCCTCGTAGTAGCGGAGCACCAGCGTGGCGCGCTGCCGGCGGGGCAGCCGGGACAGCCAGGACCAGACCTGGTCCCGGTCCACGGCGGACTGGGCGTGGTCGGTGGGTGCCGGCACCGCCTCGTCCGGCTCGCCGCGCAGCAGCACCCGGCGCGCCCACGACCCGCGCCGCCAGTCGATGAACTGGTTGGTGAGCATCCGGCGCACGTACCGCTCCGGCACGTCGCTGCGGGCCACCCGCCGCCAGTTCAACTGGACCCGCACCATGGTCTCCTGCACCAGATCCTGCGCCTGGTGTGGATCGCCGGTCAGCATGACCGCGTACCGCAGCAGGGCGGCCAGCCGCGCGTCGGCGAACTCCTCGTACGTCACTGCACCTCCCGGTGTCCCGCCCAGTTGACGGGTCCGGCCCGGCGGAACATTGCGCCCTTCCTCAGCCGTTCGGTCAATATCTGCTGCCCGGGGCCGCGTGGGACAGCGGGGCGACTTAAGGGATCTCTAAGCTCCACGAGCCGCACCCGGCACTCTCACGGGAGGATCCCCCCTTGAAGCTCAGCCCTTCGACTCGGCGTTGGCTGGCCGGGCTCGGCGTCGCAGGCGCGTTCGTCGCCGCCTCCGCCGCCCCCGCCGCCGCCGAGAGCACCGCCAAGCTCTACGTCCTGCTGCCGGACACCACCGTCGCCGTCGGTTCCGCCGGCGTGGTGAAGGGTCCGCTCCTCCTCGCCGAGGAGGCCACCACCCTCCGGGACGTCTCCATCCGGTACGACTACCGCGCGCTGTCCGGCAAGGTCACCGTCACCGGCGACGACCCGGGCAACGACTGCTCCGCGCCGGAGACCGGTGTGCTGGTCTGCCAGGAGCCCTTCCCGGTGACCGTGGACGAGTGGTTCGGGGGCTTCCCCACCCGGGTGAAGATCGCCCCGACCGAGGCCGCCAAGCTGGACGACAGCGGCAACATGAAGATCACCGTGCTGACCGGTGACACGGTGCGGGCCACCTCCACCTCCCGGATCCGGGTCGGCGAGGGTGTCGACCTGGCCGCCGGCCCGAGCACCGACGTCACCGTCGACATCACCAAGAACTTCGGCAACTTCTCCGCACCGGTCACGGTGAGCAACGTGGGCGGCACGACGGTCAAGAGTGTGGTGGCCCTGTTCGCCCAGGACTGGGCGATCACCCCCGCCGACCGGTGGAGCAACTGCTACTACGAGGAAGACATCCTGCTGGCCTGCCAGTTCGACGAGGAGATCGCGCCGGGCGAGACCCGCTCCGCCACCTTCAACTACTCGCTGCGGCCCGACACGTACGCGCCGGGCAGGGTGTTCGGGCAGACCGAGTTCATCACCCCGGACGACCTGGACGACGCGCTCAGCATCTTCGAGAAGTTCGACGGCAAGGCGGCCAAGCGGGGCACCGGCGCAAAGCTGGCGCTCAAGAAGGCGCCCGCCGCGCGGGCCGCGCAGACCGACGTCGACCCGACCAACAACTTCACCCAGCTGAACGTGAACGTCCGTGGCAAGCGTGGCGCGGACCTGGCCGCGGTCGGTGCCACCCTGCGGGGCACCAAGGGCAGCACCGTGAAGGCGGACCTCGGCTTCCGCAACAACGGTCCGGCCACGCTGGACTTCTCGCACTCCGACTCGGAGGTCACCCTCGTCGACGTGACCGTCCCCACCGGCACCACCGCCGTCACGGTGCCGGAGGAGTGCGTGCCGTTCAAGGGTGACAAGACGCGGTACGACGAGACCGCCGGCACCCCCGGCGCTGCTGCCTACCGCTGCTTCCCGGGCCCCTTCGCGCCCGCCGGTGAGCTGCTGACCGGCCGCTTCACGTTCCGCATCGACAAGGCCGTGCCGAACGCCGAGGGCAGCGTCCGGATCAACGCGAAGTGCGAGTGCTCGGCCGGGTTCAAGGACGACCTCAAGCCGGCCAACGACCTGGCCAAGATCGTGGTGAACCCGGCCGGCACCGGGGGGCAGGGCGGTGGCGACGACCCGACGCTGCCGCTCACCGGTTCCGCCACCGGCCTGATCGCCGGCCTCGGTGCGCTGCTGCTCGCCGCCGGCGCCGGCGGCTACGTGGTGGCCCGCCGCCGCCGCACCCGCTTCGTCGCCTGACCCACCCCGCACCACCGGTGCCCCGCCGACCTGAGGTCGGCGGGGCACCGTCGTAAAACGGGACGACGCATGATCGATGGAGCTGCCACCATCGACGGGTGCTGCTGACCCTCACCACGACGCACCGCCCCGCGACCGACCTCGGCCACCTCCTCGTCAAGCACCCGGACCGCGTGCAGAGCTTCGACCTGCCCGCCGGCACCGCGCACGTGCTCTATCCCGAGGCGGACGAGCAGCGGTGCACGGCGGCGCTGCTGGTCGAGGTGGACCCGCTCGAGCTGGGCGGCGGGCGGGGTCGCCGGAAGGCGGCCACCCCGGACGGCTTCACCCTCGGCCAGTACGTCAACGACCGCCCGTACGCGGCCTCCAGCCTGCTCTCGTCGGCGCTGGCCAAGGTGTTCCGCTCGGCGCTGCGCGGCGAGTCCCGGGACCGGCCGGAGCTGGCCGCCACCGCGATCCCACTGGTCGTACGGGTGCCGGTGCTGCGCTGCCGGGGCGGCGCGGAGCTGGCCGGACGGGTCTTCGCCCCGCTGGGCTGGACGGTGACGGCCACCCCGATCCCGCTCGACGAGACGTACCCGGAGTGGGGCGAGAGCCGGTACGTCGACCTGACGCTCACCGGCACGGTACGGCTCGCCGACGCGCTCAACCACCTGTACGTGCTGCTGCCGGTGCTGGACGACGCCAAGCACTACTGGGTCGCTCCGGACGAGGTGGAGAAGCTGCTCCGGGCCGGTGCCGGCTGGCTGGCCGAGCACCCCGAGCGGAACCTGATCACCCGTCGCTACCTGGCCCACCGCCGGGCCCTGGCCGGCGAGGCGCTGGCCCGCCTGGCCGAGGTGCGCCTCGCCGACGAGCCGCCCGCCGACGACACCGTCGAGGCCGAGCCGATCGCGGAGAGGCCCCGGGCCTCGCTGGCCGTACGCCGGCGGGACGCGGTGCTCGCGGCGCTCCGCGACAGTGGCGCGAGCCGGGTGCTGGACCTGGGCTGCGGTGGTGGCGCCCTGCTCACCGCGCTGGTCGCCGACCGACGGTTCAGCGAGGTGGTCGGCACCGACGTGTCCAGCCAGGCGCTCACGATGGCGGCCCGCCGGCTGCGGCTGGACCGGCTGCCGGAGCGGCAGCGGGACCGGGTCCGGCTGTGGCAGTCGGCGCTGACCTACCGGGACGACCGGCTGCGCGGTTACGACGCGGCGGTGCTGATGGAGGTGGTCGAGCACCTCGACCCGCCCCGGCTGCCGGCGCTCCAGGACGCGGTGTTCGGGCACGCCCGGCCCGCCACCGTCGTGGTGACCACCCCGAACGTCGAGTACAACGTCCGCTACGAGGGGCTCGGGGCGGGCCGGTTCCGGCACGCCGACCACCGGTTCGAGTGGACCCGGGCCGAGTTCGCGGCCTGGGTGGAGCGGGTCGCCACCGAGCACGGCTACACCGCCACCATCTCCGGCGTCGGCGACGAGGACCCGGAGGTCGGCAGCCCGACCCAGCTCGCCGTGCTGACCCGGAAGGAGGAGACCCCCGCATGACCACCCTGGACATTCCCGAGCTCGCCCTGGTGGCGCTGGTCGGCGTCTCCGGCTCCGGCAAGTCGACCTTCGCCCGCCGGCACTTCACCCCCACCCAGGTGCTCTCCTCGGACACCTTCCGGGGCCTGGTGGCGGACGACGAGAACGACCAGGCCGCCTCCGGCGACGCGTTCGACGCGCTGCACCACGTGGCCGGGATCCGGCTGCGTAGGGGCCTGCTGACCGTGGTCGACGCGACCAACCTCCAGCCGCACGCCCGCGCCGGCCTGGTCCGGGTGGCCCGCGAGCACGACGTGCTGCCGGTGGCGATCGTGCTGGACGTGCCGGAGGCGCTGGCCTGGGAGCGTACGCAGGCCCGGGCCGACCGGACCCACGGCCGGCCGGTGCTCGCCCGGATGCAGCGCGACCTGCGCCAGTCGTACGCGCGGCTGGCCCGGGAGGGCTTCCGCAAGGTGCACGTGCTGCGGGGCGTCGAGGAGATCGACGCGGCACAGGTCCGGTACGAGAAGCTGTTCAATGACCGGCGCGAGCTGACCGGGCCGTTCGACATCGTCGGCGACGTGCACGGGTGCCGCGAGGAGCTGGAGGCGCTGCTGCTCCGGCTGGGCTACCGGCTGGACCGCGACGACGCGGGCCGCCCGGTGGACGCGGTGCACCCGGCCGGGCGTACCCCCGTCTTCGTGGGTGACCTGGTGGACCGCGGCCCGGACTCCCCCGGCGTGCTGCGCCTGGTGATGGGCATGGTGGCGGCCGGGCACGCGATCTGCGTGCCGGGCAACCACGAGCAGAAGCTGCTGCGTAAGCTGCGCGGCCGGGACGTGCGGCTCACCCACGGCCTGGCCGAGACGATGGCCCAACTGGAGACGGAGCCGGCCGGCTTCGTCGCCGAGACGGCCGCCTTCATCGACGGTCTGGTCAGTCACTACGTGCTCGACGGCGGCCGGCTGGTGGTGGCGCACGCCGGCCTCAAGGAGGCCTACCACGGCCGGACGTCCGGCCGGGTCCGGTCGTTCGCGCTGTACGGGGAGACCACCGGCGAGACCGACGAGTACGGGCTGCCGGTGCGCTACCCGTGGGCGCGCGACTACCGGGGTTCGGCGATGGTCGTGTACGGGCACACCCCGACGCCGGAGCCGGAGTGGGTGAACAACACCATCTGCCTCGACACCGGCTGCGTCTTCGGTGGGAAGCTGACCGCGCTGCGCTACCCGGAGAAGGAGCTGGTCTCCGTCCCCGCGGTGAAGGAGTGGTACGCCCCGGCCCGGCCGCTGGTGCCCGCCACGCCCGCCCGCCCGGACACCGTGCTGGACCTAACCGACGTGACCGGACGGCGGCACCTGGAGCACGCGTACGGGTCGCTGACCGTGCCGGCCGAGAACGCCGCCGCCGCGCTGGAGGTGATGAGCCGGTACGCGCTCGACCCGGGCCGGCTGGTCTGGCTGCCGCCGACCATGGCGCCCTGTTCGACGTCGACCGTGGCCGGCTTCCTGGAACACCCGCAGCAGGCGTTCGCCGACTACCGGGCGGCCGGCGTCGAGCGGGTGGTCTGCGAGGAGAAGCACATGGGCTCGCGGGCCGTGGTGCTGGTGGAGCGGGAGCCCGGCCGGTTCGGCGGCGGTGCGGTGCACACCCGTACCGGGCGGCCGTTCTTCGGCTCGGCGCTCGACGACGAGCTGCTGGCAAGGGTCCGCGCCGCGATCGGCACGGCCGGGCTCTGGGCCGAGCTGGAGACCGACTGGCTGCTCCTCGACTGCGAGCTGCTGCCCTGGTCGGCCAAGGCGGGCGGCCTGATCCGCGAGCAGTACGCCTCGGTGGGCGCGGCCGGCCGGGCGGCGCTGCCGGCGGTGCTCGCCACGCTCGACGCGGCGGCCGGCCGAGGGCTGCCGGTGACCGAGCTGCGCGGCCGGATGGCCGACCGGGGCACCGAGGTCGAGGCGTACTCGGCGGCCTACCGGGCGTACGTGGGGCGGACCGACGGGCTGCGCGGGGTGACCCTGGCACCGTTCGCGGTGCTGGCCGGGGCCGGGGCGAGCCACACCGACCGGGACCACGGCTGGCACCTGGCCCTGGCCGACCGGCTCTGCGCGGCCGACCCGGAGTTCTTCACGCCCACCCGACGTCGGGTCGTCGAGCTGGCCGACGAGGCGGCGGTGGCGGCGGCCACCGACTGGTGGCTGGAGCTCACCTCGGCCGGCGGCGAGGGCATGGTGGTCAAGCCGTACGCCGGTCCGGCCGCCCGCTCGCCGAAGGGGTCGCTGCTCCAGCCGGGCATCAAGTGCCGGGGCCGGGAGTACCTGCGGATCATCTACGGTCCCGGGTACACCGAGCCGGGCCAGCTGGCCGCGCTGCGCAAGCGCTCGCTGGGCCGCAAGCGCGGACTGGCGCTGCGCGAACACGCCCTCGGGTTGGCCGCCCTCGACGCGCTGGCCGACGACGCTCCCCTCTGGCGTCGCCACGAGCTGGTCTTCGCGATCCTCGCCTGCGAGTCCGAACCCGTCGACCCCCGCCTCTGACCCCGCGCCCCCACCCGCCCCCCTTCGCGCACTGATTCACGGAAAGAGTGGTTATCCGGCGAGGGATAACCACTCTTTCCGTGAATCAGCAGCCCCGGCGGGCGGTGCGGCGCGGGTGGGACAGGGGCACAGGTACCCTTTGTGGCCGTGGACACAGCAGAAAAGACCCGCGTGCTCTCCGAGAGCGTCGCCCTGAACCCGCTCGACCCGAAGGATCTGATCCACACCTTCGGGATGATCGGAGTCTGGGTCATCCTCTTCGCCGAGACCGGCCTGCTGGTCGGCTTCTTCTTCCCGGGCGACTCGCTGCTCTTCCTGGCCGGGGTGGCCGCCTCGCCGGTGGCCGACGCGATCTTCGGCTCCGGCACCCGGTTGTCGCTGGCCGGGCTGCTGATCGGCGGCCCGCTCTGCGCGATCGCGGGTGCCCAGCTGGGCCACTGGCTCGGCGCCCGGTACGGCCGGCGGATGTTCGACAAGCCCAACTCCCGCCTGTTCAAGCGGGAGTACGTGGCGAAGGCCGAGTACTACTTCCAGAAGTTCGGCCCCGCGAAGGCCGTGGTGCTGGCCCGCTTCATTCCGATCGTCCGGACGTTCCTCAACCCGGTGGCCGGTGTGCTCGGCATGCCCGCCCGGCAGTTCCTCATCTGGAACGTGGTCGGCGCGTTCCTCTGGGTGGACGGCATCCTGCTGATCGGCTACCTGCTCGCGGACCAGATCTACAACGCGATCGGTGACAAGATCGACCGGTACATCCTGCCGGTGGTCGCCGTGATCATCCTGATCTCGGTGCTGCCGATCTTCTTCGAGTTCCTGCGTGACCGGCGCGCCCGCAAGCGCGGCGAGGCGGTCGCGGTGATCGCGACGGCGACCGCGGCGGGTGCCGTCGACGCCATCCGGGACGCGGTCGACGGGGACGACGACCACCAGCAGGGTGGTCAGCACCGCCGCTGACGGAAGCACCTGCACCGAAGGCCGGCTCCCCGGGCGGGGGCCGGCCTTCGGCGTCGAGCTGTCTTGCTGCGGGCGGTACCGGTTGACGGGCAGCCGTCACCGGTGGCCGTCCGGGCCCGGCGCGTCCTACGACGCGCCCTGAACCCGGACCGCCGTCCGTCGGATGACGCCACCCCTGGCACGCCACCCGGCGCCGCGTCTCCCGACGTGGCTCACGGACGTCCGGAACCGCGGCACGGCCCCGGTCGACCCACCCGGATCTCGGACACGTCCGTCTTCAGCGGGCCTTCTTGGTGGCCCGCTTGCGCGGCGGGGTGAGCAGATCCGCGATCGTGGCGATCGCGGTCGGCACCAGCCGGTAGTACGCCCAGACACCGCGCTTCTCCCGCTCCAGCAAGCCGGCCTCGGTGAGGATACGCAGGTGGTGACTGACCGTCGGCTGCGAGAGGCCGAGCGGCGCGGTGAGATCACACACGCACGCCTCGCCCTCGGGCGCCGACTGGATCAGGCTGAGCAGCCGCAGCCGGGCGGGGTCCGCGAGGGCCTTGAGGACCCCCGCGAGCCGCTCGGCGTCGGCACGTTCGATCGGCTCGCCGGCAAGCGGCGAGATCTGAGGCATGGTCATTTCAGCCAACGCAGTTCCCACGTATTCCATCCTTCCACCAGCAGCATCGATCCGCCTGCATATCAGCAGATCCGAATCGGCAAACTTTTACGCCACAAGGCCGAGGTCAGCCAACGTATAGGCCGCCCGATACGGCAGTCCGGCGGCTCGCACCGCGTCGCCGGCGCCTCGATCAACAATAACCGCCACGCCCGCCACCTCGGCCCCGGCCTCGCGCAAGGCTTCGACAGCCGTCAACACACTGCCACCGGTGGTCGAGGTGTCCTCCACCGCGAGCACCCGGCGACCCGCGACGTCCGGACCCTCGATCCGTCGCTGGAGCCCGTGCGCCTTGCCCGCCTTACGGACCACGAACGCGTCCAGCGGCCGACCGGTGCCGGACGACGCGTGCAGCATCGCCGTGGCGACCGGGTCCGCACCGAGGGTCAGCCCGCCGACCGCGTCGTACTCCCAGTCGGCGGTCAACTCCCGCATCACCCGACCGATCAGTGGTGCCGCCGCGTGATGGAGCGTGACGCGTCGCAGATCGACGTACCAGTCCGCCTCACGGCCCGACGAGAGCACCACGCGGCCATGGACCACAGCCAGATCGGTGATGAATTTACGCAGGTCGTCGTGGTCCCCCATGGCGATAGAGGGTACTGCGCAAGTCTGTGAGCCGTGTGTGGGGTCCGGCCCGGTCAACCCTGCGGGCGATCGGCGGGTGGCTCGGCCCAGCTACTCTGAGCGACTGTCCAACCGGGCCACCCGGGGCCATTCCCATGGCCGCGAGACCCCGGCGGCGGGTCGCCGGTCAGTGGCCGTCCCGCGTCACGCGACCCCGGTCGTCCCGGGAGACGCCCCGCAACAGCCGGCGCGGCGCGTGTCGCAGGCCCGCCACCGCCAGCTTGTACTTCCAGCTCGGCACGCTCACCAGCTTGCCTTTCCGCAGGTCACGCAGCCCTTCGTCGACCACCTCGTCGGCCCGCAACCACATCCAGCGGGGAGTACGGCTCATGTCGATGCCGGCCCGCTCGTGGTAGCCGGTGCGGGTGTAGCCGGGGCAGAGCGCCATCACGCGTACGCCCAGCGGGGCCACCGACAGGCCGATCGACTCACTGAAATTCGTCACCCACGCCTTGCTGGCCGAGTACGTCGAACCCGGCATGGGCACACCGAAACCCGCCACCGACGAGACATTTATCACTGTCCCTCTACCGCGTTCCACCATCGGCCCGAGCGCGGCATGGGTGAGCCGGAGCACCGCCAGCACGTTCAACCGCAGCAGCCGGGCCTCCTCGTCGACCGTCGACCGGACGAACGGGGTGTTCAGGCTGATCCCCGCGTTGTTCACCAGCAGCTCCACCGGCGGCTCGGCGACCAGCCGCCGCTCCACCGCCGTACAACCGTCATCGGTGGACAGATCGGCGGAGATCGTCTCGATCTGGCGGCCGTACCGGCCGGTCAGCTCGGCCGCGGCGGCCGCCAGTCGGCCCGCGTCCCGGGCCACCAGGACCAGGTCCCACCCGTCGGCGGCCAGTCGACGGGCGAATGCCTCGCCGATACCGAGGCTGGCCCCGGTGATCAGGGCACGGCGCGGCGAGGGGTGGGGTGCGTCGGTCACGGACGATCCTCCGGGGGCGGCGGGGAGCCGGCGGGCGGCACCGGCCCGGCCGGCGGGAACGGGCCGGCCGGCGGGAACGGGCCGGCCGGCGGCGTCGGGCCGGCCGGCGGGAACGGCCCGGCCGGCGGGAACGGCCCGGCCGGCGGGCGGGGACCGGCCGGTGGGTACGGGCCGGGCGGGGTCGTCGGGCCCGCAGGTGGGTAGGGGCCGGCCGGCGTGGTCGGGACGGCCGGCGTCGTCGGGACGGCCGGCGTGGTCGGGCCGAGCGGCGTGGTCGGGCCGATCGGCGGCGTGGGAGCCACCGGCGGCGGGAAGGCGGCCGGGTGGGGGCCCGGGGCCGGGGCGGGACCGGGCTGGCCCGAGGCGGGGGCGGGGCGGCGGTGGAAGAAGGCCCCGGCGGCCGGGGCGACGAGCAGTGCCGCGACCACCAGGTAACCGAGGACCTGGGCCACCGACAGCGCGACGTTCACCGGGATCCACCAGCCCGGGTAGGCGTCACCGAGCAGGCCGAAGAGTTCGGCGCTCGCCCTGCCGTCGGCGCCCACCCGCAGCGGCGCGGCCCGCTGGCCGACCACGGCCGCCACCCCGCAGCAGCCACCGAGCAGACCCAGGCCGGCCATCACCCAGGTGCCGACCCGGGCACCGCGGCGACCCGCCAGCAGGCCGAGCGCCAACCCGACCAGGACCAGGGCCGACAGCACGGCCAGCACGGCCGCCAGGACACTGGTGCCGCGCAGCACGGACACCACCGCGTCGGTCTCGCCGGAACCCGCGCCCGTACCGCCCGCAGCCGACCGGAACCGGCCCACCGTGCCGCCCAGTACGGCCAGGTCGGCGATCGCGTACGCCACCGCGCCCACCGCCATCACCAGCAGCAGCGCCGCCGCCGAGACCACCGCTCCCGGGCGTCGGGGCACGGCCTGAACGGGGTACGACACGACGAATCCCTCCGATAGGCGTCGGCTTGCAACCTACTCGGAGGGATCGTCGGCGTCGCTCTTATCCGGCGAGTCACCTGCCGGCCGGCGGCTCCGGCTCGCGGTACTCACCGGACCCGGGACCCGGCTCGCCGTGACCCGGCTGGCCGGGGCCGGGCTGGCCGTAACCCGGCTCGCCGTGACCCGGCTGGCCATGGCCCGGCTGGCCGTAGCCCTGGCCGGGGCCGGTCGGCTGGCCCGGAGCGCCCGGGTAGGCGGCACCCGGGTAGGCGGTGCCCGGCACCGGCGGCTCCCAGGACTGCTGCTTCGCGCGGCGGAAGAACTCGTTCGCCTGCGGCAGCGCCAGCAGGATCAGCGCGCCGAGCAGGGCGAGCAGGGCGATGACGCTGAGCAGCGTGCTGGCCGGGCCGTACCAGCCGGGCAGCGCGTCCTCCAACCGGCGCTGGATCTCCTGCCCGCTGGGCACGTCACCGCTGGTGGAGTTGCCGTTCATCATCCCGCCGGCCGCGTTGTTGAGCAGGCCGCCGCCGGTGCAGCAGAGCAGGATGCCGCCCACCACCCAGGTGGTGATCCGGGCCCCGTTCTTCCCCCGGTTGTTCAGCAGGGCGAGCACCACCAGCCCGGCCGCCAGCAGCAGGGCGAGCACCGCCGAGCCGAGACCGAAGACCCAGGCGTAGTCGGCCGCCTGCTCGACCGAGGTGCCCCGGTACGCGTCGCGCATGACGTCGCGGACGGTGCCGATCGTGGTCAGCGACAGGATCAGGTTCACCACCTGGATGGCGGCGACGAGGATGAGCAGCCAGCTTGAGGCCGTCACCACACCGGGGCGGGTACGCGGCGGCGATCCGGGGCCATCGACCATGGGTTTTCCTCTCCTCGGGCGGCACGACCACCGTAACCAGCGCGAGCCAGTTCGGCAGCGCACGCGGGCCGGGACCCGCCGGTCAGCGCCGGTCCGGGGGCGCCTCCCGGCGGAGCCGGCGGTGCTCGGCGGTGACCACCCCCAGCAGGACCAGATCGAGGGCGACGGCGGAGACCGCCCCGAACTGGTTGACCGTGAAGTTGAAGATCTGCCCGAACAGCAGGTCCACCAGGATGGCCAGCTTGAACAGCCGGAACGCGCCGAGCCGGTCGGGGCGCAGCAGCCACGCCGCCCGCACGGTGAGGGCCGCCGTGATGAGCGCGGCGAGCGTGACGCCGGAGACCGCGCCCCACTCCCGCTCCCGGTCCAGCTCCCCGGTCACCCCGTCGACCACCACGGAGATGACGACCGCCAAGGGCTCCACCACCAGGTAGACGACGACCGGCCAGACCAGCCAGCGGCGGGCGACCGCCCAGGCGGCGAGGCGGCGGGCCGCGTCGGCCGCCCGTTGCCACGACCGGACCGGGGGCGGCTCGCGTCGCGGCACCGCGTCGAGGAACTGCACGACGGCAGCCTCGGTGGTCGGTCCGGTGCCCTGCACCAGCCGGAGCACGGCGATCCGCCGACGGTCGGTCAGGCCACCCGGCAGCTCGCCGAGCACCAGGTCGAGGGCGTTCGCGGTGCGTTCCGCCGGGGTCAGCCGGGCCCGGCCGGTCCGACCGCGTACCGCCTGGGTGAGCACCACCAGCAGGGCGAACGCGGCGTAGATGATGCCGGCGGCCGGGGCGTAGAAGTAGTCGGTGCGGGCGGTGACGAACTTGCCCACCTCGTCGATGAAGAGCCCGAAGCCGATCCCGCCGATGATCGCCCCGGCGGTGCGCGGCCCGCCGCCGAGGAAGACCAACGCCACCCCGAGCCCGACCGCCAGCAGCAGGCCGCCCCAGAGCACGTGGGCGATGTGCAGGCCACCGCCGCCGAGCTGCGGATAGTTGGTGGCCTTGAGGTACGCCCGCAGGGCGAGCACGGTGACCACGCCGGAGAGCACGAACGCCTGGAGGTACGACGCCGCGCCGAGGGCGCGGATGGGGACCCGTCGGCGCAGCCAGTCCAGACCGGGGCGCGGCAGGCGGCGGGACGGGGACATGCCCCGAAACCTAGTAGCCGCGCCACTCCGTGCGGGCGTACTCCAGCACCCTGGGCTGCAACAACGTGGAGGCGGGTACGTCCAGCCGGCCCCGGTCGGCGGGGAAGGTGGCGGCCGCGGCGAGCACCGACGGGGTGAGGAAGCGCAGCGGCGGGGCGTCGGCGGGCAGCGCCAGCGCGGGCGGGGTGGCGCCCGGGGCGGCGAGCACGTACCCCCAGTCGCCGAAGCTGGGCACGTCGACGTGGTACGGCACGGTGGCGAAGCCCGCCTCACGGACCGACCGCTCGATCGACCAGTACGACCGGGGCGCGAAGTACGGCGACCCGGACTGCACCACCAGCCGCCCGCCGGGGGCGAGCACCGACCGGATGAGCGCGTAGAACTCGACCGTGTACAGCTTGGCGGTGGCCGTCTCGTCCGGGTCGGGCAGGTCGGCGACGACCACGTCGAAGCGCTCGGTGGCACCGCGCAGCCAGCCGAAGGCGTCGAGGTTGAGCACCCGGGCGCGCGGGTCGGCGAGCGAGTTGCGGTTCAGCTCGCGCAGCTGCGGTTCGCCGCGGGCCAGCCGCACCACGGCCGGGTCCAGGTCGACCAGGGTCACCTGCCGCACGTCCGGGTACTTGAGGATCTCCCGCAGCGCCAGCCCGTCCCCGGCGCCGAGCACCAGCACGTTCCCGTGCGGGCCGTTCATCGCCGGGTGCACCAGCGCCTCGTGGTAGCGGTACTCGTCGATCGAGCTGAACTGGAGGTCGCCGTTGAGGAAGAGCCGCAGGTCCGTGTCGGCGTGGCCGATCTCCCGCACCGACCGGGTCAGCACGATCTCCTGGTAGCGGCTGCGTTCGGCGTGCACCACCGGGTCCCGGTAGAGCTGCTGCCGCGCGGTCACCTCGAAGTCGTGCGCGGTGACCCACGCGTACCCGAGGCAGACGGCGACCACGACGGTGCCGGCGCCCAGCGCGATCCGGGCCCGGCGGCTCAGGTCGGCCCGGAAGACCGTGCAGACCAGCGCGAGGCCGGCGACGGCGTTCACCGCGCCGACCACCAGCGCGCCCTTGAGCTGCCCGAAGACCGGCATCAGCAGGAACGGGAAGGCCAGCCCGCCGAGCAGCGCGCCGACGTAGTCGGCGGCGAAGAGATCGGCGACCGCGCTGCCGGCGGACTGCTCCCGGATGCGTTGCAGCAGCACCATCAGCAGCGGGATCTCCGCGCCGATCAGCAGGCCGAGCACGAACGCGGTGCCGACCAGGGCCGGTCCGTAGAGGTCGAGCCAGGCGAACGCGGCGTAGAGGCCGAGCACGGAGAGGCCGCCGAGCAGGGCCAGGGTCAGTTCGATCGCGGCGAAGGCCGGGGCGGCCTTGTGCTGGAACGGCTTGGCGACCAGCGCGCCGACGCCCATCGCGAAGACCATCACGCCGAGCACGATCGACGCCTGGCCGACCGCGTCGCCGATCAGGTAGCTGCCGAGCGCGACCAGGGCCAGCTCGTACACCAGGCCGCAGGCCGCGCAGACGAAGACCGCGAGCAGCACCGCCGCGCGGGCCGGCCGCCATGCCGGCCGCGCCGGCGCGTCGGTGGTCACGCCGCCTCCGGGGTACGCGACGACCCGGTGACCGCCCCGGGGCGCTGCGCGGGCCCGACTCCCCGGCGCTGCCGGCGGCGGCCCCGCACGCCCACGCCGACGAGGAGCGCGGCCACCAGCAGCAGGGCGGCGGCGGTGAACAGCCAGCCCTTGCGGTCGCGCAGCAGGTCGTTGCCGGCGCTCGGCAGCGGGGCCGGCGTGCCGGTCGGTGCCGGGTCCGCGGCGGTGGGGACCGGAGCGGCCAGCCCGACCTCGGCGGCGAGCAGCGGCAGCACGGTCGTCGCCCGGGTGATCGCCCAGCCGGGCTCGTCGACGAAGGCGTCGGCCCCCAGCCCGAACCGGTCCAGTCCGGCGGCGATCGGGTAGAGGTCGGCCGGGTCGATGTCGGGGGAGCCGTCCACGCCGATGCTCGCCGAGTCGCTGGACTCGCTGCTGGCGGACGTGTAGCGGACGGCGGCGGAGACCTCGATCCAGCGCGGGCAGCGCGGGTCGTCCCGCACCGATGTCCGGTCGCCCAGGTTGGAGCCGACACTGATCTCGGTGCTCCAGTCGTAGAGCCGCCAGCCGTAGCAGATGCCCTGGCCCTCGAAGGCGGACGCGAGCAGCGGCACGGTGGCGTCGCGCTGCTCGGCCGTCGGCGTCGGCACGTCGGTGTCGCCGTCGTCGGCGGTGACGAATCCGATGACGCAGGGCACGCCGACGAACAGCCCGAGCACGATGACCCAGGCCATCAGGGTGCGCCGCTTCTCCTTCGCCTTGTCCTCCGCCCCGACGGCGGCGCGGGTCCCGGCCATCAACTGATGGCGGCGGCGATGATCGCGCCGGTGGCGAGGTGCACGACGGCGGAGACCCAGACGGCCGGGTGCGGCTCCGGGTCGACCAGGATCTCGCCGAGCTTGCCCGGGGTGGCCACGTCCAGCAGCACGAACGCCGCCGCCATGATCACCAGGCCGAGGATCCCGTACGCGGCCGAGCCGATCAGGCCGAGGGCGAAGTCGTCCGCGCTGGCGGCGATCGCGGCGACCACGATGATGCCGACGCCGGCCAGGTTGGAGGCGAGCAGCAGCGCGGCGTTGCGGTTGCGCTCCACCCAGATCAGCTCGTGGAGCTTGCCGGGCGTGGCCAGGTCGACCAGGGCGTAGCCGACGGCCATCAGGACGACGCCGACCACGCCGTAGGCGAGCGTGACGAGCAGGTCGGTGACCAGGTTCTGCACAGGAGGGCTCCAGGGTTCGTCAGGTGGGAGGGGTCGAGGTCACTTGCCGGCGCCGGGCCCGCCGCCGCGGACGGAGCTGCCCCGGCCCCAGCCCCAGTGGGTGCCCACCCGGGAGTGGTAGCGCGGGTACGCGGTGCTCATCCGCTCCAGCAGGATCACCGAGCCGACCGCGAGCGGGAGGATCACCACGGAGTCGTCGTCGTAGCGCAGGTAGACACCGCTGCCGTCGACGTACTGGTCGGCCGGCTGCCAGGCGTCGGTGACGTCCTTGGCGACCTGGCTCGGGGCCTTGTTCGAGGTGTACGCGATCGCGCTGGAGCCGATGTCGCGGCCGGTCGCCCGACGGTAGTGGTCCTCCACGTAACCGCGGGGCGAGAAGTTGCCGTAGAAGATCGCGAAGGCGGCGACCAGCGCGCCGATGACGGCGAACGCGATGCCCACCACGAACCAGCGTCGGTACGTCACAGTTCAACCACCGTCTCGGTCAGGACCAACTCGTTTGTCTGCGGGTACACGTGCCAGGTGCGCCAGGCCACCGAACCGGCCGGCGGATCGGGGTTCACGGCGAGCGCGGTGACCGCGTCCACGTCCCCGGGAAAGACCCCGACCAGCGCGTACGGGTCGTCGGCCAGGTCGGCGCGGAGCGCGGCGACCCGGGTGCGCAGCCCGTCCCCGGTCGGCCGAAGGACGGTGGCGGTGAACCGGTAGCCGGTGTCCTCGTCGTGCAGGGTCGCCGGCAGGTGCGGCGGGCCGCCGGGCAGGCAGGCCACGGTCTCGCTGAGGCCGCCCAGGATCACCTGGTGGGAGGCGCCGAGCAGGCGCAGCCGCAGCGGGCCGATCCCGGGCAGGGTCAGCTCGCGGACGTGCAGGGCGGGGCGTTCGGGGCCACCGAGGGCCAGGCTCAGGTCGGCGGCGCTGGTGTCGACGTACGGGGTGTCCAGGTCGACCAGCACGCTCAGGCCACCTTGTCCGGGCCACCCTGCGGGTAGATCATCACCTCGGCGCGGACCAGCTTCTCGCCGAGGTTCACTTCCCAGCCGGCCTCGCCGTACGCCTCGAAGGAGAGCCGGGCCCCGCCGGGCGCCTCGTAGTCGTAGTAGCGCATGGTGCCGCGCGGGTCGAGGCCGGTGCCCTCGGTGGCGGTGTACTTCGCCTGGCCGGACTCGTCCCAGTGGTAGCGGCGGCCGGCGATCTCCAGGGTGGGCGCGCCGGGGGTGACGGTGGCGGACGGCTCACCCGTCCAGAGCACCAGCTCCAGGTCCGGGTCGGTCTCGACGGAGAGCCAGCGCTTCACCCCGCCGGCGTCGTCGAGCAGGTGCTCGGCCCAGCTCCAGCCGCCCTCGACGAGGTGCACCGAGCCGCGCACGGTGTAGGAGACCTGGCGGATCTCCACGATGTCGCCCGGCTTGAGCCGGCGGGGGTCGCCACGCAGCGCGTCGGCGTCCCGGTCGTGGAACGGGTCCACCGGGGCCGTCGGGCCGGGCTTGGCACGGGCCCGGCGCAGCGCCACCACGGCGATCACCACCCCGGCCACCCCGACCAGACACCCCAGCGTGGTCACCAGGTACGCCACTGAACCGTTCACGACCGCCTCCCCACGTGCGTCGGCGGAGACGGTAACAAGCCGACGCACGTGGACCGAAGCCCAGTTCGCTGAGTGAGTGATCAGCTACTCGAGGTCGTCCCGTCGGGCGGCGGGTCGGTCACGGCGGCGTCGCTGTCCGGCCGCTCCGGTGACGCGTGGCCGTCCGGTCGAGGGCCGCCGAGGACAGGGGCGGCATGCGCCGCCGGATCGGGACAGAGCAGGGAGCCCGGGGGCAGCCACACCGGCTGGCCGGGTTGCGGGTGCCCGTAGCCGTAGCCGGGCCACGGCCCGGCGGCCGGCACCGGCGGGACGTCGCGCCGGAACCAGCGACGGACCTCCGGGAGCAGGAGGAGCACCACCACGGCCGCGGTGAACGTGACCACCAGCAGGACGCCGATCCCACCGGCCGCGGCGGCGACCGCGCCGGAGTCGCCGTCCTGCGAGTAGAGGGTGTCGAGGAACTTCGACTGCTCCCAGTCGCCGCCGTCGGGCAGCTCACCGGTCGACGGGTCGAACTCGGGATCTCCCATGCCGCCGATCAGCAGCAGCGGCACGATCGCCAGACCGGTGCACACCTGCCCGAGGCAGAGCAGCAACTGCCCGCCGGCGGCCACGAAGACGAGAATCCGGGCGACGTTGCTGCCCCGGCGCAGCGGCACGACGGTGGCGCCCAGCCAGCCGGCGAGCAGCAGCGCCGGCAGGCCGATCACGACGGTCGTGAAGATGTTGCCGCCGCGCTCGTCGGAAACCTCCGCCGGGTCGGCGTCGGGCACCTGGCGCAGAACATCGTCGATCCGGGCGTCGTACCGCACCGCCTGAACGACCACGAGCGCGACCACGACGAGCAGCACGGCCACCGTCGCGAGTTGCAACCAGTACGCGACGTCGACCGCGCGGGGCCGGGTGACCCGGGCCGGCGCGGCTTCGGGAGAGGTCATGGCGGAAAGGTACGACTCCCCGCCGTTCCCCGCTGCCCTGTCACGCCCCGGTGAGGCGCTCCCCGGCGTACTCCCGCAGCGTCGCGCGTCCCATCACGCAGCCACTGAAGGTGGTGAATTCGTCGTCGTGGTCGCGGAGCCGCTCCCACGCGGCCCGCCCGGCCGCCCGGTCGACGCCGTCCAGCAGCGAGGCCGCGTACGCCCTCCCGGCCGGCGACCCGTGCTCGAGCAGCCAGTCGACCTTCTTGCGCGCCTGCTCCGGATGCTCGGCCAGCGCCCGCTCGACGTGCCGGTACGCGTCGGTCGCCGGCAGTATCTGCGAGGCGATCCCCACCCCGCCGAAGGCCAGCGTGTCGGCCCTGGCGAGCTCCTTGATGGCGGCGTCCAGTTCCCGGTCCTTCTTCCCCATCCCCAACATGCCCCTCCTACTGCCCGCCGGAGCGGGTGTTGAAAAGGGGCCCCGCCATCCGGCGGGACCCCTTCTCCGACTTCATCAGGCGGTGACCACCAGCGAGTCCTTGCTGTCGGCCAGGTCGACCCGGACCGTGTCGCCGTCGCGGACCTGACCGGCCAGCAACGCCTTGGCGAGCTGGTCGCCGATCGCCGTCTGGACCAGCCGGCGCAGCGGACGGGCGCCGTAGATCGGGTCGTACCCGTGCTCGGCGAGCCAGACCCGGGCGTTGTCGGAGACGTCCAGCGCCAGCCGGCGGTCGGCGAGCCGCCGGCGCATCCGGTCGAGCTGGATGTCCACGATGGCCCGCAGGTCGTCGCCCTGGAGCGCGGCGAACACCACGATGTCGTCGAGCCGGTTGAGGAACTCCGGCTTGAAGTGCGACCGGACCACCGCGAGGACGCCCTCCCGGCGCTGCTCCTCGGCGAGCGTCAGGTCGCCGATCACCGCCGACCCGAGGTTGGAGGTGAGGATCAGGATCGCGTTCCGGAAGTCGACCGTGCGCCCCTGGCCGTCGGTGAGCCGGCCGTCGTCGAGCACCTGGAGCAGCACGTCGAAGACGTCCGGGTGGGCCTTCTCCACCTCGTCCAGCAGGATCACCGAGTACGGCCGGCGGCGCACCGCCTCGGTGAGCTGGCCGCCCTCCTCGTAGCCGACGTAGCCGGGCGGGGCACCGACCAGGCGGGCCACCGAGTGCTTCTCGCCGTACTCGCTCATGTCGATGCGGACCATCGCCCGCTCGTCGTCGAAGAGGAACTCGGCGAGCGCCTTGGCCAGCTCGGTCTTGCCGACGCCGGTGGGGCCGAGGAAGAGGAAGCTGCCGGTGGGGCGGTCCGGGTCGGCGATGCCGGCCCGGGCCCGGCGGACCGCGTCGGAGACCGCGGCGACCGCCTCGGCCTGGCCGACCACCCGGGCCCGCAGCGACTCCTCCATCCGGAGCAGCTTGGCGGTCTCGCCCTCCAGCAGCCGGCCGGCGGGGATGCCGGTCCAGGAGGCGACCACGGCGGCGATGTCGTCCGCACCGACCTCCTCCTTGAGCATCGCGCCGTCGGCCTGGAGCCGGGCCAGCTCCTCCTCGGCCCGGGTCAGCTCGGCCTTGAGCGCCGGGATCCGGCCGTAGCGCAGCTCGGCGGCGCGTTCCAGCTCGCCGTCGCGCTCGGCCCGCTCGGCCTCGCCGCCGAGCCGCTCCAGTTCCTCCTTGGCGGTGGAGAGCTTGGTGATGTGGCTCTTCTCCAGCTGCCAGCGCTCGGAGAGGGCGGTGAGCTGCTCGCGCTTGTCGGCCAGCTCCTTGCGCAGCCGGTCGAGGCGCTCGGCGGAGGCGGCGTCCGGCTCCTTGGCCAGGGCCATCTCCTCGATCTCCAGGCGGCGGACCGCCCGCTCGATCTCGTCCACCTCGACCGGGCGGGAGTCGATCTCCATCCGGAGCCGGGACGCGGACTCGTCGACCAGGTCGATCGCCTTGTCCGGCAGGAACCGGTCGGTGATGTAGCGGTCGGAGAGGGCGGCGGCGGCGACCAGCGCGGCGTCGGTGATCCGGACGCCGTGGTGCACCTCGTAGCGCTCCTTGAGGCCGCGCAGGATGCCGATGGTGTCCTCGATGGTCGGCTCGCCGACCAGCACCGGCTGGAAGCGGCGCTCCAGCGCCGGGTCCTTCTCGATGTGCTCGCGGTACTCGTCCAGCGTGGTCGCGCCGACCATCCGCAGCTCGCCGCGGGCCAGCATCGGCTTGAGCATGTTGCCGGCGTCCATCGAGCCCTCGCCCTTGCCGGCGCCGACGACGGTGTGCAGCTCGTCGAGGAAGGTGATGACCTGACCGTTGGAGTTCTTGATCTCCTCCAGCACGGACTTCAGCCGCTCCTCGAACTGGCCCCGGTACTGCGCGCCGGCCACCATCGCGCCGAGGTCGAGCGAGACCAGCTTCTTGTCCCGTAGCGACTCCGGCACGTCGCCGGCCACGATCCGCTGGGCCAGGCCCTCGACGATGGCGGTCTTGCCGACGCCGGGCTCGCCGATCAGCACCGGGTTGTTCTTGGTACGCCGGGACAGCACCTGGATCACCCGGCGGATCTCCGAGTCCCGGCCGATGACCGGGTCGATCTTGCCGTCCCGGGCGCTCGCGGTCAGGTCCACGCCGTACTTGGCGAGCGCCTGGTAGGTCTGCTCCGGGTCGGCGGTGGTGACCCGGCGGTCCCCGCCCCGCACGGTCGGGAAGGCGGCGACCAGGTTCTCCTCGGTGGCTCCGGCGTTGCGCAGCGCGACGGAGACCGCGCCGCCGACCCGGGCCAGCCCGGCGAGCAGGTGCTCGGTCGAGGTGTACTCGTCGCCCAGCGGCCGGGCGATCTGCTCGGCGGCCCCGATGGCGTTGACGAACTCCCGGGCCAGGGTCGGCTCGGCGATGCTGGAGCCGCGCGCGGCGGGCAGGGCGTCGACCGCGCGCTGGGCGACCCGGCGCAGTTCGGCGGGGTCGGCCCCGGCCGCGCGCAGCAGGCCGGCGGCGGTCGACCCCTCGGTGTCCAGCAGCGACAGCAGCAGGTGCCAGGGCTCCACGGTGGCGTGACCGCGCTGGTTCGCCAGCGCGACGGCACCGGTGATGGTCTCGCGGCTCTTGGTGGTGAGGCGTTCCGTGTTCATGGGCTCCCCCGGATCGGCGTGTCCACTAGAAAGGACACCACCAGAGTTGAGCCTATTCCGCTCAACTCCGCGGTGTGATCTGGCTCACTGCCCGCGCTTCCAACGCCAGTCGAACTCACCGGCGGCGGGCGGCGGGCCGGGCAGCGGCGGCGCGGACCCGGCCAGCCCGGCCAGCAGCAACGCGAGGTGCCGGCGGCGCAGCTGGCGGGTCCGTTCCGGATCGGGTACGCGGATCGCGGCGCACCCCTCCAGCAGCAGGCCGACGTCCTGCGGCACCACGTCGGACCGCAGCCGCCCGGCCCGCTGCGCCCGCTCGACCAGCCCACTGACGAGGTCGTTCGCGCGTACCGCGAGGTGGACCAGGTCGTCGGTCGGGGTGAAGGTGCCGGCGAGCCGCACGGTGAGGGAGTGCACGTCGGCGTCGACCACGCGCTCCAGGAAGGCACCGAACGCGGCCCAGCCGTCCGGCTCGTCGGACACCTCCTCGGCCGCCGCGACGAACCGGCGCAGCCCGTCGTGGCAGAGCGTGCGCAGCAGGTCCTCCTTGCTGGCGTACCGCCGGTAGAGGGCGCTGATGCCGACGCCGGCCCGCTCGGCCACCGCCGCCACCGGGGCCTTCGGGTCGTCGAGGAACACGGTGCGGGCGGCCGCCAGGATCACCGCGTCGTTGCGGGCGGCCTGGGCTCGCCGGCCGGCGAGCGGCGGGGCGTCGGGCGAGTTGGGCATGGGCCGAGACTAGCACTGGAACGGATCGTTCCGCTCTGCTATGTTCAAACGGAACGAAGCATTCCGTTCTGGAGGAGCAGTCATGTCGGACACCGCCATCCGCCCGTACCGCGTCGAGATCCCGCAGGCCGCCCTGGACGACCTCGCCGACCGGCTGCGCCGCACCAGCTGGCCCGGCGAGCTGCCCGGCGTCGGGGCCGCCTACGGCGCGTCGACCGACCGGGTCCGGGCACTGGTGACGTACTGGGCGGAGAAGTTCGACTGGCGGGCGGTCGAGGCACGACTCAACGCCCACCCGCAGTTCGTCACCACGATCGACGGCGAGGACATCCACTTCCTGCACGTCCGGTCGTCCCGGCCCGACGCCACCCCGCTGGTGCTCACCCACGGCTGGCCCGGCTCGGTGGTCGAGTACCTGGACGTGATCGCCCCGCTCACCGCGCCGACCGATCCCGACGCGCCGGCGTTCCACCTCGTGATCCCGTCGCTGCCCGGCTTCGGCTTCTCCGGCCCGACCCGCAGCGCCGGCTGGAACCGCCACCGCACCGCCCGCGCCTGGGCCACCCTGATGGCCCGCCTCGGATACGACCGGTACGGCGCGGTCGGCAACGACGCCGGTTCGATGGTCGCGCCCGAACTGGGCCGGCTCGACCCGGAACACGTGCTGGGCGTACACGTCACCCAGCTCTTCTCGTTCCCGTCCGGCGACCCGGCCGAGTTCGCCGGGCTCTCCGACGCCGACCAGGCCGCGCTCGCCCACCTCCAGTGGTTCTACGAGAACAAGTTCTCCTTCAACCAGGTGCACAGCCAGCAGCCGCAGACCCTCGCGTTCGCGCTGGCCGACTCGCCGGTCGGCCTGCTCGCCTGGAACGGACAGCTCTTCGACGAGAGCCTCGATCCGGACTTCGTCCTGGCCCACGTGGCGATCTACTGGTTCACCGGCACGGCCGCCTCGGCGATGCGGTTCTACTGGGAGGACGCGCACGCCACCGACCAGCCCACCGGGCCGACCACGGCACCGACCGCGTTGGCCATGTTCCCCGGCGACTTCCAGTCGATCCGCCGCTTCGCCGAGCGGGACCACGGCAACATCGTGCGCTGGACGGCGTACCGGACCGACGTCGAGGGGCGCGGCGACGTGGGCGGGCACTACGCCGCCCACCAGGCGACCGAGGTGCTGGTGGACGACGTCCGGCAGTTCTTCGCCGCGCTCCGCTGACCGCCGGGGTCCGGCGGTACGGTCAGCGCCCGACCGACCGCCGGGCCGGTCGGTCAGCGGTCAGGCCCGGGCCAGGACCAGCCTGATCCAGCGTCGGTCCCCGACCGGGCCGACGTTGAGCATGATCTCGTCCGGGGCGCGGGCCACCAGGGTGCCGTCGGCGGCCAGCGTCAGGTAGTGCTCGGGGCCGAGCGGCCAGGCCACCCGCTCGTACCGGCCGTCGGCCACCACCCCCACGCCGTCCGGGCCGGTCACCGCCACCCGCCCGGCGCCCACCGGCACCGCCGAGAGGACCCGGTCCGGGTGGTGGTCCGCGGCCACCGGCTGCCAGCGACCCAGCCAGCGCCACAGCGCCGGGAAGCCCATCCGGTCGGACCGCTGGCCGACCAGCCACGCCTCGCCGTCCGGCGCGCCCACCGGCCGGAGCACGCCCACCGCCCCGTCCGGCGCCGGCACGACCGTCCGCTGCCAGTTCCGCCCCTGGTCGGTGGAGATCGCCGCGTACGGGTGCCCGGCGCCGTCCGCGCCGGCGGCCACCAGCAGGTCACCGGCCTCGGCGACGTCCTGGAGCTGCGGCAGTCCGGGCTGCGCCCGCAGCGGGACCAGCCGTCGCCCGTCCCACCGGTTCACCCGCCCGTCGTCGGTCGCCTG
Organism: Micromonospora auratinigra; assembly: GCF_900089595.1. Lineage (GTDB taxonomy): Bacteria > Actinomycetota > Actinomycetes > Mycobacteriales > Micromonosporaceae > Micromonospora > Micromonospora auratinigra. Next base: position 5,134,565 of record NZ_LT594323.1, on the reverse strand, counting down.
GAACCGGCCCGGCGGACCGGTCAGCCCCGGCGGCGGAACGGTGCCCGGTTGCCGGACGAAGCTGGCCCCACCGTCCGAGGAGGCGTACCAGGCGGAATCGTCGGAGCCGACGACGAGCCGCCCGCGCGCCGCGTAGAGCTGGTGGTTGACCCCGGTCGGGTGCGGGTGCCGCAGCGGCCGCCAGGACCGGCCACCGTCCCGGGTGGCGAAGAGCAGGGCCGGGCAGGCCGGCGCCGCCGACCCGTCGTCACAGACCCCGAAGAGGGCGTACGCCTCGTCGGCGTCGACGAACTCGACGGTCGGTGGGCCGTACCGCTGCGGGACGGCAACCCCGACGTGGCGTACCTCGTCGACGTCGGCGACCGGGCGCGGCGCCGGCGGGGCGGTGACCGGGCGGGGCGACGCGGACGCCCGGTCCGGCGGCGGCCGGCGCACGTCGCCGATCGAGCAGGCGGTCAGGGCGGGCAGGAGCAGCAAGAAGATCGACTTGGCGATCGTTCGTCCGGCCACGACGCCTCCAGCGCAGGGTAGCCTCACCCGGGTGCGAGTACGTGTCGAACAGACTGCCCTACCCGGGATCGGCGTGCGTCACGATCTGATGACGGAATCCGGTCGCCGGCTCGGCGTGGTCTCCCACCGCAATGGCCGCCGCGATCTGGTCCTCTACGACCCGGACGATCCCGACTCCTGCCAGCACGACATACCGCTGACCGACGACGAGGCGGAGGCGCTGGCCGACATCCTCGGCGCGTCGCTGATGCTGGGTCAGCTCTCCGGGCTGCGCGAGCAGGCCGCCGGGCTGCTCACCGAGCAGATCGCGATCCCGGCCGGCAGCCGGTACGTGGGCCGCCCGCTCGGCGCCACCAAGGCCCGTACCCGCACCAGCGCGTCGATCGTGGCCGTGCTCCGTCAGGGCGAGGTGATCGTCTCGCCCGACCCCACCTTCCGGTTCGACGCCGGTGACGTGGTGGTCGTGGTCGGCACCCGGCAGGGGCTCGACGGAGTGACCGGGATCCTCGCCGAGACCGACCCGGACGGCTGACGCGTATGCACGAAACCACGACCCTGCTCGTCGAGGTCGGCGCCCTCCTGCTGCTGCTCGGCCTGCTGGGCCGGCTCAGCCGTCGGTTCGGCGTCTCTCCCATCCCCCTCTACCTGCTCGCCGGGCTCGCCTTCGGGCACGGCGGCCTGCTGCCGCTCAACGCCAGCGAGGAGTTCTTCGCCGTCGGCGCGGAGATCGGCGTGATCCTGCTGCTGGTCATGCTCGGCCTGGAGTACAGCGCGAACGAGCTGGTGGGCAACCTCCGCTCGGCCGCCCCGGCCGGTCTCATCGACGCCGTGCTCAACGCGCTGCCCGGCTTCGCCTTCGCGCTGCTGCTCGGCTGGGGCTGGGTGGCCGCGGTGGTGCTCGCCGGCGTCACCTGGGTCTCCTCGTCCGGCGTGATCGCCAAGGTGCTCGGCGACCTCGGCCGGGTCGGTAACCGGGAGACCCCGGTGATCCTCTCCGTGCTGGTGATCGAGGACCTGGCGATGGCCCTCTACCTGCCCCTGGTCACCGCGCTGCTGGCCGGCGTCGGCCTGGTCAAGGGCGGCATCGCGCTCGCCGTCGCGGTGCTCACGGTGGTCGCCGTGCTGGCGGTGGCCATCCGGTACGGCAAGTGGATCTCCGCCGCGCTCTCCGCCAAGGACCCGGAGGCGCTGCTGCTCGGCGTGCTCGGGCTGACCCTGCTGGTCGCCGGCGTCGCGGCGAAGCTCCAGGTCTCCGCCGCGGTCGGCGCGTTCCTGGTCGGCATCGCCCTGTCCGGGCCGGTGGCGCACCACGCCACCGAACTGCTCTCCCCGCTGCGGGATCTCTTCGCCGCGGTCTTCTTCGTCTTCTTCGGCCTGGTGACCGACCCGCTGGACATGCCGCCGGTGCTGCTGCCGGCGCTGGCGCTGGCGATCGTCACCATGGGCACCAAGCTGCTGACCGGCTGGTTGGCCGCCCGCCGGGCCGGGATCGCCGAACCGGGCCGCTGGCGGGCCGGCTTCGCGCTCACCCCGCGCGGCGAGTTCTCCATCGTCATCGCGGGGCTCGCCGTGGCCGCCGCGTACCCGGTGGAGCCGAAGCTGGCGGCGCTCGCCACCGCGTACGTGCTGATCACCGTGATCACCGGGCCGATGCTGGCCCGACTGCCCGACATGCCCTGGTTCAAGCGCTGGCTGCGTCGGCGCATCGCCACCCGGCCACCCGTGCCGGTGAGGGCTCGGGACTGACCGTCGCCGGGCCGGATCCGCCGTACGGGGGACCCGGCCCGGCCAACGGTTGCCGAATTGATTCCGGGAAGGTCTACCGCTGACCTGCGCAACCGCGTTACCGTGTCGCCCCAGCAGCCAGGGTCCGCGGGTGGCCGGTGCCCCCGCCCAGCGGTAGCGGAAGGTTGGCCGGTGAGCGTGCAGGAAGAGACGTTCCACGGCTTCGCCAACCCCGTCGACCCCTCGCCGGGCGAGTTGCGGGCGTGGGCGTACCAGCCGGACTCCGTGCCGCTCACCTCGATGCCGCAGGACTGGGACCTGCTGGTCGCCGGTGACCACCTGGTGCAGACGCTCTTCGACCTGGCGATGGATCCGGCCTGCCCGGCCCGCCGGTTCGCCCTGCACTGCCTCTACATCTACGCGGCCGACGGCATCCGGACGAACTTCCGGGCCCACCCCAAGCGCCGCTTCCGCAAGCTGGTCGAGCAGGCCGAGCGGGCCGGCGACGACCTGATGCGCAACTGGGCGCACAACAGCCGGGTGCTGCTCGCCCGACCGGACCTCTTCGTCTACCGGGACTGGTGCGAGGGCGGCCTGGTCCGCGAGAACCGCCGCCTCTGACCCCATCCCGCTCCCGCGTCCCCCCTCCTCCCCGCCCCGCTAATTCACGGAAAGAGTGGCTGTCAGGCGCTCGGAAGCCACTCTTTCCGTGAATTAGCGGCATGGCGGGAGGGGGGCGGCGGGCGGGGCGGGGGTGGGTGGCGAACGGGCCGGGACCCCCCGTGGGTCCCGGCCCGCACGTCGGTGGATCGTCAGGTCGACCCGCCCTGCTTCCTGCGTCGTTCGTCGGCTCTGGCCCGGTCGATGCCGTGGTCCACCTGGTCGGCGAAGCGCCCGTCTTTGATCTTTTCGGTGAAGCGACCCTCGGTCACCCGGTCGAATCGCTCGCGGACGTTCTCGGCCACCTTCTCCAGCCGGTCCTCCGCTTGTTGCGCCACCTTCTTGGCCGATTCCGCCATGGCTCCCCCTGCCAGTTCGGCGTCCGGATTGAGTTGGTTCGCACTGGTTCAGAGCGTAGTGCACCCCACCTCGTCACACCCTGCTTTTCCGCAGACCGCCCACCGGCCGGCCGGGGCGTACCCGGTGGTCGGGGCGGAGACGCGGACGGCCGGCGCGGCCCGGGGAGGGGCGCGCGCCGGCCGGCGTCGGTTGGCGGTGGGGTCAGCGGTCGCCGGTGCGGCGGGGACGCCAGACGACCAGCGCGGTCGAGGTGCGGTTGGTGGGGACGAGGTCGCCACGCGCGAAGCCACCCAGCGACTCCAGCTCGGCGATCCGCCGGTACGCGGCGTCCAGCTCCGCCTCCAGCCGGGCCACCCGCTGCTGGGCCTCCTCCAGCAGCCGTTCCAGCCCGATGATCCGCTTGACCCCGGCCAGGTTGATGCCGTCGTCCTGGCTGAGCCGCTGCACCTCGCGGAGCAGCACCACGTCCCGGACGCTGTACCGGCGCCCACCGCCGGCCGCCCGGCCGGCCTGGACCAGGCCCAACCGGTCGTACTGGCGCAGCGTCTGCGGGTGCATGCCCGCCATCCGGGCCGCGACCGAGATCATCAGCACCTTGGCTTCGTAGGCCGGGTCACCCGAGCCGACGTACTCCTGCGACATGCCCGCTCACCTCCGCTGCCTTCCCCACCGGGTCAACTGAACCGACGCACCCGCGCGTCGAGATGTTCCCGCGCGGCCGGCGGGGTCTGCTCCGCGAACGCCTCCAGCGCCGCCCGCGCCTCGTCCGACAGTTTCGCCGGCACCACCACGTCGAGGGTGACCAGCAGGTCACCGGCCCGACCGTCGCGGCGGACGACCCCCTTGCCCCGGGCGCGCAGCACCCGACCGCTCGGGGTACCCGGTGGCACCCGCAGGGTCACCGTGCCGTCCAGGGTCGGCACCCGCAGGTCGGTGCCGAGCACCGCCTCCGGGTACGTGATCGGCACGGTCAGGGTCAGGTCGTCCCCGGTGCGCCCGAACAGCTCGTCCGGGCGGACCTTCACCTGGACGAACAGGTCACCCGCCGGGCCGCCCCGCTCGCCCGGTTCGCCCCGGCCGGCCAGCCGGATCCGCTGCCCGTCGGCCACCCCGGCGGGGAACCGGACGGTCAGCGTGCGGGTCTTGGTGACCCCGCCGGTGCCGTGGCACTCCGGACACTTCTCCTCGACGACCGTGCCGACGCCCTGGCAGTTGCGGCACGGCTCGGAGAAGCTGAACGACCCCTGGTTGCGGGTCGTCACGCCGGCCCCGTGGCAGACCGGGCAGGCCACCGGTTGGGTGCCGGGCTTGGCCCCGTTGCCGTGGCAGGTGTCGCAGACCCCGGGGGCGCGCAGCGTCAGCGGGAGGGTCACCCCGTGCACCGCGTCGGTGAAGTCGAGCGCCACCTCGGCCTCGACGTCGCGGCCCTTCGCCGGGCCACGGGCCCGGGTCGGACCGCCGCCCGTGCCGCCGGTGAAGAGGGAACCGAACAGGTCGCCCAGCCCGCCACCGCCGCCGCCGAACCGGGTGTCGCCGCCGGTCGCGCCGCCGAACAGGTCGGAGACGTCGAACGGCATGCCGCCCGGCTGGCCGCCGCCCCGGGCGCTGCGGCGGAACGCGCCCGAGCCGAAGAGCGAGCGCATCTCGTCGTACTCGCGGCGCTTCTTCTCGTCACCGAGCACCGCGTACGCCTCGGAGACGGTCTTGAACCGCTCCTCGGCCGTGGTGTCACCGGGGTTGTGGTCCGGGTGCGACTCCCGGGCCAGTTTCCGGTACGCCTTCTTGATGTCGTCCGAGGAGGCGGACTTCTCCACACCCAGCGCGGCGTAGTAGTCCTTCTCGATCCAGTCCTTGGAACTCACCGGTCCACCCCCTTCCACGGGACGTGTCCCGAGCGTCCCGCCCGCCCGGTGCGGGCGGACGGGACGTCACGGGTCGGCACTACTCCGGGTCGGCGACCGCGACCAGGGCGGGCCGCAGCAGCCGTTCGCCGAGCTGGTAACCCCGGCGCATGACCTGCACGCAGGTCGGTTCGGTCACGTCGGCGGAGGTCTGGTGGGCCACCGCCTCGTGCCGGGTCGGGTCGAACGGGTCACCCTGCTCGCCGAAGGCGGTCAGGCCGAACTTGCCGAGCGCGGTGGTGAGCTGCTCGGCCACGCTGCCGAACGGGCCCACCAGGTCGCCGTGCTCGCGGGCCCGGTCCAGGTCGTCGAGGATCGGCAGCAGCGCGGTCAGCACGCTGCCGGTGGCCTGCTCCTGGACCAGGTTGCGGTCCCGGTCGACCCGCTTGCGGTAGTTGGCGTACTCCGCCGAGACCCGCTGCAGGTCCCGGGTGCGCTCGTCCAGGTCGGACCGGAGCGCCGCCAGTTCGGCGCCGCCGGTCGACGCCTTCGCGGGCGCGGCCTCCTCGGCCGGCTCGGCCGGGGCGTCGACCACCGGCGGGCCGCTCACCGCGTCGTCGGCGACCTCGATCTCGTCGACCACGACCTCGGCGTCCTCGACCAGACCCTCGGCCGGCGCGTCGGCCGCGGCGTCCGCCGCCGCGGCGTCGGACGCCGACTGCTCGGTGCTCTTGCCGATCTTGCGCTTGTCGCGGATGACGACCCGCGGCTCGTCGCCGGCGGCCTGCCCGGCGGTCGCCGAGCCACCCGGCGTCGACCCGGTGCCGGCCGGGTCGGCGGCTCGTGGCTTCTCGGTCATGCGGTCACCTCATCCCTGCCGTCGAGAACGTGAACGGACCGAAGGTCACTTCTTGTCCTCGTCCACGATCTCCGCGTCGACCACGTCGTCGGCGCCGCCGGCCTGCGGGCCACCGGTCGGACCCGCACCGGGGCCGGCCGCACCCGGCTCGGCCTGCTCGCCCTGCTGGGACGAGTAGAGCAGCGAGCCGGCCTGCTGGGAGACCTGGGCCAGCTTCTCGTGCGCGGCCTTGATCTTCTCGATGTCCTGGCCGCCGAGGGCGCTGCGCAGCTCGCCCAGGGCCTCGTTGAGCTGGTCCCGGTTCTCGGCGGGCAGCTTGTCGCCGCTCTCGGCGAGGAACTTCTCGGTCTGCCACTGGAGCGCCTCGGCGACGTTGCGGGTCTCCGCCTCGTCGCGGCGGCGCTTGTCCTCGTCGGCGTGCTCCTCGGCGTCCCGGCGCATCCGCTCGATGTCGTCCTTCGGCAGCGAGGAGCCGCCGGTGATCGTCATCTTCTGTTCCTTGCCGGTGCCCAGGTCCTTGGCGTGCACGTTGACGATGCCGTTGGCGTCGATGTCGAAGGTGACCTCGATCTGCGGCACGCCGCGCGGCGCCGGCGGGAGGCCGGTCAGCTCGAAGGTGCCGAGCTTCTTGTTGTAGGCCGCGATCTCCCGCTCGCCCTGGAACACCTGGATCAGCACCGACGGCTGGTTGTCGTCGGCCGTGGTGAAGACCTCGGAGCGCTTGGTCGGGATGGTGGTGTTGCGCTCGATGAGCTTGGTGAAGATGCCGCCCTTGGTCTCGATGCCGAGGCTGAGCGGGGTGACGTCGAGCAGCAGGACGTCCTTGACCTCGCCCTTGAGCACACCGGCCTGCAGGGCGGCGCCGACGGCGACGACCTCGTCCGGGTTGACGCCCTTGTTCGGGTCGCGGCCGGTGAGCTGCTTGACCAGGTCGGTCACGGCCGGCATCCGGGTGGAGCCGCCGACCAGGATGACGTGGTCGACGTCGGCGACCTTGATCCCGGCGTCCTTCACGGCCTGCTCGAACGGGCCCTTGCAGCGGTCCAGCAGGTCCTGCGTCATCCGCTGGAACTCGGCGCGGCTGAGCGTCACGTCGAGGTGCAGCGGACCGGCCGCACCGGCGGTGATGTACGGCAGGTTGATGTTGGTGGTGGTGGCGGCGGAGAGCTCGATCTTGGCCTTCTCGGCCGCCTCCTTGAGCCGCTGCATGGCCATCTTGTCCTGGGCCAGGTCGATGCCGTGCTCGCCCCGGAAGGTCTTGACCAGGTGGTCGATGATCCGCTGGTCCCAGTCGTCGCCACCGAGCTGGTTGTCACCGCTGGTGGACTTGACCTCCACGACACCCTCGGCCAGCTCCAGCAGCGAGACGTCGAAGGTGCCGCCGCCCAGGTCGAAGACCAGGACGGTCTGCTCCTTGGAGCCCTTGTCGAGGCCGTACGCCAGGGCCGCCGCGGTCGGCTCGTTGACGATCCGCAGCACGTTGAAGCCGGCGATCTCGCCGGCCTCCTTGGTGGCCTGGCGCTGGCCGTCGTTGAAGTAGGCCGGGACGGTGATCACCGCGTCGGTGATCTGCTCGCCCAGGTACGCCTCGGCGTCCCGCTTGAGCTTCATCAGCGTGCGGGCCGAGATCTCCTGCGGGGTGTACTTCTTGCCGTCGATGTCGACGGTCCAGTTGGTGCCGATCTCCCGCTTGACCGAGCGGATGGTCCGGTCGGGGTTGGTCACCGCCTGGCGCTTGGCGACCTCACCCACGAGAACCTCGCCGTTGCGGGCGAACGCGACGATCGAAGGAGTCGTCCGCGAGCCCTCGGCGTTGGCGATGACGGTGGGCTCACCGCCCTCGAGAACGCTGACGCAGGAGTTCGTCGTGCCGAGGTCGATGCCGACCGCACGTGCCATGTTCGCTTCCTCGCTTCGCAGAAGGTGAGCAGGTCGGAGGGCCTGCCCGGCGGGCCGCGCACAGCGACCGCACCACAAGTTGAGTGAACTTGACTCAATAGTGCCACGCCTGCGGCAAACCGCAAGTCGGGGTTGAGCCGACCCGACGCAACCCGACCGTTATTACTGTCCGGTTGTCTTACCTTGCGTCGGTCGGGCACGCTTTAGCGGTGACGACGCATGGCGATTCCGCCACCCGTTCCGGCGCGCCCGCCGTCGCAGCCCGCACCGGCCCGGCCGACGGGGACGACCCGACCACCACGGCCGAGGGTCTGCCCGCCGCGCTCACCGGCCTCCGGGCCGCGATCGGGGCGGCACGCTTCCCGCTGGCCCTGCCCTCGGCCGAGCCGGCCCGGCGTACCGCCACCGGCCTCACCGACCAGCTCGACGACTACCTGCTGCCCCGGCTCGCCCGGCTCGACGCCCCGCTGCTGGTGGTCGTCGGCGGCTCCACCGGCGCGGGCAAGTCGACGCTGGTCAACAGCCTGGTCCAGGCCCGGGTCAGCGCCGCCGGGGTGCTGCGCCCCACCACCCGCTCCCCGGTCCTGGTCTGCAACCCGGCCGACTCGGCCTGGTTCCGCCAGGGCGAGCTGCTGCCCGGCCTGACCCGGACCAACGAGCCGAGCGACCAGCCGGGCACCCTGCACCTGGTCACCGCGCCCGCGCTGCCGGCCGGGCTGGCCTTCCTCGACGCGCCCGACATCGACTCGGTGGTCGACGCCAACCGGGCCCTGGCCGGGCAGCTGCTGGCCGCGGCCGACCTCTGGCTCTTCGTCACCACCGCCGCCCGGTACGCCGACGCCGTTCCCTGGGAGCTGCTGCGCAGCGCCCGGGCCCGGGGCACCGCGATCGCCATGGTGCTCGACCGGGTGCCGGCGGAGGCCGCCGACGAGATCGCGGCCCACCTCTCCGAGATGCTCGCCGAGCAGGAGCTGGGCGCCGCGCCGCTGTTCGTCCTGCCGGAGACCTGGGTGGACGGGCAGGGCCTGCTCCCGGACCGGGTCACCGCCCCGCTCAGCGGCTGGTTCGCCCGGCTGGCGGCGGACGCCGAGGCCCGCTCGGCCGTGGTCCGGCAGACCCTCGACGGGGCGCTGGCCGCCCTGCACCCCACCGTGGACGCGCTGGCCGACGCCGCCGACGAGCAGGTGACCGCCGCCGACGCGCTCGACGAGCGGGTCCGGGCCGCGTACCGGGGGGCCGAGCGGACCGTCGACCAGGGGCTCAAGGACGGCCGGCTGCTCCGGGGCGAGGTGCTGGCCCGGTGGCAGGAGTTCGTCGGCACCGGCGAGTTCTTCCGCACCCTGGAGGCCCGCATCGGCCGGCTGCGGGACCGGGTCGTCGCCGCGGTCACCGGCCGTCCCGCCCCCGCCGTGGAGCTGCGTACCGCCATCGAGTCGCAGCTGGTCACGCTGCTGCGCGGGGTCGCCGCGGAGGCGGCCGAGAACGCGTACACCGGGTGGAAGGCGCACCCGGCCGGTGCGGCGCTGCTCGAACCGGGCCTCGCCCACCCCGGCGACGACTTCGCCGACCGGGCCGAGCGGCTGGTCCGCGACTGGCAGCGCGGCGTGCTGGACCTGGTCCGCGAGGAGGGCGGCGACCGGCGCTTCGTGGCCCGCACCGCCGCGTACGCGGTCAACGCGACCGGCCTGGCCGTCATGATCGCGGTCTTCGCCTCCACCGCCTTCATCCCGACCGGCCTGGAGGTGGCCACCGGCGCCGGCACCACGGTCGCCGCGCAGACGGTGCTCCAGGCGATCTTCGGCGACCAGGCGGTCCGCAACCTGGCGAGCAAGGCCCGCGTGGACCTGCTCGACCGGGTGAACGCCCTGCTGTCGGAGGAGGCCACCCGCTTCCTCGCCCGGACCGAGGCCGCCCGGCCGGCCGCCGGCACCGGCACGGCGCTGCGCCGGGCCGCCATCGAGGTGGAGAAGGCCCGGCACCGCAGCGGGCTCGCCGGGGACGGCCCGGCGCTGCCCCGCACCGACGAGGGTGGGGGCCGGTGAGCAACATCGTGGGACGGATGCGCGAGGCGTTGCGGGGCGAGCCGCGGGTGGATCCGGACGCCCTGATCGCCCGGCTCCAGGCGGTCCAGCGCTTCCTCGCCGCCACCGACGGGCTGCTGCCGGACACCCAGCTGGTGCCCGCGCACACCGTGGTGGAACGGGCCGGCACCCGGCTCGCGCTCTCCGGGCACCACACGGTGGTGGCCCTGGCCGGCGCGACCGGCAGCGGCAAGTCGAGCCTCTTCAACGCCCTCGCCCGGCTGGACCTCTCGCCGGTCGGGGTGCGCCGGCCCACCACCGGCGTGGCGCACGCCTGCGTCTGGGGGGCGCTGGACGGCGCGTCCCGGCTGCTCGACTGGATCGGCGTGCTGCCCCGGCACCGGTTCGTCCGGGAGAGCGCCCTCGACGGCGACGACGAGTCGGACCTGCACGGCCTGGTCCTGCTCGACCTGCCCGACTTCGACTCGGTGCAGCGCGCCCACCGGCTGGAGGTGGACCGGCTGCTCGGCCTGGTCGACCTGGTGGTCTGGGTGGTCGACCCGCAGAAGTACGCCGACCGCGTGATCCACACCAGTTACCTGCGCGAGTTCCACCGGCACAAGGACGTCACGGTGGTGGTGCTCAACCAGTCCGACCGGCTGGCCCCGGCCGAGCTGCCCCGGGTCCTCGGTGACCTGCGCCGGCTGCTCGACGCCGACGGGCTGGAGGGGGTGCCGCTGCTCCCCACCGTCGCGGTGGACCCGGCCGGGCTGGACGGTCTGCGCGCCGAGCTGGAACGTACGGTCGCCGAACGGCAGGCCGCGCTGCGCCGGCTGGCCGGCGACGTCGACGCCGTGGTCGACGGGCTCGCGCCGCTGGTCGGCCCCGAGCCACCGCGCACCGGGCCCGGTGACGCCTCGGCGCGGGAACTGACCGCCGCGCTGGCCGGGGCCGCCGGGGTGCCGGTGGTGGCCGAGGCGGTCGAGGGGGCGTACCGGCACCGGGCCGGTGGCGTGACCGGCTGGCCGCTGGTCCGGGGCTGGCGGAAGCTGCGGCCGGATCCGCTGCGCCGGCTGCACCTGCCCGGTGGGTCGCCCGACGCCGCCGACGAGAGCCTGGTCGCGGCGACCTCCGTACCCGAGGCGACCGCCGCCCAGCGCTCCGCGCTCCAGCTGGCCATCCGCGCGGTGGCCGACCGCTCCGCCGCCGACCTGCCGGCGCCCTGGCCGACCACGGTGACCACGGCGGCCCGCTCCCGGCAGGCCGACCTGCCGGACGCGCTGGACCACGCGGTCGCCGCCACCGACCTCGGCATGGCGGGCCGGCCGGCCTGGTGGCGGGTGGTGGGTGGCCTCCAGTGGCTGGTCACCGTGGCCGCCGTCGCGGGACTGGCCTGGCTGGTGCTCGGGTACGCGCTGCGCGCGCTCGGCCTGCCCGCGCTCGACTACCCCCGGCTGGGCGAGGTGCCCTGGCCGACCGTGCTGCTGCTCGGCGGCCTGCTGGCCGGTCTGCTGCTCTCGGCGGTGACCCGCCCGGTGATCGGGTGGGCCGCCCGGCGGGCCCGGCGGCGGGCGGAGGAGCGCCTGCTGACCTCGGTGGGCAGCGTCGGCGAGCGGTACGTGCTGGACCCGGTCTGGGCCGTGCTGGCCCGGTACGCCGAGGCGCGGGACACGCTGCGCGAGGCCGCCCGGCGCTGACCGGTGCTCCCGCCGGAGCGGCGGCGTAGGGTCGGTGGCATGGCCACGCCACAGACCCCCTACGAGGCGGTGCTGCACGCCGCCCGCGACGTGACGAGGCTCGACTCCGCCCTCGACGCGGAGATGCTCGGCGCCGCCCTGCTGGGCAGCGTCTACGCCGTCGCCGAATCCGACCGGGAGACCGCCGTCCGCCAGTTCGTGACGGGCTTCCTCGCCACCACGTCGCGCCGCCGCAGCGCCGCCGCGACCACCATCCGCGCCGTCTTCGCCGCCCTGGTCCCCGACGCCGAGGGCGCCGCCCGGGTGCGCCCCGGGGCGTACGCCCCGGCCTGGGCCGCCCAGCTCGGCCGGGTACACCTCACCGGCACCTGGGCGTACGGGGACGTGTACGGCGACCAGACCTCCTACCTGGCCACCTTCGCGTACGACGACGAGGCCGGTGGCCCGGAGCACGCGCTGGTGGCGCTGGTGGACCACAACATCGGCGTGACGAAGGACGTCTTCGTCGGCGGCCCGGCCGCCCGGATCGTCGAGCAGGCCCGGGAGATCTGCACCGAGGACGAGTTCACCTGGTTCCGGACCGAGGATCCCGCCCGGATGCGCGCCGAGGTGAGCCAGCACCTGGCGATCACCGACCAGCTCGGCGAGCTGCCCGGCCAGGGTTCGCTGGCCACCGACCGGGCGTTGGTCGGGGCGCGGCTGGCCGTGCTGCCCCGGCAACCCGGCGCGGCCGTGCGGGAGGTGTCCCCGGCCGACGACGCGGAGCGGACCCGGCTGGTACGCGGCTTCCTGGGCGCCCCGGAGGCCGGCCGGTTCGGCCTCGACACGGCGACCGACGCGGAGCTGCCCTCGCTGCACTTCTGCCTCGGGCTGCTGCTCGACCACGCGGCGAGCTTCCCGGACGCCGACCCGATGCGGTGGAGCCCGACGGTGGTCGAGCTGTTCCTGCTGGACTGGGTGCACCGTCGGGCCGTGCTGGACATGGACGACGCGGCGATGCTGCCCCGGGTGCTGCGCGGCTGGGTGGCGTACGCGTCCCGCCGGCGGGGCCTGCCCGAGGCGGCGGCCCGCCGCACCGACGAGGCGATCGAGGAGATGGTCCCGGAGTTCGCCCGGCTCTACAGCACCGGGGAGCGGCGCAGCCCGGCCACGGCCGCGGTCGCCCAGTTGATGGCGGACGGCGTGGACCCGGACGACCCGGCCGCCCTCGACGCCTGGATCGAGGCGAACCGGCACCGGCTCACCGACGACCCGGCCTGACCCCGGCGGCGGCCGGACCGGCTGACGCAGGCCGACCTCGGACCGGCGCGGGTGGGCCGGCGCGGGTGGACCAGCGCGGGTGGACCAGCGCGGCCGCACCGACTGCCACAGGCGAGCCCGGCCCGGCCGGACCGCTCAGTCGAGCGGGGTGGTGACGGGCTCGGCCGGCGGCTGTGGCGACGGGCTGGGCACCGCCTCGGTCACGGTCGCCGGACGGGCGCGCGGGACCGGGGCGGGAGTGGGACGCACGACCGGCCGCGGGCCGCGCTCGGGGCGGTCGACGCGCCGGTGCGGCGTACCCGACGGGTGGGTGACCTTCCGGCGCGCCCGGTGCTCGGCGGTCGCGTCCGGCGTGGGCCCGGCGGTCGCGTCCGGCGTGGGTACGGCGGTGGCGCTGAGGGTGGGTGCGGGCGATCCGGACGGCGACGGCGCGTCGGGAGAGCCGCTGGTGGTCGGCTCCGCGCTGCCGGTCTCGGACGGGCTCGCGGTGGCCGACGGGTCCGGGCCGGGTGGCTCGGAGAAGGTGCTGCTCGGCTCGGCCGTGGCGGACGGGGTCGGCCCCTGGGTCGGCGGGTCCGAGGCCGACGGCGAGGGTGCGGGGACCGGTGTCGGCGCCGGCGCGGTGCCGGTCGGCGGGGTTCGGACGGGTCCGGGGACGGGGGTCGGCGGTGGTGCCGGTGGCCGGGGGCGGTGCGCCGAGCCGAGGTCGCTGTCGTCGGGCAGGGCGGGTGCGGCGAGCACCGGCGGCCCGCCGGTGGGCAGGCCGGTGGCGGCGGGGCCGGCGGCCGGCGTCCGGGTGGGCGGGACCGGCGGCTGGGTCCCCTCGGGCACCGGGATCACCACTGGTCCCACCGACGGGGTGGGGATGAACGGGGTGCTGCTGTCCGGCAGGGCACTGTTGCCGACGGTCGCCGATCCGGTGCTGATCGCGGCCAGGATCGGCATCGAGGCGGTGCCGGCGAGCAGGGCGACGGTGAAGAGGTAGCCGCGGTGCGGAGCGCCCGCTCCGGGTGCGCGGTGCGCGCCGACCACCCGGCGGTAGCCGGCCCGGGGTGCCGCGCGGTGGCGGCCGAGGAACGGTGTACCGGGACCCTCTGCTGGCTCGGACACCGGCTCACTCCTCCGTACGTCGGCGACAGGGCGCGGTCCCAGGAAACGGACATACGCCGTGAAACACCCAGGTGGGACACCAGTCAGCTTGGACCAGTGACGGTCAGTTCACCAGGCGCCACAGCGTGTCGACACACAATTTGTCCGTCGCAGGTGGCGGTTCCGAGACGACAAAACGTTCATCCGTCGCGAACCCGATCGAACGTCACAGGCGAGGGAGGCCATACTGTGGGCCCGCTCACCTCCTCTGCAATCATTCAGGCACGACGGCAACGCAGCCGCTACCTCCGCGCACCCCGCGGCTGGTGCGGAACGGCGCCGGCGCTCCCGGGCCGGGTTCCCCCCACGAATCCGGCTCACGCCGCGCGGCAACCCTCACCGGGGCTAGGCGCGGCCGCCAGGGACCGTCCCGGCACCAGCCGGACGGGCGCACGATGTGCGCGGCTCGGGTCACCCCCCGGCGCCGGCGCAGACCAGACAGGGAGAGACGGATGGCAAAGGGCGACCCCGGGACCGCCAGCCGCGGCAGGCGGGCGGCACCCCGTACCAAGCGCGCCGCCGTGGCGGGCGAACCGGAACTCGTACAGCTGCTCACCCCCGAGGGCGAGCGGATCGAGAGCGCGCTCGGCCCGGACGGGACCGAGTACCGCGTGGACTTCACCGACGAGGAGTACCGCGGGCTCTACCGCGACCTCGTGCTGGTCCGCAAGCTCGACGCCGAGGCCACGGCGCTCCAGCGCCAGGGCGAGCTGGGCCTCTGGGCCAGCCTGCTGGGCCAGGAGGCCGCGCAGGTCGGCTCCGGCCGGGCACTGCGCGCGCAGGACATGGCCTTCCCGACCTACCGGGAGCACGGCGTCCTGTACTGCCGGGGCATCGACCCGATCATGCCGCTCGGCCTGTTCCGCGGCGTCGACCAGGGCGGCTGGGACCCGAACGAGTTCAAGTTCAACATGTACACGATCGTCATCGGGGCGCAGACCCTGCACGCGACCGGGTACGCCATGGGCGTCGCGATGGACGGCAAGACCGGCACCGAGGACGGCGAGGCGGTGATCGCCTACTTCGGCGACGGCGCCACCAGCCAGGGTGACGTCAACGAGTCCTTCGTCTGGGCCAGCGTCTTCAACGCCCCGCTGGTGTTCTTCTGCCAGAACAACCAGTACGCCATCTCCGAGCCGCTGGAGCGGCAGACCCGCGTCCCGCTGTACCGGCGGGCGGGCGGCTTCGGCTTCCCCGGCGTCCGGGTGGACGGCAACGACGTGCTCGCCTCGTACGCGGTGACCCGGCACGCGCTGGACAACGCGCGGCACGGCCAGGGCCCGAGCCTGATCGAGGCGTACACCTACCGGATGGGCGCGCACACCACGTCCGACGACCCGACCCGGTACCGGATCGCCAGCGAGGTCGAGGCCTGGCAGGCCAAGGACCCGATCGCCCGGATGAAGGCGTTCCTGACCAGGCAGCAGATCGTCGACGAGTCGTTCTTCGCCGAGGTCGACGAGCAGGCCCGCACCGAGTCGGTGCACCTGCGCGAGCGGGTGCTCAACATGCCCGACCCGCAGCCGGTCAGCATGTTCGACCACGTCTACCCCAACGGCTCGCCGGAACTCGACGAGCAGCGGGCCCAGTTCAGCAAGTACATGGAGTCGTTCGAGGGGAGCGCGCACTGATGGCCACGGAGACGCTCACCCTCGGCAAGGCCCTCAACACCGGCCTGCGCCGGGCCCTGGAGAACGACCCGAAGGTCGTCATCATGGGCGAGGACGTCGGCAAGCTCGGCGGCGTCTTCCGGATCACCGACGGCCTCCAGAAGGACTTCGGCGACCAGCGGGTGATCGACACCCCGCTGGCCGAGTCCGGCATCATCGGCACCGCGGTCGGCCTGGCCATCCGCGGCTTCCGGCCGGTCTGCGAGATCCAGTTCGACGGCTTCGTCTACCCGGCGTACGACCAGATCGTGTCGCAGGTGGCGAAGATGCACTACCGCTCGCAGGGCAAGGTGCGGATCCCGATGGTGATCCGGATCCCCTACGGCGGCGGCATCGGCGCGGTCGAGCACCACTCGGAGTCGCCCGAGGCGTACTTCGCGCACACCGCCGGCCTGAAGGTCGTCACCTGCGCCAACCCGCAGGACGCGTACTCGATGATCCAGCAGGCCATCGCCTCGGACGACCCGATCGTCTTCCTGGAGCCGAAGCGGCGCTACTGGGAGAAGGGCCCGGTCGAGCTGGACGCCCCGCTCGCCGACGCGTACCCGCTGCACTCGGCCCGGGTGGCCCGCGCCGGCACGGACGCGACCGTGCTGGCGTACGGCCCGATGGTCCGCACCGCCCTGGACGCGGCCACCGCCGCCGCCGAGGACGGCCGGGAGCTGGAGGTCATCGACCTGCGCACGCTCTCCCCGCTGGACCTGACCGCCGCGTACGAGTCGGTCAGGCGCACCGGCCGTTGCGTGGTCGTCCACGAGGCCCCGGGCAACCTGGGTCTGGGCTCGGAGATCGCGGCCCGGATCACCGAGGAGTGCTTCTACTCCCTGGAGTCCCCGGTGCTGCGGGTGACCGGCTTCGACACCCCCTACCCGGCCGCCCGGGTGGAGGAGGAGTACCTGCCCGACCTCGACCGGGTGCTCGACGCCGTCGACCGCACCTTCGGCTGGTGAGCGACATGTCACGGATCAAGACGTTCAACCTCCCCGACCTGGGTGAGGGCCTGACCGAGGGCGAGATCCTCGCCTGGCTGGTCAAGGTGGGCGACGTCATCGAGCTGAACCAGCCCATCGTCGAGGTGGAGACCGCCAAGGCGGCGGTCGAGATCCCGGCGAAGTGGGCCGGCCAGGTGCAGTCGATCTTCCAGCCGGAGGGTGCCACCGTCGAGGTCGGCGCCCCGATCATCGCGATCGACACCGACCCGGGTGCCGGGCCGATCGAGGAGTCGACGACCGGCACGCCCGCGAGCGAGCTGCCGACCCCGTCGGCCGCCTCGCTGGCCGCGGTCGAGATCGCGCCCGAGGAGGGCATGGTCGAGCCGGGTCTGATCGGCGGGGCCGCCCCGGGTGGGCGTACCGCCGTGCTGGTCGGTTACGGCCCGCGGACCACCGCGGCGAAGCGTCGCCCGCGCAAGGGCGCGGTGCCGGCCCAGGCCACGGCCACGGCCGCGCCGGTGCAGGCCGCCCCGGCCCCGGTCGCCCCGGTGCCGCCCGCGCCGGCGGTCGACGGCAACGGCCGGGCCGGTGGCCTGGTGCTGGCCAAGCCGCCGGTGCGCAAGCTCGCCAAGGATCTCGGCGTCGACCTCGCCGCGCTGACCGGCTCGGGCCCGCTGGGCTCGATCACCCGGGAGGACGTACAGCGGGCGGCGAGCGGGACCCCGGCGGCGGCCGAGCCGCTGACGGTCACGGCGGCGGCCCCGGCGGCCGCGAGCTTCGGCGCGGACCGCGAGCAGCGCATCCCGGTCAAGGGGGTACGCAAGCTCACCGCCGAGAACATGTCCCGGTCGGCGTTCACCGCCCCGCACGTCACGGAGTTCCTGACCGTGGACGTGACCCGGGCGATGAAGGCCCTGGACCGGCTGCGCGAGCGGCGCGAGTGGCGGGACGTCCGTGTCTCGCCGCTGCTGCTGGTGGCCAAGGCGGTGCTCCTGGCGGTCAAGCGGTACCCGATGGTCAACTCCAGCTGGGCCGGCGACGAGATCGTGGTCAAGGAGTACGTCAACCTGGGCATCGCGGCGGCCACCGAGCGGGGCCTGATCGTGCCGAACATCAAGGACGCCGGCCGGCTCTCGCTGCGCGAGCTGGCGGACGCGATGACGGCGCTGGTGCAGACCGCGAAGACCGGGAAGACCTCGCCGGCCGACATGTCCGGCGGCACGCTGACCATCACCAACGTCGGCGTCTTCGGGGTCGACACCGGTACGCCGATCCTGCCCCCGGGCGAGTCGGCCATCCTGGCCTTCGGCGCCGTACGGGAGATGCCGTGGGTGCACAAGGGCAAGGTCAAGCCGCGCCTGGTCACCACCCTGGGCCTCTCGTTCGACCACCGGATCATCGACGGTGAGCTGGGCTCGAAGTTCCTGCGCGACGTCGGCGAGTTCCTCGCCGATCCGGAGGCGGCGCTGCTCGCCTGGACCTGACGGTCCCACCGTTCCGGCGACGGCCGGTGTGCATCGGGTGAACACCCGGCACACCGGCCGTTGCCATTGGGGGTCAGATTCGTCGGCGCGGAGGCCTGTAGACCTACGATCCTTAGGTACGTGGTTCAGCTCACCTAATAATCGATGGAAGTTGGCGGCGTTCTGCGGTTGAATAGAGACATCAAGGGGCTGACAACCGAATAGCCAGGAGGAGAGACCCGAGATGAGCATGATCGAGCGAATCCGCACCCGCCGCGACGCCAACCGCCGCGCCCGCGCCATCGAGCACGCGCTGCGTTCCGCCAACTCGCCCGCGGTCCGCGAGGAGCTTCTCGCCATCGCCCAGCGTCACATCAGCTGACGCCCCGCTACTTTCCTCACCTCCTCCAGTTCGAAGACCCGCCCGGTCACCCGGGCGGGTCTTCGGCGTTTCACGTCGATTGGCACCGGGATTCCACCTCGCCGCACCGCCCGGTACGGTGGGGCTCGGTCGCCACCCGCCCGCCCCGGTCCGAGTACGACGACGAGAACCGAACGACAGCGTCCGGCCACGGTGTGTGACGGCCGGTGCTCCCGCGACCGCTTCCGGGCGGCCACCGGATACGGTGCGGGGAGCCCGCACGGCCGGTACCCGCCGGCAACGCCGGCGACCATGCCGACCGGTCCCCGATCGGCATCGGTGGCCGACATGTGATGGAGGAGGCGCACCCATGACGTCCGAGGCCCCGCACCGCCCTGGCCAGGAGCCGGGCGAGGTGTCGCCGGGCGCCGGTGGACCGGTGCCGTACGGCGACCGCCCCGCCCCGCAGGACAACGGGTACCCAGGCGCTCCCGACCTCGGCTGGGCCCCGCCCCCGCCGGCCGGTCGACCCGCGCCGTCCGCCCCCGCCTGGGCGGCCCAGGAAGAGCAGCCCGCCCCCTGGGCGGCGCAGGGCGGCCAGCCGGCCAACCGGGGCTCCGCCCAGGTGCCGGCACCGGCCGAGCCGGGCGGTTGGAACGGCGCACCGCAGCCGGCCTGGGGTGCCGAGCAGCACCCGCCGGCCTGGGGCGCCGCCGCCGCGACGCCGCCCGGTGAGCCGTCGCCGCCCTCCTGGGGCCCGCCCGCCGACGCGGACGCCCCCGCCTGGGGAGCCGCCGCGCCGCAGGCCGCCACGCACGGCGAGCAGCCCGCCTGGGGCCAGCCGGCCGAGCCGGCCGCCCGGGGCGCCGCGCAGGTGCCCGCCCCCGCCACCGTGCCGAACGAGTCCTGGGGTGGCGCCCCGCAGCAGGACGACCCGAACCGCTCCGGCGGCTGGGCCGGCCAGGCCGCACCGCAGCACGACGACCCGAACCGCTCCGGCGGTTGGGGCACGCCGCAGCAGGACGCCGACGCCGGCCGGGCCGACTGGCACGCCGGCCAGCAGGAAGACCGCTCCGGCGGCTGGTCCGTCGGGGCCGGCACGCAGCCGCACGACGACCCGAACCGCTCCGGCGGCTGGAACGGCCAGGCCGCCGCGCCGCAGGACGACCCGAACCGGTCCGGCGGCTGGAACGGCCAGGCCGCGCCGCAGCAGGACGACCCGAACCGCTCCGGCGGCTGGGGCACGCCGCAGCAGGACGAGCAGCCGGCCTGGGGCCAGCCCGGCGAGCCGGCCCCCGCCTGGGCCGCACCGGCCGCGCCGCCCGCCCGGGCCGCCGCCAAGGTCCCGGTGCCCGGCCAGGGCGACAACGCCTGGGCCGGCCGGCAGGACGACCCGAACCGCTCCGGTGGCTGGCAGGCCGACGAGGCCGCCGCCCCCGGCGGCCCGCAGGACGACCCGAACCGCTCCGGTGGCTGGGCCGCGCCGCGCGACGAGGACCCGGACCGGTCCGGTGGCTGGGCCGCAGGCCGCGCCGCCGCGCCGGCCGACGCCCCGCAGCAGCCCGCCTGGGGCGCGCCGGGCGAGCAGCGTCCCGCCGCCGCCTGGAGCGGCGCCGCCGCCGTGCCGCAGCAACGCGACCAGGACGAGGCGGCACAGCCCGACTGGGCCGCCGCCCCGACCGGGGACGACCGGCCCGAGACCGGCGGCTGGGCGCAGGCCGAGCCGCCCGCCAGGGCCAGCGCCTCGGTGCCGGCTGCGGATACCGCGCCCGCCTGGGCCGACAACCAGGACAACCAGGACAACCCGGCACAGTGGACCTCCGGGCAGCGTCCCGCCGTCCCGGAGGCCGCACCGTGGGCCCCCGGCGAGGCGTGGGGCCGCGCCGCCGAGGGCGAGCCGGCCTACCAGCCCGCGCCGGGCCCGGGGATCTCCCCGGCGAACGCCGTACCGCTGCCGCCGCAGGAGCAGCGGGTACCGGGGGCCGCCCTGGCCGCCGCGCCGCCCGCCGACTACGCGCCGCCGGCCGAGCGCGAACCGCAGGCGTACGAGCCGGAGCGGGCCGCCGGTGGCTGGGGTACGGCCGAGCCGTCCCATGAGGAGCCGCAGTCCCCGGCCGGCCCGGTGGTGCCCGGACCGCGTACCTCCCCCGAGTCCACCCCGGACAGAGCGGTCTCCGCCAGCGCGTCGGTGCCGACGGCCAGCCGGGTGATGCCCCCGACCGACCAGCCGCTGCCCGGCTCCGGCGGGTCTGCCCCGCAGCCCCGGGTCTACGGCCGCCCCACCCGGCCGGAGTCCGAGGAGACCCCCGGGCAGGACGGCCCGGACGGCTTCGGACCGCACGACGAGCACGGTTCGCAGTCCAGGATGGACGCCCCCAACGGCTTCGCCGAGGCGCCCCCGGTGTCGTCGGCCCCGCCGTCGTCACCGGCCGCTCCGCCGCCGTTCCCGCCGGGGGTGCCGTCCTTCGCCGACCCGGCCGGCAACGACCGCCCGGTCAACGGGGTGCACCCGCAGAGCGGTGAGCGCACCGGCGACCCGTTCGGCATGCCGGCGGACGCGTTCGGCGGCCCCGGCGGCCAGCGTGAGCCGTTCGGCGGCCCGGGCGGACAGTCCGGCCACTACGGTGGCCCGGGCGCACAGCCGGGTCAGTTCGGCGGCCCGGGTGGTCAGCACGACCAGTTCGGTGGCCCGGGTGGCCACCAGGACCAGTTCGGTGGCCCCGGCGGGCAGCACGACCAGTTCGGTGGGCCGGAGCAGCACGACCGGTTCGACGGGCAGCGAGACCAGCACGACCCGTTCGGCGGCCACCGGGACCAGTTCGGCGGTCCGAACCAGCACGACCCGTTCGGCGGTCGCCAGGACCAGTTCGGCGGGCCGGGCCAGCACGAGCCGTTCGGCGGCCCGGGGAGTGGACGGGCCTCGGTCGCCGTACCGGGTCAGGAGCCGGGTGGTTTCCCGCCCGCTTTCCCGCCGCCGCCCCAGCAGGCCCCGCCGGCCTGGCAGCAGGGCCCGGCCGGGGACCAGGAGCAGGGCCGCTTCGACCAGTTCAAGCCGGAGGCCGAGCCGAAGACCGAGGCGCCCGCGCCGAAGGTGCGCAACGGCAAGGTGCTGATTCTGGTGCTGATCGTCGCGGCACTGATCCTCACCGTCCCGCTCGGCCTGCTCGCCCTGCTCGGCAAGCTCGGCGGCGACGACGACACCAAGAAGCCCGCCCCGTTCAACCCGGCGGTCGGCGCCTGCGTCAAGCAGGCCGACAGCGGCCCGGCGGAGGTCGCCTGTGAGCCGGGCGCGTTCACCGTCGTGTCGAAGGTGGACAACAAGGACAAGTGCCCGGACCCGACACAGCCCACCGTGACGCGCGGCACCCAGGTGTACTGCCTGAAGCCGGTCACCAAGTAGCACGTACCCGACGGCGGGGTCACGGTTTCCGTGGCCCCGCCGTCGTACGTTCCGCTCGGGTCAGCCCGCGTGCCCCGATCAGGCCGGCCCGTCCTCTGGAGTACTACTCGGACGGCTCGTGCCCCTGATCGCGGACTCGATCCGGAGCAGCAGCCCGCCGATGACGAACACGGCACCGATGCCGCCCTTGAGGATGAGGATCAACGCTCCGGCGATCGCCGCAACCGTACCGACGACGCCGATCAGGGCACCCGGTGGTGCCGACGGGTCCGAAGGGTTCGCTCTGGAGAACATCGCGGCAGTCTAGGAACACATCGACTGCTGCCGCCGCCCTCAGTGCCCGATGGCTCGCCGCCTGACAAAAGGCGACCGGAACCGAGAGGGGTGCGGGGTGCTCGCGTCGGGCGCGGGATCAGGCCCGGTCGGCGAGCTGGGCGACGAACGCCCGCCAGGCGGTCGGGGTGAAGGCCAACGCCGGCCCGGCAGGATCCTTCGAATCGCGTACGCCGACAACACCGGGCAGATTGTCGGCCACCTCGACACACGCGCCACCGTTCGAGCTGCTTCGGGTGCTCTTGCGCCACCGCGCGCCGGTCAGCTCAGCCATGATCGGTCTCTCAGGAGGTCGATGGACTGGTCACGCGGGAGCGCGACCGATCTCACGGTATCCCAGACGGCCCAGAGCGAGGCAACGTCATTAGTGATGCGCCCTGCAGCCTGGTCGTCGAGATACCCGACCTCCTCGCGATCGGTCGTGCTGGCGATGATGAACGGTCCGGCCTGGCCTGGGTGCAGACCGGCCCGCAGCGGTAGGACGTGGAACAGCACGTTCGGCCGCTGAGCGAGTTCCACCAGATGGTCCAGCTGGGGGCGCATGACCTCCGCCGGCCCGCGCCGAAGTGCCGCCTCGTCCACGACGAAGACCAGCAGCGGTGGACGGGGACGGCCGAGGACAGCAGCCTGCCGGCTCAGCCGGGCCTCGACGAAGTCCTCCGCGTCGGCGGCGAGCGGACCGCTCGCGAGCACTGCGCGGGCGTACTCGGCCGTTTGAAGGAGACCGGAAAGAACCGCATTCTCGAACCATCTGAGGCCCGTTGCCTCGCGCTCGATCTCCGCCCAGGGCCGGAACCATGTCGGCTCGCGTCTTCTCAGCGCATCCGGCCAAAGGTCCTCAATGTCCTTGCCCAGAATCTCGGCAACCTGGGCACGGTGCCGGGTCTGCGGGATGCGGCCCTGGGTGACCCATCTCGCCGCAGTCTTGGGATCAACACCGACCTGAGCTGCAAGGCTCTCGGCAGTCTGGCCAGCCGCGACCATCGCACGCTGTACCGATCGGTTCATCCCGGCTCCTCGCTCGAACGTCCCGAACATCCCCGGTACACATTGCTACGCGGTGTTACTGGTCCGCAACCCTCGGCAAAGTACTCGGCATACCGGCTGAGAAAGGAACGGAATGCCCGAGGAGAAGCCGAAGCCGTCCACCCGGCCCGCGCCGCCGAAGACCCCGTCGCCGCCGGCCCGGCCCGTCGTCCCCGGACCGGTCGGCCCCTTCATCCCGCCGTACCGGGGTCCCGGCCGGATCGCCGGGAACCTCGCCCCCGCGTCCCGCTGGGCAGCCCGGCCGCACCCCGTCCCGATCGCCGCGCACACCGCCACCGGGCCGGCCTGGACCTGCGACGCCTGCGGCGACGACTGGCCCTGTCCGGCGCTGCGCGCCGTGCCGACCGACGCCGCCCGACGGGCCACGCTGATCCCCGAGTTCTCCCGGATCACCCGACGGGCGATCCGCGACCTGCGGGGCCGGCCCGGCGGCCCCGATCCGGTGGCGATCGTGCGGCGTTTCCTGTGGTTCCTGCCACTGACCGAGGCGGAGGCCCGCGCGGTGGCGCTGAGGCTGCGGTGAGGTCCGGTGCGTTCCGCCCCGGGCGACCTGCTGTCCCTGACCCGGCCCGCCGCCCCGCACGTCGCCCGTCCGGGCCGGCGGGCCGGCCGGCGCGACGCCCACCCCGGGACCGCCCGCACCGGCTCCGTGGCAGGCTGAACGGTATGAGCGCACGCGTACGCGCCCCGGAGCTGCGGGGTCGGTCCTGGCTGAACACCGGCGGGAAGACGGTCACCCTGGCCGACCTGCGGGGCAAGATCGTCTTGCTGGACTTCTGGACCTTCTGCTGCATCAACTGCCTGCACGTGCTGGACGAGCTGCGCCCGCTGGAGGAGCGCTACGGCGACGTGCTGGTGGTCATCGGCGTGCACTCGCCCAAGTTCGAGCACGAGAAGGACCCGGACGCCCTCGCCGCCGCCGTCGAGCGGTACGGCGTGCATCACCCGGTGCTCGACGATCACGAGCTGGACATGTGGCAGCAGTACGCGGCGAAGGCCTGGCCGACCCTGGCGGTGGTCGACCCCGAGGGCTACGTGGTCGCCACGATGGCCGGCGAGGGACACGCCGAAGGGCTGGCCCGGCTGATCGACGACCTGGTCGCCACCCACGAGGCGAAGGGCACCCTGCACCGGGGCGACGGCCCGTACGTACCCCCGGCGGAGCCCGCGACCACGCTGCGCTTCCCCGGCAAGGCCGTGGTGCTCGACGGCGGCAACCTGCTGGTCTCCGACTCGGCCCGGCACTCCCTGGTCGAGCTGGCCCCGGACGGCGAGCGGGTGGTCCGCCGGATCGGCGCGGGCACCCGGGGCCACGCCGACGGTCCGGCCGAGGCCGCCACGTTCTCCGAGCCGCAGGGCCTCTGCCTGCTGCCCCCGCACGTCGCCGAGGTGGCCGGGTACGACGTGGTGGTCGCGGACACCGTCAACCACCTGCTGCGCGGCGTACGGCTGGAGACCGGCGAGGTGGTCACCGTCGCCGGCACCGGCCGGCAGTGGCGCGCGACGGTCGACGACCACGCGCACGACGCGACCTCGGTCGACCTCTCCTCCCCGTGGGACGTCGCCTGGTACGACGACAAGGTCGTCGTCGCGATGGCCGGCATCCACCAGCTCTGGTGGTTCGACCCGATCAAGCGGACCACCGGCATGTACGCCGGCACCACCGTCGAGGCGCTGCGCGACGGGCCGCTGCCGGACGTCTGGATGGCGCAGCCCTCCGGCCTCTCCGTCGCCACCGACGGCAGCCGGCTCTGGATCGCCGACAGCGAGACCAGCGCCGTGCGGTACGTCGAGGACGGGGTCATGCACACCGCGGCCGGTCAGGGCCTCTTCGACTTCGGCCACGTGGACGGGCCGGCGGACCGGGCGCTGCTCCAGCACCCGCTCGGGGTGTGCGCGCTGCCCGACGGCTCGGTGCTGGTCGCCGACACGTACAACGGGGCGGTCCGCCGGTTCGACCCGGCGACCGGGCAGGTCGGCACGGTGGCGGACGGGCTGGCCGAGCCGAGCGACCTGGTGCTGACGGCCGAGGGCGCGGTGCTGGTGGTGGAGTCCGCCGCGCACCGGCTCACCCGGCTCGCGCCGGGCGCGTTGACGGCGGCCGGGGCGAGCACCGTGGACGGGCCCCGGCACAAGCTGGAGCGGAAGCCGACCGACGTGGCGGCCGGCGAGCTGACCCTCGACGTGATCTTCACGCCCGCGCCGGGGCAGAAGCTGGACGAGACGTACGGGCCGTCGACCCGGCTGGTGGTCTCGGCGTCCCCGCCGGAGCTGCTGCGCGAGGGGGCGGGGACGACCACCGACCTGTCCCGCCGCCTGGTGGTCAACGGCACGGTGGCCCAGGGCGTGCTCCAGGTGACCGCCCAGGCGGCCACCTGCGACGCCGACGTGGAGCACGCCGCATGCCACCTCACCCGGCAGGACTGGGGCGTCCCGATCCGGGTGGTCGACGGGGGCGTCAGCCGCCTCCCGCTCATCCTACGCGGCATGGACGAGGCCTGAGCAGGGTCAGCCTCAGATGGACGAGGGTTGCGCCGGGGTCAGGCGAACGGGGTGGGCGTGACGCCCGCGTCGAGCAGCGCGGCGCGGACCAGTTCGGCGCAGCGCACCGCCCCCGGGGTGTCCCCGTGCAGGCAGATCGACTCGACCTGACACGGCACCACGCTGCCGTCGACGGCGACGACGGTCCGCTCGGTGGCCATCCGGACGGCCCGGACGGCCACCTCCTCAGGATCGGTGACCAGCGCGTTCGCGGCGGTGCGCGGCACCAGGCTGCCGTTGGGCAGGTAGTTGCGGTCGGCGAAGCCCTCGGCCACCACCCGCAGGCCCGCGCCGGTGGCGAGCTGGGCGAGGACCGAGCCGGGTGGGCAGAGCAGCGGCAGCTCGTGGTCGTACCCGCTGACGGCGGCGACCAGCGCGGCGGCCTGGGCCTCGTCGCAGGCCGCCGCGTGGTAGAGCGCGCCGTGCGGCTTGAGGTAGCGGACCCGGGTGCGGAACAGCCGGCAGAAGGCGTCCAGCGCGCCGAGCTGGTAGATCGTCTCGTCGCGGAGTTCGGCGAAGTCGTACGCGATGTGCCGCCGGCCGAAGCCGGCGAGGTCGCGGTAGCCGACCTGGGCGCCCACGGCGACCCCCCGGTCCGCCGCCGCGGCACAGACCCGGTGCATGGTCGACGGGTCACCGGCGTGGAAGCCGCAGGCGACGTTGGCGGAGCTGATCAGGTCCAGCAGCGCCTCGTCGTCACCGAGCCGCCAGATGCCGAAGCCCTCGCCGAGGTCAGCGTTGAGGTCCATGGAACGTCACCGTAGTCCCTGGCCGGGCCTGCGCGAGCGGGGTCACGTCGTCCACCACCCCGACGACCGGGTATCCGCCGGTGGTGGGGTGGTCGGCCAGGAAGATCAACGGTTGGCCGTCGGGCGGCACCTGCACCGCGCCGAGGACCAGGCCCTCGCTGGGCAGCTCGCCGGCGACCGCGCGGGGCAGCGCCGCGCCGACCAGGCGCGCGCCGACCCGGTTGCTCGCCGGGCTGATCGCGTACGGGGTGCCGAGGAGCAGGTCGAGCGCGGCGTCGGTGAACCAGTCGTGCCGGGGGCCGAGGCGCAGCGCCAGCCCGAGCCGGTCGGGTACCGGGGCGCAGACGACGAGGTCCACCGGGGCGGGCGGCCCGACGGGAGGGCCGACGGGCAACCGGTCGCCGTCGCGTACCGGGGGCGGACCGAGCCCGGAGAGGGTGTCGGTGGCGCGGCTGCCGAGCACCGGCTCGACCGCGATCCCGCCGCCCACCGCGAGCCAGCTGCGCAGCCCGGAGCGCGCCGGACCGACGCGCAGGACCGCCCCGGCGGGCAGCGAGATCGGCCGCCCCACGTCCCCGGGCCGGGCCGGTCCTGCCTCGACCCGGACGTCGACCGGCGCGCCGGTGAGCGCCACGGTGACTGCCCGGGTGAACCGCAGCGCGCAGCCGGTGAGGGTGATCTCCAGGCCGGCGGCGGTCTCCGGGTTGCCGACGAGCCGGTTGGCCAGCCGCAGGGCGGCCGGGTCGAGCGCGCCGGAGCGGGGCACGCCGAGATGCGCATGCCCGGGCCGGCCCTGGTCCTGCACGGTGGTGAGGGCCCCGGCGCGGAGCACCTCGATCACGCCGGCGGTCACCGGGCGACCAACCGGACCCGGGTGCCGGGGGTGAGCCGGGCGGGCGGGTCGGCGTACGGGTCGAAGAGGACCAGGTCGGTCCGCCCGACCAGCAGCCATCCGCCGGGTGAGGCGGTCGGGTAGATCCCCGCGTACGGGCCGGCGAGGGCGACGGATCCGGCCGGCACCCGGGTACGCGGGGTGGCGAGCCGGGGCACGGCCAGCGCGGCGGGCAGCCCGGTGAGGTACCCGAAGCCGGGCGCGAAGCCGCAGAACGCCACTCGGAACTCGGTGCCCGTCAGCAGGTCGACCACGGCGGGCACGGTCATGCCCCAGTGGCCGGCGACGGCGGGCAGGTCGTCCCCGTCGTACACCGTGGGCACCCGGGCCTCGGCGGCGGCGCCCGGGCCGGTGCCGGTGTCCCGGGGAGTCCAGCCGGCGATCCGGGCGGCGGTCGCCGCCGGGTCGGGTATGCCGTCCACCAGGACGGTGGCCGCGGCGGGGACGATCTCGGTGGCGGTCAGGTCCCCGGCGTCCCGGCGTCGCCACAGCTCGGCGCGCCACGCCTGTACCTGGCCGGGGTCGTCGCAGTCGAGCAGCAGGGCGTGCGCGCCGACGGGCCGGATCCGCATCCCGCCATCTTCGCCGACGGCGGCCGATGACGTGACCGTCGGCACTACTTGAAAGTAACCTACGGTGCCGTAACCTAATGGGCGTGACCACCTCCGCACCGCTTCGGCTCAAGCCGGTCGACATCGGTAAACCCCGGATGCGCGGCTGGCTGCACACCTACGCGTTCTTCGTCGCGCTCGTCTGCGGCATCGTCCTGTGCTCGATCGCGGCCACCCGTCCGGGCTGGGCACCCCTGGTCAGCTGCCTGATCTACAGCCTGACGGTCTGCGGCCTCTTCGGCACCAGCGCGCTCTACCACCGTCGGGTCTGGTCGGAGCGGGGCTACCAGATCATGCGCCGGATGGACCATTCGATGATCTTCGTGTTCATCGCCGGCACGTACACCCCGTTCTGCGCCCTGCTGCTCAGCACCCGGCAGGCCGAGCTGATGCTGGGCCTGGTCTGGGGCGGCGCGCTGGCCGGGGTGGCGGTCAAGCTGATCTGGCCGCACGCGCCGCGCTGGGTCTCCGCGCCGCTCTACCTGGCGCTCGGCTGGGTCTCGGTGGCGATGCTGCCGCAGATCCTCCACCAGGGCGGGGTCACCGCGCTGGTGCTGCTGGCCGTCGGCGGCGCGATCTACAGCGTCGGCGCGGTCTTCTACGCGTTGCGCCGGCCCAACCCGTGGCCGACGGTCTTCGGCCACCACGAGTTCTTCCACGCCTGCACCCTGATCGCGGCGATCTGCCACCACATCGCGATCTACTTCGCGCTCTTCTCCTGACCGGTCCCGGACACAGTTCGAGGGCCCCGCGCCGTTGCGGGGCCCTCGACGTCTGTGCGGGTCAGGCGGGGTAGCCGGGGCGGCGCACCTCGCGGACCTCCTCGCGCACGATCCGGTCGTCCTGCACCGGCACGACCGGCTGGGCGACGACGCGCTCCCGGACCGGGGCGGCGACCACCGTACGGCGACGGTTGTTCCAGAAGTAGAGCGTGGTGAGCAGGCCCACCAGGCCGGCGAGCATGAGCACCCAGCCCACGACGTTGAGGTTCAGCCATCCCAGGTTGGCGTCGATGGCGAACGCGAAGATCGCGCCGAGCGCGATGAGGAAGATGCTGGCACCGATGCCCATGACTGGCCTCCTTGGCGTCCCTGCTGGCGTTTCGTACCCGCCGCGGCCATGGATGAGGTAGCGGCATCCATCGACTTACCCAGGCGTTCCGATCGCCAATCAGGCAAGCTGTGCCCATGACGGACGGCAGGAACCGGGAGCGGACACTGGTGCTGCTGCGGCACGCCAAGGCCGAACAGTCCCGCGACGTCACGGACGCCGAGCGCCCGCTGACCGCGCGCGGGCACGCCGACGCGGCGGCCGCCGGCGCCTGGCTGGCCCGGCACACCATGCTGCCGGACGTGGTGCTCTGCTCGGCCGCCCGGCGCACCCGGCAGACCTGGCACGGGGTGGCGCTGGGCATGACGGGATCCCCGCCGGAAGGGGGTCCGACGGGGTCGTCACCGGTGGTGCGTTACGAGCCGGCCGCGTACGAGGCCCGGCCGGAGGAGTTGCTGGCGCTGCTCCGGGCGGTCCCGGCGGACGCCGGCACGGTGCTGCTGGTGGCGCACAACCCGGGCATCTCGCTGCTGTCGGGGCTGCTCGACCCGGAACGGGCCGATCCGGAGGGACTGCGCACCACCGACCTGGCGGTGCACCGTCCGACCACCGACTGGGCCACCCTCGCGCCCGGCACCGCCCCGCTCACCGACCGCCACACCGCGCGCGGCTGAGTGCCCGCACCGCCGCGCGCGGAACGGCGCGACGGTGGGCCGGGTCCGTCAGGACGGCGGGGCGGTGGGCGGCGGCGGGTCGGGCGGCGGCGGCATCATCGCGGTCGGGTGGGAGAGCCGGTTCTCCTCCACGATCAGCGTTCGTGCCCGCTTGCGCCGGTCCTGCCAGAACCAGAGCGTGGTGAGCAGTACGCCCAGCCCGGCCAGGATGAACACCCAGCCGACCGCGCGCAGGTCGATCCACCAGACGTTGGCCCGGATGGCGAAGGTCATGATCGCGCCGAGCGCGATGAGAAAGATGGCGCTGCCAATGCCCATGTGCGCTGCACTCCCCCGTGCGGTGGCCCTTGGGCGTGCCCTGTCGTAGCTCCGGCCAGCGCTTACCCGCCGCGCGCCGCACCTACCCGGCCCCACCCGCCAATTCGCCGGCCCGACGATCCCGACAACGTCGGGGAAGCTGCTGCCTCCGGGTGGCAGGGGGCAGCAACTTCCCCGACGTTGCGAGCAGGGGGTGCGGGATGGGACGGCGGCGGCCGGCGAGCAGATGCTCGCCGGCCGCCGTCAGGGTCGTGAACGGGATCAGAAGGCCTCTTCCGGGAGGTCCATGATCTCCAGGTCGGCGCCCTCGATGATCCGCCGGTCGGCGCCGATGCGGGGCAGCACCTCGCGGGCGAAGAACCGGGCGGCGGCCACCTTGCCGGTGTAGAACGCCTTGTCGGCCGTCGACACCTCGCCGGCCAGCGCCTTCAGCGCCACGTCCGCCTGCTTCTGCAGCAGCCAGCCGACCACCAGGTCACCGATCGCGAGCAGGAACCGACGGCTGCTCAGGCCGACCTTGTAGAGCGCCCGGGCGTCACCGGCCTGGGCCTCGCCCAGCCAGCCGGTCATCGTGCCGAGGATGTTCTGGATCTCGGCGAGCGCCTTGCCGAGCGCCTGCCGCTCCTCCTTGAGCTGGCCGTTGCCCGCCTCGGAGGTGATGTGCTCCTGGATCTCACCGGCGACCGCCATCAGGGCCTTGCCGTTGTCCCGGACGATCTTCCGGAAGATCAGGTCCAGGCTCTGGATCGCGGTGGTGCCCTCGTACAGAGTGTCGATCTTGGCGTCCCGGACGTACTGCTCCAGCGGGTAGTCCTGGAGGAAGCCGGAGCCGCCGAAGGTCTGCAGCGCCTCGTGGCCGAGCAGCTCGTACGCCCGCTCCGAGCCGACGCCCTTGACCAGCGGCAGGAGCAGGTCGTTGACCCGCTTGGCCAGCTTGGTGGCCTTCTCGTCACCGGCCGCCTCGGCGATGGCGATCTTGTCCTGCCAGGAGGCGGTGTAGCAGACCAGCGCGCGCAGACCCTCGGCGTACGACTTCTGCATCAGCAGCGAGCGGCGCACGTCCGGGTGGTGGGTGATGGTCACCCGCGGGGCGGTCTTGTCGGCCTGCTGGACCAGGTCGGCGCCCTGCACCCGGTTCTTGGCGTACTCCAGGGCGTTCAGGTAGCCGGTGGAGAGGGTGGCGATGGCCTTGGTGCCCACCATCATCCGGGCGTACTCGATGATCATGAACATCTGCCGGATGCCGTCGTGCTTCTCGCCCAACAGCCAGCCCTTGGCCGGTACGCCGTGCTCGCCGAAGGTCACCTCGCAGGTGTTGGAGACCTTCAGGCCCATCTTGTGCTCGACGTTGGTGGCGTAGACGCCGTTGCGCTCGCCCAGCTCGCCGGTCTCGGCGTCGAAGTGGAACTTCGGCACCACGAAGAGGGACAGCCCCTTGGTGCCGGGGCCGCCGACGCCCTCGACGCCGACCGGGCGGGCCAGCACGTAGTGGACGATGTTGTCGCTCAGGTCGTGCTCACCCGAGGTGATGAAGCGCTTGACGCCCTCGATGTGCCAGGAGCCGTCGGGCTGCTGGATCGCCCGGGTGCGACCGGCGCCGACGTCCGAGCCGGCGTCCGGCTCGGTGAGCACCATGGTCGAGCCCCACTGCTTGTCGATGAAGAGCTTGGCCCACTTCTTCTGCTCCTCGGTGCCCTCGACGTGCAGCACGTGGGCGAAGGAGGGGCCGGAGGCGTACATCCAGACCGGGGCGTTCGCGCCGAGCACCATCTCGGCCAGCGACCACCACAGGGCGCGCGGGGCGTTGGTGCCGCCCAGCGCCTCGGGGAGGTCCAGCCGCCAGAACTCGGAGTCCATGAACGCCTGGTACGACTTCTTGAACGACGCCGGCAGCGGCGCGGTGTGCGTGGCCGGGTCGAAGACCGGCGGGTTGCGGTCGCTGTCCGAGTAGCTGGCGGCCAGGTCCTCGCGGGCCAGGCGGTCGACCTCGGAGAGGAAGCTACGGGCGGTGTCGACGTCCAGGTCCGTGTACGGCTCCTGGCCGAACGTCCGGTCCGCCCCGAAGACCTCGAACAGGTTGAACTCGAGGTCCCGAAGGTTGCTCTTGTAGTGGGTCATGCTCGCTGGCCCCGCTTCCGGACAGGTGTTACCGATCAGTAACCCCGACTGTATTACTCACCGGTAGGCAACGACAAGCCGGTTGCGGAAGTGACAGCGATTACACACTCACGGTTCACCGAACCGTGACCCGGCGGCGTCAGCCCTCGGCCGCGCCGACCTCCCAGCTCGGCACGGCGGCGGTCAGGTCGCTGCGCGGCCCGGTGTACTCCATCAGCACCAGGGCGATGTCGTCGTCGAGCCGGCCGTGCACCCACTCGACCAGGGCGGTCTCCAGCGAGGCGAGGCCGTCGGCCACCGTGCCGTGGCCGAGCAGCCGCCAGGCCCGGTCGGCGGTCGGGAAGAACTCCCCGTCCCGGCGGGCCTCGCCGAGCCCGTCGGTGAAGAGGAGCAACCGATCGCCCGGTTCGAGCCGCTCCACCCGGGGCCGGACCACCGGCATGAAGCCCAGCGGGGGTGCCGGCGCCGGTGGTTCCAGCGGGATCACCGCGCCCCGGCGCAGCAGCAGCGGCGGCGGGTGCCCGCAGTTGACGATGGTGAGCGTGCCGCCCCGCTCCTCGACCAGCGCGGCGGTGACGAAGTCCTCGTCACCCACGTTACGGGCCACCGCCCGGTCCAGGTCGGTCACCACCGCCCGCAGGTCCGGCCGCTCGTACGCGACGTGCCGGTACGAACCGAGGACGATGCTGGCCAGCCGGACCGCGTCCAGCCCCTTGCCGCGTACGTCACCGATGATCATGCGGACGCCGTACGGGGTGTCCATCACCTCGTACAGGTCACCACCGATCTCGGCGGTGGCCGTGGAGGAGATGTAGCGGGCGGCCACGGTCAGGGTGCCGACCTGCGGTCCGAGCGGCCGGAGCACGGCCTGCTGGGCGACCGAGGCGAGGCGGGTGAGCTCGACGATCTGCTCCGCCTGCCGTTGGCGTACCGCCGCCACGGCCGCGGCGACCGCGGTGGCCAGGGCGACCCCCGCCACGTTCACCGCGGTGACCAGCGAGGCGGTGCGCTCGGCGAGCGCGAACCCGGCCCCGATCCCGGTGGCCAGCACCCCCAGGCCGAGGACCACCCGCCACGAGGTGAGCGCGGCCGCGACGACCGGGGCGGCCGCCAGCAGGGCCACGTAGTGCGCCTGGCGACCGTCGGCCAGGTCGACCGCGGAGACGAGTGCGAGCAGCACGAGGGCCGCGCCGATGCCGGCGCGGGTTCCGGGGCTCAGCGGGCCGCGGCCCGACTGGAAGGGTTGCGTACGTACACCGGACAGCATGCCTGATGGGCGGTCCGGGGAGAACGATCCTGGCCCGTCATCCGTGGAAGTTCTGTCCACTTCGACGACGGGCCGGGGTCGTCCGGCGCCGGTCACCCGGTCAGCCGAGCACCTCGTACTTCACGTCGACCTCGCCGAGGTTGGTGGAGGCGATGGCCGCGAAGGCCGCCCGGGACAGGTCCAGGCAGCGACCGTCCACGTACGGGCCCCGGTCGTTGATCCGGACGATCACCGACTTGCCGTTGGCCGGGTTGGTCACCCGGACCCGGGTGTCGAACGGCAGCGTCTTGTTCGCGGCGGTGAGCGCGTCCGGGTTGAAGGTCTCCCCGTTCGCGGTCATCTGGCCCTCGTCGTAGAAGGACGCGCCGCAGGAGCCGCTGTCCACGACCTTCGGGGTGGCGGTGGTCTTCTTCGCGGTCGGCTTCGGCGCGGCCGTGCGGGTCTTGCTGCGGGAGGCCGCCTGGGTGCGGGTGACCTTCGGGCTCGGGGTGGCCTTCGGCGAGGGGCTGAGGCTGGGCGACGCGCTCGGCGAGGCGGTGGGGGAGGCCGAACCGGTGGCCAGGGTGCTGGGCAGGGCCTCGGCGACGGCCGGCTCGGCGGCGGGCTCGGCGGAGGTCAGCTGGACCGCGCCGACGGTGCCGCCGACGGCGAGCACCACGCCGACCGCCGCGGTGGCGGCGATGCCGGCGGGCGAGGAGAACTTGCGGGTACGGAAGTGCCTACCAGCCACGCCCGGTCCTTTCGTCGGTGGAGCAAACCGGCTCGGACCGTAACGAGAGAAGCACTTCCGAAGTCAACGTGATCATGGTGCTATGCCCGGATTTACCCTGGTACGTGTGACCGATCGGACGATGGCCGCTCCGCCTTAAGGGGGAATAGCCGCTGGCCGGGGCCGTCGGCGCATCGCCTGGCGTCGGTGCCCCAGGATGGAGGGCGTGCTGAGCCGACGCCTGGTCGAACTGTTCCGCTGGGTCGACCCCGGCCCGGACAGCAGCCATCTGGTCAGCGACACCTCCGGCTGGTGGCGGGATCCAACCGTGCTGGCCGCGCTCGGGCCCGCGCTGGCCGGCCTCTTTCCCGCCGCCCGGCCGACCGTCGTGATCGCCCCCGAGGTCACCGGGCTGCTGCTCGGACCGCTGGTCGCGGCCGCCACCGGTGCCGGGTTCCTGCCCGCGTACAAGGACGGCGGGGAGCGTCGCCGGTGGGGGACCGGGCGCTGGGCGCAGACCCCGCCCGACCATCGGGGCGGCCGGCTGCGGATCGGCGTGGACGGTCGGCACCTCCACCCGGGCGACCGGGTGCTCCTCGTCGACGACTGGGTGGACAGCGGCGCCCAGTTCCACGCGCTGCACGAACTGGTGACCGCTGCCGGTGCGGCGGTCGTCGGGGCCGCCGCCGTCGTCTCCAACTGCCCGGCGGAGGTCGCCGCGCGGCTGCGGGTACGCGCCCTGCTCGACGGGGACGCCCTCGGCTGACGTCCGCCCGCGCGCCGACCGGGCCGCCGGGCAGGAGCCGGCTCAGCAGACGAACTGCTCCAGGGCGGTGCAGACCCGGCCCAGCACCTCGGCCGAGCGGGCCAGCGGACCGGGCACCAGCATGGAGTGGTCGGCGTCCGGCACCTCCAGCACGTGCGGGCTGATCCGTCGGGCCACCTCACCCCGCCACAGCGCATCCCCGGTGCCCCCGACCAGCAGGCACGGCGCCGTCGCGCGGCTGAGCCCGTCGACCACCTCCGGCTCGACCAGCACCGGGGTCAGCCACACCGCCCGCAGCCCCCGCTCGGCGGCGAGCGGGCCGGCGAAGGTGCCCAGCGACTTGGCGACCAGCAGGTCCACCCCGTCGTCCAGCACCGGGGCCACCTGCCCGGCCACCCACTCGGCGGTCCGGTCGTCGGGCAGGTCGTGCGGCACCTGCCAGCTCACCTCGTGGACGTCGAAGCCGAGGCGGCGCAGCGCCTCACCGGCGTACGCGAGGAGTGGCCCCCGGGTGTCGTAGCCCCGCCCCGGCACGAGCACGGCGCGTCGGTCCGCCACGGTTGCCTCCTCGAAGATCCGTCCGGCCCTCACGCTAACGTCCCCGGAGCGTTCCGTGGGGCCGGCGGAAATGCCGCGCCGGGTCCCCGCCGGACGGCTAGCCTCGGCAGGATGTGGCCCCGGATCGGCGGACTCCGCACCCTCGAACTCGGTACGCCGGGCGAGCTGCGCGCCAACCTGAACGCGCTCGTGCTGGCCGGCGTGAAGACCGCCACCGCCGGCCTGCTGACCGACGAGTACGCCGCGGAGAACGAGGAACTCGAACACGTCGGTGAGCGGCTGGTGCTCGTCGACGACCAGGGCGGGCTGGTCGGCGTCGTCGAGGTGACCGGCGTGGAGGTGGTCCGCTTCGCGGACGTCACCTGGGACTTCGCCCGCTCCGAGGGGGAGGGCGACCGGTCGATCGAGGAGTGGCGGGAGGGCCACTGCGGCTACTGGGCGCGGGTCGGCTTCCCGGTCGACGACGACACCCAGGTGGTCTGCATCCGGTTCCGGCTGGTCTCCGCCGGTGACGGTGGCATCAGCACCGGCGACCTGGGCACCTGAGGCCTGGCCGGGCACGGGTCAGACGCGGCGCAGCTGCGGCAGCAGGGCGGCCGCCTGCACCAGCACCGCCTCGTCGCCCGCGTACCAGCTGCTGGCCCGGGGCCAGTGCGTCACCACGTCGGTGAAGCCCAGCCGGGCGGCCCGGGCCACCTGCTCGGCGAAGAAATCCGCGTCGCGCAGTGAGAAGACCGGGGCCGAATCGAGCGACAGGTAGCGGTCCAGGGTGGCCGGATCACGACCCGCCTTCTCCAGGGTCTCGTCCATCCGGGCCGACAGGTCGACCACCGTCGACCACCACTCCGCCAGGTCGTCGCCGCCGAGGCCGGTGGTCACCCAGCCCTGGCCGAAGCGGGCGACCAGCCGCATCGAGCGGGGGCCGTTGGCGGCGACCACGAACGGTACCCGGGGCCGCTGGACGCAGCCCGGGTTGTTCCGGGCGTCCACCGCGGTGAACCACTCGCCGCGCCAGGTGGTGCCGTCCTCGCGGAGGATCAGGTCGAGCAGCTCGGTGAACTCGGCGAACCGGTCGACCCGCTGCCGGGGCGGCAGGGTCTCGCCGCCGAGCACGGCGGAGTCGAAGCCGATGCCGCCCGCGCCGAGCCCGAGCAGCAGCCGGCCGTCGGAGACGTCGTCCAGCGCGGTGACCTGCCGGGCGAACGCCGCCGGGTGCCGGAAGTTGGGCGAGGCGACCAGGGTGCCGAGGCGGATCCGCGAGGTCACCGTGGCGGCGGCGGTCAGCGTGGTGACCGAGTCGAACCAGGGCCCGTCGACCAGGTCCCGCCAGCCCAGGTGGTCGTACGTCCAGGCGTGGTCGAAGCCCCACTCGTCCGCCTGCTGCCAGCGCCGCCGCGAGTCCGACCAGCGCTGATCCGGCAGGATCACGATGCCAATCCGCATGCCCGCCAGCCTACGGTGGGGCCCGACGCTGGACCCGCCGAGCCGGGTGGACCGACCGGTGCGGTGCCAGCCGGCCGGT
The DNA here is from genome assembly GCF_900089595.1 of Micromonospora auratinigra. GTDB lineage: Bacteria > Actinomycetota > Actinomycetes > Mycobacteriales > Micromonosporaceae > Micromonospora > Micromonospora auratinigra. The sequence continues at coordinate 5,097,603 of NZ_LT594323.1, read as the reverse complement.
CCACCCCGGCGGTCAGCCGGTCACCAGGTCGGCGACCACGCAGGCGACGTTGTCCGGCGCCCCGGCGGCGTACGCCAGCTCGACCAGCCGCCCGACGGCGGTCTCCGGGTCGTCGGCGGCCGCGAGGGTGTCCCGCAGCGCCGCCGGCCCGACGACTGCGGAGAGCCCGTCCGAGCAGAGCAGGTAGCGGTCCCCGGGCAGCGCGGTCCGCAGCGCCAGGTCCGCCTCGACCGGCGTCCCGGCCCCGAGCGCCCGGGAGAGCAGGGCCCGTTGCGGGTGCGCCGCCGCCTCGGCGGGGGTGAGCCGGCCCTGGTCCACCTGGGACTGCACATAGGTGTGGTCCTGGGTCAGCCGGCACAGCTCGCCCCCGCGCAGCAGGTACGCCCGGGTGTCGCCGACGTGCACCAGGGCGAGCTGGGTGCCGCGCCGCAGCACGGCGGTGAGCGTGGTGGCCGGCTGGTGCTCGGCGGTGGCCTGTCCGCGTACCGTGCGGTCGGCCGTGGTGATCGCCTCGGCGAGCGTGGCCAGCAGTTCGGCGGCGGGCGCGTCGGCCAGTTCGAGCGGCCGGAGGGCGTCGACGGCCGCCGCGCTGGCGGCGGCGCCCCCGGGGCCGCGCAGGCCGTCCGCGACGGCGAGCAGGGTGTCCCCGGCGTACGCGGTGTCCTCGTTGGACTCGCGCACCGCGCCGGTCTCGCAGCGGACGGCGTGCCGGAAGGTGGTTCCGGACATGACGGTGCTCCTCTCGGAGAGCTGGTCGACGAGGAGCGCGACGACGTGCCCGCGGGCCGTGGTGTCGGCGCTGACCCGCCGCCACCAGGCGTCCACCGCCCCGGCCGCCTCCCCGGCGGGGAGCCGGCAGACGCCCTGGATCTCGGCCAGCGGCATCCCGGCCCGGCGCAGCGCGGCGATCAGCCGGGCCCGGTCGAGCTGGGCGGCCTCGTAGTAGCGGTAGCCCGAGTGCGGGTCGACCGCGGCCGGCGGCAGCAGGCCCAGGCCGTCGTAGAGCCGCAACGCCTTCGGCGTCAGGCGCGCCGCCCGGGCGAACGCCCCGATGGTCAGCAGCTGCACGGGCCCATCCTCCTCGTGCCGGTCACGGCGACCGGCACGGACCACGCTGGGCCTTGCCGCAGGGGCAGGGTCAAGGCGTTGACTATGTATCGATCACTTATATATGTTGCCTGGGTGACTCAGATGCGTGAGCCGACCTTCCTGATCCTCACCGCACTCGCCGCCGGACCCCGGCACGGCTACGGGATCATCCAGGAGGTGACCGTCCTCTCCGAGCAGCGCGTCACCCTGCTGCCCGGCACGCTCTACACCGCGCTCGACCGGCTGACCGCCCAGGGCCTCGTCGAACCCGACCGGGAGGAGGTGGTCGACGGCCGGCTGCGCCGCTACTACCGGCTCACGCCCGACGGGGTGACCGCGCTGCGCACCGAGACCGCCCGGCTCCGCCAGCTCGCCACCGCCGCCGAGACGCGGCTGCGCGCCCGCCGGCCCCGCACGGTCTGACCCCGAGGAGAGGGAGAGATGTCGCTCACCCGCCACTATCGACGGCTGCTGCTCGCCTATCCCCGCGCGTACCGGCGGGAACGCGGTGAGGAACTGCTCGGCCTGCTGCTCGACACCACCCCGCCGGGGCGGACCCGGCCCACCGTCACGGGGGCGGTGGACCTGGTCCGGGCCGGGCTGCGCTGCCGGCTCGGCCGCCCGGCCAGCCGCACCGTCGGGGTGTGGGCGGTGCTCACCGCGCTGATCTGCGGGCTGTTCGGGGCCGCGCTGGCGTCCCGGGCCGCCTGGGAGACGTCCCGCCCGCAACCCGACCGGGCCGAGGCCACGGCGATCTTCGACGAGGCGTTCCCCGACCAGCGGCTGAAGGAGGACGTGACGACCGCACCGGCGCTCTTCGTCATCTACGGTCAGCCGCTCAGCCGGGCCTCCTGGCGGGACCTGCTGCTCGGCGACGGCGGCGAGTACCAGGAGGGGTCGGCCGGCGGGGCGGCCGCCGGCCCGGAACCCACCGGCGACCTGGTGACCACCGCCGCGCAGCGGCTGCGGGCCACCGGCTGGCGGGTGTACGACCCGGTCAGCACCGTGCTGGACACCTGCGGCAGCCCGCCCTGCGAGCCGCGCGAGGTGCAGACCGTGCTGGTGGCCCGGCGTGGGGACACCGTCCTGCGGGCGGAGTTCGATGATCCGCGCGTCTACGACTCGTACCTCTACTTCGCGGTGCAACGGGCCGCGCCACCGGCCGTGCTGCCGGTGGCCGTGCCGGCCGGCATCGTGGTCGGGGTGCTGGCCTGGCTGCTCTTCGCCTGGGCGAGCCGGCGCACGGAGGGCCGGCGGGGCGTGGGTGTCCTGCTGGGGATCGCCCTGGTGGTGTGGTGGTTGCCGGCGCTGGCCAGCACCGTCAGCCTGGCGGGTCACCACGCGGACGAGCCGCACCCCTCCTGGCACCCGCTCTGGGAGTGGTTGGGGCAGCCGACGTTCTCGCTGCCCTTCCTGCTCGGCGCGGCCTGCGTCCTGCTCACGTTGGGGGTCGCGCTGCTGCCCCGGCGGGACGCGGAACGGCTCACCCTCACGTTCGGCTGAGCTTGCCGAGCAGCCTGGTCAGGTGCGGTTCGACGGTTCCCGGCCGGGCCGTCGTCACCTCGTCGGGGGTCCACCAGCGGACGCCGTGGAACTCGTCCGGGTCGGGGATCAGCTTCTGGTCGCGGCTGCCGCTGAGCACGTACCAGAGGCTGACGTCGGTGTGCCGGTCCGCCGGCGCGCCCACCGTCGCGGTGACGGTGAGGAAGGCGGGACACTCGCCGTACGGCGGCGCGAAGACCGCCGGCACGCCCAACTCCTCGACCATCTCCCGGCGGACGGTCGCCGTCGGGTGCTCGCCCGGCTCGACGTGCCCGCCGGTCGGCAGCCACATCCCGGCCTTCCGGTGGTCGACCAGCAGCACCGTGCCGTCCGTCGCGTCGCGGAGCAGGAAGTACGCCACCAGGTGCGGCGACGGGGTACCCGGCTTCTCCCGACGCCAGATGTCCCCGGTCGCGGCCAGCCAGGCGAGCGTCTCGGCACGGTGCCGTTCCTCCAGCTCGTCGCCGGGGGTCAGCGCCTCGACCAGCGCCCGGATCTCGTCCCGCACGTCAGCCTCCCGTACCGGGGTTGGCGTCGACCGCGGCGCGGACGAACTCGCGTACCCGCTCGGTGTCGTTGCCCTCGCGCCACACCGGCCCCCGCAGGATGGGCGGCGCGTCGTGGATCGGCACGTACGCCAGGTCGGGCCGGGGATGGTAGCGCCGGGACAACTCCCCGACCGGCAGTACGCCCCGGCCCATCGCGACCAGCGACAGCAGCTCCGAGAAGGTGCCGCCGGTCGGCCCCTTCGGCACCGGCCGGCCCGACGGCGTGCGGTCGGGGGTGCGGTCGCGCTTGAACGCCGCCGACGTCACCGCCGGGTACTGCACCACCGGGTGGTCGCCGAGCACTTCCAGCGACACCGACTCCGCACCGGCGAGCGGATGGTCCGCGGCCACCGCGAGCACCCGCCGTTCGTGCAGCAGCGCCGGGCCGTTCGCCATCCCGTCGAACGGGTACGACGCGATGAGCACGTCGATCGAGCCGTCCCGCAGGCTCGACCGGGTGGTCGCCAGCGGGGCCTCGTGCACGTGCACCACGCACTCCGGGTGCCGCTCGGTGAAGACGGCGACGGCCCGGGCCAGCACCGGCGCGGTGGACTCGCCGACGAACGCCACCCGCAGCTCACCGGTGATGCCCCGGCCGGCCTCGACGGCCCGCCGAACGGCGTCCTCGATGCCCTGGACCAGGGGACGCAGGTCGTCGGCGAGCCGGGCCCCGATCGGGGTGATCCGGACGACCCGGCTGGTCCGCTCGAAGAGCGGCGCGCCGACCCGGCGTTCGAGCTTGCGCAGCACGTGACTGATCCGCCCGGTGGTCACCCGCAACCGCTCGGCGGTACGCCCGAAGTGCAACTCCTCGGCGAGCGTCAGGAACGTCTCGATCTCGTGGCGCTCCAGCACGACCGCTCCCACCGTTGAGTCAGGGTCAACGATCGTAGCGTGACCGGGTCTTGGTCGGTGACCCCGCAGGAACCAGGCTGGGGACGAGCCCGTCGAGGAGAGGAACCCCCATGAGCAGCCCCGTCACCGTGGTCGGCTTCGACCACCTGGTTCTCACCGTCGCCGACGTCGAGCGGTCGCTCGACTTCTACTGCGGCACCCTGGGCCTCGCCCCGGTCCGGGTGGACCGTTGGCGGGCCGGCGAGGCGCCCTTCCCGTCGGTACGCGTCGACCCCGGCACCATCATCGACCTGGTCCGGGGCGAGCCGGGCGGCACCAACGTGGACCACTTCTGCCTGGTGGTGGCACCCCTCGACTGGCAGCAGGTGATCGACGCGGGGGCGCTGGAGGTGCTCACCGGCCCGGTCCCCCGCTTCGGCGCGCGCGGCACCGCCACCTCGGTCTACGTCCGCGACCCGGACGGCAACACCGTCGAGCTGCGCTGGTACCCGCCGGCCCCGGCGGACGGCATCCGGTGACCGCCGGAAACCGGTGCCGCCCCGGCCGGGGCCGTTGCTAGCGTGACGCGGTGCCGGACCTCCAGCGACTCGACGCCCGCCACGCCCCCGCGCTGCTCCGCTTCGAGCGGGAGAACCGGGCGTACTTCGCCCGGCACGTGCCGGACCGCGACGACGACTACTTCCTCGACTTCGACACCCGGCACGCGGCGCTGCTCGCCGAGCAGGCCGCCGGCCGGTGCCACTTCCACCTGCTGGTCGACGACGACGGCTCCGTGCTGGGGCGGTTCAACCTGGTGGACGTGGCCGACGGCAGCGCCGAGCTGGGCTACCGGGTGGCCGAGCGGGCCACCGGTCGGGGCCTGGCGCAGGAGGGCGTACGCCGGGTCTGCGAGCTGGCCCGCGACGCGTACGGGCTGCGCCGCCTGGTGGCGTCGGCAGCGCTGGTGAACCGGGCATCGCTGGCGGTGCTGCGCCGTACCGGCTTCGTCCCGGACGGCGAGGTGCTCTGCGGTGGCGCGCCCGCGCTCCGGCACGTACGCGACCTGACCGGGCCGCAGGGCGGTACCGACGCCGCCGAGGTGCACGCCGTGCTGGACACCCTGGCCGCCGCCGGCTGCCCGGCCTGGATCAGCGGCGGTTGGGGCGTGGACGCCCTGGTCGGTACGCAGACCCGCCCGCACCGGGACCTCGACCTGGCCGTCGCGGCGGAGCACGAGTCGGCCGCGCTGGACGCGCTCGGGCGGCTCGGCTACGTGGTCGAGACCGACTGGCGACCGGTCCGGGTCGAGCTGGTGGCGGACCGGGGGCGGGTGGACCTGCACCCGCTGACCTTCGACGAGACCGGGGACGGCCACCAGGCCGGCCTGGACGGCAGCACGTTCCGCTGGCCGAGGGACTGCTTCACCACCGGAACCATCGCCGGCCGCCCGGTCGGCTGCATCTCGGTGGACCAGCAGTTGCTGTTCCACGCCGGGTACGAGCCCCGTGAGGTCGACCGGGCCGACCTGGCCGCCCTGCACCGGCTCGCCACGCGCTGACCGTTGGCGACCGACGAGATTTCCCCGCTCGGTGGGTCCATACCCGTGCAGGACCCGACCGCACAGGAGAGATTCGCCATGACGACGCCACCCATCGACCGGGCGGCCGTGCCGCCGGTCGTCGACCGCGACACCTGGCTCCGCGCCCGCGACGAGCTGCTGGCCCGGGAGAAGGCCCACACCCGCGAGGGGGACGCCATCGCGGCCGCCCGCCGTCGGCTGCCGATGACCCCGGTGCCGCCGGTCTCCGTACGGGGGCCGGCCGGGGACGTCCCGCTGCTGGAGGTGTTCGAGGGACGCCGGATGCTGATCGCCTACTTCCACATGTGGCACGACGGCCGGCCGCACGAGGAGCAGTGCCCGGGCTGCACCGTCGCGACCTGTCACCTGCGGACGCTGGACTACCTGCACGCCCGCGACGTCACGTACGCGGTGTTCTGCCAGGGCCCCTATCCGGAGAGCGCGGCGTTCGCCGAGTTCATGGGCTACGAGTTCCCCTGGTACTCGGCCCGGGAGTCGGATCCGGCGCTGGTCGCCGGGCGGGACTTCGGGTTCATCGCCTGCTACCTGCGCGACGGGGACCAGGTCTACGAGACCTACTGGACCACCGACCGGGGCGTGGAGGCGCTGATCACCAGCTACCACGCCCTGGACCTGACGGTGTACGGCCGGCAGGAGAAGTTCGAGGACTCGCCGGAGGGCTGGCCGAAGGTCGACGGGTCCCCGTGGCGGCTCGACGGCCGCCCGATCGCGCAGTGGAGCCGCCCGGGCGTCGGGCCGGCGACGGCGTCCTCCTGCTGCTCGGCCTGACCCCGGATCCCGGCCGGGACCACCGCCCTCAGTGTTTCGAGGGTGGTGGTTCCCCGGTCAGGAGGCTGTGCGCCACCACGACCAGGGCCGCCACGCCGGCCACGGTGAACGCCACTCCCAGCACCCGTTCCAGCAGCACGAACCGGGCCAGCCGGCGGTCCTGAGCGGCGGCCGGCAGCCAGCGCCACGGCGGCACCCGGCGCAGCCCGCCCGCGACGGCCATCGACCGGCGTACGTGCCACTCGGTCACGCCGCGCCAGTTGGTGGCCAGCGCGACACCGACCAGGCAGATGGCCAGGCCCAGCCCCGTGCCGGCCAGGATGCGCCAGGTCTCCATGCCAGCCTCCCTCCCCGACCGGGCGACCCACCGGACGCCACGCGTCGCACCATCCTCGGGAACGTCCGGAGAGCGCGGTCACCCGCGCCGCGAGCGGGCTCCCGGGCTGTCGCCCGCGAAGCGTTGACCCATCGCGATCTCGTCGCCGACCACCGACCAGACGGTCTCGTCGTCCCGGAAGGGCAGCGGGTCGGTGCCGCTGGTCTCCTGGCGGATGCGGTCGACCTCGCGGTCCAGCCGCTCGAAGTCGGCCTCCTCGTCGTCGTCGCCGAAGGTGAACCGATCGAGCAGGCGCTGGAGCCGGAGGGTGACCTGGAGCAGGGAGGAGACGTCCGTGTGCAGTTCCCGCGCGGTCTCCTCGTCGGGGTCGACGGCGTACACCCGGCCGGATCCAGGGTCGAGGGCGAGGTGGGCGTTGAGCAGCCAGCCGATGACCGGCCACTCGCCCGCTGCCGGGTCCACGAAGTCATCGACGGCGACAACTTCCCGGAGCAGGGCGAGCCGACCGGATTCCTCGTCCGGCGCCCGCAGCCGGAGGGTCCCGGTGGGTACGCCGACGGTCTGCAGGAGACGGGCACCCTCGGTGTCCGCCGCGGCGGGCGGGAAGGCGGTGGCCGGGAGAGTCGAGAGTCGGCCCTCGCCGAAGAGGTCGACGAGTTCGGCACGGGAGACCTCGAACAGCACTGCCGGAACTCCCCGAGGTCGCTCTCACCGGGCCGGTGATCCGACCCCGGTATCCACTACATCGGTGCTGGTCCCCGGGTGTCAAGCAATGACCGCCCCCTCGGAACCCGGTTCCGGCGGGGTGCCGGGCCCGCCCTGTTCGGGTGGGCCCGGCACGGCTGGAGAGCGGTCAGCTGATCCGCTGCCAGCCCTGACCGGTCGCGGAGGGACGGTACGACCACACCTCGTTCCCGCTCGCGGTCGTCACGGTCACCTGCACGGTGCTCCCGCTGCCCTCCGCCTTCACGATCCGGGTCACTCCATGGGTGCCCGAACGGAGCACCTCCCAGCCGAGCGGGTAGTCCCCGTCCGACTGGAAGGACTGCAGGGTCTGCGAGGTCGCGCCGGTCGGGGACCGCATGGTGAGGATGCCGAACGTCGCTTCACCGTCGCGGGCCTGGACGAAGGAGACCGCACCAATGCTGATCGTGTAGCGGGTCCCACTCCTGACGTCACTGTTGTCCAGTTCGGCCACGCCGACCCCGTTCGCCATCGGCACGCAGTAGACCCGACCGCTGCCGTCGGGGCTGTTACGGCCCATGAGGAGGCCGGTGTTGCGGAAGTCGACGTCGTGGAAGTTCTTGGCCGCCTTCCGGAAGGTGGTCGGGCCACTCACCTGGCGGAAGGCGCCGTCCCGGAAGGCGTAGCCGCGTACCTGCCGGTCGCAGGGGGGCCACCCGTCACTCTGGTACGCGCCGAAGACGGCGAGCCGGACGACGCCGTTCTCGACGGTGACGGCCTCGCGGAGGAACGGCGCGGACACGTTGGGGGTGTCCGCAGAGTTGACCACGTAGCCCATCGGGGTCAGCGTGTCGTCCGAGGTGGACCTCAGGGCCAGCAGCTGGGTGACGTTCAGCGACTGGTCGTTCTGGCACCGAATAGTGGTGAGCAGCTCGTCGCCCGGTACGCCGTCCAGGTCGGCCCGGACGGGCGCCAGCTCGCCGATGACCAGCTTCACGCCGTCCGCGGGCGTCGCCCGACCGTTGACGAAGGTCCTGGTGCCCTTCGCCTTGCAGTAGTTCTCCACCCCGGGGAACGCCGGAAGGTGCAGCGTGGCGTTGCGGAGGTCGACCGCCGCCGGAGCCGACGAGGCCGGGGCCGACGCGGCCGGCGTCGAGGACGGGGTGGACGAGGGGGTCGGAGCGGCCGTCTCGACGGGACCCACGGATCCGATCACGTTCGGCGGCGAGTTGTTGCCGCGCGGATTGGCGGCGTAGGCGGCGATCGGCGCGGCGATCAGCAACGCGCCGACCACGCTGAACGCCGTGACGCGGGCTCTGCGCCGGACCGCCACCTTGTGCCGGACCGCGGACGTGCCGGGCGCCGGGGCGTATGACGAGCGTTCCACCGCGTCGAACTCGGCGAGGGCGTCGTTGAGGAGGTTGTCGAAGTTGTCGGACATCAGAATTTCCTTTCCGGTCAGCGCTGGAGGTGTTCGGCGAGGGCGGTCCGGCCGCGACTGAGCCAACTCTTGACGGTGCCCTCGGGCACCTCTTCCTGGAGCGCGATCTCCGCCACGGACAACTGACCCAGGTAGTGCAGGACGACGGCCTTACGGAGCTTCGGCGATATCTTGGCCAGGGCCGCGACCAGCGCCACCCGGTCCGGCGACGGACCGTCCTGGTGCACTTCACGCTGGCGGCGCAGGAACATCGCCGACGTCTTCTGGCGCCGGAGCCGGCTGGTGGCGAGATTCCAGGCGACCCGACGCACCCAGGCGTACGGGTCCTCGTACTTCCTGATCCTGGCCCACCTGGTGTACGCGCGGCAGAACGCCTCCTGGACCAGGTCCTGTGCCTCGGCCCGGTCACCCAGGTAGGCGTAGAGCTGCGAGCGGAGGACATCGAACTTCGCCGCATAGAACTCGTCGAAATCGCGTTGGTCGTCTGTGGTCGACGCCCGAGGTGCGGCCGCGGCTGCGGTCATCACTGCGGTCACGTTTCCTTCCTCCCGTGGTGCCACCCTCGTGGGCGGGCAGCACGAACACGTGCCGACCCCGGCACGGGTTGCACGGAGATTCTCGGCCGCGCCCCGGCGCTCCGGGCGGCACGGTGGACACCCGCTCCCACCGGGAGGGCCGGCGTCGGCACGGCCGGAGCAGAAGGGGGTGGAGGTGGTCGCCGGACCGTCGACCGTGGCCGCGCTCCGGGTGGCCCGTGGCCGGCCGGTGGGCGTCGGCGACCCCGGCAGCGCCGGAGGCCCTGGCCGGGACTCGCGTCCTGGTCAGGGCCTTCGATCGTGGAGCGGGTGAGGGGAATCGAACCCGCACTGTCAGCTTGGGAATCAGGTTGGTCCACACCACCATGAATGACACAGACAGGCGGATGGGCCGCTGAGACTCAGGCTGTCCGCGCCCGGGTAGCCCTCACGGACCGACATGCCTTCCGCGCAGCCCTCGCAGAGAAGAACTCGCCGCCCTGTCCCTTCCGACCGCCGTGCGTGGCGGTGTTGCTCTGACAGACCTCGCAGTCCTGGTGCGGCATGTCAGCTCCCGTGAGGCTGGAATACCGGTTGGCCGCGATCGCGACCAACCGGTACGCCGTCAGAGGGCCATGTAATAGCGGACCAAGGGCATGGGGGTCATGCCGAGACTGTCGTAAAAGGCTCTGGCCGCGTCGTGGAACCCGTCGCCTCCCGTGCCGATCGATACGACCTCGATCCCAGCCTGCTTCATCGCTTCGAAGGCGTGTGTGCATAGCGCCCTGCCGACGTGATGCCGGCGTTGATCCACCGCCACGCCGATGATGTCGATCTCACCGCTGCGCTTATCGGGGTTCGTCTGCCAGGCGGCAAATCCGAGGAAGGTATCGCCGTCCTCGGCGACGACAACGTGCTTGTCATTCTGCGGATCGTGCAGCCCGAGCCACATTTCGCGGTAGTCCTCACGCCAAGTGCCACTCTGGTTGGACATGATGGTGTCGCCTACGATCGACCGGAACGAGTCCTCGTAGAACGGGCCGAAGGTGGCGATGGTCAGTTCGAGCAGTGGCTCCATGTCGGACGACCGAAACGGACGCAGATTCATGATCTCCAGTGCCTTTCGCCTGAGGGTGTGCCGAACAGCCCAACCTGATCGACAGGTCGGGCAACTCGCGGCTCAGATCGAGCCGCCCCTCAGAAGCGGGTGCGCCCAGCGGCGAAGCACTGCATGATCCGGACAATACCTGACCCGTGCCACCTGGCCCTGCTTCAGCTGGCGGCAGCAGCACCGAGCGGTGTTGCCATCCCGATGCCTGCCGTCGACCCGCCCTCCTGGGGAGCGGGCCGCCGCCCGGCCCGCCACGTCAAGACGGCCTTGACGCATGGTCGGACGCTGGCGGGTCGGGCGGTGGTCTGCTCGGCTCGCCCGGGTCGATGGCAGGCGGGATGGGCCACGCCCCGACCCGCGCCGCATGATCTAACAGCACACCGCCCGGGAGCGCGACGAGCACATCGCTGACGCGCTCAGCTCGCAGATCAAGCAGAGCCAGGATCGGGCACCCAACGGGCACGGCCAGCGCAAGAAGCGGTAGCAACGAACGAGGCCCCAGCCAGGAAACCGGTCCTGAGCTGGGGCCTCACGTTGGAGCGGGTGACGGGAATCGAACCCGCACTGTCAGCTTGGGAAGCTGATGTTCTGCCATTGAACTACACCCGCAGGCGGCACCACTGTACCTGAGGTCACCGCCTCCGCGCACTCCGGTACCCCGGTGGCGGCCTCCCGGCCGCCCGCAACCGGCCGGAAACGATCTTGCAACGCGGGCGGCCGCAGCGAGCGGCGGAAGTTTCACGGCCGCAACATATGCCCGTTCTCAAATCCGTCGATCGGATGTAACGTCTGCCACACGTTCTCCGACCCGGCGTGACACACCCCCGGTCCGCCGGAAGAAAGAGGTGGGCTCATGGGACTTCGTCCCAACCTGCTGACCCGGCGTGCCGCCGGTGTCGCGACGACGACCTTCGCGCTGATGCTCAGCACCGCAGCCGTGGGCGTCGTCCCCGCTGCCTCGGCCTTCTCGGCCGCCCCGGCCGGCGCCTGCGCCGAGCCGACCGACACGCACTCCGACGCCCGCGTCGCCAAGGGTGGCAGCAGCAAGCTCGACCCGAACAACCTGACCGCCAAGCAGGTCGCGCAGCGCGAGTCGGACCTCGCCTCCGCGCTGCGTGAGCGCGCCGCCTTCCGCGGTGGCGCCCAGGCGGCCACCCCGCTGGCCTCGGTCACCGTGCCCGTCGTCGTGCACGTGATCCAGCGTGACAGCACCCGCGCCGGCGGGAACATCCCGGACTCGCTGATCACCTCGCAGATCACCGTGCTCAACCAGGCGTACAGCGGCGCGACCGGTGGTGCGCCGACCGCCTTCAGCTTCTCGCTGCAGAAGATCAACCGGGTCACCAACCCGGCCTGGTACCCGATCGTGCAGGGCTCGACCGCCGAGCGGCAGATGAAGACGTCGCTGCGTACGGGCGGCAAGAACACGCTCAACCTGTACCTGGGCGAGCTGAGCGACAACCTGCTGGGCTGGGCCACCTTCCCGAAGCGCAAGCTGGACTCCATGGACGGCGTGGTGGCGCTCAACGAGTCGCTGCCCGGTGGCACCGCCACCAACTACAACGAGGGTGACACCGGCACCCACGAGATCGGCCACTGGCTGAACCTCTACCACACCTTCCAGGGCGGCTGCTCCGGCTCGGGCGACAGCGTCGACGACACCCCGGCCGAGAGCTCCCCGGCGTACCAGTGCCCGACCGGTCGGGACACCTGCACCGCCGCCGGCGTGGACCCGATCCACAACTTCATGGACTACACGTACGACTCCTGCATGTACCAGTTCACCCCGGGCCAGGCGTCCCGCATGATCACCGCGTGGAACGCCTACCGCGCGGCCTGATCGTCCGTCTGCTCACCGAAACGCCGGTGCCCGGCTCCCGTTCTCGGACGGGGCCGGGCAACGGCGTTTCCGGTGTGGTCAGGCTGCGGAGCGCCGGGTGTCGAAGCCGTGCCGGCCGCGCAGCCCGTCGGCGGCCGGCACGGTGCGCCGGGTCGACCCGCCCGCCACCGGATCGAGCCAGACCCGCACCTGGGGCCGGCCGACCCCCGGCTGCGCGCTCTGGTCGCGCCGGGTCAGCATCGCCACGTCGACGGTGAACTCGAACAGTCGCCAGTCGACCTGCCGCGCCGCCCGCCCGAGCTGGGCGACCCGGGCCAGGGTGGCCTGATCGGTCACCGGAACCGCCCGCCCGGCGACGTACGCCTCGTCGTCGCTCTCCTCGGGCGGGAACGAGTGCAGCGCGTAGCGGCCGTCGCGTTCGAGGTCGCGGCGCTTGGGCGAGTCGATGACGAAGCAGTAGAGCCCGGCGTCGGTGATGACCGGGGAGACCGGGTGGACCCGGGGACCCCCGTCGGCGCGGACCGTGGCGAGATAGCCGAAGCCCGGCCCGTACTGCTGCAGGAGAAGGCGGATCTCGTCGGCGAGCCGGGGCTCGTCGGCGGCGAATTCGGACCAGGAAGCCATGCGGACATTCTATCGAACACACGTGCGAATTTGCTGCTTCGGGTAGGTACCGGTGTGTTGCGTCGGGCCCACCGGGGCCGGGACCGGCGGCCGGGAAAGTACTGGACACGGAGACGCCCCGGCTCGTAGCTTGCAACTGTCCGTGACACCGCCCGAGGAGGTGAGACCCATGAACGCTGGATCGACGTGGGTGCTCCCCCTTGCGGTCACGGTCGGGCGATCGACGTAGGTGTCGCCCGGGAGCGCCGCCCCACAGGCACTCCCGAGAGGTAACACCGATGGACACCTTGCAGGCCACCGCCGCACGCCCCGCACCCACCGCCGATGACTCGCCCGACCCGTACGACGTGATCGTCGTCGGGTGCGGGCCGACGGGTGCGATGCTCGCCGCCGAACTGCGGCTGCACGACGTCCGGGTACTCGTCCTGGAGCAGGAGACCGAGCCCGTGTCGTTCGCCCGCATCGTCGGGCTGCACATCCGCAGCATCGAACTGCTGGCCATGCGCGGGTTGCTGGAGCGCGTCCGCGAGCGCGGCAGACAGCGCCCGGCCGGCGGCTTCTTCGCCGCCATCGACAAGCCCGTACCCGCGGGCCTGGACTCCGCGCACGCCTACCTGCTGGGCATCCCGCAGCCCGTCCTCGTCCAGTTGCTCGAAGAGCATGCGACCGCGCGGGGCGCCCAGGTCCGGCGCGGGTGCGCGGTGGCCGGGTTCACGCCGGACGACGAGGGGGTGACCGTCGCCCTGGCCGACGGGGAACGCCTGCGTACGCGCTATCTGGTCGGCTGCGACGGCGCGCGCAGCACGGTGCGCAAGCTGCTCGGGGTCGGCTTCCCGGGCGAGCCCTCGCGGAACGAGACGCTGATGGGCGAACTGGAGGTGGGCGTACCGCCGGAGGAGATCGCCGCCCGGGTGGCCGAGGTCCGCGCGGTCGAGCGGCGGTTCACCCTCGGGCCGGTGGGGGTCGGGGTCTATCGCGTGGTGGTGCCGGCGGCCGGTGGCGGCGAGCGCTCCGGGCCGCCCACGTTGAAGGACGTCCGGCGACAATTGCGCGCCGTCGCCGGCACCGACTTCGGCGTGCACTCGCCGCGCTGGTTGTCCCGCTTCGGCGACGCCACCCGGCTGGCCGACCGCTACCGGGTCGGGCGGGTGCTGCTGGCCGGCGACGCGGCACACATCCACCCGCCGATCGGCGGCCAGGGCCTCAACCTGGGCGTGCAGGACGCGGTCAACCTCGGCTGGAAGCTCGCCGCCCAGGTCCGCGGCCGGGCGCCGGACCCGCTGCTGGACACCTACCAGAGCGAGCGTCGTCCGGTCGCCGCCGACGTGCTGGACAACACCCGGGCCCAGTCGGAGCTGCTCTCCACCGAGCCCGGCGCGCGGGCGGTCCGCCGGCTGCTCACCGAACTGATGGACTTCGACGAGGTGAACCGCCACCTGATCGAGAAGATCACCGGGATCGCCGTCCGCTACGACCTCGGGGACGGCCCCGAGCTGCTCGGCCGCCGCCTGCCCGACCTCGACACGAGTGCCGGCCGCCTCTACGGGCTGCTGCACCGGGGTCGCGGCCTGCTCCTGGACCGCACCGGCCGGCTGGCCGCCGAGGGCTGGTCGGATCGGATCGACCACCTCGTCGATCCCACCGCCGCCGTGGACGTCCCGGCCCTCCTGCTCCGCCCCGACGGCCACGTCGCCTGGATCGGCGACGACCAGCAGGAGCTGGACCAGCACCTCTCCCGGTGGTTCGGCACGCCCGTCGGCTAGCCGCCCGTACCGCTCGCTATGGTGTTCCGATGCTGCTCTCCGACCGCGACCTGGTCTCCGAGATCAAGGCGGGCACGCTGGGGCTGGAGCCCTTCGAGCCGACGCTGGTGCAACCTTCCAGCATCGACGTACGGCTGGACCGGCTCTTCCGGGTCTTCAACAACCACCTCTACACGCACATCGACCCGTCGAAGCAGCAGGACGACCTGACGTCGATGGTGGAGGTGCCGGAGGGCGAGCCGTTCGTGCTGCACCCGGGTGAGTTCGTGCTCGCCTCCACGCTGGAGGTGATCTCGCTGGGCGACCAGCTCGCCGGGCGACTGGAGGGCAAGTCGTCGCTGGGCCGGCTCGGGCTGCTCACCCACTCGACGGCGGGCTTCATCGACCCGGGCTTCTCCGGGCACGTCACGCTGGAGCTCTCCAACGTGGCGAACCTGCCGATCACCCTCTGGCCGGGCATGAAGATCGGTCAGCTCTGCATCTTCCGGCTCTCCTCGCCGGCCGAGCACCCGTACGGCTCGGAGGTCTACGGCTCGCGCTACCAGGGGCAGCGCGGGCCGACCCCGAGCCGGTCCTGGCGGAACTGGCGGGTCTGGCCGACGCGCTGAGCGACGGCGCAGGGGCCCCCGTCACGACGGGAGCCCCTGCGACCGGTCAGCCCGGGCGGCCGTAGCTGTTGATCTGGCCGTCGTCGACGCGCTTCATGGTGATCGGCTTGCCGGACTGGGAGGCGTGCACCACCCAGCCGTTGCCGACGTACATCCCGACGTGGTGCAGGTCGCTGTAGTAGAAGACCAGGTCACCGACCTGTAGCTCGCTGCGGCTCACCCGGCGGGTGACGTCGTGCTGCTGCCGGGCGTTGTGCGGCAGCGAGACGCCGGCCTCGGCCCAGGCGGCCATGGTCAGGCCGGAGCAGTCGTAGTGGTCGGGGCCGGCGGCACCCCAGACGTAGATCTTGCCGATCTGGGCGCAGGCGAACTTGGCCGCCACGCCACCGGGACCACCGGGGTAGCCGGCCGGGCACGGGGCGGGACGCAGCGGACCGCCGCCACCGCTGCCGTACACCTTGAGGCGGAGCTTCTGGAGCTTGACGATCTCGGCGTCGATCTGCTTCTTCTGCGCCGCGAGCTGGGCCTCGGTCCGGGCCAGCTTGGTGATCATCTCGTCCAGCGGCTTCTTCTTCGCGGCCAGCTGGTCGCGCAGCTCGGCGACGTCGCGGACCTGCTGCTGCTGGCGGTGCGCGAAGCGGTCGAGCAGTTCGAGGCTGTCCACCACCTCGCTCGGCGAGCGGCTGCCCAGCAGCGCGTTGACGGTGGAGATGTTGTCGCCCTTGTACGCGTCGGCGGCGAGGCCACCGACCTGCCCGAGGGCCCGGTCGACCTGGGCCTGGAGCGGGGCGATCTGCTTGGCCAGCGCCGCCGCCTGCTTGCGCTTCGCGGCGAGGTCCTCACGGGTGGCGTTGACCTGCTCGATGATCGGTTCGAGCTTGTTCCAGTCCTTGTCGATCTGCGCTTCGATCTCGGCGACAGACGGGTCGGCGTGGGCCGCCGTGGCGCCGCCGGTCAGGATGACGGCGGTGCCGGCCAGGGCGGCGAGGGCGGTGGTGAAGCGGGACCAGCGTGAACGCGGCGCAGCCGCCGACCGGTCGTGCGACCGTGCCGACGGTGGCCGCGGGGCATGGTGTGCCACCGGGCTCCGTACTCCTTCTTCCGGACCGCCTACCGGGTTAGCTGACGGGTTCGGGCGGGAAGGGAGCCGCCCTACCGCAGCGCGCTGCGGATTCACCCCAGAAACCTGGGTCCCCGGCTCGCCCGGAGGCGACTCGGCGGTGTCCGACCGTCACCATCCGGGCTGGGTGGTGAGACTCGCGGCCGACGATTGACCAGAGTAGAGATCGTCGTTATCGATCCGCAACCCGAGACGCCGTGACACTCCGTACCCGAATTTGCAGCTCTGAAGGTTTTTTTCAGGCGTGATTACTGGCCGGAAAGGTATTGACCACGGGCGGGGTGCGGAGTGAGGGTGTAGGCGCAGTGACCACCATCTCTGTCTGGAGGTTCGATGCACCGCACCCCCCTGCCGAAGGGCAGACGGATGGTGCTGGCCGCCGCCGTCGCGGCGGCCACCGCCCTCGCCACCACCGGCCCGGTCGCCGCCGAGCCCGCCACCGACAACCCCACCGACCGCCAGCAGCAGTACGCCGCCGCGGCGGACGAGTACGGCGTGCCGCAGAGCGTCCTGCTCGGCGTCTCCTACCTGGAGTCCCGTTGGGACACCCACCCCGGCCAGCCGAGCACCAGCGGCGGGTACGGCCCGATGCACCTCACCGACGCCGAGCAGGTCGCCTCGACCCCGTCCAGCGCCCATGTGGACGGCGACGAGGACCCGCGCGGGGACGACTCCCGGCCGCTGGTCCTGGACCCGGCCGTCGCCGCCGAGCCGTCCGGGGACGTGCTGCCCCGGGCCTCCCTGCAGACCCTCGACACCGCCGCCGCGCTCACCGGCGTGGCGGAGGAGACGTTGCGTACCGACGCCGGGGCGAACATCCGCGGCGGGGCCGCGCTGCTCGCCGCGTACCAGAAGGAACTGGGCGGGCCGGTCGGGGCCGGCAGCGACCCGGCCGCCTGGTACGGCGCGGTGGCCCGGTACTCCGGGGCGGACACCGAGGACGCCGCGGCGGCCTTCGCCGACGAGGTCTACGACCAACTCGGCCAGGGCGTCAGCCGGACCACCGACGACGGCGCCCGGGTGACCCTCGCCGCCACCGCCGTCACGCCCGACGAGTCCGGGCTGCACAAGCTGGGGCTGCGCCGCGCCGAGCGACCGGACGGCCTGGAGTGCCCGGTACGGCTCGCCTGCGAGTGGATCCCCGCGCCCTACGAGAAGTACGGCCCGAAGCCCGGCGACTACGGCAACCACGACCTCGCGGCACGTCCCGCCCAGCAGAAGATCGAGTACATCGTCATCCACGACACCGAGGGCTACTTCGGCCCGAGCGTGAAGCTGGTGCAGGACAAGACCTACCTGGGCTGGCACTACACGCTGCGCTCGGTCGACGGGTACGTGGCCCAGCACATCAAGGCCAAGGACGTCGGCTGGCACGCCGGCAACTGGTACGTCAACGCCAAGTCCATCGGCATCGAGCACGAGGGCTTCGCCGGGCACGGCACCTGGTACACCGAGGCGATGTACCGGACCTCGGCCAAGCTGGTCCGGCACCTGGCGCTGCGCTTCCAGATCCCGCTCGACCGGCAGCACATCCTCGGCCACGACAACGTGCCCGGCACGACCGCGTCCACCGTGCGCGGCATGCACTGGGACCCGGGCCCCTACTGGGACTGGTCGCACTACTTCGACCTGATGAAGGCGCCGTTCCGCGGCACCGGCACGGCGCACACCGGCCTGGTCACCATCGACCCGGACTACGCGACCAACCGGCCCGCCTTCACCGGCTGCAACCAGCAGCCGCCCGGCGTGCCCAAGCCCACCCCGCCGGCCGCGCCCTGCCCGCTGCGCGGGTCCTCCTCGGTGGTGCTGCGGACCGCGCCGAGCGCCGACGCGCCGCTGGTCAACGACATCGGGCTGCGCCCGGACGGCACGCCGGACACCATGTACATCTCCGACCACGGCGCCCGCGCCTCGGCCGGGCAGACGTACGCCCTCGCCGAGGTGCAGGGGGACTGGACGGCGATCTGGTACCTCGGCCGCAAGGCGTGGTTCCTCAACCCGGCCGACGCGCCCACCGCCACCTGGTCGAACGGCTTCGTGGTGACGCCGAGGCCCGGAAAGGCCACCATCCCGGTGTACGGGCGGGCCTACCCGGAGCAGGCGGCCTACCCGGCCGGCGTGCCGTACCAGACCATCTCCCCGCTCCAGTACACCTTCGCCGCCGGCCAGCGGTACGCGCTGGGCGGCGTCGTGCCCGGCGAGTACTACCGGGCCGTCACCTTCGACGGCTCGGCACCGGGTGACTGGACGGTGATCCGGGGGCAGAACCGCTACGTCCAGCTCCAGTTCGGCCACCGGATCATGTTCGCCAACCTCGACGACGTGCTGATCCTGCCCGCCTCGGCGGGCGGGCCGCAGTAGTACCGACCGGCACGACGAAGGCCCCCGGTCCGCGTGGACCGGGGGCCTTCGTCGTGCGGGTGGCCCGGGTCAGGTGACCCGGCGGAAACCGGCGACCGGCATGTAGGCGATCTTCGTGACCTGGACCGGTTTGCCGGTCCGGGGCGCGTGGATCATCAGCCCGTCGCCGAGATAGAGGCCGACGTGGTGCAGGTCGGAGAAGAAGAAGACCAGGTCGCCGGGGCGGGCGTCGTCCCGGGAGACCGCCCGGCCCTCGTTCCACTGGGCCCCGGTGAAGTGGGTCAGGTAGATGCCCGCCGCCTTGTAGGCGTACTGGGTGAGGCCGGAGCAGTCGAACGAGTTCGGACCGGTGGCACCCCACACGTACGGGTCACCGACCTGCTGACAGGCGACCCGGATGGCGGTCTGCGCGGCGCTGCTGACCACCCCGTTGATGGTCGGGCAGCCCTCGACCTTCACCGTGGTCTTCGGCATCATCGCGGTCAGCCGCTTGATCTCGGCGTCGATCTGCTTCTTCTTCGCCGCCAGGTCGTCGCGCTGCTTGATCTGGGTGGCGATCAGCGCGTCCAGCTTCTGCTTCTGCGCGTTGTACTTGTCGCGCACCGCGAGCACCCCGGCGACCTGCTTGCGCTGCTGCTCGGCCAGCCGGTCGAGGATGACCAGCTGCTCACCGAGGGTGCCCGGCTTGGTGCTGACCAGCAGGGCGCCGATCTCCTGCGAGGGGCCCTCGATGTAGTAGCGGGCGGCCATGTCGCCCACCCGGTTCATCGCGAGCGCCGACTCCAGCTCCAGCGGCACCATCTTCTTCTCGAGGTCCGCCGACTTCTTCTGGTTGACCTTGAGCTGGGCGCGGACCTTGTTGTAGTTCTCGATGGTGGGCTCGAGCTGCTCCCACTGCTTGTCGATCTGGGCCTCGATCTCGTCCACCGACGGCGCCGCGTGCGCGGGCGCGGCCAGCAGCCCGGCGCCGACCGCGACGGCCGCGACCAGGGTGAGGAGGCGGCGCACCACCCGGCGCGCGCCGACCGGGCGGACGGGCGGCTGGCTCGGGGCGTGACGATCAGGGGGCATGGTTGCCACCGGCACGGACTCCTTTGCACCGACCGCCGGGCGCCTCGAGAGAGGGAAGGTCGAGGCAGACGACCAACAGCGGTCGGTGCACCACATTAGGGAAGCCGACCGGGTGGAATCAAGGCGACCATTGGTTCAATCACGCGTACGCAACCGCTTGCGTACCAAGGGTGTTCATTCAGGTGCCAACGATGGCTGTCAATACATCGTCGAGCGTCACCACGCCGAGGGGCCGACGGCCGTCGCTCACCAGGACCATGTGCCGTCGCTCGCGCCGCATCGAGAGCAGCAGGTCGGCCAGCGTACGGTCCGGCGGCACCACCGCCAGCGGCCGGTAGACCGCCGCCGGCACCGGGGCCCGCCGGCTCGCGCCCGCGTACCCGAGCACGTCCTTGACGTGCACGAACCCGAGCACCCGGCGGGTGGACCGCTGCACCACCGGGAAGCGCGACCGGCCGGTCCGGGTGGCCAGCACCTCCAGCGAGGCCGGGGAGACGTCCTCGGCCACCGTGGTCACCGTGGACCACGGCTGCAACGCGTCCGCCGCGGTCCGGCTGTGCAGCGCCAGCGCACCGGTGATCCGGGCGTGCTCCTCCGCGTCCAGCAACCCCTCGGTCCGCGCCTGGGAGACCAGACCGGCCAACTCCTCGGCGGTGAACACGGTCTTCACCGCGTCCGTGGCCTCCACCCGCCACAGCCGCAGCACCTGCCGGGCCGACCACTTCATCGCCAGCAGCAACGGCTTCGTGGCGACGCAGAAGGCCAGCATCACCGGGCCCAGCCAGAGCGCCGACGGCTCCGGGCCGGCCAGCGTGATGTTCTTCGGCACCATCTCGCCGACCACGGTGTGCAGGAAGACCACCACGCCCAGCGCGATCACGAACGCGACCGGGTGCACGGCGGAGGCCGGCAGGCCGAGCGCCTCGAACGGCGTCTCCAGCAGGTGGGCCAGCGCCGGCTCGGCGATCGCACCCAGGCCGAGCGAGCAGACCGTGATGCCGAGCTGCGCACCGGCGATCATCAACGGGATCTGGTTCATCGCCGAGAGCGCCCACCGGGCCCGCTTCGAGTCCGCCGCGAGCGGTTCGATCACCGTACGCCGGGAGGCGATCAGGGCGAACTCGCTGCCCACGAAGAAGGCGTTGCCGAGCAGCAGCACGAGCGCGATCAACAGCTCACTCACCGGCGTCGGGCTCCTCGGGACGGACCACCCGGACCTGCTCGATCCGGTGCCGCTCCACCTCGACCACGGTGAACTCGTAACCGGCCTCGTCGACGGTCTCACCGGGTACCGGGATGTGCCCCAGCCGGGCCATCAGGAAGCCCGCCAGCGTCTCGTACGGGCCCTCGGGGAGCCGGAACCCGGTCTGCTCGACCAGCTCGTCCTCGCGGAGCACGCCGTCCACCAGGACGGTGCGCTCACCGCCCGGCACGGTCAGCTCGGCCGGTCCCAGCTCGTCCACGGCGTCCGGGTCGAACTCGTCGGCGATCTCGCCGACCAGCTCCTCGACCAGGTCCTCCACGGTCACCACGCCGTCGGTACCGCCGTACTCGTCGACCACGATGGCCAGGTCCGCCCCGGCCGACTTCAACGCGGCGAGCACCCCGTCGAGGTCGAGGCTCTCCGGGACGTACACCGGTTCGCGGGCGACCGCCGCGACGGTGGTGGCGGCCCGCAGCGCCAGCGGTACGCCGAGCGCGTCGGGCACCCCGGCCACCCCGGTCACCAGGTCCAGCGTCTCCTCGTAGACCGGGAACCGGGTCCGGCCGGTCTGCCGGGACAGGTCGAGCAGCTCGGCGACGGTGCCGGTGGAGCGCAGCGCGATCACGTCCACCCGGGGCGTCATCGCCTCGGCGGCCCGCTTGTCGCCGAAGCGGATGGTCCGGCGCAGCAGCATCGCGGTGTCCGGCGGCAGCGCACCGGCCCGGGCCGAGATCGCCGCGAGCAGGCCCAGTTCCTCCGGGGAGCGGGCGCTGGCCAGCTCCTCCTGGGGCTCCACCCCGAGCCGGCGGACCAGCCGGTTCGCCGAGTCGTTGAGCAGCCGGATCAGCCAGCCGCAGGCCCGTGCGAAGGTCCGCATCGGGCCGGCGGTGGTCAGCGCCGCCGGCATCGGCCGGGCCAGCGCCAGGTTCTTCGGCACCAGCTCGCCGAAGAGCATCGAGATCAGCGTGGCCAGCGCCAGGGCGAGCAGCCCGGTGAAGCGGTCCGCGCCGCCCAGCGGGCGCAGCAGCGGGGCGACCAGCCGGGCCAGTGCCGGTTCGGCCAGGTAGCCGGTGAGCAGGGCGGTGATGGTGATGCCGAGCTGCGCGCCGGAGAGCTGGAAGGAGAGTTCCCGCAGCGCCCGGCGTACCGTGGCGGCGCGGGCGTCACCCTCGGCGGCGCGCCGGTCGATCTCCGCCCGGTCGACCGTGACCAGGGCGAACTCGGCCGCGACGAAGAACGCGTTGCCGGCGGTCAGCAGGACGAAGCCGACCAGTGGCAACAGCGTGACGAGCAACAGGCCGTCGATGATCGCCTCACCTCGGACAGGGATTCTTCCACGACCGCGCCCGGCCGCACACCGCGCGTCACCGGGCCCGTCCGGTTCGAGATCCGGGCTGGATCGGGGCGGTTACCGTCGGGTGATGAGCGCTGTCACCCTCGCCGCGGAACTGGCCCTGCTCAGCTACGACGACGCCGCCGGCACCAACCGGCTCGGCACCCCCAAGCTCGACTACGGCCTCGCCGGGGCGGTCCTGCTGGAACTTGCGCTGGCCGGCCGGCTGGCGGTGACCGACGGGAAGGTGTCCGTCGTCGACCCGGCCCCGGTCGGCTCCCCCCTGCTGGACGAGGCACTCGGCCGGATCGCCGCCGACGACCGCCGCCGGCGGCCCAAGGACTGGATCGTCCGGCTCTCGAAGGGGCTGCGGGAACGGGTGCTGGACGGTCTGGTCGCCGACGGCGTGCTCCGGCGGGACGCCGGTCGGGTGCTGGGCATCGTTCCGCGTACCCGCTATCCGTCGCCGACCGGCGCGGAGCCGCCGGTCGAGGCCGACGCCCGGCAGCGGCTGGTCGGTGCGGTCGGCGGCGAGGGTGCGGTCGCGCCGGGCACGGCGGCGCTGCTCGCCCTGGTCCGGGCGGTCGGGTTGGACCGGCGGCTCTTCCGCGACCTCCCCCGCGACCGGGTGAAGCGGCGGCTGAAGGAGATCGACGAGGGGGCCTGGGCCCCGGCCGCCGTCAAGCGGGCCCTGGACGAGCTGCACGTGGCCCTGATGGCGATGGCCTCCACCTCCGCCATCGTCGCCACCACCACCGGCTCCTGACGAAAGCGGACGCGGCACCCCGGTCGGGGTGCCGCGTCCGTCGTCGTACGCCGGTGGTCAGCCGGCGGCGCCGGCCGCCTCCTTCGCGCCCGCCGCGTCCTCGGGCTTGACCGAGCGCAGCAGCACGCTGGCGACGTCCACGACCTCGACCTGCTCGCCGGCGCCCTTGCCGTTGACCCCGTCGTTGAGCATCGTCGAGCAGAACGGGCAGCCGACCGCGATCGTCTTCGCGCCGGTGGACATGGCCTCCTCGACCCGGTCCACGTTGATCCGCTTGCCGATCTTCTCCTCCATCCACATCCGGGCACCGCCGGCGCCGCAGCAGAAGGAGCGCTCGCTGTTGCGCGGCATCTCGGTCAGCTCGCCCTGGATGGAGTCGCCGAGCACCTCGCGCGGGGCGGCGAAGACCCGGTTGTGCCGGCCCAGGTAGCAGGGGTCGTGGTACGTCACGCCGCCGTCGACCGGCTGCACCGGGGTGAGCTTGCCGGCGCTGACCAGGTGGGCCAGGAGCTGGGTGTGGTGGACCACCTCGAACTCGCCGCCGAGCTGGCCGTACTCGTTGCCCAGGGTGTTGAAGCAGTGCGGGCAGGTGGCGACGATCTTGCGCTTGCTCTTCTCCCGGCCCTCGAACGCCTCGTTCAGCGTCTCGACGTTCTGCTGGGCCAGCATCTGGAAGACGAACTCGTTGCCGATCCGGCGGGCCGGGTCACCGGAGCAGGTCTCGCCCTCGCCGAGGATGGCGAACGAGACGCCGGCCTCGTTGAGCAGCGTGGCGACCGCCCGGGTGGTCTTCTTGGCCCGGTCCTCGAACGCGCCGGCGCAGCCGACCCAGAACAGGTACTCGAAGTCCTCGACCTCGCCGACCCGGGGCACCTCGAAACCGAGGCCCTTGGTCCAGTCCTCGCGGGTGTTCTGCGGGGCACCCCACGGGTTGCCCTTGTTCTCCAGGTTGCGCAGCATGACGCCGGCCTCGGACGGGAAGCTCGACTCGATCAGCACCTGGTAGCGGCGCATGTCGACGATGTGGTCCACGTGCTCGATGTCGACCGGGCACTGCTCGACGCAGGCGCCGCAGGTGGTGCAGGACCAGAGCACGTCCGGGTCGATGACACCGCCCTCCTCGGCGGTGCCGATCAGCGGCCGGTCCGCCTCGGCCAGGGCCAGCACGTCCATGTGGGCGAGCTGCGCCTCGGTCGCCTTCTCCTCGCCGGTCAGGTCCTTGCCGCCGCCGGCCAGCAGGTAGGGGGCCTTGGCGTATGCGTGGTCGCGCAGGCTCAGCACCAGCAGCTTCGGCGACAGCGGCTTGCCGGTGTTCCAGGCCGGGCACTGCGACTGGCATCGGCCGCACTCGGTGCAGGTGCTGAAGTCCAGCAGGCCCTTCCAGGTGAACTGCTCGACCTGGGCGACGCCGAACTGGTCCTTCTCCGGGTCGGCCTCCTCGAAGTCGAGCGGCTTGCCCTCGCTGGTCATCGGGCGCAGCGCGCCGAGCCCGGAGCCGGCCGGCTTGGCCGGGTCGCGCTTGAAGAAGATGTTCGGGAAGGCCAGGAACCGGTGCCAGGCGACACCCATGGTGACGTTGAGCGAGATGACGATGAGCCAGGTCATCGAAATCATGATCTTGATGAGCGCGGCGATGCTCGCGCCGCTCTCCCAGGCGGGGAGCGCCGCACCGACCGCGTGGCTGAGCGGGGTGGCCCAGGTCGGGTACTCGAAGTGGTCGGTGGCGACCTTGAAGCCGCGGATCACGAAGCCGAAGATCAGGACCAGCAGCACGATCCACTCGACGAAGTAGCCCTGCCACATCGTGGAGCCGGTGAACCGGGAGCGGCCGCCCGGCCGGGTCGGCCGGTTGCGCAGCCGGATCGCCATCAGCACCAGGATGCCGATCAGGCCGAGGATGCCGATCCACTCGGTGACCAGGCCGAAGATCGTCCAGCCGCCGATGATCGGCAGCCCACCGGTCGGGGTGACCACCTCGAAGTACGCCTCGAGCACCAGCAGCGACAGCACGATGAAGCCGACCATCACGGTCCAGTGCGCGGCACCCACCACGCTCCACTTGAGCATGCGGGTGTGACCGACGGTCTCCACCAGCATCTTCTTCGTGCGGGAGCCCTTGTCGTCGAAGCGCTCGGGCGCGGGTTGCCCCAGCCGGATGACGGCCGTCATCTTCATGACCGCGCGCACCGCAAGCCACACCGCCACGACGGTGATGGCGGCTGCGAGGATCGTGGTGACGATCTGGACGCTGCCCATCGAGTTGGCCTCCCGGTCTGCTGCCTGGTCGAGCGGCTCGGCGACCGGGCAACGGCTCAGGGGACGAGCGACCTTCCGCCACCACCCCGAACCGACCGGCCGATGACCTCGCTCCGCTCGGTCATGCAGTGCAGCCTACGCGCAAGGTTACCCAGCAGTAACGTGAGTCATCTCGCATCAGGCCACGCCGCCCTGTCGACACCTTAGGTGGACGGGGCCGCGCGCGCCGGTCAGGGGCGTCGTGGCGTGACGTACGTCCACCGGGCGGGGCCGGTGGACACGGATGATCCGGACCGACGGGCAGGCCGACGGCCCGACTCCCGGACACGAACGACGTGCGGGAGCCGGGCCGGACTGCTCACGGCCGGCCGACGGTGGTCGGCAGCCGCCGGGCGGGTCAGCGCCAGCGGGAGAGCAGGATGAGCGAGGCGACCATCGCGCCGAAGCCCACCGCGAGGTTCCAGTAGCCCCACGTGGCGACCGGGTACGCCTGCTCCGAGAGGTAGTACACGACCAGCCAGCCGATACCACCGACGATCAGCGCGACAGCGGTGATCGGCAGCCAGATCGGGCTAGGCTTGCGCGTCGCCGCCGTCGCCGTCGGACGCACGTCCGTCGGCGGGGTGTACACCTTCTTCTTGCGGACCTGAGACTTGGGCACGACGCTCTCCAGAGGGGGGTACGACCTCGTCCGGCCTGACAACCGGGCGCGGGGGCGACGGTCCATGGCCAATAATGTTCGACAGCTAGCGTAGTCCCGACGGACCGTCCAGGCCATGAATGGGGTCAGGCCGGTGCACCGAGTGACCGAAAAGGGCGGGACTTTTCGGGTCGAGCACCCCGGTTCGCGTCCTCGCGGGCCACTACGAGACGACGGGAAAGGGAACGCCCGGTGGAGTACACGTCCGGCGCCGCCTCCTGGCAGAAGGTCCTCCGGCGGGCGGTCGTCGGCCTGCTGCCCCGGCGGCCGGTGCAACGCCGCCCGGGCTGGTCGATCGGCGTACCCCTGATCGCCGCCGCGGCCGGCCTGCTCTTCACCACCACCGCCACCACCGCGGGCGGCACCCCGCTGCGGGAGGACCGGCGTCCCCAGCTCACCCAGTTGATCGAGGACCGGCGCGAGCAGGTCGCGGCCAGCGAGGCGAAGGCCGCCCGGCTCCGCGCCGAGGTCGACGACCAGACCGCTGCCCTGGCCGACACCGACGCCCCGGTCAAGCAGCAGCGTGACCGCGCCGCCGCGAGCCGGCAGGCCGCCGGCTTCACCGCGCTCACCGGCAGCGGGATCACCATCGAGCTGAACGACTCCCCGCTGCGTGCCGACCAGGCCCTGCCCAAGGGTGCCAGCAACGACGACCTGGTCGTGCACCAGGGCGACGTGCAGGCGGTGGTGAACGCGCTCTGGGCCGGCGGTGCCGAGGCAATGTCAATCATGAACGTCCGCGTGCTCAGCACCAGCGCGGTACGCTGCGTCGGTAACACCCTGCTGCTGCACGGCCGGGTGTACTCCCCTCCTTTCAAGATCGTGGCTATCGGCGACCCCGCCGCACTCCAGCGGGCCCTCGCCGCCTCCGAGGGAGTCCGGTTGTTCAGGGAAGCGGTCGACCACTACCAACTCGGCTACTCCGAGACGGTCTCCCGGGTCACCGTGCCCGCGTTCGAGGACTCCACCGCGCTCCGCCTGGCCAAGGTGCCCCAGTGACCTCGGAGGACCCGCGGGACGGTCGGCACCGCGACCACGGTGACGATCCCACCGCGTTCATCCCCCGGGTCCAGCGCCCGGAGCCGACCCCGCCGACACGCCCCCCGCTCGACCTGCCCTGGCCGGAGCCGGCCGGGCCGCACGCCACCGCCCACCGGCCGGCAACCGCGGGCCCGTCGGCCCGCACCGGCCCGGCCGGCACCGCCCGCCCGGCGACCACCGCCGGCCCGGACGCTGCCGCCCGCCCGGCCGCTGCCGGCCCGGACCCCCGGCGGGCCCCCACCGGCGGACCGCACCTGCCGCCCGGCCCCGGGTCCGCCCAGGAGCAGCGGCGATCCGCACCGGACGCCTCGGCCCCCACCGGCCAGGCCGGTCCGCCCCGCCGGCTGCCCGCCGAGCCACCGCCGCGCTGGTCGGACCGGGCCGACGCCCGCCCCGCCACCGGCCCGTCCGCCGGGCCTGTCCCCGCCGGGACGGCTGCCGGACCCGTCCCCACCCACCCGTCCACCCGGCCCGTCCCCGCCGGGCCGGAGGGCGCCGCGCCGAGCGGTGCCACCTCACGCGCACCCGGGGCCGAACCGTCCGGGCCGAGCGCCCCGACCGGAGCCGGCCCGCACGCCGGCGGCCCGGCCACCGCCGGCGCACCGGCCCGACCGGCCGGCGGGCAGCCCGCGACCGGACCCTTCGCAGGGGTACGACCGGCCGCTCCGGGCGACGCCCCCACCGCGATCATCCCGAAGGTCCCCGGCCGGCCGGACAACCGCGCCGCGCCGACGGACAACCGGACCCGTGCTACCGGCCCCGGGGCCGGCGGCCCGCCGCCCACCCGCCCCGGGGCCGGTACGCCCGCCGGCCCGCCGCGCCCGGCGGGACCGGGCGTACCTCCGGGGGACGGACCCGGACGTCCGGCGGGCGACGGTCCCGTGCCGGCGAAGACCACGGGCGCCGGCCGCCTGCCCGCGGGTGCCACCGCAGCGGACCCGGCGGCGACCACCGTGCTCCCGGCCGTCACCGGCCGCCCGCCGGGCCCGGCCCTCGACTCGACAGCGCTGATGGGCGCCGTGCCGCCGGTGCGGGACGGCGGCGGCGACGAGCCCGTCGAGGCACCCGCCGAGCCGCCCCGCCCCCGGCGCGGCGAGCGTGTGGTGCAGCTCCGGCCCGAGCAGACCGGCGAGGGGTACAAGAGCGTCTACTCCGAGCTCACCCGGCCCACCGTCGCTTCCCGGCTGCGTACCGGGATCCGGGTCACCGGCGAGGTGCTGATCACCTTCGGCCTGGTCGTGCTCCTCTTCGCCGGGTACGAGATCTGGGGCAAGTCGGTGATCGTCGACGCCCACCAGAACGACCTGAGCAGCCAGCTCGCCCAGGAATGGGGCGGCGACCCGACGGTCGCGCCGACCGGTCCCACCCCGAAGCCCACCGCGCCGGCCGAGGGCAAGCCCGTCGCCGGGCTCTACATCCCGAAGCTCGACAAGCACTGGGTGGTGGTCGAGGGCGTCACCCCGAACGACATCCGGTACGCCCCGGGTCACTACCCGAAGAGCGCCCTGCCGGGCCAGGTCGGCAACTTCGCCGTTGCCGGGCACCGGATCCGGGCGACCTTCTGGCGGCTGGACGAGCTGAACCCCGGCGACGACATCGTGGTCGAGTCGCAGACCGAGTGGCTCGTCTACAAGGTCTACCAGCAGCGCATCGTCAAGCCGAGCCAGGTCGAGGTGGTGGCGCCGGTGCCCGGCGAGCCGGGTGCGAAGCCGACCGAGAAGCTGCTCACCCTCACCACCTGCAACCCCAAGTTCGACAACTACCAGCGGCTGATCATCCATGCCCGGCTGGACCACGTCCTGGCCAAGTCGGCGGGTCGGCCGCCGGAGCTGGAGGGCTGACGATGTACGCCTGGATCTGGCGCAAGCTGCCGTTCGGCCTGGCCGGGAAGTTGATCGGGTCGGTGCTGCTCGCCTCGGCCACCGTCGCGCTGCTCTGGTTCGTGGTCTTCCCGAAGGCCGAGCCGCTGCTGCCCTTCGACGACGTGCAGGTCACCCAGGACTCCGACGTGCCGGGCGAGGACGGTGGCCTCACCGTGCCGAGCGTGAGCCCCAGCGCGGAGGAGATCCCGTACAGCACGGAGACGAACAACGCTCCGCCCACCAAGAACAGGTGACCCGATGCGTGTCCTGGTGATCGACAACTACGACTCGTTCGTCTTCAACCTGGTGCAGTACCTCGGCCAGCTCGGGGTGGACTGCGAGGTCCGACGCAACGACGAGATCGAGGTCGCCGAGGTCGGCCGGGTGGGCGTGGCCGGCGTACTGCTGTCGCCCGGGCCCGGCAGCCCGGACCGGGCCGGGATCTGCCTCGACGTCATCCGGGAGTACGCCGGCAAGCTGCCGCTCTTCGGCGTCTGCCTCGGCCACCAGGCGATCGGCGAGGCGTTCGGCGCCACCGTGACCCGGGCACCGGAGCTGCTGCACGGCAAGACGTCCGAGGTACGCCATCACGGGGTGGGGGTGCTGGCCGGCCTGCCCGACCCGTTCACCGCCACCCGGTACCACTCCCTCGCCGTGCTGCCCGAGACGCTGCCGGAGGAGCTGGAGGTCACCGGCTGGACGGACTCCGGCGTGGTGATGGCCATGCGGCACCGGACGCTGCCGATCGAGGGCGTCCAGTTCCACCCGGAGTCGGTGCTGACCGAGGGCGGGCACCTCATGCTGGCGAACTGGCTGGCCGGCTGCGGCTACCCGGCGGCGCTGGACCGCGCCCCGGAGCTGGCCGCCGAGGTCGACGCCCGTCGCCGGGCCGCCTTCGCCGCCGCCTGAGCCAGACCCGGAAGTCGGAGAAGAAGCGAGGCCCCGACCGGAGTCGGGGCCTCGCCGTGTCACTGTTCGTTCAGTCTGACGGGTGGTGCCGTCGGCAGCGGCAGGCCACCACCGTTACCACCGCCCGGAGTCGTCGGCGTGACGGTGGGGGCGGGCGAACTGGGCGAACCCGTCGGCTCCGGCGCGGCGAAGTCGACGAAGATGGTGACCGTCTTGTTCTTGGCCAGCTTCTCGCCCGCCTTCGGGTTCTGGTCGCTCACCTTGCCCGCCTTGTCGGGCGTCACCTCGTCGCCGGCCTTGACCCGCACGTCGTAACCGGCGTCGGTCAGCCGCTTCTTCGCCTGCTCCTCGGTGTAGCCGAGGACGGGCGGGACCTCGTTCACGTTGCCCTTGGAGACCTCGAGCGTCACCTTCGAGCCCTCCGCGACCGACTGGCCCTCGTCCGGGTTCACCTTGAGTACCTGGTCCGCCGGGCTGCTGCTGTCCACGTCCTTGCGCACGGCGGTGAGCTTCAGCTCGTCCAGGCGATCCTTCGCGGCGTCGAAGCTGCTGCCCGTCAGCCGGGGAACGGTGACCATCTTCGGGCCGCCGCAGATCGAGACGGTGACGGTCCGGCCCTTCTCCAACGTGGCGCTGGGCTGCGGGTCCTGGCTGACCACCAGGCCCTTGTCGCAGGTGGCGTTCTGCACCGGATCGCCGATGATCGGAGTGAGGCCGGCGTTCTGGATCTCCTGGAAGGCGACCGCCTGGCTCTTGCCCTGCACCGCCGGCACCCGCACGGTGTCGTTGCCCTTCTGGTTCAGCATCAGGGCGGCGGCCAGCGCGATCACCGCCAGCACGCCGACGGCGGCGAAGGTGGCGATCACCCAGGACGAGCTCTTCCGCTTGCGCGGGTCGCCCACCCGGGCCGGCGCCTGCTGGCGGGTCTGCGGGCCCATCACCTGCGTCTGGTAACCGCCGGCGGCGGCCGGGGCCATCGCGGCGGTCTCGTCGACCGGCATCACCGGGGTGGCCATCACCGGCCGGCCGGCGGCGGCGCGGAGCAGATCGGCCCGCATCTCGCCGGCGCTCTGGTAGCGGTTCAACGGGTTCTTCGACAGCGCCTTCAGCACGATCGCGTCGACCGCCGGGTTGACGTCCGGGTTGATGGTGCTCGGCGTCGGCGGCTGCTCCCGTACGTGCTGGTACGCCACGCTGACCGGGCTGTCGCCGACGAACGGCGGGTGCCCGCAGAGCAGCTCGAACAGCACGCAGCCGGCCGCGTACACGTCGGAGCGGGCGTCGACCGCCTCGCCGCGTGCCTGCTCGGGAGAGAGGTACTGCGCCGTACCGATGACGGCGCTGGTCTGCGTCATCGTGGTGGCGCCGCTGGCCAGCGCCCGGGCGATGCCGAAGTCCATCACCTTGACCTGGCCGGTCTGGGTGAGCATCACGTTGCCCGGCTTTATGTCCCGGTGGATGATGCCGTGCCGGTGGCTGAACTCCAGCGCCGCACACATGTCGGCGCAGATCTCCAGCGCCCGGCGCGGCTGGAGCCGCCCCTCGGCGCCCAGCACCTCCTTGAGGGTCCGCCCGTTGACGAACTCCATCACGATGAACGGCAGTGTCTCGCCGGTCGCCGCGGTCTCCTCGCCGGTGTCGTACACCGCGACGATGGCGGGGTGGTTCAGCGAGGCGGCGTTCTGCGCCTCCCGGCGGAAGCGCATCTGGAAGGTGGCGTCCCGGGCCAGGTCGGCCCGGAGCATCTTGATCGCGACATCCCGACCGAGCCGGAGATCGCGACCACGGTGCACCTCCGCCATGCCGCCGTAGCCGAGCAGCTCGCCGACCTGGTACCTGCCACCGAGCAGGCGGGCCTGCGCTGTCATCGCGTCTCTCGTCCTTCGCTCGTCGTCGTCTCGCCGCCAGCCGGCTGGAGTCGTACCCCACGACGGTACGACGTCCGGACCAGATAGTCGCCTCCGTGGGCCCGCACCGCGCCGGAGGTCACGCTCACCGCCGCGGGCTCTCCGGGCTCACCGATGGCCCTGTTGTTGTAGTAGTACGAAATCACCCCGGAACAGATGAGGACAAGCACGGCCACCAGGATCGCGGTCACCCACAGGCCGGACCGGGACCGGCGCGGGGCCGGGGGCGGCGCGACCGGCCGGGCGTACGGGTACGGGTGCTGCTGCTGCCGGGGCGGCGGGACGACCGCCGCACCGCGCGGCGCCACCACCGGCGGCCGGGGCTGCGGGGTCGGCGTCGCCACCGGGGGGCGGGACGTCACCGGCGGGTGGGCGGCCACCGCGGGCGGGCGCGGCTGCGGCCGGGCCGCGGCCGGGACCTGGGCCCGGGACACCGCGGACGCCGGCGGGCGTGGCGTGGCCGGCACCTGGGCACGGGCCGACGGACCGGCCGGAGAGGCGGGTACGCCGGAGATCGGACCGATCTGTCCACCGGAGCGGGCCTGCTGGGACAGCGCCTGCTTGGCCTGCCGGGCCACCCCGGCGAGGGCGGCGGCGCTGGGCCAGCGGGCCGACGGGTCCTTCGCCAGCGCCCGTTCGACGATGGCCTTGACCTGGGGCGGGATGTCGGAGGGCAGCGGCCGGGGGGTCTCCCGGACGTGCTTCATGGCGATCTCGAGCGGATTGTCCCCCTCGAACGGGCGCCGGCCGGCGAGGCACTGGTACGCCACGACGCCGAGCGCGTACACGTCGGAGGCGGGGGTGGCGACCGCGCCGGTGGCCTGCTCCGGCGAGATGTACGAGGCGGTGCCGAGCACCGAGCCGGCGGCGGTGAGCTGGCCGACCAGCTCGGAGCGGGCGATGCCGAAGTCGGTGAGCACCAGCGTGCCGTTGGGCCGGACCAGCAGGTTGCCCGGCTTCACGTCGCGGTGCACGATGCCCTTCTCGTGCGCGGCGTGCAGCGCGTCGGCGGCCTGCGCCAGCAGCGCCATGGTGCGGGCCGGGGTGAGCCGGCCGACCCGGCTGAGCGTGGCGGAGAGCGCGTCCCCCTCGACGTACTCCATCACCAGGAAGGCGATGTGCTGGTCGCTGCCGAAGTCGTAGACGTCGACCACGCCGGGGTGGTTGATGGTGGCCATGGTGCGCGCCTCGCCACGGAACCGCTCGGCGAAGCCGGGCTCGTCGAGCAGGGCGGGGAGCAGGCTCTTCACCGCGACCGTACGGCCCAGCACCTGGTCGGTGCCGCGCCACACGTCGCCCATGCCACCGCTGGCGATCCGCTCGTCGAGGCGGTAGCGGTTGCCGAGCTGCACCCCGGGGCTGAGCATGTCAGCGGCCCCCCGAGTCGGCGATGGCGGCGGCCATGATCTTGCCGGCGATCCGGGCCGCCTCGCGGCTGCCGCCGGGGCCGGCCCGCTCCAGCTCGACGCAGACCGCGGAGAGCGGGGTGCCGTTCTTGTCCATGGCGAAGCCGATGAACCAGCCGTGGTCGGGGGTGTTCGGCCCGGACTGCGCGGTGCCGGTCTTGCCGCCGACGACGTACCCGTCGATGTCGGCGGTCTGCCCGGTGCCCTTCTCGACCACGCTCTCCATCATGTCGCGGAGGTCCTTGGCGACCGGCCCGCTGACCGGGCGGCGCAGCTCCCGCGGCTTGGCGGTGTAGTAGCTGGTGGTGCGGTCCGGGGCGAGCAACTGCTTGACCAGGTACGGCCGCATCTGGCTGCCGCCGTTGGCGACCGAGGCGGCGATCAGCGCGCCCTGCAACGGGGTCATCCGGACGTCCCGCTGGCCGATCGAGGACTGGGCCAGGGCGGCCGGGTCGGTCGCGCCGCCGGGGGCGGCCATGTCGCCGGTACGGCTCGCCGCCACCGCCAGCCCGCCCTCGTTGAGCTGGCCGACGGTGAGGTCCTCCTGCTCGAAGCCGAACTGGCGGGCCTTCTCCTTGATCTTGTCCGCGCCGAGCTTCACGCCGAGCTGGGCGAAGCCGGTGTTGCAGGACTCGGTGACCGCGTCCAGCAGGGTCACCTGGGGCTCGGGGCAGATCGAGGGAGCGGCGTTGCGGATCGGCGCGCCGGAGGTCGGCGGGGTGTAGGACTCGCCGGCCGGGATCTTCGTCTGCTGGGTGACGCCGTTCTCCAGGGCGGCGGCGGCCACCACGATCTTGAAGGTGGAGCCGGGCGGCAGCGTCTCGCCGAGCGCCCGGTTGGCCAGCGGGCGGTCCGGATCCTTGTCGAGCTTGTTGTACGCCGCGCCGGCCGCGGTGGTGTCGTGGCTGGCCAGCGGGTTGGGGTCGAAGCTGGGCATGGAGACGAGCGCCTGCACCGCCCCGGTACGCGGGTCGATGGCGATCGCCGCGCCCTTGGTCGCGTCGACGTTGTTGCCCTGGAGTTCCTTGTACGCCGTCTGCTGGGCCCGCTTGGAGAGGGTCAGCAGCACGTTGCCGCCGCCGGTCTCCTCGCCGGTGAACATGTCCTTCACCCGGTTGGCGATCAGTTGGTCGCTGGTGCCGGCGAGGAAGTCGTTCTCGACCCGCTCGATGCCGAAGTCGCTGCCGTTGACCGGCTTGGCGCCGAGCACGTGGGCGTACACCTCACCGCTCGGGTAGGTGCGCAGGAAGCGCAGCTTGCCGCCGGTGTCCTTGCTGATCGCGTACGCGGTCCCGCCGACCTCGATGTTGCCGCGCTTGCGCTCGTACTCGGCGACCTGGACCCGGCCGTTGTAGTCGCTGTTGCGGTATTCGTCGGCCTTGTAGGCCTGGATCCAGTTCAGGTTCGCGAAGAGCAGCCCGAACAGGATCATCACGACCACGCCGACGCGGCGCAGGGGTGCGTTCACGGCCGGATCACCTCCGTGGGAGCACCGTGCAGTTGTTCCGGCGGCCCGCCGGCGGGCCGCGCGGCCGGGCCGCCCCCGGTCACCGGGCGGCGGGCACCGTCGGAGACCCGCAGCAGGATCGCGATGAGCAGCCAGTTCGCCATCAGCGACGAGCCACCGGCGGAGAGGAACGGGGTGGTCTGCCCGGTCAGCGGGATCAGCTTGCTGATGCCGCCGACGATGACGAAGACCTGGAGGCCGAGCGTGAAGGCCAGGCCACCGGCGAGCAGCTTGCCGAACGAGTCGCGCACCGCCAACGCGGCCCGCAGCCCCCGCTCGACGATCAGCAGGTAGACCACCAGCAGGGCGGAGAGGCCGAAGAGGCCGATCTCCTCGCCGATGCCGGCGAAGATGAAGTCGGTCTGCACCTCGGGCAGCAGGGTCGGCTGCCCGCCGCCCGGTCCGGCGCCGAAGAGGCCGCCGGTGCCGAGCGTCAGCAGGCCCTGGACCAGTTGGTAGCCCTTGTTGTACGGGTCACCGAACGGGTCGAGCCAGATCTCGGCGCGCAGGTAGAAGTTGGCGAAGGGACCGCCGATCGTCCCGCCCAGCACGTACGCGAGGTAGGCGCCGCCGAAGAACAGCAGCAGGCCGATCAGCAGCCAGCTGACCCGTTCGGTGGCGACGTAGAGGGTCACCACGAACATGCCGAAGTAGAGCAGCGAGGTGCCCAGGTCCTTCTCGAAGACCAGCACCAGGATGCTGATCATCCAGACCACCAGCACCGGGCCGAGGTCCCGCCCGCGCGGGAAGTCGATGCCGAGCAGCCGGCGGCTGGCCAGCGACAGCACCTCCCGCTTGCGGACCAGGTAGTAGGCGAAGAAGGTGAGCAGGGCCAGCTTCGCGAACTCACCCGGCTGGATCTGGAACCCGCCGAAGCGGATCCACAGCTTGGCGCCGTTGATCTCGGAGAACCGGTTCGGCAGCACCGCCGGGATCATCACCAGCACGATGCCGGCCAGCCCCAGCGTGTACGCGTAGCGCGACAGCGACCGGTGGTCCCGCAGGATCGCCAGCAGAGCGGCGGCCAGGATCACCGCGGCGAGCGTCCAGGCGAGCTGGCGGCCGCCGGTGCCGGCGAAGGTGGCCAGGTTCTCCCGCTCCTCCGGCGCCGCCTGGGCCAGGTCGTAGCGGCGCAGGAAGCCCACGCCGATGCCGTTGAGCAGGGCGACCGCCGGCAGCAGCGCCGGGTCGGCGAAGGGTGCCAGCCAGCGGATCACCAGGTGCAGGCCGACGAAGACCAGGCCCAGCGTCGCGGCCGGGATCCAGAAGTCCGGGGTGACCGTGTCCAGCACGTTCGCCTCGATGGTGGCCGAGTAGGCCGCCACCAGGACCATGGCGAGCAGGAGCAGGGACAGCTCGGCGTTACGTCGGGACCGGGCCAGACGTACGCCGGGCTGCTCGCCCGTCGAGGCGGGCGAGGCTGCCGGTACGGCGGCTGCGGTCACGGATACGTCCTCGAGGTCGAGCCGACGTTCACTCCGGCGACCGGCAGCCGGCCGGGTCGACCGGCGGAACCGTGTCGGAGGGGACGGCGTCGGGCGTGGTGGTCGGCGCGGGCGTGCCGCTGGCCGGCGGGGTGGCGACGGCGCTGCCGGACGGGGCGACCGGCGTGACGCCGACCGTCGGGGTCGGGCTCGCGGCGGCGGCCGTGGGGCTGGGCGGACAGAGCGGCTTCAGGTTCGGGTTGGTCGGGTCGTCGGTGGTCAGCTCGGCCAACCGCCGCTCGGCGTCCGGCTCGCTCCGGGCCTGGATACCCTGCTTGATCTTCTCCTGGGCGGCCAGGGTGAGATCGTCCAGCTTCGCCTCGCTGGTGCTGTGCACGCTGGAGAGGTCGAGGCCGGCGATCTGGCCCGGCACCCCGCGGAAGACCGCGAGCTGACCCTCCTCGGTCGCACCGACGTAGTACTGCCGCTGGGTGTAGCTCCACCCACCGAAGAGGCCACCGCCGAGGATGACCAGCAGCGCCAGCAGCATGGCGGCGGTCCGCAGCGGCCGGTGCCGGCGCGGCTCCGGCTCGTCG
Organism: Micromonospora auratinigra; assembly: GCF_900089595.1. Classification (GTDB taxonomy): domain Bacteria; phylum Actinomycetota; class Actinomycetes; order Mycobacteriales; family Micromonosporaceae; genus Micromonospora; species Micromonospora auratinigra. The sequence continues at coordinate 5,060,836 of NZ_LT594323.1, read as the reverse complement.
TCGCGGTTGTCCGCCGGCTCCTCGGGCACGGCCGCCCGGGGGGCGGAGAGCGCGGAGGCGCGGGCCGCCGGGGTGGAGACGTCGGCCGAGGTGGCCATCCCCCGGTCGCGGGCGGCGGCGCCGCCGACGATCGGGGACGCCTCGACGATGTCGTGGTCGGTGGCGTCGGCGATGATCACCGTGATGTTGTCCGGGCCGCCGCCGCGCAGGGCGAGCTGCACCAGGCGCTCGACGCACTGCTGCGGGTCGGTGTACTCCCGCATGGTGTCGGCGATGGTTTCCGCGCTGACCACGCCGGAGAGGCCGTCGGAGCAGATCAGGTACCGGTCGCCGGGGAGCACCTGGCGGACGCTGTACTCCGGGTCGATGTCGCGGCCGTCCAGGGCCCGGGTGAGCAGCGAGCGCTGGGGGTGGCTGCTCGCCTCCTCCGCGCTGATCCGGCCCTCGTCGACGAGCATCTGGACGTACGTGTCGTCCTTGGTGATCTGCGCGAACTCACCGTTGCGCAGGAGGTAGGCCCGCGAGTCACCGATGTGGACCATCCCCAGCTTGCTGCCGGAGAAGAGGGTCGCGGTGAGCGTGGTGCCCATCCCCTCCAGCTGGGGGTTGGCGTCCACGGTGTCGCGGAGCTGCTGGTTGGCGGTGCCCACGGCCGAACGCAGCGCGTCGACGAGGGCGTCACCGGGGACGTCCTCGTCGAGTGGCGCCATGGCACCGATGACGATGTTGCTGGCGACGTCACCGGCGGCCATGCCGCCCATGCCGTCGGCGACGGCGAGCAGCCGCGGCCCGGCGTAGACGGAATCCTGGTTGCCGTCTCGGATCAGACCGCGGTCGCTGTGGGCCGCGTAGCGCAGGGTCAGAGTCATGGCCGTAATTCGAGGGAAGTGCGGCCGATGCGGATCGGCACGCCGAGGGGGACGGGGGTTGGTCCGGTGACCTTAGCGCGATCCAGGTAGGTGCCGTTAGTCGAACCGAGGTCCTCGACGAACCACTGCCCGTCACGCGGCACGAGCCGGGCGTGTCGCGCCGAGGCGTAGTCGTCGGTGATCACCAACGTCGAATCCTCGGCCCGCCCGATGGTGATCTGAGCCTCGCCCAGCGTGATCCGGGTGCCGGCGAGCTGGCCCGCGGTGACCACCAGCTGGTGCGCGGCGCGACCCCGCTTCGCCTTGGCCGGCTTCGCCGCCGGCCCGGCGGCCGGGGCGCCGACCGCACGGGGCGCGGCCACCAGCCGGTTCGACCGCGCCCCCGCGAAGAGGTCCCGGCGGATCACCCCGACCACCGTGAACACGAAGATCCACAGCAGGATGAGGAACCCGAACCGGGCGACGGTGATGACGAGTTCCGGCAACGCGGGTCAGCCGTCCACGCGGAAGGTCAGGGTGGTGGTGCCGAGCTGGATCATGTCGCCCGGGTTGAGGGCGACGGCCGAGACGCGCTGGCCGTTGACCATGGTGCCGTTGGTGGAACCCAGGTCGGTCAGGACCACCTGGCCGCCGTCGAAGTCGAGCCGGGCGTGGCGCCGCGAGATGCCGACGTCGGGCAGGCGCAGGTTGGCCTGGTCGCCGCGGCCGATCACGGTCGAGCCCATCTGGAGCGGGTAGGTGCGCCCGTCCCCGGAGACCAGCCGGACGTTGCGGCCACCGCCGTGCCCCGGCGGCGGGCCGTAGCCGCCACCCTGGTCGTACGCCGGGTAGGCCGGGCCGGCGTCGTAGCCACCGGGCGCGGAGACCGGGGCGACGTCGCCACCGGTGTAGACCTCGGCGGTGACCCGGAACATGCCGGTGTCCAGCCCCTCGCCGCGCTCGATCTCGACGATCACGTCGCCGTAGACCGTCCAGGCCTGCTCGCCGATGAACTCCGCCTGCGACTGGGCCAGCTCCTGGGCCAGCGCGGCAGCGTAGGGCGCCAACCGACTGTGGTCGTACGGCGAGAGATCGATCACGTAGCGGTTGGGCACCAACGTGCGCCCGCCGGCCAGGATGGCCTTGTGCGCCTCGGCCTCCCGCTGCATGGCGTTGAGGATCTCCACGGGGTGCACGACCCCCTTGAAGACCTTGGCGAAGGCCCCCTCGACCAGGCCTTCCAGACGCTTTTCGAAGCGTTGCAGCACGCTCACCGGCTCCTCCTCGGGTCCCGAGGGAATGATGGTATCCGGACACCGCCTCCGCAGCTCACATGCCGCTCGGCCGGCTGCCGGCGGCCCGTTCGTTGGCGGCCCGAGAGCCGTGCTAGAGTTTCGTCCGCCACGAACGGTGATCGCTCGTGGCGATGACCGTGGACAGCGTAATATGTCCCGGCACCCGCTGCAGACGGCGGGAGCGGGATGAGATACGGTGTTCGAGGTCAGGCCACGGGGAAGTGGCGGAATGGCAGACGCGCACGGTTCAGGTCCGTGTGCCCGAAAGGGCGTGGGGGTTCAACTCCCCCCTTCCCCACCATCACGAGGGCTCCGCAACAGCGGGGCCCTCGCGGCATATCGGGGCATGCCAGATGTCACACGCTATGCTCCGATTCGTTTCCCTGCCTCCCATGGACCAGGAGTGGCGTGTGAGTGTCGCGTTGGTGACCGGCTCGGGCGGTCTGATCGGATCCGAGGCGGCCCGGCACTTCGCCGGCCTCGGTCTCCACGTCGTCGGCATCGACAACGACATGCGCCGGTACTTCTTCGGTGAGGACGGCTCGACCGCCTGGAGCCTGGACCGGCTCGCCGCCGACCTGGGCACCGCGTACTCCCACCACGCCGTGGACATCCGCGACCGGGACGGCCTGGAGAAGGTCTTCAAGCGGTACGGCGCCGACATCTCCGTGGTGATCCACAGCGCCGCCCAGCCGAGCCACGACTGGGCCGCCAAGGAGCCGTACACCGACTTCGACGTCAACGCGGGCGGCACGCTCAACGTGCTGGAGAACACCCGCCGGCACGCCATCGAGGCGCCGTTCATCCACTGCTCCACCAACAAGGTGTACGGCGACCGCCCCAACAGCCTGCCCCTGGTCGAGCTGGAGACCCGGTACGAGCTGCCCGAGGACCACCCGTGGTACCAGGGCATCACCGAGGACATGTCGATCGACGAGTCGCTGCACTCGATCTTCGGCGCGTCGAAGGTCGCCGCCGACGTGATGGTCCAGGAGTACGGCCGGTACTTCGGCATGCGGACCGCCTGCTTCCGGGGCGGGACGCTGACCGGCCCGGCGCACTCGGCGGCCGAGCTGCACGGCTTCCTGGCGTACCTGATGCGCTGCGTGATGGAGGGCCGGACGTACAACCTCTTCGGCTACAAGGGCAAGATGGTCCGGGACGCCATCCACTCCCGGGACGTGCTCACCGCCTTCGAGGCGTTCTTCCGCGAGCCGCGCTCGGCGCAGGTCTACAACCTGGGCGGCGGCCGGCACTCGAACACCTCGCACATCGAGGCGTTCCGGATCGCCGAGCAGATCGCCGGCCGCGAGGCGAAGGTCAACTACGTCGAGCAGGCCCGCACCGGCGACCACCAGTGGTACATCAGCAGCATGGCCCGGTTCGAGGAGCACTACCCGAGCTGGAAGATGACCTACGACGTGCCGATGATCCTCCGCGAGATCTACGAGGCGAACGTCGACAAGTGGGTGCCGAAGGCATGACCACCGGCACCAAGCGCAACGTGCTCGGCGTCTGCGTCGACGCGACCGACTACGCCGGGGCGACCGAGGCGGTCGTCGCGGCGGCGCACGAGCGGCGCCCGCTGGCCCTGACCGCGCTGGCCGTGCACGGGGTGATGACCGGGGTGCTCGACCCGGCGCACAACGCCCGGCTCAACTCCTTCGACGTGGTCACGCCCGACGGGCAGCCGGTGCGGTGGGCGCTCAACCTGCTGCACGGCGCGGGCCTCACCGACCGGGTCTACGGCCCGGAGCTGACCCTGCGGGTGCTGGCCCGCTTCGCCCAGGAGGGCCTGCCGGTCTACCTGTACGGCTCCACCGAGGAGACGCTGGCCCGGCTGGTCCCGGCCCTGGAGCGGAAGTTCCCGGCGCTGAAGATCGCCGGGGTCGAGCCGTCCAAGTTCCGGGCCGTCCAGCCGGGCGAGGACGTGGAGATCGCCGACCGGATCAAGGCCAGTGGTGCCCGGCTCGTCCTGGTCGGACTCGGCTGCCCCCGGCAGGAGGTCTTCGCGTACGCGATGCGGCCGCTGCTGGACATGCCGCTGATGGCCGTCGGGGCGGCCTTCGACTACCACGCCGGCCTGCTGCGCAACCCGCCACCGTGGATGCAGCGGGCCGGGCTGGAGTGGTTCTGGCGGCTCGGCCTGGAGCCGAAGCGGCTCTGGCGGCGCTACGTCATCCTCAACCCGGCCTACCTGGCCCGGCTGGCCGCCCAGAAGACCGGCCTGTGGAAGGCGACCGCGCCGGCACCGGCCGGTGGGCGCCCCGCCACCTTCGACGTCTGAGGCCCGACACGACGTCCGGCGGCCACCGGGAGGTGACCGCCGGACGCCGGTGGGAGAGGTTGGCTCGGGAGACGTCGACCGCCGGTACGTCCGGGACGGTCGACGGTGACCGCTGGCTCCGAGGCTAGGCCGCGGCGTCCGCCCCGGGTACATGCCGGAAACGCCATAGCGCCGGCAGGATGACCCCTACGGGCCGGCGTACGGGGCGAACCGGGGTCACGTCCCGGATTCGGGGAACGTCGAACTGGGCAAGGCTGGGCCCATGGACGACCATCTCATCCTCCTGCTCCCCGTCGCCGCCGTCTGGGTGGCCGCCGGCGTGGTGGCGGAGGGACTGCCGCGACTGCGCCACGCCCGTGCCCTGCGTCGGCGTACCGGATGGTTGTCCGGCCTGACCCTGACCGGCCTGGCCCTGACCGCGGCCGTCCTGGTGGCGGGCCTGCAGAGCGCCGGCACCACGCCGGTCGACCGGGCCGCCTCCGGCCTGCTGCTCGCGGCCGTCCCCGCGACGGCCGTCGCGGTCTGGTCGGTCCGCCGGATCCGCCGGCTGCGGGCCGGCGCGGGCGCCTTCGCCGCCGCCCCCGGCACCCCCGCCCCGCACGGCCTCCGGGCCGCCGCCGCGCACCCGCTGATCGGGCTCCCGGTGCAGGTGACCGCGCTCGCGGTGCTGGCGGCCGTGCTCTCGGCCGCCGGGGTGGACCTGCTCTCCGCGCCGGCCGTGACCGGACCCGCCATCACGGTCGGGGCACTCGGCGTCACCTCCATCGGGGTACGCCACGCGCTGCGGCACAGCCGGCTCGTCGAGCGCGCCATGTCGCCGGCCGGGCTGCGCCCGGCCCGGACCGCCGCCTGAGCGGAGCCCGGCCGCCGGCTCAGCGCGACCGGCCGGTGCCCTGCACGTAGAGCAGTTCGAGGATCGCCCGGGTGGCCTCGAACCAGCGGTCCAGCCAGCCCGGCGGCGGCACGCTCCCCTTGGGCGGCAGCTCCATCAGCAGGCCGCGCAGCAGCGGATGGTCCACCAGGGACTCCTGCTGCTCCACCGGCCAGCCGGCCGGCGGGAACGACGGCTCGGTCAGCGGGTTGGGATCCAGCGACGGCAGGGAGAGCGGCGGGGAAGCCTGCTCGGGAGCGGCCGCCTCGCGACCACCGAGCTCGGTGTCGGTGGAGACCACCTCGGTGAGGACGGTGTCCCGGCGCGCCCCGCGGTACTTGCCGCCGAACCGCTCGGGCTTGCCCGGGCCGTTGGTGAGGTTCTCTGAACCGATCGTCGTCATCCGTCTCGCCTGCCTCGTTCGGTTGCCGATCCGTGCGGTTCAACGAGGCGGGACCGAACTGGCGACGGGTCGGCGGACGGCACCGGTGGCCGCAACGACAACGGTCCCGCCCGGCGACGCTGCCGGGCGGGACCATGTTCTCGGTGCGGGGGGAGCGCCGGAATCAGTTCCGGCCGAACACACCGCCCCTGGCGCCGGCGACGAAGGCGCGCCAGTCACTCGGGGCGAAGACCAGAGCCGGCCCCGTCTTGTCCTTCGAGTCCCGAACGCCGACCACCTCGGTCGCGTACGCGACCTCGACGCAGTTGTCGCAGTTCGGCCCGCTCTTCGAGCTCTTGAACCACGACGCCCGGGTCAGGTCCACGGGGAACTCCTTGGTCGCCATTTCCACAACGGCTCCTCTGCCAGTTTTGCGATGTGTGCGATGGACTCCTCCGGGCGTATGGCCGCTGCTCGAATGTGATCGAAGATGAAGCTGTACTTCTGCAGTTCGTCGCTCTTCTCGAGGAAGAGCCCACCCGTGGCGTTCTCCGCGTACACGACATCGGGATCACTCGGTTCGGGGAAGCTGAGGATGGTGAAGGTGCCGTCCATGCCGGCGTGCGCTCCCACCTCGAAGGGCAGGACCTGCAACGTCACGTTCGGCAGCTGGGCCACCTCCACCAGCCGCGCCAGCTGGCCACGCATCACCGCGTCGCCGCCGACCGGCCGGCTCAGCACCGCCTCATCGAGCACCACCCACAGATCGACCGGATCGTCCTGGGTCAACAACGACTGACGGCCCAGACGGACACGCACCCGCTGTTCCACCTGTTCGGCGGTGAAGTCCGGCCGCGCGGCCCGGATCATCGCGCCCGCGTACTCCTCGGTCTCCAGCAGACCCGGTACGACCTGTTGCTCGTACGCCCGGATGGAGCTGGCCGCCGCCTCCAGCCCGACGTACGCCCCCACCAGCACGGTGCTGTAGGGGTGCCACCAGCCCTTCTGCCGAGCCTCCCGGGCGATCTGGACCAGTTCGTCACTTTCCGCGCCAACCACGCCGTAGATGCGCAGCATGTCCCGTACGTCGCGGGGCGTCGCGGTGGTGTGGCCGGTCTCGATCCGGGAGATCTTGGAAGCCGAGCACTCCAGTTGTTCGGCCACCACCTCGATGGTGATGCCGGCGGCCTCCCGCTGGCGACGGAGTTCCGCGCCCAGCCGGCGGCGCCGGATGGTGGGGCTGCGCCGTTCGCTCACCACGGGGCCGATCCCCGGGCCGCTGGACGGGGGCGCTGGCTCCGCTGGCTCACCCGGTCACCTCCGGTCGATCGCGCCGGTGCGATCCCCGCCCGGGGCGCGATCGTCGTACGGCGGGCGATCGTTCGCGGCAGGGGGTGGTGCCGGTCGTCGACCGGCCGCGTCGGGCGAAACCGGCGTCCAGTGTGCCGCCCCGGTGCCAACGGCTTCAAGCGTCCCGTTCACGTGTCCTGCTCGCGTATCGGCAAAAGTCGACGTGCAACTTGCATGACGCACGTCGCTGATGCACTCTGTCCGTATGGCACGGGTTACTCACCGTCTCCGCATGATCTCCGGGCGTGGTGATCCCACCGGCCGTGGGACGGCGGGAGGGGTGCCGTCCCGCGCCGTGAGACCTGCCCCGGGATGAAGACCCCGCCGCTGCACGCCTGTCGGCTGCGGCGGCGGGAGCGGTGACCCGGGAGCAGCCGGGTGATGGTCGGGTGGCACCCCCGCCACCGCGGGGACCACTCGACCAGCACCGACGTACCTGATCCGCCGGTCCACGAGGCACGACCCCGACACCGGACCGACCTGTCCCCCCACTCAGCTCCCGCCGGCTCGCCCGCCGGCCGAACCTTCCCAGGAGCCCATGTGCTTCCCCGCTCCGGTGACGTACTGCACGTGACTCGCGCGGCGAGTGTCCAGTTCCTCCGACCGATCATGTTCCGGGTCATCCGGGTGCTCGACTGGCCGACCTACGACGGTTGGCTCTGGCTCGACGGCTACGAGTTGAACGCGACGGGGGACGCGGTCAACCGGCGGTCGATCTTCGTACAGCAGGCCGGTCTGGAGCAGCGCCAGGCCGCACCCGCACCGCGTCCGCACACCGCACCCGCGCCGCGCCAGCACGTGGTGCGGACGGGCCGGCGGCCGATCGTCCGGACCCCGGTCCGGGTCGGCTGAGCCGGCGATTACCCGGTCGGGGGGCGTACCGCCGCCATAGAATCGGTACGCCCACCCCGGCGAACGTCTCCACCCCGCGCGTCCCGGACCCGGAACCTGGGATGGCCATGGTCAATCTGCCCGCCGCGCGGCGGCACCACCGGTCCCGCCTCGGCTACGCCCTGGGGCTCCTCGCGCTCCTCGGCACCGCGACCGCACTCGCGCTCGTGGTACGCCACCCTGCCTTCTCCGCCACCGAGCAGCTCGCCGAACCCGTACCGGCTCCGGAGATCACCGTTGCCGGGCAGGGCAGCGCGCCACCCGGCGGGCCGGAGAACGAGCCGGGCTGGGCCGCCGACCCGGGGGCCGACCCGTCCGACCCCGCCGCCCTGCCCGGCCCCGGCCAGGCGGGGGCCGGCGGTGGCGCGTTGGCGGAGCCGGACGGTGGCCCGGACCGCGACGACCCCGGCCGCTCGCTGTTCTACTCCGGGCTGCTCGGCCTCGCCATCTCCCTCGCCGGGCTGGGTCTGGTCGGCACCCGGCGTCGACAGTGGTGACCCCGGTCAGGGCGTCGCCGTGGCGGTCGGCGCGGAGGTCGGCGTGCCCGCACCGGTCGTCGGGGCCGCCGGCTCGGCCACCACGAGCGTGACCCGGTCCCCGTCCCGCAGCGGTTCGCCGGCCGCCGGATCGGTCTCGATCACCGTGCCGGCCGGTCGGTCCGAGGCACGGGTCCGCACCCGGTAGTCCACGTCGAGCCGGTCGAGGATCGCGCGGGCGGCGGCCTCCGGCAGCCCCACCAGCGGCGGCATGGCCACCTCACTGGGCGTCGGGCTGGGTGAGGTGGTGGACGGCGACGGGCTCGGCGCGGTCGTGGTCGGTGCGGCACTGGTCGGTGGAGCGGTGCTCGGCACGGCCGAGGGCGACGGGAGCGGGCCGGGACCCCGGTCCACGGCACGCAGCGCCAACAACCACACCCCGAGACCGATGAGGGCGACCAGCGCGAGGGCGAGGATCCCCAGCAGGATCGGCATCCACCAACGCCGGCCCGACTGCTCATCGGCGTACCACTCGGGCTCCTGCCCGCCGGCCGGCCGTACCGGCACGCCGGCCCGCCCGGACCAGGCCGCCGGGGTGGGCGGCAGAGGGGCGGTGGCGGCGGGCCCGCCCCGGGTGGCTGCGCCCGACTCTTCCGGGCCGGCCGGACCACGGTCGGTGCGGGGCAGCGGGCGGGTCGCGTCCGCGTCCTCGGGGGGTGGCTCCTGGCGGTCGTCGCTCATCGCACGGTCCTCTCCCCACCGGGGTCGGGCACCTGGCCCTCGGTCGTCCACGGTATCGGGCCCGGCAACAGTCGGCCGGGAGGCCGGACCGGCCGGTTCCGGACCGCCCGTAGCCCTCGGCGTCACGGAGCGCCGACCTCGGCCCGGACCGGTCGGTCACGACTCGCCGCGCCGACCCCGGGGCGCTACGCTCCCCGGCATGGCCAGACGGGGCTGGGGAGCATCGATCGCCACCGCACTCGGCGTCGCCGCCGGCACCGGGGCGGCGCAGCTGGGCTTCGGCTACGGGCTGGGCATCATCAACTGGGCACCGCCGGGCGGTGCGACCGCCGAGGCTGCCTGGGTGGCGAGCCTCGCCTGGGCCACCTGGATCTCCGCCACCTCGGTGGTGGCCGGCGCCGTCGTCGCGCACCGACTGCGGGGCGAGGACGACGAGCCCGGGCGTACGCTGCGCAACCTCACCCTGGCGGTGGCCGCCGGGGTCGGCGCGTTGATCACCGTGCTGCTGGTGGCCGTGCCGGCGCGCGCCGCCCGGGTGCCGGACACCTTCGCCCCGGAAACCGTCGCCGCCGGGTACGCCGCCGTCGGGCTGCTGACCGGGCTGCTGCTGGCCAGCTGGGCGCTGCACTCCCGGGCCGCCGCCGACAACCTCGTCGCCACCACCGGCTGGCTCTGGCTGCTCGCCGTGGTGTCCGTGGTGGACGGGGTGCTCTCCGGCCGGGGCCTGACCACCGCACAGCTCGGCATCTGGCAGATCAGCGCGGACAGCGACCGCTTCTGGATCCGCGACTACTTCTACTGGCCGGGGGCTCTGCTGTCGCTGGGCTCCGCCCTGCTGATCGGCATGCTGGCCGCCCGGCGTACCGCTCGGCTGCCGCAGCGGCGGATCGGTGCCGCGGCCTCCGGCGCGGCCGGACCGTTCCTCGTCGCGCTGGCCTACCTGCTGGCCGTGCCGAGGCTGGCGGCGATCGCCCCGGAGCAGGTGTCGGCCCACCTGATCGCCCCGTACGCGGTGATCGCCGGGCTCGGCGGCTCGGTGCTGGTCGCTGCGCTGGCCCAACGGGCCGAACTCCGGGCCACCACCGGTACCGGGTCGACGCCGGGCGGTTCCGCCGACGACCCGGCCGACCGGCGCGCCGGTCGGCCGGACAGCGGGGCGCCCGGCGACGCGACGTTCGCCGCCGACGAGGCCGCTGCCGGGTCGGGACCGGACACCCGGGAAGGCCGGGCGGCGTACCGCGAGCCGGCCGGAGTCGGCGTCGAGCCCGTCGGTCCGGACCTGGCGTCGACGTCCGCCGAACCCGCCCGGAGGCGCCGCACGCCGACCACGGGATCCGCCACGCCGACCACGGAACCGGGCACGTCTGCGGCCGGGGTCGGCGTGCCGACCTCGGAGGCGAGCGCGGAGGTGGACCCGAGCGCGGGCAGAGCCCGGTCCGGAGCGTCCCGGGCGACCGGCGCCCGTAGCCGGGCGGTGCCGCCCCAGCGGAAGCCGACGGACCCGCCGCTCGTCTCCGACCCGGCCGTCGACCAGGGCGACGACGTCATGAGCCCGGCGGACGAACCGGCCCCGCCCGGCGGGACGAAGGCACGCCGCCGCAGCCGCTGACCGCCCCGGGTCCACGGCGTACGGGCAAGGCTCAGGGTCCGGTGCGACCCGCTCGATCCGGGAAGTAGTGGTCCCGGCCGGCCTGGTCGGCCACAACTTCCCGGATCGAGGGCGATCTCGTCGTCGGCGACGAGTGGTCAGTCGACCGGCCAGGTGTGCACCGGTTCGTTGCTGCGCTGGAGTTCGGCGTAGCGCTTCAGCATGTGGTGCAGTGCGGCGTCCCGGTCCAGTCCACGGTTCCGCTCGGCCGCCCAGACCGTCTCGGTCTGCCAGACCGCGCCGTTGCGGCCGGTACGGCAACGCTGCTCGATGATGCCGAGCAGGCGGTCCCGTTCGGCCGGGGCGACCCCGAACCGGTCGAGGCCCTGGGCCGCCCGGGGCAGGAGCGTGTCGAGCACGAGCCGGGTCACCGGCACCTCACCGAGCCGGGGCCAGTGCAGGACGGCGTCGATGCCCCGTCGGGCGGCGGCGTGGAAGTTCTCCTCGGCCGAGCTGAAGGTGAGCTGGCTCCAGATCGGCCGGTCGGACTCGGCGAGGCCGCGGGCCAGTCCGAAGTAGAAGGCCGCATTGGCCAGCATGTCGACCACGGTCGGGCCGGCCGGCAGGACCCGGTTCTCCACCCGCAGGTGCGGGCGGCCGTTCATGATGTCGTAGACCGGCCGGTTCCACCGGTAGACGGTGCCGTTGTGCAGGCGCAGCTCGGACAGTTCGGGCACGCCGCCGGCGTGCAGCACCTCCACCGGGTCCTCGTCCTCGACGATCGGCAGCAGCGGCGGGAAGTAGCGGACGTTCTCCTCGAAGAGGTCGAAGATCGAGGTGATCCAGCGTTCCCCGAACCAGACCCGGGGGCGTACGCCCTGGGCCTTGAGTTCGTCCGGGCGGGTGTCGGTGGCCTGCTGGAACAGCGCGATCCGGGTCTCCGCCCAGAGCTGCCGGCCGTACAGGAAGGGCGAGTTGGCCCCGATCGCGACCTGCACCCCGGCGATCGCCTGGGAGGCGTTCCAGTAGTCGGCGAAGCTGTCCGGCGCGACCTGGAGGTGGAACTGGAGGCTCGTGCAGGCGGCCTCCGGGGCGATCGAGTCGGTGTGCGTCTGCAACCGCTCGACACCCCGGATGTCCAGCTCGATGTCCTCGCCGCGGGCTCCGACGATCTGGTCGTTGAGCACCCGGTAGCGCTCGTTGGTGGAGAGGTTGTCGGCGACCAGGTGCCGTTCGGTGAGGGTGGGCAGGATGCCGACCATCACGATCCTGGCGTCGGACTTGGCGGCGCGCTCGTCGGCGCGGCTGAGGCTGCTGCGCAGGTCCTGCTCGTAGTCGGCGAAGCCGCCGCCCTCGATGAGCCGGGGCGAGGCGTTCAGTTCGAGGTTGAACTGCCCCAGCTCGGTCTGGAAGAGCGGGTCGGCGATGTCGGCGAGGATCTGGTCGTTGCGCATGGCCGGCTCGGCCGCGTTGTCCACCAGGTTGAGCTCGATCTCCAGACCGGTCATCGGGCGGTCCGCGTCGAAGCCGAAGTCGTCCAGCATCAACGCGAAGACGTCCAGGCACCTCCGCACCTTCTGTCGGTAGCGGACCCGGTCCTCCCGGGAGAAGGCGCCCTGCTCGACGTCTCTGCCCATCTGCCCTCCAGGCGCGTCGCGCAACGGAACCGTGCCGTTCCGGTACGCAGTGTGAACCACTCAGGTTAGGGGCGTCCGGTCCCCCTGAACCAGAGGGGCGGGCCACCGGACTGCACTCCTACCCAGTCGCCGTCCGCCGCACCGCAGGTAACCTGCGAACAACCGGTGACAATTCGCACCCGGTCCCGGACATGCGGACGGGCCCGCGCCGTCGGAACGACGACACGGGCCCGGAGGCGTACGCGGATCAGGCCTGACGGACGGCCTCGCCCTCGATCTCGATCTTGATCTTCTTGCCGACCAGGACGCCGCCGGTCTCCAGCGCGACGTTCCAGGTGAGGCCGAAGTCCTCCCGGTCGATCTCGGTGGTGGCGGTGAAGCCGAACACGTCGGTGCCGAACGGGGTGCGGCCGACGCCCTCGAACTCGACCTCCAGGTCGACCGGACGGGTGACGCCCTTGATGGTCAGCTCGCCGGCGAGGACGAACTCGTTGCCGTCGCGGGACTTGACCTCGGTGCTGCGGAACTCCAGCGTCGGGAACTGCTCGGCGTCGAGGAACTCCGGGCTGCGCAGGTGACCGTCGCGGTCGGCCTGGGCGGTGTTGATGCTGGCGGCCTGGATGGTGGCGGTCACCGAGGACTGCATCGGGTCCTCGGCGACGGTGATCGTGGCGGTCGCGTCGGCGAACTCACCGCGCACCTTGCTGACCATCATGTGCCGGGCGACGAACCCGACCCGCTTGTGCGCCGCGTCCAGCAGGTACGTGCCGGCGGCCGGGATGGTGAGACCCTCCCACTCGCGGGTAACCGCGGTGCTGCTGGTCATGATGCTGTCCTCCAGGGGAAGATTGTTTAGTAGCCCAACGACTGACTGAGCAACTATAGGCACAGCAATATTCCCCGTGTCAAGGACTGCTAGGATGGTGCCGTGAACCAAGACGTGTTCGACGACCCCCGGATCACCGCTGTCGGCCTGTTGTTCGAGACGTACGCCGGGCTCTCGGCCCGGTTCGCCGCCCAGTTCGAGGAGCACGGACTCTCCCCGGTCGAGTTCGAGGTGCTCACCAGACTCGCCCGCTCACCCGGCAACCAGCTGCGGATGACCGACCTCGCCGCGCAGACCTCCCTCTCCACCAGCGGGGTGACCCGGGTGGTCGACCGGATGGAGCGGGACGGTCTGATCCGCCGCCGGGCCTGCCCCTCCGACCGGCGCAGCTCCTACGCGGTGGTCACCACGGCCGGCCTCACCCGGCTGGACGAGACCCTGCCCGGGCATCTCCAGATCATCGAGCAGTGGTTCACCGGCCAGCTCGAACCGGCCGCCCTCACCGCCCTGCTCGACGGGCTGCGCCGGGTCCGCGACGCGGTCCACCCGGGCGCGACCGCCGGGAGCACCGACCCCGCCCCGACCGGGATGCCCAGCCCCGCCGGCTGCTGAGCTGGTCGGGCCGGCGGCGTACCCGGCGGGTACCGGCAGAAAGACCGGCAGAACCCGGTGGCCCCCCGGCCAGATGCCAACAAAAGTTCACAAAAAGGTGAGGCCGCCTGGATAGGCTTCCGGCGAGCGGGGGCGCACCGGGGGGTGCCGGCGCGAGCGATGAGCGAGGGGCAACACCAGGGGGCTTTTTCGCTCGCGCCACCCCCGCTCCCTCCTGCCCGGCCCAAGACCACCGGCCAGCCCGGACCACCGGCCGCCATCAGCCTCGACGAAGGCCGGCCACCAGCGCGTAGAGCAGGTCCTCCTCGCGGGTCAGCAGCCGGAAGCCGGTCGACCGGAGGGCCCGGTCCAGCCGGTCCAGCACCGCCACGTCCGCCGTGCTCGCCGCCAGCCCCACCAGCGCCTCGATCAGGTCCCGACGGTCCCCGCCCTCGGCGGCCGCCTCGGCGGCCGCGGTGAACCACTCCGCCGCCAGCTCCCGGTCCCCCCGGTGCCGGGCCAGATGCCCCTCGATCAACGCGCAGACGGCGTCCTCCGGCCGGCGGGTGCGGGCCTCGCCGGGCCGGGCCGTCGACCGCTGCCCGGGTACCGGCCGGGTCGGGCGCAGCTCGGCCACCACCGCCAGCGCCTCGGCCGCCCGGCCCAGCTCGGCGAGCGCCAACCCGACCGTGCCGAGTGCCCGGCGGCGCTGCCCCGGGTCGCCCAGCTCGGCGAGGGCCGCCGCCACCCGGCGTCCCTGCGCCGCGGCGTCGGCGAACCGGCCCTCGAAGCGGGTCACCTCGGCCAGATCGGCCCGGGCCGCCAGGCGGAGCCGCTCGTCGCCGCACTCGGCCGCCAACCGGTCCACGGCCGCCAGTCGACGCCGCGCTCCCGCCAGGTCACCCGTCCGCACGTCGTGCCAGGTCAGATGGGTCTGGGCGACCGCCGCCCCGCGGCTGCGGCCGTGCCGGGTCGCCACCTCCAGCAATGCCTGCGCCTGCTCCCGGGCCTCGTCGTACGCGCCGATGGCGGGCAGCAGCGCGCAGAGGACCGAGCGGGCCGACAACTCGCCGGTCACCTCACCCGCAGCCCGGAAGGTTGCCAGGGCCGCGCGCGCCGACGGCAGCTCCGCCGGCCCCGCGCCGTGTTCCAGGGCGAGCCGGGCCGCGCCGACCAAAGCCCAGGCGCGCAGCACCGGGTCGGCGTCGGCGATCCGCGGGTCGGTCAGCAACCGGCGCAGCCAGCGCCGTCCCGAGACGTCCCGGCCGCGCAGTCGCCACCAGCGCGGCAGCGACGCCGCCAGCCGCAGCGCGGTGACCGGATCGTGCTCGGCGGCGTGCCGGAGCGCGGCGATCACGTCGCTGGTCGCCTCGTCCAGCACCCGTACCGCCGCCGGCACCTCCGCACCGATCAGGCCCGGCGCGGTCCGCCGGACCAGCCCGGCCACCACCAGGGCGTGTCGCTGCCGGATCCCGGTCAGCTCGCCCTCGTCGGCGGCCCGCTCACCGGCGAAGTCCCGGACCGCGTCGAGCAGCCGGAACCGGAACCGGCCGGTGCCCCGGATGCTGAGCAGGCCGAGTTCCCGCAGCCGGTCGAGCAGCGGCACCACGTCCTCCCGGGTGCCGTCGTCGGCGAGCAGCTCCTCCGCCAGCTCCACCGACCAGCGGTTGCGGAATGCCGACAGCCGGCGCAACGCGGCCCGCTCGGCGGGGGCTAGCAACCGGTAGCTGGTCGCCACCGCCTCGCGCAGGGTCACCGCGGCGGGCCGGTCGGCCGTCTCCCAGCCGGGGGCGTCGCCGGTGTCGAGGTCGAGCACCCGGTCGCCGTACCGGTCGAGCAGCTCGGTGACGTCGAGGATCCGGCCCCGCGCCGCCATCAGCTCGATGGCCAGCGGCAGGCCACCGAGGCGGCGGACCAGGGCGGCGAGCGCCGGCAGCTCAGCGGGCGTCGGTGGCTCGGCACGCACCCGGGCCAGCCGGTCGGCGAAGAGCGCGGTGGCCGGCCACCGCATCAGCTCGTCCGGGTCCGTCGGGGTCACCCCGGCCGGGGGTACGTCGAGCGGCGCGACCGGGCGGACCAGCTCGCCGGGGCAGCCGGCCGGACGACGGCCGGTGACCAGCACCCGCAGGGTCGGTGCGGTGGTCACCAGGGCGCGCAGCGCCTCGGCCACCGGCCCGGGTGCCCGCTCCACCGCGTCCACCAGCAGCAGCGCCGGCCGGTCGCCGAGCTGGCAGGCCAGGTCGGCGAGACGGCGCGCGCCGAGCACCGCCACCGAGGCGGCGACCACGTCGGCGGCGTCGGACCCCTCGCCGACGAGCACCCCGGCGACACCCGCCGGATGGTCGGCGGCCACCGCGTACGCGACGGTCAGGGCGAGGGCGGTCTTGCCGACGCCGGCCAACCCGACCAGGCTGACCACCGGGTGACCGGCGTCCAGCAGGGCGGCCACCTCGGCGATGTCCTGCTCGCGGCCGAGCAGCGGCACCGGCTGGGGCAGGGCGATCGGCGTACCCGAGGCGGGGGCGGCGGAACCGGTGACCGGGAGGTGCCGCGCGGCGGTGGGCGGCGCGGCGGCCGGGGTCGGCCGGGCGGCGGCGAGGAACCCCTCCCGCGCGGCGCCGGTCAGGCCGAGCGCGTCGGCGAGCAGGCCGACGGTGGTGCGCTGGGGGCGCGCGGAACGGCCCCGCTCCAGATCACGGACGGTCCGCACGCCCACCCCGGCCCGGCCGGCCAGCTCGGCCTGGGTGAGGCCGGCGGCGAGCCGGTGCCCGCGCAGCAGATCGGGCAGCGGGGTACGGCCGCCCGGGCTCCGCGAACGATCATGATCGGGAGTCATGGGCACGAAGAGTACGGATCGGGTGCGACGCGCCACAGCCGATCGTCGGGCAACCGACCGTACGGTGCGGATTTCCGACAGCCGGCCGAGCCGTCCGGGCCCGTTCGGACCCGGACGGACCGCTGCCTCACATGCCCAGGTCGCGGGCGATGATCAGGCGCTGCACCTCGCTGGTGCCCTCGCCGATCTCCAGGATCTTGGAGTCCCGCCAGAACCGGGCCACCGGGTACTCGTTCATGAAGCCGTAGCCGCCGTGGATCTGGGTCGCCTCACGCGCGTTGTCCACCGCGATGGTGCTGGCGTGCAGCTTGGCGATCGCGGCCTGCCGCTTGAACGGCTCGCCGGCCAGCATCCGGGCCGCGGCGTCGTAGTACGCCAGCCGGGCGGTGTGCGCCTTCAGCTCCATGTCGGCGATCTTGAACTGGATCGCCTGGTAGTTGCCGATCGGCTGGCCGAACGCCTGGCGCTCCTTGGCGTACTTGATCGACTCGTCGACGCAGCCCTGGGCGAGACCGACGGCGAGGGCGGCGATGGCGATCCGACCCTCGTCGAGGATCCGCAGGAACTGGGCGAAGCCCCGGCCCCGCTCGCCGAGCAGGTTCGCCGCCGGCACCCGGCAGTCGTCGAAGGTCAGCTCGTGGGTGTCCGAGGCGGTCCAGCCGACCTTGGAGTAGCCGGGGGCGACCGTGAAGCCGGGCGTGCCCGACGGGACGATGATGGTGGACAGCTCCTTGGCACCGTCCGGCCGGGTCCCGGTGACGGCGGTGACCGTGACCAGGGCGGTGATGTCGGTGCCCGAGTTGGTGATGAACGCCTTCGAGCCGTTGATGACCCACTCGTTCGTCGACTCGTCCAGCACGGCGCGGGTCTGGGTGCCGCCCGCGTCCGATCCGGTGCCCGGCTCGGTCAGCCCGAAGCCCGCGAGGGCCTCACCGCTGAGCAGCTTCGGCAGCCACTGCGCCTTCTGCTCGTCCGTCCCGAACCGGTAGATCGGCATCGCGCCGAGGGAGACCGCCGCCTCCAGGGTGATCGCGACGCTGGAGTCGACCCGGGCCAGCTCCTCCAGGGCCAGGCAGAGGGCGAAGTAGTCGCCGCCCATGCCGCCGTGCTCCTCGGCGAAGGGAAGACCGAACAGGCCCATCTTTCCCATCTGGCGGATGATCTCGTACGGGAAGGTGTGCTTCTCGTAGTGCTCGCCGATGACCGGGGCGACGACCTCGCGGGCGAACTCCCGCACGCTCTCCCGCAGCGCCTCTTGTTCCTCGCTGAGCCGGAAGTCCATCTGATCCTCCTGTGTGGATGCCCCGCTCCGGCGCTCGTGACGCCGGAGGCGGATCGTGCTGCGGGGTTGCTCAGACCGGGGTGACGCCGTGCCGGCGCGTCGAGAAGTGCCGCTCCTTGCTCCGGGCGGCGGCGAACCGGCGGACCAGCTCGGCGCGCAGCTCGTGCGGCTCGACGATCGCGTCCACCACCAGCTCGCTGGCGAGCCGGACGATGTCGATGTCGCGCTCGTACTCCTCGCGCTTGGCGGCCACGAAGGCGGCCCGCTCGTCGGCGTCGGAGATCGCGGCGATCTTGTTGGCGTAGACGGCGTTGACCGCGGCCTCCGCGCCCATCACGGCGATCTTCGCGGTGGGCAGGGCGATCGTCGCGTCCGGCTCGAAGCCGGGGCCGGCCATCGCGTAGAGACCGGCGCCGTACGCCTTGCGGACCACCACACAGATCTTGGGTACGGTCGCCTCCGAGATCGCGGTGATCATCTTGGCGCCGTGCCGGATGATGCCCTGCCGCTCCACCGCGCTGCCGACCATGAAGCCGGGCACGTCGCTCAGGAAGAGCAGCGGCACGTTGAACGCGTCGCAGAGCTGCACGAAGCGGGTCGCCTTGTCGGCCGAGTCGACGAAGAGCACGCCGCCCTTGAACATCGAGTTGTTGCCGACCACCCCGACGACCTCGCCGTCGAGCCGGCCGAAGCCGATGGTCAGCTCCTTGGCCCAGAGCGCCTGGATCTCGAAGAAGCTGCCCTCGTCGAGCAGGCCCTTGACGTACCGGCGCATGTCGAAGGCCTGCCGCTCGCTGGCCGGGACCAGCGCGGCCAGGTCGGCCTTCTCCGGCGCGGGCTTCGCCTCGGCGGCCGGCGGCTGCTGCCGCCAGTTCGCCGGCAGGTACGACAGGTAGGTCTTCACCACGTCGAGCGCGTCGGCCTCGGTCTTGCAGAGGAAGTGCCCGACGCCGGACTCGGCGCAGTGCACCTTGGCCCCGCCCATCGCCTCCAGCGTGGTCTTCTCCCCGGTGACCATCTCGACCATCCGGTCGGAGCCGAGGTACATGCTGGCGTTGCCGTCCACCATGGCCACCACGTCACAGAACGCCGGGATGTACGCCCCACCGGCCGCGCTCGGCCCGAACAGGGCGCAGACCTGCGGGATCGCACCCGAGGCGCGGACCTGGTTCCAGAAGATCTTGCCGGCGCCGCGCCGGCCGGGGAAGAGTTCGACCTGGTCGGTGATCCGGGCACCGGCGGAGTCGACCAGGTAGACCATCGGGACGCCGGTCGCGTACGCCCGCTCGATGATCCGGATGATCTTCTCGACGGTGCGCGCGCCCCAGCTGCCGGCCTTGACCGTGGAGTCGTTCGCCATCAGGCAGACCTGGCGGCCGTCGATGGTGGCGGTGCCGGTGACCACGCCGTCGGCGGGCAGCCCCTCGGCCATCGCGTTGGCGTAGAGGCCGTCCTCGACGAAGGAGCCCTCGTCGACCAGGAGCGCGACCCGCTCGCGCGCGAACAGCTTGCCCTTGGCGGCGTTCGCCGCGTGGTACTTGTCCGCACCGCCGGCCCGGGCGCGCTTGCGCAGCTGCTCCAGGGCCTCACCGTCGAGCGTCACGCCGACTCCCTCGCCATGGGCCGCCTCGTGAGCGGACCAACCGACCTGAACGACCGTTAGGTTATCGCGTCGCGCGATCGTCCGGCGACCCGTGTCGGCACCCGGATTCCGGGCGGGCTGGACCTTTCCCGGAGAACGACGGAACCTGCGGCCACGGCTGCGCGCCCTTCCGACGTGACACTTGCTGAAAGTAGGACCGACGTGTGGCGAGCACCACCCGAGCAGTGGGACTTCGACGACGTCTACCGCCGGCAGTGGGGTCCCCTGGTCCGCTTCGCCTACGTGACCACGGAGTCGCTGGCGCACGCCGAGGAGGTCGTACAGGACGTCTTCGTGCAGCTCTACCGGCACCGGAACCGGGTGGAGCGGCCCGAGGCGTGGTTGCGCCACGCGGTGGCGAACCGGGTGACCTCCTGGGTACGACGGCGTCAGGTGGAACGCCGGCACCGCCACCAGCCCGCGACACCCGCTCACCTGCCCCCGGTGACGCTGGAATTCGTCGCGATGCTGGCCCCGCTCTCCGCACGGCAACGCGCCGCCCTCTTCCTCCGCTACCACGAGGACCTCTCCGAGCAGGAGATCGCCACCGTGCTCGGCTGCCGGCCGGGCACCGTCAAGTCGCTGATCAACCGTGCCCTGGCACGACTGCGCGAAAGGCTGGACCAGAATGCGTGATCTCGACCGGAAGCTGCGCGACACGTTCAGTCACGCGCTGGCCGACCTGCCCACCGAAGCACCTGCCGTCGGTGCCGTGAAGCTGCTGGCGGGCCACCCGGCACCGGCCCGACGGGGACGACCCGGACGCCGGTTGCTCGCCGGGGTCGCGGTGGCCGCCGCGGTGGTGGCGGGCGTCGTGGTGGCGCCGTCCGTGCTCCCGCTCGGGAGTGACGGGCCGAGCAGTACGGCCGCCGCCGCCGTGCTGAACCGCACGGCGGCGGCCGCCGAACGGGCCCCCGCCCCGCCGGTGCCCCGACCCGACCAGTTCGTCTACTACCGGGAGATCGGCTCGCAGCGCGGCTGCGGACTGAGCTACGAACTGTGGCAGGCCGCCGACGGGAGACGGGCGGGCCGGGTGGTGCGGGCGGACGGGGTCACGGTGCCGCGTCCCGACTGGCGGGGCGACCCGTTCGTCCTGCCCGTGCAGCAGGGCTGCCGGCGGATGACCCTCGACGAAACGGTGCCGCCGGCGACCAGGGGCGACTGGGAGACACCGACCGCGGCGTTCGTCGCCGGACTGCCCACCGACCCCGAGGCGCTGTACGAGCGGGTGCTGCGTGACGTGACCGCCGCCGGCTTCGAGGACCGGGACCAGCGGACCTTCGAATACCTGGCGGCCCTGCTGTGGAGTGGTTCCCCCTACCTCACGCCGCGGCTCCGGGCGACGGCCATGCGAGCGCTGTCCCGGGTGCCCGGGATCCGGAACCACGGCTCCGAGACCGACGCGCTGGGTCGGCGGGGCATCGCCATCGGCGGCCCGCTGAAGAGCGACTACCGGCTGATCCTGGACGCCGGGACCGGGCAGCTCCTCGGCACCGCCGGCGCGCTCGCCGTGGTCCGCACGACGAGCGTGGCGGACAGCACCGAACGCCCCACCCGCTGACGGACCGCCCACGACGGTACGACGGTCCTGGACCGTCGTACCGTCGTCCCGCTGCCCACGGGCGGTTCGGTCAGGCCGGCAGCGGGGTGAGGCGGGTGCGCGGCCCGGCGCGCAGCACGCCGCTCGGCAGCCGCTTGCCGACCAGCTCCTCGGCCAGCTCGGCCGCCCCGACCAGGGCGTCCAGGTCGATGCCGGTGTCGATGCCCATGTCGTGCAGCATGTGCACCGCCTCCTCGGTGGCCAGGTTGCCGCTGGCCCCCGGGGCGTACGGGCAGCCGCCGAGGCCGCCGACGCTGGCGTCGAACTCGGTGATCCCCAGCTCCATCGCGGTCAGCATGTTGGCCAGCGCGGTGCCCCGGGTGTTGTGGAAGTGCAGCAGCACCGGCACCTGGGCGTTCCGGTCCCGTACCGCGGTGACCAGCTCGCGGACCCGGCGGGGCGTACCCATGCCGGTGGTGTCGCCGAACGCCACCCGGTCCGCGCCGTCGCGGACCACCCGGTCCACGATGCCCGCCACCCGCTCCGGGTCGACGTCCCCCTCGTACGGGCAGCCGAAGCTGGTCGCCACGATCACCTCGGCGGTCGCGCCGGCGGAGTGCAGCAGGTCGATCAGCTCGGCGATGTCGTCGAGCGACTCCGCGGTCGAGCGGTTGACGTTGCGCCGGTTGTGCGTGTCGCTGGCCGACACCACCACCTCGATCTCGGTGAACCCGGCGGCCAGCGCCCGCCGGGCGCCCCGGGTGTTCGGCACCAGTGCCGAGTAGCGCACGCCGTCGACCTTCTCCGCCCGCTGCCACACCTCGTCGGCGTCGGCCATCTGCGGGATCGCCTTCGGATGCACGAAGGACACCGCCTCGATCCGCCGCACGCCGGTGCCCGACAGCGCGTCGAGCAGCCGGACCTTGGCGTCGGTGGGGATCGGGTCCTCGTTCTGGAGCCCGTCGCGCGGCCCGACCTCCCGGATCGACACCGAACCTGGCATGTCCGCCATAAGGGGTCACCTCACTGTGACGGTGGTACGTGATGGGTGCTTCCACCCTGCCACCCCGCCGGGCCGGTACGCACCCGGCCGGCGCACCCGGCCCGGCGGCTCGTGGTCAGCGCATCCGGCCCACGATGCCGGTGTCGTAGTCGCCGGAGAGGAACTCGCCGTTCTCCAGCAGCTCGGCGAAGAAGGGCAGGTTGCACTTCGGGCCGGCGATCTCGAACCCGGCGACGGCCGCCCGGGCCCGCTCGACCGCCTCCTCCCGGGTGGCGCCGCTGACGATCAGCTTCGCCATCAGGCTGTCGTAGAACGGGGTGACCGTGTTGCCGGCGACGTAGCCGGAGTCCACCCGCACCCCCTCACCGGACGGCTCGTTCCAGGTGGTGACGGTGCCCGGACCGGGCAGGAAACGCTTCGGGTCCTCGGCGTTGATCCGCAGCTCGATGGCGTGCCCACGGGGCGTCAGCGAGTCCGGGTCGAAGGTCGGGGCCAGACCCGCCGCCACCCGCAGCTGCTCCTCGACCAGGTCGACGCCGTAGACGTACTCGGTGACCGGGTGCTCCACCTGGAGCCGGGTGTTCATCTCCAGGAAGAAGAACTCGCCGGTGGTGGGATCGAGGAGGCACTCCACCGTGCCCGCGTTGCGGTAGTTCACCGCCTCGCCGGCCCGTACCGCCGCCGCGAGGAAGCGTTCCCGCAGCTCCGGGGAGACCGCCGGGGAGGGGGACTCCTCGACCAGCTTCTGGTTGCGCCGCTGCACCGAGCACTCCCGCTCGCCGAGGGCCACCACCCGGCCGTCGGCCAGGCCGAGGATCTGCACCTCGACGTGGCGTACCCGGGGGAAGTAACGCTCGATCAGCACCGAGCCGTCGCCGAACATCCGCTCGGCGAACGCGCGGACCTTGTCGTACTCGGTGCGCAGCGCGGCCTCGTCGACGGCCACGCCCATGCCCATGCCACCGCCACCGGCCGCCGCCTTGACCATCACCGGGTAGCCGATCTCCGCGGCGGCGGCGACCGCCGCGTCCAGGTCGGCCGACGGCTCGGTGGTGCCCGGCGCGACGGGCACCCCGGCCGCCGCCATCAGGTTCCGGGCGTTGATCTTGTCACCCATCGCGGTGATCGCGTCCGCGCCGGGCCCGACCCAGATCAGGCCACTGGCCTCGACGGTACGGGCGAAGTCGGCGTTCTCCGACAGGAAGCCGTAACCGGGGTGGATCGCCTGCGCGCCGGTCTGCTTCGCGGCGGCGAGGATCGCCTCGACGTTGCGGTAGCTCAGCGCCGGGTTCGCCGGCCCGACACAGACCGCCTCGTCCGCCTCGGTCACGAAGGGCAGGTCGGCGTCGGCCTCGGAGTGCACCGCGATGGCGCGGATGCCGAGCCGCTTGGCGGTACGGATGATCCGGCGTGCGATCTCGCCCCGGTTGGCGACAAGCAGCGACTCGATCATGTTCTTCCTCCAGCGTCCGGGGGTGGGGACGGCTGCCAGGTAACCATGCGCGACCGGTTACCCACGAGTCGGGGCGGACCCCAGACCGACCCCTACCGGCCGCTGTGGCTGTGGCCGGGAGAGATCAGGACGGATCGGTCGGGGCGAGCAGGGCGGCGAGGGTCGCACCGCGCAACAGCTCGGCCCGGCGTCGGCGGTCCACCTCACCGCCGAGGAACGGGGTGGAGTTCATCAGACCGAACGCCGCGTGGGCCAGCACCCGCGCCTCGCCGTCCGGCAGCCCCGGGTGCAGCGCGGTCAGCACGGTCACCCACTCCTCGACGTACATCCGCTGGAGCCGGCGGATCCGGCGGCGCGGTTCGTCGGGGAGCCGGTCCAGCTCGTGCAGGTGCAGGGCGATCACCGCCGGGTTGGCCAGCGCGAACTCGACGTGGAAGTCGATCAGGGACTCCAGCGTGCCGCGCGGGTCGTCCGGGTGGTGGGCGGACCGTTCCCGGCCACCCGCCAGCAGCCCTTCGCTCACCGGGACGAGCGCGGCGACCAGCATCGCCTCCTTGCCGGCGAAGTGGTGGTAGAGCGCCGGGCCGGTGACCCCGGCGGCCGCGCCGATGTCGTCCATCGACACCCCGTGGTAACCACGGGCGGCGAAGAGCCCGACCGCGATCTCCAGGATCTCGTCCCGCCGGGACCGGCGTCGCCCCGCCCCCGACGCGCCGTGCGCCGCGCCCCGCGCCTGCTGTTCCACCGCCACCGGGCCAGCCTAGACCTCGGGGGCGACGGGATGGAGCCATGGTTACCCGTCGGTCGCCTCACATCCCACGCTGCGGACCGGACCCGCCGGTCAGTCCTCCTCGATACCGTGCTCGGCGCGGATCTTCGCCGCCTCACCGGAGCGGCCCAGCTCGTCCAGGGAGCGGGCCAGCAGCCAGGCGGTCTGGGCGGCCGGACGGGAACCCGAGGGCAGCCCGCCGAGCACCCGGCGCAGCAGCCGCTCGGCCTCCGCCGGCCGGTCGTCGCGCAGCAGCAGCTCCCCGATGAAGGCCTCCACCTGCGCCGCCTCGCCGAACGCCTCGATCGAGCGGAGCCGCTCCGGCACCCCGGAGACCCGGTCCAGCGCGGCGGTCAGCCGGTCCTCGGCGGTGAACACCCGGGCCACCGCGTCGGCCGCCATCGCCCGCTCGTACGTCACCACCGGCGGCTCCTCGGCCGGATCGCCGAGCGCCGCCGCCGCCCCGTCCACCCGGTCGACCGCGTCCACGGCCGCCGGCCGGTCACCGGCCCAGTGCAGGGCGAGCAGCTCCCGCCGGCGGGCCCGCAACTCGTCCACCGGATGCCCGGCCAGCCGGTACGCGGCGGCGGCCGCCGCGAACCGCTGCGCCGCCACGGCGTCCCGGTCGGCGTCGTAGAGGATCCCGCCGGCCTCCTCCAGCACCTGCGCGCGGTGCGGGAGATTGTCCGGCCCGTCGAGGTTGTCGGCGAGCCGGTCGAGCAGCGCGAGGGCCGCGTCGATGTCGCCGAGCCCCTGGTAGATGCCGGCCAGCAGGTGCCGGCACCGGTCCGCCTCGGCCTGCGCGCCGGCCCGGTCCAACCCGAGCACCGCCTCCTCGGCCACCTCGGCGGCCTCACCGAGCCGCCCGGCCAGCCGGTAGGCGTTCGCCAGCTCCCAGCGCAGCAGCGCGTCCCCCGGCTGCCCCTGCTCGACACAGAGGGTCACCGCCTCGACGAGGTCGTCCACCGCCTCGTCGGCCCGGTCGGCGGCGAGCAGCGCCCGGCCCCGGGTGACCCGGAGCGGCAGCCGCGCGTCGGCGGGGGCGAACGGCAGTGCCTCGTCGCAGGCGGTGACCGCGTCGGCCGGGTCGTCGACCGAGCGGGCGTACGCCAGGCAGGCCGCGGTCAGCATCTCGCCGTCGCCCAGCTCCCGGGTCAGCCGGTGGGCGTGCGCGGCGGCCGCCCGGAACTCGTCGGCCCGTTCGAGCTGCTCCAGCACCTGCGCGCGGTGCAGCGCCACCCGGCCCGCCAGCCACCGGTCCACCTCGGCCTCGGCGGTGGCCCGGTCGAGGGCGTCCAGCGCGTCCGACCAGCGCTCCCGCTGCACGTACGCCAGGGCGAGGCGGTGCTGGGCGGCGACCCGCTCGCGTTGGTCACCGTGGGTGAGCAGGTATGCGGCCGACTCCTCGACCAGGGCCAGCCCTTCCGCCGCCCCCTCGTCGGACGCGCAGAGCAGCACGCCCAGCCGACCGGCCACCACCTGGGCGCGCAGCGGATCCGGCACCTGCCGCCAGGCGGCCAGTGCGGCCCGGTTCGCCTCGATCGCCGAGGCCATCTCCTCGTCGCCGCCCCGACCGGACGGTTCACCGGCACGCAGCTCCAGCCGTCGGGCGCGGGTGGCGGCGGGCAGCTCGGCGTCGCCGTACCGCTCGTCGTAGGCCCGCAGCGCGGCGACCAGCCCGTCCCGCCGGTGGGTGCGCCAGGCCTCGTCCGCCAGGGCCAGCAGCTCGTCGGCACCGGCCCCGGCCGGCACGGTGACCGTCGGCGCGGGGGCGGCGGCCGGGGTCGCGGTCGCGCCGGTGCGCTGCCCGGGCACCGGCCGGCGGCGCAGGCTGGCGGAGAGCGGCAGGTGCTCGCCGGTCGGGCCGGCCGCGAGCCGCCGGCCGATCAGCGTGGACTGGTGCGCCGTGCCGTTGCGCTCGTCGAAGCGGGCGGCCAGCGCGGTGGCCACGCCGGCCAGCTCCTCGGCCAGTTCGCCGACCGGCACGTCGGCGGCGGCCCGGTCACCGAAGGCGCGCCGGTGCACGGTCACCTCGGCCGACAACTGCCGCAGCGCCGCCGCGGCGGTGGCCGCGAAGTTCATCGCGGCACCCGGGCTGGGCGCCCGGTCGAGCCAGTCGAGGTGCCGTTCGACCAGCTCCAGGGCGCGGGTGGGGTTGCCGGTGACGGTGCAGAACTCGATGTGGTCGGCAATCTCCCACAGCTCCGAGAGGCGGCTGCGCATCCGCCGGTACGCCTCCCGGTGCGCCTCGCGGGCCGCGTCGGCGCGGCCGGTCTCCCGGTAGGGCGTGAGCAGCGCGGTGAGGATCGCCTGCGGCTGCTCGGCACAGCTCAGCCGGCCGGCGAGCACCGGCTCGGCGAGCGCCACCGCCTCGTCGTGCCGGCCGGTGCGGACCAGGTACTTCACCTGGGTGGTCGGGTCGCACCCGGCGCAGTCGGAGAGCGCGTCGCGGGGCGTGGTGACCCAACGGCGGTACCACTCGGCCGCCTCCTCCGCCGCGCCGACGTGCGCGGCGACCAGGTAGCGGTGCTTGTGGACCGCCTGGAGGCTGTGCCCGGACTCGCGGTAGCGCCGCTCCATGTCGTCGAGCACCGCGTAGGTGCGGTCCAGCGGCAGCTCGGGGAAGGTAAGCATGGCGCTGACCATGTGCTTGAAGTACCAGAGCAGCTGGTGCGTCCAGCGCTCGTGGTAGGGCTGCGGGTCGCGATCGTACTCCGCGAGGCACCAGGAGAAGGTGACGAAGGACTTCGCCGGCTCACCGCCGAAGGTGTACGCCGTGGTGGCCTGCATCCGGGTGGCGAAGGCCAGGTGCCGGTCGTCGCCGGCGTCGGCCCGCCGCAGCAGCTGTTCCACGGCGGCGATCTGCGCAGCGCCGAACGGCATGCCGTCGATCTCGCGCAGCATCCGCCACAGGTCGTCGTCGCTCACGGCGTCACTCCCGTCCCGGTACGGCCCGGCCGAGCAGGCCGAGGAAGGAACTGTTCAACAGAGCGGCGTCGGCCGCGCGGATCGGGTGGTGCCCGAGCAGGAGGGCCTGCCCGTAGAGCGCCTCGACGGCCAGCTCGACCAGCTCCGGGTCGGTGAGCGTGGTTACCCGGCGGACCAGCGGGTTGCGGTGGTTGAGCACCAGTTGCGGCCGGTCCGGCGGGGCGGAGGCGGCCAGCGCGTCGAGCACGCCGCCCCACAGCTCGTCGGCCCGGTCCCGGCTGGCGGTCAACTGGTCGTGGAACGCGGCCGACCGGGAGACCAGGTAGAGCGCGGGCAGCGACACCGGGTCGTACGCCCGCACCACCACCTCACAGCCGAGCCGCTCCAGGGCCCGCTGCGCCCCGTTGAGGAACGGCCGCAGGGCCAGTTCGGCCTGCGGGTCGAGACCCTCGAACCGGGTGGTGAGGTCGCTCGGCTCCAGCCGCTCGATCAGCACCGCACGGTCCACCGTGGGCAGCCGCTCGATCAGCTCCGCGTCGTACGTGTAGCCGCCGTTGACCACGGCCAGGTCCTGCGCGGCGGCGACCGCGGCGAGCTGCCGGAACTCGTCGATCCCGGCGGCGTAGCGGATCAGGCCGTGCCGCTGGCGGAACTCGGCGAGGGTGAGCGTGCCGACGTTGGTCTCCATCGGCCACCACTGATCGACCAGGCGCAGCATCTCGTCGTCGTGCAGGGCCAGCGCCTTGACCCCCAGGTGGTGCACCTGGAGGAACTCGGCGAGCCGGCGCGGGTCGTGCCGGGCCAGCCGGACCAGCCAGCCGCGCACCTGGTCGCCGAGGGCCTCCCGGACGGCGGTGAGCAGGGCGTCCTCGTAGAGCGCCTCACGGCTGGCGGTGGGCCGCAGCTCGGTGGCGTCGACCACGCAGTGCGCGAAGAACGCCCAGTCGGGCAGCAGCCCGTCGGCGTGCTCGGTGAGCAGCATCCGCTTGAGGTGCACCCGGTGCCCCGCCCGGGCGGCCGGGTTCACCGGGGTGGGCAGGATGAACGCCACGCCGGTCAGCCCCGCCTCGGGCACGGAGAGCGGCACCAGGTCGAACGGGGCGAAGCCGAGGGTCTCCTGGGCGTACCGGAGCAGGGCGGCGCGGTCGACCGGCGCGCCGGGGGTGGTCGGCCACGGCGGTGGGCCGGCCGTGGTCGGGGTGTCGCCGACCCGCACGTCGACCGGCAGCAGGCTGCCGTAGAGGCGGGCCAGCTCGGTCACCGTGGCCAGGCCCAGCCACTGGTCGGCGTCGCGGCGGGGCACCAGCGTGACCGTGGTGCCGGGCTCGTCGCGGGCCAGCTCCGGGCCGGCGGGCTCGACCGCGTAGCGCCCGTCGGACCAGCCCGTCCAGAGCACGGTGGGCTGGTCGGCGTGCCGGGTGACCACCCGGATCTCGTCGGCGACCAGGAAGCAGGAGAGCAGGCCGATGCCGAACTGGCCGAGGAACTCGTGCCGGGAGAAGCCCAGCTCGTCGCGCTTGGAGCTGCGGCCGATGGTGGCCAGCAGCTCGTGCACCTGCGCCTCGGTGAGGCCGATGCCGGTGTCGTGCACGCGCAGGGTGCCGTCGCCGGTCAGCTCGGGCGGCTCGATCCGGACCCGGGCCGGGGCGTCCGGCTCACCCGCCCGACGGGCGGTGATCGCGTCAACGGCGTTCTGCAGCAGCTCCCGGACGTAGACCCGGGGGCTGCCGTACAGGTGATGACTGAGCAGGTCGACCACGCCTCGGAGGTCGACCTGGAAGGTGCGGTCCACTCGCGCTCCCCGTTCCGATTCCGGCGCTCACCGTACCGGCCACCGCCGACAGTGTCCGTCCCCTTTCCGCCCCGCTTGACCCTCGACCGGGTTCAGGCCGCAGGGTCGGCCGTCATGACCGTTCCCGCGCTCGGCCGGAACTTCCGGCTGCTCTGGTCCGCCGCTGTCACCTCCCGGTTCGGCGACGCCCTGCGTACGCCGGCCCTGGCGTTGCTGGCCGCGACGCTGACCCGCGATCCCCGGGCGATCGCCGCGGTGACCGTCGCCGGTCAGCTACCGCCGCTGCTGTTCGGACTGCCCGGCGGCGCGTACGCGGACCGCTGGGACCGCCGCCGCACGATGGCCACGGTCGACGGGGTACGGGCCCTGGTGGTGGCCGCGCTGGCCGTGCTGGTCGGCACCGGCCGGGCGACCGTGCCCGCGCTGGCGGCGGTCGCGTTCCTGCTGGCCGCCCTCGGCACGCTCTTCGACGCCGCCTACTTCGCGATGCTGCCGGCCGTGGTGCCGCCCGCCGCCCTGCCCGGGGCGAACGCCCGCCTCCAGGCCGGTACGGCCGTCGCCGGCGCCTTCCTCGGCGCACCGCTGGCCGGCGTCCTCTTCGCCCTCGCGACCGCCGTCCCGTTCACGATCGACGCCCTCACCTTCGCCCTCGCCGCCCTCCTCGTCCTCACCCTCCCCCCGGTCCCACCCCCCGCACCCGCGCGTCGATCTTGCACTTTCGGCCCCGATAAAACCCCAGAAAGCGGACAGACGGCGGGCCCAATCTGCAAGATCGACGAAGCGGGGGCACGGGGCGTGGACGGGACGCGGGGCGGGGGAAGAGCGGGGGCGGGAGCACGAGCGGGGGTTCGGACGGTGTGGGGGGAGGCGTGGGAGGGGGTGCGGTGGGTGCGGGGGGACCGGGTGTTGTGGGCGGTGACGCTGGCCGGGGCGGGCGCGAACCTGGCGATCAGCGGGCTCATGGCGATCCTGGTGCTCTACGCGCTGACCGTGCTGCGGGTGCCGGCGGAGGCGTACGGGCTGTTCGCGGCGGGGGTGGTCGTCGGCGGGCTGGCCGGTGCACTGGTCGCCGGGCGGCTGGCCGGCCGGTTCGGCACCCTGCCGGCGCTGCGCGGGGTGCTGCTCTGGCAGACCGTGGCGCTGACCGGGTTCGCGCTGGCCCGGCAGCCGCTGACCGGTGGGCTGGCGCTGGCCGCCTTCGCCGCCGGCACCACGATCTGGAACAGCCTGCGGTCGGCGTACGGGCAGCGGCACGTACCGGCCGGGCTGCTCGGTCGGGTCGGCGCGGCCCAGCAGGTGGTCGGCGTGGCCACCGCGCCGGTCGGGGCGGTACTGGCCGGGTTCGCCGGCCGGGCGTACGGGGTGGCCCCGGTGGGCTGGGCGGCAGCCGCGATCTTCGCCCTGGTCACGGCCGTCGGCTGGGGACGGTTGCGGGATGCCGGTCCGGTCGCGGAGCACCCGACGGAGGCGACCGTCCGCTCCTGGGCCGGCACCGGGCAGCACCGGCGTGCCCGGTCCTAGGCCGGCACCGGGCAGCACCGGCGTGCCCGGTCCTAGGCCGGCACCGGGCAGCACCGACGTGCCCGGTCCGAGGGCGGCACCGGCGGGCCCGGTCCGGGGTCAACGCCGGATCACCGCCCGGTCGGGCTCGAAGCCGGCCAGCCGGACCGCGATCTTGCGGCGGACCGGGGGCAGCCCGGCGACGACCCGGAACAGCAGGTTCCGCAGTGGTCGAACGGCCGGCGGGACGGTGGCGAGGCGGGTGAGCCGGTCGGCGAAGCCGACGACCTCCTCGGCGAGCGGCCGGCGGGCCGCGGCGTACCCGTCGAGGAGTTGGTCGGGACGGCCGGCGAGCACCGCGGCGAGAGTGTCGCCGAGGGCGACCGCGTCACGCAGGCCGAGGTTCATGCCCTGCCCACCGGCGGGGCTGTGCACGTGCGCGGCGTCCCCGGCCAGCAGCACCGGCCCGGACCGGTAGGTCCCGGCGATCCGGTGGTGGATCCGGAACCGGGAGCCCCAGAGCAGCTCGGTGACCCGGTCCGGCCGCCGGGCCGGGCCGCGTTCGTCGAGCAGCGCCTGGAAGTGCCGCGCCCGCGGCTCGCGCGGCGCGTCGGGCACGGTGGCGACCAACCGGACCGTGCCGTCGGGCAGCGGTGCCCAGACCAGCGGCCCCTGCCGGCCCAGGAAGAGGCTGACCTGGTCGCGGGGGAGGTCGCTGTCCACCCGGACGTCGGCGAGCAGGAACGACTCGCCGGGGTCGTCGGCCGGCCCGCCGAAGTCGATGCCGGCCAGGTCGCGGACCGCGCTGTGCATGCCGTCCGCGCCGACCACCCAGCGTGCCCGGACCGTCTCCCCGCCGGCGAAGCGGGCGGTGGCGCCGGCAGCGTCGAGGTCCAGGCCGGTCAGCCGGTACGGCCGGAGCACCCGGCCGCCGAGCGCGGTCAGCCGCTCGGCGAGCACCGCCTCGGTCTCGGCCTGGGACACCAGCAGCGCGTACGGGTAGCGGGACGGCAACCGGTCGAAGGGGACGGTGACCAGCACCCGGTCACGGTCACGGACGCTGAACCGGGTGGCCGGCAGGCCCCGGGCGGCCAGGGGTGCGCTGACCCCGATCCGGTCGAGCACCTCCAGCGTGCCGGCGTGCACCACGGCGGCCCGCGAGGTGACCGGCGGCTCGGCCAGCCCGTCCACCACGGTGGCCCGTACGCCGTGTGCGGCGAGGGTGACGGCGACGGCCAGGCCGGTCGGGCCGGCTCCCACCACCAGGACGTCGGTCTGCTCGGGCAACATGTCCCACCTCCGAATGCCAACGCTTGTTGGCATTACGCTAGGCAGGCAGCGACTTCTATGTCAACGGTTGTTGGCCTACAGTCGTGGACATGACCGACACGGCACCTCGCGCCCGACGCTCGGACGCCACCCGGGCCGCCATCCTGCGGGCCGCCCGGGAGCGCTTCGCCGCCGACGGGTACGACCGCGCCACCATCCGGGCCATCGCCGCGGACGCCCGGATCGACCCGTCGATGGTGATGCGCTACTTCGGCAGCAAGGAGGGGCTCTTCGCCGCCGCCGCCGAGTTCGACCTGCGCCTGCCCGACCTGGCCGGGGTGCCGCGGGACCGGGTCGGCGAGGCGCTGGTCCGGCACTTCCTGGACCGCTGGGAGTCGGACGACACACTGGTCGCCCTGGTCCGCGCCGCCAGCACCAACCCGGGCGCGGCCGAGCGGATGCGCGGGATCTTCGCCGACCAGCTCGGCGCGGCGGTGACCGGGCTCGGCGGCGACCCGACCGGGGCGCTCCGCCGGGCCGGCCTGGTCGCCAGCCAGATCCTCGGCCTCGCGTTCACCCGCTACGTGCTGCGCCTGCCCCCGGTGGTGGACCTGACCCCGGCGGATCTCGTCGCCTGGGTGGCCCCGACCGTGCAGCGCTACCTCACCGGGCCGACCCCCGCCTGACCGCCGCCGTGCCGGGTGCCCGGCGGCCCGGTCACGGTCCTGGTCCCGGACAGACGGAACGGCCGTGGCCACCGGGAGGGCGACCACGGCCGTCGGTGCGACGCCGGGACTCAGCGGGCCAGGCCGCCCGGCTGGTCACCCTTCACGACGGGCGCCCGGACCAGGTTGCCCCACTCGGTCCACGAGCCGTCGTAGTTGCGCACCTGCGGATACCCGAGCAGGTGGTGCAGCACGAACCAGGTGTGGCTGGACCGCTCGCCGATCCGGCAGTACGCCACCACGTCGTCGGACGGGCTCAGGCCGAGCTGGTCGGTGTAGATGGCGCGCAGCTCGTCGGCCGACTTGAAGGTGCCGTCGTCGTTCGCGGCGGACTTCCACGGCTTGCTCACCGCACCCGGGATGTGCCCGCCGCGCAGCGCCCCCTCCTGCGGATAGGCCGGCATGTGCAGCATCTCGCCGGTGTACTCGCCGGGCGAGCGCACGTCCACCAGCGGCCGGCCGGCCGCCACGTGCGCCATCACCTGCTCCCGGTACGCCCGGATCGGCGCGTCGTCGCGCTGCGGCACCGGGTAGTCGGCGCGCGGCCGGGTCACCTTCTCCCGGGTCAGCTCGCGCCCCTCGGCGATCCACTTCTGCCGGCCGCCGTCGAGCAGCCGCACGTCCGGGTGGCCGAAGAGCGAGAAGACCCAGAGGGCGTACGCCGCCCACCAGTTGAAGTTGTCGCCGTAGAAGACCACCGTGTCGTCCCGGCTGATGCCCTTCGCCGCGCAGAGCTCGGCGAAGCGCTCCGCATCGAGGTAGTCACGGGTCACCTGGTCGTTCAGCTCGGTGTGCCAGTCGACCTTGACGGCACCCGGGAGGTGGCCGGTGTCGTAGAGGAGCACGTCCTCGTCGGACTCGACCACCACGAGGCCCTCGTCGCCCAGGTGCTCGGCCAGCCACTCCGTGGTGACCAGGCGCTGCGGGTCGGCGTACGACTGGAGGCGGGGATTCGGATCGCTCGGCACAGGCATGATCCCCAAGGTACGCCCGATCCCCGACCGCCAACCGGACTGCCGGGAATCGGGTGCAGCGGATGTGGCGGGCCGCACGTGACAGTGCCGGAACCCGCCGACCACAGGGGATCACGATGACCGTACGCCAGCAGACCGGACCACCCGGTCCGGTGGCCGCAGCACCGGTGGACTTCACCGACTTCTACCGGGCCCACTTCCACCGGATCGCGGTGCAGCTCTACGCATACCTCGGGGACCACGCGGAGGCGCAGGACCTCACCCAGGAGGCGTTCTGCCGCACCCTGGAACGCTGGGACCGGGTCAGCGGGTACGGCGACCCGTCGGCGTTCGTCCGCCGGGTGGCCTGGAACCTGGCGACCAGCCGGCTGCGCCGGGTGCGGACCGCCGTGCGGCACCTCGCCCGGCAGCGCGAGGAGCACACCCCCGGCCCGGAGCCGGACCGGGTCGCGCTCACCCGGGCGCTGGCCGACCTGCCCACCAACCAGCGTCGGGCGATCGTGCTGCACCACCTGGCGCAACTGAGCGTCCGCGAGATCGCCGAGCAGGTCGGCGCGCCCGAGGGCACGGTCCGCTCCTGGCTCTCCCGGGGTCGGACCGCACTGGCCGACCAGTTCACCGAGACCGGATCGGAGACCCGCCGTGCCTGACACCGCCATCGAGCAGCTGTTCGCCGAGTTCGAGGCCACGGCGCGGGAGACCTTCCGGCCGCCGGGCGTACCGGCAGCGCAGCGCCGGGTCCGGGACCGCCGCCGGCACCGGCGCGGCCTGCTGGCCGGGGTGGCCGCGTTGCTGCTCGCCGGCTCGGCCGGCGGGTACGCGGCCGCCCACCGGGGGGACCGGCCGACGCCCACCCCCACCCCCACCCCCACCGTCTCCCCCTCACCGGAGCTCACCGAGCGCAAGGTCGCCGTGCCCGGCGTCCCGGGCCGGCTGGCCGACCTGCGCTTCGTCAGCGGGACCAGCGGCTGGGCGCTCTTCGACACCTGCGAGCCGTTCGACGCGGGTGCCCGGGACTGCCGGCGGACCGTCGCGCGGACCACCGACGGCGGGCGGAGCTGGCGACGGACCGCCCTGCCGGACGTGCCCACCGGCGTGGTGCAGCTGATGCCGGTCGACCACCAGCACCTCACCGTCGCCACGGTCGACCGTTTCCTGGTCACCGAGGACGGCGGGTTCAGCTGGACCACCCACCCGAGGACGGCGCCGCCCGACTCGATCTGGCTCACCGTGAACGCCCCGGACGGCCCGCACCTCGGCTGTGCCTCGCCGAAGGAGGGCGCGCCACCCCCCGCGACCTGCGACGTGCTGAAGATCGTGCTGCTGGACGGGATCCCGTTGGCCCACCAGCCGCCGGTGACACTGCACCCCCGGGACGAGGCCGCCTTCTTCCCGGGCCTGGACGGGCGGTACTGGCTGACCCTCGCCCGCAACGACCAGTTCACGGTCTTCACCAGCGACTACGGGGGTGGCCCGTGGCGGAAGCTGCCGAGCGTCCCGGGTGCCCACCGACTGACCTTCTCACCGGACGGTGTCGAGGCGTGGCTGGTCCGCACGGAGCGACCGAACGGGGTGTGGCGGCTGGTCGACGACCGGTGGCAGCCCGGTCCGCTGCTGCCCGACGACACCGCCGAGGTCGCCGCCGTCGGTGCCGGCCTGCTGGTGGTGACCAGCACGTACGGCGGGGCGGGTTTCGTGACCGACGGCCGCCACGTCGACCTGCCGGTGCTGCGCGACGCCCTGCGCGGCCAGCCGGACGACACCGCGAGCGTCGCCACCCTGCCGGACGGGACCGTGCAGATCCTGTACGGCGAGACGCAGATCCTCGGCATCGGCCAGGGTGTCGACCGGCAGTGGATCCGCTACTCCTGAATCCCGCTCGCGGCCCGGCGGCATCCGTCGGGCCGCGCCGGGGCGGCTCAGGCCCGCCGGTGCACGAGCCGGCCGGCGACGACGGTGGCGAGGCAGCGGCCGTCGGTGTCGAAGACGGCCAGGTCGGCCCGGCCGGCCACGCGCAGCTCCGGCGCTCCCGGCCGGTCCAGCAGCGCCAGACCGTTGCGGCCGGCGGCGGCGCGTACCGCCGGGTCGGTGACCTCAGCCGCGAGCGCCGC
Source organism: Micromonospora auratinigra (assembly GCF_900089595.1). Taxonomy (GTDB): domain Bacteria; phylum Actinomycetota; class Actinomycetes; order Mycobacteriales; family Micromonosporaceae; genus Micromonospora; species Micromonospora auratinigra. The sequence continues at coordinate 5,025,229 of NZ_LT594323.1, read as the reverse complement.
CGCCGCGCCGAGCCGGAACAGCGCGTACACCTGCTCGCGCGGGCTGGGCGCGGACGGCAGCGGTCCGTCGTGCACCAGCGCCGGCCCGAGGGTCCCGGCCCACCGCCGCACCCGCACGCCGGGGTACCCGCCGACCAGTTCGTCGACAGGCCCGACCGCCGCGATCCGGTCCCCGTCGACCAGTACGGCCCGGCCGCCGACCGGCTCCCCGTCGAGGGCGGTCCGCAGCAGGTCGGCGACGTGGAGGGTGCGCACCGGGGTCAGTCGAGGGTGATCGGGCCGAGGGTGGGCCGCTTCGCGGTGACCAGGTCGCCGGAGGAGCGACCGGTGAGCCGCCGCTTGATCCAGGGGGCCAGGTGCTGGCCGGCCCAGCGCAGGTCGGCCGCGCGGGCGGCCAGCCACGGCGTACGCGCCGGGTGCGGCGGCACCATCAGCCACTCCTCCTCGCAGCCGACCCCGAGCGCGTTGAGCACCTGGGCGGCGACCCGCCGGTGCCCGGCCGCCGACAGGTGCAGCCGGTCGGTGCTCCAGAGCATCGGGTTGAGGTAGGTCTCGTCCGAGTAGAGGTCGACCAGGATCGCCCCGTGCCGCTCGGCGACCTCGCCGACCACCCGGTTGAGCAGGGTGATCCGGGGAGCCACCAGGCGCTGGCCGGGCAGCCGGGCCATCACGTCGGCGAACCGGAAGAGGACCACGTCGGCCCCGCCGGCCCGCAGTTCGGCGACCACCGCGTCGAAGCGGGGCACGAAGGATTCCGGGTCGAAGTTGCGCCGCAACACGTCGTTGCCGCCGGCCGCGAAGCTGATCAGGTCGGGCTTCATCGCCAGCGCGGCCGGCACCTGCTCGGCCACGATGTTGGGGAAGAGGCGGCCCCGGATGGCCAGGTTCGCGTACCCGAAGTCGGGGCCGGCCTCGGCGGCGAGCCGGGTGGCGACCAGGTCGGCCCAGCCGCGGTAGGTCCCGTCCGGGTACGCGTCGTCCATGCCCTCGGTGAAGCTGTCGCCCACCGCCACGTAGCTGCGCCAGCGCACTGCGCCTCCCTCTGACGTCCCGACAGAGCAGCGTCGGCCAGTCTGTCACCGCCCCCGGTGGCACCGCGCGGCCCCCGGCGTCCGACGTGGCGGAGGTCATCGACGGGGCAGATTTTCCCGCACCGCCCGGGCATGATGTCCGCCGATCGCGTTGACCCGAACAACGCGTACGAGAAGGGGCGGACCACCCGTTCGGTGGTCCGCCCCTTCCGGTCGGCTCAGGGCACGTACGCCAGCAGGATCCGGCCGCGTACCGGGTCCGGCTCCGGCAGGGTGCCCAGTTGCCGGTCAGAGGTAGAGGCAGAACGGGTGGCCGGCGGGGTCCAGGTGCACCCGGACGTCGTCCTGGGGCTGGAAACCGGCCAGGGTGGCACCGGCCCGCACGGCGTGGGCCGAGGCGAGGTCCAGGTCGTCCACCTGGATGTCGAGGTGGGCCATCATCGGCGGGTCACCGGGACCGGCCGGCCAGACCGGTCGTACGTGGTCCGGCTCGGTCTGGAACGCGAGCCCCGCGCCGCCCTGCGGCGGGACCAGGGTGACCCAGTCCGGCTCGTCGTCGCCGCGGGTCCAGCCGAGCAGCCGCTCGTAGAACGCGGCCAGCTCGCGGGCGTCGGGTGCGTCCAGCACGGTCGCGGTCAGGGTCAGTCGTGGCAGATCTCCCATGGCAGTCCTCCTACCCACGATCAGCGCGGTCGACCGACCTGGTCCGGCCGAATAGGATCGCCCGACCCGATGCCTGCGCCGTACGCTGCGGCAATGTTGCTGCGTACGTCGACTCTGCTGTTCCGGACCCTGCGCGAGGACCCGGCGGACGCGGAGGTGCCGAGCCACCGGCTCCTGGTCCGCGCCGGCTACGTCCGCCGCGCCGCACCGGGCGGCTACACCTGGCTGCCGCTGGGCAAGCTGGTGCTGGACCGGGTCACCGAGATCGTCCGCGACGAGATGGCGGCGATCGGCGACCAGGAGGTGCACTTCCCGGCGCTGCTGCCGGCGGAGCCCTACCGGACCAGCGGCCGGTGGACGGAGTACGGCGACAACATCTTCACCTTCCAGGACCGTCGGGGTGCCGACCACCTGCTCGCGCCCACCCACGAGGAACTGGCGGCGCTGCTGGTGAAGGACCTCTTCACCTCGTACCGGGACTTCCCGGTGACGCTCTTCCAGATCCAGACGAAGTTCCGGGACGAGTCCCGGCCCCGGGCCGGGGTGCTGCGCGGGCGCGAGTTCCTGATGAAGGACGCGTACTCCTTCGACCTGGACGAGGCGGGGTTGCAGGCGGCGTACGACCGGCACCGGGACGCCTACCGGCGGATCTTCACCCGGCTCGGGCTGGACTTCGCCGTGGTACGGGCGATGTCGGGGGCGATGGGCGGCTCGGCGTCGGAGGAGTTCCTGGCCGCCACCGCGGTCGGCGAGGACACCTTCGTCGGCTGCGTCACCTGCGGGTACGCGGCGAACACCGAGGCGGTGACGACTCCCGCCCCGGCCGCCGGTGACCCCGACGCGCACCCGGCCGCCGAGGTGCACGACACCCCGGAGACGCCGACGATCGCCGCCCTGGTCGAGCTGGCCAACGCCCGCGCGCTCGCCGGGCGGACCGACTGGACGGCCGCGGACACCCTGAAGAACGTGGTGCTTCAGGTGCGCAGGCCGGGCGCCGAGGAGGCGGAGCTGCTGGTCATCGGCCTGCCCGGGGACCGGGAGGTGGACCTGAAGCGGGTCCAGGCGGTGCTGGAGCCGGCCACGGTGGCGATCTTCGACGACTGGGCAGCCCACCCGGAGCTGGTCCGGGGCTACCTCGGGCCGCAGGTGCTCGCCAAGCACGGCGTCCGCTACCGGGTCGACCCCCGGGTGGCCCCCGGCACGAGCTGGCTGACCGGCGCGAACGAGCCGGGCCGGCACGCCACCGACGTGGTCTGCGGACGGGACTTCACCCCGGACGACACCATCGAGGCGGCCGAGGTACGCCCCGGCGACCCCTGCCCGGCCTGCCGCCAGGGGGAGCTGAGCATGCGCCGGGGCATCGAGGTCGGGCACATCTTCCAGCTCGGCCGGCGCTACACCGACGCCTTCGCCGTCGACGTGCTCGGGCCCGAGGGCAAGCCGGTCCGGCCCACCATGGGCTGCTACGGCATCGGCCTGTCCCGGGTTCTCGGGGCGGTCGCCGAGCAGCACCACGACGAGCGGGGACTGATCTGGCCGGCGGCGATCGCGCCGTGCGACGTACACCTGGTGGCCGCCGGGAAGGGGCCGCAGCTCGACGCGGCGCTGGAGCTCGGCGGGCAGCTCTCCGCGGCCGGCCTGCGGGTGCTGGTCGACGACCGCACCCACGTCTCGGCCGGGGTGAAGTTCACCGACGCCGAGCTGATCGGCATCCCGCGCGTCGTCGTGGTCGGTCGCCGGCTCGCCGAGGGGTACGTCGAGCTGCGTGACCGGGCCTCCGGCGAGCGGACCGACCTGCCGGTGGCGGGCCTGGTGGAGCGGCTGCGCGACGAGGTGGCCGCGACCCGCCGCGACCGGGTGTAGCAAACGCGCCACGGGGTACCGCCAGGGGATCGACCGAATGTTCTCGGAGGCTCTCATGTACCGGGTCAGCGACGTGATGACGAAGCAGGTGGTCTACCTGCCGGCGGAGACCCCGCTGGACGAGGCGGCCAGGGTGATGAAGGACTCCGACATCGGCGACGTGGTGGTCACCGAGGGGGCCACCCTCGCCGGCCTGCTGACCGACCGCGACATCGTGGTGCGGGCGGTGGCCGAGCGGGCCGACCCGGCGAACACCACGATCGGCTCGATCATCACCCGTGAGGTGGTCATGATCGAGCAGCACTCGACCGCGAGTGAGGCGGCCGCGCTGATGCGCGAGCGCCACATCCGCCGGGTGCTGGTCTGCGACAACGAGCGCAAGCTGGTCGGCATCGTCTCCCTCGGCGACCTCGCCATGCAGCTCGACCCCAACTCCGCCCTCGCCGACATCTCCGAGGCCGCCCCGAACCGGTGAAAGGAGGGGCCCTTCTTGACGCCTGCGGTAGCGAAGGGCCCCTTCTCACAGCCCGGCCGGCGCCGGGAGCGAGCAGCGGTAGCCTGGCGGTCATGTCCGAGATGCCGACCAAGCTGGCCGAGATCGTCGACGAGTTCGCCGCCGCACCGCGCGACGTGGTGCTGGAGATGCTGCTGGAGTTCGCCGACGTGATCCCACCTCTGCCCGAGGGGGTGGACCGGTCCGAGCTGGAGCAGGTGCCGGAGTGTCAGACGGCCTTCTTCCTGCGCGCCCAGGTCAACCCGGACCGCACGGTGACCACCCTCTTCGACTGCCCGCCGGAGGCCCCGACCACCCGGGCGTTCGCCGGCATCCTGGCCGAGGGCCTGGCCGGGGCGAGCGCCGAGGACGTGCTGGCCGTGCCGGACGACCTCTACCAGCGGATGGGGCTCGCCCAGGCGATCAGCCCGCTGCGGGTACGCGGCGGCACCGCGATCCTGGCCCGACTGAAGCGCCAGGTCCGGGAACAGATCGCCTGATCAACGGGTTGTCGCTGGTCATGGAGATCGAGATCTACGCCGACGTGGTGTGCCCCTGGTGCTGGATCGGCAAGCGCCGGCTGGAGCAGGCGCTGGAGTCGTACGACGGTCCGGTGACCGTCCGCTTCCGGCCGTTCCAGCTCGACCCGACGCCGGTGACCGAGCCGAAGCCGCTGATCGAGGCGCTCGGCACGAAGTTCGGCGGCCGGGAGCGGGCCGAGCAGATGGCCGCCCAGGTCACCCAGGTCGCAGCCGGCGTGGGGATCGAGATGCGCTTCGACCGGGCGGTGGCCGCGAACACCTTCCAGGCGCACCGGCTGGTCCGGTTCGCCGCCGAGCGGGACCGCTCCGCCGAGCTGGTGGAACGGCTCTACCGGGCGCACTTCTCCGACGGGATCGACGTGGGCTCGACCGACGCGCTGGTCAAGCTCGGCAGCGAGGTGGGCCTGGACGAGGCGGAGACCCGGGAGTATCTGGAGTCCAACCTCGGCCGGCGCGAGGTGGCCGCCGACCTGAGCGCGGCGCACCAGCTCGGCGTCTCCAGCGTGCCGACCTTCGTGCTCGCCGGGAAGTACGCCGTCACCGGCGCCCAGGAGCCGGAGGTGCTGCTCGCCGCACTGCGCGAGGTGGAGCAGCGCGAGTCGGCCGGTTGATGTTTCACGTGGAACAGAATCGATGCGGGTGAGGGCCTAGGCCGGCCTGGCCAGGCCCTCCACCACCGTCGCCCCGGGCAGCGCGCCGAGCGCCGGCCCGGGCAGGGCGATCTTGCTGTGCCGTACGCCCGATCCGATGATCACGTGCGGCGCGGCGATCACCCGCGAGTCGACCAGGATCGGCCACTCCTCCGGCAGCCCGATCGGGGTGATCCCGCCGTACTCCATGCCGGTCAGCGCGACCGCCTCGGCCATCGGCGCGAAGCTCGCCTTGCGCACGTCCAGCAGCCGGCGGACCACGCCGTTCACGTCGGCCCGGGTGGTGGCGAGCACCATGCACGCCGCGTACCGGGTCTCCCCGCCGCGCTTGCCGGCGACCACCACACAGTTGGCCGACTGGTCGAGCCCCACCTCGTACGCCGCACAGAACGCCGCCGTGTCGGCCAGCTCGGCGTCGATCGACGCGACCAGCACGTCGTCCACGCTGACCGGCGCCTCGACCGGCCACCGTTCCACGGCGGCGGCGACCGGCGCGGCCAACAGGTCCAGCCGGGTACGGGCGGGTTCGGTCTTCAGCGTCCCCATCACGCTGCGATCCTCGCACCTCGCCGGCCCGACCGCCCGTCGGCGGGACGGCGCTCAGTTGTCGTGGGTGAGGAACGCGTTCTCCCGGGCGAAGTCCCGGTCCTGAGCCGACACGAGCTGCGCCCGGCGCAGCACCTCGGGCCGGTGCGCCTCGGCGTCCTCCAGGCCGTGCCGCACGCCCAACCGGATCACGCCGTAGAGGAAGACGAAGCCGAACACGTACAGGATCACCGTGGTGACGAGAACCAGCATGCCGGCACGGTAGAACGCACCGGAACCGCAGAAAGCTTCATCTCCGGCCGGTTCCCCCGTACGTGTCCGCGAGGTGGTCCGCCCAGGTCCGGGTGCCGGTCGGGGCCGTCGCGCTGACCAGCGCGCCGGCGCGCAGCTCCCGGCCGAGCCGCCCGGGCAGCCGGACCGACAGCAGCGGCCGGCGCGACCCGCGGGCCGCCCGCCAGGCGCGTACCGCCTCGTCGAAGCGGAGCACCTCCGGGCCGGCCACCTCGTCGACCCGGTACGACGGCCCGGTCCGCAGCATCGCCACCAGTCGGCCGGCCACCTCGCCCGGGTCGACCGGCTGGGCCAGCAGCGCCGGGTCCCCGATCACCGGGCCGAGCCGACCGAACCGCTGGATCAACTCCTCCAGGAAGCCGGGGAACTGGGTGGCCCGCAGCACGCTCCACGGCACCGGCCCGGCCGCCACCACCTGCTCCGCCGCGAGCTTGTGCCGGTAGTAGGCCAGCGGCACCCGGTCCACGCCGACGATCGAGACGTAGACCAGGTGCCCGACGTCGGCCTGCCCCGCCGCGACCACCAGCCGGCGGGTGCCGAGCACGTCGATCTGGTGGGTCCGCCGGTTCGGTGAGGACGCCAGGTGCAGGACGGCGTCCACCCCGGCCACCGCCGCGGCCAGCCCTTCCCCGGTGGCCAGGTCGGCGGCCACCCACTCCGTCGTGTCGTCCGGCCGGGGATGCCGCGCGGTCGCCCGTACGGTGAATCCCTCCGCCCGCAGCCGGGGCAGCACCACCCGCCCGAGCCGCCCGCTCGCCCCCGTCACCAGCACCCGCATCGTCCGCTCCTCCGCCACACCCTCCTGACGGGACAACGAGCCGGTTCGTGACCGGTCAGCCGAGCGCCGGTCGGGTCACCACCCGGCCGGCGAGCAGCAGGCCGAGCAGCGCGCAGCCGGCCGCCACCGCCAGGGTGACCGCGTAGTGCGCCGGCCCCGGGGCGGACCCGGCGGCCAGCACCGCGCCGGTCAGCGCCAGCACCGTCGCCACCGAGAGCGAGTCGCCCAGTTGCAGCGCCGAACTGTTCCGGCCCTGCTCCTCGGGGGCGGAGAGGGAGAGGGTGAGCGTCGACAGGGAGGGAAAGAGCAGGCCCATGCCGAGGCCCGCCACCGCCCAGGCGAACACCGCCAGCGCCACCGGCACCTCCGGCAGGACGGTCAGCGCGACGCCGGCCGTACCGACCGTCAGGCAGGCCAGGCCGGCCCGGGGCAGCGTGGCGGCCGAGCGCGGCGCGGCGATCCGGCTCTGCGTGAAGGAACCCGCCGACCAGGAGAGCGCGCCGACGGTCAGCACCAGGCCGGCGGCCGTCGGCGAGAAGTGCCGCTCCCGGGACAGCATCAGCGGGATCACCACCTCGGCCCCGGCGAACGCCGCCGAAGCGAGCCCGCGCAGCCCGATCACCGTGGGCAACCCACGCGCCGCCCGCAGGAAGCCGGCCGGCAGCAGGTGCGGCACGCAGACCAGCAGGCCGACCAGGGCCGCCACGACCAGGCCGGCGGCGGACAGGCCGCGCTGCTGCCCCCCGTAGTGCAGCAGTGCGGCGCTCGCCCCCGCCCCGCAGGCCCAGCCGACCCGCGCCGCCGCGCCAGCCGGCGGTCGGACCCGGTCCACCACGCCCAGCGCCCGCAGCCCCGGCTGGATCAGCAGCGCCGCCGGGACCGCCACCACCGGCACCGCGAGGAACACCCACCGCCAACCCAGGTGCTCGACGATCAGCCCGGCCACCGCCGGACCGACCAGCGACGGCACCACCCAGGCCGCGGCGAACGCCGCGAAGATCCGGCGCCGCAACTGCTCCGGGTACGCCCGCCCGACGATCACGTAGAGCGCCACGCTGAGCAGGCCGGAGCCGAAACCCTGGACCACCCGGCCGACGACCAGCACCGCCATGTCCGGAGCGGCGCCGGCGATCGCCAGCCCGGCCACGAACCAGGCCACCCCGTGCCACATCGAGCCGCGCGGCCCGCGCGCGTCGCACCAGATGCCGGCGAGCACCATCGCCACCACGCCCGAGGCGAACGTGCCGGCGAAGGCGAGCGCGTACAGCGAGAGCCCGTCCAGGCTGCGGGCGACCGTCGGCATCGCGGTGCCCACCGCGAGCGCCTCGAAGGCGAGCAGCGACACCAGGGCGACGCTGCCCACGGTCATCGCCCGCAGGGACGGGACGAAGAGATGCGCGGGCGGAGCGGCCGGCTCGGTGGTGATGGTCACCGGCCCAGCCTGGCCCCTGAACCCCGGTTGAGGTCAACCGTGACGCGGCTCTCGTCAGGCCGTCTCCAGCGCCTCGCCCACGCCCTTCACCACGCCGGAGAGGTGCTGGTCGGCCAGCAGGTGCCCGGCGGTGATCACCAGCGCCATCGGCCACTCGATGACCTGGAGGGCGGCGAGCAGGCCCAACCCCGCGTAGTAGGCCACCTTGTCCGGCGGCGGCACCGCCACCTCGCCCAGCAGCGGGATCTCCACCCGCCGGTCGTACATGCGGAACGACTCGTGTCCCCCGCTGAGGTGCCGCGTCAACGTGCTCATCTCCGCCTCCCCAGGTCCGACGACGACGTCCCGGCCGCATTCCACCGGCCGGCCCGTCCATGCCCCCGGTCCTGCGGAAACTTCCCCTGCTCCGGGGGCATGACGGCGACCAGGCCGGGAAGTCGGGCCGCCGGGACGAGGGTGGGAGGGCGAGATGGCGTACGGCGGTGACCGCGGGCGCACCGGAAAGCGGGGCCGACTGCTCGGCCGTACCCCTCGATGACCTCGCTGGGCCGCTATGCCGGCCTCCTGCTGTCGCCGGCCACCCTGCCGGACGTGCTCGCGCGGGCCGCCCGTACCGTCGCCGACGCCGTGCCCGACGTGGCCCGGGCCGCCACCACCGCCACCCCCGACATGGTGCCCCGCACCGTCGGCGAGGCGGTCGGGGGCGCGGGGGCGGCCGCCGCCCGACTGGCCCGCCTCGCCGGACTGACCCGACGCCGGGTGTGGACCCGGGACGGCCGGCATCACATCGAGGTGCACGGCGTCTGCCAGGACGGCGGGGACCGGCTGGCCCGGCAGGTCGAGGACGCGCTGGAACAGTTGCCCGGGGTCGCCTGGGCCCGGGTGAACGCGCCGACCGGCCGGGTCGTCGTCGCGGTCGAGGAGCCCCGCCCGAGGCTGCGCGACCTGATCGCCACCGTCGCCCGCACCGAACACGTCTGCCCGCACGAGCCCGACCCGGAGGTGCCGCCGCCGCACCCGCCCGAGGAGGGCCCGCGTACCCCCCGCACGCTGGGCGCGCTGGTCTCCGACGCGCTCGGCCTGACCCTCTCGGCGGCCACCCGGATCCTGCCGTTCACCCCGGTCCCCGGTGAGGTGGCCGGTCTCCTCGCCGCCGTCGACCTGCACCCGAGGCTGCACGCGCTGGCCGACCGGGGGCTGCGCGCCGACCCTCGCGCCGACGTGCTGTTCCCGCTCGCCGAGGCGGTCGCGCAGGGCCTCTCGGGTGGCTGGACCGGGATCGCGCTCGACGGGGCGCAGCGCCTGGTGCAGTGGGGTGAGGCGCGGGCCCAGCTCACCGCCTGGTCGAAGGCCGAGCACCGGTTGACCGGCACGCCGGAGCGGGCCGTCGCCCGGGTGCTCGCCGACGAGCGGCCCCGCCCGGTCCCCGCCGGCCCCGCCGAGCGGTACGTCACCTCGGCGCTCGCCGCCGGGGCGGCGGCCGGTGCGGCGGCGCTGCCCGTGGTGGGTGCGAAGCGGGCCGCCTCGGTGGCGCTCTCGGCGCTGCCCAAGGCCCCCGGCAGCGGCCGCGAGGGCTACGCCGCCCAGCTCGGCCGGATGCTGGCCCGGCGCGGCGTCATCGCGATGGACCGCAGCGTGCTGCGGGAGCTGGACCGGATCGACACCGTGCTGCTGGACGCCCGGGTCCTCGGCTCCGACCGGGGGGTGCTGGCCGATCTCGCGCCGCTGCCCGGCAGCGACACCGGCCAGGTCGCCGCCCGGGCCTTCACCCTCTTCGACCCGGCCGCCCCCGACCAGGTACGCCGGGACGGCGGCTGGCGGCTCGGCCCGCTGGACCGGATCGACGCCGAGGATCCGGGCGACACGCCGGACAGCCGGCGGCTGCGCGCCGACGGTGGCCGGTTGCTGGGGCTGGCGGACGGCGACCGGCTGGCCGCCGTGCTGCGGGTCGAGCCGGAGCCCGCGCCCGGGGTGGAGGCGCTGCCGACCGCCATCCGGCAGGCCGGCCTGCGGCTCGTGGTGGCCGGCGGCGACGACGACCGGTACGGCTTCGCCGACGCCCTGGTGCCCGGCGGCCCCGACCTCGCCGCCTCGGTACGCGCCCTGCAGAGCGAGGGCGCGGTGGTGATGGTGGTCTCCGGGGACCGGGCCGCGCTCGGTGCCGCCGACTGCGGGGTGGGGGTGTCCGCCCCGGACGACCTGCCGCCCTGGGGCGCGCACCTGCTGGTCGGCGACGACCTGCGGCTGCCCGCGCTGCTGATCGATGCGACCGGGGTGGCCCGGCGGATGACCGGCCAGAACATCCGGCTCGGCATGGCCGGCAGCGGGCTGGCCGCGCTGGCCGCGTTCACCGCCGACCGGGAGCTGCTGCCCGGACGCGCCCTCGCCTCCGTCAACGGGGCCGCCGCGCTCGCCTTCGCGCACGGCGTGTGGCGGGCGCACCGGCTGCCGGACCGGACCCGTACCCCGGTGCCCGCGTCGACCGCCTGGCACCTGATGCCGGTGCCGACCGTGCTGGACCAGCTCGGCACCGGCCGGGACGGGCTGACCGCCGCCGAGGCGGCCCGCCGCCGGCGGGCGGCGACCGGGGACGAGGCCGGGCCGGCCGGCTTCCTGCGCGCCTTCGTGGAGGAGCTGTCGAACCCGCTCACCCCGGTGCTGGCCGCCGGGGCGGTGCTCTCCGCCGCCTTCGGCTCGCTCGTCGACGCGGCCCTGGTGGGCGGGGTGGTGGGCGGCTCCGCCCTGGTCGGCGCGGTGCACCAGCGCAACACCGAGCGGTCCCTGGCCGAGCTGCTGTCCCGCTCGGCGGTGACCGCCCGGGTGCTGCGCGACGGTGTCGAGCAGGTGCTGCCGGCCGACGAGCTGGTCGCCGGGGACGTGGTGACGGTGGGACCCGGTGACGCGATCCCGGCCGACTGCCGGGTGCTCACCTCCGACGGGCTGGAGGCCGACGAGTCGTCGTTGACCGGCGAGTCGCTGCCGGTGGCGAAGTCGCCCGAACCGGTGGTCGCGGCGGCCGTCGCGGAACGGCACTCGATGCTCTACGAGGGCACCACGGTCGCGGCCGGCCACGGCACCGCCGTGGTGGTGGCGACCGGTGAGGAGACCGAGGCGGGGCGGAGTCTCGCCCTGGCCCGCCAGACCCCGCCGGCCAGCGGGGTCGAGGCCCGGCTGGGGAAGCTGACCAGTGCCGCCGTACCGCTGGCGGCCGGTTCGGCGATCGCGGTGGCCGGGGCGGGACTGCTCCGGGGCGTACCCCTGGCGGAGACGGCGGCGACCGCCGCGAACCTGGCCGTCGCGTCGGTGCCGGAGGGGTTGCCGTTCCTGGTCAGTGCGGCGCAGCTCGCGGCGGCGCGGCGGCTGGCCGAGCACGGCGCGCTGGTCCGCAACCCTCGCACGATCGAGGCGCTGGGCCGGGTCGACGTGCTCTGCTTCGACAAGACCGGCACGCTCACCGAGGGCCGACTGCTGCTGGCCGGGGTGGGCTCCGGCGACGATCGGTACGCCCCGCCGGACCGGCTGGACGACCCGCTGCGGTTGGTCCTGGCCACCGCCCTGCGGGCCACCCCGGCCGCGGCCGACCCCGACGAGCTGCCCCAGCAGACCGACCGCGCGGTACGCCACGGCGGGAACCTGGCCGGGGTGACCGAGCAGACCGGCGCGGCGGGCTGGGCGGCGGTGGGCGGGCTGCCGTTCGAGCCGTCCCGCGGCTACCACGCCACCACCGGCCGGTACGCCGACGGCCTGCTGCTGAGCGTGAAGGGCGCACCGGAGTCGGTGCTGCCGCGCTGCTCCGCCCGGCGTACCGCGCACGGCGACGAGCCACTGGACGCGGCCGGTCGGGCCGCCCTGCACGGGATGCTGGCCGAGCGGGCCGGGGCCGGGCACCGCATCCTGGCCGTCGCCGAGTGCCGTACCGGCGCGGAGTCGGTCACCGACGAGCAGGTCGAGAGGCTGACCTTCGTGGGTTTCCTGGCACTGGCGGACGGGGTCCGGGAGAGCGCCGCCCCGGCGGTGCACCGGATCCGCCAGGCCGGCGTGCACACCATCATGATCACCGGCGACCACCCGGCCACCGCCGAGGCGATCGCCGCGACGATCAGCCCCGACCACGGTGAGCAGCGGGTGGTCACCGCGACCGACCTGGACCGGCTCGACGACGGGGCCCTTGCGACGCGGCTGATGGAGACCGACGTGGTGGCCCGCTGCACGCCGGCGCACAAGGTCCGGATCATCCAGGCCCTCCAGCAGCAGGGCCGGACCGTGGCGATGACCGGGGACGGCGCCAACGACGCGCCGGCGATCCGGCTCGCCGACGTCGGCATCGCGCTCGGCCAGCGGGGCACCCCGGCGGCCCGCGCCGCCGCCGACCTGGTGGTCACCGACGACCGGTTGGAGACGATCATCGCCACCCTGGTCGAAGGGCGGGCGATGTGGTCGTCGGTCCGGCACGCGCTGAGCATCCTGGTCGGCGGCAACCTCGGCGAGATCGCGTTCAGCGTGCTGACCGCCGCCAGTACCGGCCGGTCCGCCCTCACCGGCCGGCAACTGCTCCTGGTCAACCTGCTCACCGACCTCGCCCCGGCGCTGGCCATCGCGGTCCGCCCACCCGCCTCCGGCGGGGCCGACCACCTGCTGCGGGAAGGTCCGGACACCTCGCTCGGCGAGACGATGACCCGGGAGATCGCGCTGCGCGCGGGGGCGACCACGCTGGGCGCGACGGCCGGTTGGACGCTCGCCCGCTGGACCGGCCGGGAGCGGCGGGCCGGCACGGTCGCGCTCGCCTCGCTGATCGGCACCCAGCTCGGGCAGACCGTGCTGGCCGGCGGCACCAGCCCGACCGTGCTGGCGTCCACCGCCGCCTCGGTCGGCGTCCTCGTCGCGGTGGTGCAGACCCCCGGCGTCAGCCAGTTCTTCGGTTGCACCCCGCTCGGCCCGGTCGGCTGGACCATCGCCGCCGGGTCCGCGCTGGGCGCCACCTTCGCCAACGGCGCGCTCACCCGGCTGGTCGACCGCCTCCCGCAACACGGCCTCCGCCCGCACGGCAACCCCGATCAGGGGTACGGCGAAAGCCATCACGCCTGACGTCACCTCCACCGGTACGGCTGCCAGGTACGCACCGTCCACTGCGGCAGGACCGTTCCCCTCTCCCCGCCCGCCTGACGCCCGATCGCCGCCCGGCCGGAGCGGGGCGGCGATCGGTGGGGCGGGTCAGGCGTGTTCCGAGATGGCCTCGATGAGGTCACCGACGGGGCGCTCCGGCAGGGACCGGGCCACATCGGCGACGGCCACGATGCCGACGAGGTCGTGCCCGTCGACGACCGGCAGCCGGCGTACCTTGTGCTGGCCCATGGTCCGCAGGACCTCGGCCGCGTCGTCGTCGGCCCCGATGGTCACCGCCTCGCCCTGGGCCAGCTCGCCCGCGGTGACGGTGGCCGGGTCACGACCCTCGGCGAGCACCTTCACCACGATGTCCCGGTCGGTGAGCATGCCGCGCAGACGGTTGTCGTCGCCGCAGATGGGCAGCGAGCCCACGCCGAGTTCGGCCATCCGGCGGGCCGCGGTCCTCAGGTCGTCCTGTTCGCGGATGCAGCTCACGTCGCTGGTCATGATGTCGCGTGCGGTCGGCATCGGGTCGACACCTCACTCTCGGGGGGTTGGTGCCCGTTCTCCTACCCCCGCCCGGTCCACCCATGCCGGTGTCGGCACAGTTTCCGCTGGTAGCGCCCCTCGGGCGGTCGGCCACGCCGGCCCGAAGCTGGCCGTGACGGGGACGAATTGACTAGCTTGGGGGGATGGTCCACGACGAGCAGCTCCTGACGACCCGTCCGAAGACCCTGCATCCGGTGGGCGCATCACCGTCGGCGCCGGGCGAGGGTGAGCCCGGCCGAAGGAAGTGACGTCCGTGCCGAGACGTCTGCTGAACGGCCGGTACCAGTCCGAGGAGCTGCTCGGCAGCGGCGGCATGGGCGAGGTGTGGCGGGGCCGTGACCTGCGGTTGGACCGTCCCGTCGCGATCAAGCTGCTGACCGTCGGCGACGACGAGCAGACCGCCGCGGAGCGCTTCGACCGGGAGGCCCGCACGGCCGCCCGGCTCACCCACCCGCACATCGTCGGGGTGTACGACTTCGGCACCGAGGACGACGACTCCTACCTGGTGATGGAGCTGGTCGACGGGCCGACCGTGTCGGCCCTGATCGCCGAGGGTCCGTTGCCGGTGGAGCGGGCCGTGTCGATCGCCCTCCAGGCCTGCGAGGGGGTCGCCGCCGCGCACGCGGCCGGGGTGGTGCACCGGGACGTCAAGCCCGGAAACCTGATCGTCGACCCGGCCGGCACGGTGAAGATCTGCGACTTCGGCATCGCCCGGCTGCCCGGCGGAGCCGGTCGGGACACTCTCACCGGGCCGGTGGCGAAGCTCGGCACCAGCTCGTACATGTCGCCGGAGCAGGCCCTCGGCCGGCCCGTCGACCCGCGTACCGACCTGTACGGGCTGGGCTGCACCCTCTACGCCATGCTGGCCGGCCGACCGCCGTTCGCCGGTGACCCGCTCACCGTCCTGCACCAGCACGTCAACGAGCCACCCCCGCCGTTGCGGGAACACCGCACCGACGTACCCGCCGAACTGGACGCCCTGGTGTCGGAGCTGCTGGCCAAGGATCCGGCGGACCGGCCGGACAACGCCGCGGCGGTCCGCGACCGCCTCGCGGCCCTGCTGCCCGCGCGTCCCGGGTCCGGTGTCCCGGGCCCGCGCGGCCGGGTCACCCGGCCCGGGGCGGCCCGTCGGCGGCGCGGTGTGCTGCTGGTGGCCCCGTCCCTGGCCTGCGGTGCGCTGCTGGCCCTGGTCGGGGTGGCGCTGCTCGGTCCGGAGGCGGAGACGCCGGTCGCCGGACCGGCCGTCCCGCCGGCCCCGACCACCGCGGCCACGTCACGCCCGCCGGTCGCCGCGACACCGAGTGCCCCGACGCGGCGCACGGTCCGGCCGGCGAGTCGCGCGGACCGGACCCCCGCCTCGAAGGCCCCGTCCCGCACCCCGGGCCCCAGCCCGGCGGCCGATCCCATCGTCGCCATGCGGCTGTCGATCCAGCGTCAGGTGACCACCGGCCAGCTCAACCCGGACGCGGCCACCGACCTGCACAGCCGGGTCGACGCGATCGCCCGGGAGATCGCCCAGGGCGACACCGACCAGGCCGAGGCCCAGGTGAAGCGGCTGCGTGACAAGCTGGCGGAGCTGCTGCGCGGCGGCAAGCTCACCCCGGACGGCTACCGCGACCTGCGCGCCGAGGTGGACCGGATCCAGGCCGACCTGTCGTAGCGGGCGGTCGTGGGCTCAGTGCCAGGTGGCGGCGGCCCGCCGCAACCGGTCGTTGATCGCCCGGCCCACCCCGACCTCGGGGACGGGCTCCGCGACGATCTCGGTCACCCCGGTCGCGTCCAGCCGGTGCAGGGCGTCGAAGAGCCGCGCGGCCGCCGCGGTGAGGTCACCGTCCGGCGAGAGCACCTCCACCGCCGCCCACCCGCCGGCCACCGGCCGCTCCCGGAAGGCCAGGAAGCCGCGCCGGCCACCGCCGCCGGGCTCCTCCGCCGTGCCGGCCAGGCGCAACGGGGTACGCGGGGCGTAGTGCGCCGCGAGTGTCCCGGGCGCCACCGGCTGGCCGGAACTGCCGGCGCGTACCTCGACCGGGCCGATCGCCTCGACCAGCGACTCCACCGGCAGCGCGCCCAGTCGCAGCACCACCGGCCGCTCGCCGCGTGCGTCCACGATCGTCGACTCGATGCCGCACCGGGTGGGGCCGCCGTCCAGCACCACGTCCACCGCGTCACCCAGGCCGGCCACGACGTGCTCGGCCCGGGTGGGACTGAGCTGCCCGAACCGGTTGGCGCTGGGGGCCGCGACCGGCACCCCGGCGGCGGCGATCAGGGCCCGGGCGGCCGGCTCGTCGGGCACCCGGACCGCCATGGTGTCCAGCCCCGAGGTGACGATCGGCGGGATCACCGCCGGCCGGTCCACGATCAGGGTGAGCGGACCGGGCCAGAACCGTTCCACCAGCGCGGCGACCGCCGGCGGCACCGCCCCGACCAGGGCGGGCAGGTCGGCGGCGTCGGCGAGGTGGCTGATCAGCGGGTCGAAGCTGGGTCGGGCCTTCGCCGCGAAGATCCGGGCGGCCGCCTGCGCGTCGAGCGCGTTCGCGCCGAGCCCGTAGACCGTCTCGGTGGGGAAGGCGACCAGGCCTCCGGCTCGCAGCACGGAGGCGGCTTCGGCGATGCCGCTGTCGGCCGGCAGGAGGCGCGGGGATCCGGTGCTCACGCACCGACGCTAGCCTGCCGCCGGCAGCCGCATCCGCCGGGTCGCCGTCCCGGCCGTCGCCGTTCCGGCCGGGTCCGCCGGTGCGGCGGGGTACACCCGAGGGGTCCGCCCGCGTGACGACCGAGGGAGCAACCATGACCGACGACCGACCCCGCAAGCGGGTGGAGAGCCTTGACGACCTGGTCACCTGGCTGCAGTGGCTCGCCGACGACGTGGCCCGGGCCCCGGACGCCGTGGTGCACCCGGAACTCGACCAGTTCCTGGCCGCCTGCGCCGGCCAGTTGCGCGACCGGGCCCGCCTGCGGCGGCGGGCCGGCGGCTCCGCGCCCGCCCCGTCCTGGCAGCTCGTCGCCGACGTCCTCCACGACGCCGCGTTCCACTACTGACGGCTATGCTCCGGCCGATCATCGAGCCGCCCGAGGAGCGCCGTGAGTGCCACCGAACCGCCCTTCCCCGGCTGCCCCTGCTGGTGCTGCCTCGGCGACCCGACCCCGCTGGCCTGGTTCGACTGCGCCGGCGAGCTGGTCGCGACGCTGGTCCGCCACCCGATCACCGTCCTCGGTGCGCTGCGGACCGGGGACGGCGCGAGCGGGCTCGCCCGTCGGCTCATCCGCGTCTACCAGACCAGGATCTCGGCGTACCGCCCGGCGCGCTGCCCGTACGTCCCGAGTTGCAGCACGTACGCGGCAGCGGCGTTCGAGCGGTTCGGGTTCCGGCGAGGGCTGGCGTTGATGGTCGGCCGGCTCTGGCGTTGCCGGACGGACGTCGCCTGGGGCACTCCGCACCCGCTGATCTGACAGCGCTTATATAAGTGCTGTTACAGTCTTCGGCATGGCCGACGACACGCAGCAGGATCTTCTCGACAGCAGCCACTGGGGGCCGGTCTGGGGGCTGCTGCACGCGGCCGACCGGGACATCGCCGCGCTCTACGACGAGGCCGGCGTCACCGGCCTGCGGACCCGCTTCGTGGGGCCCCTGATCAAGCTGGGCCGGCACGGCCCGATGACCATCCAGGAGCTGGCCACCGCCGTCGAGGTGACCCACTCGGCGATGAGCCAGACGGCCGCCGCGATGCGCGCCGCCGGCTTCGTGGACAGCGCCGACAGCGCCGACGGCCGGACCCGCCGGATCCGGCTCAGCGAACGGGGCCGGGAACTCCTGCCGCTGCTCCAGGCCGAGTGGCGGGCGACCGAGGCCACGGTGCGCGAACTGGAGGCGGAGACCCCGTACCCGCTCAGCCGGGCGGTCGAGGACATCAACGCCGCGCTCGCCCGGCGCTCCTTCAAGCAGCGCCTGGCGGACAACCTGGCCCGCGCGCTCGACGGTGACCTCCGGTGAGCGGCCCCGCCGCCCTGGTCGACCTGCGCCCCCTGCGCGAGCAGCCCACGTTCCGTCGCCTCTGGCTGGGCAGCACCGCCTCCGGGTTCGGCAGCCAACTGGGGGCGTTCGCCGCCACCTACTACGTCTGGGACCGCACCCACGACCCGTTGATGGTCGGCCTCGTCGGGCTCTGCACCGCCGCCCCGATGATCGCGTTCGCCCTGCTCGGCAGCGCCTTCGTCGACCATGTCGACCGGCGGCGGCTGGCCCTGGCGACCACCTGCGGCCTGATCGTCACCAGCCTGCTGATGACCGCGGTCGCCGCCTGGCCCACCGACGCGGTGTGGGCCATGTTCGGCCTGGTCGCCGTCGCGTCGGCCCTCTCCGCCCTCGGCGGTCCGGCCCGCCGGGCCTTCACCCCCCGGCTCCTGCCGGCCGACCGTCTCGCGGCCGGGCTCGCCCTCAACCACCTCTCCTTCCAGCTGGCGCTGCTGCTCGGCCCGGCCGTCGCCGGGCTCCTCACCGCCCGGTGGGGCACCACCGTCTGCTTCGGCATCGACGCGGTCACCTTCGTCGCCGCGCTGATCGGCCTCGCCGGGCTGCCCCGCACCGGCCCGGCCGAGCGTGCCGGACGGGCCGGCGCCGGCGCGGCCTGGGAGGGCATCCGGTTCGCCGCCCGCACCCCGGTGGTACGCGGTGCCTTCCTGGTGGACCTGGCCGCCACCGTGCTGGCCATGCCGGTGGCCGTTTTCCCCGTCATCAACCAGGAGAAGTTCGGCGGCTCGCCACAGACCCTGGGCCTGCTCACCTCGGCACTCGCCGTCGGTGGCGTGCTCGCGTCCGCGCTGTCCGGGCTGGTCACCCGGCGCGACCGACCCGGGCTCGTGCTGCTCGGCTGCGCCGCGGTCTGGGGCGCGGCCCTGGCCGGCGTCGGCCTGAGCGACCGGCTGCCGGTCGTGCTCGGCCTGATCGCGCTGGCCGGAGCCGCAGACACCTGGTCGGTCGTGTCCCGGGGCACCATCGTGCAGTCGTCGACGCCCGAGTCGCACCGGGGCCGGATCGCCGCGCTGGAGCACATCGTCGGTTCCGCCGGACCGCACGTCGGTGGCCTGCGCGCCGGGCTGGTCGCCGCCGGCTCCTCCGGCGGCACCGCCCTCTTCCTCGGCGGCCTCACCTGCCTGGCCGGAGTCGGGCTGCTGGCCCTCACCGCCCCACTGCGCCGGTTCACCATGCCCCGGCCGGCCCCGACGCCGGCCGAGGTCACCGTCTGACCGCCGGTTCGTCGATACTGACCGCCATGACTACCCGATACGACCAGCTGCTCGGCCCGCTGCGCCAGGCGTACGACGCACGCGCGGGGTGGCGGGACGGGCTGGACAAGGAGCCGTGGAAGGTCACGGAACGGCAGGTGTTCCGGGACCGGCTGGCACCGGACGCGCGGCTGCTGGAGATCGGCGCGGGGGCCGGCCAGGACAGCGCCTACTTCCGACAGGAGGGTCTGGCCGTCGTCGCGACCGACCTCTCGCCGGTGATGGTGGAGCACTGCCGGGCCAAGGGCATCGAGGCCCACGTCATGGACTTCCTGCGGCTGGACTTCCCGGCGCGCTCGTTCGACGCGGTGTTCGCACTGAACTGCCTGCTGCACGTACCCGATGACGACCTGCCCGCGGTCCTCGCGGCGATCCGGGCGGTCCTGCGCCCCGGCGGCCTGTTCTTCCTCGGCGTGTACGGCGGCAAAGAGAGCACCGAAGGGACGCTGGACGACGACCGGCACGAGCCGCCACGCTTCTTCTCGTTCCGCAGCGACGAGCGTCTGCTCGGCTTCGTGACGGCCGCCTCGTTCGAGGTGGTCGACTTCCACCCGGTCGACGTCAGCCACGGCCACCGGTTCCAGTCGCTGACGTTGCGCCGGCCCTGACCGCCACCGCACCGTCGCGTGCGACCTTCCGTCGGCGCGGCTCGCCACCGGGTACGTCCCACGGTGCGGGCCCGTTCGGGCGGTGGATACCGCGTCGCTGCTTGTATCGTCCCTCGCCATGACGGGCTCTCACTGGTCGGAGGTACGTGAGCGGGTCGCGCGGCTTGCCGCTGACCCCGGCGCGGATGCGGTGTTCGGTTCCGACGGGCATGGTTGGCGAATCGAACCGCCGCTGAGCCTCGACGAACTGTCCGAAGCGGAGGCACAGTTTCGAGTGCGGCTGCCCAGCGAATACCGCTCCTTCCTGCTGGAGGTGGGTCGGGGTGGCGCGGGTCCGGCTTATGGCCTCTTCCCGATGCGCCGGGTCGACGGACTGTGGCAATGGGACGGTGACGGAGCTGATCTCACCTCCCTTGACACGCTGGATCAGCCCTTCGCACATACTGAGGCGTTCAATCCGGCCGATGCGCTACCGCCCCCTCCCGCCGAGGCGGATTACGACTCCGGGGAAGAGTTCAACGCCGCCGAGGACGCGTACTGGGAGCAGCACGACGAACTCGTCCTCCAGCCGGGGCATTCGACCGGACTGCTGTACCTGTGTCACCTCGGTTGCGCTCACCGGGAGGCCTTGGTGGTCAGCGGACCGGCGCGCGGCCAGATGTGGGCTGACGACACTGCGTCCGTCGGGGGATTCCGGCCGCTCCTCGACAACGGGACGCCGATCGGCTTCGCCCGTTGGTATCTCAGCTGGTTGGACGAGGCAGCTGACCAGGTAGGGATCAGGTCGACGAACGCCTGACAGCGGTTCCGCTGCCGATCGACCGGATGAGCGGGGACTGCTCCGCTGTCCCGAGGGCCGTACAGTCGATCTACCTCGCTGGTTGGACAGGGGACGTGACGAGATGGCCCGCCACTACACCGCGCCCTCCCTGGAGGCACCGGACAGGCTCTTCCAGATCACCCAGGTCACGAGGACGCACACCCAGTTGTGGCTTCAGTCGGATGGATCCGAGAGCGTGGGCCGGTACCGCTTGGAGGTGCTGTTCCAGTGCGTCCAGTACGTCTCGATGCCCTTCGTGCTGCGCGGTCTCTCGCTGCGCCAAGCCACACCGCAGGAGTGGGCTCGCCTGAGTGAGCTGCACCAGTTGGAACCCGACCCGGCGTGGAGCCTCTACATGCTCTCGCGCAGCCATGACTGGTTCATCGTGTCCGCTACGCCGGTGTGGGCGGAGGCGGACCTGAGCTACCGCGACAAGTCGGTGTTCTGGGGCTTTCCGAAGGACGACGACCGGCTGATCTCAACGGCGACCCTGGAACAGGACTCGCGCCCGCTCGGGACGGCTGCCCGGTTCGTGAGTGGCTCCGATGACATCATGACGGCTCGGGTCCCGTGATGTTCTCGGGCGGGTACCAGATGCCGCGCCATACGGGCACCCCGAGGGGCCGGCCGAGGGGAACCATGCCGGGCTGGACATCCGTCAGATCCGGATCCTCGACAACCTTCGTCAACAGAGCGAACGGGGGGCCGTACCGGCACCTGACGATCTTCAGGCAGTCGTCGAGGTCCCGGCCGGTCACCCCCACCACGGGCGGCCAGCCGTGCGGGTAGATCCCGGAGATGTCGAAGTGAAGCCAGTACCTTGTCATCTCTTCCGGCCGCCCTTCGCCTTTGCGCGGAAGGTACCGGCAGAACAGGGAGGTACCGCGTGAGGAGCTGCGCACGATGATGGAGCTGCTCGGTCAATCCACGAGCCGGATGACGGCCGACACCTGGGGGCCACGTCCTGCCGGCAAGGTCAACCGGTGAAAGTGCTGGTGGAGCCCAGGGGACTCGAACCCCTAACCCCTGCCTTGCAAAGGCAGTGCTCTGCCAGTTGAGCTAGGGCCCCGGAGGCGGGCGGAGCCGCCCGGTGCTGGCAGTCGACGTGCGACCGGTCAGCGCAGGTCGGGCGCGGTGGTCGCCTCGTGCCAGAGGGCACGCTCGTCGTTCGAGGCCTTCACCTTCTTGGCCACGAGGGCCGCGACGCCGACGACGCCGACCAGGAGCAGAAGCTTCTTAACCATGGGGCGACCCCTCGCGCTCGACTGCCGTCGGACGGTGTGCGGTGGGGCTAGCTGGAATCGAACCAGCGACCTCAGAGTTATCAGCTCTGCGCTCTAACCGACTGAGCTATAGCCCCGCGTAGCGACGAGCTAGGTTAACCCATCGCCGCCTCCGGCCCCAAATCGGGGTCGGTGCCTATCCAGACCGTACCGGCAGCCCGTCGGGGCGACCAGCACTTTCCGCTGGCGGCCGTGCGCCGGGGTGGCCGGGAGCGACGCTCCCCGGACACGACGACGCCGGGCGGCCGCAGGTGCGGCGGCCCGGCGTCGGTTCGTTCAGTCCCGCTCGGCGAGGGTCAGCTCGATCCCGCCGACCAGGTCGGCGCAGACGTTGTAGACGAAGGCACCGAGGGTGGCGAGCGCGGTGAAGAGCACCACGTTCACCAGACCGATCAGCGCCGAGCTGAGGATCACGCCCTTGGCGGTGATCCGGAATCCGCCACCGCCACCCGAGCCACCGCCGGCGTTCACCAGGTCGGTGAGGCTGTCGTTGACGCTCTTGAACACACCCATCGCGTCCAGGGCCAGGTAGAGCACCGAGGTCGCGACGACCACGACGATGAAGAGCACCACCGAGACCGCGAAGGCGAACTTCATCACGGACCACGGGTCGATCCGCTTGAGGTTCAGCCGGGCCCGGCGGGGTCCGCGCGACGCGGCCGAGCTGACCGAGCTGCGCGCGGCGCGTACCGCCTCGCCCACCCGGGCGGCCCCGACGGCGGCCGCTCCGCTGATGCCCGGCGGCAGGCCACCGCCGTTGGCGGGCCGGCCGGCGGCGCCGGGCCGGGCACCGTCCGGCGACGGCTTCGGGGCGGTACCGAGACCGGCACCGACCCGCGGCTGGGTGCCGGTCGTGCCGGTGGACGGCTTGGCCGTACCGGTCGGCTTGATCGGCTGTGTCGTCGTGGCGGCGGGCGGCGCTACGGTCGGCGCCGCGACCGAGGTCGGGGCCTCGGCCGGAGCCTTCTCGGTCTGGTCGCTCGCTCCCGAGCCCTCCCCGGGCTTGTCCGGCGGCGGGGCCATGCCGGGAGCCCGGGTGAACTTGGGGGTGGCAGGCGCGTCGGCGGGGACCGTCGCGCGACCCACGGCCGCACGGCCGGTCGCCGCTGTGCCGCCCTTTGCGGCCTCCTCGTCGACCGGGTTGGTCGAGGTCCCCTTGTTCCCCGACTTCGCCTGTGTCTCCGTCATCAACTAGTCCTGTTCGTCAGGCTCGTCGGCATTGCGAGCAATCGCCACGATAGTTACGCCGTCCGGGAGGTCCATCAGCTTGACCCCCATTGTGTTCCGGTCACGCGTACGGCGTACAGGCTTCACCGGAGTCCGGATGACGCCGCCGTTGCTGGTGATGGCGAACAGCTCGTCGTCCGGACTGATCACCGTCGCACCGACCAGACCACCACGTCGCTCGGTGATCTTCGCAGTCAGCACGCCCTTACCTCCCCGGCCCTGGACCGGGTATTCCTCGATCGGCGTACGTTTCGCGTATCCACCGTTCGTCGCGACCAGGACGTCCATCTCCATGCCCTCGCGGACGACCTCCATCGCGAGCAGGACGTCCTCCTCGCTGAACCGCATCCCGATGACGCCCGAGGTGGCGCGACCCATCGGGCGCAGCGCCTCGTCGGAGGCGTTGAAGCGGATGGCCTGAGCGTTCTTGGAGACCAGCAGGAGGTCGTCGGTCGGGGCGACCAGGGCAGCACCGACCAACTCGTCCTCATCGCGCAGGTTGATCGCGATGACCCCGCCGGAGCGGTTGGAGTCGAACTCCTCGAGCCGCGTCTTCTTCACCAGGCCGTTCTTCGTGGCCAGTACCAGGTAGGGAGCCACCTGGTAGTTCGGAATTTCGATGATCTGCGCGATCTGCTCGTCCGCTTGGAAGGCGAGCAGATTGGCCACGTGCTGGCCCTTGGCCACCCTACTGGCTTCCGGAAGCTCGTACGCCTTGGCCCGGTAGACCCTGCCCTTGTTGGTGAAGAACAGGATCCAGTCGTGCGTCGAGCATACGAAGAAGTGGCTGACGATGTCGTCCTGCCGGAGGCTCGCGCCGCTGACGCCCTTGCCGCCGCGCCGCTGCGACCGGTAGAGATCCACCTTGGTGCGCTTGGCGTATCCGGTGCGGGTGATGGTGACGACCACGTCCTCGCGGGCGATGAGGTCCTCCATCGAGACCTCGCCGTCGAACGGCACGATCTTCGTACGCCGCTCGTCGCCCCACTTCGCGACGATCTCGCCCAGCTCCTCCGAGACGATCTTCCGCTGCCGCTCCGGCTTGGCGAGGATGTCCTTGAGGTCGGCGATCTCCAGTTCGAGCTTGGCCAGATCGTCCAGGATCCGCTGCCGCTCCAGGGCGGCCAGGCGGCGCAGCTGCATGTCGAGGATCGCGGTCGCCTGGATCTCGTCGATCTCCAGCAGCCGGATCAGGCCCTGCCGGGCGTCCTCGACCGTGGGCGAGCGCCGGATCAGGGCGATCACCTCGTCGAGCGCGTCGAGCGCCTTGGACAGACCGCGCAGGATGTGCGCCCGCTCCTCGGCCTTGCGCAGCCGGAACGCCGTCCGCCGGCGGATCACGTCGATCTGGTGGTCGACGTAGTAGCGGATGAACTGGGCCAGGTTGAGCGTGCGCGGCACCCCGTCGACCAGGGCCAGCATGTTGGCGCCGAAGGTCTCCTGGAGCTGGGTGTGCTTGTAGAGGTTGTTCAGCACCACCTTGGCGACCGCGTCGCGCTTGAGCACGAGCACGATCCGCATGCCGGTACGGCCGGAGGACTCGTCGCGGATGTCGGCGATGCCGGCGAGCTTGCCCTCCTTGATCAGCTCGGCGATCCGCTCGGCGAGGTTGTCCGGGTTGACCTGGTACGGCAGCTCACTGACGACCAGCGCCGGGCGGCCGCGCTTGTCCTCCTCGACCTCGACCACGGCCCGCATCCGGATCGAGCCGCGCCCGGTCCGGTAGGCGTCCTGGATGCCGGACTGGCCGACGATCAGACCGTGGGTCGGGAAGTCCGGGCCCTTGACGATCTCCAGCAGCGCCTCGAGGGTGGTGGCCTCGTCGACCTCCGGGTTCTCCAGGCACCACTGCACCGCCGCGCCGATCTCGCGCAGGTTGTGCGGCGGGATCTTGGTGGCCATGCCGACCGCGATGCCCTCGGAGCCGTTGACCAGCAGGTTGGGGATCCGGGACGGCAGGATGGTGGGCTCCTTGGCCCGGCCGTCGTAGTTGTCCTGGAGGTCGACGGTGTCCTCGTCGATGTCCCGCAGCATCTCCATCGCCAGCGGGTCGAGCTTGCACTCGGTGTACCGCATGGCGGCGGCCGGGTCGTTGCCCGGGGAGCCGAAGTTGCCGTTGCCGTCGACCAGCGGGTAACGCAGCGACCAGGGCTGCGCCATCCGGACCAGCGCGTCGTAGATGGCCGAGTCGCCGTGCGGGTGGAACTGACCCATCACGTCGCCGACGACCCGGGAGCACTTCACGTAGCCGCGGTCCGGCCGGTAGCCCGAGTCGAACATGGCGTAGAGGATCTTGCGGTGGACCGGCTTGAGCCCGTCCCGGACGTCCGGCAGGGCCCGCCCGACGATCACGCTCATCGCGTAGTCGAGGTACGAGCGCTGCATCTCGACCTCGAGGCCGACCGGCTCGATGCGGTCGTGCTGCACGACCGCGGCCGGTGTCTCCGGGGTCTCCGGCTCGTTCGGGGTGGACTCGGGAGTATCGGTCACTGTTAACCCTTATCAGACTCAGAGTCGTGTTCGTGCTGTGGATAACGGCTGTGGAAACCGGCCAGTCTGTGGATAAACCTGTGGACCAGCGGGCCGGCCGGTGGATTTCCGGCCGGCCCGGCATGGTCCGTCAGATGTCGAGGAACCGCACGTCCTTGGCGTTGCGCTGGATGAACGAGCGACGCGCCTCGACGTCCTCACCCATCAGGACGCTGAACAGCTCGTCGGCGGTTGCGGCGTCGTCGAGGGTCACCCGGCGCAGGGTGCGGGTGGCCGGGTTCATCGTGGTCTCCCACAGCTCGGGATAGTTCATCTCGCCGAGGCCCTTGAACCGCTGGATGTCGTCCGGCTTGGCGTTGGGCTTCTTCTGCTGGCGCAGCGCGATCAGCCCGTCCCGCTCCCGGTCGGAGTACGCGTACTGGGCGTCGTCACCCTTCTTGTTCCACTTGATCTTGTAGAGCGGCGGGGCGGCCAGGTAGACGTGACCCAGCTCGACCAGCGGCCGCATGAAGCGGAACAGCAGGGTGAGCAGCAGCGTCTGGATGTGCTGGCCGTCGACGTCGGCGTCGGCCATCAGCACGATCTTGTGGTAGCGCAGCTTCTCGATGTCGAAGTCGTCGTGGATGCCGGTGCCCAGCGCGGTGATCAGCGCCTGGACCTCGTTGTTCTTCAGCACCCGGTCGATCCGGGCCTTCTCCACGTTGAGGATCTTGCCGCGGATCGGCAGGATCGCCTGGGTACGGGGGTCGCGGCCCTGCTTGGCCGAGCCGCCGGCCGAGTCGCCCTCGACGATGAAGACCTCGGACTCGCGCGGGTCGGTCGACTGGCAGTCGGCCAGCTTGCCCGGCATCGAGCCGGACTCCAGCAGCGACTTGCGCCGGGCCAGCTTGCGCGCCTGCTGCGCCGCGATCCGGGCCCGGGCGGCCTGGGACGCCTTCTGAATGATCATCTTGGCCTCGGCCGGGTTGCGGTCGAACCAGTCGACCAACCGGTCGTTGCAGACCCGCTGCACGAAGCTCTTCACCGGCGTGTTGCCCAGCTTGGTCTTCGTCTGGCCCTCGAACTGCGGGTTGGTCAGCTTGACCGAGATGATCGCGGCCAGGCCCTCCCGGATGTCCTCGCCGGAGAGCTTCTCGTCCCCCTTGAGCAGCTTCTTCTCCGCGCCGTAGCGGTTGACCACGCTGGTCAACGCGGACCGGAAGCCCTCCTCGTGGGTGCCGCCCTCGTGGGTGTTGATGTTGTTCGCGAAGGTGTAGACCGACTCGCCGTACGACTCGTTCCACTGCATGGCGATCTCGAGCGACATGCCCTCCTCCTCGGCCCCGAACTCGACCACCGTCTTGTGGATCGGGTTCTTCGAGGCGTTGAGGTGCCGGACGAAGTCGGCGATGCCGCCGTCGTAGCGGAAGGTGACCTCGCGGAGCTTGCCCTCCTCACCCTCCGGGACCCGCTCGTCGAGCAGGTGGATGGTGAGGCCGCGGGTCAGGAAGGCCATCTCCTGGAGCCGGCGGTAGATGGTCTGGAAGTCGAAGTCGACGGTCTCGAAGACGTCCGCGTCCGGCCAGAAGGAGACCGCCGAACCGGTCCGGTCCGTCGACTCGCCCTTCTCCAGCGGGGTGGGCTTGGAGTTGTGGTACTGCTGCCGCCAGACCGAGCCCGACTTGTGGATCTCCACGGCCATCCTGGTGGAGAGCGCGTTCACCACGGACACGCCGACGCCGTGCAGACCGCCGGAGACCGCGTACGCCTTGCCGTCGAACTTGCCGCCCGCGTGCAGCACGGTCAGCGCGACCTCGACACCCGGCTTCTTCAGCTTCGGGTGCAGGTCGACCGGGAAACCACGGCCGTTGTCGGTGACCCGGACCCCGCCGTCGGCCAGCAGCACCACGTCGATGGTGTCGCAGTGCCCGGCGAGCGCCTCGTCCACCGCGTTGTCGACGACCTCCCACACGAGGTGGTGCAGACCGCGCTCACCGGTGGAGCCGATGTACATACCGGGCCGCTTCCGGACGGCCTCCAGCCCTTCGAGAACGGTGATCGACTCGGCGCCGTACTCCTGCTTGTCCTGCGCTGCCACCCTCGGCCACTTTCTCGCACCGACCACGCCAGGGCGCGGGGCGCGGGTTCGGCGGACAGGACACGACGTCGGCGCACGCACCGGTCCCCGGGTGTCCAGGTCACGGATCGCTGCGCCGGTCGCCGCGGTTGCCCGCGGATCGCGATCGGCTCGGACCCGATCCGGGACAATGATCAAGGGCCCTGCGGGCCCGTGTCCGTCGCTCCGTGTCGGGTCTTTCGTCTCGCCCCCAATCTTACTGTGCGCGGACGACGAAACCGCCACTCGGCACCGCTGCGGGGCGGCTGAGACCCCCGTAGCGGCCCGAAGGGCGCTGTCCGCGACTCCCCCTACACGCCAGCCCCTGATCGGGGGCGCGGCCGACCACCCGGGCGCGAACCGTCCGACGCCGGGCCATGACGGCGCGTGGTCGGCCGAACACCCCGACGCGACGGACCGGAACCGCCCGGGGGTCGCGGTGGGACCGGACGTGCCGTACCTTTGCGGCGCCGCCGCTGCGGTCTTGATCCTTCGCGGCCGGAACCGGGACGATCGACCCGATCGGTCCGACAACGTGCTTGGTGAGAGGTGACGCCAGATGGGGCTGGACAACGTCGCGGTGCACTGGCCGCGTACCGGCCGCTTCTACGATCCGGTCGCGCCGGCCGAGTTCGTCGACTTCGGCGAGATCGTGGACCTGCCACGGATCTCCGCCCCCACCGCGGCGCTCGCCGAGCTGATCGCGAAGACCGGCACGGTGCGCGCGACCGCGTACACGGAGCTGGTCGACCTGATCCTCGGCCTGGAAAATGTGCTCTACGCCACGGAGAACTCGGCCGAGGACGAGGACCCGGTGATCGACCCCGACGGCTGCTCCTGGATCGCCGACGGCGTGGAGAAGTTCGTCGCCCGGCACCGGCCGATCGGCGAGACGGTGACCTTCGAGTCGGTCAGCGACGTGCTGCGCGCGCTGCTGGGCGACGGTCGCCTGGCCGAACAGCAGCTGCGCTGGCTGGACAGCCGCCTCGACCGGCTGCGCGACGAGGCCGGCGAACCGCCGCAGTGGAACTTCACCTGCGCCGAGCTGAGCGTCCTGGCGGCCTTCTACCGGCGCTGCGCCGACCGGGGCTTCGCGGTCTACGCCGACGTCTGAGCCCGACGGCTCAGCCGTAGGTGTCGCGCGGCCCGCGACCGCGCACCCGGCGCGGACCCCGCGACCAGGACGGCGCGGCGGGACCGTGGATGTGCAGCTTGCGCACCACGTTGTGGCCGACCTCGCTGGCGATCTGCTTCAGCAGTGAAGCGGCGAGCAGCCGCAGCTGGGTGGCCCAGGCGGTGGAGCGGGCCTCCACGGTCAGCTCGCCGTCCTCCAGCTTGACCGGGCGGCTGTGCTGCGCCACCTCCGGCCCCACCACCTTCTCCCAGGCCCCGAAGACGGTCGCCTCGGCCGCCGGCTGCTGCCAGCCACGCGCCTTGACCAGTTTCGCCAGCACCGCGCCGAGCAGCTGCGGATCGCGCGGGTCCGGGCCGGGACCGGAGTAGCCGCGCAGCCGCTTCTCGCCGTCACCGCGTACCGCGCTGCGCCGCCGCGCCGGGGCGGCGGCCTGCCGCCGGGCCTTCGCCGCGTCCAGCACGGCCCGCGCCAGCTCCGGCCCGGCCGCGCCGTCGGTGGCCGCGCCGGTGCCGTCACCGCCCGCGCCGGCCGGGGCGTCGGCCGGTCGCCGCTGCCCGCCCGAGGTCCGTCGCGGGCCCGCCTCGCCGCCGTCCGCACCGTCCCCGGGCACCTGACCGCCGCCGCGGTTCCGGCCGCGCGCCACGGCGGGCCCGTCCGGGTCCGACCCCTCGGGGGTACGCGCACCGCGTCCCGGCCCCAGCCGGGCCGGCGGGAGCTGGAAGTCATCCGACACGGCGTACCGCCCCCTCACCGACGGCGTACCGGGCACCGCGCAGCGCCGCCGGCACGTCGTCGTCGACCGCACAGGTCACCAGGAGCTGGGCGGCCCCACCGACCAGCTCGGCCAGGCGCTCGCGGCGCCCGGCGTCCAGCTCGGCGAAGACGTCGTCGAGCACCAGCACCGGCTCGATGCCGTCGGCGCGCAGCAGGTCGTACCCGGCCAGCCGCAGCGCCAGCGCGTACGACCAGGACTCGCCGTGGCTGGCGTACCCCTTGGCGGGCAGCGGGCCGAGGGTGAGGGCGAGGTCGTCACGGTGCGGGCCGACCAGGGTGGTGCCCCGTTCGATTTCCGCCGACCGCTGCTCGACCAGCGCGACGGCCAGCGCCTCGGCCAGCACGGCCCGGTCGGCCCCCGCCTCGGGCAGCTCCACCGACGGCCGGTACGCGATCCCCGCCGCCCCGCGTCCCGCCGCCACCGCGTCGTACGCCTTGGCCACGTGCGGGGTGAGCGCCGCGACCAGCTCCAGCCGCCCGGCGAGCAGCTCCGCCCCGTACTGCGCCAGGTGGGCGTCCCAGACCGCCAGCGTGGAGAGGTCGCCGCCGCGCGTCCCACCCGTCTTGCGGGCCAGGTACGCCGTCCGCAGCAGGGCGTTGCGCTGCTTGACCACCCGGTCGTAGTCGGCGCGCACGCCGGCGTACCGGGGCTGCCGGGTGACCAGCAGGTCGTCGAGGTAGCGGCGGCGTTCGGCGGGGTCGCCCCGGACCAGTTCCAGGTCCTCCGGGGCGAAGAGCACCAGCCGCAGCGCGCCGAGCACGTCCCGGGCCCGCCGGGCCGGTGAGCGGCCCAGTCGGGCCCGGTTGGCCTTGCCGGGGACGATCTCCAGTTCGACCAGGAGTTCGCGCCCCTCGTGCACCACCGCGCAGCGGATCACCGCGCTGGTGGCCCCCATCCGGACCAGCGGGGCGTCCGTGGCGACCCGGTGCGAGTCCAGGGTCGCCACGTAGCCCAACGCCTCGACCAGGTTGGTCTTGCCGACGCCGTTGGCGCCGATCAGCACGTTCGGACCCGGCTCCAGGTCGACGCCGACCCGCTCGTAGGAGCGGAAGTCGACGAGTTCGAGCCGGCGGACGTACACAGGGCTGTGGATACCGGTCAGCGCTTGTGGACGGCGTGCCCGCCGAACTGCTGGCGCAGCGCGGCGACGGCCTTCATCGCCGGCGACTC
The DNA here is from genome assembly GCF_900089595.1 of Micromonospora auratinigra. Classification (GTDB taxonomy): domain Bacteria; phylum Actinomycetota; class Actinomycetes; order Mycobacteriales; family Micromonosporaceae; genus Micromonospora; species Micromonospora auratinigra. Next base: position 4,994,402 of record NZ_LT594323.1, on the reverse strand, counting down.
GTCCTGGCGGGACGCGAACCGGGCGAACAGCGAGGCGGTGATGACGTTCAGCGGCACGGCCAGCCGGACCGCCTCGTCGACCGTCCAGCGGCCCTCGCCGGTGTCCTCGGTGTAGCTGCTCAGCTCGGCCAGCTCCGGGTCCTCGTCCAGCGCGCGGTCGAGCAGGTCGAGCAGCCAGGACCGGACCACGGTGCCCTCGCGCCAGGACTTGAAGACGCCCGGCACGTTGGTCACCAGCTCGGACTTCGACAGCAGCTCGTAGCCCTCGGCGTAGGCGTGCATCAGGCCGTACTCGATGCCGTTGTGCACCATCTTGGCGTAGTGGCCGGCACCGACCGGGCCGGCGTGCACGAAACCGAACTCGCCCTCGGGCTTGAGCGCCTCGAAGATCGGCATCAGCCGCTCGACGTGCTGCTCGGCGCCGCCGACCATCAGGGCGTAGCCGTTCTGCTTGCCCCAGACACCGCCGGAGACGCCGACGTCCAGGTAGCCGATGCCCTGCTCGTTGAGGCGCTCCGCGCGGGGGGCGTCGTCGCTGAACCGCGAGTTGCCGCCGTCGATGATGATGTCGCCCGCACCGAGCAGACCGGCGAGCTCGTCGATGGTGGCGTCGGTGACGCCGGCCGGCACCATCACCCAGATGGCGCGCGGCGACTCCAGCTTCTCGGCCAGCTCCGCGAGGCTCGCGACGTCGCTCAGCTCCGCGTTGCGGTCGTAGCCGACCACCTCGTGGCCGGCCGCGCGCAACCGCTCGCGCATGTTGCCGCCCATCCGGCCGAGTCCTACCAGGCCGAGCTGCATCTGCTGCTACCTCCGTACGTCTGGGTGTTGCCGGGTGCGATCAGCGGGACACGCGGATCGGCATGATGAGGTACCGGTACCCGGGGATGACCTCGCCATCCTCGCCGGCCGGGGAAATCACCGCCGGCTTGAAGGCGTCGACGAAGGCCAGCTGCGCGTACTGGGCGCCCAGGTTGGCCAGACCGTCGATCAGGTACTGCGGGTTGAAGCCGATGGTCAGCGCGTCACCGGTGAAGGTGGCCTCCATGGCCTCGCTGGCCCGGGCCTCCTCGGTGCCGCCGGCCTCGACGACCAGCCCGTCGGCGCTGAAGCTCAGCAGCACCGGGGTGGTGCGCTCGGCGACCAGCGCGACGCGCTTGACCACCTCGATCAGCGTGGCGACCGGGACCCGCGCCTCCGCGTTGTGGCTGGCCGGGAAGAGCGAGCGCACCGGCGGGTAGTTCGCGCCGTCCAGCAGCCGGCTGGTGGTACGCCGGGTGCCGCCGGAGAAGCCGATCATGCCTTCGCCCGCGCCGCCCTGGGACAGGGCCATGGTGACCTGACCGCCGAGCGGGCCGAGGGCCTTGGCGGTGTCATTCAACGTCCGGGCCGGCACCAGCGCGTTGAGGCTGATCTCCGGGTCGTCCGGGTTCCACTGCATCTCCCGCAGCGCCAGCCGGTAGCGGTCGGTGGCGAGCATCGCCAGCGTGCCGCCGGAGAGCTCGAGGCGTACGCCGGTCATCATCGGCAGCGTCTCGTCCCGGCCCGCGGCGACGGCGACCTGGGCGACGGCGGCGGCGAAGGCGGCGGCGTCGACGGTGCCCGCGCTCTCCGGCATCTCCGGCAGGGCCGGGTAGTCCTCGACCGGCATGGTCGGCAGGGTGAAGCGGGCGCTGCCGCAGACCAGCTCCAGGTGCGAGCCGACGGCGGCGATGTCCACCGGCTTGGCCGGCAGGGCCTTGGTGATCTCGGCGAGCAGGCGACCGGAGACGAGGGCGGCGCCGTCGGCGTCCCCCTGCACCTCGACGGTGACCTGGCTGGAGACCTCGTAGTCGAAGCCGGAGACCTGGAGGTTGCCGTCGGTGACGCGGAGCATCACCCCGGCCAGGACCGGTACGGAGGGTCGGTTGGGCAGGCTCTTGGCGGTCCACGCGACCGCCTCGGCGAGCGCGTCGCGCTCCACTCGGAACTTCATCAATGCCTCCGCGTCGACGTCAGCGACAACTCTCTCATGCCGACCGCTCTCACCCGTCCCGCCCGACCGTGCGGGTACCCATCGCACCTTAGGGCGCGTGGGCATCGGCTGTGCGCCCGACCCCGTGCTTCCAGGTGCCGGGGTGACTGCCGACGGCAGCGCTCCGGCCCGATCCACAGGAAGTCCAACGGTGATGATTGGTTTTTGATTCTTTAGAAGAGATAACTCATCGTCTTCATCGCACCTGTGCAAACTGTGGAGAACCGGCGTCCGCGCAGGTCAGACAGGTTATCCACCGGTGGTTTGCCTGTGGAGAACCAGGGGTAAAACCCGTGTCGCGGTCCACAGCCCGCCACCGCCCCCGGGTTGTCCACCGTTGTCCACCGGTTGTCCACCGGTAATCCACCGGGTTTCTCCCCATGGTTGTGGACGACCGCGACGACATCCGACGACGTCGTCCCCAGAACCTTCAACAGGAAGCCCACAGGCCGACCGTCGTCGGTGGACAACGACGCGGTTGTCCCCAGGCGTCCACAGGCCCGTCCCCAGGAGTTGTCCACAGTCTGTGGGTAACCGGTCGAGGACTGAGCGTGTTTCTCCACAGCCTGTGACACAGGGGATGTGGACAACCGGGTCGGGCTGTGGACGAACACGACACCGATCCTGGGCCCTGCACCGGGTCGAGGGTCAAGCGCGGGGTGTCCACAGGCACCAAAAAAGCCCGGCCGGTGGTCCGGCCGGGCGCTGCGCGTCGTCGGTGGAACTAGGTGGTCTGCTTGATCCGGTTGGTCAGCTCGGCGATCTGGTTGTAGAGCGAGCGCCGCTCCGCCATCTGCTGACGGATCTTCCGATCGGCGTGCATGACGGTGGTGTGGTCCCGACCGCCGAACGCCTGGCCGATCCGGGGCAACGAGAGATCGGTCAGCTCCCGGCACAGGTACATGGCGACCTGGCGGGCGTTGACCAGGACCCGGGACCGGGAGTGCCCCCGCAGGTCCTCCAGGCTCACCCCGAAGTACTCCGAGGTGGAGACCATGATCTGGTCGGCGGTGATCTCCGGGCCGGCACCGTCGGGGATGAAGTCCCGCAGCACCTCCTCGGCCAGCGACAGCTCCACCGACGAGCGGGTCAGGCTGGCGAAGGCGGTCACCCGGATCAGTGCGCCCTCCAGCTCCCGGATCGAGTTCGACACCCGGGAGGCGATGAACTCCAGCACGTCCGGCGGGGCGTAGAGCCGCTCCTGGGCCGCCTTCTTCTGCAGGATCGCGATCCGGGTCTCCAGGTCGGGCGGCTGGATGTCGGCCAGCAGTCCCCACTCGAACCGGGTCCGCAGCCGGTCCTCCAGCGTCGCCAGCTGCTTCGGCGAGCGGTCGGAGGTGATCACGATCTGCTTGTTCGCGTTGTGCAGGGTGTTGAAGGTGTGGAAGAACTCCTCCTGGGTCCGCTCCCGGTTCTCCAGGAACTGGATGTCGTCGATCAGGAGGATGTCGACGTCCCGGTAGCGGCGCTGGAACGCGCTGGTCTTGTCGTCCCGCAGGGAGTTGATGAAGTCGTTGGTGAACTCCTCGGTCGAGACGTACCGGACCGAGCGGGCGTTGCCGAGCGTCGTGGCGTAGTGCCCGATGGCGTGCAGCAGGTGGGTCTTGCCCAGCCCGGAGCTGCCGTAGATGAAGAGCGGGTTGTACGCCTTCGCCGGCGACTCGGCCACCGCGACGCTCGCGGCGTGCGCGAACCGGTTCGAGGAACCGATGACGAACGTCTCGAACATGTACTTCGGGTTGAGCCGGTTGCCCCCGGTCTCCGCCCCACCGGGGAGCCGCCGGTCGGCCTGACCACCGGGACGGTGATCTGCGCCACTGCGGCCCGGCCCCGAGTCGGTCCCGCCGTCGCGGGGCAGACCACGCAGCGGCGGCGGATCGGCCGGGCCGGCCGCCTCCCGGTAGCGGGGCTGCTCGTAGCCGCGACCGTCGCGCGCCGGCGGGTCGATCCGGGCCGGTGGTTCGTCGTAGCCTCGGCGCTCCGCGCGCATCGGCTCGGCGAAGGCGGTGCCGAAGAGGGTGTCCTGACCGTCCCGCGCGGCCGGGGCGGGCTGCGGCCGGCCACCGTCGGGGGTGCGCTGCCGGGGGGCCGGCTCCTCCACCGGCTGGTCCGGGCGCTGCTCCGGGTATGCCGTGGCCGGGTAGCCCAGCTCCGGGAAGCCGGGTGCCGTCCGGGGCGGGCCGGGCTGGTCGAACCCGGCGAGCAGGTCGGCCGGTCCGTCCGCCGCGATCGGCGGCTCCGGAGTGCTGCGGTAGACGGTGCCCGCCGGGCGCCCGGCGGGGTCCTCGGCGACGCGTACGGTGACGGCCACCTGGATCGGGCGGCCGAACCGCCGGCTCAGGGCCTCGGTGATGGCGGGGCGCAGCCGGGACTCGATCACGTCCCGGGTGAACGCGTCGGGCACGGAGAGCAGGGCGGTGTCCTCGACGATCGCCCGGAGCCGGGTCAGCCGGAGGTACGCGCGCTGCTGCGCGGAGATGATCTCGTCGGCGAGTTCGTCGGTCGTCGCTGTCCACACCGCGGCAAGGTCGGTCGCTCCGGTCACCGTCGTGCCACCCCCTCGCCTCTGCTCACGCCCGCCCGGACGGCTGACCGGTCGTCATCCACAAGTTATCCACAGCCTGTGTGTACCGACCGATTGTGGCCGCCCACCGGACGCGGGTCGGACCTGCCCCCCTGGTCACCGGAGGCGTTGAAGCGGGTTCACCGTGCCGAACGATTCACTCCCTGGTCCGGTCTTGCCCGTCAGCGACAACCCGGACCCCGGCGCTGACCGCAATCGGGCACGCTAACAGTGCGGGCCCCGCGTCATCAACCGTCGCCGCCGTGGGAGGCTTGTCAACATCAGCGAAAAGCGCCCCTTCGGTCGGGGTTGCGCCGTACCTGGGTGCCCGGGGTGTGATGTTTGACGGTCATTGCCCCCCTGCGTAGGCTGGAGCGGCTGCTCTCTCGCCCTCTGCTAGGGTGATGGGTGCTTGCTGTCCGCGGTCGTCTTCTCGCCTCGCCGAGACCCGCGTCGCCGGGCAGCACCGATCGGAGGCCACCGCCACGGTGGTCTGAACCACCACACGACCCCGGGCGATCCCCCGCGCGGGGCGTACGACAACGGAGAGCCTGACGTGAGCAAGCGCACCTTCCAGCCGAACAACCGCCGGCGCGCGAAGACCCACGGCTTCCGGCTGCGCATGCGCACCCGTGCCGGCCGCGCCATCATCTCGACCCGTCGCGCCAAGGGCCGCGCCCGCCTGTCGGCCTGAGGCCGACCGGTCCGGTCCGGGGACGTGCGCAGTCGTGTTGGCCGCCGCGCAGCGACTGCGGCGGAGTAACGACTTCGCCGCAGCGGTCCGGGGTGGCCGACGCGTCGGACGCGGCGCGGTCGTGGTCCACCTGACCCTTCCCGAGTCGACCGGACCTACCGCGACAACCTCGCCGGAGCCGGCGCGGAGCAGCGGTGCGGAGCCATCCGCACCGACCCGCGCCGGCTTCGTCGTGTCCAAGGCCGTCGGCAACGCAGTCGTCCGCAACAAGGTCCGTCGGCGGCTGCGACACCTGGTCCGCGAGCGCCTCGACGCCCTGCCCGCCGGGAGCACCCTGGTGGTACGCGCGCTGCCGCCGGCCGCCGAGGCGTCGTACGACCGGCTGGGGACGGACCTGGACGCGGCCGTTGCCGCCGCCCGGGCCCCCCGGGGTCGGCGGTCCCGGTGAGCGGGGACAGCGCCGCCCCGCGGCCGACCACTACCGGTGCCCGCATGCTGCTGGCACCCATCATCGCGTACCGTCGGTGGATAAGTCCGGCACTGCCGGCCCGCTGCCGGTTCTACCCGTCGTGCAGTGCCTACGCCGTGGAGGCGGTGACCCGGCACGGTGCGTTCCGGGGAGCCTGGCTGACGGTCCGGCGGTTGTCGCGCTGCCACCCCTTCCACCCAGGTGGACACGACCCGGTGCCGGAGCCGGGCGACCGCCGCCGTGCCGACGTGACTGGAGCCTGAGTGTTTAGTCTCGACTGGATCTACTACGCGATCTCGTGGATCCTGCTCACCTGGCACTCGGCCTGGGACGCCATCGGGGTGCCGATCGAGGCCGTGATCGGTACGAACTGGTCCTGGATCCTCGCCATCGTCTTCCTGGTGGTCACGGTCCGGGTGATCCTCTTCCCGGTCTTCGTCAAGCAGATCAAGTCCCAGCGGGCGATGCAGGCGCTCCAGCCGAAGGTGAAGGAGCTCCAGGAGAAGCACAAGGGTGACCGGGAGACGCTCCAGAAGGAGATGATGGAGCTCTACCGGAAGGAAAAGGCCAACCCGCTGATGGGCTGCCTTCCGATGTTCCTCCAGATCCCGGTCTTCCTCGGCCTGTTCCACACCCTCAAGCGGCTGACCCCGGAGAACACCCAGAAGACCCTGTACGGCTGGACCGTGCAGCAGTTCGAGAGCGCCTCGAACGCGAAGCTCTTCTCCGCCCCGATCTCCGGCCGGTTCGGCTCCACCACCGAGCAGCTCGCCGGCCTCGGCGCGAACACCGGCACCGTGAAGATCGTCGCCGGCATCCTGGTCTGCATCATGATCGCCACCACGTACCTGACCAGCCGTCAGATGATCCTGAAGACCGGCTGGGCCGAGGACCCGCAGCAGCGCATGGTCCAGCGGCTGATGCTCTACGGCATCCCGGTCTCGCTGCTCGTCTCCGGCTCGATCTTCCCGATCGGTGTGATCATCTACTGGGTCACCAACAACCTCTTCACCCTCGGCCAGCAGCAGTGGGTGCTGCGGAAGTTCCCGCCGCTGGTGCCGCCGAAGGGTGCCGCCAAGACCAACGGCCAGCCGGTCGCCAAGACCGGTGGGCTCCTCGGCCGCAAGACCGCCCAGCCGGTTGCGAAGGCTCCGGCGGCCGCCCCCAAGGTGGCCGGCCCGAAGCCCGGCGCCAAGCCGGTCAACCCGAAGAAGAGCCGCCCCGCCAAGCGTCAGGGCTGACCCCTCCGGGCCGCCGCCGGTCTCCGGCGGCGGCCCGTTCCGGTCGTCGAGCTGCCACCGTACGGTCGGCGCCGGGCCGGAACCGCCGCGCGCAGCGCGGTCACGGGCGAAACTGGCCCGTACAGACGTGCCCGACGGGCACCGGCGAGACCTCCCGCCGGCCCTCGGGAGACCAGCGGACCCGACGGTCCGGCCGAGCGAGTACGGAGATGACACCGTGACCGAGACCAGCATCCCCAGCGCCGACGCGTCCGTGGACGAGGAGAGCGTGCCGGCTGCCACGGGCGAGAACGAGGAGACCCGGGCCGAGGGGGTCCGGGAGAAGAAGGCCCCCGCCGAGAGCGAGTTGTTCGGGCAGAGCGAGATCGCCGCCGACTACATCGAGGGCCTGCTCGACATCCTCGACTACGACGGTGACATCGACGAGCTGGTCTCCGGTGGCCGTCCCGTCGTCGAGGTGGTCGGTGACCGCCTGCAGAACCTGGTCGGGCAGCGCGGGGCCACCCTGGAGGCGCTCCAGGAACTGGCCCGGCTGGCGGTGTTCCGGCAGACCGGTACGCCGAGCCGGCTGCTGCTCGACGTCGGTGGCTACCGGGCCAACCGGCGCAAGGAGTTGGCCGCCGTCGCCCGCAACGCCGTGGAGAAGGTCAAGGAGTACGGCGAGCCGGTGCGCCTGGAGCCGATGTCCGCGTTCGAGCGCAAGTGCGTGCACGACGTGGTGAACGCCCTGACCGGGGTGGAGAGCGAGTCCGAGGGTGTCGAACCGAACCGCCGCATCGTCGTCCGGCCGGCGGCCTGACCGGGTGGCTCACGACGACACGACGGCGGGTGCCGTTGCCGGCCCGGGTGGTACGCCGCCCGGGCCGTCGCCTGTGCGGCCCGACCCGACCGTGGACCCGATCTTCTCTGCCGGTGGGGACGCCGCCGCGCTGCCCCCGTCCGAACTGCCGCCGACCCCGGTCGATCCCACGTTCTCCGGGGAGGCGGAGGATGCCGTCGGCCCGGAGCCGGCCGGGGCGCCCGGCGCGGTGCCACCCGCCTTCTCGACCGAGCCGGTGCCGTTGGCCTTCTCGACCGAGCCGGAGTCACCGGTCGGCCCGGACGAGCCCGCGACCGAGGGTCCGGCGCCCGCCGGATCGGTGGACCCGGTCTTCGCGGAGCCGGACACCTTGGCGGACCCGGCGGGATCGTCCTTCGTGGACTCCGCCGACCTGCCCGTCGACACCGGCACCCCGGTCCCGGCCGAACGACCGGCCCCGGCCGACGTGACCCTGCCGCCCGAGCTGGCCGAGGCCGCCCGGGTCCTCTTCGGCGACCGGCTCGAGCTGGCCGCCGCGTACGCCGAACTGCTGGCCACGGAGGGCGTGGTCCGCGGCCTGATCGGCCCCCGCGAGACGCCGCGGCTGTGGGAGCGACACCTGCTCAACTGCGCGGCGATGGCGGAGCGGATCCCGGAGGGGGCCAGCGTCATCGACGTCGGCTCCGGTGCCGGGCTGCCCGGCCTGGTGCTGGCGATCGCCCGGCCCGACCTCACCGTCACCCTCGTCGAACCGCTCGCCCGGCGGACCGCCTTCCTCATCGAGGCCGTCGAACAGCTCGGACTGACCCGGATGGTGCGGGTCTTCCGGGGGCGGGCGGAGGAGGCAGCCGTCGGCACCCGGGACAAGCCGGCGCTGAGCGCTGATGTGGTGACCGCGCGGGCGGTGGCCGCCCTCGACAAGCTGGCCGCCTGGTGCCTGCCGCTCACGGTGGGCGGTGGTCGCCTGATCGCCCTCAAGGGGGCATCCGCGGCCGAGGAGATCGCCGAACACGGGGCCGCCGTGGCGCGACTCGGTGGCGGCGAGCCGGAGCTGCACCGGTGCGGTGTCGACGTGATCGACCCGCCGGCTACGGTGATCGAGGTGGTACGCGAGCGGGTGATCGGTCCGGCCCGGAAGAAGGCGCCGAAGCGCTCGCGGGGCGGTCGTCGCCGGGGCGGCCGCGACCGGGAGCGCTGACCGGGCTTCCGGCCGCGGGTTCGCTCGTTGGACCGGGTGCGGAACCGGCGAACGATCAAACCCGACGTGGACCGGCTGTGCCCGTCCGCCGTAGGCTGACCGCGCGTCGATAGTGTGGAACGGCGGTGCCGGGCGGCACCCGAACCCGACCGTTCCCACCGGGCCTTGACGCCGCGCCGTGGAGTGCGGGGGCCTGACATTGACGGGGTGCGGACCGACCATCCGGAGCGGGCAGGGATGACAGGTGCATGACGACGGCAGGTACGACGACCGACGGGTGAACGGGCCGGCAGGGCGATCCTCCGGCGACCCCGTTTCACGTGAAACCGACTACCCGGGCTGGTCGGCGAGCGAGGAACCCGGCAGCCCGTCCACCCGTTCACCGGAGTGCGAGCCGGTGGCCCGGCGGGACGTACCCGCCCGGCCCGTCTCGTCGGCCCCGGCAAACGTGCCGTTGGCGCGCGAACCGCACGACCCGACCGACGGCCCGGCGAACGCGCCGAGCACCCGTCCCGCTCCGGCGCGCGGCAATGCGGCCGTGCCGGCCCGCTACGAGCCCCAGCCGCCCGTCTCGGGCGTACCGCAGCAACCGGGCCCGGTGGCGAGCGTGAGCGGTGTGGTGATCCCGGCCGACACGCCACCGACCCCCGGCTACGAGGCCGAACCCGATCCCGGCACGTACGTTTCACGTGAAACCCCGACGCGCGAAGAGGATGACCCACCGTTGGCTATGGAGGCTATGCGCGCCGTGCAGATCCTGAACCCCAGCGGTGAGGTGACCATGCCTCGCCCCGAGCGGACCCGGGTGATGTGCGTCGCGAACCAGAAGGGTGGCGTGGGCAAGACCACGACCACGGTGAACCTCGCGGTGGCGCTCGCCCTGCACGGCAACCGGGTCCTGGTGGTCGACCTCGATCCGCAGGGCAACGCTTCCACCGGCTTGAACGTGCCGCACCACACCGGCGTGCCCGACGTCTACGACTGCCTGATCGACAGCGTGCCGTTGGAGGAGGTGGCGCAGGCCGTCGAGGGCATCCCGAACCTGTGGTGCGTACCGGCCACCATCGACCTGGCCGGCGCGGAGATCGAGCTGGTGTCGGTGGTCGCCCGGGAGTCCCGCCTGGCCCGGGCGATCGCCGCCTACCCCGGACACTTCGACTACGTCTTCATCGACTGTCCGCCCTCGCTCGGCCTGCTCACGGTCAACGCGCTGGTGGCCGCGCAGGAGGTGCTGATCCCCATCCAGTGCGAGTACTACGCGCTGGAGGGCCTGAACCAGCTGATCAACAACATCAACCTGGTCCGTCAGCACCTCAACCCGCGGCTCGACGTCTCCACCATCCTGTTGACGATGTACGACCGGCGTACCCGGCTGGCCGACGCGGTGGAGCAGGACGTCCGGAACCACTTCGGGGACAAGGTCCTCCAGGCGGTCATCCCCCGGAACGTGCGGGTCTCGGAGGCACCGAGCTACGGCCAGTCGGTGATGACCTACGATCCCGGTTCGCGGGGCGCGACGAGTTACTTCGAGGCCGCCCAGGAGATTGCCGAGCGGGGCGTCAAGGAGCCGGTGAGTCGGAATGCGTAGTGCGGAGAAGTCGCTGGGAGGCGTCGCATGAAGAACCGTCCTCGTGGCGGTCTGGGGAGAGGGCTCGGCGCCCTCATCCCCACCGGGCCCGTGCCGGACGCTGCCCCGACGGCCACTGAGGGCGAGAGCGGTGCGGCACCCGTCCCGGCCGCTCCCGCACCCGAACCGGCTGGCGTCGCCGTGCCGCAAGCCCCGGTGGCTGCGGCGCCCGAGCCGCAACTGAGCCCGGTTCCCGGTGCCCGCTTCGCGGAGATCCCGGTCGACGCGATCATGCCGAACCCGAAGCAGCCCCGGCAGGTATTCGACGAGGAGGCGCTGGAGGAGCTGAAGACCTCCATCCAGGAGGTCGGCTTCCTTCAGCCGATCGTCGTACGTCAGCTCGACGACGAGAAGTACGAACTCGTCATGGGTGAGCGGCGGTGGCGAGCGGCCCAGGCGGTCGGCCGGGAGAACATCCCCGCCATCGTCCGGGACACCAAGGACGACGCGATGCTCCGGGACGCGCTCCTGGAGAACATCCATCGGGCCAACCTCAACCCGCTGGAAGAGGCGGCCGCGTACCAGCAGCTGCTGGAGGAGTTCGGGGCGACGCACGAGGAGCTGGCCCGCCGGATCGGCCGGAGCCGGCCGCAGATCTCCAACACCATCCGGCTGATGAACCTGCCCGCGCAGGTGCAGCGGCGAGTGGCCGCCGGCGTGCTCTCGGCCGGCCACGCCCGTGCGCTGCTGAGCCTGGAGGACGCCGAGGCACAGGAGAACCTGGCCAAGCGGATCGTTGCGGAGGGCATCTCCGTACGGGCGACCGAGGAACTGGTGGCCCTCGCCCTGGCCGACGGACCGGCCAAGGCGCCGGCTGCCAAGCGCCGGCCGAAGCCGCACGCCCCGGCCCTGACCGATCTGGCGGACCGACTCTCCGACCGCTTCGACACCAGGGTCAAGGTGGACATCGGCCGGAGCAAGGGCAAGATCACCATCGAGTTCGCGACGGTCGACGATCTGGAGCGGATCGTGGGCATCATCGGGATGAGCGAGGAGCAGCCTCCCGAGGAGTGACAAGGTCCGCCTCGGCCGCGTCGTCCCTCCGGGGGCGGCGCGGCCGTTTCGTTCCGGGCCCGTCGGGCTGGGCGGCCGTTTCGTTCCGGGCCCGCCGGGCGGGGCCGCTCTCGCCGCAGCCGGGCCACCGGTCAGGGCCGCTCCGGCCAGGCCCTCGGCGGGACCCGGTCCGTCGTCGTCCGGCCGCTTCGGTCGGTGTCGTTCGGGTCGGGGCCCGGGGCCGGGCCCGTCGTCATTCGGCCGTTCCCGGAGGGCGTCGTTCTGGTTGGGGACGCGGGCGTCGTCGCCCGGCGGTTCCCGGTCAGTGTCGACCCGACCCGACCCGACCGGGTCGACCCGGGCCGGGCCGGGGCCCGTCGTCATCCGGCCTCTCCCGGTTGGCGTCGTTCTGGTCGGGGCCGCGGGCGTCGTCGCCCGGCGGTTCCCGGTCAGTGTCGATCCGTCCGGGGTCGGGGTCGGACCCTTGCCATTGCGCGGTTCCGTCAAGGGTGGTTCTCGTGACAGGCCTGGGCCGTCGTCGTCCGGCCGTCACTCATGCGGCCGTCCTCATCATCCTTCGGTCGGTGACCCGTCGTTCCCGTCCGACGTCATCCATCTGGACGCCGCCGGCCCTGGGAGCCGGGAGAGGCCACCCACTGGCGGCCGCGCAATCCTGCCTGCGCCGCCACCAGAGGGCCCACCACGGCCCGGTCGAGAGATGAGTGCCCTCGGGTACCCGATCGCGGAGCGGCGGGCTGAGAAGAGCCCAGAGCGGGCGACTGCTCGGTGACGCAGAGCCGGTCGCGACTTTGCAGCGGCAACGTGGCCGATGAGGATGCGGGTGAGCCCCCCTGACGGTGGGCCAGGGCGGCGGGGCGGATCCCTCGCGAACCCGTTGCCGGCGCGGATCCGCTTCGGGAGTAGTCGCGATGCCCGGGCGGGGTGCTCGGGCCGGGTACGGCTGAGACTCGTGGCGTGGTGAGCCGACTGCGTTGTTGTGGACTGGCGGCGTACCTGGCGACGCTGGGAGGGGCGTACCGCACAGGTGGGGCCGCATCCCGGCCGCCGCCCACCACCACCCGCGCTGGATTCGGGCGGACCCCCAGCTTTGGGGGACACCGTGCACTCCGTCGGCGCACCGGCGCGCAACCCCGAGCGTCCAGGCTGCGGATCGTTCCGCCGCTCGCCTGCGGTTGCCGGCATCCACGCAGCGAGAGCGGTAGCGACCTGCCGCCCGGCGAAGGGACCTGGAAGGTCGGGTGCAGCTCGGCCCGTTTCACGTGAAACAGGGAGGGCCAACGATTGCAGCCGAGCCGAGCGCACGCTGTCCGGCCGACAGGTGCTGAAGGGGCGCGAGTCTGGTGCGTCCTCGATTTCTGGACACGGACCTCGGGTTCCGGGACCACCGACGGGTCGGTCCGGGGAGAGGGAGGGAGCCAGCTTCCCCGACCAACCCGCGGTGCCGGAGAACGTGGCCGGCTGCCACCTCGATGTTCCGCCGGATCGAGGGCGGCGCGGGGGGCTTCCCCCTCCGAATGCGTCTGCCGGAGGGACCGCGAATGCGAATCATCCCCGTCCGCAGGGCGGCTGCCGGGAGCGCCCCGGCCGCCGGGTGTCAGCGGCGCTCGGCACTTCGGCCCGGTGCCGAGTTTCACGTGAAACCGAGGGCGACTGGCCGCATGCCGGAGGTTTCTCTCCGCACAGCCTGCAACCTGGGCCGGATCCCAGGCCTGATCCGCGCGGACCGGGCCGCCGACTCCTCGGGCTATCCGGCGGCCTTCCCGCTCCTCCACTCCGCCCGCTCCTCGGCCCGGAACATGAGAGCAGCGGGAAGTTCCGAGGAGCGACCCGCAGCCTCCCGGCCGGCTGGTTCGTTGGAGGAATGGCGTCCTCTGAAGCACCTCGTGGGACGGTGTCCACTGCCAGAAAGTTATCCACAGCGGTTTTCCACAGGCCACTCCCGTTTCACGTGAAACAGCGCTCCGAAAGCCGCGCTGACCTGTGGATGACGGGGTGTGTTGGTGATCTCATCTGCCTGTGGACAACGTCGTGGACGGGCGATCGCCGACGAAAATCTGGGCGGGACAGGCGTCGCCGACTCGGTTAGGGTCAGCGTCGTGCAGGACACCCCTCCCTCAGTCCCGGACTTCACCCAGTGGCCCTCCTTCCCCTTCGAGGGCGACCTCCGCGTCAAGCAGCTCGACGATCCGGTGCCGGTCGAACCTCCCCGCCGAGGGGAGGAAAACCGCGAGTGCACCGCCTGCAACGCGCCGGACGAGGCGTACATCTGGGTGGGTGAGCGGTGGCGGGTGCGGGCGATGGACCGCCCCACCGGCCTGCCGATGGTGCTGATCCTGGAGTCCCGCTCCCACCTCGACCTCGGTGACCTGCCGAACCTGCTGGCTGCCGAACTCGGCGTGATGACCGTCCGGCTCGAACGCGCCATCCGTTCCCTGGACGGCGTCGCCCGGGTGCACGTCAACCGCTGGGGTGACGGCTCCGCGCACCTGCACATGTGGTTCCTCGCGCGGCCGTACGGGCGGCTTCAGCTGCGGGGCACCTTCCTGTCCCTGTGGGACTCGATCCTGCCGCCCATCTCCGAGGCGCAGTGGCGGGAGAACCTCGCCATGGTCGCCGCCTGGCTGGCGGAGTTCGGTGGCCGGCCCCTGGCCGAACCACCGAGGATCCAGTGGCAGGCGCCGTCGAGTTTGTCGGCGTCGCCGGCGGGCGACGCCGAGCCGGCGGCCGAGGAGGAGACGGTCTCCGTCATCGAGGCGGCCGAGGAGATCCCAGAGCCGCAGGAGGAGCAGCCGGCGGAGCCGCAGCCGGCGACGGCGGACGGGGCACCGGAGCAGCCGAAGGCGGAATGACACCCCGGCCACCCAGCGGCGGCGGAGCCGAGCAGCACGCCGAGTACCTACGGCGGCTCAACGCTGGCGGGGCCGACCGGCGCGGCGCGCACCCGCGCCCGCTCAGCGGTGGCGAGCGGCGGCGCAGCGGTTCAGCGGTGGCGAGCGGCGGCGCAGCGGTTCAGCGGTGGCGAGCGGCGGCGCGCCGGTTCAGCGGTGGCGGGCGGCGGCGCGCCGGTTCAGCGGTGGCGGGCGGCGGCGCGCCGGTTCAGCGGTGGCGGGCGGCGGCGCGGCCGACCAGCGCGCCGAGCACCCGACCGAAGTCGAGCCCTGCGGCCTGGACGGCCAGTGGCAGCAGCGAGGTCTCGGTCATCCCCGGCGAGACGTTGACCTCCAGCACGTGTGGCTGGCCGGCCCCGTCGACGATCAGGTCGACCCGGGAGAGGTCGCGCAGACCGAGCGCGCGGTGCGCGGCGAGCGCCACCTCGGACACCCGACCGGTGGTCTCCTGGTCGAGCCGGGCCGGCGCGTGCCAGGTGGTGCGCCCGGCGGTGTAGCGGGCGGCGTAGTCGTAGACGCCGTTGCGGGGCACGATCTCCACCGGGGGCAGGGCCTGCGGGCCGTCGCCCAGGTCCACCACCGAGACCGCCACGTCCATGCCGGGCACGTAGCGCTCCACCAGCGCCGTCTGGTCGTACGCGAAGCAGCCCACCATCGCGGCCGGCAGGGCGGCGGCGTCCCGGACCACGGCGGCGCCCAGGCCCGAACCGCCCTGGGCCGGCTTCACCATCAGCGGCAGGCCGAGCCGGTCGACGATCCGGTCCAGCACGGCCACCGCGCCCAGCTCGGAGAAGCGGTCGTGCGGCAGCGCGACCCAGTCCGGGGTGGGGATGCCCGCCTCGCGCAGCACCGCCTTGGCGGATGGCTTGTCCCAGGCGAGCCGGGAGGCCCGGGCGTCGCAGCCCACGTACGGCACGTCGCAGAGGTCGAGCACCCCACGCAGGGAGCCGTCCTCGCCGGTGGCGCCGTGCAGGGCGATGACCACCGCCTGCGGCGGGTCGGCGGCCAGCGCCGGCAGCAGCGCCACGTCGGCGTCCCGCAGCTCGGCGTCGACCCCGACCGCCCGCAGGGCGTCGAGCACCCGACGGCCGGAGCGCAGCGAGACGTCCCGCTCGTAGGAGAGTCCGCCGGCGAGCACCAGCACGTGGAGGTCGCCGGTGGTGTCGGAGTGGGTCACGGGAGCATGCGCGGCAGGGCTGTCGGCCATGCCGGAATCATGCCAAGTCGGGGCCGGGGGCGTCCGAGCCGCCCTGCCGCCGCCGGGGCCCGATGCCGCCGACCGCCCCGAAGACCTTGCGCATGGCGATCTCCTGCTCCATCACGCCGGCGAGCCGACGGACGCCCTCCCGGATCCGCTCCGGGGACGGGAAGGAGAAGTTGAGCCGCATGTTGCCGCCACCGGTGCCGTCGGCGTAGAAGCCGGTGCCGGGCACGTACGCGACCCGGGCGGCGACGGCGCGCGGCATCATCGCCTTGGAGTCCAGCCCGTCGGGCAGGGTGGCCCAGACGAAGAGGCCGCCGGCCGGAGTGGTCCAGGTGGTGCCGGCCGGCATAAGGTCGGCCATCGCGGCGAGCAGGGCGTCCCGGCGCTCCCGGTAGACCTCGCGGTAGACCTTCAGCTGCTGCCGCCACGGCATGGTGCCCAGGTAGGTCGAGACGGCCGCCTGCGCGTACGCGCTGGGGCAGAGGATGTTCGCCTCGCTGGCGATCACCAGCTTGTCGCGGACCGCGTGCGGGGCCAGGATCCAGCCCACCCGCAGGCCGGGGGCGAACGTCTTGGAGAAGGTGCTCAGGTAGAACACCCCGTCGCGCCGGCGGGCGCGCAGCGGCGCGGGCGCCTCCCCCTCGAAACCGAGCTGCCCGTACGGGTCGTCCTCGACCACCAGCAGGCCGGCGCGCTCGCAGATGTCGAGCACCTGCTCGCGCCGCTCCTCGCTCAGCGTCACGCCGGCCGGGTTCTGGTAGGTGGGGATGGTGTAGAGGAACTTCACCCGCCGGCCGGCCCGGGCCAGGTCGGCGATGGCCGTCTCCAGCGCCGCCGGGATCAGCCCGTCGTCGTCCATCGGTACGTGCACCACCTGGGCCTGGGCGGCCTGGAACACCCCGAGTGCGCCGACGTAGGTCGGGCCCTCGGCGAGCACCACGTCACCCGGGTCCAGGAAGAGCCGGGCCACCAGGTCGAGCGCCTGCTGGCCGCCGACGGTGACCACCACGTCCTCCGGGGACGCGCCGCAGGCGGCGTCGATCCCGGAGAGGGACATCACCTCGCAGATCCGCTCGCGCAGCTCCAGGGTGCCCTGGCCGATGCCGTACTGGAGGGTGGTCGCGCCGTGCTCGGCACCGAGCCGGCCCAGCATCTCGCCGACCGCGTCCAGCGGCAGCGCGGAGATGTACGGTGCCCCACCGGCGAGCGAGACCACCTCCGGCCGGCTCGCGACCGCGAAGAGTGCCCGGATCTCGGAGGCCGTCATCCCCCGGACCCGGCGGGCGTACCGGTCGGTGTAGTCGTCGAGCGTCGTGCCGGTCATGACATCACCTCGATCGGGTGTCGGCGGGGCTGCCGCCCGGAGTGGTACCCGCGATGCCGGCAACCATGGCGGCGGCACGGGCGCCCGCTCGGTCGATGGTAGTCCGCGCCGGCCGGCTGCGGGCCCACCGTGTGGGTACGTCCACATCCCGGACCGGGACTCCCCGCCCCGGGTGGGCGTTCGCGCGTCCCCTCCCGAACCGTCCGGCAGCGGCGTACGATCGCTCGTCGGGGGAAGAAAGAGGCACGAATCCGGCCTCCGCCCCGAGCCTACTGGTGGGGATGCACTGATGTCGCGACGTCTGGTCAGTCTGACCCTCGACACCCTCGAGGACCTGCCCCGTCCGTGCCGCGAGTGCGTCTACTGGGAGCTGGACCCGGTCTCCGCCGACCGGGCCTGCGCCGCCGGTGACCCGGGTCTGGAGAAGGAGGCCTGGGTCTCGCAGACCCTGTTGGAATGGGGTTCCTGCGGCAAGCTCGTGTACGTCGACGGCATGCCGGCGGGCTTCGTCATGTACGCGCCACCGGCGTACGTGCCCCGCTCGATGGCCTTCCCCACCTCGCCGGTCTCGGCGGACGCCGTGCTGCTGATGAACGCCACCGTGGTGCCCGCCTTCGCCGGCGGTGGGCTGGGCCGGATGCTGGTCCAGGGGGTGGCCCGGGACCTTACCAAGCGGGGCATCAAGGCGATCGAGGCCTTCGGTGACGCGAAGTTCGGCGACGGCGCGGAGGACGACCCGACCCGGGCCTGCGTCGCCCCGGCAGACTTCTTCCTCTCGGTGGGCTTCAAGACGGTCCGCCCGCACCCCCGCTACCCGCGCCTGCGGCTGGAGTTGCGGACCGCGCTGAGCTGGAAGTCGGACGTCGAGTACGCGCTGGAGAAGCTGCTCGGCTCGATGAGCCCGGAGAGCCTGCTCCGCCCGGTGCGCCCCGCCCCGGCCACCCGCTCCACGAGCTGAGGGCCCGGTGGCTCAGTCCATCGTCGCGCCGGCCGCGACGGCGGCCCGTAGCTCGCTGACGTCGATCGAGCCGGTGGGGACGTCCCGCTCGATCGGGAAGTACATCCGCTGCACGGCCGCGACGATCGCCTCGACCACCTTGTCGCGGAACCGGGGGTCGACCAACCGGCCACGGTCCAGCGGCGAGGTCAGGTAGCCCACCTCGACCCGTACCGCCGGCATCCTGGTCAGTCGCAGCAGGTCCCAGGCCTTGGCATGGGTACGGCAGTCGCGCAGCCCGGTGCGGGCCACGATCTCCCGCTGCACCAGGCCGGCCAGCCGTTCCCCGGTGGCCGAGGTGACGCCGTTGTCGGTGCCGTAGTGGTAGGTCGCCACCCCGTCGGCCGCCGGGTTGGCGTGCCCGTCGGTGTGCAGCGAGATGAACACGTCGGCCCCGAGGGCGTTGGCCAGTTCGGCGCGCTCGGCGTCCGGCAGGCAGGTCTCCGGCGTGGGACCGCGGGTGAGCTGCACCCGTACGCCGGCTGCGGCGAGCCGGCCCTCCAGCCGGCTGGCCAGGTCGTACACCATGTCCGCCTCGATCCAGCGCAGCGGCCCGTCGGGCACCACCTCGCCCGGGTCGGTGCCGCCGTGCCCCGGGTCGATCACCACCGTGCGGCCGACCAGCGTGGGTCCGGCCTGGCGGATGGCGTCGGACTCGCGGAGCCACTGCGGCCGCCCTCCGACGACCTTACGGCCGAGGCGGCGTAGCGCGTTCATGGTGTGCGGGCCGCACGCCCCGTCCGGTTTCAGCCCCATCTCCCGTTGGAACTGGGCGACCGCGCGGGAGGTGCGGATCCCGTAGATGGCGTCGGCGCGGCCCGCGTCGTATCCCATCTCCAGCAGGCGTTCCTGCAGGGAGCGGACGTCCTCGCCGATCAGCGGCTCGGGGACGGCGTGGTACAGGGTGCGGGCACCGAGCCGCCACCGCGCCGCGTCCAGCGCCTGCCAGGTCTCCGTGCCGACCCGGCCGTCCACGCTGAGGCCACGGGACTGCTGGAACGCCCGGACGGCGCGTTCGGTGTCGGCGTCGAAGTCGTCGCCCCGGCCGTCGGCGGGGAGCAGCTCCAGGCCGGTGAGCACGGAGCGGATCTCGGCTACCGCGGCTCCCCGGTCTCCGGGTCGGATCGGACGCACGACGACCCCCCTCTGCACGGACGCTGGCTGGCCGGGAACTCCGCTGGACGCCTACGGAGCGTACCGTGACCGCTGCCGGACGGGTCTCGGTTCGCCCAGGTCAGAACGGCCGGAACCCCCGCCACCCGGTGGGGCGACAGGGGTTCCGACGGTGCGGTGGGTCGGCTCAGAGGGCCGACTCGATGAGCCTGACCAGCTCGCCCTTCGGCTTGGCGCCGGCGATGGACTGCACCGGCTCACCGTTCTTGAAGATGGTGAGGGTCGGCACGGACATCACCCGGTAGGCGCGCGCGGTCTCGGGGTTCTCGTCGATGTTGAGCTTGACGATGCTGACCTGGTCGCCCATCTCGCCGGCGATCTCCTCGAGCAGCGGCGAGACCTTGCGGCACGGCCCGCACCACTCGGCCCAGAAGTCGACCAGGACCGGCTTGTCGGACTTCAGCACGTCGCTCGCGAAGCTGGCGTCGGTGACCGCCTTGGTTGCTCCCACTATGAACCTCTCCTCCGGGAAGTGTTTCCGAACTTGTCTCAGCCTTGCAGGGTGGCGATGAAGCGCTCGGCGTCCAGCGCGGCCGCACAGCCCGTACCGGCGGCGGTGATCGCCTGCCGGTAGGTGTGGTCGACCACGTCACCGGCGGCGAAGACGCCCGGGACGCTGGTCCGGGTGCTGGGCGCCTGCACCTTCACGTACCCCTCGTCGTCGAGCTCCACCTGGTCCCGGAAGAGCTCGCTGCGCGGGTCGTGGCCGATCGCCACGAAGACGCCGGTGACGTCCAGCACCTTCGTCTCGCCGGTGTGCACGTTGCGCACCCGTACGCCGCTGACCTTGCCGTCCGCGCCGAGGATCTCCTCGACCGTGGTGTTCCACTCGACCTTGATCTTGTCGTTGCCCAGCGCGCGCTCGGCCATGATCTTGCTGGCCCGGAACGAGTCGCGGCGGTGGATGATGGTCACCGACTCCGCGAACCGGGTGAGGAAGCTCGCCTCCTCCATCGCCGAGTCGCCGCCGCCGACCACCACGATGTGCTGGCCACGGAAGAAGAAACCGTCACAGGTGGCGCAGGACGAGACGCCGTGACCGAGATATTCCTGCTCACCGGGGACGCCCAGCGGACGCCAGGCCGAGCCGGTGGAGAGGATGACAGCCCGCGCCCGGTACGCCGTCTCACCCACCCAGACGGTGCTGACCGCGTCGGAGCCGATCTCGCCGGTGTCCTTCAGCTCGACCCGGGTGACGTCGTCGGTGAGGAACTCGGCACCGAACCGCTCGGCCTGCTTGCGCATGTTGTCCATCAGCTCGGGGCCGAGGATGCCGTCGGCGAAACCGGGGAAGTTCTCCACCTCGGTCGTGGTCATCAGCGCGCCGCCGGACTGCACGCCCTCGATCACGAGCGGCTTGAGGTTGGCGCGCGCGGCGTAGACCGCCGCCGTGTAACCGGCCGGCCCGGAGCCGATGATGATCAGGTTGCGGACCTCGTCCACTGCCGTCTCCCGATGTGTGTGTTCGTCACCGGCGCGCACCGATGTCGATCCGAGTGCCGACGGACCGTGGCGGTGTCGGCGCCTGACTTGCAGAACGTCATCGTACGAAGCGGGGATTCCCGAGCCGGTCGTCCGGTGGGTCACGTCACGTGGGACGACATCCGCCGATGACCGCGCCCTCACCCTACCCGCGTGCGGAACCGGGTGTCCGCGCCGGAGCCGGGCACACCGCACTCCGGTCCGCTCACCCAGGCCCAGCGGCCACCGCTCGCGTCGGTGAAGGTCACCACCAGCGCGGGGCTGCCCTGGAACGACGCGTAGTCGACCAGGCTGACGTCGACCGCGCCGGTGCCGTGCTCGGCGGCGATGGCCGCGAGACAGGCGCCCAGGGTCTCCCGCCGGCCGAGCCGGTCCAGCCCGGCGAGGGCCGGCACCCGGCCGCCCTCCGGGGCCAGCTCGGGCCGGGACCCGTCCTTGCCGCCGGGGCCGGCGAACGTGGCACCGGTGGCACCCGTCGAGAGCCGCTGCGGGGTGTAGTCGGTGCCGCTGGTCACCGTCGGGGCCGTCAGGTACGGCCCCGCCTCGCGCGGCGCCGCCGCCGGCGCGCCGGCGTCCTGCGCCGAGGATCCCGCACCGCCGGGACCGGTACCGACGAGGTTGCTGAGGCCGAACCCCACCGCGGCGATCGAGGCGGCGGCCACCGTCACCGGCGCGGCGATCCGGGCCCAGCGCCGACCACGCCGTCCGGGCCCGGTGTGGCCCGGACCGTCCGTGGGCCGGAGCGGCCCGCCGACCGGCCGGTTCCCGCCGGTGGGCTGCGCCGGCACGACCGGCGAGCCCGGCGCGGCGCGCCGTACGTCGGCGGCCGGTGCCGGACCGTCCGGGGCGGGACCGGCCCCGGCCAGGGCCGCGGTGATCCGTTCCAGCACGACCTCCGGCATCCGTGGCTCGGCGTCGCCCGCCCAGTCGGCCAGGTCCGCGCCCACCAGGTCCAACGCGCGGGCCAGTTCGGCGTACGCGTCGCCCCAGGCGGGGTCCTCCGCGACCAGCCGCGCGACGGTGCCCTGCTCCGGGGTGCCGTCCAGCGCCCCACCGACGTAGTCGGCGAGCAGGTCGTGGTCGACCTCGCTGAACTCCCGGGCAGTCACGAGTCCTCCAGGTTGGCGTCCCGCCGGGACCGGCCCGACGTGGATCCGACGCCCTCGGGCGGGCGTGGGTTCCCTCCGGTGACCCGGCGCACGTCCGGTGCCTCGTCCGAGCCGGTACGCAGGTGGCCGAGCAGCACGGCGAGTCGGGCCCGGCCGCGGGCGCAGCGGCTCTTCACCGTCCCCTCGGCGACACCGAGGATCCGGGCCACCTCGGCCACCGGGTAGCCCTGCACGTCCACCAGCACCAACGCGGCGCGCTGCTCGGCGGGCAGTTCGGCGAGCGCCTGCCGGACCACCAGCGCGGTGTCGTGGTCGCGGACCGGCGCGGCCGGCTCCACCCCGCCGGTGTACGAACCGGCCTCGCCGTCGGTGTGCACCCCGTCCGGCAGTGGGACGGTGGCGTGGGTCTGCCGCCGCCGCATCCGGTCCAGGCAGGCGTTCACCACGATCCGGTGCAGCCAGGTGGTGACCGCCGAGTCGCCCCGGAACCGGGCGGCGGCGCGGTGCGCGGAGAGCAGCGCGTCCTGGAGCGCGTCCGCCGCCTCCTCGCGGTCCCCCACCGTTCGCAGGGCGACCGCCCAGAGCCGGTCGGAGTGCCGGTGGAACAGTTCGGTGAAGGCGTCCCGGTCACCCGCGACGTGCGCCCGCAGCAGGTCGTGGTCGGAGCTGCCGGCCGGCGCACCGTCCCCGGTCGCCGGTCCGGTCGTACCGCCGCCGCGACCGGTCACCGGGCCGCCCGGAGGAGGCGGCGCGGAACTCGCGGCGGACGGTTCACGAGCCCTGGACCGTGATCTCCTGGACCCCCACCTTGAAGCCGCCGCCGCCCTCCTTCTCGGGCAGCTCGGTGATCCAGAAGAGGAGGTACTGGTACTTCTGCTCCGGGTCGAACCCGTTGAAGGTCATCGTGGTGCCGTCGTGCTCCTCGAACGGCTGCCCGATCGGCGACTTGAGGTAGCTGGCGACCAGCTGCTTGTCCCCGGCGGAGGAGACCGGGAAGTCGGCGCTGCCGGCGAGCAGCTGGGCCGAGGCGCCGGTGGCGGAGAGCTCGGCCTGCACCGACTTGACGGTGTGCGGGGAGCCGAGATCGATCCAGACCCCCATGCCGCGCTTGAAGTTGCCGAAGTTGGCCCGGTTGTAGGTCTGGGTCTCCCAGCCCTTGTCCAGGTTTCCGTCGATCACCAGCTGGGCGTCGTCGAGCTCGTCGCGCCGCTTGCTGTCCGGGTCGATGATCCGGACGTCCTCCACGGAGAGCCGGCGCACCGCGGCCGGTGCCGGCGAGGCGTCACCCGTGGCGGGCGCACTGCTGGACGGGTTGGCCACCGGCTGGTTCTTGGGGCTCTTGTCGTCACCACCCAGGGCGCTGATCCCGATGAGCAGGCCGACCAGGGCCACCGCGAGCAGTCCGGCGATGCCGAGGGCGACCTTCCGGCCGCCCATCGAGGCCAGCGGGGACGGCTCCTCGCCGTTGTCGTTGGTGAAGCGGAGCGGGCCGGCCTGCTCCAGGAAGTGGTCGTCGGCGGGCACGTCCAGCCGGCTCAGCTCGGCCGAGAGCACGTCCGACGAGGGCGGGGCGATCTCCGGGTCGAGCAGGTCCATGGTCAGGTCGTCGAGGTACGCCGGGACGCCCGCGCGCACCTGGCGCGGCGCGGCGATCGAACCGGCGGCGTCGCGGACCGCGTCGGGCAGGGCGGCGCGACCGTGCCCAGCGGTGGCACCGTGCAGCGGGGCCTCGCCGTGCGGCCAGTGACCGGTCAGCGCGAAGTAGAGCACGCCACCGACGGCCCGCAGGTCGTTCTCCTGGCTGTCGGCCCCGTCGGTACGCGCGTCGGCCAGCACCACCCGGCCGTCGTCACTGATCATCACGGTGCCGGGGTGGACGTTGCCGTGCACCATGCCGGTGGCGTGCACCGCGGCGAGGGCGCTGGCCACGGCGTTGCCGATGGCGGTGGCCCGGGCCGGGTCCAGCGGCCCGTCCTCGGCGACCAGCTCGCGCAGGGACTGCCCGTCCACCCACTCGCGCACCACGTACGCGCGGTCGGCCTCGTCGATCGCGTCGTAGACGCCGACCAGGTTGGGGTGGATCACCCGACTGGCCGCCACAGCGGCCTGGAGCATCTCGGTGGCGGAGTCACCACCCGGGTAGCGGAGAACCACCGCGACGGGACGGCGCAGCACGACGTCGACCCCGCGCCAGACCAGCCGGCCCGCGCTGTCGTTGTTGATGTGCTCGACCAGCTCGTACCGCTCGGCAAGGATCTCACCGGCCGTGGGAGCACCGAAGGTCATGACCGGAGGCGCAGTTTCCTCCGCCTCCTGACCCTCGCCGACCTGGGTCACCCGTCCTCCCTCGGTGATCGTGTCGATCGATGGACCCGTGCTGCTGGGCATGTGGCTTCCCGCTCTGCCTTCGAAGGAACCGGCAGACCGGCGCCGACGCCCACGTCGGCACCTGCCGTACCCGTCGAGTGCGACCTTACCCGGGATGCCCGGTTCTCCGACATGTCATCTTCCCGCCCTGACCGGTGGTACGCCAGTGGGCACGGCTCGCGCCGCGTCCCTGCCCCGTCACCGGCCAACGCGCTCCCGCCAATCTAGAGGTTGACGGCAAGTAATCGCCGCAGGGGCTTCGACAACTCCGGCGTGGCTCTGGGTTCCCCCGGTCCGGCCACCCACCCTCATCCTTACGGTTGGTTGTCCACAGGCCGAGAGGCCCACTGAACGGCCGAATCCCGAGTTATCCACAGCCGTATCCCCAGACTGGTGATCCTCGTTCACCGTCTGTCATCCGGGCCAGTCAGCGGCCCAGCCGCCGGCGCACCATGCCGACCACCTCGGTGATCTCACCGATCTTCAGCACCATGGCCAGGCCGAGGTACGTCACCCCGATGACCGCGCCGCCGATCACCAACTGCACCGCGGCGGCCGCCCAGCTCAGGTCCGCCGGGTCGCCGGGCAGCAGCTTGACCACCAGCAGCCCGACCACGGCCGCGCCCAGCGCGGCGACCACCACCCGGCCGAGGGTGCGCATGATCCCGCCCAACCCGATCCGGCCCACCCGGGGCCGCAGCAGCAGCGCCGAGATGACCGCCGCCGCCAGGTACGAGATCGCGTTGCCGAGCATCATCCCGGCCGCCGCGAAGGTGGCCGAGAAGGCGAAGTAGAGACCGACCTGGAGGAGCACCCGCAGGATCACCACCGGAATGTTGATCAGAGCCGGGGTGCGGGTGTCCGGCAGCGCGTAGAAGGCGAAGGTGAAGAGCTGGCTGACCGCGAACGGCACCAGGCCGACCGCCGCCACCAGCAGCACGGTCGAGGTGGCGGTCGCGTTGTCGCCGGTGAACGCGCCGTACCGGAAGACCACCACCGAGATCGGCGCGGCCAGTACGGCGTAGCAGACGGCGATCGGGGCGAGCACCGCGGTGACCATCCGGGTGCCCCGGGACAGGTCGGCGGTCACGTCCCGGAACCGGCCCTCCGCCGCCGCCGCGCTCATCCGGGGCATCAGCGCGGTGATGATCGAGACGGCGATGATGCCGTGCGCCATCATCAGCAGCAGGAACACGTTGTTGTAGATCAGGATGCCGGCGCTGTCGTCCCCCGCCGCACGGGTGAGCAGGTTGACCACCACGAACAGGCCGAGCTGGTTGACCCCCACGTAGCAGAACATCCAGGCGCCGAGCTGGGCCAGCTCGCGCAGGCCCAGCGCCCGGAAGTCGAAGCGCCACTTCCACCGGAAGCCGACCTTGCGCAGCGCCGGCAGCAGGCCGGCGGTCTGCACCGCCACCCCGAGCAGGGTGCCGCCGCCGATCAGCAGGATCCGGCCCCAGCCCATCTGCTCCGGCTTGAGGAGCTTCGCGCCGAAGGTCGCGAGGTAGAGCGCGCAGGTGCCGATGACCACCAGGTTGTTCAGGATCGGCGCCCACATCGGGGCGGCGAAGTGGCCCCGGGTGTTCAGCACCGCCGCGATCAGCGCGCTCACACCGGTGAAGAAGAGCATCGGCAGCATCAGGTAGGACAGGTCGTTGACCAGACCGGTGTAGTCCCCGCTCTTGCCGCTGGCGTAGAGCGCGGTGAGCACCGGGGCCAGGATCACCGCGATCAGCGCGGCCCCGGCCAGGGTGAGCACCGCCAGGGTGAGCAGCCGCTGGGTGTACGCCTCACCCCGGTCGGCGTCGGCCTTGCGGCGACGGACCAGCACCGGGATCAGCACGCTGGTCAGCACGCCGCCGAGCAGGAACTCGTAGACCTGGTTCGGCAGGAACTGCGCGGTCGTGTACGCGTTGCCGACCAGACCGCCGCCCAGCGCCGCGCCGATCATCAGGTTGCGGATGAAGCCCGTACCCCGGCTCACCAGGCTGCCGACCGCCATCACCGCGCTGTTCGCCGCGGCGCTGGTCTCGGCGACCACCTCCTGCGGCGGCGCGGTGGCCTCGACGGCCGGCTGGTTCAGCGGCTCGGCCGCGATGAAGGTGGCCTCGTCGTCCGGTGGCTGCCCGCCACCGTGCGCGTTGGCGCTGCGGTAGAGCCCGCCGCCACTCATCTCCAGCCTCCATGGGGTACGTCGGAGCCGGACCTCCGGGCCCGTACACCGCAGACCTTAGTCAACCGGCACCGGCTACCCGCGCCCGGCGCAGTTGATCCCGCCCCGGCCCGATAGGCTGGCGATCCCATGTCCGAAGCCTCAGAATCCCACGCCGCCGAACGCCGTGAGCTGACCGCAGCGCAGCGCAACGCCGTCGCCGAGCTGCTCCGTGTCTCGCCGGTCGCCGACGAGCTGGGGCGGCGTTTCGCCCGGGCCGGTCACGAACTGCACCTGGTCGGCGGTTCGGTACGCGACGCCCTGCTCGGCCGTCTCGGCGACGACCTGGACTTCTGCACCGACGCCCACCCGGACCAGACCCTGAAGATCGTCCGGGGCTGGGCGGAGTCGATCTGGGAGACCGGACGCGAGTTCGGCACCATCGGCTGCCAGCGCGACGGCCTGCGGCTGGAGGTCACCACCTTCCGCGCCGAGGCGTACGACCAGGTCAGCCGCAACCCGGTGGTCGAGTACGGGACCAGCCTGAACGACGACCTGAAGCGCCGCGACTTCACCGTCAACGCGATGGCGGTGAGCCTTCCCGACCACCGGTTCACCGACCCGCACGGCGGCCTGGCCGACCTCGCCGCCAAGGTGATCCGTACCCCCGGCACGCCGCGGGAGTCGTTCGGCGACGACCCGCTGCGGATGCTGCGCGCGGCCCGGTTCGCCGCCCAGCTGCGCTTCACGGTCGACCCGGCGGTCCGCGAGGCGATGAGCCGGATGGCGGCCGACCTGGACCGGATCACCGCCGAGCGGATCCGCGACGAGTTCAGCAAGCTGCTCTGCGGCGCGGACCCGGTCACCGGGCTGCGACTGCTGGTCGACACCGGGCTGGCCGAGCGCTTCCTGCCCGAACTGACCGGGCTCAAGCTGGAGATCGACGAGCACGCCCAGCACAAGGACGTCTACGAGCACACCCTCACCGTGGTCAGCAACGCCATCTCGATGGAAGAGGACGGCTGCGACTTCGTGCTGCGGATGGCCGCGCTGATGCACGACGTCGGCAAGCCGGCCACCAAGGCCGTCGGCGGGGACGGGCGGGTCAGCTTCCACCACCACGAGCTGGTGGGCGCGCGGCTGACCAAGGCCCGGATGAAGGCGCTGCGCTACCCCAAGGACGTGACCTCCCAGGTGGTCAAGCTGGTCGGCCTGCACCTGCGCTTCTACGGGTACGGCCGGGGCGAGTGGACCGACTCGGCGGTCCGCCGGTACGTCACCGACGCCGGTGACCTGCTCTCCCGGCTGCACAAGCTGACCCGCTCCGACTGCACCACCCGCAACCGGCGCAAGGCGGCCCAGCTGGCGGCCGACTACGACGCGCTGGAGGAGCGGATCGCCCGGATCGCCGCCGAGGAGGACCTGGCCCGGGTCCGCCCCGACCTGGACGGCAACGCGATCATGGAGTTGCTCGGCGTACCGCCGGGACCGGTGGTGGGGAAGGCCTGGCAGCACCTGAAGGAGCTGCGGCTGGAGCGCGGCCCGCTGGACCGCGACGAGGCCGAGGCCGAACTGCTGCGCTGGGCCCGGGACCAGGGCATCGTCTCCTGACGGGCGGGGCCCCCGGCGGACCGGGGACCCCACGCGTGTCGGTCAGGCCTCGACCGCCGGCTTGCCGGTGCCGTTGGTGTGGGCGCCGCCCAGCTTGGCGAGCAGCCCGGCGAGGTCGATGCCGGTGAGGTCGCTGCCGAGCTGGAGGCCCTGGGCCACGTTGCCGGCCACCGACTTGGTCAGCGAGGACGCGCCGTCGGTCGAGATGACCGTCATCTTGTCGATCGCGCCGATCGGGGCGCTGGCCGCCTCGACCACCTGCGGCAGCACCTTCACCAGCAGGTCCAGTACGGCCGCCTCGCCGTACGCGGCGAACGCCTCGGCCTTGCGGGCCATCGCCTCGGCCTCGGCCTGACCCTTGGCCAGGATGGCCGCCGCCTCGGCCTGGCCCTCCCGCTCGACCGCGTCGGCGATCGCGGTCCGCCGGCGCTGCTCGGCCTCACCCTCCTTGGCACCCTCGATCGCGTTCGCCTCGGCCAGCGCGGCCCGGCGGGCCCGCTCGCCCTCACCGGTGAGCCGGGACTGCTCGGCGGCGGCCTGCGCGGCGGCGATGGTGGCCTGGCGCTGCGCGTCGGCGTTCAGCACGGCCGCGTTGCGGGCCGCCTCCGCCTCCTGCTCGACCTTGTACCGGGCGGCGTCGGCCGGCTTGCGCACCTCGGTGTCGAGCTGCCGCTGCTTCAGCTCGGCGTTGCGCTCGGCCACCTTCTGCTGCTCGGAGAGGATCGCCTGGTCCCGCTCGGCCTGGGCGAGCGGCCCGGCCGCCGCCGACCTGGCCTTCGCGGCGTCGATCTCGGCCTGGATGCCGGCCTGCTTGAGGGAGAGGTTCCGGTTCGCCTCGGCGATCGCCTCCTCGGCGAGCAGCCGCTCCTGCTCCGCCTGCTGCCGGGCCCGGGCCTCGGCGATGGCCGCGTCCTTGAGCACCCGGGCGGCCTCGGGCCGGCCCAGGTCCTGCAGGTAGGAGCCCTCGGCCAGGATGTCCTGGAGCTGGAAGGTGTCCAGCACCAGGCCCTGGTTGGTCATCGAGTGCTCGGCCTCCTCGGCGACCGCGCTGGCGAACGCCGCCCGGTCCCGGATGACCTCCTCGACGGTGAGCCGCCCGACGATCGAACGCAGCGCGCCGGCCAGCACCTCCCGGGTGAAGTTGTCGATCTCGGCCTGCTGGTGCAGGAAGCGCTGGGCGGCGGCCCGGATGGCGTCCTCGGTGCCGCCGACCTTCACGATCGCGACGCCGTGCAGGTCGGTACGGATGCCCTGCTTGCTCACCGCGCCCCGGATGCCGACGTCGATCCGGCGGCTGGACAGGTCGAGCGACTGGAGCTTCTGCACCACCGGCAGCACGAAGACGGAGGCGCCGAGCACGACCTTCTGCCCGGACATGTCGGTGGAGCGCCCACCGTCGGCGGTCTGCGTGGTCCGGCCCTTGCGGCCGGTGACGATGAACGCCTCGTTCGGGCCGGCCACCTTGATCCGGGAGAGCACGAACAGGACGAGCAGGACGGCGAGGAGGACCGCGCCGCCGATGGCGACGAGCAGGGGCATGGAGGGTCCCGTCTGTGCGAAGGGGAATCAGTAGGTCTCGACGTGCACGCTGGTCTCGCTGAGCGCTTCGACCACGAAGATCCGGGCGCCGACCGGGAGCGGGCGGTCGGCCCGGGCGTTGAGCTTCACCGGCTGGCCGGCGAGGCGTACCCGCACCTCGCCGTAACCGTCGGTGGGGATCGGGGTGACCACCAGACCGGTGGCGCCGGCCAGGTGGCTGCGGGTGGGGGTGGCGTCGGTACGCATGTTCCGGGCCGCCCGGCTGAGTCGGGCCGCCAGCCACGCGGTGGGCACGGCCGCCAGCACGCCGCCGGCCACCGCCGCCGCGATCATGCCGGGGGTACGCCCACCGAGCATCTCGTTGACGATGGCGGCGCCGAAGCCGAAGGCCCCGGTGAACCCGGCGACCGCCTCCAGCGACGCGGGACCGTCGACGTCGGGATGACCGAGGTGCAGCAGCCCGGAGCCGACCAGGGCGAGGGCGAGCACACCGACCCCCGACCCGCCGATGATCAGGAAGATGAGCGTCCCCGTGGCCACGACCTGCACGGTATCGACGCCGTGCAAGGTCACGAACCGGCCGAACGGTCAGCGTGGCGCGATCAGCACCTCCAGGCTGATCAACTCCTTCGGCAACGGCTGACGGACCAGCTCCCGCCCGGTCGGGTCGGCGAGCGTGAAGTCGCCCTGCCCGAGTGGCCGCCGGTAGAGCAGCCGGTCGTCGGAGACCCACACCGCCTCGGCGGACGGCAACGGATTCACCGTCCGACCGGTGGCCGTCTCGACCAGCAGGGGCTCCTCCCGACCCTGGACCACCACGAGCTTCCCGTCCGGGGACCATGCCCAGGGACCGGACGGGTCGCCGGGTATCGGTACGAGTCGGGTCGGCCGGCCGTCGTCGGCGGAGAACAGCTGTACGCCCCGGCGGGCGTCCCGTCGTGCTTCGTCGTGCTCGCCACCGGTCTGCGGCAGGACGACCTCCCGACCGTCCCGGCTCCAGGTGAAGTCGCAGTAGTCGCTGCAGCCTGCGTATCCGGTCATCCGGTGGGTCTTCCTCGTGCCGTCCGTCCCCATGACGATGAAGCCGAAGTGGTCGAGCTGGTAGGTGGTGAACAGCAGTCGCCGGCCGTCCGGCGACCATCGTGGGACGGAGAGTGCCCGGCCCACCTCGTACCAGTGGGTCGCCCCGCTCGACACGTCGATCAGGCCGACCTGCCGGGGCCGCGCCTCGTCGCGGACCGCGACGAGCGAGCCGGTCGGTGCCGGGTAGATCCCGTCGTAGCGATCGGTGGCGACGTAGCGACCCCGTGCCCGGTCCAGCAGGAAACCGCTGCCGGAGCCACCCTTGGCCTGCGCCCGGGTCACCACCCAACCGCCCGGTAGCACCAGCGGTCCGGCGGTCCAGTTCGCCCCCGGGGTGGCCAGCCTGGTCGGTGAGGCGGTGGCCGCCGGGGTGGTGGGGGCCGTCGGCCGCGCGGCCGGCTGCGGCCGGAGCAGCGCGAACGGCAGGACGACCGCGACGACCGCCGCGAGCGTGCCGAGGGCGACGGTGGCGCGCCGACGGCGGCGCAGCCGCCGGCCCCGGCCGATGGCGCGGCCGGCCAGGTCGGCGGCGGGCCCCACCTCGTCCGCGAGCTCGTGCACGGCCGCCCGCAGGGTCTCGTCCAGCCCGCTGCTCATCGCGTCACCTCCGCGTGGTCGGTCAGCTCGTCCAGGCCGGGGACCAGGTGCCGGAGCTTCGCCAGCGCCTTCGAGGCCTGGCTGGCCACCGTGCCGGCGCGGCAGCCGAGCAGCGCGGCGGTCTGTTCGACGCTGAGGTCCTCCAGGTAGCGCAGGGTGAGCACGGCCCGCTGCCGGGGCGGCAACGCGAGCAGCGCGTTGCGCAGCAGCAACCGCAGGTCCGGGTCCGGGGCGGCGGCGGCCCGCTCGGGCGGCTCCGCGACGGGGATCTCCGCGCGCCGCGCCCGCCGCCGCCAGCCGGAGACCTGGTCGTGGTACAGGATCCGCTTCACGTACGGCTCCGCGTCGCCGCGGATCCGGGGCCAGCGGGCGTACGCCTTGGCCAGCGCGTTCTGCAGCAGGTCCTCCGCCGCGTGCTGCTCCCCGGCGAGCGCGTACGCGACCCGGAGCAGGGCCGCTCCCCGCTCGTTGACGAACGCGGTGAACTCCCCGTCGACCACCTCTGCCACCGCCCACCTCCGTAGCTCAGACGCCCGGGGCGACCGGAACTTTGCCTCACCGGGCGGGACAATGGTCGGCATGCGTTGGACCGTGCTCGATTCGCCGATCGGTGAGTTCTCCGTCGCCACCGACGGCGTGGCCGTCCGGGCGGCCCACTTCGGGCGGACCGGGTCGGCCGTCGAGGAGCCGGGCGACGAGGTGGCCGCCCTGGCGGTGGCCGAGCTGCGGGCGTACTTCGCCGGGGAGCTGACCGGGTTCACCGTGCCGGTCGAGGTGCAGCGCGGCTCCGGGTTCGAGCGCGCCGTGTGGCGGGAGATGACCCGGATCCCGTACGGGGAGACGCTCACCTACGGCGAGGTGGCGAAGGCGGTCGGGGAGCCGGGCGCGGCCCGGGCGGTCGGGGTGGCCTGCAACCGCAACCCGGTGCCGGTGCTGGTGCCCTGCCACCGGATCGTCGGGGCGGGCGGCAAGCTGGTCGGCTTCGGCGGCGGGCTGCCGCGCAAGGTCACCCTGCTGGAGTTGGAGGCCCGGGTGGCGCTGCAACGCGCCTGGCTGCCCGAGGGGTGATCGCACCGCTGGTCCGCCCCGGTCCGAGCGGTCCTCGCCACCATCTTTCTCGAGATGCTGGGAGACCGCTGACCCGCCCCTTGCTCGGGGAGTTGGCGTTGCGGCTGTCGCCGTACCTGGAGATGTCGGACTGAACGCGCGAGGGCCGGGTCCGTGCGGACCCGGCCCTCGGTGGTGCTGGTGGTCAGCGCGTCAGCGCTCGACCTCACCGGCGATGAACGCCTCGACGGCGGCGTGCGCGTCGTGGTCGGCGTACTGCACCGGCGGGGACTTCATGAAGTACGAGGACGCGGAGAGGATCGGGCCACCGATCTTCCGGTCCAGCGCGATCTTCGCGGCCCGGACGGCGTCGATGATGACACCGGCCGAGTTCGGGGAGTCCCACACCTCGAGCTTGAGCTCGGCGTTGAGCGGGGTGTCGCCGAAGGAGCGGCCCTCCAGGCGGATGTACGCCCACTTGCGGTCGTCGAGCCACGGCACGTGGTCCGACGGGCCGATGTGCACGTCGCTCTTGCTCATCTCGTGCGGGATCTGGGAGGTCACCGACTGGGTCTTGGAGATCTTCTTCGAGACCAGGCGGTTGCGCTCCAGCATGTTCATGAAGTCCATGTTGCCGCCGAAGTTGAGCTGGTACGTGCGCAGCAACTCGACACCGCGGTCCTCGAAGAGCTTCGCCAGCGCGCGGTGCACGATGGTGGCGCCCACCTGGGACTTGATGTCGTCACCGACGATCGGCAGGCCCGCGTCCTCGAACTTCTTCGCCCACTCGGGGTCGGAGGCGATGAACACCGGCAGGGCGTTCACGAAGGCGCAGCCCGCGTCGATGGCGGCCTGGGCGTAGAACTTGTCGGCCTGCTCGGAGCCCACCGGGAGGTAGGACACGACCACGTCGACCTGCGCGTCGCGCAGCGCCTGGGCCACGTCGACGGCCTCGGCGTCCGACTCCTCGATGATCTCGCGGTAGTACTGCCCGAGACCGTCGAAGGTCGGGCCGCGCTGCACGGTGACGCCGGTCGGCGGCACGTCGCAGAGCTTGATGGTGTTGTTCTCGCTGGCCACGATGGCCTCGGCGAGGTCCATGCCCACCTTCTTGGCGTCCACGTCGAACGCCGCGACGAACTTCACGTCGGATACGTGGTAGTCGCCGAAGGTGACGTGCATGAGACCCGGGACGCGGTCGTTCGGGTCGGCGTTCCGGTAGTACTCCACGCCCTGGACGAGGGACGAGGCGCAGTTACCCACACCGACGATGGCGACGCGGACGGAGCCCATAGCGTCTGCCTCCTTCTTCTTCATCACGGCCGCTCTTTCCTGGACTCTCCAGGCGGAGGCGGGCTGTCGTTATCTCGTGCGCCGCCGGCCGTCCCGGCTCGCGGGACCGTCGGCGCTCGGCCGGAGCGCTCGTTGGCGATGAGCTCCTCCAGCCAGCGGACCTCACGTTCACAGGCGTCGAGCCCGTGGCGTTGCAGTTCCAGGGTGTACGCGTCGAGCCGCTCGGCCGCCCGGCCGAGCACGTCGCGAAGACCCTCGCGACGCTCCTCGATCTTGCGGCGACGACCTTCCAGGATCCGGAGCCGGGTGGCCTGGTCGGTGCGGGCGAAGAACGCGAAGTGCACGCCGAAGCCCGTGTCGTCGTACGTCTCGGGTCCAGCCTGCGCTATCAGCTGGGCGAAGCGTTCCTTGCCCTCCGCGGTAATGGTGTAGACCACCCGACCGCGTCGGCTGGTCAGGGCGGGCACCTCCTCGGCGGTCGCGGGCGTCTCGGCGGCTTCGGTGATCCAGCCCGCCGCCTGCAGTCGACGCAGGGTCGGGTAGAGCGAGCCGTAGCTGATCGCCGCCCGGATGGCGCCGAGCTTGGCGGTCAGCTCCTTGCGCAGCTCATAGCCGTGCATCGGAGCCTCCTGCAGGAGGCCGAGGATGGCGAGCTCGAGCACGGGCCACCCTTTCTTACCCCCGGCGCGGAGCGGTAACCGCCGCGATGTATCGGACCGATACATCGCACGTTAGTCGAGAGCCGTGATCAGGGCAAACCCACGTTTGTGCGCGCATGTCATCACGCATCGTGACGGTGGTCGCCTCGCCCGGTCGGACCGCGTACCCTTTGCCGCATGCGTACGCAGCGCCAGGTCGTCGACTACTCGCTCCAGAAGCGAGCGGTGCTGCGTGAACTCCTCGCCGGCCGGATCGGCACCTACGACGTCTGCGACGCCTCGCCGTACCTGAAGAACGCGGCCCGCTTCCACGGTGAGTCCACCGATGACCGTTGCCCGATCTGCCGGAGCGAGAACCTGATCCACGTCCACTACATTTACGGCGACGAACTCAAGCAGTCCGCCGGCCAGGCCCGCACCCGGGCCGAGTTGCCGGTCCTGGCGATGACGCTGCGTGAGTTCCAGGTCTTCGTGGTGGAGGTGTGCCCTGGCTGCGACTGGAATCACCTCGTCGAGCAGTTCCTGCTCGGCCGGGACGGGCTCGTCGGTGGCACGGAGGACGGGACGGAGCAGGAAGTGGTGAGCGGTACGTCCGCGCCGACCGGTTCGGCCCCTCGTCGAAGGCGAGAGGCGCAACGGTGATGTCGGCTGTCCGGGTCGAGCCCCACGAGACGGGTGGGGTGCACGTCCCGAAGCTGACAAGTCTGATAAGTCCGCATAGGTCGGATTTGACGGCTGCGCCCCGGCAAGCCCGGGGTGTAGCGTCTCGTGGTCCAGCTCACGGCAACCCGGTGGCGGCGCGTCCGCGCCCCACCGCGACCGGCAGGGTGTGAGGAATGAACTACGGCGATCCCAGTTCTTCGCGTGGGCGGGCCCAGATCCCGGGCCCGAACGGCGACCCCGGTTCCGGGGGTGCCCGCGGGAACGGTTGGTCCTCCGGACCGGAGGGCGTGCCCTCGGCCCGCGCCTCGGTGCCGCCGCCCGGTGCGGCCGGCGGTCGGGCCTCGGTCGGCGGTGCCGCTCCGGCGCCCCGTAACCCGGCGGCCGGCTCGGCGTCGGTCGGTCGGGCCGGCGCGGGTCGCGCCTCGGTTCCGGTCTCGCCCGCACCGGGCGCCGCGCCGGGTCGGCCCGGTGCCGGCCGGGCCTCCGTGCCGGTGTCCCCGGCCGGACCGGCCGGGCGCGCCTCGGTCGGCGCGGCCTCGGTGGGCACGGCGGGCCGGGCGAGCGTCGGCTCGGCGGCCGTGGGTGGTCGCGCCGCGGTGGCCCGTGCCGGTGTCCCCGGCATGGCCGGTGGCGGTCCGGGTGGACCGGGTGGCCCGGGTGGGTTCGGTCGCGGCGGTCGCGGTGACGACCCGGCGGCGTCGGCCCGGGCCAAGAAGCGCCGGCGGATCAACATGCTGATCGCGGGCTTCGCCGTCTTCATCATGCTCGCCGGCATCGGCGTGGTGAGCTTCACCTGGTACTCGCAGAAGGTGCTCCTCCCCGAGGACACCATCCCGCCGCTGTCGACCACCATCTACTCGTCGAACGGCAAGGTCATCGCCAAGGTGGGTGACCAGAACCGGCAGCTCGTCACGATCAAGGACATCCCGCAGTGGGTGCAGGACGCGGTGGCCGCGGCCGAGGACCGGAACTTCTACCGGCACGACGGCGTCGACTACAAGGGCATCGCCCGGGCCGCCTGGAACAACCTCACCGGCGGTGACAAGCAGGGTGCCTCGACCATCACCCAGCAGTACGCGCGCAACGCCTTCGACAACCTGAACCAGGACACGTACGGCCGCAAGGTGAAGGAGGCGATCCTCGCCTCCAAGCTGAACGACAAGTACGACAAGCCGACGATCATGCAGCACTACCTGAACGTCATCTACTTCGGGCGGGGCGCGTACGGCATTCAGGCGGCGGCGCAGACGTACTTCGGCAAGGACGTCTCGAAGCTGACCCCGGCGGAGGCCGCGGTGCTGGCGGCACTGATCAAGCAGCCGGAGCCGAGCGCCACCCACAAGGGCTACGACCCGGCGATCAACAAGGAAGCCGCGCTGGAGCGGTGGAACTACGTCATCAACGGCATGATCACCGAGGGGTGGCTGGACGCGCCGGGCAAGCCCCCGCACCCCACCGAGTACCCGTTGAAGTCGCTCAAGCCGCCGTCCAAGAACAACAACGGCGACTTCGGCGTCAACACGCCGTACGGCAACGTGATCAACTACGTCTCGCAGGAGATCCGCGAGATGGGGCTCTGCACCGACGACGAGGCCGCCGCCACGTCGGCCAAGCCGCTCTGCTCGCAGGCGCTGAGCCGGGGCGGTTACAAGGTCACCACCACGATCGACACCCGGATGCAGGAGGCGGCGCTCGACGCCGCCCAGCGCGCCCGCAAGGGGTCCGAGCTCTACGACCAGCCGAAGAACCTGATGGCGGCGGTGGTGTCGATCGACCCGTCGAACGGTCGGGTCAGGGCGTACTACGGCGGTGACAACGGCACCGGCACCGACTACGCCGGCAAGAACACCGACAACGGGGTGCTCAGCGGTGGGCACTCGCCCGGCTCCAGCTTCAAGATCTACACGTTGGCCGCCGCGATCAACGCGGGCATCTCGGTCAAGTCGCGGTGGAAGGGCACGGCGTTCACGCCGAAGGACACCGAGTTCAAGGTCAGCAACGCCGGCGCCGACCGGGTCGACTGCGGCGACTCCTGCACGCTGGAACTGTCCACCCTGAAGTCGCTGAACGTGCCGTTTTACTACATCACCGAGAAGATCGGCGCGGACAAGGTGCTCGACATGGCCAAGCAGGCCGGCGTCACCACCATGTGGCGCACCGACACCAACCCGGCCAAGGCGTACGACCTGGTCAAGGCCGACCCGAAGGACCTCGCGCCGGAACCCTTCTTCAACGTGATCGGCTACGGCCAGTACCCGATCACCGTGCTCGACCACGCGAACGGCGTGGCCACCTTCGCCAACCGGGGCGTCTACAACAAGGCGCACTTCGTGCAGAAGGTCGAGAAGCAGAACACCACCACCGGCAAGTGGGAGACCGTGGGTGGGGAGAAGCTCAAGTCGCAGAAGCGGATCGACCCGAACATCGTCGCCGACGTCACCTCGGTGCTGGAGCAGTACCCGGCCAAGGTGAACCGCCGCCTCGACGACGGGCGCAAGGCCGCCGAGAAGACCGGCACCTGGGAACTCGGCGACCCGAAGCAGCCCCGGGCGAACGGCGACGCCTGGATGATCGGCTACACGCCGCAGCTCGCCACCGCCGTCTGGGTCGGTAACGTCGGCGCCCGCAAGGCGATCAAGGACGCCGACAAGAACGACATCTCCGGTGCCAAGATGCCCGGCGCGATCTTCCAGCGCTTCATGAACGACGCCCTCAAGGGCAAGGAGAAGCTGGACTTCCCGCCGGCCGCGAACCTCGGCAAGGACGAGGCCGGCAACGGCGAGGCGCCCCCGCCCCCGCCGCCGCCGGCACCGAACCAGCCCTGCACCGACCCGACCGGGCTGTTCTGCCCGCCCAACGGCGGCAACAACAACGGCGGCAACAACAACGGTGGCAACAACAACGGTGGCAACAACAACGGTGGCGGCAACACCGGTGGCGGCAACAACACCGGCCCCGGCTTCCCGCCAGGCCCGGGTGGTGGCGGTGGTGGTGGCGGCATCCTGCCGAGCACCGCGCCACCGCGGCAGACGTACTGACCCAGCGCCCCTCGACGGCGGTCGGACCACCCGGTCCGGCCGCCGTCGGCGTTCCGCGTACCGGAAATCTGCGCTCGGGACGGGACGGATCGGCCCGACGTACGGCAGGATTCCTCTCCATGAGCACCCAGTCGACGGCCGGCATCGACGAGACCGGGACCACGGACCACCCGTCCCGCTCCGACGGCTTCGTACGCGGCGCGTCCGAGCTGATCGGCGGCCCGCTCGGCGACCACGCGGTCGCCCTGGATCGACCGGCCGGCCGGGAGAGTCGCTTCTGGACGGCGTCCCGGATCGTGCTGGCCCTGGTCTGTCTGACTCTCGCCCTGCACTGGGTGCAGAAGTCCCCGTGCCAGGACGGCGCCTGGCAGAACAACGTCCAGTACACCCGGATGTGCTACACGGACGTGCTGGCGCTCTACTACGCCGAGGGCCTCAACGAGGGCAAGGTGCCCTACGCCGACCACCCGGTGGAGTACCCGGTGGTGACCGGCTACTTCATGGGCGCGCTCGGGCTGCCGGTGCACGCGCTCGGCGTCGACAACCCCGGCATCAACCAGGGTCGGTGGTTCTACAACCTGAACGCCCTGGTGCTGAGCGCCCTCGCCGTCGCCACCGTCGCCGTCATCCTCAACCTGCGCCGCCGACGACCATGGGACGCGGCGCTCTTCGCGCTCGCGCCCGCGCTGCTGCTCACCGCCACCGTCAACTGGGACCTGCTCGCGGTCGGGCTGGCCGCGTTCGGGCTGTTCGCCTGGGCCCGCCGTCGACCGGCGCTCGCCGGGGTGCTGCTCGGGCTGGCCGGCGCGGCCAAGATGTGGCCGTTGTTCCTGCTCGGCCCGATCCTGGTGCTCGGGCTACGGGCCGGCCGGATCCGGGCCGCCCTCACCGCCGTCGGCACGGCGGTGGTCGCGGTGGTCGCGGTCAACCTGCCGGTGGCGATCCCGTACGTCGACAACTGGCGGCGCTTCTTCGACCTGAACACCGAGCGACCCATCGACTGGGGCACCCTGTGGTACATCGGGCGCTACCTGGACGGCAAGATCAGCCCGTCGGCCCCCGGCGACCTCGGCCCGTTCGAGTGGCTGAACGCGCACATCGGCGCGCTGAACTGGGTGTCGTACCTGCTCTTCGGGCTGGCCTGCCTCGGGGTGGCCGCGCTCGGGCTGTTCGCCCCGCGCCGGCCGCGGCTCGCCCAACTCGCGTTCCTGGTGGTCGCGGCCTTCCTGATCTTCAGCAAGGTCTGGTCCCAGCAGTTCGTGCTCTGGCTGCTCCCGCTCGCGGTGCTCGCCCGCCCCCGCTGGGGCGCCTTCCTGGCCTGGCAGGTCGCCGAGGTCTGCTACTTCACCGCGTTCTACGGCGAGCTGCTCGGCTCGGTGACCAGCCGACCGGTCTTCCCCGAGGGTGTCTTCGTGCTGGCCGCCAGCCTCCGCCTGATCACCGTCGCGGTGCTCTGCGGGTTCGTGATCCGGGACATCCTCCGCCCGGAGCGCGACGCGGTCCGCGCCACCTACGCCGACGACCCCGACGGCGGCGTCCTCGACGGCGCCGACGACGCCCCCTGGCTCCCCCGCCGCCGTCCCACCGCCAGCGCCCCGGAACCCGTCACCGCCTGACGCCCCAGGAGGCGGGATCCGACAGCTCCGAGTCGCCCGGAAGTCGCGCAACCCCGGGCGGCCCGGCGCTCACGAGAGGTTGGCGGGAGCCCAGCCGGCGCAGGGATCAAGCCTGACCACCCGGAGCCGGCTGGGCTCCCGCCAACCTCACAGCGGAAGGATCAACCGAGGCGATAGACGACCGCCCCGGAAACCTCCTCCCGGCTCACCCCCGCCGCCGCCACCGGTCGGTCGAGCAGCCCCTCCCAGGGCGTACCGACGAGCTCGTCGGGGAGCACGACGACGTTGCGGACACCGAGCTGCCGCAGGTAGTCGACGCTGCGCTGGTCGGGGAAGCCGACCGTGACGTCGCGTACCTTCGCCTGGGTCTCCGGGGTGAAACCACTGCCGCCGTTGACCATCGGCTGGAACCGGTCGGTCGACCAGACCATCACCGGCTGGTCCAGGTTCTGGCTGCTCGGCAGCACCAACATCGGCCCGTCGACGCTGCGCAGCACCGCGGGCTGCTGCGGCACCACCGGGTGCGGCGTGACGTTCAGCCCCTCCACGACCACCAGCAGCAGCGGCAGCAGGGTGGCCAGCCGCAACCACGGCCCCGGCCACGGCGGGACCCGTTCGGCGGCGAGTTCGCGTACCCGGGCGCAGAACGCGGTGACCGCGCCCGCGGCGAGCAGGCCGAGCAGCAGCGTGGTCCAGAGCATCATCCGGCCCGGCGTGCGCAGGCCGTTCCAGCCCGGCAGGTACTCGAAGAGCGGGACGTAGCTGAAGGTGCCGCCGAAGAACCGGGTGCCCATCGCCAGGATCATCGTGACCAGCACCCCGGCCAGCAGGAAGAGCCGGTGCCGGACCCGCCAGACCGAGAAGAACAGCCCGCCCGCGGCCAGGGCGTAGAGCACGAAGCCCGGCAGCAGGGTCATCTCGGGATGCCAGGGCAGCGCCGCGCGGGCCCCCTCGTGCAGCGGACCCCAGATCCGCGACTCGGCGGGCGCGGTGAAGAACCCGCTCGCCGGCGGCGAGTAGATCTTGATGTCACCGATGGTGCGGGCGGCGTTCGGGTGCAGCTCGGCGACCTTGAAGTACGGCACCGCCAGCAGCGCGCCCACCGCGCCGAAGATCACTCCGCCGGAGAGGTCGGCGAGGAGCAGCCGGACGCCGAACGGCCGCTTCACCGGCCGGACCAGCCAGCGTCGGGCGACCCAGAGGGCCGCCGACACCAGCACCACCCCGGCCAGGAGGTACGCGAACGGCAGTCCGATGCCGAAGCCGAGGCTGAGCTGCCAGGCCGCCACCAGCCACCCGGCGAACGCCCAGCCGGCGTGCCGGCGCTGCGGTCGGTAGCCGTACCGCAGCGACCAGCCGTGCCCACGGGCCAGCATCGCCAGCGCCAGCGGGATGCCGCCGTTGGAGACGATGTGCAGGTGCCCGGCCTGGGCCAGCAGCCACGGGGCGTAGGTGTAGCTCGCCCCGGCCACCGCGGCCCCGATCCGGCCCGCGCCGAGCTGACGGGCCAGCGCGTACGCCCCGAGGGTGGCGAGCGCGTGCGCCAGCACGAACATGATGTTGTAGCGCAGCACGGCGGCCTCCGGGCCGTGCCCGATCATGCCGGCCGGGGCGTACCCGAGCAGGGTGTCCGAGAAGGCGAAGCTCCACGGCTCGGGGAAGAAGCTGTTGGAGTTCCAGAGCTGCAGCGGGTCGGTCAGCAGGATGTGCCCCGACCAGGCCATCTGCCAGGACTGGAGGCTCGGGTCCCAGTAGTCCTGCGGCAGCGTGTACCCGGGATAGCGCAGGGTCGGCCAGGTCATCAGCGCGGCCAGCACCAGGGACGCGACGGTGGCGAGCGTCCACTCGTGGATCAGGAACCGGCCCACCGCGCGGACCGTCCGGCGGGGGCGGCCGAGCACGACGGCCGGGGCGGGACCGAACGCGGTGAACGGGTCGGCCTGGTCCGCGTCGGACTGCGCCGTGGCGGTGTCCGGGCCGGCCTTCGCGGCGTCGTCGTTCGTTCCATCGGTGCCCGCGCCGGCTCCCGCCGTGCCCGACTCCGGGGCGACGGTCTCCGCCGTACCGGCGTTCATCGCGTCCTTCCCGGAACCGGCCCTGGTTGCGGTGCCGGCGACTGGGTCGACGCTCTCCGCGCGGCTGCCGGCCGCGTCCGGAGCGGATTTCCCGTCGGCCCGGCGCGTCCCGGCGCCGCCGTCGGTCGGGCCGGTGCCTGTCCGGGTGGTGCCGGCCGCGTCGTCGGGGGCGGTCGCCGGGGCCGGGTCGGCGGCGGACGCCCGGGCGGGGCCGCCTCCGGTGGCGTCGGAGTGCTCGGTGGTCACGCGGTGCGCCCCAGCTGTTCGCGCAGGAAGGCGATGTCGGCCCGCTGGCCCTCCACGCCGCCCGGGGTCTCCACGACGACCGGCGCGCCGGCCGCCCGGATCACCGTCACCAGCAGCTCCGGGTCGATGGTGCCGCCGGTGAGGTTGTCGTGCCGGTCCTGCCCGGAGTTGAACGCGCCCTTGGAGTTGTTGGCGTGGATCAGGTCGATCCGGCCGGTGATCGCCTTGACCCGGTCGACCAGCCCGAGCAGCTCCTCACCGCCGGCGAAGGCGTGGCAGGTGTCGAGGCAGAAGCCCACCTCGTGGTCGCCGAGGACGTCCCAGAGCCGGGCCAGCGCGTCGAGGTGCCGGGCGCAGGCGTTCTCCCCACCCGCGGTGTTCTCGATCAGCACCGGCAGCCCGAAGCCGCCGGAGTCGGCCGCGTACGCGAAGGTCTTCCGCCAGTTGTCGAAGCCGACGGCGAGGTCGTCGCCGGCGTTGACGTGGCCGCCGTGCACGATCAGGCCCCTGGCCCCGACGGCCGCGGCGGCGGAGGCGTGCCCGAGCAGCAGCTTGCGGCTCGGGATGCGGATCCGGTTGTTCAGGGTGGCCACGTTGATCACGTACGGCGCGTGCACGTAGAGGTCGACGTCGGCGGCGCGCAGCCGGTCCGCGTCCTCCCGGGGCTTCGGGGTCTTCCAGCCCTGGGGGTCGGCGAGGAAGAACTGCACCGCTTCGGCGTTCCGGGCGGTCGCCTCGGCCAGTGGGTCGGTCGGATCGACGTGGGCTCCGATTCGCATGCAGGGCAGCCTACGTCGCCGCCCCGACGGACGGGGTGAGCGTGGCGGGCCGGTCCTCGCCGGGACCCGCGTCACCACCGGGGCCGGCGGTCGTTGTCCGAGATGGGATCGACGGTCGACGCTCCACCCGGCGTGGTCCACAGCGCGTACGGGCGGAGGGGAGACCCCCGGGAACGGGACGCCCCGCCGTGCGGCCCGGCACGACGGGGCGTGATCCGGCTCGTCACCCCGGACGACCTGGCAACAGGACGTCCGGCAAATTCCTCCATTTACCCCAAGAGGTGACGAGAGCCGTTGTATGGTCGAACCAGGTAACAACACGATAAAGCTCCGCGGGGCGTCCTCGATCCAACCTCATCGGTGTGGTCGTTCCTCCCCAGGTCCCACCCAAGGAATGCGGACGGGACGCCCCGCGGCCCCGTGGACAGGGGCCCACTTCCGGCAGCGCCGCCGGCGGTGGGCCCCTGTCGCCGCGCCCCGGCCCGTCGGGTCCGACCGGCCCGGGCATGATCGTCCGGACCGGGTATCCTGGTCCGGTTGTCCGCGTCCGGACGGGTTCCCCCGCACCGGCACGGGCAGCGACGCACGACCTCCTGCCACGGAAGGACCGTGGCCGCTTAGCCCACAGGAGGTGAGCACGTCTTGCGTCACTACGAAGTCATGGTGATCCTCGACCCCAGCCTCGAGGAGCGCACCGTCGCCCCGTCGCTCGACACGTACCTGAACGTGATCCGGACCGCGGGTGGCTCGGTGGAGAAGACCGACGTGTGGGGCCGCCGGCGCCTCGCGTACGAGATCAACAAGAAGGCCGAGGGCATCTACGCCGTCGTCGACCTCCAGGCGACGCCGGAGGCCGTGGCAGAGCTCGACCGCCAGCTGCGACTCAACGAGTCCGTGCTGCGCACCAAGGTCATTCGGCCGGAGATGCGCTGAGCATCTGACCCGGTACGTCCGGATCAAGCTCATCGGCGCTGTCAGAGGGCTCTGAGAGCCTGTGGCAGCGAAACGATGAGTGCGCGAGGAGATGGTCATGGCAGGAGACACCACCATCACGGTCATCGGCAATCTGACCGATGACCCCGAGTTGCGGTTCACCCCCTCCGGGGCGGCGGTCGCCAAGTTCCGGGTCGCCTCGACGCCCCGCTTCATGGACAAGGCGTCCGGCGAGTGGAAGGACGGCGAGCCGCTCTTCCTGGCCTGCACCGTGTGGCGGCAGGCGGCGGAACACGTCGCCGAGTCGCTCCAGCGGGGCGCCCGCGTGATCGTCTCGGGTCGGCTGCGTCAGCGGTCGTACGAGACGCGTGAGGGCGAGAAGCGCACCGTCATCGAGCTGGAGGTCGACGAGATCGGCCCGTCGCTGCGCTACGCCACGGCGAAGGTGCAGAAGATGTCCCGCTCGGGTGGCGGTGGCGGCGGCTTCGGTGGTGGCGGTGGTGGCGGCCAGGGCGGCGGCGGAGGCAACTTCGACGACCCCTGGGCCTCGGCCTCCCCGTCCCCCTCGCGCGGTGGTTCGGGCGGCGGAAACTTCGACGAGGAGCCCCCGTTCTAATGGCGCCGAGCGCCCGCGATCGCAAACCAGGAGCAAGAGCAATGGCCAAGGCTGCGGCACTGCGCAAGCCGAAGAAGAAGGTGAACCCGCTCGACAAGGACGGGATCACCTACATCGACTACAAGGACACCGCGCTGCTGCGCAAGTTCATCTCCGACCGCGGCAAGATCCGCGCTCGGCGGGTGACCGGCGTGACCTCGCAGCAGCAGCGGCAGATCGCCCGTGCGGTCAAGAACGCCCGTGAGATGGCGCTCCTGCCGTACACGGCCACGGCGCGCTGAGAGGAGGCACCGAAATGAAGATCATCCTGACTCAGGAGGTGTCCGGCCTCGGTGCCCCGGGCGACATCGTCGAGGTGAAGGACGGCTACGGCCGTAACTACCTGCTTCCGCAGGGCTTCGCGATCGCCTGGACCAAGGGCGCGGAGAAGCAGGTCACGGTCATCAAGCGGGCCCGCTCGGCCCGCGAGATCCGCGACCTCGGCCACGCCAACGAGGTCAAGGCCCAGATCGAGGGCCTGAAGGTCAACCTGAAGGCCCGCGCCGGTGACGGCGGTCGGCTCTTCGGCTCGGTCACCCCGGCCGAGATCGTCGACGCCGTCAAGGCCGCCGGTGGTCCGAGCCTGGACCGCCGCCGGCTGGAGACCCCTGGCCACATCAAGTCGCTCGGCTCGTACCCGGTCAGCATCAAGCTGCACCCCGAGGTGACCGCCAAGTTCGACCTGAACGTGGTCAAGGGCTGACCCAGCCCCAGCAGCACGACGAAAGGGCCCGCACCGAGCACCCGGTGCGGGCCCTTTTGCCTGCACCGGGCCGGGTCGCGTGAACCGGGGCCGGGTCGCGCTCAACCGGGCCTGGCCGCGGTCAGAGCCGG
Source organism: Micromonospora auratinigra (assembly GCF_900089595.1). GTDB lineage: Bacteria > Actinomycetota > Actinomycetes > Mycobacteriales > Micromonosporaceae > Micromonospora > Micromonospora auratinigra. The sequence goes on along the minus strand of NZ_LT594323.1, from coordinate 4,949,419 downwards.
ACCGGGCCGCGCTCAGCCGATCGGCTGCCCGGTCACCGCGCTGATCATCACGGTCGACAACCCACCGCCGACCACCGCCGCTGCCAGCGCCACCGTCGCCGACCGCCAGGTCGTACCGACCCGGCGCAGCACCACCGCGATCACCAGGCTGCTCACCAACGCCAGCGCGAACCGGGGCGCGCCCGCGACCAGCGAGCCGAACGCGTGCGCGCGGGGCGAGTCGCAGCCACCCCCGGTGATGTCGGTGACGCAGCCCGCCGGGGCCCGCCCGTCGAGGAAGAGCAGACCGACGAAGAACAGCACCGCCGGCACCAGGTAGCACGCCGCGGTGTAGACCAGCGACCGGACCGGCCCACCCGGATCCGGATCCAGCAGGTCGTCCTCCAGCCGGCGACTCCACGACCCGCCGCCGACCGGCTCCACCCGCCGACGCGGCGTCGCACCCCGCCCGGTCGCCACCGGAGCGGCCCTCCACGGCCGCGGCGTCCCGCCGGCCCGCGACGCGGAATAGGGGACCACCGGAGAACGCGGGGCGGACGTCGGCGTGTCCACCCACCGCGGATCGTCACCCGCCAACCGGGTCCCCGACCAGAACGCCTCCGCCTGCTCCGCCGACGCCCAACCCTCCCGGGCCGGCACCGACGGCGCGGTCCGGTCCCACTGGTCGGCCTCCGGGTACCCGGCCCACCGGCCGGTGTCGCCCCGGCCCGCGTCGGCGTACCGCTCCCACTCGCCGCCGTCCGGGACGCGATCCCACTCGCCGGTGTGCTCCGCGCCGTCCCCGCGACCGGCCGCCGTGGACCGTTCCCACCGCGCGGCCGGGCCGGACACGTCCCAGGCGTGCACTCCCGAGGCGTCCCACGGGTCGACCGCCGGCTGGGTCGCCGGGTCCACCCCCGCCGACCTGCTCCATGGATCAGCCGCCGTGGTCGACCGGGGCTCCGGTGCCGCGCGCCGCGCCCGCCGGCCGGTCGAACCCGCCTCCCACCGCTCGCCGTCCCCACCGGGAGCCGCGGTCTCCTCCAGCCCCGACCAGGTGACCTGCGGCCGCCGGGTCTGCGCCCGGCGCGGTCGGCTCCGCGGACCCGGGCCGGAGACCGGCTCCTCCGAATCCGCGCGCCGGCTCCCCACGTACCCCTGCTCCTGGGGGGCGTCCAGGGTCCACTCGGCGGTGTGCTCGCTCACCGGACCTGCGCCGATGGCCCGCAGCCCGCGGCCGCCGCCGTCCGTGCGCCAGTCCGCCTCCGTGCCACCACGCCGACCACCGTCCGGGTACGGCGGCTCCACCTCGTCGTCGTCCGGCGCGGCGTGCCGGCCCCCGCCGTCCGCCCGGCGCACGCCCGACTCCACCGCCCACCCGGGCAGGTAGGCGTCGACCGGCTCGTCCTGCCCGCGCTCCAGGGCGCGACGACGGCTCGGCGTGCGGTGACGTTCGGAATCGACCGGGAGCGGCTCGGCGGACTCGCCCCACGGGGCCATCGGCCGGCGCTCGCGCGGGCTGCCCTCCCCGCGTCCCCAGTCCCGGTAACTCACGGCCGGAGCGTGACCCTTCTCAACCGAAAGTGCAATCCGCTGTCCAGGTGTAGCCGTTCGCAGAGATAGTACGGGACGAACGGCTCCACGGCTCCACCCGAAATCTTTCGTCCACAGGGTGGGGATTAGATAACCGCAGTTCAGATGGGTTGTCCACAGGTTGAGCCGTCACTTTTCCACATCCCTGTGCACACCCTGCGCACATGTTGTCCCGCGCCATCCACAGGTTGTCCCGAGGCTCGTCCACCGGCATTGTTGAGGGGCTGACCTCGGGTTCCGTATCGTTGCCCCCGACCGTCCGGGCGATGGCCCCCGATCGACCGGAGGGTCGTCGGAGCCGTCGGACCTGGCGGTGAGGCTGGATTCGATCCGACGCAGCGAGGGGGGACCCGTGTCGGTCACCGACGACACGCGGACGGAGCGGACCGGCGGGCCGTCGTCCACACCGCCGCAGCGCGACGGGCAGTTCGAGAAGACCCCGCCCCAGGACGTCGCCGCCGAGCAGTGCGTCCTCGGCGGCATGCTGCTCTCCAAGGACGCCATCGCGGACGTCGTGGAGATCCTGAAGTCCAACGACTTCTACCGGCCGGTGCACGCGACCATCTTCGACGCGATCCTCGACATCTACGGCCGGGGTGAGCCCGCCGACCCGATCACCGTCGCGGCCGCCCTGGCCGACTCCGGCGACCTGGCCCGCATCGGCGGCGCCCCCTACCTGCACACGCTGATCGCCAGCGTGCCCACCGCCGCCAACGCCGCCTACTACGCCCGGATCGTCGGTGAGCGCGCCGTGCTCCGCCGGCTGGTCGAGGCCGGCACCAAGATCGTGCAGCTCGGCTACGGCACCGGCCAGGCCGGTACCCGCGACGTCGACGACATCGTCGACCTCGCCCAGCAGGCCGTCTACGAGATCACCGAGAAGCGGGTCAGCGAGGACTTCGCCGTCCTGGCCGACATGCTCCAGCCGACCCTCGACGAGATCGAGGCGGTGGGCGCGCAGGGCGGCGTGATGACCGGCGTGCCGACCGGCTTCAGCGATCTGGACCGGCTGCTGAACGGCCTGCACGCGGGGCAACTCATCATCGTGGCGGGCCGGCCCGGCTTGGGTAAGGCGCTCGCCCTCGACACCCCGCTGCCCACCCCGGACGGCTGGACCACCATGGGTGACGTGGCGGTCGGGGACCGGCTGCTCGCCGCGGACGGCACGCCCACCACCGTCACGGCCGCGTTCGACGTGCGGTACGACCGGCCCTGTTTCGAGGTGGAGTTCTCGGACGGTTCCGTCATCGTGGCCGACGCCGAGCACCTGTGGAAGACAACCACCAGGGCCAGCCGGCGGCAGCCCGACGCCCACATGCGCCACCACTGGTCCGAGGACTCCCTCGCCCGGGTGCGATCGGTCGCGGCGGCCGTGGGTGCCGAGTCGCGGCGCCTGGTCACCCTCGCGCAGACCCTGGAACAGGTCGGACCGGAGTTCCGGAACGTACTGCACACGGTGGCCCGGCAGGTGGGGGCGAACGGGCGGATCAGCCGACCGGCCACCCGAGCCGGCAAGGTGCGGAACTGGAACGCGCCCGGGTACCCGGCCGGTCCACTGCTGACCGGTCTGCGGGAGCGTGCCGCGTGGCAGGTCAACGCCGGCTCCCGGGTGAGCCACGACGGAGTGGTCACCACCGCGCAGATCGCGGCCACTCTGCGTACCGGCACCGCGGACCGGCGGCTCAACCACGCGGTGGAGAACTGCGCCCCGCTCCAGCTACCGGAGCGTGATCTCGCGGTACCGCCGTACACCCTGGGTGTATGGCTCGGTGACGGGCACACCGGTGCCAGCCGCTTCACCACGGCGGACGCCGAACTGCTCGACCTGGTGGCGCAGGACGGCTTCGTCGTACGCCCGAGCGGGCGGATGGTCTACACCATCGTGCTGCCCGAGACCGCCGCCAACCCCGACCGGACCTGCGTAGACTGCGGCTGTTCCACCCGTGCCCTGCGGGAGAACCCGGCGGTGCGTCGGTGCGCCGCCTGCCACGGCCGGAACGGCTCCTTCCTGGCGCTCCTGCGGCGGGCGGGCGTGGCGGACGCGAAGCACATCCCTCAGGAGTACCTCCGCTCCTCCGAGGCTCAGCGGCGGACCCTGCTCGCCGGCCTGATGGACACCGACGGCACCGTCGCTCCGATGGGCAACCTTCAGTACACCTCCACGTCGAAGCGCCTGATCGAGGGCGTTCGGGAACTCGTGGTGAGCCTCGGCTACCGGTGCACCGTGACCGAGAAGCAGGTACGTGGGCGGACGGTGGCGTCGTCGACCGCGTACACCCTGAACTTCTCCACCCCCGACACCGTCTTCCGGCTGGCCCGGAAGCGGTCGGCCCACGCGGCCCGCCGCCGGACGTCCTCGGACGTCCGGACCTCGTCCCGCTTCATCGTGGCCGTTCGTCCGGTGCCCAGCGTCCCAGTGCGGTGCGTGACGGTGGACAACCCGGAGCACCTCTACCTGGCCGGACGTTCGATGATCCCGACGCACAACAGCACGGCGAGCATGGACTTCGCCCGGAATGCGGCCATCCGCGCCAACCAGGCGTCGGCGATCTTCTCGCTGGAAATGAGCAAGGTCGAGATCGTCATGCGACTCCTCTCGGCCGAGGCCCGGGTGCCGCTGCACGTGCTGCGCAGCGGCCAACTCTCCGACGACGACTGGACCAAACTGGCCCGCTGCATGGGTGAGATCAGTGAGGCGCCGCTCTTCGTCGACGACACGCCGAGCATGAACCTGATGGAGATCCGGTCGAAGGCGCGGCGGCTCAAGCAGAAGCACGACCTGAAGCTGATCGTGGTCGACTACCTCCAGCTGATGACGTCGCCGAAGCGCACCGAGAGCCGGCAGCAGGAGGTCGCCGACCTCTCCCGTGGCCTCAAGCTGCTGGCCAAGGAGGTCGAGTGCCCGGTGATCGCGGTGTCGCAGCTGAACCGTGGTCCCGAGCAGCGTACGGACAAGCGTCCGCAGTTGTCCGATTTGCGCGAATCGGGATCAATTGAGCAGGATGCTGACGTTGTCATCCTTTTGCACCGGGACGACTACTACGACAAGGAATCGCCCCGAGCCGGCGAGGCCGATTTCATCGTCGCCAAGCACAGAAATGGCCCCACCGACACCGTGACCGTGGCTGCCCAGCTGCACCTGTCCCGGTTCGTCGACATGGCCATCGTCTGACGGATCCGATCGTCAGCCGAGCAGCGGGAACCAGCCGGCGGCCTCGCCCAGGTCCCGCCGGTCGCGGTCGGTGAGCGGCAGCCGGCCCGCGCCCTTGAGCACGTACTCGTGGTCGTCCCAGCCGGCCGGCCGGACCGCGTCGTCGCTGAGCAGGCCGTCCATCGTGGTCACCGCGACCGCCGTGGCAGCGGCACCGGGTAGCGGCGCGTCGGGCAGGTCGACGACGAGATCGAGGTGGTGGACGACCGCCTCGGTGGTGAGGGTGGCGAGGAAGTCGGGTACCCGCAGTACGTGCCCCTGGGTGGTGACGTGTCCGTCTGGGTCGGCGGCCCCGGCCGCGCGTACGGCGGCGGGGGCGGTGTCGGACCAGATCCGCACGATCCCGCTGGGCCGGTCGAAGGCGGCGGCCGAGCGGCGGGCCCACCAGGCGTGGCGGCTGCCGGCGTCGCTGTCGCCGCCGGGGAAGCCGCGCCAGTAGCTGACGTCGTCCACGTCGGCCGGGCCGGCGGCGGGACTGGCCAGCGTGACCAGGGCCCGCTGGGCGTCGCAGAGGACGTGGAAGAGCAGGTCGGCGACGAGCCAGCCCCGACAGCGGGTCGGCCGTTGCAGGTCGGCGTCGGCCAGGTCGGTGACCACCCGGGTGATGGCGTCGTAGGCCTGTGCCAGCGCGATGTGCTGCCCACGGAAGGTCATGAGGTGCAGCCTGCCACGGCTGCGCCCGGCCGGCACGCCGGTCGACCGGGGCGGCCGGGCCGGTAGCTGCGGCCCGGAAACGGCAACGGGCCGGGCCGCCGGTGCGACCCGACCCGCCACAGCGGTCAGTCGAAGAGTTCGCCGAGGAACCCGTGGTGCTTCTTGCGCTTGTAGTGGCCGTGGTAGCCGTAGTGCTGGCCGTGCCCCTGGCCGTGCCCGTACGCCGGCTGGGCGTAGCCGTGGCCGGGCGGCGGGGGCGGCGGCGGGGGGACCGCGCCGTACCCGGGATGGTGCGGGGCGGCGGGCGGCGGCGGGGGCGGCGGCGGCGGGGTGAAACCGCCTGCGGCGGCGGGGGCCGCCTGCTGCGGGGTACCGTGCTGCCGGTTCCAGTTCGACTCGGCCTCGAACAGCTTCTCGAGCTCGCCGCGGTCGAGGAAGATGCCGCGGCACTCGCCGCACTGGTCGATGATGACTCCGCTGCGCTCGTACTGGCGCATGTCTCCGTGACACTTGGGGCAGGTGAGCTGCATGGGACCGACGGTACCCGGTGGACTCACGCGGTGGCGGTGAGCGCCCGCGTCACCTCGTCGTCGGAGACCTCGTGGAAGTCGTCGTAGTAGGCGCCGACGGCGGCGAAGTCGGCCGGCGTCCGGACACAGACGACCTGGTCGGCCTCGGCGTCGAGCATCTCGTACGCCTGCTCGGCGCCGACCGGGACGGCCACCACGACGCGGGCGGCACCGAGGTGCCGGACCACCTGGACGGCGGCGCGGGCGGTGGCGCCGGTGGCCAGTCCGTCGTCGACGATGACGGCGGTGCGTCCGGTCAGGTCGAGGGGCGGTCGGCCGGCCCGGTACCGCTGCTCGCGGCGGTCCAGCTCGGCCTGCTCGCGTCGGCGTACCTCGGCGCGGTCGGTCTCGCCGATCCGGTCGGCGACCATGTCGTTGAGCACCTGCACCCCGCCCGGCCCGAGGGCCCCGTACGCGACCTCGGGCGCGAAGGGCACGCCGAGCTTGCGGACCACCAGCACGTCGAGGGGGGCGCGGAGCCGTTCCGCGACGACCCGGGCGACGGGTACGCCGCCGCGGACCAGGCCCAGGACGATGACGTCGGGCCGTCCGGCGAGGTCGGTGAGCCGGTCGGCGAGCACCCGGCCCGCCTCGGCCCGGTCGCGGTAGGTGGTCATGTCCTCAGGTCTACGCGGTGCCGACGGGACTCCGCAGGGAAACCGGTCAGGCGGGGCTCGGCGCCCGGGTGCGGGCCAGGGCGGGGGCCAGGACCAGCAGGGCGACCGGGTAGAGCAGGTAGCCGAAGCGGGTGGAGGGCATCAGCAGGATCGCGGCGAGCAGCCCGTACCCGCAGATGAGGGCGGTGGCGGCGGCGGTGCGGGGCGGGCGGCGCAGCAGCCGGACGGCGATCGCGACGCCGACCGCGACGAGCAGCGCGGCGGCGACGATCCGGCCGCCGGGGAGCGCGGCGGCGATCAGGTGGCCGGGGAACGGCGACTGGGCCGGGCTGGTGACCAGCCCGTGCCCGAGCGGGAAGCGGAGCACGTTCTCGACCAGCGCGTCCCGGTCGACCAGCAGGGCCGGGAGCAGGGCGAGCACGGGCAGGCCGAGCGCGCCGAGGGCGGTGCGCCACCCGGCGCGCCGGGTGGCGGCCCAGCAGATCAGCACCACGGCGACCGGCCAGGCGAAGAGTTTCAGCGCGCCGGCCGCTCCGACGGCGAGGCCGGCCCGGCCGGGCCGGCCGGCGGCGGCGAGGGCCAGTGCGAGCAGGCAGAGCGCGAGTACGGGCAGGTCGTCGCCGCCGGTGGCGAGGGTGAGCGCGCAGACCGGCAGGACGGTGGCCGCCTGCACGGCGCGCAGCACGGCGGTGTCCCGGCGCACGGGGTCGCCGCTGCCGGTCCCGCGCAGGGTGGCCACCACGGCGGCCAGCACCAGCGCGGTGACCAGGGCGAACCAGATCCGGGCGTCGGTCCACCAGGCGTCGGCGGCGGCCCGCGGCACCCCGAACAGGGCCATCCCCGGCTGGTACGGGGTGTAGCCGAGCAGTCGTTCGTCGGATGGCAGCGCGGCGATGGCGTCGGGCCCGAGGTAGGGGGTGCCGTGCTCGACGAGCCGGATGCCGGCGTGCTCGACCACCACCACCTCCTCCTGGGCCCGGTCGGTACGCCCGGCCGCCCGTTGCACGGCCTGCGCGACGACCGGCAGCAGGGTGGTGGTGACCCAGGCGAGCCCGGTCACCGCCCAGCGGGCCGGGAGCCCGGTGAGCGCGGGTCCGCGTCCGGCGCGTCGGGCCAGGAGTTGGCCGGTGACCAGGAGCGCCGCCAGCAGGTAGCCCAGGGCGGCGAGGGTGCCCCAGGCCCGGTGCGGGGAGAGCGTGGAGGTGGCGGCGGTGACCGCGGCGAAGACCGCCGAGGCGGCGTAGAGGCCCAGGTCGAGGGCGAGGCCGCCGGCGGCGGAGTCGACCGCCTGCCAGCGGCGGGCGGCCCGGTCGGGGTCGGCGGTCACGCCGGCCAGTCTGGCAGACGGCTGCTGCCGGTCCGCCGCCCCGGCTGCTCCACCGGGCCCGGCTGCCCGGCCCGGCGGGACCGTGCGGGACGGTCCGGCGGCGGCTGCCCGGCCCGGCCGGGCGGTAGTGGGCCGGGTCAGCGGGCGGCGGGGTCGCCGGTGCGGCCGGTGGACGGGGTGCCGGTGGAGCGGGCGCGCCGGCCGGGCAGGCGGATCACCGCCCCGGCGTCGTGCAGCGGCGGCGCCAGCACGCCGGGTTGCCCGCCCGCGCCGCGCCGCAGGGCGGCGAGCAGGGCACCGGCGGGCAGCGGTCGGGCGAACAGGTGGCCCTGCCCGGCGGCGCAGCCCAGCTCCCAGAGCGCCCGGCGCTGCGGTTCGCTCTCCACCCCCTCGGCCACCACGGTGAGGCCGAGGCTGCGACCGAGGTCGAGGGTGGACCGGATCACCGCGGCGGCCTCGGCCGTGCTCTCCATCGCCGTGACGAAGCTGCGGTCGATCTTCAGCTCGTGCACCGGGATGCGGGAGAGCAGGGAGAGCGAGGAGTAACCGGTGCCGAAGTCGTCGAGGGCGAGCCGGACGCCGGAGTCGCGCAGCCGGCTGAGCACCTGGTCGACGACGTCGAGCTGGCTGAGCGTCAGCGTCTCGGTCAGCTCCAGCACCAGCCGGTCGGGGGGCAGGTCGTGGGCGCGCAGCCGGGCGAGCACGGCCCCCGGGAAGCGTGGGTCGAGCAGGCTGCGCGGTGACACGTTGACCGACACGGGCAGGTCGAACCCGGCGGCGCGCCAAGTGCCGGCGGCGATCAGCGCCTGGTCGAGGATCGCCTCGGCGAACGCGGGCAGCAGGCCGGAGCGTTCCACCGCCTCCAGGAAACGCAGCGGGTCGATCATGCCGTGGGTGGGGTGGTGCCAGCGGGCGAGCGCCTCGGCGCCGATGGCCTGGCCGCTGCCCAGGTCGACGATCGGTTGGAAGGTGACGGTGAACTCGTGGTCGGCGACCGCGCGGGGCAGTTCGCCGCCGAGGGTGAGGCGGCCCAGGTCGGCGGTGTCCCGGGTCGGCGCGTACGTGGAGATCCGCTGGCCGGTCCGTTTCGCCTGGTACATCGCGACGTCGGCGCGGCGGAGCAGCTCGGGCATCCCGCCGCTGGCGGGCGCGACCGCGATGCCGCCGCTGGCCTCCACGCTGATCCGCATGCCGTCCAGGTCGAGCGGATCGTGCAGGACGCCGAGCAGCGTCTCGGCGCGGTGCGTGGCGACCGCCGGTGCGGGCAGGCCGCGCAGCAGCACGGCGAACTCGTCGCCGCCGAGGCGGGCCACCAGGTCACCGGGGCGGGCGGCGGTGCGCAGCCGGTCGGCGACCTGCATGAGCACGTGGTCGCCGGCACCGTGCCCGAGCGTGTCGTTGACCTCCTTGAAGTGGTTGAGGTCGATCAGCACCAGGGCGGTGACGCCGTCGGCGTGCCGGGTGGTGAGCTGTTCGGTGCCCTCGTCCAGCAGGTGCCGGCGGTTGGAGAGCCCGGTCAGCGCGTCGTGGGTGGCGGCGTACGCGTGCTCCTCGGCGATCCGGGCCAGCTCGGCGTACGCCTGCGCGTTGCGCAGCGCGGTGCAGAGCGCGGAGGCGAAGGTGCGCAGGGTGTAGCGCTCCCGCTCGGAGAGCTCGACGGGGCCGGCGAAGCGGAGCCGCAGCGCGCCCAGGTCGACGTCGTGGTCGTGCCCCTCCAACGTGATCGGGACGAGGGTGCCGTCCACCGTGCTGGGCTCGGGGCCGTCCCCGTCGTACGTGATGCCGCCCGTGTCGCCGCGGACCGTGCGTCCCCCCTCACGCAGCTCGATCTCGACCTCGTCGGCGGAGAAGAGTTCGGCGGCCTGGGTGACGGCGGTGGTGAGGACGTGACCGAGGTCGACCACGTTGAGCGCGTCGGTGGTCCGGGCGAGCCGTTGCCAGGCCTGCTGCTCGGTGCGGGTGCGGATCCGGGTGGAGTACGCCAGGTGCAGGCTGAGCACCAGGGGTGGGACGGCGAACAGCAGTCGCGGATCGGCGTGGAGGATGAGCAGGGTGCACGCGGCCACCGCGTACCGGACGGCGATGCCGGCGAGGCGGAGGTCCAGGTCGGTGCGGAACTGCCGCAGCACGGGGGTGCCCGAGGCGAGGGCGATCACCGGGATGGCGAGCACGTCGTCGAGGATGGCGGCGACCAGGTAGACGATGCCGAGCAGCAGCACGATCCGCGCCGGCTCCCGCGGCGGCCAACGGTCGCCCATCAGGAGGACGACAGCGGTGGCGCCCCCGGCCACCAGGGTGTGTTTCGCGACGCCGAACACGGTCTTGATGACCGGCAGTCGGGTCACGGAGCCGCAGGCGACACCGAGCCCGGTTGCCAGGATCACCCAGGACGGTGGGGCGACGGCGAGTCCGACCACGATCGCCGTCTCCGTCCAGGCGATGGCGAGGGTGGTCGAGCGGATGCGGACAGGTGCCTTGATGATGATGGCCAGCCCGATCATCAACACGAGGGTCGTGATGGTCACGACGTCGCCGACCGAGTCCGGCAGTTGCTTCCACGCGGCGATGAGGGCGACCGACATGACGAGCGCGGCACATGCGGCCAGGGCACCCACGACCGCTTGCAGCAGTGGTGGGTCGGCGCTTCGGCCCTTCGTCTTACGGCTCAACCGGCATCACCCGTCGCGGACCGTCAGAATCCGATGACGGGCAGCGTACCTCGTGCATTTGCCGAGGAACATCTTCAGTTCCATTCGGTGCTGCGCATCGCCGGCCCCCCTCCGGGTTCCCCGGTGCCCGGACGGGCACCCCCTCTTGAAAAGCAGGCTAGGAGAGCGGAGAGATGATTTCCAAAGATAAATGTCGGTATGCGCAATATAAGGAACTGTGCCCGGGTATATGACTATCTGTCCATCCCGGCTGTGCGGAGCGGAGTGAGGTGTACGCCGCCTGTGCCGACACGGTTGCGCAGGGCGACGCGACCTGATGGAAGTTGCAGCCCGACTGTCAGCGTGGCCAGTTCCGGAGCGCATTTCAACCGTGCTTCCGTCGCGTCTTCCGGCCGTTGCGGATGAGGCGCCGACCGAGTGGTGACATCGAATGGCTTTCCGAACGCCCGCTATTCCACGGTCACCTACAATGAGCACCGCGGTCAGTCGAGGCACACCAAGCGGAGTCGACCCTGGTGGAAATTCGGGTTCTGGGTGGCCTCGCCGTGACGGTCGACGGGCGGGATCTGCCGCTCGGCACGCCGAAACAGCAACTGGTGCTGGGCATGCTCGCCCTGCACACCGGTCGGGCCGTCACCGTCGAGTCCCTCGTGGACGAGTTGTGGCCCGAGGAGCCGCCACGCTCCGCGGTGGCCAACGTGCGGACGTACGCGGCCAACCTGCGCCGGACCTTCGAGAAGCACCGTGGTCCGAACCTCTCCCGGCTGGGCGGCGCCTACCGGTTGGAGTCGACCACCGAGACCGTGGACGCCTTCCGCTTCACCCGGTACGTCGAGGCCGCCGAGCGGGCCTGGGCCGCGGGTGACATGGCGGCGGTCCGCGCGTCGCTGGGGCGTGGCGACGAACTCTGGGGCGGTCCGCTGCTGGCCGGCACGACCACGGGGCCGGTGCTGGCCGCCCGGCGGGCGGCGCTGGACGAACAGCGACTCTCCGCGGTCGAGCTCCGCGCCAGACTGGACCTGCGGACCGGTCGCTTCCGGGCGGCGATCAGCTCCCTCACCGACCACCTCGCCACCCATCCCTACCGGGAACAGGCACATGCGCTGCTCGTCCGGGCCCTGTACGCCGACGGTGATCCGGCAGAGGCGCTCGCCGCGGCTCGGCGGGCGGAGCAGGCGCTGCTCGACCATCTGGGCATCGCGGCGGGTCCCGAACTCAAGCTGCTCCGCCGGCGCATCCTGAACCGGGAACCGCTGCCCGAGCCGGTGCAGCCGGATTCCGAGGCCCGCCCGCCGGCACCGCGGCGCGACGTGGACCGCCCGGGCGGGGCGGCCGGCCCGGCGCGGGTGAACCGCCTGCCCCGCCTGATGGTCGACTTCGTGGGTCGGCGGGAACTGATGGCACAACTGGTGGCGGAGCTGGCGGCAGCGGCCGGGAACAACTCACCGGTGCGGGTGATCGACGGTATGGCCGGCAGCGGAAAGACCTCCTTCGCCGTGCAGGTGGCCCACCGACTGGCCGGGAGCCACCCCGACGCACAGCTCTTCATCGACCTGCGCGGCCACGCCGAGGGGGTGCCCGTCGACCCGCCGGAGGCGCTGACCGCACTGCTCCGGCAGCTCGGGGTGCCCGCCGGCCGGATACCCACCGACCATGCGCTGCGCACCGAGCTGTGGCAGGCCGAACTGGGCGCCCGGCGGGCGGTCGTCGTGCTGGACAACGCCGCCAGCAGCGAGCAGGTGGCGCCGCTGTTGCCCGATGTGCCGGGAGCGGTGGTGCTGGTGACCAGCCGCCGTCGGTTGTCGCTCGGCCCTCCGGTCCCGCTGCCGGCGCTCACTCCGCAGGAGGCGGTGGAGTTGCTGGCCCGGACGGCCGGTGCGGCCCGGGTCGAGGCGGAGCCGCAGGCAGCGGCCGAGGTGGTGCGCTGCTGCGGGCACCTGCCGCTCGCCATCCGGCTGGCCGGCGGGCGCCTGCTGCACCGGCCCACCTGGCGGGTCGCCGACCTGGCTCGTCGCCTGAGCAGCGGCACGACGGTCCTACGGCAGCTCGCCGTCGAGCAGCAGACCGTGGCGAGCGCGTTCACCGCCTCGTACGAGCCGTTGGGCGAGCCGCTCAAGCGGATGTTCCGGCTGCTCAGCGTCCATCCCGGCGGGTGGTTCGACGCGCCGATGGCCGCCGCGCTCGCCGACCTGCCGCTCGACCGTGCCGACTGCCTGCTGGAGGAACTCCTCGACCAGCATCTGATCGAGGAGGCGGAACCGGGCCGCTACCGGCTGCACGACCTGATGCGGCAGTACTCCGTCGAGCTGTCCCGGGGGCCGCAGGAGGCGGACGATCGGGCGGCCGCCGGCCGTCGGCTCCTCGATCACGTACTGCACGAGGTAGCCGGCCGGGGCGAGGACCTCGAGCCCGTCGTCCTGTCGAGGCACCTCCGCCTCGACCCGCCCGGCCGACCGGATCTGCTGGGCAGCACGGAACCGGCCGACGTCGAGTGGCTGGAGCGGGAGCGGGCGAACCTGGTCTCATTGATCAAATTCGCCGTCGAAGGGCCGGATCCGGAATACGGCTGGCGGCTCGCCCGGGCCATGTGGCGCTTCTGCTACATCCGCGGTTACTTCGACGACATCTTGGCCACCCACCATGCCGGGCTCGTCGCGGCCGAGCGGAGCGGCGACCGCGCGGCGCAGGCGATGATGCACAACTATCTGGCCTCGGCGTACACCCGGACCGGCGGGTACCTGGACGCGCAGCGCAACCTCGAAGCGGCGGTGTCCGCCGCACGGGAACTGAGGGACCACTTCAACGAGCACCGCTACCGGGCCAACCTCGTGGTCATCCACTGGCTCACCGGCGAGCTGGAGCGCGCCGTCGACCTGGCCCGGCAGTTGCTGCGGGAGCGGCCGGGCGGGGTGGCCGTCGAGTCGCCCCTGGCGCTGGCCAACCTGGGGATCGCCCTGACCGCGCTGGGCCGCTACCCGGAGGCGCAGCAGGCCCACCGGCTGCACCTCTACATCGGCCGGTGCCGGGGCAACCTCTACGACGTGGCGAACGCCCTCGGTCACCTGGGCGCGGTGGAGAACCGCCTCGGCAACCACCACAAGGCCATCCGGCTCACCACCGCCTCCCTCCGGCTCCGTACCCGCACCGGCCACCGGTATGCCGAGGCGGAGGTGCGCAACGACCTGGGGATCGCGTACCGGCGGCTGGGTCGGCTGGCGGAGGCGCGGGCGCAGCACGAACTGGCCCTCGACCTGGCCGTGGACTCCGGGGAACGGCACGTCCAGGCGGCCGCCCTGAACGACCTCGGCGCCACGCTGGCGCTCCTCGGCGACTCGGCGGCGGCGGTCGACGCCCATCGCCGCGCCCTGGAGCTGGCGACCCGGATCACCCACCGGTACGAGCAGGGCCGGGCCCTGGCCTTCCTCGCGGATCACCTGGACGAGCCGAATCCCGAGGCGGCGCGCCGCCACCGGCGACGAGCCCTGGTGATCTTCCAGCGGTTGAGGGTGCCGGAGCGCACGGCGCTGGAGCGGCGCCTCGCCGAGCCGGTGCCCGAGCCCGAGCCGGAGCCCACGGGGACGACCGCGGAGCCGGGCTGAGGCGCTTATCGATTTCTTATCGCCCGGCCCGTTACCGTCGGCCCGTCGGCGATCGGGGGAGGCCCTGCACAGGGGACGGGCCGAGTCGACGAGGCGCCCGCCGGATGGTTCCCCCCAGCGACCTGCCGGTGGGTGACCGAGGGAGGAGCGCCGGTCACGCCACGGCACCCGGGCGGCGGCGCTCCTCCCCACCGAGCGTCGGGCGGGCCGTCGTGCCGGCGGGATAGGCTCGCGGCCGTGACCGAACCCGCCCAGCTCACCCACGTCGATCCGGCCGGGGCGGCCCGGATGGTCGACGTCTCCGCCAAGCCGGTCTCCGGCCGGCTCGCGGTCGCCGCCGGCCGACTCCGCACCACCGCCGAGGTGGTGGAGCTGCTGCGCCGCGACGGCCTGCCGAAGGGCGACGCCCTGGCGGTGGGCCGACTCGCCGGGATCATGGGGGCCAAGCGGACCCCCGACCTGATCCCGCTCTGCCACCCGATCGCCCTGCACGGGGTCACCGTCGACCTGAGCCTCACCACCGACACCGTCGAGATCACCGTGACCGCCCGCACCGCCGACCGCACCGGCGTCGAGATGGAGGCGCTCACCGCGGTGGCCGTCGCCGGGCTCGCCCTGGTCGACATGGTGAAGGCCGTCGACCCGGCCGCCTCGGTGGAGGCGGTACGGGTGCTCCGCAAGGAGGGCGGCAGGACCGGCGAGTGGGTACGCCCGGAGGACCGGCCGTGATCCGGGCCCGGGTGGTCGTCGCCTCGAACCGCGCCGCGGCCGGGGTGTACGCGGACACCAGCGGTCCGCTGCTCGTCGCCGGCCTGCGCGAGCTGGGCTGCGAGGTCGACGAGCCGGTGGTGGTGCCCGACGGCGGGCCGGTCGGCGACGCGCTGCGGGCCGCCCGGGACGAGGGTGTCGACGTGGTGCTGACCAGCGGCGGCACCGGCATCACCCCGACCGACCGCACCCCTGAGGTGACCCGCGCGCTGCTCGACTACGAGATCCCCGGCATCGCGGAGGCGATCCGGGCGCACAGCCGGGGCGCGGTGCCCACCGCCGCCCTGTCCCGCGGGCTGGCCGGGGTCACCGGCCGGATGCTGGTGGTCAACCTGCCCGGGTCGCGCGGTGGGGCGAAGGACGGGTTGGTCGTGCTCGGGCCGATCCTGTCGCACGCCGTCGACCAGCTCCGTGGCGGCGACCACTGAGCACCGGCCCGCGCGGTGCCGCGCCGCGTCGGGGAGCTGCCGGCGATAGGCTCGCCCGATGAGCACGGAAACCGCAGCCGCCGGGGCCCGGGTCGCCACGCCGCCGCCCGCCGGCTGGGAGGAGGCCCGCTCCCGGGTGTACGCGGTCGGCCTGGCGGCCGCGCTCCCCGCGGTGAGCCGGGCGCTCGCCGACGCCGACGCGCACACCCTGGCCGAGCCGCTGACCACGCGTACCGACCTGCCGGCCTTCCCCACCTCCAGCGTCGACGGTTGGGCGGTGCGCGGCGACGGTCCGTGGCAGGTGGTGGGCCGGGTGCTCGCCGGGCACACCCCGCCCCCGCTGGCCGAGGACGGCACCACCGTCGAGATCGCCACCGGCGCGATGGTGCCGGCGGGTGCCAGCGCGGTCCTGCGGATCGAGGAGTCGACCCGTACGCCGGAGGGCCGGGTGGCCGGCACGCCGCGCCCGCAGCCCGAGTGGCGGGAGCCGGGCGAGGAGGCGTACGCCGGGGAGGAGCTGCTGCCGGCCGGCACGCCGGTCGACCCGGCGGTGATCGGGCTGGCCGCCTCCTGCGGGCACGACACGCTGCGGGTCCGTCGGCAGCCGCGGGCCGCCCTGCTGGTCTTCGGCGACGAGCTGCTCACCGCCGGCCCGCCGGGCGCCGGTCGGGTGCGCGACGCCCTCGGTCCGGCGGTGCCGGCCTGGCTGCGCCGCTACGGCTGCCAGGTGCGCCCGTCCGACGTGGTCGGCCCGGTGGCCGACACCCTGCCCGCCCACGTGGCCGCCCTGCGCGGCGCGCTCGCCGGCGCCGATCTGGTCTGCACCACCGGTGGCACCATGCACGGCCCGGTCGACCACCTGCACCCCACGCTGGAGGCGCTCGGCGCCGACTACGTGGTCAACACCGTCGCGGTCCGGCCGGGCTTCCCGATGCTGCTGGCCCGGCTGGTGGATCCGGACGGCCGGGTCCGCTTCGTGGCCGGCCTGCCGGGCAACCCGCAGTCGGCGATCGTCGCCCTGGTCTCGCTGGTGGCCCCGCTGCTGGCCGGCCTCCAGGGCCGCCCGATGCCGGTGCTGCCGCAGGTCACCCTCGCCGAGCCGGTGTCCGGCCGGGGCGACTACACCCATCTCGCCCTGGTCCGGGTGGACCGGGCGACCGGCACCGCTCACCCGCTGCGGCACGTCGGCTCGGCGATGCTGCGCGGCCTGGCCGGCGCGGACGGGTTCGCGGTCATCCGCCCCGGGAGCAGCGGCGAGGCCGGCGCCCGGGTGCCGGTGGTCCCGCTGCCGCTCACCCCCGGGGAGCGGTCATGGTGAGCGCGAGGAGTGAGCCGGTTTTGCGAGCCCCGCAGTCGCGAATGGCGCGCTCGTGGTGAGCCCGCGTCCCGGGCCGGCTGCGCCGGGCGAGGGCGCAACGGTGCGCCCGGTCGACGGGGTGACCGTCGGCGCGGTGACCGAGGCCCCGCTCGACCTGGCCGCGCACGAGGCGGCGGTGGCCGACCGGCGGGCCGGCGCGGTCGTCTCGTTCCAGGGCGTCGTCCGCGACCACGACCACGGCCGCCCGGTCACCCTGCTGGAGTACGAGGGCCACCCCACCGCGGAGGCCGTGCTGCGCGAGGTCGCCGCCGAGATCGCCGCCGACCCCGAGGTGTACGCGGTGGCCGTGTCGCACCGGATCGGCCGGCTGGAGATCGGCGACCCGGCCCTGGTCGCCGCGGTCAGCACGGCGCACCGGGCGGCGGCCTTCGCGGCCTGTGCCCGGCTGGTCGACGAGGTGAAGGCGCGGCTGCCGATCTGGAAGCGGCAGGTCTTCGCCGACGGCACCGAGGAGTGGGTGAACTGCCCCTGAGCGGTCCCTGCGGGGACGGACGCTCCGGCCCGGGCGGGGCCGGTCAGTGCCGGGCGGCCGGGTGTGCCGCCCGCAGGAGCCGGTCGGAGTAGAACGCGGGCTCGGCGCCCGGCCGCCACGGCAGCGCCGCGACCAGCACGATCAGGGCGATCGCCAGGGAGTTCTCCATCAGCGCGCCGAACAGGCCGTCCTGGTAGTGCGACACCTCGGGGAGCTGGTGCTCGTACGGCCAGATCGGGGAGACCAGGAACAGCAGCCAGAGCCCGAGGGCGCCGATGCCGTGCCGGAGCCCGGTGAGCGTCGGGTACCAGATCGGTGGCCGCAGCGGGGGCACCCCGCCGGTCGGCGGCGTACCGGTGACCCGCAGCGGCAGCCCGCGGCTGGCCTCGCGGCGGCGTACCGCGGCGTCGGCCAGCACGATGATCGCCGGGATCACCCAGACCAGGTGGTGCGACCAGGAGATCGGGCTGATCACGTTGGTGGTCAGGCCGACCAGGGTGAACGCGGTCAGTTCGTCGCCGTCGGCCCGGGCGCTGGCCGCCCGGGACAGGCCCAGCGCCAGCACCAGCACCGAGAACGCCAGCCAGAGCAGGCCGGGGGTCTCGATCGAGTCGTAGAGGCGGGCCAGCAGGCCGGCGAGGGACTGGTTGGCGGTCATGTCGGCGGCACCGACCCGCTCGGTCTGCCAGAGCACCGAGCCGAAGTACGTCCGCGACTCCTCCCCGACCAGCGCGAAGCCGGCGAGCGTCACGCCGATGGCGGTGCCGATCGCGGTCACCGCGGCCCGCCACTGCCGGGTGAGCACCAGGTAGCCGATGAAGAGCGCCGGGGTGAGCTTGACCGCCGTGGCGAGGCCGATGCCGACTCCGGCCCAGGTGCCGCCGTAGACGAACCGGGCCAGCGCCGAATCGGCGGTGTCGTGGTGGGTGCCGCGGCGGGCCCGCCAGCGCAGGCCGACCAGATCCGCCATGACCAGCGCGAAGAGCAGCAGGTTGACCTGGCCGTACCCGAGCGTCTCCCGGGACGGCTCGATCGCCAGCGCCGGCGGCGTGGCCAGCGCGACGGTGAACCAGAGGGGCCAGCCGAGCCGGTCGACGATCGGGCGCAGCAGCGCGGCCAGCACGACGGCCAGCGCGGCGATGCTGGCCAGCGCGTTGAGCCAGCCGGCGGCCTCCACCGGCAGCCAGGACATCGGCAGCATGACCAGCCCGGCGAAGGGCGGGTAGGTGAAACCGAGCGTCGTCGAGGGTGCGATGAAGTCGTACAGCTCGTTCCCGCTCGCCCACCACACCACGGCACCGTGGTAGATCTTCATGTCGAAGAAGTTGTACGGCCGCCCGAACGCGCCGATGGCGAGCCATGCGGCGTAGGCGACGGCGGCCACGATGCCGGTCCGTACGACTGTCCTGCGATCGATCCCACGCGTTCCGCGACGGACTGGAGCGAGGCGGTCCATCCGTCTACCGACGATCGCCGGCATGGCGGTGCCACCCCCGTACCAAGGTCGTCCTACCCGTCCAGGTCCCGCACGGAGCCTAGAACGGCGCCTCACGTTGTTGCCTCCCGCGTTATCCGACCGTGTCCGATCCCACACACGTTTTTGACATTTCCACCGCGTTAACGGGTGTCGGACGGTTCAGGTGATTAGTGGCCTTGCGGGGGGTGGTGGCCGTATAGATGCAGGTCAGCCCGGAAGCCGGCGGGCGGTGGCCGCCGTCCGTACGGCGATCTTCGCCTCCCGGCGGGCGGTCCGGACCGCCCGCTGCATTGAGCGGCGCGAGTGGTTGATCCGGTGACCGGCGCGCCAGCGCAGCCCGGGCCGGCCCTCGGTGTCGGCGGCGGCCAGCAACAGGCCACCGAAGAGCCCGAGGTTCTTCAGGAAGTGGATCTGGTTGTTGTTCCGCGTCGCCGGGTCGTCGGCGGTCCAGAAGGGATGACCGGCGACGGTGGTCGGCACCAGCGTGCCGGCCAGCACGAGGGCGGCGGGCCGGGTGAACTTCCCGGTCGCCAGCATCAGGCCACCGACGAGCTGGGTGGCCGCGTTGGCCCGGATCAACGTCTCGGTGTCGGTGGGGAGGCGGGGGTGCAGGTTCTGGATCAGCGGGGCGGCCCGGTCGGTGACCGGCTTCGCGGCCGGAACCAGCCGGCCCGGGTTCTGCAGGTTGCGGGCGCCGCTGACCACGAAGATGCCGCTGAGCATGACGCGGGCGAGGGTACGCACGGGCTTCATGGATCAGTCATACCCCGTCGCACCGCCCGCCACGCCGGCAACACCCGAACGGGATCGGCCGACATGGACGTCCCCGGTCATCCGTGCGGCACGGATTTCAGCGACCGTCGCGGATGGACCCGCCCGGAGCGGTAAGGTCGCGCGGGTGACGAGCCTGCGACTGCGCCCCGAGGGTACGGCGGACGAGGCACCGGTCGCCCGGGTGCTGGCCGCCGCCTTCGCCCGCCCGGACGTGGCCACCCCACCGCCCGAGGTGGCCCTGGTCGACGAGCTGCGGCACAGCGACGCCTGGCTCCCCGAACTGGCCATGGTCGCCGAGTACGGCGGCGAGGTCGTCGGCTACGCGCTGCTGACCCGGGTCCGGGTGCGCACCGACGCCGGCTCCTACCCGGCGGTGGCGCTCGGTCCGGTGGCGGTCGCCCCGCACCGGCAGCGGGTCGGGCACGGCACGGCGGTGGTGCAGGCCGCCCTGGACGCCGCCACCGAGCTGGGTGAGCGGCTGGTCGTGGTGCTGGGCGACCCGGCGTTCTACCGGCGCTTCGGCTTCACCCGGGCCGACCGGCTGGGGCTGAGCAGCCCGTGGTCGGGGCTCGGTGAGCCCTGGCAGGCGCTGGTGCTGCCGCCCTCGACCGGCGACGAGGGCCCGCCGCCGGCCGGTGAGGTGGTCTACCCGCCGCCCTGGCAGCGGGTCTAGGCCGGCTGGGTGCGGGTCCGGGCGGGCCGGGCGCGGGTCTAGGCGGGCTGGGTGCGCAGGTAGCGGCCGAAGTGCGGGACGGTGAACGCGACCGTGCCGCGTTCGCCCGAGTAGATCAGGCCCTTCTTGATCAGGGCGTCGCGGGCCGGGGAGAGGCTGGCCGGCTTGCGGCCCAGGGCGCGGGCGATCTCAGCGGTCGGCACCGCCGCGTCCATGTCGTCCCGGCCGCTCTCCTCCCCCTCGACCAGCGAGAGCGTGGCCATCGCCCGCATGTACTCCCGCTCGGCGGGGGTGGCCCGCTCGAACCGGGAGCCGAAGAAGCCCACGGCCAGTTCGGCCTCCGCCTCGGGCGCGGCCACCCGGACGTCCGCCGCGGTGACCGGGGACCGGGGCGCATGGTCCCAGGTGGCCTTGCCGTACGCCTGGACGAAGTACGGGTAGCCGCCGGACTTCTCGTAGAGCAGGTCGAGCGCCTTCTGCTCGTACTCGACCTCCTCCCGCTCGGCCGGTGCGCAGAGCGCCTGGTCGGCGGCGATCCGGTCCAGCCGGTCGATGCGCTGGTAGCGGAAGAGCCGTTCGGAGTACGACTTCGCCGCGCTGAGCACGGCCGGCAGGTGCGGCAGCCCGGCGCCGACCACGATCAGCGGCGCGCCGAGCTGGGACAGCTCGTGGCAGGCGGCGCAGAGCGCGGAGACGTCCTCCGCGCCGAGGTCCTGCATCTCGTCGATGAAGACGGCGATGCCGGTCCCCACGTCGGTGGCGACCGCCGCCGCGTCGCTGAGCAGCTCGACCAGGTCGATCTCGATGTCACCGGAGTCGGCCCGGCCGCTGCTCGCCGGCACGTCGATGCCGGGCTGCCAGCGGTCGCGCAGCTTCGGTGCGGCCCCGCCCCGGCCGGCGGGCGCAGAGCGCTGGGCGAACGCCTTGAGCACGCCGAGGAAGGCGTCGATCCGGTCCGGGGCGCGGTGCCGGGGGGCCAGCTCGCGGACCGCCATGTGCAGGGCGGCGGCGACCGGCCGGCGCAGTGACTGGTCGGGGCGGGCCTCGATCTTGCCGGTGCCCCAGAGGTGGTTGATCGCCTGGGAACGCAGCGTGTTGAGCAGGACCGTCTTGCCGACTCCGCGCAGGCCGGTGAGCATCAGGCTGCGTTCCGGGCGCCCCCGGGCGATCCGCTCCAGCACCACGTCGAAGACGTCCAGCTCGCGCCCCCGCCCGGCGAGTTCGGGTGGGCGCTGGCCGGCGCCGGGGGCGTACGGGTTGCGGACCGGATCCACGAATCGGAGAGTATCGGGCCGTCTAGCCGCGAGGCTAGAGATGCGTAGACGGGGCTACCGGCGTGTCGGTGATCGTCGAGCCAAAACTAGGGCTGTCTAGCGTGGATGCTAGACAGCCCTAGTTTTGGCTACCGCCGCTTGCCTACCGCCGCTTCAGGCAGAGCACGAAGTCGAGTGTGTCCAGCTCACTGTCGAAGAAGTACCAGTCGGTGTAACCGGGGACCTTGGCGCACTTCGCCTCGGCGTCCCGCTTGCCGCTGGTGGCACCGTCGAACCTGCGTACCACCTGGTAGGTCTGCGGACCGCACTCGGCGATCGCCAACTTCGGCTGCGCGGCGCCCCCGTCGTTGCGGACGCACTGGCCCGTCTTGACGAACCGGGGATCGGTCGACGAGGCCGGGGCCGGCGTGGCCGTCGGCCCGGTCGTCGCCACCGTCGGCTCGGCGGCGGGCGGGGCCGACGCGACCGGCTCGTCCGACGGCCGCCCGCCCTCCCGGCTGACCCCCCAGAAGACCGCGGCCGCACCGAGCACCAGCACCAGCACCACCGCCAGCACCACGAGCAGCGGCACCCGGCCGCGCTTCGGCCGCTCCGGCCCGGGACCCGGATACCCGGGACCCGGCGGGCCGGGGACCGGCGGTGCCCAGCCGGGCTGCGGCTCGTGCCGCTGACCGGGCAGCGCGTACCGGTCCGTCGGGGGCCCGTAGTGCTCGGTCGGTGGCTCGTACCGGGGGCCGGGCGGCTCGCTGCGGGGGGCGGTGGGCGGGCCGGCCCACCCACCGGACCCGGGCGCGGCGGCCGGCGGGTACCCGTCCCCGGTGGGGCCGTTCCAGCGGTCGGGGCCGCCGGCACCCGGTCCGTAGTTCGACATGGAACGCCTCCTGGAACGCCACTGCCTGAGAAGCCGGCCACCAACGGGGGACGGCCACGCCGTGGCCACCGTAGCGTGGTCGACCGATGAGCTCACGCCCCGCAAGTGCGACACCGCCCGCCACCGCCACCCGACCCGCGCTGATCTGGACCGCGTTGGTCCTGGTCTACGTGCTCTGGGGCTCGACCTACCTGGGCATCCGGGTCGCCGTCGAGTCGCTGCCGCCGCTCACCTCGGCCGCCGCCCGGTTCGCCGCCGCCGCCGTGGTGCTCGCCCTGGTGCTCCGGATACGCCGGGGCGCGGGCACGCTCCGCGTCGACCGCCGGCAACTCGGCTCCGCCGCCCTGGTCGGAGTGCTGCTGCTGGCCGGCGGCAACGGGCTGGTGGTGCTCGCCGAGGCGGGGCCGCCCGGGACGGCACTGCCCTCCGGAATCGCCGCGCTGCTGGTGGCCACCGTCCCGCTGCTGGTGGTGCTGCTGCGTACGGTCGGCGGCGACCGGCCGCGCCCGTGGACCTTCGTCGGCGTGGCCCTCGGCTTCGTCGGCCTGGTCCTGCTGGTGCTGCCCACCGGTGGCCCGGGCACCGTGCCGGTGGCCGGGGCGCTGACCGTGGTCGCCGGAGCGGTCAGCTGGTCGGTGGGCTCCTACCTCTCCGGTCGGATCCGCATGCCGGCGGACCCCTTCGTCGCCACCGTCTACGAGATGCTGGCCGGCGCGGCGGCGCTGGCCGTGATCGCGACCGCCCGGGGCGAACTGCGCGGCTTCTCCCCCGCCGAGGTGACCGGCCGCTCCTGGGCGGCGTTGGCGTACCTGATGGTGGCCGGGTCCCTGGTCGCCTTCACCGCGTACGTCTGGCTGCTGCACCACGCACCGATCTCGCTGGTCTCCACCTACGCGTACGTCAACCCGGCGGTGGCGGTGGCCCTCGGCGCGCTGCTCGTCGCCGAGCCGGTGACCGCCCAGGTGCTCCTCGGCGGCGCGGTCATCGTCGCCGGGGTCGCGGTGGTGGTGAGCACCGAACGCCCGCGCCGACCGGCCGACACCCCACCGGCCGACAGCCCCGTCGACCGGGCGGCCGACAGCGTGGCCGACGACCCGGCCGGCAGCGTGGCGGACGACAGCGTGGCGGCCGACCGGCCGGTGGACGGGGCAGCCGGCGGGGCGGGCCGCCGGTAACGTCCGGAGACGTGTCCGGCGCAGCGGTGACGGGTGTCGCGCTGCTCGGCGCGCTCGCCGGGTGGGTCGCGGTCCCGCTCGCCCGCCCGTACACCGGGAGCGCACGCCGGCCCGGGCGGGTCCGGCGGCTCGGGACGGCGCTGACCGGCGCGGTGGTCCTCGGTGGGCTGGCCGCGGCGCGCGGCACCGATCCGGCCCTGCCGGCGCTGCTGCTGGTGGCGGCGATCGGCCTGGTGCTCGCCCTGGTCGACCTCGCCTGCCTGCGGCTGCCCGACCCGCTGGTGGCGCTCGCCGCCGCCGTCGGCGCGGTCGGCCTGGTCGGCGCCGCGCTCGTCGCCGGTACGCCGGGGCGGCTGCTGCCCGCGCTCGCCGGCGCGGCGCTCTCGTTCGGCGGGTACGTGCTGCTCGCCCTGCTCCCCGGATCGCGGCTCGGCTTCGGCGACGTGAAGCTCGCCGGCGCGCTCGGCCTCCCGCTCGGGTGGTCGGGTTGGTCGACCCTCGGGCTCGGGCTGCTCCTGCCGCACCTGCTGCACGGCGTGGTCGCGCTCGCCCTGCTCGCCACCGGTCGGGTCCGCCGGGACACCGCGCTCCCGGTCGGCCCCGCCATCCTGGCCGGTGCCTGGCTGGCGCTGCTGCTCGACTGAGCGGGCCGGCGCCGCCCACGGCCGTGCCCGAGGCGGCCCGGCCGGCGTCAGATCAGCCGGAGCTGGCGGTCCTTCGGTCGCCGGGCCTCCGGCTCGCCGAACCGCTCGAAGAGCCCCGGGTCGATCACGTCGAGGAACGGCGACGGGCGGCACTCGCGTTCCGCGCCGTGCCGGACCCGGCGGGCGGCGTGGCTGACGTACAGGCGGTCCTGGGCGCGGGTGAGGCCGACGAAGAAGAGCCGGCGCTCCTCGGCCACCGCGTCGTCGTCCGGAGCCGTGCCCGGCCAGCGCAGCGGCAGCAGCCCGTCCTCGGCGCCGACCAGGAAGACCACCGGGAACTCCAGGCCCTTCGCGGCGTGCAGGGTCAGCAGGGTGACCGCCTCGGCGCGCGGGTCGAGGGCGTCCACCTCCGCACCCGTCGCCAGCTGGGACAGGAACAGCTCCAGGTCGTCGCCGCAGCGGCGGGCGAGCGGGGCGAGCAGGTCCACCGCCGACCGCACGTCGTCGGGGCGTACCGAGCCGGACCCGTCGAGGGTGGGTACGGCGAAACGCTCCGCCAGCACCTGCCCGGCCAGCCGCACCCGGGCGGCCAGCGGGCCGTCGAGGCCGGTGTGCCGCAGCTCCCGGGCGATCGCGGTCACCCCGGGCCGGTCCCGCAGCCGGTCGTGCGAGCGCTTCTGCACCGGAATGTTCGCCCGGGCCAGCGCATCGACGATCGGGGCCGCCTGGGAGTCGGTCCGGTAGAGCACCGCGATGTCGGAGAACGACAGGGTGGTGGCGCGGCCGTCGATCCGCCCCGAGTCCAGCGACCGGTGGGAGAGGCCGCCGACCAGGTCGTCGATGGTGCGTACCAGGAAATCGGCCTCGTCGGCGACGGAGGCCGCGGCGTAGCGACCGACCAGCGGGGCCTCCGGGTCCAGCCGGGCCGGGTCGAGCCGGCGGCCCCGCACCAGCGACGAGGGCGCGATGGCCTGCACCGCGGCGGCCAGGATCGGTGCCGACGAGCGGTAGTTGCGGTTCAGCCGGACCAGCCGGGCGTCCGTGAAGTCCTGCGAGAAGCGCAGGAAGTAGCCGACGTCCGCGCCCCGGAACGAGTAGATGGCCTGGTCCGGGTCGCCGATCGCGCAGAGGTTGCCGTCGGCGGGGGAGAGCAGCCGCAGCAGCTCGTACTGGACCGCGTCGACGTCCTGGTACTCGTCGACGAAGATCCACTTCCACCGGTCGCGGTACTCGCGGACCAGCTTCTTGTCCCCCCGCAGCAGCGCCACCGGCAGGGTGAGCAGCTCGTCCAGGTCGACCAGGTCCCGCTTGCGCAGCAGCGCCGCGTAGCGGGCGTCGTCGTCGCCGGCCTCCGCCCGGGCGGCCGTCCGGTCCGCGTCGTCGGCGATCCGGAAGTCCGCCGGCAGGCCCGCGGCCGCCGCGTTCTCCCGCAGGATGGCCAGCCCCAGCGAGTGGAACGTGCCCACCGTGACGTCCTCGGCCACCGGGCCGAGCAGCCCGTCGAGGCGGTGCCGCAGCTCCTCCGCCGCCCGGCGGGTGAAGGTGATCGCCAGGCACTGCTCCGGGAAGACGTTCAGCTCGGCACAGAGGTAGGCGATGCGGTGGGTCAGCGTCCGGGTCTTGCCGGTGCCCGGTCCCGCCACGATCAGCAGCGGACCGCCCGGCGCGGAGGCGGCCACCCGCTGCATCGCGTCCAACCGGTCCAGCAGGCCGGTGCCGACCTCCTCCATCCCGGCGAGCATCGGCTCGAACGGCTCGTGCGGGGAGGGCGCCGGCGCGATCGGTGGCGCCGGCGCCTTCCGCTTCGGCTCGACCTTCGCCGCCGTCGTGCGCCGGGCCTTCGGTTTCGGCGCGGGCTCCGTGGGCTTCCGCTGCGCGGGCACCGGTACGTCGAAGAGCGTGTCCTGGGTGCCGGAGCCGCCCGCCCCGCCCAGCTCGGCCGGGTCGAAGAGGGTGATCACCCCGTACTCGCCGTCGTAGCCGGGCACCCGGCGCACCTCGCCGCGCCGCAGCCGGCCGATCCCCTCGCCCAGCAGCTCACCGCCGACCCGGCTGATCTCGTCCACCGGGGTGGTGGTGAGGATCTCCAGCTCCGGGCCGAGCGCGGCGACCAGCTCGTTGAGCTTCCCCTCGACCTTCTTCGACCGGGCGCCCACCTTGTTGATCTCACCGAGGATCTCGGCGAGCGGCACCAGGTGGGTCACCGGACGGGCGTGCGCCGGGCGGTGCCCCTCGGGTCGGTCCGCCAGCTCCTCGACCCGGCTCAGGACGCCCACCGTCAGCGGCTTGCCGCACTCCGGGCAGCGGCCACCCGCCTCGCGGGTGCGCTCCGGGGCCCAGTTCACCCCGCAGAGCCGGTGCCCGTCGGCGTGGTACTTGCCCTCCTCCGGGAAGAACTCGATGGTGCCGGCCAGCCCGTCGCCGGTGCGCAGCGCCTCGCGGATCGCGAAGTAGTCGCGCCCGGAGTCGAAGACGGTCGCCTCCCGGGCCAGGGCCGGAGGCGAGTGCGCGTCCGAGTTCGAGACCAGCCGGTAGCGGTCCAGGCTGCCGACCCGCCAGTTCATCTCGGGGTCGGAGGAGAGCCCGGTCTCGACCGCGAAGACGTGCTCGGCCAGGTCGGCGTAGCAGTCGGCGATCGCGTCGAAGCCGGACTTGGAGCCGAGCGCCGAGAACCAGGGCGTCCAGATGTGCGCCGGCACCAGGTAGCCGTCCGGACTCGCCTCCAGGGTGATCTCCAGCAGGTCGCGGGAGTCCAGCCCGAGGATCGGCCGGCCGTCCGAGCCGAGGTTGCCGATCCGGCCCAGCGCCGCGTTGAACCGGGCCACCGCGTCCAGGTCCGGCAGGTAGATCAGGTGGTGCACCTTCCGGGTCCGGTCGTCCCGCTTGTAGATCGTGGAGATCTCCACGCTGAGCATGAACCGGACCGGATCCGCCTCCGCCGCGCTCGCCAGCCGGGGCGGCAGCCGACGGGCGATGTCCCGTTCCGCGTCCGGGCCGAGCCGGTAGAGGCCGGGCTCGGCCGGGTGCAGGGTCTCCCGCAGGTGGTCGTACCAGGCGGGATGGGTGAAGTCGCCGGTGCCCAGCACCCCGATGCCCTTGCGCCGGGCCCACCAGCCCAGGTTGGGCAGGGTCAGGTCGCGGCTGCACGCGCGGGAGTACTTCGAGTGGATGTGCAGATCCGCGACGAACGGCGGGAGGCCACCGGGGGGTGCGGCGCTGAACGGAGGCACGCCGCATCCTGTCACGCTCGGCCCACTACCCGCCCGCCGCCACGCGTACGCGTGACCTGAGCAATCCGGTGCTGGACTCGGGGGCCGGAGCGCGCTATGGGGCCCGCAGCTCGACCAGGGTCACCTGTGGCGGGGCGCCCACCCGCACCGGCGGCCCCCAGAAGCCGGCCCCGTTGGTCACGTAGACCTTCGTGCCGTCCACCTCGCCGAGGCCGGAGACCACCGGCTGCTGGAGCGGGACCAGCAGGTTGAACGGGGCCATCTGGCCGCCGTGGGTGTGCCCGGAGAGCTGCAGGTCGACGCCGAACCGCGCCGCCTCCCGCGCGGCCACCGGCTGGTGGGCCAGCAGCACCACCGGGCGGCTCGGGTCCCGGTCGCCGAGCGCGGCGGCGTAGTCGGCCGGCGCCGCCAGCCCGGTCCCGGCGGCCGTCACGTCGTTCACCCCGGCCAGGTCCAGCACCCCGCCCCGGGCGCGGATCTCCTGCCGCTCGTTCTGCAGCACCCGCACGCCGAGCCGGTCCACCTCGCGGACCCACTCCTCGACCCCGGAGTAGTACTCGTGGTTGCCGGTCACGAAGAAGCTGCCGTGCCGGGAGCGGAGGTCCCGCAGCGGCTCGGCCGCCTCGCCCAGCTCGGCCACCGAGCCGTCGACCAGGTCGCCGACGATCGCCACCAGGTCGGCGTCCAACCGGTTGATCATCGCGACGATCCGCTCGGTGTGCGCCCGGCCGGCCAGCGGCCCGAGGTGGATGTCGGAGACGGTGGCGATCCGCAGGCCGTCCATGGCGCGGGGGAGCTTCGCCAGCGGGATCCGGACCCGGTCCAGCTGCGGCGGACCCAGCGCGGTGCGGACGCCGTACCCGGTGATGCCGGCCGCGGTGAGCCCGGCGAAGATCGCCGCGCCCCGGGCCAGCAGCAGTCGCCGCGACGGGTCATGGTCGGGCGTCGCGGCCCGTGCGTCGTCGGCCGTTCCCGCTCCGCCCCCGTCCTGCGGGTCGCTCCCGGCCTGCGGGTCGCTCCCGGCTCGTGGGCCGCTCCCGGCCCGTGCGCCGCTCCCGGCTCGTGGGTCGTTCCCGGCCCGTGCGCCGTTCCCGGTCACCGCGTCGGGCGCGGGTCCGGCCGGGTCGCCGGCCGTCCGGTCGCCAGTCGCAGGCTCGGTCGGGCCGGTGGCCGTGCGGCTACCCGCGCCGACCAGGGCCGGGGCCGGCGCGTCGGCGGCCGGAGCGGCGGCCCGGGTCCGGCGGCGCAGGGCCAGCTTCGCCACCGCCATCGGCACTTCCAGCACCAGCAGCACGACCAGCAGGTAGAACATCAGGGCCAGCCAGAGGAAGCCCGGCCAGGCGAACCAGTCCAGGCCCGCCCGGGTGCCGATCATCGTGGCCGGGATCAGCACCCCGAGCACGAGGACGACGATCCCGCCGACCCGCCGCACCGGGCCGGGGCGGGTGGTGTCCCGCACCAGCCGCTTCCAGAGGTAGAGGTGGATCCCGACGGTGACGAGCAACACGAAGACGAGGAACATCGCCATCGCCAACACCCGGGCTCCCCTCAGCCGCCGGCGAACGGCGGCAGCACGTCGACCGTCGCCCCGGCCGGCAGCGGTGTCCGACGATCATGGCAGGCCACCCCGTCGACCAGGAAACTCGCCGCCTTGAGCACCACGGCCAACCGTTCGCCGTGCCGCGCGACGAGTTCGTCGACAAGTTCGTCCAGCGAGCGGCCCGCGGATGCGGTCTCCTCCGGCCGGCCGGCGGCGGCCCGTGCCCCGGCGAAGTACCGGACGGTGAGCTGCACCGGTCAGCCTCCGATCGCCGACATCGGCCGGACGGGTTGCAGGAAGGTCGGGTCGTCGATGCCGTGCCCGGCTCGCTTGCCCCACATCGCGGTACGCCACCGGCGGGCCAGCTCGGCGTCGTCCGCCCCGGCCCGCAGCGCGCCGCGCAGGTCGGACTCCTCCGTGGCGAAGAGGCAGGCGCGGACCTGGCCGTCGGCGGTGAGCCGGGTGCGGTCGCAGTCACCGCAGAACGGGCGGGTCACGCTGGCGATCACGCCGACCCGGGCCGGCCCGTCACCCACCAGCCAGGTCTCGGCGGGCGCCGCGCCCCGCTCGGTCGGGTCGGCGGTGAGCGGGAACTCCTGCTTGAGCGCGGCCAGGATCTCCGCCGCGGTGACCATGGTCGACCGGTCCCAGCCGTGCTGCGCGTCCAGCGGCATCTGCTCGATGAAGCGCAGCTCGTAGCCGTGCGTGAGGGCGTAGCGCAGCAGGGCGGGCGCCTCGTCGTCGTTGACCCCGCGCATCAGCACCGAGTTGATCTTGACTGGGGTCAGCCCGGCCCGCGCCGCGCCGGCCAGCCCGGCGAGCACGTCGGCGTGCCGGTCCCGCCGGGTCAGCGCGGCGAACCGGTCCCGGTCCAGCGTGTCCAGGGAGACGTTCACCCGGTCGAGCCCGGCCGTCCGCAGGGCGGGCGCGAGCCGCTCCAGGCCGAGGCCGTTGGTGGTGAGCGAGATCCGGGGACGGGGGCGCAACGCGGCCACCGCCGCCACGATGCCGAGCAGACCGGGGCGGATCAGCGGCTCGCCACCGGTGAAGCGCACCTCGGTGACGCCGAGCCGCTCCACCGCGACCCGGACCAGCCGGACGATCTCCTCGTCGCCGAGCAGTTGCGGGCCGGCCAGCCAGGGCAGCCCCTCCGCCGGCATGCAGTAGGTGCAGCGCAGGTTGCACTTGTCGGTCAGCGAGACCCGGAGGTCCCGGGCGACCCGGCCGTACCGGTCGACGAGGACCCCGTCGGTGCTCTCCGGGACGGCGGTCATCTGTCGACGTTAGCGCGTGGGAGGCTCCGCAGCGCGCCCCGGGCCGCGCCGGCGACCGCGTCCCGGTAGGCCGTGCCGAACAGCGAGCTGTGCACCAGCAGCAGGTGCAGCTGGTGCAGCGGCACCCGCTCCCGCCACCCGTCGGACAGCGGCCACGCCTCCTGGTAGGCGGCGACGATCCGGTCCAGGTGCGGCGGCCCGCCGAAGAGGGCCAGCTGGGCGAGGTCCGTCTCGCGGTGGCCACCGTGCGCCGCCGGATCGACCAGCCAGACCCGCTCGTCGGCCCCCCAGAGCAGGTTGCCGCGCCACAGGTCGCCGTGGATCCGGGCGGGTGGTTCGTCGCCGCCGAACTCACCGATCCGGTCGACGAGCTGCTCCACCAACCCCGCCTCGACCGAGGTGAGCGCGGCCCCGTCGACCGACGCCCGCAGGTAGGGCAGGATGCGTCGCAGCGCGAACCACTCCCCCCACGGACCCGGCTCCGCCGTGTTGTCCTGGCCGAGCGCCCCGATGAACCCGGGCCACGGCGCGCCGAAGGCCGCCGCCCCGGCCCGGTGCAGCCCGGCCAGCTCGCGCCCGAACCGCTCGGCCGCCTCCGGGCTCGGCTCGCCCGGCTCGATCCACTCCAACGCCAGCAGCTCCGGTAGCGCCACCACGACCTCCGGCACCGGCACGGTGCCCGCCTCGCGGAGCCAGCCGAGCCCGGCCGCCTCGGTGGCGAAGAACCCGTCCGGCACCGGCCGGCCGTGCCGTTCGGGCCACGTCTTGGCGAAGACCGAGTGCCCGTCGTCGAGGGTGAGCCGGGAGGCGGCGCAGATGTCCCCGCCGGAGACCGGCGTCTCCCGGATCCGCTGGTGGGTCAGGAAGGTCGGCAGGTGCTCCGGGTGTGCCCGCAGGTACGCCAGGTCCATGAGCGCAAGGTAGCCGGTGCTACCGACGACCGGGGGTCGTGTGCCGTCTCCGGCGCGTGGCGATCGACCTCCACCTGCACCGATACTCTCCGTATCTGTGGATGACGCGCGTGTCGTCCACAGGGCCTGTCGGCCGGCCCGTCCGCCGCCGCAGGCTCCCGGCATGACTCCCACCGACCGTCCCCGGCTCGCCGTCCGCTCGCCCGCCGACCTGCTCGCCGCCGTGCCGTACCTGCTCGGCTTCCACCCCGCCGACAGCGTCGTCGTGGTGGCGTTCCGGGGCCGGCGGGTCGTCTTCGCCGCCCGCGCCGACCTGCCCGAGCCCGGCACCGACCCACGGCCGGCCGCCCGGCACCTGGTCGAGGTGGTCGGCCGGCAGGAGACCGACTCCGCCACCGTCATCGGCTACGGGCCGGCCGCCCGGGTCACCACCGTGGTCGACGCCGTCGGCGAGGCGCTGGACACGGCCGGGACGCTCGTCCTCGACGCGCTGCGGGTCACCGACGGCCGGTGGTGGTCCTACCTGTGCGCCGAACCGGAGTGCTGCCCGGCCGACGGTACGCCGTACGACCCGGTAACCAGCGAGGTCAGCGCGGCGGCGGTCTTCGCCGGTCAGGTCGCCCTGCCCGACCGGGCCGCGCTGACCGCGCAGGTGTCCGCGCTCGACGGCCCGGTACGCGTGGCCATGCGCCGCGCCACCGCCCGGGCCCGTGGTCGACTCGGTGCCCTCACCGAGGAGGCGAGCGAGACCGTCCTGGCCGGCGGCCGGTCGGTACGCTCCGCCGGGGTGGCGGCCGTGCGCACCGCGTTCCGCCGGCACCGGCGCGGCGAGCGGTTGACCGACGACGAGGTGGCCTGGCTGACCGTGCTCCTCACCCGGCTGCCGGTACGCGACCACGCCTGGGAACGGACCGACGGCCGGGACACCGACATCAGCCTCTGGACCGACGTGCTGCGGCGGGCCGAGCCGGAGCTGATCGCCGCCCCGGGCAGCCTGCTCGCCTTCGCCGCCTGGCGCGCCGGACACGGCGCCCTGGCCGTGGTGGCGCTGGAACGGGTGCTCGCCACCCATCCCGGCTACTCCCTCGCGGTGCTCCTGGACGACCTGCTGAGGGGCGGGCTCCCACCGTCCGCGCTGGACGGCTGGCCGCAGGTCGGCCTCCCGGGCGTGGTCCGCCGACGCAGCCGCCGCCGGTTCTCCCGTCGGCACATCTGATGCCCGGGCGGGCGGGTCCACCGGTCCGGTGTACCGGCGGCCGGCGCCGCTCAGCCGGCGGGTCCGACGATGCGTTCCGCGCCGGCGTAGACGTTCATGGCCCGGCCGCGCAGGAAGCCGACCAGGGTCATCCCGGCCTCCTCGGCCAGCTCGACGGCGAGGGTGCTGGGCGCGGAGACCGCGGCGAGCAGCGGCACCCCGGCCATCCACGCCTTCTGGGTCAGCTCGAAGCTGGCCCGGCCGGACACCAGCAGCAGCTGCCCGGCCAGCGGCAACCGACGTTCCCGGACGGCCCAGCCGATCACCTTGTCCACCGCGTTGTGCCGCCCCACGTCCTCGCGCAGCACCACCAGTTCGCCGTCCGCCGAGAAGAGCCCGGCCGCGTGCAGTCCCCCGGTCCGGTCGAAGCCCCGCTGGCCGGCGCGCAGCCGGTCGGGCAGGGTGGCGAGCAGTTCAGCGGTGGCGCGCAACGGATCGTCCCGCACCGCGAAGAGCGACCGGGTCCGGACGGAGTCGATGCTCGCCTTGCCACAGACCCCGCACGAGCTGGTGGTGTAGAAGTTGCGGGCCGGGTCGGTGGTGGGCTCGGGCACGCCGGGGGAGAGCACCACGTCGACCACGTTGTAGGTGTTCGGGGTCTCCGCCCCGGCGCAGAGCTGCGCGGTGTGCACGTCGTCGGCCGAGCGGATCAACCCTTCGGTGAGCAGGAAGCCGAGCGCCAGGTCCAGGTCGTCGCCGGGGGTACGCATCGTCACCGCCAGCGGCTTCCGCCGGCCGGGACCGGCCGGACCGACCCGGATCTCCAGCGGCTCCTCCACCGCCAGGGTGTCCTGTCGCCGCACCCGGGCACGCCCGTCCGCCCCCGCGTCGAGGTCGATCCGGAGCACGCCCCGCCGGTCAGTCGCCCGTCCCATCCCGCCATCCTGCCCCGCACGCCCATCCACCCGCACGGCGAGTCCCCGGCTCCCGTCCGGCCCCGCTGTCGCCGGCTCGGGCGTCGGCCCGGCTCGGGCGGCCCCGCTCAGGTCCCGGCCTCGTCCGGCCGTGCCGGGGCCCGGGCCCCGGCGGGTGCCGCCCCGCCCGGGCGCGGGCGGCTAGCGTGGGCGTCGTGACGGCGTACGCGGCGGTGGTGCTCTCCGGCGGCGCGGCGCGCCGGATGGGCGGGGTGGACAAGCCGGCCCGCGCGGTCGGCGGTCGCCCGATGCTGCACCGGGTGCTCGCGGCGGTGGCCGACGCGTCGCCGCGGATCGTGGTCGGCCCCGCCGGGGCTCTCCCCGGCGGCGTCCGGGTGACCCGGGAGGTGCCGTCGGGCGGTGGCCCGGTCGCCGCCACCGCCGCCGGGCTGGCCCTGCTCGGCCCCGGTACGCCCACCGTCGCCCTGCTCGCCGGGGACCTGCCCCTGCTCACCCCCACTGCGGTCGCAGCCCTGCGCCACGCGCTCGACGGGTCACCGGCGGCCGACGGCGCCTGCTACGTGGACGACGACGGTCGCCGGCAGCAGCTCTGCGGGGTGTGGCGGGTCGACGCGCTGCGGACCGCCCTGACCCGGCTCGCCGCCGAGCGGGGTGGCACGGTCGGCGGTGCCCCGGTACGCGGGCTGCTGGCCGGGACGGCCGTCCGGGAGGTCTCCTGGTCCGGCTCGGGGCCGCCGCCCTGGTTCGACTGCGACACTGACGAGGACGTACGTCGGGCCGAGGAGTGGACGCGATGACGGTGATGGACGACTGGGTCACGGCGGCCTGCGCCGAGCTGGACCTGGACCCGGCCGAGGTGTCGGTGCCGATGGTGCTGGATCTGGCGAAGGACGTGGCGCACCAGGTGCTCCGGCCGGGCGCGCCGGTCAGCGCGTACCTGCTCGGGGTGGCGGTGGGTCGGGGCGCCGATCCCGCCGCGACGGCCGCCCGGCTGAGCCGGCTGGCCGGCTCCTGGCCGGTGGAGTTGGACGGCACCGCCCCCACCGGGTGAGCCGTCCCGGCCTGTTCTCCACCCCACTGTCCGATCCCGGTCCGTGCGCGGTTCGGCGTCGGCGGTCCCTGGGTAGGGTGGCCCGTGACGGACGGAGGCGATCATGACGGCAGCCCACCCCTCGCCGGCCGGTGACGACACCGGCGGTACGCCGGATCAGTACGAGCCGGTCCTGCTGGACGAGCCGAGCACGGCCGACCTCCGGGCCAAGGTCACCGAGGCCTGGCGGGACTTCGCCCGGGCGCTGGCCGACCGGCTGCGCGGCCTGCCCACCGGCGCGCACCTGGAGTTGACGCTCGACCCGACCGCCTCCGGGACCGGCGACGCCGTCTACTCGATCAGCGTGGACCTCGGCGACGAGGGCCGGCTGTCCGCCCGGGCGGTCGGCAACGCCACCCTTCCGCAGGGCTACCGGCTGGACCGGGCGGCCGTGGCGGACATGATCGCGCTGGGCTGGTCCCCGCCCGGCGTGGTGGAGGGCTCGGGCGAGCAGTTCGGCCTGAACAGCGCGGTCGACGAGGCGACCCGGCTGGCGGCCGTCCTGTCCCGCACGCTGCGCGACGTGTACGGCGCGCCGCACCCCGCCTTCCTGGTCTACCTGGTGCACGACGCCGAGGGGGAGGCGCTGCCGGTGGAGCCGCTCGGCACCGCCCGCAGCGAGTTCGGCCCGGACCGGGACGTCGAGGCCGACCTGGAGGAGGCACTGGCGGCGGCGGCCAACGCCCAGGCCGCCGAGAACGACGTGCTCGCCCTCGAGGAGCGGGTCCGCACGGTGGTGTCGACCATGCTCAAGTCGAATTCCGACCAGTTGCAGGTCGACTCCGACGGCGACATCAACATCCGGGCCGGTTCGGCGATGGTCTTCGTCCGGGTACGCGACAACCCGCCGCTGGTCGACGTCTTCTCCCCGGTGCTGACCGAGGTGGAGCCGACCGAGCGCCTCTACGTGAAGCTCTCCGAGCTGACCAACCGGATGCCGATCGGTCGCCTCTACTGCGCCGACGACACGGTCTGGGCCTCGATCCCGGTCTTCGGGCGCAACTTCCAGGCCACCCACCTGATGCTCGCGGTGCAGGTGATGACCGGGCTCGCGGACGAGTTGGACGACCGGCTGCACGGCGAGTTCGGTGGCAAGCGCTTCTTCGGCGAGGGCGACAAGCCCTCCCGCCCCTCCTCGGAACACCGCACCGGCATGTACCTCTGACAGTCTCCAGCCGCTGATTCACGGCTCCGCGCGGGACGGCCCCGGTGGCACGCGGTCAGGGGAGGTCCAGGAGGGTCTTGCCGGTTGTGGCGCGGGACTCGATGGCGGCGTGGGCGGCGGCGGCCTGTTCCAGTGGGAAGCGCTGGCCGATCAGCGGTCGGAGTCGACCGGCGGCCCCCTCGGCGAGCGCCCGGGCGGTCAGCGCGCGCAGCTCGTCCGGCGGCGCGCTCGGGCGGAGCAGGGTGATCCCCCGGGTGGCGGCGGACTCCGGGGAGAGGTCGGCCCAGCTGCCGCCGGCCATGCCGAAGCTGAGCATCCGACCACCCGGTCCGAGCAGGTCGAAGGCGGTCCGGGCGATCGGTCCACCGACCCCGTCGAGGACCACGTCGACCCCGCCGGTGGCGGCGCGTACCCGCTCGGCCCAGTCCGGCTCCCGGTAGTCGATCACCACGTCCAGCCCGCGTTGCCGGAGGAGCGCCGTCTTGTGCGCGCCACCGGCGGCGGCGACGACCCGGGCACCGGCGGCGGTGGCGAGTTGGGTGAGCAGGGTGCCCACCCCGCCGGCCGCCGCTTCCACCAGGACCCGTTCACCGGGTCGCAGGCCGGCCGCCCGGGCCAGCAGGAGGGCGGTACGACCGTCGGCGAGCAGCGCGACCGCCGCGTCCAGCGGCAACCCGTCGGGCACCGGGAGCGGCGCGGACGCGGGCACGGCGACGCGTTCGGCGTACCCGCCGGTGCCGCCGGTGGCGCTGACCACGGCCAGCCCGACGAGGGCCGGGTCGACGTCCGACCCCACCTCGCGGATCCGGCCGCCGACCCCGTTGCCGGGGATCACCGGCAGGTCGCGGGGGAACGGTCCGAACCCGGTGGCCCGGAACATGGTCTCGACGAAGGTCAGGTTGGCGTGCGCCACCTCGATCACGACCTGGCCGGGGCCGGGCCGGGGGTCGGGCGCGGGTCCGGGTACCAGCACCTCCGGAGGGCCGAATCTCGGCAACCACACCGCCCGCATCTCGTGCCTCCCGTCGGTCGACCAGTCGCCGGCCAGCAGACACCATGAAGCCAGGTTGAGGTCAACCGGCGGAGGGGCCGACCCCCGGCGACTCGACGAGCCGGGACAGCACGATGGTGCTGCGCGACGAGGTGACGAAGGATTCGGCCCGCAGCCGCTCCAGCGCCTCCTCCAGGTGTGAGATGTCGGCGGCGCGCAGGTGCACGAGGGCGTCCGCCTCCCCGGAGACGGTGTACGCGCCGACCACCTCGGGGTGCCGGCGGGCGGCGGCGCCGATCTGCGCCGGGGTGGTCCGGCCGGCGCAGAAGAGCTCGACGAACGCCTCGGTGGTCCAGCCGACGGCGGCCGGGTCGACCACCGCGGTGAAGCCGCGGATCACCCCGGCGGATCGGAGCCGGTCGACGCGTCGCTTGACGGCGGGGGCGGAGAGTGACACCCGTGTCCCGATGTCGGCGTACGAGGCCCGGGCATCAGCCACGAGCAACGCAATGATTCGCTGGTCTACCGCGTCAATCTGCAACGTTCCGCCTCTGGGAAGCAATGGTCGTGGCTGTTACCAAAGTTGTAGCGTACCTACTCTTGGTGACCGTGAACCAGCAGCGAGTCCCGCGAAAGCGGACATATCTCATGTGCTCGCCCGAGCACTTCGCGGTCGAGTACGCGATCAACCCGTGGATGGACGTGACCGCCCCGGTCGACGCGGAGCTGGCGGTCAAGCAGTGGGACCGCCTGCGGGAGACGCTCGTCGGCCTCGGTCACGAGGTGCACCTGCTCACGCCCGAGCGTGGGCTGCCGGACATGGTGTTCGCGGCCAACGGTGCCTTCGTGGTCGACGGCACGGTCTACGGCGCCCAGTTCAAGCACGAGCAGCGGGCCGCCGAGGCCGCCGCGCACCGGGCGTTCTACGAGGAGCACGGCTGGCGGTTCATCGCGCCCAACCAGACCAACGAGGGTGAGGGCGACTTCGCGTACCTGCCGGACGCGCACGGCGGGCTGATCCTCGCCGGCCACGGCTTCCGTACCGAGGTGGCCGCGCACGCGGAGGCGCAGGAGGCGTTGGCCCGCCCGGTGGTCTCGCTGCACCTGGTCGACCCGCGCTTCTACCACCTGGACGTGGCGCTCGCCTCGATCGACGACGAGAACGTCGTCTACTACCCGGGGGCCTTCTCGGCGGCCAGCCAGAAGGTCCTGGCCCAGCTCTTCCCGGACGCCGTGATCGCCGACGACGAGGACGCCCTGTCGTTCGGCCTGAACCTGGTCAGCGACGGGCTCAACGTCGTGCTGAACAGCGACGCGACCCGTCTGGCCGGCAAGCTCAAGGCGGCGGGTTACCACCCGGTGCCGGTGGAGCTGGCCGAGCTGAAGAAGGGCGGCGGCAGTGTGAAGTGCTGCATCGCGGAGCTGCGGCACTGACCCGCCTCCGCACCCCCCGCGCGAAACGGGCGGCCTTCCCGGCAGGGAGGCCGCCCGTTCGGCGTACGGGGGGCGCCGGTCAGCCCAGCGTCGACAGCTCGTTGACCACGACGTTGGACATCAGCCGGCCGTCGAGCTGCACCCGGCGCAGGTACCACTTCTGCTGCGGGGTGCGCGGCTGGTTGAACTGCCAGGCGCCGCGCGGGCTGTCGATCTGGCCGATCTTGCCCAGCGCCAGGTTGACCGCCTGCGGGGTGGGGTCGGCCCCGACCAGCCGGATCGCCTTGTCCAGCACCTGCGCGGCGTCGTACGAGGCCATCGCGTAGGTGGTCGGGGAGGTGCTGTACGTACTGCGGTACCGGGAGGCGAAGAGGCGGTTGGCCGTGTTGTTGAGGTCGGGCGAGTAGTTCATCGCGGTCTCGATGCCGTACCGGAGGATGCGGGCCCGTTCCTGGCCCCCCTCGCCGTCGTCCAGCTGGCTCAGCACGGTGCCCTCGGTGAGGAAGCCGGGCGCGTACACCTTGTGCCGGTAGCCCTCCTCGTAGAGCTGCTTGATGAACTGCACCGCCGCCGCGCCCGAGTAGTTGCAGAAGATCGCGTCGGGTCGCTTCGCCAGCGTGGCCCGGATCGCCCCGAGGAAGAACCGCCGGTCGGGGTTCGGGTTGTCCGGGGTGAGCACCGGCTGCTCGGTCAGGCGGAGACCGTTCTGCTCGTAGCCGCGCCGGAAGCCGTCGATGACGTCCCGGGTGCCCGGGCCCTGCGCCCCGAAGATCGCGATCCGGCCCCGCACCCCGCTCTGCCGCAGGTACGTGCCGAGCGCCTCGCCCGGCTCGTCGAGCACGTACGAGGTGCGCCAGATGTAGACCACGCTCTGCAGGCTGGCCGGGGAGGCGTTGGAGCCGATCAACGGCACCCGGGCCTCCTCGACGGTCTCCCGGATGCCGGACATCACCGTCGCGCCGACCACCCCGGTGAGCGCGAGGACGCCCTCCTTGACCAGGCGGTTCACCGCGTCCTGGCCGCTCTTGGCGTTCTCCCCCTCCTCGGCCGGGACGACGGTGACCGGGTGGCCGCCGAGCTGCTGGTCGTTGAGGGTGAGGAAGAGCTGGAAGCCGTTGGTGATCTCGTCACCGATGGCCTTGTTGGGGCCGACCCCGGGGACGATGAGGCCGATCTTGATCGGCCGACCCGGGCCGCTGCCACTCCCGGCGTCGGTGTCGGAGCCACAGCCCGCCGCGAGCCCGGTGGTACCCAGTGCGGCCAGCAGTTGAAGTGCCCGCCTGCGGTTCATCTGCGACACCGATTTCCTTCCCGGTAAGGGTTGCCGGGCGGCACGCCCCATCGGCGTTCTACCTGGTCGGCGACGCTGCGTCAATGGCCGGAAGATCATCGTGCAGGGAACGCAACCCACTCATTACCTGCGGCCACGCCGTCGCGTCGGGGGAGATCAATCCGAAATGCTCGCATTCGGGCAGCTCAACCAGGCTCACCGGGCTGCCGGCAGCGCGTGCGGCGGCCACCCAGGAACGGCTCATCCCGACCGGGACCTGCTCGTCCAGCGACCCGTGTATGACTACTGTGCGTACGCGAATCGGCACCAATGCCGATGGATCGCTGGTGGCGTACCGGTCCGGGACGTCGGCCGGCCCACCGCCGAGCAGCGCCGCCACCGCCCCGCCGTCCAGGTCCAGCCGGTACGCCTCGGCCAGGTCGGCGACCGGCGCCAGCGCGAGCACGCCACCCACCGTGGCCGGGGCGCGCGCGGCGGCGTAGAGCGCCAGGTGGCCCCCCGCCGAGTGGCCGACCAGCAGCGGCGGCGCGGACGACACCCGGCCGGGCAGCGCGGCGGCGGCCAGCGCCGGCAGCGCCGCCACCCCGGCGAGCACGTCGTCGAGGGTGTGCGGCCATCCCCAGCCCGGCTGTCCGGTGCGCCGGTACTCCAGTTGCGCGACCGGGTGACCCGACGCGGCCAGGGCGGCGGCCATCGGACCGGTGTGGCCGCGGTCGTACTCGGCCCGCCAGAAGCCGCCGTGCACCACCACCACCAGCGGCCGGGCCGGCCCGTCACCGGCCGGTCGGCGCAGGTCGGCACACTGGTCGGGGTGGTCGCCGTAGGCGACCGTGCCGTCCGGCGGCGGGGACGGTCGGGTGAGCACCTCGCGCGGGTCAGCGGCCATGCCGGCGACGGTAGCGCGCCCCGCCCGGGTGGTTCACCGGCCCGCCGCCGGTCCCGGCGCGTGTGCCCGGCGGGCGCTGGGTAAAGATGGGTGCCATGACCGAAGCGCACTCCGCCGGACAGGACAACGAGCAGGACAACGACAGCATCCCGGGCACGGTGGTGGTGGTCGGGCCGGACGGTCGGCCGGTCGGCACGGTGCAGACCGACGAGGGGCAGGGCGAGGACCCGACCCGCCTGGTCGAGCAGCCGGCCAAGGTGATGCGGATCGGCAGCATGATCAAGCAGCTGCTGGAGGAGGTCAAGGCCGCCCCGCTCGACGACGCCAGCCGGTACCGGATGCGCGAGATCCACGAGCGGTCGATCGTCGAGCTGAAGGAGGGCCTCGCGCCCGAGCTGCGCGAGGAGCTGGAGCGCATCTCGCTGCCCTTCACCGAGGAGAAGGCCCCCAGCGAGGGCGAGCTGCGGATCGCCCACGCACAGCTGGTCGGCTGGCTGGAAGGGCTGTTCCACGGCATTCAGGCGGCGCTGGTGGCCCAGCAGATGGCCGCCCGGGTGCAGCTGGAGCAGATGCGCTCCGGGCGTGCCGCGCTGCCCAGCGGCCCCGGCGGCATGGTTCCCGGCATGCCGGGGATGCCGCAGCCCAACGACGGGCACACCCCCGGCCAGTACCTCTGACGCCGCCGGCGGCCGGGGCGCGCGCGTCCCGGCCGCTCAGGCCGTCGGGGGGAAGAACCGCTCCAGGTACGCCGCCACGCCGTCCTCCTCGTTCGACGCGGTGACCTCGTCGGCGATCTCCCGCACCGCCGGGTGCCCGTTGGCGACCGCCACGCCCCGCCCGGCCCAGGTCAGCATCGGTACGTCGTTCGGCATGTCGCCGAAGGCCAGCACGTCCCGTTCGTCGATCCCGAGTCGGGCCGCGTACCAGGCCAGGCCGGCCGCCTTGGTGACCCCGGCGGCGGAGATCTCGACCAGCCCCGAGTACGACGAGTGGGTCGCCTCGGCCAGCCCCTGCAACGCCCCCGCCACCACCCGGACGAACGCGTCCGGGTCCTGCTCGCCGGCCCGGGCCAGCAGCTTCACCGCCGGTGCGGCGTGCAGCTCCTCCGGCGACCCGATCGCCCGGATCGCCTCGTGGTCGGCGTCCCAGCGCAGCGGGTAGTGCGCCTCGTGCCGCATCTGCCGGCTGTCCACGATCTCCACGGCGAAGCTCACCCCGGGCACCTCGGCCCGCAGCCGCCGGGCCACCTCGGCCAGCAGTTCCGGGGCCAGCGGGTCGGCCCGCAGCACCTCGTCGGTGACCGGGTCGTACACCACCGCGCCGTTCGCGCAGATCGCCGGCAGCGGCTCGGCGAGCTGCTCGTACACCAGCGGGAGCCAGCGGATCGGGCGGCCGGTGACCAGCACGACCGGCGTGCCCACGGCGGCGATCCGGGCCAGCGCCGCCGCGGTCCGCGGGCTGAGCGTGCGGTCGTCCCGGAGCAGCGTGCCGTCGATGTCGGTGGCGACGAGGCGGGGTGGCTCTCCCATCACCGGGAGAGTAGCCGGTCCAGGTAGACCGCGACGCCGTCGTCGTCGTTGCGCAGGGTGATCTCGTCGGCGGCCGCGCGGACCTCCGGGTGGGCGTTGGCGACCGCCACCCGGGCCCAACCGGCCCAGCCGAACATCGGCAGGTCGTTGGGCTGGTCGCCGAAGACCAGCACCTCGGCCGGATCGACCCCGAGCCGTTCGGCGACCACGCTCAGCCCGGTGGACTTGTCCACCCCCGGCGGGCAGATCTCGATGAAGCCGAGCCCGGCCTGGGTGACGGTGGCCAGCTCCGCCGGGACGATCCCCCGGGCCACCGCGAGCAGCTCGTCCACGTGGTGGTCGGCGGTCCGGGCGAACGCCTTGATCACGTCGCAGGAGAGGCACTCGGCCCGGCTGCGCGCCTCGAACCGGTCCTGGTAGGGCCAGCTCGGGTGGTAGTCACCCCAGAGCGGCGCGTCGTGCTCGTCGGACGCCTCGACCATCACGGTCAGCGGGCCCACCGCGGCCTCCAGGTCGGCGAGGAGCCCGGCCAGCACCTCGGCGGAGAGCCGCTCGTCGCGCAGCACCAGCGGCCCGTCCGGGTCGCTCTGGTCCACCACCCGGCCGCCACCGGCCATCACCAGGAAGTCGGCGGCGCGGATGTCGTTGCGGGTCAGCTCGGTCAGGCGCGGCCCGCGGCCGGTCGCGCCGACCACCGGGATCCCGGCGGCCCGGACCCGGTCCAGCACCCCGTGGGTGTACGCGGAGACGGTGTCGTCGCTGCGGACGAGGGTGCCGTCGAGGTCGGTGGCGATCAGCTTGGGCAGTCCCGGGCGGGTCATGGTTCCTCCTTCGCCCGCCGCCGTCGCCGTCGCCCTGGTCCTCGGTGCCGTGGCTCTCGCCGACGGCGGGCAGCAACCGTATCTCGCGCAATGGGCAGCAACCACGGTGTTTCGGCGAATCGGGCACCAACCCGGGGCGGCCGTCAGGTGGCCGGGGCCGGCCGGCTCAGCGCGGCGGCTCGGGGCGCGCGAACGGCGCGACCGGCCCGACGGTCAGGTCCGCCGGCGCGGGCGGCAGCTCGTCCTCCCGGGCACGACGCCGCCCCGGTGCGGCCGGTCCAATTCCGGGCCCGGCGTCCGACCCGGTCTCGGGCACGGCGGTCCGTCCGGCCAGGTACAGGGCGGCGGCCAGCAGCACGATCGTCACGAAGGCGGCGGTCAGCCCGCGCCCGTACTCCACCCGGAAGCCGTCCTCGGGGGAGTAGAAGAGGGTGCGCCGGGCCATGGCGTCCAGCGAGAAGGCCGCCGCGCCGAGCAGCCCCAACGTGGCCCCGGCGAGCCCCAGACCGGCCACCCGGGCGTTCTGCCGTACGCCCGCGGTGCCGCGCAGCGCCAGCGCCACCGCGGCGGTCAGGGCGAGCAGGCCCCCCAGGTAGGCCACCCCGAAGCCGCCCACCTCGGCCACCCCACCCGGGACCCGCACGGTGGTGTTGCCCTCCGGTCCGCCGTTCGGCACGGTCATCACCAGCCACTCCCCGACCAGGGAGGCGACCGCCGCCACCGCGCCGAGCCCGGCGACCACCGGCGGCAGGCGGTGGTCGCGGCCGATCGCGGCCAGCGAGCGGGCGGCCCGGCCCGGCGGGGCGGGGTCCGGGTCGCCCCACTCCACCACGGTCGTGCCGTCGGACCGGTTGTCCTGCCGGGGGATGGGGAGATCCTGGGACATCGGCC
This sequence comes from Micromonospora auratinigra, assembly GCF_900089595.1. GTDB lineage: Bacteria > Actinomycetota > Actinomycetes > Mycobacteriales > Micromonosporaceae > Micromonospora > Micromonospora auratinigra. The sequence continues at coordinate 4,906,084 of NZ_LT594323.1, read as the reverse complement.
ACCTTCCGCGTCGAGGGCCTGCGTCGAATCTTGACACAGCCGGCACGCCGGAACACGGACCGCGATTCCGCGTCCCGGCTCACCGACGGCCGGTGCGGCGCGTCCCGCTTTCGGTTAGCGTCGGTGCCATGCCTATCCGTACCGCTTCCGCACACTGGCAGGGCAACCTCACCGAGGGGGCCGGCACGGTCCGCACCGGCAAGGGCGGTCTCACCGGCAACTACTCCTTCAAGTCGCGTTTCGAGGAGGGTGAGGGGACCAATCCCGAGGAGCTGATCGGCGCCGCGCACGCGGGCTGCTTCTCGATGGCCCTCTCCAAGCAGCTCGCCGACGCGGGTGCCACCGACACCTCCGTCGAGACCACCGCCAAGGTGCACTTCGACAAGACCGACGCGGGCATGACCGTGACCCGGATCGACCTGGAGACGGTCGGCCAGGTGCCGGGCATGGACGCCGCCCAGTTCAGCAAGCTGGCCGAGGCGGCCAAGGAGAACTGCCCGATCTCCCGGCTGCTCTCCCCCGGCGCGCAGATCACCCTGGACGCCCGCCTCGCCTGACGAGTTCCGTCCCGGCAGGGGCGCCCGGGCCGGGCACCCCTGCCGTGCCGACCAGGAAGGAGCACGGGCGGCGTGGCCGTGCAGATGAGCCGGGAACGGTTCGAGGAACTGGTCGGCGAGGCCCTCGACGAGGTGCCCGAGGAACTGCTCGGGCTGATGAGCAACGTGGTCATCCTGGTCGAGGACGACCCGCCCCCCGGCGAGGACCTGCTCGGCCTCTACGAGGGGCACGCGCTCACCGAACGGGGCTGGGACTACGCCGGTGTGCTGCCCGACCGGATCCTCATCTACCGCCGCCCGATCCTGCGGATCTGCGACACCGAGGAGGACGTCGTCGAGGAGGTGGCGGTGACCGTGGTGCACGAGATCGCCCACCACTTCGGCATCGACGACGATCGGCTGCACGCCCTCGGCTGGGGCTGACCGGCGGGCGCTGCGCCCCGCTCGGCCGATCCCCGGCGTTGCGCGGCTCGCCTAACCTGCGGGCAGGCACACCCCGATGCAGGAGGAACGAAGTCCATGCGCAGTGCGCTCTTCTCCGCGGAGAACCTCGAGAAGGAGTCCCAGCAGCCGGGCATGCGGCTGCAGAACTCCAAGATGCTGAAGATCGAGCTGAACGGCGAGGCGATGGCCCGCGTCGGCTCGATGGTGGCGTACCAGGGCCAGGTGCAGTTCCAGGCGCTGGGCTCCGGCGGCATCGGCAAGTTCATCAAGCAGCGGCTCACCGGCGAGGGCGTCCCGCTGATGAAGCTGAGCGGCCGGGGTGACGTCTTCCTCGCCGACCTGTCCAAGGACGTGCACATCATCGACCTGGAGCCCGGCGACGCGCTGTCGATCAACGGGTCCAGCGTGCTGGCCTTCGACTCGACCCTCCAGTACGACATCAAGATGGTCAGCGGTGTCGGCTTCGCCTCGTCCGCCGGCCTGTTCAACTGCGTCTTCAGCGGTCACGGCCGGATCGCCATCACCACCAAGGGCACCCCGGTGGTGCTCAACGTCGACGCCCCGACCTACGTCGACCCGCAGGCGGCGGTCTGCTGGTCGGCCAACCTCCAGACCGGCTACCACCGGGCCGAGCAGCTCGGCCTCGGCACGCTGCTGGGCCGGAGCACCGGCGAGGCGTTCACCATGAGCTTCGCCGGTCAGGGCTTCGTCGTGGTCCAGCCGTCGGAGGAGCCCCCGGTGGCCGGCAGCGGCGCCCAGCAGCAGCAGGGCGGCCTGCTCGGCGGCCTGCTGCAGTGACCCGTGGGTGCGGGGAGGCCCCCGGTGGGCGTCCCCGCACCGTCAGCTCAGCTCGCCGGCGCGCAGCCGGGCCAACCAGGCCCCCGCGTCGGCGTAGTCGGCGTCGGAGAGGCCGGCCGGTGCGGGGACCGGTCGGCCGTTCACCGTCGGACTCCACCGGTGCCGGGGGTACGAGCCGAGGAAACGCACGTCGGCGCAGACCCGGCGCAGCCCCTGCAACGCCTCGCCGAGCCGTACGTCGGCGACGTGGCCGGTGCAGTCGAGGAAGAAGACGTACCGGCCGAGCGCCTCGCCCGTCGGGCGGGACTCGATCCGGCTCAGGTTCACCCCGCGCACGGCCAGCTCCATCAGCACCGACAGCAGCGCGCCGACCCGGTCGTGGGCGATGTAGACCGCCAGCGACGTGACGTCGTCCCCGGTGGGCGGGGACGGCGGCCCCGGGCGGGACACCAGGGCGAACCGGGTCACCGCGTCCGGGTGGTCGGCGATCTTGTCGGCGAGCAGGGTGAGCCGGTGCCGGGCCGCGCCGATCGGGGCGCAGATCGCGGCGTCGTACTCGCCGCTCGCCGCACCGGCCGCGGCGGCGCCGTTGGAGAGCACGTCGACCACCGTGGCGTCCGGCAGGTGGTCGCGCAGCCAGTTGCGGCACTGGGTGGACGCCTGGGGGTGCGCCGCCACGCTGCCGATTGCGCCGACCGTGGTGCCCGGCCGGGCGGCGAGCACGAACTCCACCGGCAGGATCACCTCCCGGGTGATCACCAGTGGTTCCCCCTCGGCCAGCTCGTCGAGGGTCACCCCGACCGCGCCGCCGATCGAGTTCTCCAGCGGCACCAGGGCGGCGTCCGCCTCCCCGGCCCGGACGGCGTCCAGCGCCTCGCCGACGCTGCGGGCCGGCGTCCGGCTGCCCCGCTCGGCGGCGGGCACGGTACGCAGGGCCTGCTCGGCGAAGGTGCCCTCGGGGCCCAGGTAGACGAAGCGGGTCGGCGGTGTTCCCGGCATGGCGACCAGCCTACGCACCCGGGGTGCCGTCACAGGCCAAGGTCCGGATGCCGGGCGGTCCGGCGGCGCGTACCTCGGGGGAGCAGACGTCGGTCCCCGCGGTGACCAGCTTCAGGGCGGTGGGCCGGCCCTCGGTGACCACCTGGAGCTCCTCGTGCCCGGCCACCGTCAGGACCGTGTACTGCCAGCCTCCGGCGCACAGCGGTCCCGTCCCGACGGTGACCCGTACGCCCCGGGGCAGCACCCGGGCCGGGCCACGCAGCAGCGCCACCACCCGGTCCCCGGACGGGCCGGACGAGCAGGGCACGGCGAGCTGGTCGCCGGGGGTGCCGGTGGGCGCCGGGGTCGGCGGGGGCGGCGGCAGGGTCGGCGTCGCCCCGGGCATGGCGGTGGCGGTGGCCGTGGCGGCGGTGGTGGGCACCGGGGTGGCCTGCTGTCGTAGCTGGGGTGGAGCGCCGCAGCCGGCGAGGGCCAGCAGGGCGACCAGGGCCACCGGGCGGCTGAGGTGCCGGCGGGCGGGGCGGGGTGGGGTGGGGGGCACGATCCGATCCTCGACATCGACGTACGTCGTCACGGCCGACTGGCCGAGCCCATCGTAGGAGGATCGGCGGAGCGGGTGAAGGTCGTGCGTGGACCGATTGTGCCCGGTGCAGGTGGCGGCCGTTCGCGCGCGGGCCGGTTGGCTCAGACCCGGGAGAAGAAGGTGAGCGAGCCGGCGACCTCACCCTCGGCGAGCACGGGGGTGGAGATGGCGTCGACGGTGGTGCCGGCGTCGTCACCCGGCCCCTGGACCCGCAGCAGCCCCCGGGCGAGCCGGCCGGAGTGCAGCGCCAGCAGCGGCGGGATCTTCTCGGTGTCCTGCTCGGTGAGCTCGCTCGGCTTGGCGGTGAAGTCGACCAGGCGCAGGCCACCCTCCAGCAGCGGCAGACCCACCAGGTCCTCGGGCGTGCCCAGGCAGAGCAGCTCGCAGCCGGCCGCGGAGATGGCCACCACGGTGGTGTCGCCGTCGATCAGCAGACACGGCTCGGCGGCCCGGGACACCGTGGCCGCCCACTGCCCGACGTTGTCGGACTCCTGCCCGGTCGGTGCTCCCGTCGTCGCGGGGAACACTTCCGAGAGCGAGAGTTCGACGTGGGCCACCGCGCCTCCTAGGCCGTGTCTTCAAAGGTTCACAACCATTGGAGTAGCGCGGCGATGGTGACGGTGGCCTGATACGACGTCGCGGTCTTGTCATAGCGGGTGGCGACGCTGCGGCACTGCTTGAGCCGGTTGAAGCAGCGTTCGACGACGTTGCGCCGCTTGTAGATCTGCTTGTCGAACACCGGTGGCCGGCCACCGCGGCTGCCTCGCCTGCGGCGGTTTGCCTGCTGGTCGGCGCGCTCCGGGATCGTGTGCCCGATGCCTCGCCGGCGTAGGTCGGCGCGGATGGCCTTGGAGCTGTAGCCCTTGTCGGCGATGACGTGGTCCGGACGGACGCGGGGCCGGCCGGGACCCGAACGCTCGACACGGATGCCGGCGAGGACCTGGGTGAAACGGGTGCAGTCGTTGACGTTGCCGCCGGAGAGCACGAACGCAAGGGTCCGGCCCAGGCCGTCGCAGGCGAGGTGAATCTTGGTGGTCAGTCCACCTCGAGATCGACCGAGGGCGTGATCTTGTGGTTCGTCCGATTCCCGGCGCCCCCTTTAGCGCCGGCGGCGTGCTGGTGGGCCCGCACGATGGTCGAGTCGACCGATACCAGCCAGTCGATATCCCCTGCCGCATCCGCGTCGGCCTGGACCCCGGCGAGCATCCGCTCGAACGTGCCATCGAGGGCCCACCTGCGGAAACGGGTGTAGATCGACTGCCAGGACCCGTACCGGGCCGGCACATCACGCCACGCCGCACCGGCCCGGATCTTCCACACGATCCCGTTGAGCATCCGCCGGTCATCGACCCGAGGCCGACCACCCGTCACCGCCGACGGCAGATACCTCGACAGCGCTTCCCACTCGACGTCAGACAACTCGTAGCGACGACCCACGCCCTACATCATCCGACACCGAGATCCTTTGAAGACACTGCCTAGGTACACCGACGGTCTGTCCACGCTAGCCGGTCGTCACGGCGACCGCCCGCTCGCGCTCGCCCCACCGGTCGCCGGTGCTGCTCGGGAGGTCCCGGGCGGCGGCGGGCCGGGGGAACGGATGTCGGTGCGACGGGTGCCCGGTGTCGGGCGGCCGGCGACGGCGCGGCCGACGGGAACCACCGGGGGCGGTTCCGCGGACCGCGTGGCGTCGCCGGAGACGTTACCGCCGGGCGGCCCGCTTGTCAGCGGCCGTTCGGCCCTCGTCGTACCACCGGTAGTCGGCAGTTGGACGGTAGGTGCCGTTCAGCCAGGTGGACGGGGCCTGGGCGACCCGGGACAGCTTCTCGGCGGTGGCCGGGCTGATCCGGTTGCCGCCCGCGACGAGCAGCCGGTCCAGCTCCCGGTGGGTGGCCATGAGGCAGTCCTTGGGCAGACCGTAGACGCTGATCACGCCGGAGCCGACGAAGGTCAGCACCGGCGTGACCGGGATCGGCAGGCCGACCGCGTCGGAGAGCGCCTTGCTGGCCCGCTTGGCGTCCCGGCGGGCCTCGGCCACATAGGGCGGACGCTTGCCGTTGATCTGCACCACGTCCCCGGCGACGAGCACCCGGGCGCGGCCGTGGTCGGCGATGGTGACCGCGAAGAGCCCGCTCGGCCCGATGGCGAGGAACCCGGCGCGGTCGTCCTGCCCCCGGTCGAGGAGGACGTCGGCGACGTCGGTACGGGGCCACTCGATGACGTGCCAGGCGGGTCCGAGGTGGTCGAGCTGGCCCAGGGCGCGTGCCCCGGCGGCCTCCAGCCGACGGGCACCGCGCTCGGCCCGACGGCGTCGGGCCCAGTCGAGTGGCGTCGGTCGGGCCGGCTCGAGCACCGAGGTGGACTCCACCCTGGGCTGGGGCCCCGCGACGGGCGGCAGTGCCCGCGTGGGTACGGCTCGACGAGCGGGAAAGACAGTCATCGCGACCTCCGGCAAAAGGTCTCTCGAAGTTATGTCTCCACTACCCTACGTTGCCTACCCGGGGGCACGGCAAGTTGGAGCACCGGAATGAGTGTGGATGAATGCCATATTCATTCACACTTCTTTTCCCGGATGGTGCGGAAGCCCTGCCCTACGCTGCGATGGTGACCCACTACGTGGACAGCGAGGTCGGTCGGCTCGGTACCGTGCTGCTGCACCGTCCCGGGCCGGAACTCGCTCGCCTCACCCCTCGCAACAACGACTCGTTGCTCTTTGACGCTATCCCATGGGTGGGAAGGGCACAGGAGGAGCATGACGCCTTCGCCGCTGCGCTGCGCGAACGCGGGGTGGAGGTGCTCTACCTCGCCACCCTGCTGGCCGAGACGCTCGCCGTACCGGACGCCCGGGCCGAGCTGACCGAGCTGGTCCTCCGCTCGCCCCGGCTGGGGGACACCCTGCGCCGCCGGGTCGCCGACCACCTCGCCTACCTCGACCCCGCCGCCCTCGCCGACGTGCTGACCGCCGGGCTGGCCCACGAGGAGCTGCGGATCGGCAAGGACCGGCCGGGCGGTCTGGTCTGGACCCTGATGGACCGGCACGACTTCGTCATCGACCCGCTGCCCAACCTGCTCTTCACCCGGGACTCCTCGGTCTGGATCGGCGACCGGGTCGGGGTGACGAGCCTGGCCATGCCGGCCCGCCGGCGGGAGACCAGCCTCACCGACGCCATCTACCGCCACCACCCGCGCTTCGCCGGCACCCAGTTCGTCTACCACCCGGAGCTGGAGCACCTGGAGGGCGGCGACGTGCTGCTGCTCGCCCCGGGCGTGCTGGCCGTCGGGGTGGGCGAGCGGACCACGCCGGCCGGGGCGGAACGGCTCGCCCGGCAGGTCTTCGGCGCCGGCCTGGCGCACACCATCCTGGTGGTGCCGATCGCTCAGGAACGGGCCACCATGCACCTCGACACCGTCTGCACCATGGTGGACTCGGACGCCGTGCTGATGTACCCGAACATCGCCAGCTCACTGTCGGCGTACACGGTGATCGCCGGGGCGGACGGCGAGGACCCGCGGGTCGACGGTCCGGCGCCGTTCCTGCGCGCCGCCGCCGACGCGATGGACCTGGACCAGCTCCGGGTGATCGACACGGGTCTCGACCCGGTCACCGCCGAGCGGGAACAGTGGGACGACGGCAACAACACCCTCGCCCTCGCCCCCCGGCTCTGCGTCGGCTACGAGCGCAACGTGGAGACCAACGCGCAGCTGGAGCGGGCCGGCATCGAGGTGATCGCGATCGCCGGCTCGGAGCTGGGCTCCGGCCGGGGCGGCCCCCGCTGCATGTCCTGCCCGCTGGTCCGCGAGCCGCTGCGCCGCTGACGGCGACGGGCCCCGGTCGACGACCGGGGCCCGTCCGCGCGGCTCGGGTCAGCGCAGGGTGAGCTGGCGGCCGAGGAGCCCCTGCCGGGCGCGCCGACCGGCGGCGTCCAGCGGCTCCTTCTCCTCCAGCGCCTCCGCGTAGCGCTCGGCGAACTCGGTCACCGGCTCCTCCCACTCGGTGGCCGGTACGTCCTCGGGCAGGTCCCAGACCGGCACCAGGCGGCCGTGCGCCCGGAACATGCCGGCGAAGCGGGTGTTCCCGCCGAGGGTCAGCGTGCCGGCCACGCCCAGCCGGGACAACGCGTCCAGCGCCGCGTCCTCGTCGTCGGGGAGGACCCAGCGCACGTGGGCCTTCTCCGGCACCTGGCACCAGTACGCGGCGCGCGCCGCCGCCAGCTTGACGGTGGGGTAGATCGCCGCGTTGGCCCGCTCCAGGGAGGCCTGCACGGTCGGGTCGTCGGCGGCCCCCGGGTCCAGCCAGAACTCGAAACCGTCGTGCATGCTGATCTCCAGCGGCCCGTCCACCAGGACGTCCTGGAGACGCGGGCCCGGGCCGGGCAGCGGCGGCACCGAGACCTGCCCGCCCGGCTCGGTACGCAGGGCGCAGAGCAGCGCGTCGGCCAGGTCCCGGGAGACGTCGCCGGACTGCTGGTGGCGCTGGAGGCCGATGAAGACCCGCCCGTCCGGCTTGGTCATCGCCGGGGCGGCCATCGGCAGCACGGTGGCCAGGGTGACGGGCCGGTCACCGTACTCCTCGGCCAGTTCGGGGGCCAGTGCCAGCGGCGCGGAGGCGGCCGGGACCAGCTCGCGCAGGGCGATCCACTCCGGCTCGTCGACCAACCCCTCGAACGGTCGGGGCACGAAGATGTCGCGCACCTTCTCCCGCTTCGGGGCGGTTGCTTCGGTGGCCCGCTGGCTCTTTCGACGCTTGCTCACGGCGAGACAGCCTAGACGACCGGGCCGGTCAGCCGGCCGCGACCAGGTCGGCCCGGGGTGAGCCGGTCGGGTCGAACTCGGCCCAGACGCTCTGGCCCAGGCCGTCCCGTTCGACGCCCCAGCGGCTGGCCAGGCCGGAGACGATGTGCAGCCCTCGCCCGTCGACCGAATCCGGGTCCGACGGCCGCATCAGCGGGCCCGAGGCGGAGCCGCCGTCGGTCACCCGGAGCTGGACGGAGGGCCCGTCGGCGCCGGCCCGCAGCCGCCAGGCCACCCGGACCACACCACCGGGCAGCGGGTCCGCGTGGCGGATGGCGTTGCCGACCAGTTCGGCGAGGACCGCGACCAGGTCCGCCAGCAGGGCCGGGGGTACGACGTCGACCAGCTCGTCGGCGAGGCGGTGCCGGGCGACGCGCGCGCCGGTCGGGTGGTGGGGCACCACCACGCACCACGATCGTTCGGCCGAACCCGTCTCCACCGTCGTCGTTCCTCCCGCCCGCGCCAGGTCATCCCCGTGGCAGCCGCACCTCTGCGACCGTACCCCCGCCGGTCCTCGGTCGGAGGGATACCCATCCATTCTGCTGTTCAACGATCTGGCGGACGAGATAGAGACCCAGCCCCGCCCCCGGGTAGCGCCGCCGGTCCCCGGACTCGCCCTGCCAGAACCGGTCGAAGGCCCGCTCCACGTGCTCGGGCCGGATGCCGATGCCCCGGTCGGCGACCCGGAAGGAGACGGTCCGCTCGTTCGCCTCGGCGGTGACCTCGATCGGGGTGTCCGGCAGCGAGTACTTGCCGGCGTTGGTGCCCAGCTCGGTGAGCACGGTGGCCAGGCTGTGCCGGTCGCCCAGCGCCTTGGGCAGGTCGTCGGGGAGGTCGAGGACGATCCGGTGCCGGACGTCCGCCGGCAGGTCGGACACCGCGCCGCGCAGCGCGTCGACGAGGTCGAAGGGGGCGGCGGGCTCGCCGCCGGGGCGGTGCTCGGTGGCGGTGGTGAGCAGCCGGTCGACCAGCCGGGCCAGTTCGTTGGCGCGCTGGCCGATGATCCGGGCCGCCTGCCGCCGGTCGTCGTCGCTGAGCGACTCCCAGTGGTCGGTGAGGGTGTCCGCGTACCCCTTGATCACGGTGACCGGGGTGCGCAGCTCGTGGCTGGTGACCGCGACGAAGAGGTCCCGGTCGTGGTCGCGGCGCTGCTGGTCGGTGATGTCCCGGAAGGTGACCACCCGCAGCGCGCCGGGCCCGGGCAGCTCCCCGGCGGTGATCCGCAACCAGCGGCCGTCCGGCAGCCGGTGGTCGAGCACCTGCCCGGACGGGGGCAGCGGGAACGGCAGCGGGCGGTTCAGCGCCTGCTCCGCCGGGCGACCGGTGACCTGGGCGGCGGCCGGGTTCCAGAGGCGTACGTGGTGCTCCCGGTCCACCACCGCCAGGCCGTCGGCCAGCGCGGCCACCACCGGGCCGTCGCCGTGCACCGGGAGGCCGGTCTGGTCGCCGTACATGTGGCCGATGCAGGCGGCGACGTACCCGATGACGGCGCGCTGGGACTCGTCCAGCGGCTCACCCTCCGGGTAGAGGGCGTGCAGGCTGCCCACGGTCAGGCCGCCGATCTCCGCGCGGGCCACGATCATCCGGCACAGCCCCCGGCCGGCGACCTCGACGGGGAGCGCGCCGGGGATGGCGTCCACCCGCACCTCGCGTACCGGGGGGCCGGAGAGCAGGCAGACGGTGGCCGGGTCGGTGGCCGGCAGCGGGCGGCCGACGACGAACTCCGCGCTCCCGGTGGCGGCGATCACCCGGCCGCCGGCCGGGGCGAACTCGACCCAGACCAGCCCGGCCGCCCCGACCGCCGGCTCGACGACCCGGAGCAGCCGGGTCAGCACGGAGAGGCCGGACTCGCCGGCGTTGATCATGGCGATCACGCCGGTGTGCCCGGCGATGAGAGCGGTGAAATCGGTTCGCTCCGACATGCCCCGAGTGTGCCCCGCCGACCGGTCCGGGGGCACCCCCGGCCGGGCGACCGGGGTCGGCCACCGGCTGGTTCGACCGGGCTCAACGGGCCAGCCGGTCCAGCGCCCGGGCCGGGCGGTCGGTGATCACGCCGTCCACCCCGGCGGCCAGCACCAGTTCCAGGTCCTCCGGTTCGTTGACGGTCCAGACGTACACCTGGTTGCCGGCGGCCCGCAGCGCGGGCACGAGCTGCGGCCGGGCCCGGACCAGGGCGATGCCCGGCCCGGCGATCCGGGTGCCGAACGGCAGCCGGCCCAGCCGCAGCCAGCGCGGCAGGACCTCCAGCAGCAGCACCGTGGGGAGGGTGGGCGCGAGTTCCCGGATCCGGCGGACGGCCAGCGGGGAGAAGGACATCACCGTGACCCGGACCGGGTCGTCCGGCCCGGGCTCGGCCAGCCCGTAGCGGCGCAGCAGGGCGACCAGGCGGCGCTCGACGTCCCGGCCGTACCGGGACGGGTGCTTGGTCTCGATCAGCAGCCGGACCGGCCGGCCGGCGGCCAGCACGGCGTCGAGCAGCCGTTCCAGGGTGAGCAGCCGGGTGTGCGACTCGTCGAGCGGGCCGTCCCCGTCGGCGGCCACCGCACCGGGGTGCCAGGAGCCGAAGTCCAGGGTGTCCAGCTCGGCGAGGGTACGGGCGCTGACCAGCCCGTGCCCGTTGCTGGTCCGGTCCAGCCGGCGGTCGTGCACGCAGACCAGGTGCCCGTCCCGGGTGAGCCGGACGTCGCACTCCAACCCGTCGGCCCCCTCGTCGAGGGCGCGCAGGTACGCGGCGAGCGTGTGCTCCGGCAGGTCGTACGAGGAACCGCGGTGCGCGAAGACCAGGGGGGCGGCCATGTCGCGTCGCGCCTCAGGCGACCCGGCCCGGCTGCCCGTCGTCGGTGACCACGGGACGGCCGGCGGCGGCCCAGTCGCCCATCCCGCCCTCGACGTTGCGCACCTGGTCCCACCCGTTGCGCAGGAGGTAGCCGACGACCTGGGCGGACCGGCCGCCGGAGCGGCAGATCACCGCGACGTCCCGGTCCTGGGGGATCTCGGCGATCCGGGCGGGCAGCTCGGTCATCGGCAGGTGGTGGGCGGCCGGCGCGTGGCCGGCGGTCCACTCGTCGTCCTCCCGGACGTCGAGCAGGTAGACGTCGTCGGGCACGGCCGACGCGGGCACGCTGGGAACCTGGGGTCCGAACACGGTGCCAAGCCTAGTGGGCCGGCGTCGGTCAGAGCCGGGTGACCCAGCGGGGGTTCGTGGCCGCCCAGTCCGGCATCCGGGCGGAGCGCAGCGCGGCGAAGACGCCGTCGCCGCCGTTCTCCAGCACCACGTAGGAGACCTGGTCGATGGTCTGCGGGACGGAGGGCAGCCGGACCCCCTGCAACGCGTCGGCGGGCAGCGTCCGGAACGCCATCAGCAGGTCCTCCACCGGTACGCCGTTGGTGTCCACGGTCAGCGCCCCACCCACCGCGCGCAGCACCTTGTCCAGCCGGACCGGGTCGTTGCGCAGGTGGGTCTCGCCGGCCCGGTCCAGCACCGCGCGGATCATCTGCTGCTGGTGCCGCTGCCGGTCGTAGTCGCCTCCGGGCAGGTCGTAGCGCTGCCGGACGTAGTCGAGCGTGGTCGCACCGTCCATCTGCCGGCAGCCCGGGTCGAACTGGGTCTTCGTGTGGATCGACCGGACCGGGGTGTCCACGCACATCCGGATCCCGCCGAGCAGGTCGATCACCTGTCTGAAGCCGGAGAAGTCGACCAGCGCGGCACCGTCGAAGCGCAGGCCGGTGAGCCGGGTGAGGGTGGCGGAGAGCAGCCGGGCCCCGGCCTCGCCGCCGCCGCCGTGCTCGTACGCCGCGTTGATCTTGTCCTGGCCGCCGCCGTAGCCGGGCGCCGCCGGGATCGCCACCAGGAGGTCGCGCGGGATGGACACGAGGTACGCCTGCCGCATGCCGGCCGGCACGTGCACGATCAGGATGGTGTCCGAGCGTTGGTCCTCGGGATTCGCGCCGGGCCGGTGGTCGGAGCCGATGAGCAGGTAGTTGAGCGGCCCCGACAGGTCGGTGCGCGGTTGCCGGGCGGTCTCGTCCAGCAGTTGCTGCCGGGTGACGGTGCGCTCGTAGCGGTGGGTGAGCCAGTGCAGGCCGGCGAGGCCGAGCGTGGCGAGCAGGACCAGGGTGAGGCCCGCGCCGAGCAGGAACCGGGTCCAGCGGGCGGGTCGCCCCCGTCCGCTGCCGGTCCGTGCCGCCCTGGCCGTGGCACCCCTCCCCGCTGTACGTGAATGCCGCTCACGTCAGGCTACGGGGCCGGGGGCCCGGCGGTGGCCGCTTCGCGCAGCTACCGCCGGCGCGCGGTCATTTCCGGGTGGAGAGGACGCCCGGGTTCGCCACCACGAAGTCGGCGAGCTTGTCCTCCTTGACCGCCCGGAACATCTGCATGCTGGTCTCGTTGAGCGACTCCCGCCCGCTGGCGGCGGTGGCGTACGTGCCGCCGTTGGTGCGCAGCGTGACCAGGTCGTTGCCGGTGACGCCCTTGAGAGTGAAGATGAAGTCCGCGATCGGCGCGCCGCCGGTGTCCAGGATGAGGGACTTGCCGGCCGCCTTCATCAGCTGGTTCAGCTTCAGCGGGTTGGTCAGCATGCCCTTGTCGGTGGCCTTCTTCGCCATCGCCTTGATCAGCTGTTGCTGGTTCTGCTGGCGGTCGTAGTCGCTGTTCGGCAGGCCGTAGCGCTGGCGGGCGTAGTCCAGGGCCTCCCAGCCCTCCATCTCGCGGCAGCCCTTCTTGTGCACCACCGGGGTCCGCGGCTTGCCGGTCTTCTTGGCGTCGGCGTTCCACATCGGCTTGCCGTCGACCATCGACATGTGGTGCGACTTGACCTCGTGGCTGACGCAGATCCGGACCGTGCCGAGCGCGTCGATGACGTTCTTGAAGCCGCCGAAGTTGATGATCGCGGCGCCGTCGAAGCTGATCCCGGTCATGTTCTTGATGGTCTTGGCCATCAGCCGGGCGCCGCCCTCCCAGCCGCCGCCCTTCTGGGCGCCGAAGAAGAAGGCCGCATTGATCTTGTCGACGCCGCCCGGGTAGCCGGACTTCGAGTCGGCCGGGATCTGCGCCTCGGTGTCCCGCGGGATCGAGATCAGGTACGCCTGGTCGTGGCTGGCCGGGATGTGCAGGATGATGATCGTGTCGGACCGGACGTCGTCCTTGGCCCACCGTTCCCGGGCGTCGACACCGAGCAGCAGCATGTCGATCGGGCCGTCCAGGCTGTTGCCGCCCTCGGCGTCCGACTTGCCCGCGTCACCGAGCAGGTTGCGCTGGGCGATTCCGCTGGTGGCCTTGCTGATCACCGCCTTGCTGCCGACGATGGCGAGGCCGCTGGTCATCATCAGCACCGCGCCGAAGATCAACGTCAGGCGGGCCCAGAGGGGATCCTTGCGCCGGGTGCGCTTCTTCGCTCCGCCCGCGCCGCGTCCGCCCGGTACGGGCTGGTTCGGAATGACCGGCGGCACCCTGCCGGGTGCTCCGTCCAGTGACTGGGGGCGATGGCTGGTGTGAACCGGCATGCGTGCTCCAGCTCGGATGGTCGGGGGGCGGGACCACTGTACGTATCCGTTCCCGTCTTGGCGACCTCATCTGCTGGCCATTCCCGCTTTACCCGGCGGTCGTCCGAGCAGTGTGTCCGAACGGTCGATGAAGAGCGACCGGTCGGTGGTTGGCGCGCCCTACGCGAGCCTTGACCACCGACCGGTCCGGGGGTTCGGGGGCGTCAGTTGCCGGAGCCCGCCGCCTGCTGGTCGGCCTTCACCCAGTCGGCCATCTTGTCCGCCGCGATGGCCTGGTACATAGCGAGCGCCTTCTCCCGGTCGGAGACCACCACCGACTGGCCGTCGACGTCCTGCCCGCCCAGGTTGGGGCTGGTCAGGAAGGTGAGGTTGTCGCCGCGCAGGTTGCGGAACTCCAGCGCCATGTCGGTGACCGAGAAGTCCTTGTCCACGGTGGCCGCCGCGGTGACCGCCTTGAGGAAGTCGTTCAGCTTCTTCGGGTTGCTCAGCGTGCCGGTGCTGGCCGCCTTGTCCATCAGGGCCTTGAGGAACTCCTGCTGGTGGCGCATCCGGGCGAAGTCGCCGTCGGGGAACTGCTTGCGCTGCCGGACCCAGTCGAGGGCCTCGGCGCCGTCCATGTGGTTCACGCCCTTGGTGAACTTCCGGTACGGCTTGTGAATCGAGGTGATCGTCCGGTCCACCTTGAGGTCCACCCCGCCGACGGCGTCGGTGACCTCCTTGAAGCCGGCGAAGTCGATCGCCATCACGTGGTCGATCCGGACGTCGCTGAAGCACTCCACGGTCTTCACCGCCAGCGGCAGGCCGCCGAACGCGAAGGCAGCGTTGATCTTGTTGCGCTGGCCGGAGTCGCACGACGCGCCCGCGTTCTCCGGGATCGGGACGTACAGGTCACGCGGGATGGAGACCAGGTAGGCCGCCTTGTGGTCGGCCGGGATATGCATGAGGATGATCGTGTCCGACCGCCACTTGCCGGAGGACTCCACCGGGGCGTCCGGGTCGCGCGAGTCGCTGCCCACCATCAGGATGTTCAACGCGCCGTCGACCTTCTTCGCCGGCCGGCCCCCGGTGATCTCCGAGAACGGGTCCGTCCGGGCCAGGTCGTCGTTGAGGTTGCGGGCGTAGAACCAGGCACCCGCACCGCCCAGCAGCGCGAGCACCAGCACCGCCACGCCGGCCACCAGGCCGATCCGGCCCCAGCGCGGGCGCCGGCCGGGACCACGGGAGCCGCCGGGTCCACCCGGGCCCACCGGCCCACCGGGGCCGGCCGGGCCGCCGGGACCGCCGGAGCGGCGCTCCTCGTCCGGCGCGGGGTACCAGCGGGCGTCGGTCGTGCGGGACCGCCCGGTGCCCTGGCCGGGGCCGGGCACCTGGGCGCGGCCCGCGCTGCGGTGGAGGTACGGGAGCGGGACGCCGGCAGACGAGGTCGCTGACATGTAACCGAGGGTAGGTCGGCCGGACCACTACCGCCCTCAGGCGCAACCGGGTGTCAGCGGGCTCCCAGGGTGGCTCAGTACCCTAGCCGCTCGCGGAAGTACGCGATCGTGCGTCCGAGACCGTCTTCGGGCGTCACGGTGGGCTCGTATCCCAGCAGCTCACGGGCGAGGGTGAGATCCGGACGACGCATCTCCGGGTCGTCCGAGGCCCGGGTGATGTAGCTCACCTCGGACGTGCTTCCGGTGAGTGACACGATCGTCTCGGCGAGTTGCCGCATCGACATCTCGTGCTCGGTGCCGCAGTTGATCGGGCCGGTCTCGGTCGAGTCGAGCAGCAGCAGGATGCCCCGGACCAGGTCGTCCACGTAGCAGATCGAGCGGGTCTGGTTGCCGGTGCCGTGCACCGTGATCGGCTCGCCGCGCAGCGCCTGCGAGATGAAGGTGGGGATGGCCCGACCGTCGTCCGGCCGCATCCGCGGGCCGTACGTGTTGAAGATCCGCACGATCGCGGTGTCGGTGCCCCGGCTGCGGTGGTACGCCATGGTGGCCGCCTCGGAGAACCGCTTCGCCTCGTCGTAGACGCTTCGGATGCCGATCGGGTTGACGTTGCCCCAGTACGTCTCGCGCTGCGGGTGCTCCTTCGGGTCCCCGTACGCCTCGGAGGTGGAGGCCATCAGGAACCGCGCGCCGTCGGCGGTGGCCCGCTCCAGCAGGTGCAGGGTGCCCACCGAGCCGACCCGCAGGATCTCCACCGGCAGCTTCTCGAAGTCGGTGGGGCTGGCCGGCGAGGCCATGTGCAGGATGGCGTCGAACCGCTCGGCCAGCGCCGGGTGGTCCGGCAGCCCCTCGGAGATGTCCGCCTCGACCAGCGTGAAGGTGGGCGTGCCCAGCAGGTGGGCCACGTTCTCCTTCGAGCCGGTGACGAAGTTGTCCAGCACGACGACGGTGCAGCCGCGCTCGACCAGCCGGTCGACGAGGTGGGACGGCACGAAGCCGGCGCCGCCGGTGACGAGGATCCGGTGTCCGGTGCCGAAACGGGGCTCAACCTTCATGCTGGCCAGCCTATACAGGGCGGCGGGTCGGAGCCGTTCTCGGCTCCGACCCGCCGCGTCGAGCGTCAGTGCGCGCCCGCGCCGGTGAGCGAGCGGACCTCCAGCTCCGCGTACTTCTCCTCGTCGTGCTCCTTCGACACCAGGGTGCCGATCCAGCCGCAGAGGAAACCGAACGGAATGGAGATGATGCCCGGGTTCGACAGCGGGAACCAGTGCCAGTCGTGCTCGGGGAACATCGCCGTCGGCGCCCCGGAGACCACCGGGGAGAAGAAGACCAGCACCACGGCCGCGAGCAGGCCGCCGTAGATCGCCCAGACCGCCCCGGAGGTGTTGAACCGCCGCCAGAACAGGCTGTAGAGGATCGCCGGCAGGTTGCCCGAGGCGGCCACCGCGAAGGCCAGCGCCACCAGGAACGCCACGTTCAGGTTCTGCACGAAGATCGACAGCAGGATCGAGACGCCGCCGATGACCAGGGCGGAGATCCGGGCCACCATCACCTCCTGCCGCTCGGAGGCCTGCCCGTCCCGGATCACGTTGGCGTAGAAGTCGTGCGCCAGGCTGGACGACGAGGCCAGGGTCAACCCGGCGACCACCGCCAGGATGGTGGCGAAGGCGACCGCCGCGATGATGGCCAACAGGGTGGCCCCGCCGAGGCTCCCGCCGAAGAAGTCCTTGCCCAGCGCCTCGGCGAGCTGCGGCGCCGCCGTGTTGCCCGCCTTGTCCTGCGCGGTGATCGCCTTGCCGCCGACCAGCGCCGCGGCGCCGAAGCCGAGGGCCAGGGTCAGCAGGTAGAACGCGCCGATGATGCCGATCGCCCAGAGCACGCTCTTCCGGGCCGCCTTGGCGGTCGGCACGGTGTAGAAGCGGATCAGGATGTGCGGCAGGCCGGCGGTGCCGAGCACCAGCGCGACGCCCAGCGACAGCAGGTCCATCTTGCTGTAGAAGGTCTTCAGCGCGTCCCCGGGCGTCTCCACGCCGTAGCGCAGGCCGGGTTCGAGGAAGTTGCTCCCCTTGCCGGACGCGGCAGCGGCGTCGCCGAGCAGCGAGGAGAGGTTGAACTTGTACTTCGCCAGCACCAGCAGGGTCATCACGATCGCGCCGGTCATCAGCAGGAACGCCTTGACGATCTGGACGTACGTGGTGCCCTTCATGCCGCCCAGGGTGACGTAGATGATCATCAGGGCGCCGACCATGACGATGGTGGCCACCTTCGCGGTGTCCGCGTCCATGCCGAGGAAGGTGGTGCCCGGCTTGATGCCGAGCAGGAGCGCGACCAGCGCGCCCGCCCCGACCATCTGGGCCAGCAGGTAGAAGATCGAGACGATGATGGTGGAGACCGCCGCCGCCGTACGCACCGGCCGCTGGCGCATCCGGAAGGCCAGCACGTCGGCCATCGTGTACCGGCCGGAGTTGCGCAGCAGTTCGGCCACGAGCAGCAGCGCCACCAGCCAGGCGACCAGGAAGCCGATCGAGTAGAGGAAGCCGTCGTAGCCGTAGAGGGCGATGATGCCGGCGATGCCCAGGAAGGACGCCGCCGACATGTAGTCGCCGCCGATCGCCATGCCGTTCTGGAAGCCGGAGAAGGACCGGCCGCCCGCGTAGAAGTCGGTGGCGGTCTTGGTCTGCCGGCTGGCCCACACGGTGATCACCAGGGTGATCGCCACGAAGATCAGGAAGAGTGTGATGGTGAGGTTGCGGGCGGTGGTGCCGCCGGCCTCAGCCGCGAGGACCGTGTTCATGGGTCACCTCCCCCATCTCGGTGCGGATCCGGTCGGCGACCGGGTCGATCCGCCGGTCGGCGAAGCGGGCGTAGAGCCAGGCGATGAGGAAGGTCGAGACGAACTGGAGCAGGCCGAAGACCAGGGCGACGTTGATGTTGCCGACGATCTTCGTGCCCATGAATCCCCGCGCGTACGCGGAGAGGATGACGTAGAGCGCGTACCACAGGAAGAACGCGACGGTCATCGGGAAGATGAAGCCGCGCAGCGTACGCCGCAGGCCGGCGAACTCGTCCGACCGTTGTACGGCCAGATAGCGTTCCGCCGCCGACTCGGCCGGCGCGGACGCCGGAGTGTCCGTGGACATCTGTGGATCACCACCTTCGCAGGGCGTGGGGAGTTTCGCGCACGGTAGAGACCGCGCTCCCCGCCGGGGAAGGCTCGGATCGGCCACGGTCGACGGCTGCGCCGAACGGCACTCCGGCTGCGCCGAGTGACCTGGGTCACTCCGTCGAGCGGTCGGTGGTCAGTCGGTCAGCTCCCGGTAACGACCCCGGTAGTGCAGCAGGGGGGCGGTCTCGTCGGCCAGGTCGACCGCCTCGATGGTGGCCTCCACCAGCAGGCCCCAGCCGTACTCGCGGGCCGAGTCGAGCGTGCAGCCGGCCCACCCGCCCGCGTCGGCGGGGACCGGCCCGTACGGGGTGTCGGCCCAGGCGCCGGTGGCGAAGAGCCCGCCCGGGGACGGGAAGAGGCCGGCGAAGCGGTCGGCGAGCTGCCGGTGCGCCGGGCCGAGTGGCGCGACCGCGAACCGGCCCGCCTCCTCGACCGCCGCCCACAGGTCCGACTCCGGGTCGATCAGCCCGAGCAGCCGGTCCGGCTCGCCCTCGGCGACCAGGGTGGACGAGACGGTCAGCCCGGCCGGGCCGGGCGCGGTCCAGAGCGTCACCGGAGCGGCCAGCCGACCGCGCAGCCGGCGTACCGGCGAGCGCTGGCCGGCCGGCACGGCGAACGGGTCGGTGTGGTGGATCTCGGCGCCCGGCTGATGATTCACGTGAAACATTGTGCCGCGCCGGTCCCGCGCCCGGCCCGGGAAGCGCCGGTGCGGGCCGGCCGGGTGGCCGAGGTGTGCTGCCGCCTCCGCCGTCAGTGGCCGGAGGGTCACGCTCGATCCCGGAAAGAGTGGCTGCCCTGCTGCGGCCACGCCACTACATCCCGGATCGAGCGCGATCTCCCGAGTGGCCGGTGGTGCGCCGCCGTTCTACCCTGCCGGGCATGTCCTTCGTCTCGCCGCAGCAGCTCGCCCAGGACCGCGTCGTCAACGCCAAGGCGGTGCTCGCCGGCGAGGTGGACCTGCGCGCCTACCCGTACCGGCACCTGGTGGTGCTGGCCCGGCACAGCTGGACCAGCAGCGGCTTCCCGACCCTGATGGCGGCGGTCGAGCACCTCTCCAACTACGGCTGGGAGATGATCAACCTGACCTCGGTCGGCGAGGGCCACAACCTGTACGCGGCCATGCGGCGGACCGCCTGAGCGGCGGCACCGGGGCGGCGGGAGGGTGCGCGCCGGCCCTATCGTGCCCGCCATGACCTTCGTGCCACCCGAGCACCTGGCGCAGACCCGCATCGTCGGCGCCGACAAGATCCTCGCCGGTGAGGTGGACCTGCGCCGCTACCCGCACCGACACCTCGCCGTGCAACCCCGGGTCAGCCTGTTCGGGGGCGTCCAACCCGCCACCCAACTCCTGGCGGCCGTCGAGCACCTGTCGAACTACGGATGGACTCTGGTCAACGTCACCGGCATCGGTGAACCGCCGCAGGTGTACGCCTTCATGCGTCGGGCGTGAGCGCGCGCCGGGCGGCGGCCAGCACCTCGGGATCGGTGCAGCCGGCCGCGTAGCCGGCGATCCGGCGGCGGATGTCGCGGCCGAGCAACCACTGCCCGACCCGGTCGGCCACCGGGCGCAGCAGCACCGGCCGGCAGCGGAAGTTGTACCGCCAGGTGGCGACCGTCGTGCCCGGCTCCGGACCCGGCGCGAAGCGCCAACCGCCGCCGAACATCGCGAAGAACCACGGCCCGCGCACCATCCTCATCCCGACGTTGGTCGGCGGCGCGTAGGAGACGTACTCGCTGACCATGGCCAGGCCGTGCCGGGAGCGGGTGAAGGTGCGCACCCCCTTGCCCGGCCGGGTGGCCCCGTCGAGGAAGTGCTGTTCGCGGACGAACGGGTCCCAGCGGTAGCGGACCGGGGCCACCGTCTGCGACACCGCGAAGGCCAGCTCGGGCGGGACCGGCACGGTGACCACGGCTTCGACGACCGGCATCAGCGCCTCGGGGTCACGGTGGCGAGCAGTTCCGGCTGCCGCCGGTCCAGCACGTCGCCGGCCAGGTACGAGCCGAGCAGCGCGGCGCCCACCGCGTACGCCAGGCCGACCGGCGCGGCCAGCCAGAGCCAGACGTCGCCGAGCAGCGCGGCGCCCACCGGCACCGGCAGCGCCAGCAGTGCGGAGGCGACCATGGACAGGACGGTGAGCAGGCCCTTCGCCACCCCGGCACCACTGTTCATCGCGAACGGGTTGCTCGTCTCCGGCAGCGCGTACCCGCCGAGCACCGCGACGAAGCCGTTGACCGCCAACCCGCAGCCGTACGCGGCGGCCAGCCCGCCGACCATCACCCCGAGCCAGCCGGGCCGGCCGAGCAGCACGGCCAGCACCACCGCGACCACGGCGAGGATGGGCACCACGTAGAGGGAGAAGGCGGTCATCCGGGCCCGCAGCTCCAGCCGCCCCGGCACGCCCGCCACCACGTTCGCCGCGTACGCGCTGCCGTCGAAGCCGAACTGGTTGGCCAGGGTGCCCGAGGCGAGCACCCCGACGAAGAGCATCGAGATGCTGACCAGCACCGGTGACGAGTTCGCGCTGGCCTCGCCGAGCGCCTTCCCGCCGTCCGTGGCCAGCCGGGAACCACCCAGGTTGACCATCACCGGCACGAAGATGCCGACCACCGCGATGGTGATCAGGTTGGCCCGCCGTCGGGCGTCCCGCCACCAGTAGCGGCACTCCCGGGCGACCAGCGCGCCGAACCGGCCCCGCCCGGTCCAGCCGGCCACCCGGGGAAAGAGCTGGGCGACCGCGCCGCCGACCGGGCCGCGCCGCTGCCGGGCCGGGCCGGCGCTCGCCCCGCCGACCATCGCCGACTCCAGCGTCCGCGACCACCAGAGCAGCAGCGCCCCGATCGTCGCCACGGTGATCAGCAGCTTGAGCACGGCGGCCCAGACGCGTCCGTCGGCGACCTCCAGCCCGGCCGTCCACGGCGCCCCGAA
Source organism: Micromonospora auratinigra (assembly GCF_900089595.1). GTDB lineage: Bacteria > Actinomycetota > Actinomycetes > Mycobacteriales > Micromonosporaceae > Micromonospora > Micromonospora auratinigra. The sequence continues at coordinate 4,884,888 of NZ_LT594323.1, read as the reverse complement.
CGGGGTCCAGCCGACCACCCGGGCCACCCCGGTGAGCCGGTCCCAGTCGGCGCGCCGGACCGCCGCCAGCACCAGCAGCTGCAACGGTCCGATCAGCGCGGCGAGCACCGCGAGCAGGACGGCGGCCAGGTCGCGGACCCGGCGGGAGCGGAGCATGGTGGCGAAGGCGCTGGTGACCGCACGGGCCACGGCCACACAGAGCAGCAGCCCGCCGACGATCCCGACGACCGTGACCAGGGCGGCCGGCACCCCACCGAGCACCCCGGCGGTGACCACCAGCCCGGCCACCGCGACCAGCGTGGCGAGCACCGGGACGCTGACCAGCGCGGCCGCGAACAGGCCGGCGACCAGGGTGCGGCGCGGCAACGGGAGCAGCGCGAAGCGGGCCGGGTCGAGGGTCTCGTCCACGCCGAAGAAGACCAGCGGCAGCAGCAGCCAGCCCAGCACCAGCAGCCCGCCGCCGAACGCCGCGGCCAGCAGGGCGGCCCGGGGCTCACCGGCCAGGCCGGGGGCGGCGAGCAGGAAGAAGCCGCCGGCCGCGAACCACAGCCCGAAGAAGACCCCGACCACGAACAGCGCGATCCGCCAGCCCTGGCCGCGGAAGTTGTTGCCCATCACCCGCAGCTTGAGCCGGACGAAGTGCCGTGCGGAGACCCGCCGGGCGGGCGGGGTCACCGGGACAGCCACGACAGCTCCTCACCGGTCGCGGTCCGGCCGCCGACCACCTCGACGAAGACCTCCTCCAGCGACCGGTCGCCGCGTACCCGGTCGAGTGGGCCGACCTTGGCGATCCGCCCCTGGGTCAGGATCGCCACGTGCGAGCAGAGCCGCTCGACCACCTCCATCACGTGGCTGGAGAAGACCACCGTGCCGCCACCGGTGACGTACCGGTGCAGGATGTCGCGGATCAGCGCCGCCGAGACCGGGTCGACCGCCTCGAACGGCTCGTCCAGCACCAGCAGCCGGGGGCCGTGCAGCAGCGCGCAGGCCAGGCCGATCTTCTTCTTCATGCCCGCCGAGTAGTCGACCACCAGGGTCCGACCGGCGTCGCCGAGGGCGAGCACGTCCAGCAGCTCGGCCGCCCGCCGGTCGACCTCCGCCGGATCCATCCCGCGCAACAACCCGTGGTACGCGAGCAGCTCCGCCCCGCTGAGCCGGTCGAAGAGGCGTACGCCGTCCGGCATCACCCCGAGCAGGCCCTTCGCGCGGACCGGGTCGGCCCACACGTCGTACCCGAGCACCCGGGCCTGGCCGGCGTCGGGCCGCAGCAGACCGACGGCCATCGAGAGGGTGGTGGTCTTGCCGGCCCCGTTCGGGCCGAGCAGCCCGTAGAACGATCCGGTCGGCACGTCCAGGTCGACCCCGGCGACCGCAACCTTGTCGTCGAACCGCTTGGCCAGGCCACGGAGGGACAGCGCGGGGTGCTCATCGGTCATGCCTCGAACCTAGCCCGCCGCCGCCAGCGGACGCTCCCGCCGGAGGACGATCTTCCGTCATACCTCAGCGGTAGTGCCGGCCGCCGGGATACGGCAGGATCGATCCCACGCGGCGGAGGGGGCGGCATGGCGGAACCGAGGTCGACAGAGCAGCGCTGGGCGGACACCCGGCACCGGCTGGAGCACGACGTCGACGTCTGGGTGGCCACCGCCGCCCCGGCCGGCGGCCGGCCCTACCTGGTGCCGCTCTCCTTCCTCTGGGACGGTGAGACGCTGCTGCTCGCCACCTCCGAGCGGACGCCGACCGGCCGGAACATGCGCGACACCGGCCGGGTCCGCCTCGGCCTCGGCACCACCCGTGACGTGATCATGGTGGACGGCTCGGTCGAGATGATCCCGCACGAGGAGCTGCCCGGGGCGGCGGCCGACGCGTTCGCCGCGAAGACCGGCTTCGACCCGCGCACGTTCACCGAGAAACACTCGTGGTTCCGGGTCCGCCCGGACCGGATCCAGGCCTGGCGCGAGTCGAACGAGATCCCCGGCCGCGACCTGCCCCGCTGACGCCTAGAGGCGCAGCGCCTCCGGGGTGTGCAGGCGGAGCATGGTGGCGCCGACGTCGGGGGGCAGCCGGCGGCGGGTGGCGATCGACACCGCCACCATCACGGTGAACGCCAGCGGCACCGTCCACGCGGCCGGCTGGGTGGTCAACGTCGCCGGCCAGCCGCTCAGCGGCGGGCCGAGCACGGTGAGCAGCACCGCGCCGATCGCCGCCCCGCCACCCACCAGCACCCCGGCGGCAGCCCCCAGGTCGGTCAGGCCGCGCCACCAGATGCCCAGCACCAGCAGCGGGCAGAAGCTCGACGCGGCCACCGCGAAGGCCAGCCCCACCACCTGGGAGACGTCCAGGCCGGAGACGTTCAGCGCGAGCACCGCCGGGACCCCACCGGCGATCAGCGTGGCCAGTCGGAAGCCACGGACCGAGCCGCGCCCGAGCACGTCCGTGGAGATAACCCCGGCGACGCTGGTGAGCAGCCCCGACGAGGTGGAGAGGAAGGCCGCGAACGCCCCCGCCGCGACCAGCGCGGCGAGCAGCCGGGCGGGCGTGCCGTCGCCGAGCGCGGCCGTGGGCAGCAGCACCACCACCGCGTCCGTCTGCCCGCTCACCAGCAGTTGCGGGGTGTAGATCCGGCCCAGCACGCCGTACAGGGTGGGCAGCAGGTAGAAGACGCCGACCAAAGCGAGCACCACCAGCGTGGTGCGGCGGGCCGCCGCGCCGTCCGGGTTGGTGTAGAAGCGGACCAGCACGTGCGGCAGGCCCATGGTGCCCAGGAAGGTGGCCAGGATCAGCGAGTACGTCGCGAACAGGCCCCGGTCGTCGTCCCCGGCCGTGTCGGGGAGCAACCAGTCGGCCGGGTCGGTGGCCGCACCCGAGACCTCCGGCACCGGGTCACCGGCGGCGAAGTCGAGCCGGTCGCCGGGGCGTACCTCCCGGACGTCGCCGCCGGGGAAGGTGAGGGTCGCGCGGTGCTCGACCACGACGGTGGTCGCGGTCCGGAACGCCGGCCCGTCGGGCGGGGTCACCGCCGGGCGGGCGTCGGCCTGCCACTGCAAGGCCAGGAAGATCGCGGGTACGGCCAGCGCGGTCAGCTTCAACCAGTACTGGAAGGCCTGGACGAAGGTGATCGCCCGCATCCCGCCCAGCGCCACGTTCGCGGTCACCACCACCGCGACCAGCAGCGCCCCCACCGGGTACGGCGAACCGGCCACCGTGGCCAGGGTCAGCCCCGCACCCTGCAACTGCGGCACCAGGTAGAGCCAACCGATGAAGATCACGAAGAGGGTGGCCAGCTTGCGCAGCCGCCGCGAACCGAGCCGCACCTCGCAGAAGTCCGGCAGGGTGAACGCCCCGGAGCGGCGCAGCGGCGCGGCCACGAAGAGCAGCAGCGCCAGGTAGCCGGCGGCGAACCCGACCGGATACCAGAGCACGTCCACGCCGTACTTCAGGATCAGCCCGGCGACGCCCAGGAAGCTCGCCGCCGACAGGTACTCACCGCCGATCGCGGCGGCGTTCCAGGTCGGGCTGACCGCCCGGGAGGCGACCAGGAAGTCCGAGGTGGTCCGGGCCAGCCGCAGGCCGTAGAAGCCGATCCCGACCGTGGCCAGGGTGACCACCACGATCGCCGGGACGACGTACCCGTTGTCCATCTCAGCGCTCCGGCCGCTGGACCAGGTCGGTGAAGTCCTGCTCGTTGCGTTCCGCCAGCCGCACGTACGCCCAGCCCACCCCGATCAGGAACGGGAAGGCGACCATCCCGAGCAGCAGCCACGGCAGGTTGATCCCGAGCACGGTGACCCGCCCGACCGAGGGCGCGATCGCGAAGAGCCAGGGCAGGCCACCCAGCCCGATCAGCACCAGCAGGCTCAGCCGCAGCGCCAACCTGAGCTGGGCCCGGACCAGGCCCCGCACCAGCGTCTCGCCGACCCGGGTCTGCTGGGCCAGCTCCGAGCGGGTCCGGTCCGCCCGGCTGCCCGACCGGGACACCTCCGCCAGCACGATCCGGGTCCGCCCGGCCGGCCGGGGTGCGCGCGGCGCCGGGACCGGGGCGGTCCGCCCCGGCGCGTCCCGTTCCCCGGCGTCGGCCATCCCCGGAAGTCTCGCCTGATCAGTGGGAATGTCAAGGGCAGGCGAAGGTGCCCGGCCAGGTCGCCGGATCGCCGGCCAGCACCGCCCGGGCCTGCGCCCGGCCCAGGTTCGCCGCCCGCCAGCCGTCCGCCGGCAGCTCCGCGTCGATCCGCCACAGGGCGCAGGACCGCAGCGGCTCCGGCAGCCGGTCCAGCGCCGGGACCGCGTCCGGGGAGAGACCGGAGAGGTACGTGACGTCCAGCCGCCCGGTCCGCTGCCAGCGCTCCACGTTCCGCTCGGCGATCAGCCGGTCCGGGTCGACCAGGGCGAGACCGAGCAGCGCGAGCACCGCCGCACCCAGCGCCACCCGGGGCAGCCAGGACCCGCGCAGTCGGACCGTGGCCGCCCCGACCAGCACGAAGAGCAGCCCCAGCCAGAGTTCGGCCACCGCCACCAGCAGGCGCAACCGGGTCGCCCCGTACGCGTCGGTGTAGACCCGCATCCGGTAGAGCGCCGAGGCCACCACCACCAGGCTGAGCAGGGCCAGGCCGCCGATCAGCACCCGGATCAGGATCCGGTCGGTCCGGCCGTCCCGGGGCGCCCAGCGCACCGCGCCGGCGATCACCAGCAGGGTCAGCAGCGACACCGCGAGCAACTGCCAGAAGCCGCCCCGGGCGTACTCGGCGTAGGTCAGGCCGGCGGTGCGCAGCACGTGCCCGGAGCCGCCGAAGAGCACGGTGAGCTGCACCAGCACGAATGCGGCGAAGAGCAGGTCGAGCAGGGCCAGCGGGAGCACCCACTCCAACCGGCGGACCGCCCGGGCCGGGCCGGCCCGCAGCTCCAGGTCGGGCGGCGCGGCCAGCAGGTACGCCCCGCCGAGCAGCACCGCCCCGGCGAGCAGCGCGCGGCCCAGCCAACCGGTCCCACCCGCCGGCGACACGTCGGGCAACGCCCCGGTCACCAGGTCGGCGAAGACCGCGTCGGCCGAGGCGAAGAGGAGTCCGAAGAGGAGCAGCAGCAGCACGGTGACGCCGAGGCTGGCCAGCACCCGACCGACGCCCGGTCCACCGGGCCGGGGGCGGGGCAGCCCGCGCGCCGCCCAGGGCAGCGCCCGGACGGCGGCGACCGGTGGCAGCAGGCCGGCGCTGAGCAGGCCCAACGGCGTACGTCCACCGGCGACCGCGAGCGCGGCGGTGCCGAACGCGGCCACCAGGCAGAGCGCGAAGAGCCAGCCGGCCGCGCGGACCGTGCCGACCGCCACCAGGGCGACCGTGGCGAGCGTCCAGACCAGCCGGGCCACCCGGCCCGACGCCCCCGTGGCGCCGGGACGGGCGGCCGGCCGGGGCCGGGTGAGCACGGTTGCGCCGAGCGCGGCGGCCCCCGCGACCGCCGCGACCAGCCAGCCCAGCCCGGGCCGGTCCAGCGGCACCACCGAGGCGGACGTCCCGGCCGCCACCGCTGTCGCCGCGAGCACCCGCGATCGGGCCGGTGCCGTCGGTCCCGGCCAGCGGCGTGCCCAGGCGGACGGCTGCGGTGCCGGGCGGGTCAGCGGCGGCGGAGTGGCGTACGGGTGGGGCAGGGCCTGGCCGATCGGTGGCCGGGGCGGGGGCGCGGTCGTCATGCTGCTTCTCCTCGAACGGGCTCGGTACGCGGAAGGGTCACCTCGATGCGGCAGCCGGGACGGCTGGTCGGCCCACCGCCGGGTGGTTCGGCGGCCCGGATGGTGCCACCGTGCAGTTCGACCACCCAGTGCGCGATCGCCAGGCCCAGCCCGGTGCCGCCACCGGTCGCCCGCTCGCCCCGGGTGAACCGTTCGAACACGCGGGACCGCTCGGCCGCCGGGATGCCGTCCCCCTCGTCGGTCACCTCGACGCGCAGCTGACCGGACCGCTCCTCGGCGGCGACCAGGACGGTCCCGCCGGGCGGGCTGTGTCGGGCGGCGTTGTCCAGCAGGTTGGCGAAGACCTGGTGCAGCCGCTCCGGGTCGGCGGAGACGGCCAGCGGCACGGGCAGCGGGCGGAGCCGGAACCGGACGTCGTCCCGGCCGGTGCCGGCGGCGGTCGCCGTGGCGTGCTCGACCGCCTCCTCCAGGAACTCGGTGACGTCTAGCCGGACCCGGCGCAGCGGCACCACCCCGGCGTCCATCCGGGACAGGTCCAGCAGGTCGGCGACGAGCCGGCCGAGCCGCTCGGTCTGGGCCAGCGCGGCCCGCAGCGCGGCCGGCTCCGGCGTGGCCACCCCGTCGACCAGGTTCTCCAGCACCCCCTGCAACGCGGTGATCGGGGTGCGCAGCTCGTGCGACACGTTCGCGATCAGCTCGCGCCGGCGCTGGTCGGCGGCGGCCAGGTCGGCGGCCATCCGGTTGAACGCCTGGGCCAGTTCGCCGACCTCGTCCCGGGAGGTGGCGCGCACCCGGCGGCTCCAGTCACCCCGGGCCATCGCCCCGGCCGCCGCGGTCATCTCGCGCAGCGGCGAGGTCATGCCGTGCGCCAGCACCTGGGCGATGACCAGGGCGATCGCGATGGCGGTGAGCGAGGTGCCCGGTGGCAGCCAGCCGATCCCCCACCAGAAGTAGCCGACCGCCACAGCCCAGGAGGCGACCAGCAGGACGCCGAGCTTCATCTTGATCGACCGGACCGGGTCCAGCGGGCGGGGGAGGTGGTCGTTCAGCCAGTCCACCGCGCGGCCGGTCACGCGGGGACCTCCAGCGCGTACCCGACGCCGTGCACGGTCCGGATCAGGTCCGCGCCGAGCTTGCGGCGCAGCGCCTTGACGTGGCTGTCGACGGTACGGGTGCCCGAGCCGTCCGCCCAGCCCCACACCTCGGCGAGCAGCCGCTCCCGGGGCAGCACCGTGCGGGGCCGCCCGGCGAGGTGGACCAGCAGGTCGAACTCGGTGGGCGTGAGGTGCACCTCGGCACCGGCCCGGACCACCCGCCGCTCGGCCCGACTGATCTCGATGTCGCCCAGCCGCAGGCTGGCCGGTCCGCCGGTCGACGCCCGGTCCACCCGGCGCAGCAGGACGTGCACCCGGGCGGCCAGCTCGCGCATGGAGAACGGCTTGGTGAGGTAGTCGTCGGCCCCGACGGCCAGCCCGACCAGCAGGTCCGTCTCGTCGTCGCGGGCGGTGAGCATCAGCACCGGGACGGGCCGGTCGGCCTGGATCCGCCGGCACACCTCCAACCCGTCGAAGCCGGGCAGCATCACGTCGAGGATGACGAGGTCGTGCCGCCCGGTGCGGAACCTCTCGACGGCGGACGGGCCGTCACCGGCGATGTCCACGGTGAACCCTTCCGCCCGCAGGCGGGCGGCGACCGACTCGGCGATGGTCCGTTCGTCCTCGACCACCAGTACCCGGCGTTCCTTCATGGCGTCCGACTGTAGGGACCGGCCGTGGAGATCGGGGGCGCGGCTTGTGAACAACCTGTGGAGAACGGCTCACTCCTGTGGATAACCCGGTGGACGACGGCCGGGTCGTTGTGGACAACCGGCGAGGAGGCCACCATCGGGAACCTTCCGCCCTCCTCGTGAGTGGGACAGGTGAAGAGAGGAGGTGACGGTGTCCGACGGCGATCTGATCTCGGAGCTGTACGCCGGCTGTTTCCGCCGGCTGGTCGTCCAGTTGTACGCGGTGACCGGTGACCTGAACGAGGCGCAGGAGGCCGTCCAGGAGGCGTTCACCCGGGCGCTGGCCGTGCCCCGCAAGGTGGCCGCCCTGGAACACCCGGAGGCGTGGCTGCGTCGGGTGGCGGTGAACGTGGCCCGCACCCGGCACCGCCGCCGGCGGGTGCTGGACACCCTGCTCCGCCGGATCGGCCCACCGCCGGCCGTCGCCGACCGGTCACCCGAACACCTGGCCCTGCTCGCCGCGCTGCGCGACCTGCCCGAAGGGCAGCGGCAGGCGCTGGCCCTGCACTACCTGGTCGACCTGCCGGTGGACGAGGTGGCGGCGACGCTCGGCGTCTCCGCCGGCACGGTGAAGTCGCGCCTCTCCCGGGGTCGGCAGGCCCTCGCCGCCCGGCTCGCCGACAGCGACCACGACGGCCCCGGTCCCGAACCCGTCGAGCCGAACAGCATCGGGAGGAAGCATGTCCGCGCCTGAGTTCACCGGCTTCGACGTCGACACCGTAGCCGAGGCCGTCCGCCAACCGTCCCTGGACGACCTGTGGTCCGCCGCCCGGTCCCGGCGACGACGCCGGTCGGCGGTGGTGGCGGTGGTGGTGCTGATCGCCCTCGTCGGCGCGGCCGCCGGCCCATTGGCGGCCCGGTCCGGCGGCGGCCCCGAGGTGGCCGGCCCGGTCCCGCCGCCGCTGCGGCCCGGCCGGGCCGCCGACGTGATCCTGACCGGCCCGCAGTCCGCCGTCGGGGTCGCGCAGATCGCCTGCACGCTCTTCTTCACGCACACCGGCGACGGGGGGCGGGGCTGGTCGGACTGGGACGCCGGTCGCTACCAGGCCGAGGACTGCGACCGCGACAACGAGGGCCGGGACGACGCCAACCTGACGTACAACGTGCTGGACGAGCGCACCTATCTGGTCCGGGAGGACGGACCCGGGCTGTCGCGGCTCTCCACCGACCACGGGCACACCTGGCGGGACGCCGACGAGGCGATCGAGCCGGTGCCCGCCTTCCCCCGCACGGCCCGGCCGGTCCACTGCCAGATGGCGTGCGGCGCGATCAGGGCGGTCCTCGCGGTGGACCCGACCACCGGCACGGTCTACCGGCTGGCCGGCGAACTGCCCTCGCCGAACCCACCGGTGGCGGTCTACCCGACGACCGACGGGACGATCTGGGCGGCGTACCTCCCTGGGCCGGGGGCCGGCGAGGGCCTCATCGTCGCCCGCAGCACCGACCGGGGGGCGACCTGGGTGGCGCAGCGGTCCGTGAACCCGAAGAACGCCATCGCGCTGGCCGCGGTCGACGACCACACCGCCTACCTGCTGATCGAGCCGCCCCCGCCGGACGGCACGACGGCACCGACCGGCACCGCACGGCTGCTGAGGACCACGGACGACGGCGAGACCTGGACGGACCTCGGCACCGACCTGCCGGCCACCCGGGAGAACGAGTACCTGGTGCTCGGCACGGACGGGTCGCTGCTGGTGGCCCGGGCCGGCTACACCGACCCGAGGGCGGGTGCCACGTTGTTCGTCAGCCGGGACGGTGGGAAGCAGTTCACGCTCGCCCGGGAGTATCGCCACCTCGAGGACTCCGTCGGGGCCGCCCCGGGACGGGCCTGGCTCTACGGCCGGGACGACCTGTCGGACGTCGGGGCGGACCACGTCGTCGTCACCGGTGACGGGTCCGGTTGGACGCGGATCCCGCTGCCGCACTGAGCGGCGGGACGACCAGGGGCCGGTGGCGACGCCACCGGCCCCTGTCGACGCCCGGGTCAGCTCGTCGGGACGACCAGGTCCACGGCGAGCGTGCCGCTGCTCGGGACGGTGAACAGCGCCACCCGGCTGGTGCCGTCGTCACCGGTCACCTTGTACGTGCCGGCGTAGGTGGTGTCCCCGCCGGTACGCCGGAGCGAGTAGGTGAGGTACACCCGCTGCCGGCCGAGCGCCCGGATCGTGTAGCGGCCGTCCTCGACGTTCGCGAAGCCGGCCATGTCACCGGTGTCGGCGTTGCGGACCGTCACCCAACCCTGCCCGAACGGCGTGCCGTCCTGGTCGGTGACGGTGCCGGTGACCTCGGTTCCCGAGCGCAGCACGGTGTCGAGCCGCGCCTGCCCGCCGGCCGTCACCTGCACCGGGGTGGCGGTGTAGCGGCTGGTGGCGCCGCCCGACCACACCGTGGCGTACGGGTGGCCGGCGAACATCACCGGCCACGCGTACGGGCCGAGGCCACTGAGGGTGTACCGGCCCTCGGCGTCGGTGCTGGCGTCGTCGAGCCCGAGGTAGGGCACCCCGGTGAGCACCGAGACGTCGACGCTGCGCGCCGGCGCGCCGGTGACCGCGTCGCGCACCGTGCCGCTGATCGTGCCGGCCCGGTCCAGCCGGACCGACGGGCCCGCCACCACCGTGCCCGCCACGGCCTCGACCTGAACGGCCTGCCGCTCGTCGCCGGTGCCACCCTCGGCACCGACCCACTGCCGGCCGTACTCCCGGTCCCGCGGGGTGACGAAGAGCCGGTACGTGCCCGTGGCGAGCGGACCGACCCGTACCTTGCCGGTCGCGTCGGTACAGGTGTTGTTCTCGGGGAAGGTGACCCGCTTGGGCAGGAACCCGCTGACGCAGACGTCCGGCAGCGGCTCACCGGTGACCCGGTCGACCACGGTGGTGGTGACGACCGCCCCGGCCCGCAGCTTCACGGTCAGCGGGGTGGTCCGGTCGGCCCGGACCCGGACGTCGGCGACCTGCCGGGTGAAGTAGCTGTTGTCGGGGGCGAAGACCAGCAGGTCATGGCTGCCCTCGGGGAGGCCGGTGAGGGTCACCGTGCCGGTGCCGTCGGTGCACCGGTCGGCGGAGTTGACGCAGAAGCGTGACACGGGCGCCCCGGTCACCGAATCCACCGCCGAGACGCGGATCGAGCCGGTGCCCAGCAGCCGCTCGGTGATCCGGGTCTGCTGGCCACCGGTCACGGTCACCACGCCGGCGGTGTCCCAGCTCGACCGGCCCGGATGGTACTGCTCCCGGCCGTCGACGAAGAACCCCACCTTGTACCCGCCGGAGAGCAGCGCCGGCACGGTGAACTCGCCGTTCGCGTCGGTCGTCGCACTGCCGCCGCTGGAGCTGGTGGCGGTGTTGACGATGACGGACGCGTTCGGGACCGGAGCGCCGGTGGCGCTGGTGAGCTGGCCGGAGAGGCTGCCCACGCCCAGCACGGTGTCGTTGACGGTGACCGTCTGGTCGGCGGCCACCTGGTAACGGCCGGCGGACTGTGGGTCGAGCGTGCCGGGCACGTACTGGCTCTGCCACGAACCCTCGACGGGCCGGAAGGAGAGCACGTAGGTCCCGGGGACCACGTACAGCCGGTAGTGCCCGGTGTCGTCGGTGGTGGCGGCGACCGTCTCCCAGGTGTCCTGGTTCTGGGCCTCCACGTACGCGCCCGCCGTGCCCTGGAGTTGACCGGTCAGCACGCCGGTGGCGACGAGCTGGTCGTCGGCGGTGGTGGTGCCGCCGGCGTCGACGGTCACCCGGTCGGCCTCCCAGGCCTGGGTCTTCTGTCGGTAGAACTGCTGCGGCCGCTCGGGCGGCAGGAAGGCGACGATGTAGTCGCCCGCGGTCAGGCCGTCGACCGAGTAGCGGCCGTCGGCGTCGGTGGTGGTCGAGCCGGAGACCTCGGCTCCTCCGTTGCCCCAGACCTGCACCGGGACATCGGCCGCCCCGGTGCCGTTGCTGCTGGTCAGCCGCCCGCTGACCGTGCCGGTGTCCGCCGCCAGCGCCGGGGTGGCCCCGGGCAGGACGACGGCTCCGGTGACGACGGCCGCCAAGGCGGCACGACGTACGAGGGAAAGGCGCATCTGCGTCCTCACGTCACCTGGTGGGGCGCCCACGCAGGCTCCGCCCGCGCCGACCCCCGCGCCCCGTACGGGATCGGCCCCCGCAGGATAGGGCAGGGCACCGACGGCGACCTTCCGTTATGGACGATCGATGATGGGCGACCGCCGCGACGCCCCGGCCGGCTCAGCGGGTCCAGTCCTGCTTGGCCGCCCGGACCAGCTTGTCCTTCAGCTCGCGGGTGTGCCGGCGGCTCACCGGCAGTTCGCTGCCGTCGATCACCACCACGTAGCCGGAGTTGACCAGCCGCAGCTCGGCGATCAGCTTCAACTGCACCAGGTACGACCGGTGGATCCGGACGAACCCCGCGTCCGCCCAGCGCTCGGCGAGCGTGGCCAGCGAGACCCGGACCAGGTGCGAGCCGTCCGCCGTGTGCAGCCGGGCGTAGTCGCCCTGCGCCTCCACCCAGCGCACCGCCGAGCGGGGCAGCATCCGGGTCGTACCCGCCAGCTCGATCGGGATCGTCGGGTCCTCCTCGGTCCGGGCCAGCGCCGCCGGGTGCGACGGCACCACCCGGGAGCCGATCACCCGGCGCAGCGACTCGGCGAGCCGCTCGGCGCGTACCGGCTTGCGGACGTAGTCGGTGGCCCCGAGGTCGAAGGCGTCCACCGCCCCGTCGTCGTACGCGGTGACGAAGACGATCGCCGGCGGCCGGGCGAACCGGCGCAGCACCCGGGCCAGCTCCATCCCGTCCAGCCCTGGCATCCGGATGTCCAGGAAGACCACGTCCACGTCGCCGTCGCGGAGCACCCGCAGCGCCTCGGTGGCGTCCCCGGCCGTGTGCAGCCGGGCCACCCGGGGATCCGCCCGCAGGTGGTACGCCAGCTCGTCCAGCGCCGGCGGCTCGTCGTCCACCGCCAGCACCCGCAGGAAACCGGACACGTTCCCCGCGCCCAGCCCGGTTCGCTCGTTGCGCTCGCTCACGAACTGACCCGGACGCCGGGATGGAACTTGGGCACCCGCATGCTGACCTTCGTACCCGAGCCCAGGCCGGTCTCGACGACCAGGCCGAACCGGTCCCCGAAGGCCGACCGGAGCCGCTCGTCGACGTTCGAGAGGCCGACGTGCTGGCCGGGGTCGTCGGTCGGGTCGCTGGCGGCGCCGGCCAGCTCGGCGATGCCGGCGGTCAGCGTCGTCGGATCCATCCCCACTCCGTCGTCCTCCACGGTGATGTGGCACTCCGCGCCCGCGTCGCGGGCCTCGATGCTCACCATGCCGGTGCCCGGCTTGCGGGACAACCCGTGCCGGACGGCGTTCTCCACCAACGGCTGGAGGCAGAGGAACGGCAGGGTCACCGGCAGCACCTCCGGGGCGATCTGGAGGCGCACCTGGAGCCGCTCACCGAACCGGGCCCGCTCGATGGTCAGGTACCTGTCGATCGAGCGCAGCTCCTCGGCCAGCGTGGTGAACTCGCCGTGCGAACGGAACGAGTAGCGGGTGAACTCGGCGAACTCCAGGATCAGCTCCCGGGCCCGGTCCGGGTCGGTCCGGACGAACGAGCCGATCGCGGTCAGCGCGTTGTAGATGAAGTGCGGGCTGATCTGGGCGCGCAGCGCGCGTACCTCGGCCCGGGCCAGGCGCTCCCGGGACGAGTCCAGCTCGGCCAGGGCGAGCTGGTCGCCGGCCCAGTGCGCGGTCTCCAGGGTGGCCTGGACGAGTCCCGGGGCGGGCTGCTCGTCGGCGATCGCGACCAGCGCGCCGACCACCCGGCCGTCGGCGCTCAGCGGGGCCACCACGGCCCCGCGTACCGGGCAGTCGACCAGGTCGCAGCGCAGCTCCGACTCGCGCAGCACGGTCGACCGCCCGGTGCCGACCGCCCGCCGGGCCGCCGCCAGCAGTTGATCGCCGTGGTGCGCGCCGCGCCCGTCGAGGGCGAGCAGGGTCTCCCGGTCCGTCAGGGCCAGCCCGGCCGCGCCCACCAGCGCCCGCAGATGGCGTACGGCCTTCGCCGCGCCCGCGCCGCTCAGGCCGGCGCGCAGCGGCTCGGCGGCCAGCCCGGCGGTGTGCAGCACCTCGTAGGTGGCCCGCTGGGTGGCGGTGGCGATGCCCCGCCGGCCACGCAGCCGCAGCACCGCCCAGAGCGCCGCGGCGAGCGCGGTGACCAGCGAGGCGACGCCGAAGACGGCGGAGAGGTTGCCACCCACGCAAGCGATCCTGACGGGTGACCCGCCGCAGCGCTAGTACGCGCCCTTGCGGGCCAGCACCACGCCCACCGTCCGCCACAGGATGCTCAGGTCGTACGCGAGCGACCAGTTGTCGACGTAGTAGAGGTCCAGCCGGACGGCCTCGTCCCAGGAGAGGTCGGAGCGGCCGGAGACCTGCCACAGCCCGGTCATGCCCGGCCGGACCAGCAGCCGGCGCCGGACGTCACCGAGGAAGTCGCCGTCGTCGGCGGGCAGCGGACGCGGCCCGACCAGCGACATCTCCCCCCACAGCACGTTGATCAGCTGGGGCAGCTCGTCCAGCGAGGAGGCGCGCAGGAAGCTGCCCACCGGGAAGACCCGGGGGTCCTGCTTCATCTTGAACAGCATGCCGTCGGTCTCGTTCTGGTCGACCAGGCCGGCCAGCCGCTCCTCCGCGTCGACGTACATGGTCCGGAACTTCCACACCCGGAACGTCCGGCCCTCGTGCCCGACCCGGGGCTGCCGGAAGAAGACCGGGCCGGGGTCGGAGAGCCGGATGGCGAGCGCGATCGCGGCGAAGAGCGGGATCAGCAGCACCAGGCCCAGCCCGGCGGCGACCCGGTCCATCAGGTTCTTGGCCAGCAGCGCCGGGCCCGACAGCGTCGGCTCCTCGACGTGCAGCAGCGGCAGGCCCTCGATCGGGCGGATGTGCACCCGGGGGCCGGCGATGTCGGTGAGCTGGGGCGCGACCACCAGGTCGACGCCGGAGCCCTCCAACTGCCAGGCCAACCGGCGCAGCTCGCCCGGTTCGGCGCTGGCCGAGCCGCAGACCGCGATGGTGTCGCCACCCACCTCCCGGACCAGGGCGAGCACGTCCCGGCCCGCGTACACCGGGACCGGGGTCTCGATGCCCCGCGCGGCGGCGTACCCGTCGGTGAGGTGGATGGCCACCGGCACCAGCCCGGCGCCGGGGTTGCGGGTGACCGCGGTGTAGACCTCCAGGCACTCCGGCAGGGTGCCGACCAGCACCATCCGGTGCCCGGCCTGTCCGGCCCGGCGACGCATCGTGTGCAGCAGGAAGCGGGCGACCATCCGCCCGACCAGGATCAGGAAGAGCGCGCCCAGCAGGGCGTAGCCGACCGTGTAGCGGGACAGGTCGGTCTTCGTGGCGAAGGCGATGAACGACACGGTGGCGGCGACCGCCACCCCGCCGCGGATGACCCGCTTGAACTCGTCCGGGCCGAGCCCCAGGTAGCGCCGGTCGTAGGCCCGGTTGCCCCAGAGGATCACCAGCCAGCCGAGCGGCATCAGCAGGAAGGCCACCGTGTAGAACCAGGTGGGGTCTTCCTTGGCGTTGTAGAAGCCGGCGCGGGCCTGACCGAACACCTCCTGGGCCAGCCAGTCGGCCAGCACCACCGAGGCGAAGTCGACCAGGAGCAGCAGGGCGATGTACGGCCGGTGCCACCGGGACACCCGGCGCCGGGCGCGGGCCCATGCCGACCGGGGTACGCCGTTGTGCGACGGCGGAGTCGGCGGCTGGATCTCGAAGCTGTCGACGTGCCGCACGCTGTTGCTCCGGCCTGTGTTGGTTACCGGGCGCTGGAGGCTTGTCGTCACCTCAACCCATGTCCTCCCGCATGACCCGGGCCCTCACTCGCCGTGAGGAACCAGGTCTCCCACCGTTCCAGTCTCCCACGCGGGCCCGGGCCGGACGTCCGCCCGGGGCGAACTCTCTCCGGTGGTGCTCGCGGGGATCTGGCCGGCTCCGTATCGGTTGTGAAGCCGGGGACCGAGCCACTATACCGATGGATCGGGACCCGGGTAGAGGCGTGGACCGGGAGCTTCGGCGATCCCGGGCCGATTCCTCTCCGTAATCAGCAGGTGGGATTACTCACCGTACGAGTCGGGACAACCGACGGTCAGCGAGCGGCTTGCCGCCGGTCTGGCAGGTGGGGCAGTACTGGAGGCTGGAGTCGGCGAACGAGACCTCCCGCACCGTGTCGCCACAGACCGGACAGGGCAGCCCGGTCCGGGCGTGCACCTTGAGCCCCGAGCGCTTCTCGCCCTTCAGCTCGGCGGCCCGCTGCCCGGTCGAGCGCCGGACCGCGTCGCCGAGCACCGCGCGGGTCGCCGCGTGCAGGGTGGCGAGCTGGTCGTCGGTGAGCCGGTCGGTGATCGCGAACGGCGAGAGCCTCGCCGCGTGCAGGATCTCGTCCGAGTACGCGTTGCCCACCCCGGCGAGCACCGCCTGGTCGGTGAGCACCCCCTTGACCTGGCCCCGCCGGCTGCGCAGCCGCTCGGCGAAGGTGGCCAGGTCGGCGGCGAGCGCGTCCGGTCCCAACTTGGCCACCCCGGGCACCTGGGCCGGATCCGGCACCAGGTACGCGGCCAGCTTCTTCTGGGTGCCGGCCTCGGTCAGGTCGAAGCCGGAGCCGTCGTCGAGGCGTACCCGCAGCGCGATCGGGCCCTTGCCGGGGCGCAGCGGGGCGGTCGAGCCGAACGCCTCCCGGTAGTGCAGCCAGCCCGCCCGGGCCAGGTGGACCACCAGGTGCAGGCCACCGTCGAAGCTCACGTCGAGGAACTTGCCGTGCCGGCCCGCGCCGACCACCGCCCGCCCCGAGACTGCGCTCGGCGGCGGGTCGTACGTCTTCAGCGCGCTGATCGCGGACACCTCGACCCGCTCGACGCGCCGGCCCACCGCCCGCTCACGCAGGTATCCGGCGAGCGCTTCCACCTCCGGTAGTTCGGGCACGGTACAACGGTAGCCTTCTTTGCCGTGAGCGCGAGGAATGAGCTCGCGAGTCCCGCAGTCGCGAACGAAGGTCGAGCTCCGTGAGAATCGTGGTGGCGCACAACCGGTACCGGGAAGCCCAGCCGTCCGGCGAGAACACCATCGTCGACGCGGAGATCGGGCAGCTCACCGCGGCCGGCGTGGAGGTGCTGCCGTTCCTGCGCAGCTCCGACGAGATCCCGTCGATGTCGAAGGCGGCCAAGGCGCTGCTGCCGATCTCGCCGATCTGGGCCCCGAAGGCCCAGCAGGACCTGGACCGGCTGCTCGTCGAGCACCGGCCGGACGTGCTGCACCTGCACAACCCGTACCCGCTGATCTCGCCCTGGGTGGTGCGGACCGCGCACCGGCGTGGGGTCCCGGTGGTGCAGACGGTGCACAACTACCGGCAGGTCTGCTCGTCGGGGCTGTACTTCCGGGACGGGGTGATCTGCCAGGACTGCCGGGGTCGGGCGCTGGGCGTGCCGGCGATCGTGCACCGCTGCTACCGCGGCTCGCGGGCGCAGAGCGCGCTGATGGCCACCACGCTCGCCGTGCACCGCCCCACCTGGAAGTCGGTGGACCGGTTCATCGCGCTGACCAGCGCCGTCGCCGACCACCTGCGCGACTACGGCATCCCGGACGAGCGGATCGTGGTCAAACCGAACGCCATTCCCGACCCCGGTACGCCGGCCCCGCTCGGCGACGGCTTCCTCTTCCTCGGCCGGCTCTCCCCGGAGAAGGGCCTCGACCTGCTGCTGGAGGCGTGGCGTCGGCACCCCGACGGGGCGCTCGGGCCGCTGCGGATCGCCGGCGACGGGGAACTGCGCCCGCTGGTCGAGGCGGCCGCCGCCGAACGCGGCGACGTGACCTTCCTCGGCCCGCTCGACCGGGCCGGGGTGCGCGCCGCGCTGACGGCGAGCGCCGTGGTGCTCGCGACCTCCACCTGGCACGACGTGCTGCCCACCGTGATCATCGAGGCGCTCGCCAGTGGCCGGCCGGTGCTCGGGACCGCTCTCGGCGGGATCCCGTACCTGGTCGGCGCCGACACGCCGCGCGAGCCCGCCGGCACCGGCCCGGCCGCGGTGGCCTCGGTGCCCGCCGGGGGCGCCACCGGTCCGGCCATTCCCGCCGGCATCGAGTCCGGCGACGCCGGCTGGGTGGTCGCGCCCGACCCGGCCGCCCTGGCCGCCGCCCTACCGGTCGCCCGCGCCCACGCCGCCGCCCGGTCCGCGTCGGCCCGCACCCGCTACGAGCGCACCTTCCACCCCGACGTCGTCACCCGACGCCTCCTCGACACCTACAAAGCCGTCACCCCCACCGCACCCCCCCACCACTGACCCGCGCTAATTCACGGAAAGAGTGGCTTTCGCGGCCCGGATAACCACTCTTTCCGTGAACTAGCGACCAGGGCGCGGGGCGCGGGGCGCGGGGGTCAGCGGAGGGAGGTGCGGGCGGAGAAGGCGATGCTCGCGAGGAGGAAGCCGCCGTTGACGACGGTGAACGCGACGATCACCCACACGGTCAGGGCGGGGGCGAAGGTCAGCACCAGGCCGGCCAGGAAGATCACCGCACCGTAGTCGCGGACCAGCTTCACCAGGCGTACGGGCAGGCTGGTGGAGGTGACCATGCTGGCCGCGTTGGGGCCGGACTGCATCACGGAGGTGACCAGGTTGACCATCCAGGTGCCGGCGAAGACCGCGATCAGCCAGGTCGGCGTGGCCGGGCGCTGCGCCACGGCGGTCGCCCCGAGGGCGGTGACCAGGGCGATCTGGGCGGCCACGTCGCAGAGCACGTCGACCCGGGCACCGGCGGCGCTGCCCTGACCGGTGACCCGGGCGAGCTGACCGTCCGCGCAGTCCAGCGCGTACGCGAGCTGCCAGCCGACCAGGGCGAGCAGGCCGACCACCCAGGCCGGCACGTCCCCGGCGGCGACCTTCGGCGCGAGCGCGACCACGGTCACCGAGGCGGCCAGGCCGAGCACCAGGTTGGTCAGGGTCAACGCGGTGGGGCGCAGGCCGAGCCGCTGGGCGACCATGGCGAGGACCGCGCCGATCCACTGGCTGATCGACTCGCTGAACAGGCCGCCGCCCCGGTTGACCCGGTGGAAGTCGGCGACGGTGGGGCGGAACGGCTCAGCCGAGGTGGTCGCGGAGTGCACCGGCGTAGTCTGCCAGCCGCTCCCGGGTCTCGGTAGGCGACATAGCGAGGTGTTCGAGGATGGTGTACCGGTCCGGCCGGGTGGCCGGTGCGAACTGCACCGCCTCCACGAACTGCTCCTCGGTCAGCGCGACGTCGGCGGGCAGCCGGGGCAGGCCGTGCCGGGCCAGGCAGGCCGACATCTCGACGAACCGGCGCTCGTCGCCGCGCAGGAAGGTGCAGAACAGCGCGCCCAGCCCGGCCAGTTCGCCGTGCGAGGCGGTGCCGGGGAAGAGCACGTCGACCGCGTGCATGATCTCGTGGCAGCCGCCGCTGGCCGGACGGCTGGTGCCGCAGACGGCCATCGCCAGGCCGCTCGAGATCAGCGCCTCGGCGAGCACGGTGACGAAGCCGTCGTCGCTCATGTCGCCCGGGTGGTGCAGCACCGCCTCGGCGCCCGACCGGGCCAGCGAGGCGGCCAGGCCGTCGACCGGCTCGCCGCGTACCTGGCGGGCCAGTTCCCAGTCGGCGAGCGCGCTGATGTTGCTCACCACGTCGCCGATGCCGGCCCGGTTGTGCCGCTCCGGTCCCGCCTCCACGAAGTCCAGGTCGACGATCACCGCGATCGGGATGTGCACCCCGTAGGAGCCCTTCATCCCCTCGTTGACCAGGCTGGCGACCGGCGAGGCGATGCCGTCGTTGGCGAGCGCCGTCGCCACCGTCACCATGGGCAGGCCGCGCCGGGTGGCGGCGTACTTCGCCACGTCGATGGTCTTGCCGCCGCCGATCCCGACCACCGCGTCGTACGACCGCTGGCGCAGCTTGGCGCCCAGGTCGTCGGCGGCGTCCAGGGTGCCGCCGGCCACGGTGAACACGTCGGCGGCCCGCAGCGAGGGGCGGATCAGCTCGGCGATCTGTGCGCCCTGCCCCGGCCCGACCACCACCGCCACGTCCCCGCCGGCCGAGATCCGCCCGTCGACGAGGATCGCGGCCAGGTCCGCCACCGCACCCCGCCGCACGTCGATGTGCAGCGGGGTGAGCACGGTCCGGGCTAGTAGCGGCACGCGATCTCCCGGGCCCGGGCCAGGTCCTCGTGGTTGTCCACCTCGACCCAGGCCACGTCGCCGATCGGCGCGGCCCGCACCTCGCCGCCGGAGTCCGCGAACTCCTGGTAGCCGTCCTCGTAGTAGAGGTTCGGGTCGCGCCGCCAGGTCGCCTCCAGGGCGTCGGCGAGGGCGTCGGCCACCTGCGGCTCGATCAGCGTCGCGCCGATGTACTCGCCGTACGCGTCGGCCGGGTCCATCAGCTTGGTGATCCGGGTGAGCTGGCCGGCGGCGTCGAAGGTGGTCTTCATCTCCTCCTCGGCCAGCGCCTTGATGGTGTCGACGGCGAGCAGGATGCCGGGGCCGCGCTCGGCCAGCAGGGTCTTCTCCACGCTCACCGGGTGCACGGTGTCGCCGTTGACCAGCAGCACGCCCCGGGAGAAGTGCTCCCGGGCCAGCCAGAGCGAGTACGCGTTGTTCCACTCCTCGGCCTTGTCGTTGTCCACGAGGGTGATCGTGACGCCGTACTTCGCCTCCAGCGCCGCCTGCCGCTGTCGGACCGCGTCGGCGGCGTAGCCGACCACGATCACCACCTCGGTGAGGCCGACCTCGGCGAGGTTGCGCAGGGCGATGTCGAGGATGGTGGTCTCCCCGTCGACCGGCACCAGGGCCTTGGGCAGGGTGTCGGTGTACGGGCGCAGGCGCCGCCCGGCACCGGCCGCGAGCACCATCCCGATCATGCCGGGCTTCTCCGTGTTGCTACTGCTGGTCACCGCTGGAGGATACCGGCGGCCGCTCGGCCGCCTCGCCGTCATCCGTGGTTCAGCCGGGCAGGGCGGCCAGGTCCGCCAGCACGGTGAGCCGTTCCTCGGCGGTCAGCACCGTGTACGGCGGCGCCGCGCACCGGTCCGTCTCCTGCTCGATGGCGAGCCGTTCCGGTCCCGGTGGCAGCTCGGTGACGCTGGTCGCGGTGTGCCCGGCGGCGGTCCACGCCGCCGCGTGCGCGTCCGCCCGGTGGTAGCGCAGCGTGCCCAGCCGGTTGAGCAGCAGCACCCCGGGCGGGCTGCCCTCCGGCTCGTGCGGCGGGGCCATCGCGGAGAGCGCGCCCGGCCCGTCCACCCCGGCCGGCAGCAGCGCGTACGCGAGGACCCGGCCGATCGAGACGACCAGCCGCGCCACCCGCTCGTCGTGCCCGGCCCACAGTTCCTCGGTCACCTCGGCGTGCACGCCGTACAGCTCGGTGAGGAAGGCGAGCCCGCGTTCGGTGGCGCAGAAACCGCCGTCCGGCACCCGTTGCAGCATCCCGTACGCGACCTGCTTGTCCAGTGCCCGCTGGCAGGAGGCCGGGTCGCGGTAGCGGGTGACCGCGGCGAAGCCGGCCCCGTCCACCGTCCCGCCGGGTACCGCGAGGCGGGTGCGGAACTCGACCAGGAAACCGGTCGCGGCCGGTCCGCCGTACCGGGAACTCAGCTCGGCGCCCCCACCGTCGCGGCCGGCGAGCATGCCCGCGACGAAGGCCCGGTCGACGGCCGGGGCGACCAGCCCGGCGAACCGGTGCGCCGGCAGGTCGACCTGGTCGTCCCGGACGGCACCGCGGGCCGTGCCACTACCCGGGACGGTCGAGCCGTTCACAGACCGATCGAGCGCAGCGCGGCGAAGGCGTCCTCGACGATCCGTCGGATCAGCCCGTCGTTCACGTCGCGGTGGTCGTCGAGCAGCGCCACGTCGCCCGCGGTCAGCCAGCGGTACTCGGTGTGTCTGCCCACCTCCAGTCGGGGCCGGCTCAGGTCGCCGTCCACCCGGACCAGGAAGTCGGTCTCCACCCGGGCCAGCCCGTCGTCGGCGGTGTACGTGTACTCGCCGACCAGGCCGAGCACGTGCGACACCGACCAGCCGGTCTCCTCGGTGACCTCCCGCCGCAGCGCCTCGTCCAGGCTCTCGCCGGGTTCGACGTGGCCGCCGACGATGTCCCAGCAGTTCGGGAAGATGCGCCGCTCGGGGGACCGGCGCTGGACGAAGAGGCGGCCGTCGTCGTCCACGATCAGCGCGCCGGCGCAGCGGAGAGGCTCGGTGGGCACGATCACGACAGTAGCGACCAGCGGCGGTTCGCGGGATGCCCGGTCTTGTCCCGGTACGCATCGAGGGCCCACCATGTCCGTACCGAGGCCACCGTCCCACAGGGGTGATGCGTGATGCAGGTTCGGGAAGCGATGTCCAACGAGGTGCTCGTGGTCGGGCCGGAGCACACGCTCCGCCAGGCGGCCAGGATGATGTCGGCCCGCCGGGTCGGCTCGGCGGTGGTGATCGACCCGGACTCCGAAGGGGTCGGGATCATGACCGAACGTGACGTGCTCAACGCCATCGGCGCCGGGCTGGACCCGGACGTGGAACGCACCGGCTCCCACCTGACCTGGGACGTCGTCTACGCCGGTCCGGACTGGACGGTGGAGGAGGCGGCGGCGGCGATGGCGCGCGGCGGCTTCCGGCACCTGGTGGTGCTGGACGGCCGCGAGGTGGCCGGGGTGATCTCGGTACGCGACCTGATGCGGGTCTGGGCCGGGCGGCAGGCGGCGACGACGACCGTGTGAACCGGCCGTCCGCCGGGGCCGGTGGGTCCCGGCGGACGGGCGGTCGCGAGCCGCTCTCGGCTCTCGGATCGGCCGGTCGGTCGGATCGGCCGCCCGCATGTTGAACTTCGCGTGTATGCCGGCCGGCCCGCCCGGAGCAGGCCCTAGGCTCGTGCCCATGACCGCCGAGCAGCTGATCTCCTTCGCCCGTGGCGCTCCCTCGCTGGACATCGTCGATGTCGAGGGGCTCAAGGCCGCCGCCGTCCGTGCCTTCGACGCCGACCCCGCCGGGATCACGGCGTACGGCACCTCCGTCGGTTACCCGCCCCTGCGCAAGTGGATCGCGGAGAAGCACGGTGTCGAGGCCGACCAGGTGCTGATCACCAACGGCTCGCTCCAGGCCGACGCCTTCCTCTTCGACCACCTGGTGCGCCGGGGGGACGCGGTGGTGGTGGAGCGCCCCACGTACGACCGGACGCTGCTCAACCTCCAGCAGATGGGGGGCGAGATCCACGGGGTGACCATCCAGCCCGACGGTCTGGACACCGCCGAGCTGCGCAAGCTGCTGGAGTCGGGGGTCCGGCCGAAGCTGGCCCACGTGATCCCGAACTACCAGAACCCGGCCGGCGTGACGCTCTCCCTGGAGAAGCGGCGGGAGCTGCTCGACCTGGCCGCCGAGTACGAGTTCACGATCTTCGAGGACGACCCGTACGCCGACATCCGGTTCCGGGGCGAGCCGCTGCCGTCGATGCTGTCGATGGACACCCGCGGCGTGGTGGTGCACGCCTCCAGCTTCACCAAGACGGTCTGCCCCGGCGTCCGGGTCGGCTACCTGGTGGGTCCGGCCGAGCTGATCGCGGCGATCGCGAAGCGGGCGACCAACCTCTACATCTCGCCCGGCATGGTCTCCGAGGCGATCGTGCACCAGTTCTGCGTCTCCGGGGAGATCGAGCGGTCGATCCGGAACGTGTCGGCGGCGCTGGGCGAGCGGGCCCGGGTGCTCGCCGAGTCGCTGCGCCGGCACATCCCGGAGGCCCGGTTCGTGGAGCCGGACGGCGGCTACTTCCTCTGGGTGGAGCTGCCGGAGGACGTCGAGGTGGACCGGCTCGCCCCGGCCGCCGCCGAGCGTGGCGTCGCGGTGGTCAAGGGGAGCGACTTCCTGACCGACGGTGGCCGGCACGCCCTGCGGCTGGCCTTCTCGGCGGTGACCGCGGACCGGATCGACGAGGGTGTCCGGCGGCTGGCCGAGGCGATGGCCGCCGTTCGCGGCTGATTTTCTGTCGGGTTTCCGACAGTTCTGCGATGCCGGCCGGTCCAGCTCTCCCGCTGGGCCGGCCGGCGGCCCACAATGCTGCGAGCGCCGTTCACCTTCCCGGTGGCGGGTCCCGGGCGCGCCGCGCCCGTCGCGGACCCCGGCGTGTCGAGCATCACCCCCGCCCCCACAGGCGCCGGGTGGGCCGTGTCGCCCCTCACCCCCCTGACGCGGCCGGCCCGCCCGGTGCCGCCTCCGCCGTGCCGTCCGTCGCCCGGGCCACGGCCGCTCCCGCTGCGGTCCGCCCCGATCGGCGTAACCTGCAAGCCGCAGCATCGTGGGGAGGGGGCGAGATGACCGACCGGACGTCCGGCGAGCGCGACACCGGCCAGCACGGTGGACGGGTGCTCAGGCCGCGGGCCTGGGCCGCTCCGGTCCGCGCCATGACCCGCATCCTCAACGCCGACGGCTCCCCGCGTACGCCCGCCCCGGCCGGGCCGGAGCGCAGCGGCATCGTCGACTGCGGCCTGTACGTCGACGGCGAGCGCCGCCCCGGCGAGTGGCACTACGCCGACGCCCTGGCCGCCGCCGCCAAGGAGCCCAACGCCTTCGTCTGGCTCGGCCTGCACGAGCCGGAGCTGGACGAGATGAGCGCCATCGCGGCCACCTACGGCCTGCACGAGCTGGCCGTGGAGGACGCGGTCAAGGCCCAGCAGCGCCCCAAGCTGGAGCGCTTCGGCGACGTCTCCTTCCTGGTGCTGCGGACCGCCCGCTACTGCGAGCACGCGGAGCTGACCGAGAACTCCGAGGTGGTGGAGACCGGTCAGGTGATGCTCTTCATCGGGCCGAACTTCCTGATCAGCGTCCGGCACGGCGACGCCTGCCGGCTCTCGGCGGTCCGGGCCGACCTGGAGGCGAAGCGGGAACTGCTGGAGCACGGCCCGTGGGCGGTCGCGTACGCGGTCACCGACCGGGTGGTCGACCTCTACCTGGAGGTCGCCGACCGGCTGGAGGACGACCTGGACGTGCTGGAGGCGGACGTCTTCGACCGGCAGGGCAGCGGACGGATCCAGCGGATCTACCAGATGAAGCGCGAGCTGGTGGAGTTCAAGCGGGCGGTGGTGCCGTTGCAGCGGCCGCTGCTCACCCTCACCTCCCAGGTCAACCGGGATGTGCCGCCGGAGGTGCGGCGCTACTTCCGGGACGTGCAGGACCACCTCAGCCGCACCGTCGAGCAGGTCAACTCGTACGACGACCTGCTCAACTCGATCCTCCAGGCGCGGCTGGCCCAGGTCACCGTCGACCAGAACAACGACATGCGCAAGATCGCCGCCTGGGCGGCCATCGGCGCGGTGTGGACCGCGATCGCCGGCATCTACGGCATGAACTTCGACAACATGCCCGAGCTGAAGTGGACGTACGGCTATCCGGGCGTGTGGGCCGTGAACCTGGCCCTGTCGCTGATCCTCTACCGCTGGTTCCGCCGCAACGGCTGGCTCTGAGCGCGACCTCCGCGCCCGCGCGGGCCGCCCGCACCCCGGCCGGTCGGCACCCTGGACAGTCGGAAGCGCCGGCCACGCGGGGCGTACCCCGCGCGCCGGCGCTTTCCGCGACCGTGGTCAGCGGCGTCCGCTGGCCTTGGCGCCGGCCTTGCCGTTCTCCACGGCCTTGGTGATGTCGTCCGCCGGGCGACCGGTGACGTCCCGGGCACCCTCGGCGACCGAGGGGACCTTGCTGTTCGGGTGGATCACCGGCTGGCTGCCGGGCGTGGTCGTCGAGGAGCTGTCGCCCCCGGCGACCGCCGAGCTGCCCGCGCCGGTCGGGCCGCCGGCCACGCCGGACCGGCTGGACATGGTCGAGGCGTCGGTCACCTTCGCGGTCGGGTCGGGGGTCTCCACCACGATCGTGTCCACGTCCTCGCGCATCGGCTCCAGCTTGTCCCCGCCCATCGGGGCGAACGAGCCGGCCGGGTCGTACTCGGCCCACTCGCGCTGCTCCCGGCGGCGGCGCATGGCCATCGCCCCGGCCAGGCCGGCGACGGTGCCGGCGGCCAGCAGGCCGACCATCGACCCGCGCGACTTCTTCTGCTTCTTCTTCGCGGCCTTCACGTTCTTCGCCTTGAGCTTCGTGGACACCTCGGCCCGCTTGGCGGCGGCAGCCTTGCGGCCCTTGAGGCCCTTGGCCGCCGTCTCGGCCTGCGCGTTGCGCACGGCCATCAGCAGCGGGGCGAGCGCCGCCGCCGTCGAGGCGACCCCGCTCGACGCCCGGTCCCGGACCAAGACGGCGGTGGGCGCGACTGCGCCCCGGGCTGCCTGGACCCGCGGGCCCACCGTGGCGCCGGCACCCTTCGCCGCGTGCGTGGCGGCCTGCCGCAGGTGACCGATGCCCTGGTTCAGCTCCGCCTTCGCGAGCTGCCCCTGGGTCTTGCGCCGCCCGATTCCAAACACGGTCCCACCTCCTGGGAGTTGTTCCTTCGTCATCCTCCACCTTCGGATGCCTCCGCATGGCCAGATCGGGCACATGGGAGGATCCGCATGGAACTGACCAACGAGTGAGGAGTACCCGTGGCCGAGGCTGTCTACGCCACCTTGCACACCAACGCTGGCCCGATCCGGCTGGAGCTCTTCCCGAACCACGCGCCGAAGACCGTTCGCAACTTCGTCGAGCTGGCCGAGGGCACCAAGGAGTACATCGACCCGCGTACCGGCCAGCCGGGCAGCGGGCCGTACTACGACGGCACCATCTCGCACCGCGTGATCAGCGGTTTCATGGTCCAGATGGGTGACCCGACCGGCACCGGTCGCGGTGGCCCGGGCTACAAGTTCGGCGACGAGTTCCACCCGGAGCTGCGCTTCGACCGGCCGTACCTGCTGGCGATGGCGAACGCCGGGCCGGGCACCAACGGCTCGCAGTTCTTCATCACGGTGGGCCCGACCCCGCACCTGAACAACCGGCACACCATCTTCGGCCAGGTCGCCGACGAGCAGTCGGCCAAGGTCGTGGACTCGATCGCCAACACGCCGACCGGCCCGAGCGACCGGCCGCTGCAGGACGTGGTCATCGAGCGCGTCGAGATCGAGCACAAGTCCGCCTGAGCAGGACGCGGGTACCTTTGCTCGCATGACTGAGCGCTCCGGGCAGCCAGGTGACGCGACCCACGGGCCGGTGCCGACCGCACCGGTCTGCTACCGCCACCCCGATCGGGCCACCTACGTCCGGTGCACCCGCTGTGACCGGCCGATCTGCCCGGAGTGCATGCGGGACGCCTCGGTCGGGCACCAGTGCCCGGAGTGCGTCAGCGAGGGACGCCGTACCGTGCGGCCGGCGCGTACCGCCTTCGGTGGCGGTGCCGCCGGCCGCCAGGGCTACGTCACCAAGACGCTGATCGCCCTGAACGTGCTGATGATGCTGCTCTCCATCGCGTCGGCCAGGAGCGGAACGGCGATCGCCGGCGGCGGGCTGGGCGGCCTGCTGGGCGGGTCGACCCCGCTGACCGACTGGGGCTCGGTGCTGGGGCGGGCGATCCTGCCGGACGGCAGCCTCGGCGGGGTCGCCGAGGGGCAGTGGTACCGGCTGGTCACCGCGATGTTCCTGCACTACGGCGTGGTGCACCTGCTGCTCAACATGTGGGCGCTCTGGGTGCTCGGCCGGACCCTGGAGGCGGTGCTCGGTCCGCTGCGCTTCCTCGCGCTCTACCTGCTCGCCGGGCTCGGCGGCAACGTCGCGGTCTACCTGTTCAGCGCGCCGAACCGGCCGTCGGCCGGGGCGTCGACCGCGATCTTCGGCCTCTTCGCGGCGATCTTCGTGATCATGCGCCGGCTCGGCCGGGACACCTCGTCCATCGTGCCGATCCTGGTGATCAACCTGATCTTCACGTTCACCGTGCCGGGCATCTCCATCGCCGGTCACCTGGGGGGCCTGGTCGTCGGCGCGCTGGCGGCGCTGGTCCTGGCGTACGCCCCGCGCGGCCGGCGGAACCTCTTCCAGGCGGCCGGCACGGCGGTCCTCGCGGTGGCCCTGCTCGGCCTGATCCTGGTCCGCACCGCGATGCTGGCCTGAGCGGGAGCGCCGCCGCCTAACCCGCGGGACGGGCCGCGAGCAGTGCCTCGGCGACCTCCTCCGGCGGGGCGCCCAGGTCGTACCGGCCGAACAGGTGCAGCGAGTCGCCCGCGTCCACCTCCAGCGTCTCGGCGGTCAGCCCGCGCCGGGTGCGCCGGTCCACCCGGATCGCCTCCACCACCGGCCAGGGCAGCCGCTGCCGGCCGGCGAAGCCCCGGCGGACCGTGATCCCCTCCGGGTCCACCGCGAGCCGGACGGGCGCGACCAGGTCGCGCAGCGCCCAGCCGGCCAGCGCGGCGGCGGCCAGCCCGGCGAGCACCAGCTGGACCCGGTCCCCGTCGGCGAAGAGCAGGCCCGCCGCGGCCAGGACGAGCGCACCGGCGAGCTTGACCACCGGCAGGACGGTCGGCACCCGCCACTGGCGGGCCGGGGGCGACTGTGGCAGCACCGGACCAGCATGCCACCGCGCGGAAACCGGGGGAGGACGCCCGGGCGGGTCAGGACGTAGGATCGGGACAGCCCAAGTTACCGGGGAGTAAACATGAGTGACGCGGTCATCGTCGGCGCGGTACGGACCCCGGTGGGGCGGCGCAAGGGCAGCCTGGCCGGCGTCCACCCGGTCGATCTCTCGGCGCACGTGCTGCGCGCCCTCGCCGAGCGCACCGGCATCGACCCGGCCCAGGTCGACGACGTGGTCTGGGGCTGCGTGTCGCAGGTCGGCGAGCAGTCCTGGAACGTCGCCCGCAACGCCGTGCTGGCCGCCGGCTGGCCCGAGTCGGTCCCCGGCACCACGCTGGACCGGCAGTGCGGATCGAGCCAGCAGGCGCTGCACTTCGCCGCCGCGACCGTCCTCTCCGGCCAGGCCGACCTGGTGGTCGCCGGTGGCGTGGAGTCGATGACCCGGGTGCCGATGGGGGCCAGCGTCGGCGGTGGCATGCCGTTCAGTCCCGCCATCCTGGAGCGTTACCGGGGCGTCGAGGGCGTCGCCGAGGACAGCCCGCTCCCGTTCAACCAGGGCGTCGGGGCCGAGCTGATCGCCGCGCGCTGGCGCTTCTCACGTACCCAGCTCGACGAGTTCGCGCTGGCCAGCCACGAGAAGGCCGCCGCCGCGCAGGACGCCGGGGCGTTCGATCCCGAGCTGGCCCCGGTGCCGCTCGCCGACGGCGGCAAGTTCACCGCCGACGAGGGCATCCGCCGGGACACCTCGCTGGCCAAGCTGGGCGAGCTGGCCACCCCGTTCAAGACCGACGGTGTGGTCACCGCCGGCTCGGCGTCGCAGATCTCCGACGGCGCCGCGGCGCTCGCGGTCACCACCAGCGAGTGGGCCAGCCGGCACGGCCTGCGCCCGCTGGCCCGGGTGCACACCGCCGTGGTCGCCGCCGACGACCCGGTCGCCATGCTCACCGCGCCCATCCCGGCCACCGCGAAGGCGCTGCGCCGCGCGGGGCTGGGCATCGAGGAGATCGGGGTGTACGAGGTGAACGAGGCGTTCGCCCCGGTGCCGCTGGCCTGGCTGGCGGAGACCGAGGCGGACCCGGAGCGGCTGAACCCGCGCGGCGGCGCGATCGCGCTCGGCCACCCGCTCGGCGGCTCCGGCGCCCGGATCATGACCACCATGCTCCAGCACATGCGGGACAACGGGATCCGCTACGGCCTGCAGACCATGTGCGAGGGCGGCGGGATGGCCAACGCGACCGTCGTCGAGCTGCTCTGAATCCGCTGGCCGGTCGGGCGGCCAGCGCCTAGCCTGCACCCCGTGGAGACCGCTGCCCCCACCCGGCCCGACCGTTGGCAGGACGAGGCATACGCCTGGGTGACCGATGCCCTGGGCCGGCACGGCCGCCGGACGACCGGCCCGGTGCGGGCCCGGGTCCGGCCCTGGTCGGTGGTGTGGCGGGTGCCGACCGACGCGGACCCGTACTGGTTCAAGGCCAACAACCCCGGCACCCGGTACGAGGCGGTTCTCCTGGCCGAACTGTCCCGCCTCGTTCCGGACGCGGTGCCGGACCCGGTCGCGGTGGACGTCGCGCGCGGCTGGTCGCTGCTGCCCGACGGTGGTCCGACCCTGCGCGACGTGCTGGGAGGCGCGCCGGACCGGGCCCACTGGGAGCGGGTGCTCCCGGCGTACGCGTCGCTCCAGCTCGCCGTCGCCCCGGAGGTGGAGCGCCTGGTCGCGGCGGGCGTGCCGGACCAGCGTCCCGCGCTGATGCCGGCCCTCCTGGACGGGCTGCTCGACGACCGGGACGCCCTGCTGCTCGGCGTCGACGGCGGTCTCCGTCCCGAACTGCACGAGCGGCTGCTCGGGTACCGGTCGGAGTTCGCCGGGATCTGCCGGCGGCTGGCGGAGATCGGGGTCCCGGCCAGCGTCCAGCACGACGACCTGCACGACGGCAACGTCTTCGCCGGCGACGCCGGCTACCGCTTCTTCGACTGGGGGGACGCCTCGGTGGCGCAGCCCTTCGGCACCCTGCTGGTGACGCTCCGCTCGGTGGCGGCCGCCGCCGGTATCGCGCCGGACGACCCCGTCCTGCACCGGCTGCGGGACGCCTACCTGGAGGCGTGGACCGACCGGTACGACCGCGCGACCCTGCGGGAGGCGGCGGGACTGGCGATGACCGTGGCCACGGTCGGCCGGTCGCTCTCCTGGCGGCGTGGCCTGGACACGTCCGACCCCGCCCGGGCCGAGTACGTCACCGCGGTTCCCGGTTGGCTGGAGGAACTGTTCGCCCAGCCGCCGCACTGATCCGAACAGGACGATGTCCGTTCGGGTCTCGACAGGCCAGCCCTGACCTGTCCAGAATCGTGATGCCGGTGCGAGGCGAGTGGCGTACGTGTCCGCCCGCCGGCTTCCGATCACGGGGACAGATTCGGGGAATCATGACACCCACCTTCTCGCTGCCCGGGCTGCGCCGGGCCGCTCGCCGGACGCTGGCCGCCACCGCCGCCACCGTGCTGGGCGCCGGTGCCGCGCTGGCGGTCACCACCGGCCCGGCCCGGGCGGCGGTCGGCCCGCAGCCCGGCACGTACACCGGACTCGGGTTCGACGCCTGCACCGCGCCGAGCAGCGCCGCGATGGCGGCCTGGCGGGCCTCCTCGCCGTACCGCGCGGTGACCGTCTACTTCGGTGGCGTCGACCGGGGCTGCGACCAGCCCGAGCTGACGGCGGACTGGGTCGCCACCCAGGTGGCCGCCGGCTGGCACCTGGTGCCGATGTACGTCGGCCTCCAGGCACCCTGCCTGAACACCTCGAAGGCCAGGATCGACCCGACGCGGGCGGCCGCGCAGGGCCTCGCCCAGGCGGACGACGCCCTGTCCCAGGCGCAGGCCCTCGGGCTGCCCCGGGAGAGCGTGCTGGTCTACGACATGGAGGACTACGCGGGCGGGGACGCGGCCTGCACCACGGCGGTCACCACGTTCCTGGGCGCGTGGACCGCCCGCCTGCACGACGCCGGCTACCTCTCCGGCTTCTACAGCAGCATGGCGCGCGGTGTGCCGGACCAGGTCGCCGCGTACGGCACCGCCGGTTACGTGCGCCCGGACTACCTGCACTTCGCCCGCTGGCGGCTGGAGGACCCGACGGCGGACCCGATGATCCAGGCGACGGTCTCCGACCCGGCGATCCCGGCGGCCCACTGGTCGCCGAAGCGGCGGATGAAGCAGCACGTCGGCCCGCACGAGGAGACGTACGGCGGCTACCGCATCGAGATCGACGGCGACTTCCTGGACGTCGCGCCGCTGCCCGCCACGAAGTCCGGCGACTTCACCGGTAACGGCTGGTCGGACGTGGTCTACCGGGAGCCGTCCACCGGTCGGCTCTACCTGTACGGCGGCAACGGCACCACGTTGAACGGGCGGCTGAGCCTGGGCAGCGGCTGGAACGCCATGGACGCGCTGCTCCGGGTGGGCAACTTCGACAGGTCCGGCGGCGAGGACATCGTCGCCCGGGAGAAGTCGACCGGCTACCTGTGGCTCTACCCGGGCACGGGCAACTGGTTCGGCAGCCGGGTGAAGGTCGGTTCGGGCTGGAACGGCATGCGGGAACTCACCCCGGTCGGTGACTACAACCGGGACGGTTACCAGGACCTGGCCGCGGTGCAGTCGTCCACCGGTGCGCTCTACCTCTACCCGGGCCGGGGCACCGGCTTCGGGGCCCGAATGTTGATCGGTTCCGGCGGCTGGAACGGCTACGACGAGCTGAACGGCGGCGGCGACTTCACCGGTGACGGCTACCCGGACCTGCTGGCCAGGGAGAAGACCACCGGCTACCTCTACCTGTACGCCGGGCGCGCGGGCTCGCTGGGCGGCCGTACCAGGATCGGCAGCGGCTGGAACTCGTTCCGGGACGCGGTGCAGGTCGGCGACTTCGACCGAGACGGCCGGCCGGACCTGGTCGCGGTGCAGAAGTCGACCGGCTACCTGTTCCGTTTCCGCTGGCTGGGCACGGGCTGGGCGGCGTCGGTCCGCCTCGGTACCGGCTTCGGCGGCATGTCCCCGCTGCTCTGACCGTCCACCGGCCGGGCCCCGTCGCACCCGCGAGGGGGCCCGCCGGCCGTCCGGCCCGGGACAGTCGCACCGGGGGTGCGATTTGCACGGATGGAACTTCCAAAAGTTCGGAGTGAGCCATATCACTCCAGGTCAGCGGTCGTTGCAGAAGGTATGGACGTCTTCTCGCGAACGTTCCTTCCGGCCGCCGCCGAGACCGGCCTGGCCACCCAGACGGTCACCCGGCACATGCCGGTCTTCCGTCGCTGCGTCGGCTCCGGCGACGCCACCATCCTGGTCACCCGGTGCAGCCGTCCGGAGCATCCGGTCGGCGGTGACTACCTGCTGCTGCTCACCCACCGCCGGCTGGTGGTGACCCGGCAGACCCGGGTCCTGCACCGGCTGCGCCTGCACCTCAACACCGAGCTGCGCGAACTGAGCAACGTCACCTGGAGCCCGGACGCCCGGTCGCAGAGCGTCGAACTGGCCGCCACCGCCATCGACGGGGTGCGCGAGCGGTTCCTCATCCGTACCCACCACCCGAAGCAGGTGTGGCAGCTCGACGCCCTGCTCCACCACGCCTTCCGGACCCGGCTGCGGGCCCCCGCCGAACGGCTCGTCGCCACCATCGGGGAGTCGCCGGCCCCGGCCCGGCCGGCCGTGTTCCGCCCCGCGCCGGTCCGCTGACCCGGCTCTTACCGAATCCGAACACTCCGCAGACCTCCCCGGCGGCCACCGGTCGGTAATCATGGGCCGGTGACCGCCGACACCGCCCCGCGCGGGCTCGTCCTCGTGGTGGAGGACGAGCCGGCCATCGCCGACCTGGTCCGGCTCTACCTGACCCGCGACGGCTTCGGCGTACACCTGGAACGGGACGGGACGGCGGGCCTGGCCGCCGCGCTGCGGCTGCGCCCGGTGGCCTGCGTGCTGGACATCGCGCTGCCCGGCCTGGCCGGCACCGAGGTCTGCCGGCGGCTGCGCGAGGCCGGTGACTGGACGCCGGTCATCTTCCTCACCGCCCGCGACGACGAGGTCGACCGGATCGTCGGCCTGGAACTGGGCGCGGACGACTACGTGACCAAGCCGTTCAGCCCGCGCGAACTGGTCGCCCGGATCCGGGCGGTGCTGCGCCGGGCCGCCGGCGCGCCCGCCGGTGCGGAACAGCCCCGGGTGGTCGGCCCGGTCACCCTCGACCCGTCCCGCCGGACGGTCACCGCCGCCGGCGCCCCGGTGCAGCTCACCTCCACCGAGTTCGACCTGCTCGCCCACCTGATGGCCCGGCCCGGCCGGGTCTTCACCCGGGAGGAACTGCTCGCCGGGGTCTGGGGGTACGCGGCGCACGCCGGCACCCGGACGGTGGACGTGCACGTGGCCCAGGTCCGGGCCAAGCTCGGTCCGGCCAGCGTGATCCGCACCCACCGCGGCGTCGGGTACGCGGCCGATGCCTGAGCCCACCCCGC
This sequence comes from Micromonospora auratinigra, assembly GCF_900089595.1. Lineage (GTDB taxonomy): Bacteria > Actinomycetota > Actinomycetes > Mycobacteriales > Micromonosporaceae > Micromonospora > Micromonospora auratinigra. Next base: position 4,851,436 of record NZ_LT594323.1, on the reverse strand, counting down.
ACCCCACCGGGGGCCGACTGCACGAGCCGACCGTCGCGCTGCCCGTGATCGGTGCCCCGGCGACGGCCCCGCGCCGCCGTGCCGGGCACACCCTGACCGCCCGGGCGGTGCTGGTCACCTGCGCGGTGGCGCTGGTGTCGGTGGTGGTCACCGCGCTGGTCGCGGTCCCCGTCGCGGTACGCGGCGCGGAGCGGCGGGACCAGGCGGCGCTGGCCGCCCAGGCCCGGCTCGCCGCCGACGTGCTCCGGGTCCGGGCGCCCCGGCAGCGGGACAGCGCCGGCGACCGGCTGATCCGCCAGCTCCGCCAGCAGGAGATCGAGGTGTACGTGGTCCGGGGCGGCGAGGTGGACCGCCCCGGCCTGCCCCGGCCGGTGGTGAACCGGGTCGCCGCCGGCGGGACGGTCTCCGGCCGGCGGCTGGTCGACGGCCACCGGGCGCTGGTCGAGGGTCGGCCGCTGCCCGACGGCGACGGGGTGGTGCTGACCCGCGCCACCAGCGCCGGACCGTGGCGGCAGGTGCTGCTCGGCCTCTGGCTGCCACTGCTGGCCGGGCTCGCCGCCGGGGCGGGTGCCGGGCTGCTGCTGGCCCGCCGGCTGGCCCGGCCGATCCGGGTCGCGGCCACCGCCGCCGCCCGGCTGCGCGCCGGGGACCGGGCGGTACGGGTGCCGGTCGAGCCGCCCGACGAGGTGGCCGACCTGGCGTACGCGCTGAACGGCCTGGCCGCCGCGCTGGCCACCAGCGAGGGACGGCAGCGGGAGTTCCTGCTCTCCGTCTCGCACGAACTGCGCACCCCGCTCACCGCCATCCGGGGCTACGCCGAGGCGCTCGCCGACGGCGTGATCGAGGCGGACGGGGTGCCGGACACCGGCCGGACCATGCTGGCCGAGGCCGAGCACCTGGACCGTCTGGTCAGCGACCTGCTGGCGCTGGCCCGGCTGGAGGCCGCCGACTTCCCGCTGGAACCCGGCCCGGTCGACCTCGCCCGGCTCGCCGCCGAGACGGAACGGACCTGGTCCGACCGGTGCACGGCGGTCGGCGTGCCGTTCCGGCTGGAGACGCCGGGCGGGCCGGTGCCCGCGTACACCGATCCGGGGCGGATCCGGCAGGTGCTGGACGGGCTGCTGGAGAACGCGCTGCGGGTCGTACCCCCCGGGGCGCCGGTGGTGCTCGCGGTCCGGCCGGCCGGTCCGGGCCCGGCGTTCGGCGGCGTGCTGGAGGTCCGCGACGGCGGACCCGGCTTCACCGACGACGACCTGGCGGTGGCCTTCGAGCGCGGCGCGCTGCACCAGCGGTACCGGGGGGTGCGCAAGGTCGGCAGCGGCCTCGGCCTGGCACTGGCGGCCGGGCTGGTCCGCCGGCTCGGCGGCGACATCGGGGCCGGGCACGCCCCGGAGGGTGGGGCGGCCTTCACCGTCCGGCTGCCCGGAGATCCTTACCTGACCCGAACATCGACCTGACGCTCCGCTCGCCCGGCCGGGGGAGGCTGTGGTCACACGGACGAGAGAGGACAACCCGATGGCACGTCAGGGAATCGTCACCGGCGTCACCGCGCTCCTCGCGGCGGCCGCGCTCGGCCTCGCCGGCTGCGGGCCGGCCCAGGTGGCGCAGGGCGCGACGAAGGAGACCGCGGTCGAGGTGGCCGCCGCGATGGGCGTGGACGGCCAGGCGCTCGCGGCGATGGGCTTCGACCCCGCCGACCTGGACGTGGACCCGCTCGCCGCGCCGGCCCCGTCCGCCTCGGGCGGTCCGCAGGCCGGTCCGCGGGACAAGCGCGGCGAGCGGGGTCAGGAGTGGCGCAAGCGGCACCGGGCCCGGGTGCTGCTGCGCAAGAACGTCCTGCACGGTGAGGTCGTGGTGCAGGCCAAGGAGGGCGGCACGAAGACCGTCGCGGTGCAGCGCGGCCAGGTGACCGCGATCGACGACAGGTCGATGACCGTGAAGTGCTCGGACGGGTTCACCATGACGTGGACCTTCGACGAGAAGCTGCGGGTCGTGGAGCGGCGTACCACCGTGCGGTCGAGCGACATCAAGGTCGGCACGACCGTCGGCGTGGCCGGCGCCAAGGACGGCGACGGCGGGGTGGCCCGGCTCATCGTGGTCCCGGTCAAGCAGAAGTGACCCGGACGGCGGTGGCCGTCCCCGCGCGGGACGGCCACCGCCGCAGCTGGCGGAATCAGGACCTTGACAACGTACGGGGCGGGGCACTCACCGTCACGGAGCTGCCGGGTTAGGCTAGGGCCGACTCATCGTCGCCACCGTGGAGAACCCGTGAAGCTCTCGATCCTCATGCCGGTCTACAACGAGGAAGAACGCATCGCGGATGCCCTCAAGCAGGCATTGGCGGTGGACTACCCCTGCGAGATCGAGCTCGTCGTGGTCGACGACGGCAGCCGGGACGGCACCGGCGAGGTGCTCGGCCGGGTGGACGACGCGCGGCTGCGGGTCATCACCCACCAGCGCAACGCGGGCAAGGGCGCGGCGATCAAGACCGCCGTGGACAGCGCCGAGGGCGAGTACATGGTCATCCTCGACGCCGACCTCGAATACGACCCGCAGGACATCCCGAAGCTGCTGGAGCCGGTGCTCGACGGCCGGGCCACGGTCGTCTACGGCAATCGCACCTTCGGCAGCCACAGCGCGTACAGCTTCTGGTACGTGATGGGCAACAAGGGCGTCACCACCGTCGCCAACGTGCTCTACAACTCCTACATCGGCGACCTGGAGACCTGCTTCAAGCTGATGCCGCTGGCGCTGTACCGCTCGCTGGAGATCCGGTCCCGCGGCTTCGGCATGGAGGCCGAGGTCACCGGCAAGCTGCTCCGCCGGCGGATTCGCCCGTACGAGGTGCCGATCAGCTACCGGGCCCGGGGCCGCGAGGAGGGCAAGAAGATCACCTGGAAGGACGGCGTCGAGGCGGTCTGGATCCTGGCCCGCGAGCGGGCCCGGCGCACCGTCAAGCGCTGACGCCGCCCTTCCCGCTTCAGCCCGCCGGGCTCAGGAACGCGTCGATCGAGCGGCGCAGGCCGGCCGCGTCCAGGCCGTGCCAGCGGTCGTGGTCCGCCGCCGTGCCGTAGCGGCGCAGCTCCGCGCGACCCACCCCGAGGGCGAGCAGCCGGTGCGGCCGGTCGGCCAGCGCCGCGCCGACCACCCGGGCCGACGTCCCCGCCAGGTACGGCTCCACCAGGATCACCTCGCCGCCCGCTAGGGCGCGCAGCCCGGTCACGTCGAACGGCCGGGGCCGGTGGGTGTACGCCACCGTGACCGGCCGCCCGGCGACCGCGTCGAGCGCCGCGTCCAGCAGCGGCCCGACCGCCACCAGCAGCGGCGCGCCCGGTCCGGCGTCGCGGACCACCCGCAGCCCACCCGCGTCCGGGTACGCCTCCGTGTTGCCGGCGGTGGAGAGCCGCAGGTACGCCGAGCCGGTCCCACGGACCGCGTCGCGCAGGATCCCGGGCACCTCGTCGGTGTGCCCGGGCACGTGCACGGTCCAGTCGTTCAGCGTGTCGATCAGGGCCACGTCGGCCGGCCCGAGGTGGGTCCGTCCCGCCGCCGCCCGGTCGTACGACGCGCCGACGCTGACCAGCACCGCCCCGACCCCCTGGTGGTCGAGGTCCAGCTTGATCTGCTCGTAGGCCCGCTCGACGAGGAACGGGGCGTAGCTGTGCACGATCGGGCGCAGCCCGGTCAGCCCCAGCCCGCCGGCCACCCCCAGCAGGAGTTGCTCCCGGATCCCGACGTTGAGCACCCGGTCGGGGTGCCGCCCGGCGGCCGGCGCGAACGCGGCGGCGGAGATGTCGGCCAGGACGACCGCGGTACGCGGATCGTCCAGCAGGGCGGTCGTGGTGGTCACGAAGGTCTCGCGCATGGTCACTCCCCGTCGGTGACGACCGCGACGACGGCGTGCGGCCGGTGGTGGTCGTGCCCGGTCAGGGCGGTGTGCAGGGCCTCGTGGTCGCGCCCGTCGACGGTCGCCGCGGTCCACCCGTTGACGGTGAACCGGCTCGCCGCGCCGCCCGGCCAGCCGTGGCTCGCCGACCGGTTGTCCAGCACGATCGCGGTCAGGGTGCCGAGCCCGGTGGCCCCCGCGTACGCGATCGCCTCGTGGTTGGAGCCCTCGTCCAGTTCGGCGTCGCCGAGCAGCACGTACACCCGGGGGTCGGTACGGCCCTGGGCGCGCAGGCCGAGCGCGGTGCCGACGCCCAGGCCGAGGCCGTGCCCGAGCGAGCCGGAGCCGATCTCCACGCCGGGCACCAGCAGCCGGTCCGGGTGGTCGCCGAGGCGGCTCTCCGGGCCGCCCTGGTCGTCGAGCCACTCGACCGGCACGAAGCCCTTCGCGGCGAGCAGGGCGTAGTAGCCGGCCACGGCGTGTCCCTTGGAGAGCAGGAACCGGTCGCGGTCGGGGTGGTCGGCGGTCTCCGGGGTGATCCGGAGCACCCGGTCGTAGAGGACCTGGAGGACGTCAAGGGTCGAGTACACGTTCGGGCCGAACTCGCGGCCGGCGCGGACCCGCTCCAGCAGCGCCGCCAGGAGGGCGGGGTCGGTGGCGGTGGTCGTCGTCATGCGGCTAGCCTCCGAGTTGAAGCGAACTTCAACTCAAGGCCCTGTGATGCACGACGCGACACTGACCATCGGCCAGCTCTCCGCCCGCAGCGGGGTGGCCCCCTCCGCGCTGCGCTACTACGAGCGACTCGGCCTGATCCGGGCCGAGCGCACCGGCGGCAACCAGCGCCGGTACGCCCGCACCGAGCTGCGCCGGGTGGCCTTCGTCCGGATCTCCCAGCAGGTCGGCGTGTCGCTGGAGGAGATCCGCGCCGCGCTGGACTCGCTGCCCTCGGCGCGGACGCCCACCGCGGAGGACTGGGCCGCGCTCTCCCGGTCCTGGCGGGACCGGCTGGACGAGCGGATCCGGCTGCTCGGCAAGCTCCGCGACGACCTGGACAGCTGCATCGGCTGCGGCTGCCTCTCCGTACAGCGCTGCACCCTCTACAACCCCGGCGACTCGCTCGCCACCGAGGGCCCCGGCCCCCGCCGCGTCCTCCCCCTCCCGGAGCCCGACCCGGCCTGACCGGTCACCGGACCAGCAGCACCTTGCCCAGGTGGTCGTTGGTCTCCACCAGGCGGTGCGCCTCGGCGGCGTCGGTGAGCGGCAGCCGCCGGTCCACCACCGGGCGGACCGTGCCCGCCTCGACCAGGGGCCACACCTGCTCGCGTACGCCCCGGACGATCTGCGCCTTCTCGTCGAGCGGGCGGGACCGCAGCGCCGTCGCGTGCACCGAGGCCCGCTTCGCCAGCAGCATCCCCAGGTCCAGCTCACCCTTGCGGCCGCCCTGCATGCCGATCACCACCAGCCGGCCGCCGGTGGCCAGCGCCGCCACGTTCCGGGGCAGGTACGCGCCCCCGATGATGTCCAGGATCACGTCCGCGCCCCGGCCGTCGGTGACCCGCCGCACCTCCTCGACGAAGTCCTGCTCGCGATAGTCGACGGTGTGCGCGGCGCCCAGCTCGCGCAGCCGCTCGTGCTTCGCGGCCCGCGCGGTCACCACCACGGTCGCGCCGAGCGCCACCCCGAGCTGGACGGCGAACGTGCCGATCCCGCTGCCGCCACCGTGCACCAGCAGCGTCTCGCCCTTCGCCAGCCCGGCCAGCTTCACCACGTTGGACCAGACCGTGCAGGCGACCTCCGGCAGCGCGGCGGCGTCCACCACGTCCACCCCGGCCGGCACCGGCAGCAGCTGCCCGGCCGGCACGGCGACCCGCTCGGCGTACCCGCCGCCGGCCAGCAGCGCGCAGACCTCCTGGCCCTCGGTCCAGCCGGTGACGTCGGGGCCGACCGCGCTCACCACGCCCGAGCACTCCAGCCCCGGGTACGCGGGCGCGCCCGGCGGCGGCGGGTAGTGCCCCTGCCGTTGCAGCAGGTCGGCCCGGTTCACCGCGGTGGCCCGTACGTCCACGACCACCTCGCCGGGACCGGGCCGGGGGTCGGGCACCTCCGCCCAGACCAGGGCCTCGGGTCCGCCGGGTTCCGGGATCGTCATCGCGCGCATGGACCAGTCTTACCCGATCCGCGGCCGGGTCCACGCCCGGGCCGGCACCGGGTCCACCGTCCGCGCCGGGCGGTGCGCCCGACGGGACCACTGTGGACGCCGGGCCGTCCCGGACGCGCTGGTCGGTACCGTCGCCGGTCGCCTCCGTACGCCGTCGTCCCCACCCCGGGGGATGGGACGGCGGCGCGGCCGGTGAACGGTCCGTGGCAGACTAGGCACGGTCGCGTACCCCTCGGGGACGTGTCCGGGAGGGTTCGCCTAGTGGCCGATGGCGCTGGTCTTGAAAACCGGTAAGGCAGCGATGTCTTCGTGGGTTCGAATCCCACACCCTCCGCCACCTGACCGCGAGAGATGCCCCCTGACCGGCGCGGACGCCGGCCAGGGGGACCGGGGTCAGCTGCTGCACGCGGCGCCGTTGAGCGAGAACCCGCTCGGCGCGGCGGTGTTGCCGGTGTGCGTGGCCTGGAAGCCGATCGTGGTGGATCCGCCCGGCGGGATGGTCGGGTTGTAGCCGACGTTGGTCGCGGTCACCTGACCGCTGGTCGGTGCGTACGTCGCGCTCCAGCCCGAGGTGATGTTCTGCCCGGACGGCAGGGTGAACTTCAGCGACCAGCCGTTGATCGTGGTCGTGCCGGTGTTGGTGATGGTGATGTTGTCGGTGAGGCCGTTGTTCCAGGCGTTCACCGCGTTGCTCACCTTGCACGGGCCGCCGCCCGGGTTCGGGGGCGGGCTGGTGGTGGTCGGCGGCGGGCTGGTGGTGGTGGGCGGCGGGCTGCTGGTGGTCGGGCCACCGCCCGGGCCCTCGCTCACCGTGATGTTGGAGCTGCCACTGCTCTGGTAGCCCTCGGTCGCCATGATCTGGTAGTCGTGGCTGCCCAGGTTCAGGCCGAGGCTGGCCCAGGCGTTGAAGTGGTTGGCGGTGGTGATGGTGCCGCTGCTGCGGTGCTGCTGCCGGACGCTCCAGTACTGGTAGAACGTCGCGGTGCCCTCGATGGAGGGCTGGTTGACCCGCTGGGTGCGGTAGATGTCGTACGTGCTGCCGTCGGTGGTGACGGAGCCCAGCCGCTGCGCGCCGGTGCTGGGGTTGTACGAGCCGAAGTTCTCCACGATGTAGTACTCGATCAGCGGGTTCCGGGTCCAGCCGTAGAGCGCCAGGTAGCCGTTGCCGTTCGGGCTGAACGTGCCGGAGTAGTTCACGGTGTGGTTGGAGCCGGGCTTCCAACCCTTGCCGACCACCATGTTGTTCATGTTGCTCCACTGGACGCTGTAGTTGCCGCCGGCGCCCAGCGTCAGGGTGACGTTGCCGTTGTCCTTCCAGTACGAGAAGAAGTAGCCGTTGTGCGTACCGGTGGTGTTCGAGGTGACGATCCGGTCGGCCTCGGCGTGGGCGATGCCGGTCATGGTGGCCGAGACCGCGGCCAGCACGACCGCGGTGGTGCCGGCGAGCAGGAGCCGCATCCGGGTACGCCGTGGGCGTGCCGGGGGGACGGGTGAGTCGTTCACGGGTGCATCCCTCTTTCGTGGTCGATGACGACCGAGGAACCAGTCGCTGCCCTGGCCACCGCGCCCGGATCGGTGGCCGTCGAGGTTCATCGATGCTTGCATCATCGGTCGACCCCATCGCGGTGTCAACGATTTCCGGAACCGTCGCGGGCCTGGATCGGCTGCGTCGGGTCGGTGGCAGGCAACTGAACAGGGGATGCCGGCATGGTGGGGCGCCGGTGAGCGAGCGGGGGCCGCGAGCTGTCACCGAGAATTACGGTGCATCCACCGAAAGTTTCGGGGCCGCCGGACAGGGCCGGGGCGGACATGCCGGCCGTCGTGGTTCGACCCGGGGTGCTCAGGGGGTATGAAGAGGCGCAGGACATCGCGCACCCGGAAGGACCCGTTTCGAATGAGCCTGGAACGACCGATCGCCCCGGACCCGTACGAGCTGCTGCCGACCGTGCCCACCTTCACGCTGACCAGTGAGGACGTGCACAACGGCGAGCCGATGGACGCGCGGTACGCGCACGGCAGCGCCGGCGGCGAGAACACCTCCCCGCAGCTGCACTGGTCGGGCTTCCCCGACGAGACGAAGAGCTTCGTGGTGACCTGCTTCGACCCGGACGCCCCGACCGGCAGCGGCTTCTGGCACTGGGTGCTGGTGGACGTGCCGGCCTCGGTGACCGAGTTGCCGACCGGGGTGAAGGACAGCGATCTCGGCGGCGCGTTCAGCATCCGCAACGACTACGGCGACACCGGCTACGGCGGGGCCGCCCCGCCGCCCGGCGACCGGCCGCACCGGTACGTCTTCGCGGTGCACGCGGTCGACGTGGAGCGCCTCGACGTCGGGCCGGACGCCAGCCCGGCCTTCGTCGGCTTCAACCTGGCCTTCCACACCCTGGCCCGGGCGGTCATCCGCCCGACGTACCAGATCAAGGAGTGAGGCGGCGGGGCCTCCGCGCCCGCGGAGGCCCCGACCCGGCTCAGGCGGGGACGCGGGCGACCGCGAAGACGGACTGGCCGAAGGGCGGGCGGACGGCCTGCTCGGCGGCCTTCGTCGCGGGCAGCACCAGGCTGTCGTAGATCTTCACCATCGGGCCCTCCTTCGGCATCAGCCGGAAGACCTTGGTGGCCATGAAGTAGCCGATCAGGCCCAGCGCGTTGGCGTAGTGGATCTTCTCGACGGTGAGCCCGGCCTCGGTCATCGCCGCGCCGAGCGTCTTCTTGGTGTAGCGGCGGACGTGGCCGGTGGCGATGTCCGCCGGGCTCATCGCGAACTGGAACGCCGGCACGATGATGACCACCGCGCCGCCGGGACGGACCAGGTCGCGCATGCTGCGCAGCGCGCCCACGTGGTCGTCGATGTGCTCCAGCACGTTGTACGACACGGCGGCGCTGTAGTCGCCCCGCTCGGTGTGCGGCAGCAGCATCTGCCGGACCTCGATGCCCGGGTGGTCGGCGAGTCGCTCCTTGAGCCGGACCAGCCGGTCCGGGTCGGCCTCGGTGGCGGTGATCCGGGGCAGGTGCTCCGACCACTCCAGGGCGTAGTCGCCCAGGCCGCTACCGATCTCGATGGGGTTGTCACCGAGGTAGGGCACCGCGAGCTCGACGAACCACCTGCGGTGGTTGACCGCCGTCGCCAGCCCTTCGAGCACCTCCGACTGGACGCGCTGATCCCCAGTGATCTCTGCCATGCGTCGATTCCTCTACGTAATGACTGACCCGCGCCTGGACCGACAGAGTCAACCATCCGGAGGGACGGTGAGGAAATCGGGGCACCGGGGGTGGCCGAAATACGGTCGGGGGTGGGCACGTGATCGGCGGTCGGCGAACCCGGCACATAGTACGCCAGTGCCCAGAAACATGTCACGTCCCTGCCATACCCTGACTACGCTCTGAATTGTCATGACTACTCCTCAATCGGACGCCGCCGACGGTGGTGCTGCCGAGGGCGGCCCCGACGAGGGCGGACGGTCGACGCGCGGGCGGTGGACCGACCTGGTCGCCGCGCTCAGCTTCGTGCTGCTCGCGTTCTGGGTGACCGCCCGTTTCTGGCTCGACCCCCGGGCCGGGGTGCGGGACAACCTCTCCGATCAGGCGCAGTTCCAGTGGATGATGGCGCACGGCGCACGGGTGGTGACCGAATTCGCCTATCCGTTCACGACGGACCGGATGAATGTGCCGGACGGCGTGAATCTGATGGCGAATACGTCCGTATTATCCATTTCGCTGCCAATGACGCCCGTCACCGTACTGTTCGGCCCTCGCTGGTCATTTCTGCTCTTTCTCACCCTCGGCATGGCCGCCACCGGCATCGCCTGGTACCTCCTGCTGTCCCGGGTGCTGGCCGTCGGCCGGGGACCGGCCTGGCTCGGCGCCGGCTTCTGCGCCTTCGCCCCGGCGATGGTCTCGCACGCCAACGCCCACCCCAACATCGTCGGCCAGTTCGTGGTGCCGTTGCTGGTCTGGCGGACCCTGCGGCTGGCCGAACCGGGCCGCTGGCTGCGCAACGGTGTGCTGCTCGGCCTGGTGATCGTTTGGCAGGCGTTCCTCAACCTGGAGATCCTGCTGATGACCGCGATCGGGCTCGGGGTGGTGGTGGTCGCGCTGGCCGTGGCCCGCCCCGGGCTGCGCCGGGCCGCCCGGCCGTTCTGCGCCGGGCTCGGCGTGGCCGCCGTCGTCTCCGGGGCGCTGCTGGCGTACCCGCTCTCCGTCCAGTTCTTCGGTCCCGGCGCCTACCAGGGGCTCTCCCCGCTGATCCGGGGCTACCGGACCGACCTGGCCTCGTTCGTCGCCTGGTCCCGGGAGTCGCTGGCCGGGGACGCCCGGGGCAGCGTCTGGCTGGCGAAGAACGCCACCGAGGAGAACGCCTTCTTCGGCTGGCCGCTGGTCGTCCTGGTGGTGGCGCTGGTCTGGTGGCTGCGGCGCAACGTCGTGGTGCTGGCCCTGGCCGGGGTGGGGCTGCTCTTCGCGCTCTTCTCCCTCGGCCGGGAGGTCCGCCTCGACGGGCACGACACCGGCGTACCGGGGCCCTGGGCGGCGCTGGAGAACCTGCCGATCCTGCACTCGGTGGTCCCCACCCGCTGGTCGCTGGCGCTCACCCCGATCGTCGGCATCCTGCTCGCCCTCGGTGCCGAGCACGTCCGCGGGCTCGTCCGCCGCCACCCCGCCGCCCGCCCGCAGCTCCGGTTCGCCACCGCCACGGTGCTCACCATGGCGCTGCTGCCGATCCTGCCCACCCCGCTGCCCGCGGTACGCCTCGAACCGGTCCCCGCCTTCGTCACCTCCGGCGCCTGGCGGCCGTACGTGGAAGGCGGTCGCAGCGTCGTCACCCTTCCGTTGCCGGACACCACCTATCCCGAGCCGCTGCGCTGGTCCGCCGAGACCCGACTCGACATGCCGCTGGCCCGGGGCTACTTCCTCTACCCGGACACCCGGCCGGGGAAGGGACGGATCGCGCTGTTCACCGCGCCACCGCGCCCCACCAGCGACTTCTTCACCCAGATCCGCAAGACCGACGCGGTGCCGCCGATCACCCCGTCGACCCGGGTGGCCGCGCTGGACGACCTGCGGTACTGGCGGGCCGGCGCGGTGATCCTCGACCCCCGGCTGCCGCAGGCCGCCGCGCTGCGCCGGGGCATGACCGCGCTGACCGGCATCCGGCCGACGCCCACCGGTGGCGTCTGGCTCTGGGACGTCCGCCCGCTGACCGGCTGAACCACGGCCGCGGCCGGAGCTGACCCGCGGCTCGGCCGGACGCGCCGGGGTCGCCCGGCCGAGCGGCGGGATGGGCCGGGGACGCGACGCGTGGCGGCGCGGTCAGGACGGGCGCAGGCAGCAGCCCTGGCAGACCTTGGGCCGGGGCAGGGTGAAGGCCAGGCAGCAGGTGCGCCGCTGGACCGTGGGCGCGCCGCCCGGACCGGGTACCAGTTCCACCAGGTCGCTCAGGTCGAGCGTGCCGAGCAGCGTGCCGACCGCCTCGGTGGCGGAGCCGGGCAGCGCGTCCGAGGCGCGCAGGATCCCGTGCGCGATCCCCGAGGCGACCGAGCCGAGCAGCGTACGCGTGCCGAGCCGGACGTCCGTCTGGATCGCGGCGATCAGCGGGGCGAAGTGGGCGTCGAGCAGCGTGGCGCGCAGCGCCCCGAGCAGCGCCGCCTCGTCGGCCACCACCCGTACGTCGGGGTGGCCGGTCGGGGCCAGCGGGTCGGTGGGCAGCACGGCGACCGGGGTCGACCGGCGCAGGCCGAGGGTGAGCAGCTGGTGGTGGTCCTCGAAGTGCAGCAGCACGTCGGCCGGGTCGAGCAGCGGCACCCGCCGGGCGGCGGCCCAGCCGAGCACCGCCGGCAGCGCGGTCCAGTAGCTGTACGACTTCCAGGCCAGCGCGGCGCAGGCGTGCGGCGTACCGCCGAAGCGCCGGGTGGCCGCGCGCAGGAACTCCGGCAGCAGTGTGCCGTCGATCAGCCGGGTGGCCGGGGACCAGCGGGTCTCGTCGTCGACCAGCAGGCCGGGTGCGAGCCCGGGCAGGTCGTCGGTGCCGAACATGGCGCGCAGGGTGGCGGTCACCGGAGCGAGCGGCGTGGCGACGTCCCGCCTCGGCATCACCGCAGTCACCTTGATCCGTCCCCTGTCTGGTCGCCCCGTCGCGCGGCGTCCGCCGTCGGTATGAGCTAAGGCTAGCCTAACCACAGTCGTCGGCCGGGGGAAGTCGGTCCGAGGGGGTGAGGGGGAGGTCCCCGTCACGCCGGCTACTACCCGGAGGGTCCGCCGGAAAACGCGACCGGGGCGGCGGGTGGGCGGCGCAAGCATCGACGGACGCCGCTGGATTGTCAAGGTGAGTGTCGAATACGAGGCAGTTTCCGTACACGTTCGGCCACTGAACGTGAAAATGGTGCTCCCCCGCGTACGAGGAAGCCGATGACGACCTCACCCATCGAGCGCGCCGCCGACTCGTTCGCGGCCGAACTCGCCCGGCACCGGAGCGCCCGCGGGCTGTCCAAGAAACAACTGGCCACCCTGATGGGCTTCGACCCCTCCTACGTCAGCCACGTCGAAGGACGCCGGCACCGGCCCACCGAGGACTTCGCCCGCCGGGCCGAGGCCGTGCTGGAGGCCGCCGGCGCCATCTGGCAGCGCTACCGCGAGTACGACGAGCTGCGGCACGGCCGCTCCGGCGGCGGGCACCGGGAGGCCGCCGTACCCAGCCAGTGGCTGCCCCCGGGCACCGGACTGGTGGTGGAACGGGAGTCCGCCACGCTCACCTGGACCGACGAGGGCTACCTCTGCGTGATCCGGCGCGAGCTGTACAACGCCGGCACCGAACCGGTCACCCGCTACCTGGTCCGGGTCGCCGTCGACCGCTACCCCGACGACCCGGGCCGCTCCAACCGGCACCACCGGGAGCACCCGCTCACCTTCGCCGAGCTGCAACTCGCGGCGTACCGGGACGACGGGGGCGTCCGCGAGCCGATGCACTGGCGGGCCAAGCACGACCGGGACGCGTTCAAGGAGATCTGGCTGCTCTTCGAGAACGACGAGGGCCGCTTCCCGCTCTACCCCGGCGACCGGGTCACCATCGAGTACGCGTACCGCGTCGGCCGGGACAAGTGGGGTCCCTGGTTCCAGCGGGCCGTCCGCCTGCCCACCCGGCACCTGGCCGTCCGCCTCGACCTCCCCGCCGACCTCGACCCGAAGGTGTGGGGGCTGGAGACCTCGCTCTCCTCCTCCGAGGGGCCGCTGCGCACCCCGATCCAGCGTCGCGACGAGGGCGACCGGGCGATCTTCGACTGGGCCACCGACGACCCGCCGCTCAACGCCCGCTACCGGATGCAGTGGCGGTTCCGCACCCCGCCGACGGACGTCGAGCCCGACGGCCCCGGGCCGGGCGTCCGGGTACGGGCCAGCGACCGGATGCGCGGCATCGGCGTCGTGCAGCGCGGCGACGACCTGCTCCGCCAGCCCGCCCGCCAGTTCGACCTGCCCCGGGAGGAGCCCCTCGCCCGCGACGTCGTGGACCGGCTCTCCGCGATCCTGGTCCGCCTCGACGAGCTGCACCCGTTCAGCAAGGGCGTCGGCATCGCCGCCCCGCAGCTCGGGCTCGGCTGGGCGGTCGCCCTGGTCCGCCCCGCCGACCGGGCCGCCGAACCGGTCGTGCTGCTCAACCCCCGGGTGGTCGACACCGCGGACGAGAACGACGAGCAGTACGAGGGCTGCCTCTCCTTCTTCGACCACCGGGGGCTGGTGCCCCGACCGCTGCGGATCGACGTGGAACACGCCCAGTGGGACGGCAGCCGGGTCATCACGTCCTTCGAGTACGCGATGGCCCGGCTGGTCGCGCACGAGATCGACCACCTGGAGGGCCGCCTCTACGTCGACCGGATGGCACCCGGGACGCCCCTCGTGCCGGTCGAGGAGTACCGCGACACCGGCCACCCCTGGCGCTACTGACCCACGCCCGATTCCGGTACGCGAGCCGGTTGCCGGTCCGGCCCGCGTACCGGTGCACGGGGGGCCGGGCCGCGTGCCCCAGGGGGCGGGGGCACGCGGCCCGGCTCGGGGGGAGAAAGGTCTACAGGTTGCCGAAGGTGTCGTAGCGGATGTTGTCCGGCGGCACGTCGTCGGCGGCCAGCGCGCGCAGGGTGGCCCGCACCATCCCGGCCGAGCCGGAGACGTAGCAGTCGTGCGTGGTCCACGGGCCGTACCGGGTCACCACGTCGGAGACGTCCCCCAGTTCGCCGTCGAAGTCCGGGTCGTCGCTGCACGCCGGGGTCACCGACAACCACGGGTGGGCGGCCACCAGCTCCTCCAGGCCGGCCAGCCCGTACAGCTCGTCCGGGCGGCGCGCGCCGTAGAAGACGTGCACCCACCGGGTCCGGTTGACCGTGGTCAACTCCTCCACCAGCGCCTTGATCGGGGCCAGCCCGACCCCGCCCGCCACGCAGAGGATGTCCCGGGTCGACTCCCGGTCCAGCGTCATCGAGCCCATCGGCGCGGCGATCCGGAGCAGGTCACCCGGCTTCGTACGCCGCACCAGCGCCCCGGAGACCCAGCCCGCCGCCCCTGCCGGCGTCCGTACGTGGAACTCCAGCACGTTGTCGTCGTTCGGGGCGTTCGCCACCGAGTAGGTGCGCCAGACCCGGGCGTGGTGACGGGGCGCCTCCACGCTGACGTACTGGCCGGCCTGCCAGCGCAGCGGGAACTGGAGGGCGCGCACGGTCAGTACCGCGGTGTCCGGCCCGTGCCGCTCGTGGGTGAGCACCTCGGCGTGCCAGAACGGCGGGTTCTCGTCCGCCTCCGCGCCCGCCAGCATCCGCTCGCAGATGCTCGCGTACGCGTCCCGCCAGGCCTGGTCGTACTCCAGGTTCCAGCCGTCCCCGGCGGTGCTGCGCAGCGCGTCCAGCAGGGCGACGCCCATCGTCTCGTAGTGGCTCGCCTCGACGTGGTACTTCCGGTGGTCCCGGCCCAGCGCCCGCAGGTACTCGTCGAACGCCTCCGGGTCGTCCACCGTCTGGGTGGCGGTGACGATCGCCTCCAGGATCCGGTCACCCTGCCCGTTCATCTGCACCGGGAAGAGCTTGCGCAGGTCGGGGTCGAGCAGGAACAGCCGGGCGTAGAAGTGACCGCTCAGCCGCTCGCGCTCCTCCTCGACCAGGGTCCAGCTCTCCTTCAGCAACCGCGCGAAGTTCGACACCGGGGCACGCTCCTTCTCCTGACGGGCGGATCGGCCCCCATAGAATCTCCACGCAGCGTGCGCACCGGTCGCACACAATGTGCGATCGGCTCATCCGTTCCGGACGGTGCTGCCGGTCGGCCCCCGCGTGCGGCACAGTGGTCCGGTGACGGTTGACGAGCTCACCCGCCCGGTGTCCCGCCGGACCCTGGGCACCGAGACGCTGCTGGTGCTCGGCCTCTCCCTCGGCCAGTCGGCCGTGTACGCGCTGGTCTCGCTGATCGCCAAGCTGACCGCCGCCGGGCCGCTGTCCAAGCAGACCGCCTCGCTGAACACCTCGGTGACCGCGCGGCCGTACCTCGACCTGACGTACCAGCTGCTGGGGATCTGCTTCGCGCTGCTGCCGGTGCTGCTCGCCGTACACCTGCTGGCGCGGGACCCGGGGGACCCGGCGCGGACGCTCGGCATCGACGCCGGGCGGCCCGGGTCCGACCTGGCCCGCGGCGCCGGCCTGGCCGCGCTGATCGGCCTGCCCGGGCTGGCCCTGTTCTGGGCCGCCGCGCAGCTCGGCCTCAACGCCACGCTGGTCCCCGCCGCGCTGCCGCACCTCTGGTGGGCGGTGCCGGTGCTGATCCTGGCAGCCGTGCAGAACGCCGTGCTGGAGGAGGTGATCGTGGTCGGTTACCTGGTCACCCGGCTGCGCCAGCTGCGCTGGCGGCTCGCCGCGGTGGTCGCCGCCAGCGCCGTGCTGCGCGGTTCCTACCACCTCTACCAGGGCTTCGGCGCGTTCGTCGGCAACGCGGTGATGGGCGTGATCTTCAGCCTGTTCTTCCTGCGTACCCGCCGGGTGGCGCCGCTGATCGTGGCGCACACCCTGCTCGACGTGGTCGCCTTCGTCGGCTACGCCTCGCTGCCGAAGTCCTGGTTCAGCTGGCTATGACCCCTCCCGCGCCCGGCCCGGTCAGGCCGACCCGGCCGGGGCGGTAGAGGGCCCGCGCCCGCGCGGCGAGCCGCTCGGCGGCGGCCGTGCCGCCCGTCGCGGCGGTGAGCGGGGCCGCGCCCGGCAGCAGCCGCGACGCCAGCCGCAGCGCCCACCAGCCGCCCGCCTGGGCGGCCAGCGGCGTCGCCAACCGCCAGGCCGCCTCCGCCGCCCGGGGCCACGTGCCGTCGACCGGCGCACCCGCCGACCGCACCGCGTCCAGCGCCGCCCGCGCCGTGGCCAGGTCCGGGTGCACCTGGGTCAGCACCAGCAGCTCGGGTACCCGGTCCGGATGTCCCGGCTCCCGGCCGTAGACCGCCGCCAGGTGCAGCACCAGGTTGGCCTGCGTCCAGAGCACCGCCGCCAGCTCGGCCGCCGGGGCGAACAGGCCGGCACCCGCGGCGAGCGCGCCGCCCGTACCGGCCAGCCGGACGAACCGCCGGGTGGCCAGCCGGGCCAGCCCGTCCGCGTCCGCGTCGGGATAGGCCGCGCGGGTTCGCTCGGCCCAGTCGCCGGCCCGCGGCCCGAGCGCCGCCACCGCCGCGCCGGCCAGCAGCTCCGGCGCGAACCCCGGATGATCGAGTACGCGGGCAGCCACCTCCCGCCAACCCTGGTCGGTGGGCCGCCCCTGCTCCGGCCGCTCGGTCGGCTCCGCGTCGGCCGTGACCGTTTCCACCGGTCCGGGCGGGCCGCCCGGCTCCGGCGCTTCCCCGAGGGCCGGGACCGGGGACGGATCCGTCACCGGCGCTCCGCTGGTCCCGACCTCGGCCCGGCCGGCCCGCTTCCGGGTGACCGGCGTCGCCTTCTTCGCCACCGGGGCGGCCCGGCGCGCCGTCGCCTTCGCCGCCCGGGTCGGCTGCTCCGCGCTCTCGGCCACCTGGGCCGGCTGTTCGCCGGCGGTGTCCGGTGCCGTCTCCACCGCCGGGGCGGTCGGCCCGGCGGGAGGCAGCGTGCTCCTCGTCACGCCGGCCGGCTGCTCGTCCGTCCCGGCCGGTGCCGGGGCGGCCTTCGCGGCGGTAGGGCGTGCGCTCTTCGCCGCCGGGGCGGCCTTCGCGGCGCGCCGGGTTCCGGCCTTTGCTGCCTGGGTGGTCGCGCCTGCCGGCGGGACCTCGCCCTTCGTCGCCGAGGAGGTCTTCCTGGCCGTCGCGCGCTTCGTCGGCCGCGCGGTCCCGACGTCGGCGCCCGGCGGGGCGTCGGTGGCCGCCGGGGCATCGGTGCTCAGCCCGGCGTCGGTACGTGGCGTGGTGTCGGTCGGCTCGGCGGCGGGGCGGGGCCGTGGCGCGGGGGCGGTCTGCGCGCGGTCCGGCGTGCCGGTCGCGGCGGGGGTGGTCGGTGTGGCCCCGGCCGGGGTCGTCGGTGCGGCTCCGGCGGGATCGGGCGGCCGGAAGAGCACGGTGGGGGCTGCCTTCCTGGTTCGCCGCTCCCTCGACACCGGTTCGGACGGCTGCGGGTCGGCCGGCGCGGGCGGGCTGGGCGGCGGGGTGAAGGTCGGCTCGGTGGAGCGGCTCCGCCGGGCGCCGGGGGCGGGCTCACGGCGGGGCGGGTCGCTCGGCGGCTGCTCCTGCATATCGATGGAGCGTAGTCGCGGGTGTGACGACGCACACGACGGAAACGCAGGGCCCGGGTGGCCGCCCGGTAGTCGCTTTGCCCCGGGAGGGGACGTACCTGTATTCTCGGGCGCGGTGGTCTCCGGACCACCGAGGAGACTTCGCCTAGTCTGGTCTATGGCGCCGCACTGCTAATGCGGTTGGGGTCTTAAAGCCCCTCCCGGGTTCGAATCCCGGAGTCTCCGCGCGAAAGCCGGGTGTGTAGACTGGCTGAGCACCGAGCGCCCGTAGCTCAATGGATAGAGCATCTGACTACGGATCAGAAGGTTAGGGGTTCGAGTCCCTTCGGGCGCACTTCACGATGAAGGCCGTGACCAGCGAGAGCTGATCACGGCCTTCATCTTTTCGCGGTGTCGTTCCGGCCGGGTTCGTGCCCGCCCACTGCCCGGTGTCTCGACGTTCCGGGCACACTTGCGCTGTGGAACGTCACGAGTTCGGTGTCGCGGTGCGCCAGTTGCGGGAGAGCACGGCACCTGCGGCGGTCGGGCTACCGATCGGCCGGCGGCGGGTGCAGGGGTTGCGGCGGGAGGAGCTCGGTGAGCTCGCGGGGATGTCGGCGGACTACGTACGCCGGTTGGAGCAGGGGCGCAGCCATCCGTCGGCCGGGGTGGTGAACGCCATCGCCCGGGCGCTGCGGGTCGGGCGGGCGGAGTACGAGCGGCTGTGCGCGCTGGCCGGGTACGCCGCCGCCGACGGGCAGGTGCCGAACGAAGTCGGTTCGGGTGCGCTGCGGCTGCTGGAACGGTTCCCGGACACCCCGATGTTCGTCTCCGACGCGGCGATGAACCTCATCGCCGTGAACAGCGCGTTCGTGGCCCTGGGGCACTGGGAGCTCACCGGTGACCCGTGGGACTGGAACGTCGCCTGGCGCACGTTCTGCGATCCGTTCAACGGTTTCAAGCAGTCCGCGGACGACGCGACCGATCATGAAGCGATCCTCGCCGCCCGGCTGAGGAGCGCGCTGCTGCGCTACCCCGCCGACGCGTCGCTCGCCGCGCTGGTGGACGAGATGCGCAGCCGCAGCCGGCTGTTCGACACCCTGTGGCGCACGCCGAGACCGGTGGTGGCATACGAGAGCAGTGCCGCGTTCATCCATCCGGACGGCGGCGCCGTCACGCTCGTCGGCAGCCTGCTCGCCATCCCGGGCGACGACCTGGCGGCACTGATGCTCACCGCGGCACCGGGCTCGGCCGATGCGGCGCGTCTCGCCGAGATCGTCGACCATGCCGGCGAACCGGCCATCATCAGGGTGGGCCAGTCCGGCCCAGGCTGACGGCGCCGGATCCTGCCAAGTTGAGTGACGTCGCGAAGCACATCGACGGCATCAACGAAAGCAGGTCCAGCAATGAAGGCAGTGCGTTTCCACGAGTTCGGCGGCCCCGAGGTACTGCGCTACGAGGACGTCGAGCAGCCCGTCCCCGGTGCCGGTCAGGTCCGTATCCGCGTCGCCGCGACGTCCTTCAACGGTGTCGACGCCAACATCCGCGCGGGCTACATGCAGGGCCCGATCCCGGTCGAGCTGCCGCACACTCCGGGCCTCGATGTCGCCGGCACGGTCGACGCGCTCGGTGACGGCGTGGACGAGGTCGCGGTCGGCGACCGGGTCATCGGCTTCCTGCCGATGACCGGGACCGGAGCGGCCGCCGAGTACGTGATCGCGCCGGCGGAGCTCCTGACCGGGGCCCCCCGGAACATCCCGTTGGCCGACGCGGCGGCGTTCCCGCTGGTGGGCCTGACGGCGTGGCAGGCGCTGTTCGACCACGGCAAGCTGACCGCCGGTCAGCGGGTGCTGATCAACGGTGCCGGCGGAGCGGTCGGCGGATACGCCGTGCAGTTGGCGAAGGAGGCCGGGGCCACGGTTCTCGCCACGGCCGGCCCGGGCAGCGCCCAGCGGGTCAGCGCCGCCGGCGCCGACGAGGTGATCGACCACACCGCCACCGACGTGACCGGGGCGGTGACCGAGCCGGTCGACCTCGTGCTCAACCTCGCGCCGATCACCCCGGAGCAGCTCGCCGCGCTGGTGGGCCTGATCCGTGACGGCGGGACCCTGGTCAACACCACCGTCTGGATGCCCGCCCCTTCCGACGAGGAGCGCGGCGTGCGCGGCATCGACCTGTTCGTGCGCAGCGACGCCGACCAACTCGCCGACCTGGCCGCCCGCGTCAACACCGGTGAGCTGCGCGTCGAGGTCGCCCGGCGGATCGCGCTGGCCGATCTGCCCGCCCTGCACGCCGACGTGGCCGCGGGCACGCTGCCCAGCGGCAAGGTCGTCGTCACCGTCGCCTGATCATCCACCCTCGACCTCCTGGAACGGAGCACCATGATTCCCGCCGACGATCCATCCCGCTCGCTGACCGTGGCGAACCCCGACGACCCCGCCACGACGTACGTCTCCCTCGTGGGCAACACCTACGGAATGCTGATCACCGGCGAGCAGACCAACGGCCGGTACTGCCTGATCGACATGCGGGTGCCCGACGGCGGTGGCCCGCCGCCGCACCGGCACGACTTCGAGGAGCTGTTCACGATCCTCGACGGCGAGATCGAGTTCACCTTCCGCGGCGAGAAGCACCTGGTACGGGCCGGGTCCAGCATCAACATCCCGGCCAACGCGCCGCACAACTTCCGCAACGTCTCGGGCGCTCCGGCCCGGATGCTGTGCATGTGCACCCCTGCCGGGCAGGACGAGTACTTCACGCGCATCGGTGACGTCGTCGCGGGCCGGGACGCGCCGCCGCCGCAGCTGTCGCCGGACGAGATCGCGGAACGCCGCCGCCGCGCGGCGGACCTGGCCGCGACGTACCGCAGTGAGTTCCTGTAGCTGGACGCCGGGCCGCCCCGGCCGGCTCGCTGCCGGCCGGGGCGGGTGCAGGCTTATGGAACAAAGCTTCTTGACTGCTCATAGATCTGTAACTAAGTTTCAATGCACTGTCCACGACGCCGCCCGGCGAGAGACATGAGGTCGACACATGAGGCTGCCCCGACTGTCCCGCCGAGCGCTCTCCGTCCTGGCCGTCGCCGTGCTGGCCACGCCGGCGCTCGCCGCCGCGCCGGCCGGCGCGGCCGAGCCCCAGGCCCCGGACCGACCGCTCCAGGTGATGAGCTTCAACATCCACCACGGCGCGGGGTCCGACGGGCTGGTGGACCTGTCGCACATCGCCGGCGTCATCCGGGACAACCACGTCGACGTGGTCGGGCTCCAGGAGGTCGACCGGCACTTCGGCACCCGTAGCGACTTCGTCGACCAGGCGGCCTGGCTGGCCCGGGAGTTGCGGATGCACGTCGTCTTCGGTGCCAACCTGGACCTCGACCCGATCGAGGCGGGTCAACCGCGGCGGCAGTTCGGCACCGCCATTCTCAGCACCGCCCCCATCCTGGACTGGGACAACACGCTGCTGCCCCGGTTCGGCGAGCACGAGCAGCGCGGCCTGCTGCGGGCGCGCGTCAACGTGCGGGGGGTGCCCGTGCAGGTCTACAACACGCACCTGGAGCACACCAACCGGCCCGAGCGACTCGCCCAGGTCGAGGCGATCACGGGTCTGATCGGTGCGCAGGACGAGTCGGTGGTGCTCTTCGGCGACCTCAACGCCGATCCGTGGACGCCGGAGATCCAGGCGCTGACCGACCGGTTGGTGGACGCCTGGGAGGCGGCCGGGCTCGGTGACGGGTACACCTATCCCACCTACGACCCGCACAAGCGGATCGACTACGTCCTGCAGTCCGGCGATGTGATCGTGCGCAGCGTGGCGGTGCTCACCGATCCGGAGTCGGCGAGCGCCTCGGACCATCTGCCCGTCCTGGCGGAGCTGCACCTGCCGGGGGCGAAGGTCGGCCTCGGCCGCTGAGCTTCCGTACCCGTCCGCCGGTCCTGATCGGAGCGGTGGCCCCCGCAACGGTCGAACGGCCCGGCCGACCTGCGTCGATATCGAGGCCCGCCATCAGCGATGCTGATGGCGGGCCTCGACTCGGTCCGGCGTGGGTGCGGACCTCCCATGGATGACTGTTGATGCTTTGGGAGCGCTCCCGTAACATCCCTGACGCGGCTGTTAACGTTCACAAAACCTTGTCCCAGCGAATGTGCCGGCCGCCATCACAGGAGGAGGGTGCTTCATGGGTAGATCGAGAGCGGCCAGTGCCGGCCTGGCAGTGGCCGGCGTCGGACTGCTGGCGGCGGCGACGCTCGTCGTGGCCTTGCCGGCCGGTGCCGCGACCGCCGGCTGTTCCGTGTCCTACGCCGTGTCGTCGCAGTGGCAGGGCGGCTTCGGGGCGAACGTGTCGGTCACCAACCTGGGCGATCCGCTGACCAGTTGGACGCTGACCTGGTCGTTCGCCGCCGGGCAGCAGGTCACGGAGTCGTGGAACACCGCGCTGACCCAGAGCGGTTCGGCGGTGACCGCGCGGAACGTGAGTTACAACGGTGCCGTCGCGACCAACGGCACGGTCTCGTTCGGTTTCAACGGCTCGTGGAGCGGGAGCAACCCGGCACCGACGAGCTTCGCCCTCAACGGGGTGACCTGCACCGGCGGCACCGGCACGCCGACCGCGTCGCCCACGACGTCCCCGACGTCGTCGCCGACGCCGCCCGCGTCCCCGACCCCCACGCCGACCTCGACGCCGCCCGCCTCGTGCACGCTGCCGTCGAGCTACCGGTGGACCTCCACGGGTGCGCTGGCGCAGCCGAAGTCGGGCTGGGCGTCGCTGAAGGACTTCACCCACGTCGTCTACAACGGCAAGCACCTGGTGTACGCGACCACGCACGACTTCGGCTCGGCCTGGGGCTCGATGGCGTTCAGCCCGTTCAGCAACTGGTCCGACATGGCCTCCGCCCCGCAGACCGGGATGAACTCCGGGACGGTCGCCCCGACGCTGTTCTACTTCGCCCCGAAGAACATCTGGGTGCTGACGTACCAGTGGGGTCCGTCGCCGTTCATGTACCGGACGTCCAGTGACCCGACCAACCCGAACGGCTGGTCGGCGGCGCAGGCACTGTTCACCGGGAGCATTTCCGGCTCCGGCACCGGCCCGATCGACCAGACGGTCATCGGGGACGGCACCAACATGTACCTCTTCTTCGCCGGCGACAACGGCAAGATCTACCGGGCGAGCATGCCGATCGGGAACTTCCCCGGCAACTTCGGCTCGAACTACACCACGATCCTGAGCGACACGACCAACAACCTCTTCGAGGCGGTGCAGGTCTACAAGGTCCAGGGTCAGAACCAGTACCTGATGATCGTCGAGTCGATCGGGTCGCAGGGCCGCTACTTCCGGTCGTACACGGCCAGCAGCCTGGGTGGCTCGTGGACGCCGCAGGCGACCAGCGAGAGCAACCCGTTCGCCGGCAAGGCCAACAGCGGCGCGACCTGGACCAACGACATCAGCCACGGTGACCTGATCCGCAGCAACCCGGACCAGACCATGACGATCGACCCCTGCAACCTGCAACTGCTCTACCAGGGCCGGGCCACCAACTCCGGCGGCGACTACGGCCTCCTGCCGTACCGGCCGGGTCTGTTGACGCTGCAGCGCTGACGGGGCGGCGCGGGCGGGGCCCGTCCACCGGGTCCCCCCGCGCCCGCCACCTCCTGATCGGTCGGATGAATCGAGGAGAGGTTCCGTGAGAAAAAGCAAGGTGAGCAGGGCCGCCCTGGTGTCGGCCGGCAGCGTGCTGCTGGCGTCGGCAGCGGTCGCCGTGGCGCTGCCCGCGAGCGCGGCGGCCGGCTGCTCGGTGAACTACGCCGTGTCGTCGCAGTGGCAGGGCGGCTTCGGCGCGAACGTCACCGTCACCAATCTCGGTGACCCCATCACCAGTTGGGCGCTGACCTGGTCCTACGGCGCGGGGCAGACCGTGGCGGAGGCCTGGAACGCGACGGTGAGCCAGAGCGGTGCCGCGGTCACCGCCCGCAACGTCAGCTACAACGGCGCGATCGCCACAAACGGCTCGACGTCGTTCGGCTTCAACGGTACGTGGAACGGCAGCAACCCCGCCCCGACCGGCTTCGCGCTGAACGGGGTGGCCTGCACCGGTGGCCCGGTGCCGACCGGTTCGCCCACCACGTCACCGACCGCGTCCCCCACCCCGCCGCCCACCACCCCGCCACCCACCACCCCACCGCCGACCGGGCCGGCGGACATCACGGTGAACAGCGCCACCAGGTACCAGACGATCGACGGGTTCGGTGCCGCCGTCCCGATCTGGGGTGGCGCGTGGTCGACCGCCGAGACGCAGACGCTGGTCGGGTTGGGTCCCAACCAGCTGGGTCTGTCGATCGTGCGGACCGGCATCTCACCGGTGTCGAGTGAGTGGTCGACCCAGGTGAACGCCCTGAAGACCGCGAAGTCGTACGGGCCGGGAGTGAAGATCCTGGCGACACCCTGGACCGCACCGGCGGCGTGGAAGACCAACAACAGCCGGACCAACGGCGGCAAGCTGAAGCCCGAGTACTACGACGACTACGCCAACCACCTGAACAGCTACGTCCAGTACATGCGCAACCAGGGCGTGACGATCGACGTCACCTCGGTGCAGAACGAGCCGGACTGGCACCCGGACTACGACTCGATGGACTGGAGCGGCACCGAGCTGGAGACGTTCGTCCGGGACCAGGGCGCGAAGGTGCAGAACACCAAGCTCATGGTCGCCGAGGCGGTGAACATGAACTACACGTACACCGACCCGACGCTGAACGACGCCGCAGCCCGCACCAACCTCGGCTACGTCGGCGGCCACCTGTACGGCACCGAGGCGGCCGGCCGGCTGAAGCCGTACCCGCTGGCCGACCAGTACGGCAAGCCGGTCTGGATGACCGAGTGGAACCTGCACGCGGCCGACGGCAGCGGCTCCAACATCTGGGGCGACCCCAGCAACCTGGCGGTCTGGAACGAGACGCTCGACGACATCATGCGTACGGTGCACAGGTCGATGGAGTCGAACTGGGCGGCCTACGTCTGGTGGTACGGCAAGCGGTACTACTCCTTCATCGGTGACGGCGAGGCGGCGTACGGCACGGTCGCCGGTGCCCCGCTCAAGCGCGGGTACGCGTTCTCGCAGTACGCCAAGTACGTCCGGCCGGGCTACCAGCGGGTCGCCCTGACCAGGAGCTCCAAGGCGTCGCCGCTGGAGGTGACCGCCTACCAGGGCGGCGGGAAGATCACCCTGGTGATCCTCAACCGGTCGACCAGCGCGGTGAACAACGCCGTCATCCAGGTGCCGCAGAACGTCACCAGGGCCGAGCACTACCTGACCTCGCAGTACGCCAACGCGGCCAGCCAGCCGGTCGGCGTGAACGGCGGGCAGGTGAGTGTCAACGTCGGGGCGCGCAGCATCTCCACCGTCGTGCTGACCCTCTGAACGATCTCCCGGAGGGTCGGAACGCCACCGCCCCGGTCGCCGTGGGGCGGCCGGGGCGGTGTGGTGTGTGGGTGGGTCAGGCCGTCGAGCGTCCGGCTCCCGTCCACCACGACGGGCCCGACCACGCAGCCGCGCGCGCCGTCGAGCCCGCAGCCGGCCAACTTCTGGTGATGCCGATGTGCTCCCGGGCGAGGGTGAGCAGGAGGGTGTCGTCCGCCATGCTCCACTCACCCGCAGCGTACTGGCGGCGTACCGAGGCCAGGGTGTCGTCGCGGAGCCGTCCGGCGAGCCGGGCGGACATCTCGGTGATCGCCGCGTAGGTCCGGTCCATGGCACTCACCCCTCGCACAGCCCGTGGCGGCGTGTCGTGGTCCGACCGTGACGCCGGTCAGGACCAGCGCGCGGCCTCGATCTCCGCGACCACGGCGCGCATGTGGCCGGCGAGGGAGGCGAGGAAGTCGGCGGCGCCGGCGTCGGACGGGTCGTCCAGCACCCAGTTGCCGTTCCAGGCGACCAGGCGGGCCAGGGCGCCCGGCGGCTGCGGTTCCGCCAGCACCTGCTCGATCGAGGCGATCTCGCGCTGCACGTTGCGCACGTTGTAGGTGGCCTTGCGGCGGATGTGGTCGAGCACCTCGTCGAACCCGTCGGCGTCGGCCAGGTAGGCCGAGGCGAGGTCGGTGACCGCCTCCAGCGGGGTGCGGGCGTTGAGCTGCTCGATGCGCCTGCGGCTCGCCTCGGGTAGCCGGGACGGATCCATGACCGGTGTCAGCCTCTCGGGTTGGCGCTGGGGAACGCACTGACGATATACGGCTTCGGCGGGTCGGAGCCGGGCACGATGCTGATCCGGACCTCGGCATGGCTGGTGGCGTGGTGGTGCGCGTTGCGCGGTCCCGCCCCGTACGCGCCGTCGTTGTAGAACCCCTCGCCGACCCGGTTGCCGTAGTTGAAGTTGCCGCTGTGCTCGCCGGTGGCGGCCAGGTCGTGGCGGATGTCGTCCCAGTGCTGGCTCACGTACTGGTTGATCGCCCGGTTCTGCACCGACGGGTCGTCCCAGCGGTACGAGTAGTTCGCATGGCCGTTCCACGGTGGGTCGCCGTAGATCCGGCCCTCGATCGTCCGGTCGGTCTGGTTCGGGTCGCGGTCCAGCCGCACGCCCGGGCCGTGCCGTTCATTGGTGTGCGGGTGGCCGCGGCCGGTCACGTTGGCGTGGTCCGCGTCGTTGCTGGCGATGTCGAACCGGGGCGGGTCCGCGCCGAGCTGCTCGTACGTGTCCAGGTACCGGCGGACCTCGATCTCCGCGCCGGCGGCGTCCACCCGGTCGGCCGCCTGATCGGGCGTCTCACCCGGGCGGGGGTTGGGATCGAGGTCGTTCTGCAGCTCCTGGTCGGTCCGGTTCGCCGGCCGGTAGCCGGTGTTCGCCGGCCCGCCGCCGGGTCCGCCGGGCGCGCCCGGCGGGTGGCCGTGCTGGATCGCCTGAGCGGTGGTGTGCTGCGCGGCGGTGATGCTGCTCGCCGGGGGTACGCTGGCGGCCCCCTTCGGTGGGGTGCCGCCACCGCCGTGACCGCTGTTGTTGTTACCGGTCCCGCCACCGTGCTGGCCACCGCCGCTGCTGCCGGGGTGTCCGCCGGAGCTGCTCGGGCCCTTGGGTTTCGCCATGACGCCTTATCCGTTGATGAGCTTGGCGAGGTTGGTCAGGCTGGTGACCAGGGCCACCGTGTAGGTGAGGATGCGTCCGGCCCACTTCACGACGGCCGCCGCGATCTGCGCGGCGATCACCGGGATGGTGACCACGAAGATGGCCTCGACCGCCCAGACGACGACCCGGGCGACCAGGTCCGCGATGAGGTCCCGGACCAGTTCGCGGGTGAACGTCACCAGGTTCCCGGCGGCCTGGGTGGCGACGGACATCGCGGCGGAGATCCCGGCGAGCCCGTTGACCGCCTCGACGTTGTGCTTCATCAGCCCGTGGTAGGCGTCGGCGGCCCGGCCCTGCCAGTGCGGCGTGTCCCCGTCGACGTACGACTTCAGGTCGGTGGCCATGCTCTGCAGCTCGCCGGCGATGTTGTTCCAGGTCGCGGCGTGCGAGGCGATGACGTCGGGCATGCCGGCGAGGTCGTCGAGGAGCTGCCGGAGCGGCTCGAAGTATTCCATCGCCCAGCCCAGGCCGTTGGCCAGCAGGGCACTGAACGGGTCCATCACGCTGGCGGCGACCTCGACGCCGAACGCCGCACCCGCCAGCAGGTCGTCGACCCAGCCTTCGCTCCGGATCGCGTCGACCAGGCTCTCGAAGCTCTCGGCGAGTGACGCGCCGGTCCACACCTCCCGGGTCGAGGTGACCCCGGCGACCAGTGAGGTGTCGGTCATCCGGCCGCCCCCGCCAGGCTCCCACCCGCTTTGCGGATGGTGGTGTCCGCGTGCGTGTCGGCGTGGTCGTAGTTGTCCGCGGTCCGGCGCAGCCCGGCGACGACCAGGGTCAGGTTCTCCTCGACGTACGCGACGAGTTCGTCCTGGCGTTGGTGCCGGCCCTCCAGGATCGCCGGCATCCACGAGCAGAGCAGCCCGTACGCCTCGTCGTTCTGCGCGATGTGCGCGCTGGCCGTCTTGACCGCGTCGAACCGGGCGTTGAGCGCCTCGACGTTGCGGGCGTGCGCGCGGATCTGCTCCGCGTCGACCTCGAAACCGTCGGCCACCGCGATCACCATCCACTGTGCTGGTAGTCGGAACCGTCGCCGATCGGATCGGCGTCGCGCAGTTGTCGCTCCACCCGCTCGGCGATGGCCCGTCCGGCCGCCGAACCGGTGCCCACGGTGTCGTCGATGATCTCCCGGGAGCGGTCGGCGAGCTGCCGCCGGGCGTCCCGGACGGTGTCCATGATCGTCCTGGCCACCACGTCGGGGGCAACCCGCTGGATCCGCTGGCCCAGCCGCAGGTCGACGAGGACTCCCTGGGAGTCGACCGTGACCTCGGTCAGGCCGTTGCTGTCGGTGGCGGTCACCCGCAGCTGCTCGAGCCGCTCGCTCATCGCCCTGGTGTCGGCGGCCAGCTTGTCGATCCGGCCCTTCCACGCCGCCAACCGCTCCAGGGCGCCGTCCGGGTCGAGCACGCCGCCAGTGCCTGGCACGACGGACTCCATGGCCCCTCCGGTCACTGGTCATGATCATGTTTCGACGGCGAAGGCTAACACGCGGCGACCAGCGCCGATGTCCACAAGGGAACTAGCGGGCAAAGCCGGGCGAAGAAGGTCAGAAGAGGCGGGACCGGCGTCGCTCCGCGTCCCGGATGCCGTCCCGGACGGCGAACCGGATGACGGTGTAGAGCACCAGCATGCCGAGCGCGTAGAGGAGCAGTCCGGCGATCGAGGCTTCCATGCCGCGCACGGTAGTCGGCGGCCGCCACCCGTCGTTCCGGAAAACTCCGCGCGGTCGAGCCGGCCGCCGGGTGACCCTGTGGTGGTGAACGCAGACATCCGTTCCGCCACCGACGCCCTGCGCGGCCTCGCCCTGGGGGACGCGTTCGGCGAGACCTGGTTCTTCCGTCCGGCGGGGGAGGTGCGGCGGGCACTCGCCGAGCGGGTACCGGTCGAGGGGCCGTGGCGGTGGACCGACGACACCGCGATGGCCCTCGCGCTGCACCGGGTGCTGCGGGACCGGGGCGAGGTGGCGCAGGACGAGCTGGCCCGCGCGTTCGCCGAGGCGTACGCGGCGGACCCGTACCGCAACTACGGCGCGTCCATGCACGACGTGCTGCGGGCGGTCGGGGCCGGCGAGCCGTGGGCGACGGTCACCGGGCGACAGTTCGGTGGCCAGGGTTCCTGGGGCAACGGCGCGGCCATGCGGGTCGCGCCGCTGGGCGCGTACTTCTCCGCCGACCTCGACCTGGTGGCGGCGCAGGCGGTCCGCTCCGCGCAGGTGACCCACGCCCATCCGGAGGCCGTGGCCGGCGCGGTCGCCGTCGCGGTGGCCGCCGCCCTGGCGGTCCGGGGCACCAGTGCCGACGAGCTGCTGCCCGCCGTGGTGGCCCGGACGCCCGACAGTGAGGTGGCGTCGAGACTGCGCCGGGTCGCGGGGCGGCCGTTCACCGACGAGCCGGGGCGGATCGCCGGGGAGGTCGGCTGCGGCGCGCTGATCTCGGCACCGGACACCGTCCCGTACGCCCTCTGGTGCGCCGCCCGCCACCTCGACGACCTGGTCGAGGCGCTCTGGACGACGGCGACCGCGGGGGGCGACATGGACACCACCTGCGCGATCGTCGGTGGCGTGGTGGCGGGCCGGACCGGACTGTCGGGGGTGCCGGCCGCGTGGACCGACGCCGTCGAGCCGCTGCCGGCCTGGGTGGGTTGTTGAGCGTGCGACAGGGGCCCCCGCCCGAGGCGGGGACCCCTGCGTGCCGCGGGTGGGGATCAGCCGGCCCGGGTGGCGGCCACCTCGGTGGTGATCTGCACGGTCGTGTCGACGACCTGCCAGAGCACGGCGGGCGCGGTGGCCCCGTCGATGGTGGTGACCGTCTTCGTGTATCCGTTCGTGTACGACACGGAGACGGTGTAGAAGAACCGGTCGGCACCGGTGTTCGTCGGCAGGTAGGCCGGCGCGAGAGTGCGGAACTCCCGTCCGTTCACCATCGTCATCAGATCGGTGGTGTAAGCGTGAACGGTGCCGGTCGAAACGGTGTACGACTCGGTGACGCCGGCGAATCCGCCGGTCCTTTTCACCGTGACCTGGTAGGCCGTGCTCCGGGCGGCCTGAGCCGGCCCGCCGACCGCCAGTACGCCGGCTCCGACGCCGATGAGCAGCGCGAACGCCGCAGTGATCCGACCGATGGCGCGCAGCATGGCAGACATGGCTGAACCCCTTTCCTCGTGGGAACGGTGAAACGGCCGACGGGGCGGAGTCGGGGGTCGCCGACTGTCGTCCGGCCCATTGTGACTGTGGTCACCTCAGGTGGCCGGCCGTTTCTTTGTCGCCCCTTTCTAGCATCGCCCAGAACCGGCCGACCATGGGCCGATAGTCCCTACTGGACAGTGCGTAGTTTGTTGCGATTGTTGCGACGCTTTGAGAAATGCGAATTAGGGTGTCGGTATGAGCGTGCATCCCCGTGTGGTGACCGACGACTTCCCCGCTGCCCTGCGCTTCTGGACCATCCTGCTCGGTGAGCCCGAGCGGGTCGTCCCCGACGTCGGGTACGCCAGCTTCGACTCCGCCGGCGAGACCGTGCTCGCGCTGCTCGACCGTCGCGCCGCGGAGGCGGTGCTGCCGGTCGGCCGCGGTGACGGCGGCGTCCTGGTGGTGGTTCCCGTACCCGACGTCGACGCCACCGTGGCGGCCGTCGCACCGGACACGCTGGTCGTCGCCCCCGCCGACCGGCCCGGCTGGGGCATCCGGTCGGCCTACCTGCGTGACCCCGACGGCAACCTGGTCGAGGTGCAGAGCTGGCCGGCCGGCTGACCCGCCACATGGCACCGCCCCCGGTCGCCGTGGGGCGGCCGGGGCGGTGTGGTGTGTGGGTGGGTCAGGCGAGGGTTTTGTACATGTTCCAGCCGGTGCCGGCTTTGACGCGGCCGGTGAAGGTGCCGGTGCCGGTGCCGGCGTAGTGCCAGAGGACGCCGTGGGTGTCGCGGGCGAGGAGGTCGTTGTGGCCGTCTTCGTTGAGGTCGCCGATGGCGATGACGGCGGTGTAGTCCTTCCAGCCGCCGTAGATGCGGGCGCGGGCGCTCCAGCCGGTTCTGCCGTTGCTGAGGTAGCGGTACATGACGCCGTAGGTGTCGATGCCGAGCAGGTCGCCGTGTCCGTCGCCGTTGAGGTCGCCGGCGCCGATGATTCTGGTGTACATGTTCCAGCCGGAGCCGACCTGTACGCGGGAGCGGATGCCGCCTGCTCCGGTGGTGGTGGAGAGCCAGAGTTTGCCGTAGGTGTCGACGGCGAGGATGTCGTCGTGGTGGTCGCTGTTGAGGTCGCCGGGGGCGAGGATCGCCTTGTAGCCACCCCAGCCACCGCCGAGGCTCTTCGTGGTGTTCGCCCCGAAGTAGAGCTGCCCGATGCCCAGGTGCGCCTTCAGGTAGCCGTTGCCGTCGCGGACCAGCAGGTCGGGCAGCGCGTCACCGTTGAAGTCGCCGAACGGCACCAGCGCGGTGGTACGCGCCGCACCGGTGCAGCTCAGGCACCAGTTGTCCGTCCAGCCGTTGTCGTACAAGCGGCCGGGTACCGTGCCGGTCTGACGGGTGCCGTACCAGTGGCCTTCGCCGGTCGACTTGACGCCGAGCAGCCCCGGGCCGCCGTAGCAGTCGTACCCCCGGAACGGGAAGGTCCCGCAGCCCACCCGGAACTCGGCCGATCCGATGGTCACCGCCGAGGAGCCCTCGCCGGTGGTGCCGGTGACCGTCCACCGGTACGGGCCGTTGAGCGCGGGCTGGCCGGACGCGAGTCGACCGTTCCAGCTCACCAGGAACAACTCCCGGACCGTACCGCCGCTCGCCCGGTGGACCACCTCACCCGTCCACTTGCGGCTGATCGTCATCGTCCACGAGACCAGCGGTCGGGTCGGATGGACGACGACGCTCATCCCCGGCACCTCGGCGCGCGGGAACGCGTCCCCACTCGTCTCGTAGCCGCCGAGCTGCACCGACGTCGCCGGCACACCGGTGTCGAGGACGTGCACTGCGTCGTTCGCGTCGACGTACGCGACGCCCGCACCGTGCCGGTCCACCGCCCAGGTGAGCCGGCGGCCGTCGGCCGGGTTGCCCACCGGCAGATCGGCGAGCTCGACCGGCGCCCGGACGGTGCCGTCGTGGAAATCGGTGAGCCGGAGCGCGCCGGCCTCGTGCCGGACCAGGAAACCGTCGCCCAACTGCGCCGGGCCGGCGGGGACGGTCAGCGCCCGGTTGCCCTGAAGGTCGTACACCCCGGCCGGACCGGCGCTGCCGCAGGCCCACCAGAGCCAACGGGCGCTGGTCTGCACCTCGGACGGGACGCAGGGCGTACCGGTGGAGACGGTCCGCGTGGTCCGCCCGTTCGTCAGGTCGACCGCCTTGAGCTGGCCGGCGGTGCCGGTCGCGGTCCACAGGGTCGAGAACCAGAGCGCCGCCCCGGTGGTCGGGGCGGTCCGTACGACCGCTCCCCGGGCCACGTCGACGACCTGTTGGTTGTTCGTCGCACCGTCGTTGACCAGGACGTAGCCGTTGCCGACGTCGACCAACCGACCGTGGTGCGTGGTCAGCGGCGTCTCCTGGCTGTTGTACGCATCGGTGTCGAACCGCACCAGGGTGTCGGCGGCGCCGTTCAGCCCCGGTGCGACGTACGCCGCCCCGGTCCGGTTGCCCTCGACCAACGGAAGGCATGGCACGTCCGACGGGCAGGCCGCCGGCGGCTTGCCGCGCAGCGGGGTCCCCCCGGCCCTGGTGCTCGCGTCGGTCACGAGCGGGTGGTTGAAGACCGCGTACCGCATCGTTCCGGTGGTCGGGTCGATCTCGGTCTGCGCGTGCCGGACCTGCCCCTGGTGGTAGACCAGGCCGGCGTTGCCCACCGCGTCGCGCACCGGCAGCAGCGGAGTGGCGGCCGGTGCCGTGCCGGGCTCGGCCGACAGGCGGTGCACGGCCCAGTCCTTGGCGCTGGTGCCTCCGACGGCCAGGGCGCGCCCATCGGGCGCCTGGACAAGCGCGGTGCTGCCCCAGTCCAGCATCGGCAGGACCGTCGTCCCGCTGGTCGCGTCGGTGGAGGCACTGATCGCCGGAAACCGGTAGTAGGGGGATTCCGGCTCCAGCATGGCCCCGACCACACCGTCACCGACGATTACCGATCGGGCGAGCCGTTCCGAAGCCGTGGTCAGTACCCGGGCTTCCGTGTTGGTGCCAGTGGTCACGCCGCTGCGCGAGAAGATCTGGTAGACCCCCTCGCCGTTGACGACCGACGCCCAGGCCACCGAGTCGCCGGTGAGGCGCCAACCTCCGGAGCTGCCCCCGCCCACCGGCCCGGAGAGCGGTCGCACCGAAGCGGTGGCGAGGTCGAGCAGGCCGTAACGGAGCGAGCCGCCGGGGGTGGAATAGGGCAGGACGGCCGAGGTCAGGTCCCCGATCGGCGTGATGGTGGCGTTGGCCCCGGCGGGCAGACCGCTGACCGCAGTGCCGGTCCACGTCCCGTCCGCGGCGAGGGTGAACAACTCGGGCGCGACCCCGGACGTGCCCGTGCGCGCCAGCAGCGTCCGGCCGAAGAAGCCGAGGAGGATGTAGCCGGTCGGCGGCGCCAGCTGTTGCCAGCTCTGGTCGGACAGGTCGAGCACGCTGAACTTGCCGGGCGCCGGCTTGGCCGGCACCTGGCCGCGGATGAGGACGAGATCACCGCCGGCGGACCGCAGCGCCAGCGGCGAGAGCCCGGCCAGGTCCTTGACGACCACCGTCTCGCCGGAGTCGTAGCGGGTCCAGAGATAGTCGGTCGAGGCGTCGCGCCGGTGCAGGAAGCCGGTCGCGCCGGCGAAGACGATCGCCTCGTGCGCGAAGACGGTCGGCGGACTCTCCGGGAAGACGGCGATCTCACGCGGTGCGGTGCCGGTGTCGGCGGCGGCCGGTGCGGCCGGGGCGACCAGCAGGCCGAGGGCGAGGATGCTCGCCAGGGCGCCGGCCGAGGGACTGCGACCCAATGAAGGTCCTCCTGGGATGGGCCCGGCGCCGAACGCGCCGGACCGGCCCAGGGTAACTTGATGATCTTCGACGGATCCGCCGCCGAACGGCTGATTCGCGCTACAGCCGCTCGGGCGTACGGATGCCCAGCAGGTGCAGCCCCTGCCGCAGCACCCGGGCGGTCAGCTCGCAGAGCAGCAGCCGGCTGTCCCGCAGCTCCGGGTCGGCCCGCAGCACCGGGCAGCGCTCGTAGAAGGCGCTGAACGCCGACGCCAACCGGTACAGGTAACCGGCCAGGTGGTGGAACTCGAGGCTCCGCTCCACCTCGGCGATCACCCCGGCGAAGCCGACCAGCTCGAACGCGAGCGCCCGCTCGGCGGGCTCGGCCAGGCGCGGCGCCACGTCCGGCCGGGCCGCCACCCCGGCCCGCCGGAAGATCGACCGGATCCGGGAGTACGCGTACTGCAGGTAGGGCGCGGTGTTGCCGTCCAGCGAGAGCATCCGCTCCCAGTCCAACACGTAGTCCTTGTGCCGGTCGCTGGACAGGTCGGCGTACTTGACCGCGCCGATGCCGACCGCCCGGCCCACCTCGGCCGCCTCCGCCTCGCCCAGCTCCGGGTTCCGCTCCCGGGCCAGCGCGGTGGCCCGGGACACCGCCTCCTCCAGCAGGCCGACCAGCTTCACCGACCCGCCGGCCCGGCTGCGCAGCATCCGACCGTCCGGTCCCAGGATCGAACCGAACCCGACGTGTTCGGCCCGGGCCGGCGGGACCAGCCAGCCGGCCTGCGTGGCGGCCGCGTACACCATCTCGAAGTGCCGCCGTTGCGGCAGGCCGACCACGTAGAGCAGCCGGGTCGCGCCCAGCGTGCCGGTCCGGTGCCGGATCGCCGCCAGGTCGGTCGCCGGATAGCCGTACCCGCCGTCGGACTTGCGGACGATCAGCGGCAGCGGCTCCCCGTCGCGGCCCACCTGACCGGGCGGGAAGACGCAGGCGGCCCCCTCGCTCTCCCGCAGCAGCCCGAGCCGGTCCAGCTCCACCACCACCGGGTCGAGCAGGTCGTTGTAGCTGCTCTCGCCGTGGAAGTCCCGCTCGGTCAGGGTCACGTCGAGCAGGTCGTACACGGTCAGGAAGTAGCGCTCGGACTGCTCGACCAGCAGCCGCCACAGCCGCAGCGTCGCCGCGTCACCGCCCTGCAACGCCACCACCCGCCGCCGCGACCGCTCGCGGAACGCCTCGTCGGCGTCGAACTTGCCCCGGGCCGCCTTGTAGAAGGAGTCCAGGTCACCCATGGAGAGCTCCTGCGCCGCCTCGGCCTCGCCCAGGTCCGCCAGGTGCTCGATCAGCATCCCGAAGGGCGTACCCCAGTCGCCCAGGTGGTTGGCCCGCAGCACCCGGTGCCCCAGCCACTCCAGCAGCCGGGCCGCCGCATCGCCGATCACGGTCGACCGCAGGTGCCCGACGTGCATCTCCTTCGCCACGTTCGGCGCCGAGTAGTCGATCACCACCGTCTCCGGCGCGGCCACCGCCGGCACCCCGAGCCGCGGGTCGGCGGCCAGCGCGGAGACCAGCCCGGCCAGGGTCGCGTCGGCGACGGTCAGGTTGAGGAAGCCCGGTCCGGAGACCTCGGCCACCGCGCACAGGTCGGCCAGCTCGGCGCGGTCCAGCACCGCCGCCGCGATTTCCCCCGGCGGCCGGCCCAGCCGCCGGGCCAGCGCCAGCGCCGCGTCGGACTGGAAGTCCGCACGCTGCGAGCGCCGCACGACCGGATCCACCGGTACGCCGGCCACGGCCTCGAACGCCGGCGCCAGCCGGTCGGTCAGCAGGTTCTCCAGATCCATGGGTACGCCGATCTCGCTCGGACCCGCCGCACGCGGGTCTCGTGGACTACGGGATGCGAGCGGACCGAGGACGGTCGACGACGACCGGCGGTTCGATCCGCCGGTCGCAGGAGAGGAATGCTCAGCGCAGGCGGTCGCGGGACCGCCGGCGTCGCTGCGCGCCGAGCTGGACGTCGGGGGACGTCGGCAGGGGCGCGAGCGAGCTGGTCATGTCCGTAGCCTAACCGGCCGGCCCGGGGACGGCGCAAGGCCGTTGCGGGCCGGCCGGCAGGCGTACCCGGAAGGGTCAGGCCGGCGCGGCGACGGCCTTGCGGTACCGCTCGGCCCGTCGCCGCACCTGGGTGTACGCGCTGGTCAGCCCCATCGCCCGGCGGACCTCGACGAGCGTGCGGTGCACCTCGGCGCGGGTCCGTTCGGTGCCGGCGAAGATCAGCTCGTCGACCAGGCCGGGCTGCGCCTCGAACCGGGCCCGGCGTTCCCGGACCGGGTCGAGGAAGCGGTTCAACGCCACGGCGAGCGCCTCCTTCACCTCCACGTCACCGACCCGGCCGGCCCGGTACCGGGCCTTCAGCTCCGCGACCTGCTCCCGGTCCGGGTTGAACACGTCGTGGTACGCGAAGACGGGGTTCCCCTCCACGGTCCCGGGCACGTCCGCCCGGACCCGGTTCGGGTCGGTGTACATGCCCATCACCTTGCGGTGCACGGTGGCCGGGTCGTCGGAGAGCGCGACGGCGTTCCCCTTGCTCTTGCTCATCTTGCCCGAGCCGTCGGTGCCGACCAGGGTCGACGTCTCCGACATGATCAGCTCCGGCACCGGGAAGACCTCCCCGTACAGGTGGTTGAACCGCCGGGCGATCTCCCGGGTCACCTCCACGTGCGCGGCGTTGTCCTTGCCCACCGGCACCACCTGCCCCTTCACGCAGAGGATGTCGGCGGCCTGGAGAACGGGGTAGCCGAGCAGGCCGTACGGCATCTCCTCCTTGCCGGCGTCCCGGCTCATCTCCTTCAGCGACGGGACCCGCTCCAGCCGGGGCACGGTCACCAGGTTCTGGAGCAGGGTGTTCAGGTCGCCGACCTCGGGGATCGCCGACTGGAGGTAGAAGGTGGCCCGGTCCGGCTCGACCCCGGCGGCGAGGATGTCGGTCACCATCTCCCGGGCGTTCCGGGCGACCTGCTCGATGTCCTCGCGGCTGTTCCTGGTGGTCAACATGTGCAGGTCGGCGATGATGAAGAAACTCTCGTACCGCTGGTGCAGCCGCACCCGGTTGGCGATGCTGCCGACGTAGTGGCCGAGGTGCAGCCGCCCGGTCGGGCGGTCTCCGGTGAGCATCCGTGCGGAGGACATGGTCGTACGCCTTTCGTGTGCAACGGTGACTGGGACGCGCGGGCGCGCGGGAAGAGAACCGGGACGGACCCGGATCAGTGGAGTCGGCTCGTCAGAACGAGCGCCGCCATCGCCCGCCGGCGCGGAACCGCAGCCCACCGGCACGCAGTACGTCGAGAATCTGCTCCCGACCGTCGTCGACCCGGACCGGCGGCACCGGAGCGGCAGTCGCCGGAAGACCGTCGAGGGCCTCCGGGGCGCTGGTGCTCGGCCGGACCATGTCCCACACGGTAACGCCTCCGGCCACGAGAAAGGGGCCCCCGTTCGACGGAGGGCCCCTGGTCTCGACGCGTCAGTGCCGGCGGTAACTTTCGGCGTAGTAGCTGCCGACCTGCTCGCGGTAGTCCGCCCGGCCGAAGTGGTCGGGGTCGAAGGCCGGCGATTCCTTCACCTGGTCCCGGGTGCGGTCCACGTGCACGACGCGGTCGAGGTGGTCCACCCGCTCGACGGTGCCGACCGGCAGCAGCACCTTCTTCCCGAAGATCCACGGCCCGGTGTCCACCACCAGGTACCGGGCCCCGGCTTCCTCGCTCGCCTCGTCGATCGAGCCGATCCGGCCGTCGGTCGCCTCCACCCGGTATCCGGTCAGGTCGAGCGGGGTACCCGGACCCGGCGCGTCCGGCCCCCGGTCGGCGTCGTCGTCGGACCGTTGTCGGGGCACCTCGTCCGGGCCGGTCTGGTCGTAGCCGCCGGCGAGGGCGGCCGGATCCCGCCAGGTCCACGGATTGAAGGGCTGCACGGCACACCTCCGGTGTCGTCGTTCCGGCGAGGGGAACCATGCCCGCCCCCGCTGGGACGGAAACTCCGGCCGCTCCGACCCGGTCCGGTCCGGGTCGGACGTGGTCCCGACCGGTCCACGTACGGGCCGGCCGGTACCTTCCGCTGGCATACTGGCCAGCCATGGTGCTGTCGCGTGGCTGGTCGCTGTTCCTGGTCGGAGTCGGGGTCTGGACCTGGCTGATCTGGCCGAGGTTCGGGCTGGCCATCTGGAACGACCCGCGCTCCTGGTCGACCGGGACCGTCGGCGCGGGTGCGGCCACGGGATTCCTCTGGGTGCACGCGCTGCTCATCGCGGCCTCACTGGCCATCGGCACCACGGTCGGCGTGCTCGGGGTGCGGGCCTGGGTGGCTGCCCGACGCGGTCGTCCCGACGCCTGACCGTCGAGGACTCCCGTCGGCACCCCTCTGAACAGGCAAGATAGCCGTCCGGTGATGATGTGACGCGGGCCCCTACCCACGGATTTGACGATCAAACCCGCTGACGCGTAACTTTCTCTCTGCCAGCGCGGAACGGGGCAAACAGGACGAAGTCCTGAGGGCCGGTTCCGGGACTGGCACCGGCGCCGACGAGGTCCAACCTCGACGGAGCCGGACCGGGTGGGGCTCGCCGGACACGCCGCAGGGCGGATTTGGCGGAGCGGAACCGACCGGGTAAGGTTGTCGACCGGCAGGGAAACGGACGAGCTAGCGGGTGACCGCGGCGGCCGGCCTGCCAAATCCGATGATCAAACGCAGTGGTTCGCCGCTGCGTGCGCTCAGCGGAGGCCAACCCGTACGAAGCATGACAGACCGGGACACACGGTTTGACACGGCCGAGACGGTGAGGTAACGTAGTAAAAGTGCCCGGCGCGGGAGCGGCGGGGACGCGGACGAAATGCCCCGGACGGGGGTTCCACTGGGTGGGGCTTGCCGGATGGTGTGTGGTTGTTCTTTGAGAACTCAACAGGGTGCTTGATAAGCCAGTGCCAATTATGATTTATACCCCGGACTGGGCAGGCTTTGGTCTGTCTGGTTGGGATTCCTTTGGCAACACTTTTTGTTGCCAGGACATTGTGTCCGACAAAGTTTTTGTTGGAGAGTTTGATCCTGGCTCAGGACGAACGCTGGCGGCGTGCTTAACACATGCAAGTCGAGCGGAAAGGCCCTTCGGGGTACTCGAGCGGCGAACGGGTGAGTAACACGTGAGCAACCTGCCCTAGGCTTTGGGATAACCCTCGGAAACGGGGGCTAATACCGAATATGACTACTGATCGCATGGTTGGTGGTGGAAAGTTTTTCGGCCTGGGATGGGCTCGCGGCCTATCAGCTTGTTGGTGGGGTGATGGCCTACCAAGGCGACGACGGGTAGCCGGCCTGAGAGGGCGACCGGCCACACTGGGACTGAGACACGGCCCAGACTCCTACGGGAGGCAGCAGTGGGGAATATTGCACAATGGGCGGAAGCCTGATGCAGCGACGCCGCGTGAGGGATGACGGCCTTCGGGTTGTAAACCTCTTTCAGCAGGGACGAAGCGAAAGTGACGGTACCTGCAGAAGAAGCGCCGGCCAACTACGTGCCAGCAGCCGCGGTAAGACGTAGGGCGCGAGCGTTGTCCGGATTTATTGGGCGTAAAGAGCTCGTAGGCGGCTTGTCGCGTCGACTGTGAAAACCCGCAGCTCAACTGCGGGCCTGCAGTCGATACGGGCAGGCTAGAGTTCGGTAGGGGAGACTGGAATTCCTGGTGTAGCGGTGAAATGCGCAGATATCAGGAGGAACACCGGTGGCGAAGGCGGGTCTCTGGGCCGATACTGACGCTGAGGAGCGAAAGCGTGGGGAGCGAACAGGATTAGATACCCTGGTAGTCCACGCTGTAAACGTTGGGCGCTAGGTGTGGGGGGCCTCTCCGGTTCCCTGTGCCGCAGCTAACGCATTAAGCGCCCCGCCTGGGGAGTACGGCCGCAAGGCTAAAACTCAAAGGAATTGACGGGGGCCCGCACAAGCGGCGGAGCATGCGGATTAATTCGATGCAACGCGAAGAACCTTACCTGGGTTTGACATGGCCGCAAAACTCGCAGAGATGTGAGGTCCTTCGGGGGCGGTCACAGGTGGTGCATGGCTGTCGTCAGCTCGTGTCGTGAGATGTTGGGTTAAGTCCCGCAACGAGCGCAACCCTCGTTCGATGTTGCCAGCGCGTTATGGCGGGGACTCATCGAAGACTGCCGGGGTCAACTCGGAGGAAGGTGGGGATGACGTCAAGTCATCATGCCCCTTATGTCCAGGGCTTCACGCATGCTACAATGGCCGGTACAATGGGCTGCGATACCGTGAGGTGGAGCGAATCCCAAAAAGCCGGTCTCAGTTCGGATCGGGGTCTGCAACTCGACCCCGTGAAGTCGGAGTCGCTAGTAATCGCAGATCAGCAACGCTGCGGTGAATACGTTCCCGGGCCTTGTACACACCGCCCGTCACGTCACGAAAGTCGGCAACACCCGAAGCCGGTGGCCCAACCCTTGTGGAGGGAGCCGTCGAAGGTGGGGCTGGCGATTGGGACGAAGTCGTAACAAGGTAGCCGTACCGGAAGGTGCGGCTGGATCACCTCCTTTCTAAGGAGCACCTTCACCTGAAAGGGTGCAAGGAGCCCGCGGCCCGCGAATGTCGGGTCGGGGTGCTCAATGGCGGAGACACTGGTCAGTTTCTGTCCGGCAACGGCCGGGATACCTAGTACAGCCGCTTCGGTGGTGGGAACGGTTCCTCCTGGTGCGGCTGGGTAGGAGCGTAAAGCACCCTGTTGGGTCCTGAAGGAACAACTACGGTTGTCTTTCAGAGCCGTAAGCGGAACGAGTGTTCCGCCGGCGCCAGGCACGGCCTGGCCTCGCATACCGGATCCCTGTGGGGGTTGCTGGTGTGGGGTGTTTCGGGTTGTGGGTTGGTCGTTTGTTGAGAATTGCACAGTGGACGCGAGCATCTTTGTGGTCAAGTTGTCAAGGGCGAACGGTGGATGCCTTGGCACCAGGAGCCGATGAAGGACGTGGGAGGCCGCGATAGGCCTGGGGGAGCTGTCAACCAAGCTGTGATCCCAGGGTGTCCGAATGGGGAAACCCGGCATCAGTCATGTGATGTCACCCGCACCTGAACACATAGGGTGTGTGGGGGGAACGCGGGGAAGTGAAACATCTCAGTACCCGTAGGAAGAGAAAACAAATAGTGATTCCGTGAGTAGTGGCGAGCGAAAGCGGATTGAGGCTAAACCGGCTGCGTGTGATACCTGTCAGGGGTTGCGTGGTCGGGGTTGTGGGACCCCGCTGGACAAGCTGACACTTGTCCGAGGAGTTACAAAGTCAGTGGCTAGCCGAATGGTGTGGAAAAGCCAACCGTAGACGGTGACAGTCCGGTACGTGAAAGTTGCTGACCTTCTGTGGGTGTTCCCGAGTAGCGGCGGACCCCTGAAATCTGCCGTGAATCTGCCAGGACCACCTGGTAAGCCTAAATACTTCCTGGTGACCGATAGCGGACGAGTACCGTGAGGGAATGGTGAAAAGTACCCCGGGAGGGGAGTGAAATAGTACCTGAAACCGTTCGCCTACAATCCGTCGGAGCCTTGCGGGGTGACGGCGTGCCTTTTGAAGAATGAGCCTGCGAGTTAGTGGCATGTGGCGAGGTTAACCCGTGTGGGGGAGCCGTAGCGAAAGCGAGTCTGAATAGGGCGCTCTTTAGTCGCATGCTCTAGACCCGAAGCGGAGTGATCTAGCCATGGGCAGGCTGAAGCGCGGGTAAGACCGCGTGGAGGGCCGAACCCACCAACGTTGAAAAGTTGGGGGATGACCTGTGGTTAGGGGTGAAAGGCCAATCAAACTCCGTGATAGCTGGTTCTCCCCGAAATGCATTTAGGTGCAGCGTCGCGTGTTTCTTGCCGGAGGTAGAGCACTGGATGGTCTAGGGGGCCCACAAGCTTACCGAAATCAGCCAAACTCCGAATGCCGGTAAGTGAGAGCGCGGCAGTGAGACTGCGGGGGATAAGCTTCGTAGTCGAGAGGGAAACAGCCCAGATCACCAGCTAAGGCCCCTAAGCGTGTGCTAAGTGGAAAAGGATGTGGGGTCGCATAGACAACCAGGAGGTTGGCTTAGAAGCAGCCACCCTTTAAAGAGTGCGTAATAGCTCACTGGTCAAGTGGTTCCGCGCCGACAATGTAGCGGGGCTCAAGCACACCGCCGAAGCTGTGGCATTCACATTTTAACCACGCCGGGTCTTGATATCCGGTGCAGGTGTGTGGATGGGTAGGGGAGCGTCGTGCCGGGGGTGAAGCAACGGGGTGACCTAGTTGTGGACGCGGCACGAGTGAGAATGCAGGCATGAGTAGCGAAAGAAGGGTGAGAAACCCTTCCGCCGGATGACCAAGGGTTCCAGGGCCAGGCTAATCCGCCCTGGGTGAGTCGGGACCTAAGGCGAGGCCGAGAGGCGTAGTCGATGGACAACGGGTTGATATTCCCGTACCCGCGAAAGAGCGACCCTGATGAACCTCGTTGTGCTAACCACCCAAACCATCCAAGACTTTCGGGTCGAGGTTGGGGAGCGTGGGAACCTGGCGGGTAGTAGTCAAGCGATGGGGTGACGCAGGAAGGTAGCTGAGCCCGGCCGGTGGTTGTGCCGGGGTAAGCGTGTAGGCCGTGCCGTAGGCAAATCCGCGGTGCATATGGGCTGAGACGTGATGCCGAGCCGATTCAGGTGAAGTCAGTGATCCTATGCTGCCGAGAAAAGCCTCTAGCGAGTTCTTAGCGGCCCGTACCCCAAACCGACACAGGTGGTCAGGTAGAGAATACCGAGGCGATCGGGCGAACTGTGGTTAAGGAACTCGGCAAATTGCCCCCGTAACTTAGGGAGAAGGGGGGCCGGAGACGTGAAGCCCCGCGCGGGTGGAGCGTTGTATGGCCGCAGAGAGCAGGGGGAAGCGACTGTTTACTAAAAACACAGGTCCATGCGAAGAAGTAATTCGATGTATATGGACTGACGCCTGCCCGGTGCTGGAACGTTAAGGGGACCTGTTAGCCCGTAAGGGCGAAGCGGAGAACTTAAGCGCCAGTAAACGGCGGTGGTAACTATAACCATCCTAAGGTAGCGAAATTCCTTGTCGGGTAAGTTCCGACCTGCACGAATGGCGTAACGACTTCCCCACTGTCTCAACCACAGGCCCGGCGAAATTGCATTACGAGTAAAGATGCTCGTTACGCGCGGCAGGACGGAAAGACCCCGGGACCTTTACTATAGCTTGACATTGGTATCCGAATTAGCTTGTGTAGGATAGGTGGGAGCCGGTGAAGTCCATACGCCAGTATGGGTGGAGGCAATCTTGAAATACCACTCTGGTTGATTTGGGTATCTAACTTCGGACCGTTATCCGGTTCAGGGACAGTGTCTGGTGGGTAGTTTAACTGGGGCGGTTGCCTCCTAAAGGGTAACGGAGGCGCCCAAAGGTTCCCTCAGCCTGGTTGGCAATCAGGTGTTGAGTGCAAGTGCACAAGGGAGCTTGACTGTGAGACTGACAGGTCGAGCAGGGACGAAAGTCGGGACTAGTGATCCGGCACTGGCATGTGGAAGCGGTGTCGCTCAACGGATAAAAGGTACCCCGGGGATAACAGGCTGATCTTCCCCAAGAGTCCATATCGACGGGATGGTTTGGCACCTCGATGTCGGCTCGTCGCATCCTGGGGCTGTAGCAGGTCCCAAGGGTTGGGCTGTTCGCCCATTAAAGCGGTACGCGAGCTGGGTTTAGAACGTCGTGAGACAGTTCGGTCCCTATCCGCCGTGCGCGTAGGATACTTGAGAAGGGCTGTCCCTAGTACGAGAGGACCGGGACGGACGAACCTCTGGTGTGCCAGTTGTCCCGCCAGGGGCACGGCTGGTTAGCTACGTTCGGAAGGGATAACCGCTGAAAGCATCTAAGCGGGAAGCTCGCTTCAAGATGAGGTATCCCACCCACCTTGGTGGGGTAAGGCCCCCAGCTAGACGACTGGGTTGATAGGCCGGAAATGTAAGCCCGGTAACGGGTTCAGTTGACCGGTACTAATAGGCCGAGGACTTGACTACGAAGCTGCTACGCGTCCACTGTGCAACTCTGAACGATCGAACACCCGCGTGTGTGTGTTTGACATGTTCATAGAGTTACGGCGGTCATGGCGGAGGGGAAACGCCCGGTAACATTCCGAACCCGGAAGCTAAGCCCTCCAGCGCCGATGGTACTGCACTCGGGAGGGTGTGGGAGAGTAGGACGCCGCCGGACAATCTTTCATTCAGGGCCACCCCTCAACGGGGTGGCCCTGAATGCTTTCCGGGGTCGGGTGTCGACGATCCACCCGACGGCTTCTGCGGAAACGGCCGCGTACGGCCCGCCGGTTCTCGTACCGTCGGTGCCGTGGGCGTCGGCCGACGCGGGCGAAAACGTGACCCGGGGTACGTCCGGTCGATGATCAGGACACCCGGGCCGGGGGTACCTGCTTGATGGTTCGACCGGGAACTGACCGCCGGGACCGGCGGAGGCAGGAGTGGTCATGAAGATCGGAATCATCGGGTCGGGGCACATCGGTGGCACCCTCACCCGTCGACTCAGCGCGCTGGGCCACGAGGTCACCGTGACCAACTCGCGTGGGCCGCAGAGCCTGGGCGACCTCGCCGCGGAGACCGGCGCGACAGCCGGCACCCTGGACGAGGCGGTCCAGGGGGCGGAGCTGGTCGTCATCGCCATCCCGCTGAAGGCCGTACCGGACCTTCCGGCGGCTCTCTTCGACGGCAAGGTCGTGGTCGACGCGGACAACTACTACCCCCAGCGGGACGGCGACATCGCCGAGCTGCTCGACCGCAGCCTCAGCTCCAGCCGGTGGACGCAGGAGCACCTGAAGGGTGCCCGGGTGGTGAAGACCTTCAACAACATCCAGGCCGCCCACCTGATGGACCACGGCAAGGCGGCCGGCGAGGCCGGCCGGATCGCGCTGCCGGTGGCCGGCGACGACGCGGATGCCAAGCGCATGG
This sequence comes from Micromonospora auratinigra, assembly GCF_900089595.1. GTDB lineage: Bacteria > Actinomycetota > Actinomycetes > Mycobacteriales > Micromonosporaceae > Micromonospora > Micromonospora auratinigra. The sequence goes on along the minus strand of NZ_LT594323.1, from coordinate 4,806,695 downwards.
TGATGGAGCTGGTGGACGCGCTCGGCTTCGACCCGGTGGACGCGGGCACGCTCGACGAGAGCTGGCGCCAGCAGCCCGACACCCCCGTGTACGGCACCGACCGGGACGCCGAGGGGGTCCGTCAGGGCCTGGCCGAGGCCCGCCCCTGACGGACGGCCGAACGGCAGGCGTCCTGACGACGGGGCGACCCTGCGGGCGTACGACGAGAAGAAGCCCCGCCGGCGACGGAGTCGGCGGGGCTTCGCCCTGCGTGCGGTGGACGGACGTCAGGCGTTCGGGTCGGGACCGCAGACGAAGCGCGGCTCGGCGGCGTAGCGCCAGCTGAACTTCTCCCGCTTGATGACCTTGCCGTCCTTGCGGATGACCCGCCAGGCGTCCTGCGCGAAGCCCTCACCCCCCGCGGCGGAGATGCAGTCGGGGCCGGGCTTCAGGTAGACCGTCTTCGGCTGGGTGACGTCGCGACGCGGGCCGTACTCGGTCTTGACGCTGTCGTAGATCTTGGTGCTCCAGATCGACACCGTGATCGTGTTCGAGGTGTACGCGGTGTCGATGAGTACGCCGTGTTCGGTGTTGTTGCGGAACTTGAAGTCCAGCTCGGGCCAGTAGATCGTCGACTCGATCACGGCCGGGTAGCGGCTGAAGTAGAACGAGTGCGGCTTGTGCTCGACGTCCTCCAGCCCGGCGTAGTAGGTGGCGTTGAAGAGCGTGGTGGTGAACTGGGAGACGCCCCCGCCGACACCCGGGACCAGCTTGCCGTTCACGATCGTCGGCGCGTCCTGGTAGCCCTGGTCGTAGCCGCGTTCACCGGTGTGCGCGTTGAGCGAGAACGTCTCCCCGGGCGCCACGATGGTGCCGTCGACGTCCTTGGCCGCCTGGACGATGTTCTGGCTGCGCGGCGAGGAGAGACCGCCGGTGAACCGGGTGGTGAAGGTGGAGACCCGCTCCTTGATTCCCAGCTCGGTGAGCTTGGCCTCGGTCAGTTCCGGCTCGGCGGGCTTCAGCTGCGCGGTGACCGTACGGTCTGCGGTCTTCGGCAGCACCGCCAGCAGGTCCCGGCCGAACGCGGTGGCGTCGAGCTGTCGGCCGGCCTTGCCGGGCACCACCTTCGGCTTGCCACCGCTGATGGTGAGACCGGCGTCCTGCGGCTCGATCTCGATCTTCGCCAGTCGGTCGCCGAGGGCGGCCCGGAGCCGCTTCAGGTCGATACGCGGCGTGAGCCGGCCCGCCTCGTCGGCGGAGAAGCGCAGGCTGCGCGCGATCGCGGCGGGTGGGACGGTGACCGAGCCCCGGTCGGTCGAGACCGTCACCGGGGCCGCCACGGCCGGCTTGGCCAGCTCGGTGACCAGCCGGTCGACCTCTTCCTCGCTGGTCGCGGGCCACTTCTCGACGAGTTGCACGGTGACCGGCCGGCCGGCGAGCCAGCCGGCCTTCACGGCCGCGGCGGCGGCGGGCTGGTCGACGGTGAGCGCCGGCTTCGGGTACACCGGTTTGGGCGTGGTGCCGCTGAAGATGATCGCCGGCATGGTCATCTCCCGGCCCTGGGAGCCCTTCGCCCGGTTCAGCGCCGCGGCCAGCCGGGTGTCGTCGACGGTGACCACGGGGTCGACCGCGCGGGAGCCGACGAGCCGGTCCACCGCGTGTGCCCGGACGGCGGCGGCGGCCGCCACGGTGGCCTCCACGTCGATGGCGAGGCCGATGTCGGCGGGCTTCAGCTCGACGCGACGCTCGCCGACGGTGACGGCGACCGGGGCGTTCAACGTGGCGGACCGGCGCTCCAGCTCGGCACGGAGGGTGCGGACCGCGTCGGTCCGGCTCCGGCCGCCCAGCTCGGCGCCGAGGACGCTGGTGCCCCGGGGCACGTCCCCGGCGTACGCCCAGGCACCGGCGCCCACCACCCCGGCGGCCAGCACGGCCGCGGTGATGCCGCCGGCGAGCAGCAGCCGGCCCCGCCGGAACGGGCCGCCGCGCGCGGGCCGCTCCGGACCCGGTGCGACGGCGCGCTCGGGCGCGTCGTCCGGCCAGCTCACCGCAGTGACCTTCACGGTGGGCCGGTCGTCGGCGGGCGGGAGTCTGTCCCCGTACAGCGTCACAGCAACCTCGATCGGAAGTACCTGGTGGGGACCGCTCCCCCACCCGGAAGCACCTACGGTAACCAACGCTCGGGCCGGTCGGGAGTCTCCGGCCGGGCCGGTCCGGTGCCGCGTGTCGACCGGGTGCCGGTGGTGTCGTGGTCGTCACTCCCGCCGGGCTCCCGAGCTGGTCCGGGTCGTGGGACGGTGGGCGGGTGCGGACGGACGAGCGGGGCCTGGCATACGGCGGCGGATGGCTGGACCGGGCGAACGGGCTGCGCGGCGATCCCGACCGGGTCAGGGCGGTGCTGGCGGACCCAGGGAGCGTGCTGCTGCCGTTCTGGCAGGACCGGTGCCTGGTCTCGGCCGGGCGGGCGCCGCTGCGGCTGATGGCCGCCGACTCGGCCGCTCTGCTGGCCGCCGCCGACGAGACGGTGTTCCTGGGCCTCGACGCGGGGGCCGCGGTCTTCGCGGTGGACCTCTCCGGCCGGCCGGAGGCGACGGCGCTGGAACTGACCGGGGCGGTCGCGGCGGTGGACGTACGGGCCCTGGTGGGCGGGCTGACGGCGGCGGAGGCGGCCGTCCAGGCGTACGGGAAGGGCATGCTGCACTGGCACCGGGGGCAGCGCTGGTGCGGCTCCTGCGGGGCGGTGACGCAGCCGCGGGACGGCGGGCACACCCGGTCCTGCACCGCCCCCGGGTGCGGCCGGCTCTTCTTCCCCCGGATCGAGCCGGCGGTCATCGTGCTGGTGGAGGCGCCCGGTGAGCCGGGGCGGTGTCTGCTGGCCCGGCACCGGGGCGCGCCGGAGGGGTCCTGGTCGACGCTGGCGGGCTTCGTGGAGCTCGGCGAGAGCCTGGAGGACGCGGTACGCCGCGAGCTGGCCGAGGAGGCCGGCGTGACGGTGACCGGGGTGGCGTACCAGGGGTCGCAGGCGTGGCCGTTCCCGGCGGGGCTGATGGTGGGTTTCCGGGCCACGGCGGCCGGCACCGAGGTGCGGGTGGACGGCGACGAGGTGGTGGACGCGCGCTGGTTCACCCGGGCGGAGTTGCGGGACCGGGTGGCGGCGGGGCATCCGCTCGGCCGGGTCGACTCGATCGACCGTCACCTGCTGGGGTCCTGGCTGCACCAGGCGGGTTGAGCAGGGCCGCCGACCGGTCAGTGCGGTCGGCCGTACGGGTGATCGACGGGTCACCCTCAGCGGTTTGTCAGGCCGCCGTTACCGAACTGTGATTTAAGCCCGTGATCGCTACCACAGGTGAAACCTGTCGGCCTTCCTGTCGTAATCAGGGGGATTTGCCCGGGCGTCCTTGTCGTCGGGACGTTAACGGTTGGTGACCGTAGGCGATCTTGATACCACAGCTGTGTTACCCGTCAGTAGCAAGGGGCTTGTGAGGTGTGTCGCTTCGCGAGAGCATCCAATCCGCGTACTGCGCGGCCCGTCGGCACACGGCTTCCGCGCCGCCCCGCAGCTTTCCCCGTCCCGAGACGCACCCCGCGGCCGGTGACGCACCCCCGTCGAGGAGGACCTTGTGAGTGAAACCGAAGACCGCCAGGTGAGTGGCGGCACCCGCTGGCGTCGCTTCGCCGCGATGATGGTGCCGGCGACCGTCGTGGCCGGCGGCATCGTGCTGGGCATGGCGAACGGCGCCATCGCCGCCTCGTTCGCCGTCTCGGGCCAGACCTTCAAGGTCGGCGCCTCGAAGCTCGAGGGCGACGGCTTCAAGCAGTACGGCGGCCTGACCAAGGAGTCGGACGGCACCCAGCACCCGGTGGCCGTCTCCGAGATCGGCAACGCCAAGCTGTACGACCTCTGCCAGTCGGTGAACGCCAGCATCCCGGGTGTGCCGATCGTGCTGACCATCAACGCCGGTGGCGGCGGCAAGCCGGCCACCGCCGACGGTCTGCTGATCGACATGGACTCGCTCGAGGGTGACGCGACGTTCACCAACATCAAGATCGGCCGGGACGCGGGCGACATGAACCCGTCGCAGCCCGTCGTGCCGAAGTCCTTCGGCCAGAGCGCCGACAAGGTCGTCATCACCGACCTGAAGCAGGTGGCCCGCTCCACCAGCGCCGGCACCTTCACCCTGAACGGCCTCAAGCTCAAGGTGAACGTGGGCGCCAGCGCCAAGGAATGCTTCTGATCTGATGGCGAGGCCCGCGGAGGGCGCCCTCCGCGGGCCTTGACCTTGTTCCACGCCGACAGCACCGCCAGGAGGAGTACGTGACAACCACCGAGACGCAGCACGCCCGGCCCGGTGGGTTCGGGCAGGCGTGGCGTGGCTTCCGCCGCTGGCGGCGGGCGCGGCCGTTCTGGGGTGGGCTCTTCACCGCGCTGGCCGGCCTGGAGATCTTCGCGACCACCCAGATGAGCCTGAACGGTCTCACCTTCCAGATGGGGCCCACCGGCTTCCTGTCCTGGCTGATCCCGGTGATCCTCTTCGCCTGCGGGATGCTGCTCTGGTTCAGCCCGGCGCAGCGGATGTTCTACGCGATCGTCGCGGCGATCACCGCGCTCTACTCGATGATCGGCGTCAACCTCGGCGGCTTCTTCATCGGCCTGCTGTTCGGCATGGTCGGCAGCGCGCTCGGCTTCGCCTGGGTGCCGGCCAAGAAGGTGCCGCCGGCCGAGCCGGTCGCGACCGAGGCCGCCCCGGTCGAGGAGCAGTACGAGGACGACGCCGAGCCGGCGCTCGTCGACGAGTTGCTGCCCCGGCAGCGCGAGGACGAGACGAGCGGCGTCCTGACCGACACGCTGCCCGAGCCCCGCAACCCGCTGCGTGAGGCGGCCCCGACCGGCTCCGCCGACACCACCCAGGTGCTGCCGGCCGTCGGCCCCGACACGCCGCGGGACGGCCACCGGGACCCGAAGCTGTACGCGATCCTGCTGCTGGTCGCCAGCGTGTCCAGCGTCGGCCTGCTCGGCGTCCGGGGCGAGCAGCCCGCGATCGCCGCGCCGGCCGCCTGCCCCACCACCAGCGCCCCGGCCGACCCGAGCCCGTCCGCGTCGGCGAGCGCCCCGGCCCCGGCCAGCCCGACCCCGAGCCCGACGCCGGAGCAGACGTCGGACGGCAACCTGCTGACCGACATCGTCGATGGCATCACCGGCCTGTTCACCGGCGGCGACTCGACCGAGGCGTCGCCCACCCCGTCCCCGAGCGCCTCGGCCGCTGCCGCCGCCGAGCCGAGGTCGACCGCGATCGCCCCGAGCGCCGGCAGCACCGGCGGCGGCACGCCGAGCGCCACCACGAAGCCGGCCACCAGGCCGGGCGGCAACACCTGTGCCAGCCCCGCCCCCGCCAAGCCCAAGCCGGTCCAGCCGGGCAAGCCGCTGCCCCGGATCGCCGCCGAGCCGGGCCAGCAGATGGTCGCCGACCCGGTCTCCAAGCTCACCGGCTCCAAGGTGACCATGACCGGGCTGCGCTTCGAGGGGATCGTCGAGCTGCCCACCCGCGACGGCAAGCTGAAGTGCCTGAAGTTCACCATGGACAAGGCGGTGACGGACGACTTCGTCCTGCTGGCCAGCGGTCCGGCGGGCAAGCAGCAGCGGTACGCCACCGATCAGCTGACCGTCCGGGACGATGTGGCCTTCTACGCCACCCGTTTCGTCGGCTACCTGCTCGGCATCAAGATCACTCTCACCCCGGACCTGCCGTTCCCGGACGGCATCCCGATCACCTCGCCGCTGCCGATCACCTTCACCGACCCGTCGATCGACCTGGCGTTCGTCGACTCGAAGGTGCTGACCGCCAAGCCGAAGCTCAAGCTCGACCTGGTCTAGGCGTACCGGACGCGCGAAACGGCCGGGAGCAACGAGGCTCCCGGCCGTTTCGCGTACCTCAGAGTCGGGCCAGCGCCCGGCGCAGCGGGTCCAGCCCCAGCGAACCGAGGTCCAGCGCCTGCCGGTGGAACTCCTTGAGGTCGAAGTCGGCACCCTTGCGGGCCTTCGCCTCCTCCCGGGCCTGCAACCAGATCCGCTCGCCCACCTTGTACGACGGGGCCTGCCCCGGCCAGCCCAGGTAGCGGTTCAGCTCGAAGCGCAGGTTCTCGTCCGGCACCCGGCAGTGCGCCCGCATGAACTCCCAGCCCAGCTCGGGAGTCCAGCGCTCGCCCGGGTGGAAGCCGAACGGGTTGTCCCGGGGGATCTCCAGCTCCAGGTGCATGCCGATGTCGACGATCACGCGGGCCGCGCGGAACGCCTGCCCGTCGAGCATGCCGAGCTTGTCGCCCGGGTCCTCCAGGTAGCCCAGCTCGTCCATCAGCCGTTCCGAGTAGAGCGCCCAGCCCTCGCCGTGCCCGGAGACCCAGCAGAGCAGGCGCTGCCAGCGGTTGAGCTTCTCGGCCCGGACGGCGGTCTGCGCGACCTGGAGGTGGTGGCCGGGTACGCCCTCGTGGTAGACGGTCGTCACCTCGCGCCAGGTGGAGAAGTCGGTGATGCCCTGCGGCACCGCCCACCACATCCGGCCCGGTCGGGAGAAGTCCTCGCTCGGGCCGGTGTAGTAGATCGCGCCGTCACTGGTCGGTGCGAGGCAGCACTCGATCCGGCGGACCTGCTCGGGGATGTCGAAGTGGGTGCCGTGCAGCTCGCCGATGGCCTTGTCGGCCAGCGCCTGCATCCAGTCCCGGAACGCCTCCTTGCCCTGGATGGTCCGGGCCGGGTCGGCGTCGAGGGCACGTACCGCGTCGTCGACGCTCGCGCCCGGACCCACGATGCGCGCGGCCACCGCCCGCATCTCCGCCTCCAACCGGGCCAGCTCCGCGAAGCCCCAGGCGTACGTCTCGTCGAGGTCGACCTTCGCGCCCAGGAAGTACTGGGAGGCCAGCTCGTAGCGCTCCCGGCCGGCGGCCTGCTTCTCCCGGCCCTGCGGGGCCAGCTCGTTGCGCAGGAACTGCCCGAACTCAGCGGTGGCGGCGGTCGCGGCGGCAGCACCCTTGCGCAGCTCGGCACCGAGCGTGCCGTCGGCCTCCAGCCGCTCGACCAGCCCGTGGAAGAAGTCGTCACCGCCCGGGTCGGTCCAGATGTCGCACTGCTTGGCCACCTCGACCAGCTGCACCCGGGAGCTGATCCGGCCGTCGGCGGCCGCCTCGCGCAGCGTGCGCTTGTAGCCCTCCAGCGTCGCCGGGAAGCGGTTGAGCCGGGCGGCCACGTTGGCCTTGGCGTCGTCCCCGTCGGTCGGCATCAGGTCGAAGACCATGCGGATCTCGTGCAGCCCGCTGGCGATCACGTTGACCTCGCTGGTGCTCTCGCCGGTGTCGTACCGGGCGAGCTCCAACCCCAGGCGCTCCTGCATGGCCTCCTTGGCGGTCCGCTCCGCCTCGGTGTCCGGCTCGGTCACGTCGAGCTCGGCCAGGGCGCGTCGGGCCAGGTCCGCCCGGGCCGCGTACCCGTCGGGGGAGAGGTCGTCGAGCTGGTCGTCGTAGCCGGCGATGCCGACGTAGGTGGCCCCGGTCGGGCTCAGCGGAGCCCAGTCGGCCACGTACCGGTTGGCGAGGTCATCGATTCGTCCCACCAGGCGACCCTACGTGACCGCACCATCCGGGTGTCGACCGTGTTTGCCGTGTTCAGGGCAGCAGGTCGGCGGGATCCAGATCGATCGGGAAGGGCAGGTCGGACCGGAGCCGGTGGCCACCGGACGCACGCGCGGTGCGGGCGTACCGGCCGGCCGCCGGGGTGAGCGTGAGCAGCTCCACCACCGCCTGCTCCGGGCCGACCTCCACCCGCAGGAAGTACGGGACGCCACCGGCCGCGCAGCGGCGGGACCGGTCCACCGGCGTGCGCCGGGGGCCGCCCCGGGGCAGCACCTCCACCGCCATCGTGCAGTAACCGGCGGGCACCCACCGGTCCTCGGCGTCACCGGCCGGCAGGGTGTGCAGCACGGTGATGTCCGGCTGGATCCAGAGCGCCGGCCCGAAGGTCAGGTTGACACGGCCGTACACGTGCCGGCCGGCCGCCTCGGCGGCGGGGATGAGCAGGGTCGCCAGGCTGGCCATGGCGAAGCTCTCCGCGGCGCCCAGCCAGGGGCCGATCACCAGCCGGCCGTCCACGCACTCGTGCCGGGCCCCGGCCAGCTCCCGGACCGGCAGGTGCGCGTCGGCCAGCGTCGTGGTCCACCGGCCGGCGAGGTCGACGAGCGGATCGGACACCTGCGAGAGCAACGGCCCCACCTCCGGGTGATCAACGAGGTGGGGCCGGACCGGCTACGGCAGTAGTTCGACCGGATCGAAGTCGATCGGGAAGGGCAGGTCGAGCTTGAGGCGCTGGCCGCTGACCGCCCGCGCCGTGCTGACGTAACCACCGTCGTCCAGCGTCAGGAACTCGACCTCGACGTGGCGTAGCCGACGAACCAGCTGTACTCGCATGAAGTACGGCACGCCCGCCTCTGCGCACCGGCGCGGTTTGTCCACGAAGTCCTGTCGGCGGCTGCCGGGCGAGACGAACTCTACGACCATGGTGCACAGCTGGACCGGAATCCACCGGTCCTCCCACTCGGTCTCGGGAACCGCGTGCAGAACCGTCAGGTCCGGCTGGATCCAGCGGTCCGGGCTGAAGGTGAGGTTCACCTGGCCGTAGACGTAGTAGCCGGCAGCCTTCGCGCCGGGTTTGAGCAGGTGCAGCAGTTCACCCTCGGCATAGCTGTTCGTGCCGGTCTCGGCGGGGGTCATGACCAGCCTTCCGTCGATGCACTCGTACCGCGCGTTCGGCAGCTCGGGCAGCGGGAGGTAGCGATCGGCGAGTTGGGTGGTCCACATCCCGTCCAGGTCGTAGAGCGGGTCGAACTTGTGCGGCATCGCCATCGGGAACCACCTCCTCGACTGGTCAACGCCCCTACTGTAGGTCCGTTGCTGTGGGCCGCGACACCGCGACCGATTTTCGCGTGACCTGGTCGTACCCCTGCGGCAGAGTGTCAGGGGTGAACACGGACTTCGCTCCTGACCGGTCACCGCTGCGGAGCTGGCTGCCGGGCTTCCTCGCCCTCGGTGTGATCTGGGGGTCGAGCTTCCTCTTCATCAAGGTCGGGGTGGGCGAGCTGCACCCGCTGCACCTCACCCTCTACCGGGTCGCCACCGGCGCGACGACGCTGCTGGTGGTGCTGGCCGTGCTGCGCGACCGGCTGCCCCGCGAGCCCCGGGTCTGGGCGCACCTGCTGGTCGTCGCCGCGTTCGGCGTCGCCATCCCGTTCACCCTCTTCGGCTTCGGCGAGCAGCGGGTCGAGTCGATGCTCGCCGGCATCTGGAACGCCACCACGCCGCTGATCGTGCTGCCGCTGGCGGTGCTGGTGTTCCGCACCGAGCGGCTGACCGTGCGCCGCGCGGTCGGGCTGGGTCTGGGCTTCCTCGGCGTGCTGGTGGTGCTCGGTGTCTGGGAGGGCGTGGGCGGCTCGCACTTCACCGGTCAGCTGATGTGCCTCGGGGCGGCCGCCGGCTACGGCGTGGCCATCCCGTACCAGAAGAAGTTCCTGGCCGGAACGGCGTACTCCGGGCTGTCGCTCTCGGCGGCGCAGCTGCTGGTCGCGACGGCGCAGCTCGCGGTGGTCGCGCCCCTGGTGGCGGGGGCACCGCCGGCGCCGACCGGCCTCTCCCTGCCCGTGCTGGGCAGCGTGCTGGCGCTCGGTGCGCTCGGCACCGGGCTGGCCTTCGTGATCAACATGCGCAACATCCGGCTGGCCGGAGCGAGCACCGCGTCCACCGTGACGTACCTGATCCCGGTCTTCGCGGTGCTGGTCGGTGCGGTGGTGCTCGGCGAGCGGATGACCTGGCACCAGCCGGTCGGCGCGCTGGTCGTGCTCATCGGCGTGGCGGTAGCGCAGGGCATGTTCCGGTCCCGCCGTCCGGTGCCGGTGGTGGGCACCCCGGCCGTGCCGGCGGCGGAGCCGGTCGCCCGGCGCTGACCGGTCAGGCCCGGCTACGCGCCCACGTCACCAGGCGCTCCGCCTTCCAGGTGTTCACCACCCGACTGGCCGGTACGCCGCACAGCGCGGCGCGTTCACAGCCGAACCGTTGCCAGTCGAGCTGGCCCGGGGCGTGCGCGTCGGTGTTGATCGCGAACTGGCAGCCGGCCTCCAGGGCCCGGCGGATCAGCCGCTTCGGCGGGTCCTGCCGCTCCGGCCGGGAGTTGATCTCGACGGCGACGCCGTGCTCCGCGCAGGCGGCGAAGACGGCGTCCGGATCGAAGTCGCTCTCCGCACGGGTACGCGGCCGGTGCGCCCGGTCCCCGGGGCCCTTCACCCCGGCCGGCCGGGACGACACCATCCGCCCGGTGCAGTGCCCCAGGATGTCCAGGTGCGGGTTCGCGACCGCGGTGAGCATCCGGCGGGTCATCCTCGCCCGGTCGTCGTTCAGCCCGCTGTGCACCGAACCGACCACCACGTCGAGCCGTTCCAGCAGCTTCTCGTCCTGGTCCAGCGAGCCGTCGGCGAGGATGTCCACCTCGATGCCGGTGAGGATGCGGAACCCCTTCGGCAGCGCCTCGTTCACCGCCGCCACGTGGTCGAGCTGCCTGCGCAGCCGGTCCGCGGTCAACCCCCGGGCCACCTTCAGCCGGGGCGAGTGGTCGGTCAGCACCAGGTACTCGTGGCCCAGCTCGACCGCCGCGAGGGCCATCTCCTCGATCGGCGAGCCGCCGTCGGACCAGTCGGAGTGGGTGTGGCAGTCGCCGCGCAGCGCGTCCCGCAGCTTCGCGGCGGCCTCGTCCAGGTCGGTGCCCTCGGTGGCGACCAGCCGGCGCAGGTAGACCGGCTCCTCGCCGGCCAGCGACTCGGTCACGCAGCGGGCGGTGACGTCGCCGACGCCGGTCAACTCGGTCAGCGTGCCGGTGCGGGCCCGCTCGGCCAGCTCCCCGGCGGGCAGGCCGGCGAGCGCCGTGGCCGCCGACCGGAAGGCCCGGACCCGGTAGGTGGCCTCGTTCGCCCGCTCCAGCAGGAACGCGATCCGGCGCAGGTCGGCGATGGGATCCCGGGCAGTCATACGCAGCAAACTACGCGCCCGCGACGCCCGTCGCCGGGTGTCGCGCCCGGTGTCGGCAGTGGACGCCGGTCAGCCGGCGCCACTGGTCACGGTGGGCGCCTTCGGACAGCCGTGCTTCTTCTGCCAGGCGGTCACCTCGGCGGCCGGCCCCCGGTTGCCGTCCCGCCGCCACGAGTTCAGGTAGGGGGCCGGCCAGATGACGCCGCGCCGGATCCACCAGTCGTCGTGCCCGGTGCACTTCGGCGAGAGGCCGAAGTGCAGGTGGCAGACGTTGTTGGCGTTGCCGGTGTGGCCCACCTTGCCGAGCTGCTGCCCGGCGCGCACCCGGACGCCGGCGTCGATGCCGCCGGCGATCGCGCTCAGGTGCGACCCGTAGTAGCGGACGCCGTCGTCACCGAGCAGCGACACCGACAACCCGCCGTTGTACGGCCCGAGCGGGCCCGACTTGGAGAACCGGTCCACCCGGCTCACCTCCAGGACCTTGCCGTCGGTGACCGCGACGACCGGCTCGCCGCAGTCGGCGAAGATGTCCGTCCCCGGATAGGCGGAGTGGGTCGGGTGGTAGTCGACGTTGCTCGCCCGGACCGGGAAGACGTGCCGCAGCTTCCGTGGCGAGGGCGACGGGGACGGGGTGGCCGAGGTCGGCGCGACGGTGGACGGCGCCGCGGGCTGCGCCGCGGTGACCGGCGAGCTCGGCGCCTCCCACGAGCTGACCGGGGTGGCCGAGGACCCCGCGTCGGGAGCGCCGCACCCGGCGACCAGGGCCGGCACGAGCAGCAGCAGGACCGGGTACGCCGCACGCGCACGGCGGCCGATCGATGGCGAGCGCATCCGGTCATCCTGACAGACCAGTACGGTGGGGACGAACCCTCGCACGCCGGTGGCGCTGCGTGATGCGGAGGGTGCACGGTCCGTGAAGGGAGCTGGGGCGATGAACGGCTGGCACGCCGCACCCGGTGAGACCGGCCAGGGCCCGGGTCGGCCGGTGCCGCGTACCCCCTCCGGGCTCTTCCCGGCCGGCGCGCCGATGCGGCCGACCTGGCGCGAGCCGTATCCGGTGACGGGGGCCGGGGTGGCGGCCGGCGCGGCCACCGCGTTCGCCTGGCTGCTGCTGTTCGGCCTGTTGGGGCACGGTGTACCGAGCTACGCGTGGTGGACGGTGATCGGCGGCGGGCTGGCCTGGCTGGCCGCCGCGGTGCTGGTGCGGTGGGGCGACCGGGGCGTCGCGACGGGCGTGGCGATCGTCACCGCCGGCGCCTGGAGCATCGCCGCGGCGATCGTCGCGGTGCGGTGGGCGCAGAGTGGAGACTGGCCGCTCTGGTGACGGTGTGTGCATGTTCTGCTGCGCTCAGCAGGACTCTTGACGTACGCGCTGTGACGGTTCACGCTCGCGGTATGGCCTGGACCACACCGCCGCAGCTCGACCCCGAGCGGAGCCGTCGCCGCCTGCAACTCCTCGCCGAGTTGGCCGGTGCCCGCGCGGTACGCCAGCGGGAACGGCCGCGCCGGGCCGGTGCCGAGCGGTTGCGCGAACTCATCGCCACCCGTCGGCGCGTCGCCGGCTGACCGACTTTCTCCGGGAACGGCCGGCCCTTCGGGGCGTTGACCGGTCGCCCGCCGACCCGACCGGTTAACGTGCACGCGTGACGAGTCGGCGTGCTGCCGAGGCCAATTTGGGGGGACCGTGTCGTACTTCGCTGCTGCCGTGGCGCGCGTCGAGGGCGGCTGGTCCGCCGACGAGGTGAGTCTGCGGGGCGTCACCGACATCGAGGAGGTCGCCGACCGGCTGCGCGACGTCGAGCCGGACGCCGACCTCTCCCTGCTCTTCGTCGAGGCCGACGACACGTACCTGGTGATCCTGCGCCTGGACGAGGGGGAGGACCTGCGCATCTTCGGCTCCGACTCGGCGTACGCGGAGGAGTCCAGGCTCGGTGCGTTGCTGGTCGGTGACCTGAAAACCTCGGTCACCGGGCTGGAGGAGCCCGAGGAGCCGCGCGCGTCCGGCGACGACGACGCCGAACAGCCGGCGGTGGACCCGGAGGCCGACCCGGTGGGCGACGCCGACCTCCTCGCCGACCTGGGCATCCCGGCGCAGAAGCTGCTCGCCCTCTGCGGGCACGACGGCATGATGCCGGCCGATGTGACCGCCGAGGTCTGCACCGTGCTGGGGTGCGTGGACGAGGTCGAGGAGCTGCGTGAGGTCTGAGCCGGCCGGCTCCTGGACGGGCGGCGGCGCGCCGGCCGACGCCACCGACCCGGCGCTGGAGACCGTACGCCCCGGGCAGCCCACGCCGGGCCGGTCCGGGCGGGTCGGGCCCAGCGCGGACGAGGGGCTGGCCGACCCCGGCGTGACCGGCCGCCGGCAGCGGCACGAGCAGTGGATGCGCCGCGCCCTGGAGGTCGCGGTGACCGGCCCGGACACCCACCCGGCGGACGACGCGGCGGTGGAGGACGTCCCTGTCGGCGCGGTCCTCTACGGGCCGGACGGCACCGAGCTGGCGATCGGCCGCAACGAGCGGGAGCTGACCGGGGACCCGACCGCGCACGCCGAGGTGCTGGCGCTGCGCCGCGCCGCCGAGCGGTCGGGCCGCTGGCGGCTGGACGGCTGCACCCTGGTGGTGACCCTGGAGCCCTGCACGATGTGCGCCGGGGCGATCGCGCTGGCCCGGGTCTCGACCGTGGTCTTCGGCGCCTGGGAGCCGAAGACGGGCGCGGTGGGCTCGCTCTGGGACGTGCTGCGCGACCGCCGCCTCACCCATCGCCCCGAGGTGTACGCGGGCGTCCTCGAAGCCGAGAGCGCCGCCCTCCTGCGCGCCTTCTTCCGCTAGCCGTCAGGCGGGGCGCAGCAGGGACGTGGCGACCGCGCGGGCGGCGTCGCTCCACGGTGCCGGGCGCAGGGTCGCCGGGTCGAGCCGGACGACCGCCCGGGTGCCCTCGGCGTATACCGTGCTGCCGTCGACCGAGCGGAACTCGAACGCGTACGAGGCGCTGGTGGTGCCGAGCTGCTCCAGCCAGAAGTGCACCGCGACCGGGCCGACGGCGGCGATCGGCGCGCGGTAGCGGATGGTGAACTCGCGGACCGCGTGGAACACGTCCGGTGAGCTGTCCCGCCCCCGGAAGCCGTGCCCGCGCTCGGCCCAGTACGGCGTGACGGCCCGCTCCAGCAGCACCGCGTAGCGGGCGTTGTGCAGGATGCCGAGGGCGTCGAGGTCGTCGAAGTGCACGGTGACGTGCTCGACGTGGCCGAACTCGACGACCGGCGGGTCGGCGACGGCGTGGCTCATGACTGGCCTTCCGGTAGCAGGGTGGGGTCGGGGCAGAGCGCCCGGAGCCGGAGCAGCAGCCCTCGGCGGGCGTGCCGGTAGGTGGGCTCCGGCGCCAGCAGGCGGGACCGCATCGCGGCGCTGATGCCGAGCGCGTCGATCTCGTACGCCAGTTGGGCGACGTCGAGGCCGGCGGGGAGTTCGCCGAGCGCGACCGCCTCGTCGACGAGGCGCTCCAGCAGGGCGGTCCACCGGCCGAACGCCTCGGCGAGCCGGTCGCGGACCGGGCCGGGGCGGGCGTTGAACTCGAAGTCGGTGCTGGCGAAGAAGCAGCCGCCGGGGAGCACCCGGGCGGCGTAGAAGTCGATCCGGGCGTCGTGCAGGGCCCGCAGCCGGCGTACCCCGCGGGGGGCGCGCAGCGCCGGCTCGACGATCCGCTCCTGCCACTGCGCCACCGCCCGCTCGACGGTGGCGAGCTGGAGGGCCTCCTTGGAGCGCCAGTGCGCGAAGAGGCCGGACTTGCTGACCCCGAGCCGGTCGGCGAGCTGGCCGAGGGAGAGCCCGTCCAGGCCGACCTCGGTGGCCAGCGACACGGCGGCGTCGAGCACCGCGGTGCGGGTGCGGTCGCCGCGGGCGACGCGGCCGTCGGAGGTCATGTCGGCAGCGTACGCGAAAAAAGCACGACCGGTCGTATTTATTTGTGTGACCCGGAACGCCGACCGCCCCGGCACCGTCGGACGGTGGCGGGGCGGTCGGGTCGGGTCGGGTCGGTCAGGCGATGACGGTGTCCAGGGCCACCTCGACCATCTGGCCGAAGGTCTGCTCGCGCTCCTGCGACGTGGTCTTCTCGCCGGTCTTGATGTGGTCGCTGACGGTCAGGATGGTCAGCGCCCGCGCCTTGAACCGGGCGGCGATCGTGTAGAGCGCCGCCGACTCCATCTCCACCGCCAGCACCCCGTAGTCGGCCAGCGTGTCGTACAGGTCCGGCCGGTCGGTGTAGAAGGCGTCCGCGGCCAGGATCGGCCCGACCTTCATGCTGATGCCGCGCCGCTCGGCCACCTCGACCGAGGTACGCAGCAGCCCGAAGTCGGCCACCGGGGCGTAGTCGATCAGCCCGTCGAAGCGCATCCGGTTCATGTTCGAGTCGGTGGACGAGCCGATCGCGGCCACCACGTCCCGCAACTGGAGGTCCTCGGTCAGGGCGCCGCAGGAGCCGACCCGGATCAGCGTCTTCACGCCGTACTCGTTGATCAGCTCGTGGGCGTAGATGGAGGCGGACGGCATGCCCATGCCGGAACCCTGGACGGAGACCTCGACGCCGTTCCAGCGGCCGGTGAAGCCCAGCATGCCGCGAACCGTCGTGTAGCAGCGGGCGTCCTCGAGGTAGGTCTCCGCGATCCACTTGGCCCGCAGCGGGTCGCCCGGCATCAGGACCCGCTCGGCGATCTCTCCCGGCTCAGCGCCGATGTGCGTACTCATGGCAAAGATCCTGCCAGGCCGGCCGACGGGATACCGGTTCGGCGTCCGGACCGGTGGTCCTGTACCCTCGTCGGCGGTGGCGTGTCCGAGTGGCCTAAGGAGCACGCCTCGAAAGCGTGTGAGGGTTTACGCCCTCCGCGGGTTCAAATCCCGCCGCCACCGCTCCTGAAGCGCCCGGACCCGTTCCGGGCGCTTCTTCGTTCCCGGCTTGTTCCACGCCCGGATCCGGGCCCGGTGCCGATGGCTGTCTGCCCGCCGGTCGCAGCCCGGGTCGGGCCGGGTGCGCCGCCCGTTCGGCTGACGCCCGCCATTGATCCATTCCTCTAGGGTGTCGGCACACAGGTATGTCGAACGGGGATTCTCTTGCGGCGGAAGACTGCCATTTCGTCCGTTCTCGCGCTCCTGGCCGGGCTGGCACTCAGTGCCCCGGCGCAGGCGGCAGGCGGGGTTCAGTTGATCAATCGGGAGGGCGTCGTCCTCCAGTACGAGCGGGTGAAGACGGACGGCCTCCGGCCCCGCCCGGTGTTGGGGACCGGGGACACCCGCTCGGACTTCGACGGCGACGGCGTCGACGACGTGGCCGCCATGGGCGACCCCTCCTTCTCCAAAGTGCCGCTGCCGGAGTACGCGACCGGTGTGGTGACCGTCCGGTACTCCTCGGCGCCGCAGGTCGACCACTTCCTGGGTGTGCTGAGTTCCGACGGAGGCTGTGGCTGTTTCGGCACCACGCTCGCGGCCGGGAACTTCAACGGTGACCGCTACGACGACCTGGTCATCGGCGACCAGGACGAGGTGGACCCGGGGAACGGCAAGCACGCCGGTGGGGTCTGGGTCATCCCGGGCAGCAGTGGCGGCCTGGTGGCCGGCTCGGCGCGCCACTTCAGCCAGAGTTCCCCCGGGGTGCCCGGTGACCCGGAGCAGTACGACCACTTCGGCGGGGCGCTCGCGGCCGGCGACCTCAACGGCGACGGCCGGGACGACCTCGCGATCGGCGCGTACGGCGAGGCGATCGGCACCAAGACGGACGCCGGTGCGGTCACCGTTCTGCTGGGCACCGCGACCGGCCTGACGGCCACCGGGGCCGCCTTCCTCAGCCAGGACCAGTCGGCGGTGCCCGGGACGTCCGAGCCGAACGACCGCTTCGGCTACACCCTGGCGATCGGGAAGGTCAACGGCGACCGCTACGCCGACCTGGTCATCGGTGCTCCGATGGAGGACGACAGCAGTTCCTGGAACGGCAGCGGAATGGTCACGCTGATGTGGGGTTCGGCCGCCGGGGTGGCCACCACCGGCGCCACGTCGGTCACCGGCGCGGCTCTGCGCGGGGTGCTCGGCCAGACCGGCGCCATCGCCTGGTACCTGGGTCTGGCGCTCGCCGTCGGGGACGTCAACGGTGACGGGCTCGGTGAGGTGATCGCCGGAGCGCCCGACGCGCAGACCCCGGAACTCACCGGCGGCCTGGTGGCCGCCTTCACCGGTCGCTCCGCCGGGTTGTCCGCCGGTGCCGTCCGGGTCATCACGCAGGACACCTCGGGGGTGCCGGGAACGTCGGGAGGCGGCGACCGCTTCGGGGCGGCGCTCGCGGTCGGTGACGTGACCGGGGACGGCAAGGCGGACGTGCTGGTCGGCGCCCCGGGCGAAACCGTCGGCAAGGCGGTGGAAGCCGGTTCGGTCACCCTGCTCAAGGGCTCGGCCGCCGGGCTGACCGGCAGCGGTGCCCAGACGTTCTACCAGGGTCAGTCGGGCGTCCCGGGAGCGGCCGAGCGCGGGGACAAGTTCGGTGTCGCAGTGGCGCTGCTCGACCTCGACCGTCGGGGCGGGCTGGACGTGGTCGCCGGGGCGCCCGGTGAGGAGGTGACCGGCGACCTCGCCGGCTACCCCTCCGGTTCGGTGACCCGGATCCAGGGCGTCGGTGGGCAGGTGCCGCCCGTCCTCTGGACCGGGCTGGGTCTGCGCAGCGACTACGTCTGGCCGCAGCGGTACGGCCTGCGGATCGCCGGGCCGCAGAGCGGTGGCCCGCTGTACTGATCCCGGCCCCTGACGTCGGGGCGCCCGGGTCCGCCCGGGTGCTCCGACGAGGGTCAGCAGGGGCCGTAGCCGTCGCCGGAGCAGTACGAGCCGGTCGTCGACGAGAAATGCGAGAACGCCCGGTCGATCCGTGCGGATCGCACCGGACGTTCCGCTCGCGGGCCGTCAGTTCCCGGCGAAGTCCTCACCGAGCAGGGCCCGGATCCGCCGCAGCGCCCGCGCGTCCCGCATCTTGACCGCCGAGGTCGAGATGCCGAGGATCTCGGCGACGGTGGCGACGCTCTGGTCCTCCCAGTGCCGCAGCACCACGATCGCCTGGTCGCGAATGGGTAGCGTCGCCAGCGCGGTCATCAACGCGACGTGCAGGTCCGTCTCGGTTGCCGGCTCGGGCCGTTCGGGCAGTCGGTCGCAGACGACCTCGCTGTCGCTGTGCCGCCTCCGCTGATCGAAGACGGCGTTCATGAGCACGCGGCGGCTGTACGCCTCGAGATTCGCGCTCTCCCGGATCCGACTCCACGAGGCGTACATCTTCGCGAAGGTGATCTGGGTGAGGTCCTGGGCGAGATGCCAGTCCCGGCACATGAGGTACGCGGTGCGTCTCAGTCGGGGCGCGGCCGCGGCGACGAAGGCGCTGAAGTCCTCGTCCCGGCTGCTCCGCTCACGCCGCCGGGCGAGGCCCCACCGCGCCAGCGGTCCGGGCTGACGATCGGCGGACGGCCCGGCGTGCACGTCCAGTTGTCCGCTGGTCACCCATGCTCCCCGAGCCCCGAGCCGGTCGGGCACGGACCGCCCATGATCTCGTCGACACCGCTCGCGTCGTGGAAGCTCACCACGAACCGCGAGAAGTCCGCCGCCCTCGCCAGCGTGACGTGGAAGGCCTCAGGGAGTTGTTCCGGTGTGACCGCCGCGATCAGGTCCGGGCTGTCCCGGTACCGCTCCTTGAACGCGGCGTACGCGGCTTCCCGACTCTGGAACGTCACGGTCCGCACGCGCGCGTCGGACCGGAGCGCGTCCTGCAGTTCGAGGCGCTGCCGATCGGTGACCTCCTGGCGCAGGAAGACCCGCACCTCCGTCGCCTCGCGCCCGGTCCGCCGGTCGCAGTCGGCAAGCGCGGAAGGCGCCAGCGCCCCGGCTGCGACCACCGGCGGTGTCACCTCCCTCGTCGGCGTCATGTTCAGCGCGACCAGGGTGGCGACGACCGTGACGAAGCCGGTCACCGCACCCACCGCGAGACCGCGTCTGCGGCGTAGGGCCGTTCCCGCCGTCATGGCCTCCCGTGCCAGGTCTTCGGGCGGGGGTGCGGGTTCGACGCCGAGTACCCGCTCGAAGAGCACGTGCAGGTTCTGATCCACAGTCGCTCCTGGTGTTTGTTGGCTTCCTTCCTGAAGGACTGGTCGGGTTGCCGTACCGGTCACACCGGATCGCCGGCAGCGGCGTGCGAGGGTGCGCGGCCCCTGAGCGCGGGCCGGGTCAGCAGGGGCCGTAGCCGTCGTCGAAGAGGCGGCGGGCCCAGTCCGCGTACCCGGCGATGATCTCCCGGACGGTGACCCCGTCGTGCAGGAACAGGTACGCGCGGTCGCCGTCGCGGGCGAGCAGCCCGTCGAAGCGGTGCGTCCCGTGCGGGGCGGTCAGCGCGACGGCCGCCGGGTACGCGGCCCGGACCTCGGCGACGGGCGTGCCGACGCTGACCCCCTCGGGCGTGCTCATCGGGTCGTCGAGCCAGAGCAGCACGAGCCGGTCGTCGACGAAGATCGGGCTGACCGCGCCGTGCCCGGCCAGCGTCGGCCCGCAGGCGTCCACGTCGGTACGCAGCACCCCGCGCCGGGTCAGGTCCTCCTCGGTGTCGCCGAAGGCCGCGTTGCGCAGCCCGTCCAGGCCGACCACCTCGGCGGCCCCGACCGGCCGGGCCGGCACCTCCGGCCCTTGTGGACGGACGCCGCTGCCGGCGATCGAGGCGGCGACGAGCAGCGTGGCAATGAATCCGAATTGTCGCAGTTTCATGCAATCCCCCAGTCCCCAACGGGACCGGGGCGATCAGGTTGCTGGTGCTGCTCGGATTGCCGAAGTTCCCACTCCTCGGCCAGCTCGTCCCAGTAGTCGGCGGAGAGCCCCCGCCGGCCGTGCGCCAGCCAGCCCGCGGTGTCCCGCTCCAGGTGCAGGCCCAGCTCGGCGAAGTAGTCGATCCACGGTCCGGGCTCGACGCCCAGCCGGGCCAGCGCCGCGTTGATCGGCCACTCGGCGCGCGGGGAGTCCAGTGTCGCGTCGAAGCGCGGCCCCCAGCTCGGCTCGCCGCCCAGCCAGACGGCGGCCGACTGGTGGCCCAGCCCGCCGGCGAACTCCGCCTCCAGGTACGCCACCGGCCCGTGCCGGGACCACCGGGCCAGCAGCTCCGTCAGGATCGGCGCGAGAACCAGGTGGAACGGCTGCTCCGCCGACGGCTCCCCGGTGCGGAAGTCGGGCAGGCCGCCGGTCAGCTCCTCCACCAGCTGGGGGGTGACCGGCAACAGCGCGAAGTCCTGCCGGAGCGCGGCGAGGACCGCGTGGTCCAGGTCGGCGGTCTGCTCCCGGAGCAGCTCGACGTCGGCCACCACCGCGCTGAGCTGGTAACTCATCCGATCCCTTCGCCGTCCACAGGCTGTGGATGGAACATGTGTACGACTGCGTCCCGGGGTCCGGGTGCTGCCGGCACCGTACCGTGGCGTACCCGTGAAAGGGGGCCGGCTCCGGGCGGAGCCGGCCCCCTGCCGGTCAGGCCGGGTCGGTCACCAGGCCGACATGTCCGGGAGCTGGTCGATCGAGATGGTCTTCGGGTTGGCCATCGCGGTCTTCCAGAGGCCGGCCACGTCCTTGCCGCTGCCCGCCCAGTCGCGCGACGCCCACACCACGAAGTACGGCCACGGCGCGTCGGAGTTCGGGTTCAGCGGGCTGAACGTCTCGGCCACGCCGGTGGTCTTGCCGCCGCTGACCGCCTTGGTGGTGTCGAAGTCGCTCCAGCTCTGGAAGTAGTCGGAGGTGACCAGGTCGGTGTAGCTGTCGCCCGGGTACCAGGACGCCAGCGAGCTGCCCTGGCCGCTGGCCATGCCGTTGAACACCCAGACGATGTTGTGCGCCCCGGCCCGCTGGGCCCGGTCGTAGATCAGCCGCCAGAGCTGCTTGTAGGCGTCCTGGCCCTTCTTCGTCCACCACATGTAGTTGTTGTTCGCCTCGTGCAGCGGCCGGAACAGCACCGGCACCCCGGCGTCGCCCATCTTCTTCAGCTCGCCGACCACCAGGTCGATGTCCTGGTAGAGCTTGGACGACGGGTTGGACAGGTCGGGCACGAAGTCGCAGGGGGCCGAGTAGTTGCCGCCGCGCGGGCAGTACCAGTGCCACTGGAAGGCGACGATGCCCTTGCGCGACTTCGCCCAGTCGATGA
Source organism: Micromonospora auratinigra (assembly GCF_900089595.1). Lineage (GTDB taxonomy): Bacteria > Actinomycetota > Actinomycetes > Mycobacteriales > Micromonosporaceae > Micromonospora > Micromonospora auratinigra. The sequence continues at coordinate 4,785,476 of NZ_LT594323.1, read as the reverse complement.
CCTGCTGGGTCTGGATGCTGCCCCGGGTGTACTCCATGAAGTCGAACGCCACGATCGCCGGGTAGCGGCCGGTCAGCTGCTGCACCTTGTCCGCGTCCGGCAGGTCGGTCTGGCCGCTGACGAACTGGTGGGTCTTCAGGTAGCAGATCAGGTTGCGCACCTTGGAGTTCGCCTGCGGGTCGGCCGGGCTCTGGCCACAGTCCGGGCCCGGCGGGGTGGGCGGCTTGACCGCGTACACCTCGAACTCGTAGAGCGAGTAACCCCAGGCGGTGCCCCGGGCGGTGCCGGACATCCGGACGTACCGGCCGGAGGCCGTGGCAGGCGCGATGTCGTCGGTGCCGCCGTCGCCGGTCGTGGTGCTGAAGACCGAGGTCCAGGCGGTGCCGTCCGTCGAGGTCTGGATCTGGTACGCCTTGCCGTAGGCCGCCTCCCAGCGCAGCCGGACCAGGGCGATCGGGTACGTGGCGCCCAGGTCGACCTGGATCCACTGCGGATCGGTGTAGAGGCTGGACCAGCGGGTCCCGCCGTTGCCGTCGACGGCCAGGTTCGAGCTGAGCGAGGTGCTCTCGTTCGACGAGGCGGTGGTCGGCCGGTTCAGCGCCAGGTTGCCGGTCGGCGCGCCGGTGGGGTTCGGGTCCACCGTCGGGCTCGGGCTCGGGCTCGGGCTGGTGGGTGGCGTGGTGCTCGGGCTCGGGCTCGGTGAACCGGTCGGGCCGGTGCCACCGCAGGCCACCCCGTTGAGTGTGAACGCGGTCGGGGCCGGGTTCGACCCGCTGTAGTTCACGTTGAAGCCGAAGCTCACCGTGCCGCCGTTCGCCGGGATGCCGGCGGTGTAGCTGAGGTTGGTGGCGGTGGCGTTCGCGCCCGACTGGGTCTTCGTCGCGTTCCAGACGTCGGTGATCGTCTGGGTGCCGGGGAAGGTCCAGGCCAGGGTCCAGCCGTTGACGGCGGTCCCGCTGGTGTTGGTGATGACGACGTTGGTGGTCGCGCCCGAGCCCCAGTCGTTGGTGACCTGGTACTGGACCGAGCAGGTGCTCGCCGCGGCCTGCGCGGACGGCATCGTCACGAGGGTGCCGGCCAGCACGGTGACGGCTGCCGCCGTACCGGCCAGGGACGCCCGCGTGCGGGTGCGGAGGGTCATGAGGATCTCCCGTGCGGGTGGTGGGTGCGGAAGTGGGCGCGGCCGGCGTACGGCCACGTCCGGTGGGGTCACCAGCTCTGCCCGGACAGGGTCGACCGGTCGTTTGCCCCCGACCGGCGCCCCAGAGAAGACATAGACGATAGTTATGATGAACCGGTTAACTTGTCAACTCCTGCGACCCGGTTGATTCGGCCGTTCGCCCATGTGAGCCGCAGATACTTGCAGCAAGCCTTCCTGAATCGGTCAAGCTAGCCCGCGTGGGACACACGGCGGCCCGGCCTGCTGCCAAGATGACCGACGATGCGGCGCGCGGTCTGTTCGCCGCTGCCACGGGGGATCGACACGGGCGGAGAGCGGGCGCGGCCGGGCGTGGGCCCGGGGCTGCCCGGTCGTCCGTCCGCTTCCGCCCGGCAGTGGCCCCGCCGCCGCACCCGGTTCCGGTCGCCGGGACCGGGGACGCCCGCCGAGGAGGAAGCACCATGCAGGACAAGCGTTCCGACCGTCGTCAGCTGCTGCGGGCCGCTGCGGTCACCGCCGGTGCCGCCGTCGCCGTGCCCGCGCTGGGTGGCATCACGCCCGCCCAGGCCGCCGCCCTGGCGTCCACCGGGGCGATCCCCTGGGTCGGCAAGGCCGGCTCCGGTGCCCCGTACATCGCCGACGAGACCGTCGGCGCCCAGGTCGCCATCAACGCCGCGCTCAGCACCGACACCACTCAGACGGCCGTCTACGTCGCGCCCGGCACCTACCTGGTCAAGGGCCCGGTGGTGCTCAACGACAAGCAGGCCCTGATCGGCGCCGGCCCGCTGACCACGCTGCTGAAGGCCACTTCGGGCTTCAGCGGCGCCGCCATGGTGACCACGCCCGCCGGCGCCTCCACCGCCTCCCGGCAGTGCGTCACCGACATCGGCCTGGAGGCCGCCGGACTGGTGGCGAACGGGATCAACTTCCAGACCAACGCCGACCCCGCCCAGTACGGGCCGGACCCGGGGCCGTGGCTGACCCGGGTCTTCGTCAGCCGCACCACCGGCGACGGCATCTACCTCGGCGGCACGAACCCGGGCGGGGTGCGGGAATTCAAGCTCACCGACTGCCGGGTGGAGAACACCGGCGGCTGGGGCTACAACCTCCAGTCCTCGGACGGCTTCGTCAGTGGCTGCTCCTGCCAGGGCAGCGACGCCGGCGGCTACCTGCTCGGCGGCGGCAACATCAAGGCCTGGGGCAGCAAGGTCTACGGCACCGGCACGTCCACGACGGCCGGCCCCGGGTTCCGGCTCGCCTCCTCCCGCGCCACCGTCGTGGGCTGCGAGGCGCAGGACCTCGCGGGGAACGGGTTCGAGATCCTCGGCGCGAACTGCACCGTCTCCGGCTGCACTGCCGACTCGACCGGGGTCGGCAGCACCGACACCGGATCGAACTCGGCGGGCTTCTACGTCGGCGCGTCGGCGGTGAGCGTGGAGGGCGGCGCCTTCCAGCGGTCGGGCGGCGGCGCCAAGTGGATCGAGAGCGTGGGGCCGGGCATGCGGTACGCGCTCGTCCTGGCGGGCGGCGTGGACTACGTCTCCGTACGCCTGGTCTCCGGCTCGGGCCGGCAGGTGCCGTTCGTGGGCCTGATCAGCGGCACGGCCGGCACGCACAGCTCGATCTCCGTGCTCGGCTGACGACCCCGGGTGCGGCGAAGGGCCGGCCCAGTGGGGCCGGCCCTTCGTCGACGGCGGAGGATACGAGATTCGAACTCGTGAGGGTGTTAACCCAACACGCTTTCCAAGCGTGCGCCCTAGGCCTCTAGGCGAATCCTCCGCGAGCCAGGATACAGGTCTCCCCGGAGCGGGCCACCCCACCCTCCCAGAAGATCCACTCCGGGTCGGGTAGGCTTGGCGGCACCTCCCGTGCGGCGGTATCTCGTGAACCTCCCCAGGGCCGGAAGGCAGCAAGGATAAGCGAGCTCTGCCGGGTGCACGGGAGGCCTTTTTTGTCTCCGGGCGCCGGTACCGTGGCTGCGGGTCAGGTCACGGGGTGGTGGGTGGTCACCCGCGCCCGACCGGCGCAGAATGGCTCGGTCGAGAGGAGGCGGGACGCGTGACGCTGGCGCTCTACCGCAAGTACCGGCCGCGCACCTTCGCCGAGATGATCGGCCAGGAGCAGGTCACCGAGCCGCTGTCCCAGGCGCTGCGCAGTGGCCGCCTCAACCACGCCTACCTCTTCTCCGGCCCGCGCGGCTGCGGCAAGACCTCCAGCGCCCGGATCCTGGCCCGCTCGCTCAACTGTGAGCAGGGCCCCACCCCCGAGCCGTGCGGGCAGTGCGAGTCGTGCCGCTCGCTGGCCCCCGACGGCGGCGGTTCGATCGACGTCATCGAGATCGACGCGGCCAGTCACGGCGGCGTCGACGACGCCCGGGAGCTGCGCGAGAAGGCGTTCTTCGCGCCGGCCCGCAGCCGCTTCAAGATCTACATCATCGACGAGGCGCACATGGTCTCGTCGGCCGGCTTCAACGCCCTGCTCAAGCTGGTCGAGGAGCCCCCGGAGTACGTCAAGTTCATCTTCGCCACCACCGAGCCGGAGAAGGTCCTCGGCACGATCAAGTCGCGGACCCACCACTACCCGTTCCGGCTGTTCCCGCCGAAGGTGGTCCGGCCGTACCTGGAGCAGCTCTGCGAGGCGGAGGGGGTCAAGGTCGAGCCGGCGGTCTTCCCGCTGGCGGTGCGGGCCGGCGCGGGCAGCATGCGCGACAGCCTCTCGGTGCTCGACCAGCTCATCGCGGGCGCCGGCCCGGAAGGGGTCAGCTACGCCCGGGCCGCCGCGCTGCTCGGGGTCACCGACGCCGCGCTGATCGACGAGATGTGCGACGCGCTCGCCGCCGGGGACGGCGCCGCCGCCTACGCGACCGTCGACCGGGTCGCCGAGGCCGGGCACGACCTGCGCCGCTTCGCCTCCGACCTGCTGGAACGGCTGCGCGACCTGATCGTCCTTCAGCAGGTGCCGGACGCCGCCACCAAGGGCCTGATCGACGGCCCGGCCGACCAGATCGAGCGGATGACCGCCCAGGCCCAGCAGCTCGGCCCGGCGACCCTGTCCCGGTGCGCGGACATCGTGCACAACGGCCTGGTCGAGATGCGCGGCACCACCGCGCCCCGGCTGCTGCTGGAGCTGATCTGCGCCCGGATGCTGCTGCCCGGCGCGGACGACTCGACCGGCGGCCTGCTCCAGCGCCTGGAGCGGATGGAGCGCCGGCTCACCCTGGGTGGTGGCGAATTGCCGCCGGCCGCCGCCGGCGCCGCGCCGGTCGCCGCCGCCCCGCAGGTACGCCCGGCCGCTCCCGCCCCGGCGGCGGCTGTCGCCGCGTCCGACCCGGGGACCGCCGGCACGCCGGCGGCTGCCGGTGCCCCCACCGGGGCGGCCGCCGCCCGCGCCGCCGTCGCCGCGGCAGCCGGTGCCCGGTCCACCTCGCCGGGCCCGCGCGCCACGCCTGCCGCCGGTGATCCGGCCGGTGCGGATGCCGTGCGCCCGGCCCCGCCCGATTCCGCCGCCCCGTCCACCGCCGCCCCGTCCACCGCCGGCCCGACCGGCGCGGCCCCGGGCGGCGGCCACCAGGTCGCGGCGGACCCGACCGCCGGCTCGACCGGTACGGGCGGCGACCGCCCGGACTCCGGGGTGACCGGCCGCCGTCCGGTGCCGGCGTCGGCGGTGCTGCCCGACCCGGCGACCCCCGAGCCGCCCCGACCCGGTTCCGCGGCTGCCGGCGCGCTCGACGCGGTCGCGGTGCGACGGGTGTGGCCGGACATCGTGGCCAAGGTCAACCGGATCAAGAAGCCGGCCGCGGCGCTGATGCGCGACGCGGTGGTCCGCGACGTGGACGGCGACGTCCTGGTGCTGACCGTCAAGTCGCCGGTGCTCGCGCAGATGATGGGCGCCCACACCTCGGTCCTGGCCGACGCGCTCTACGAGGAGTTCGGCGGCCGCTGGCAGATCCGCTGCGAGGTGGCCGGTGAACGGGGCGGGTCCTCGCTCGGTGGCCCGGCCCGGCAGTCCGCGCCGCCCCGGCCGGCGGGCGCGGGGAGCGACGGTCCGGGCGACCCCGGTGCGGGCGGCCCGGGCCCTGGCGGCACCGGGCGGCCGGCCGGTCCAGTCGGTGCCGAGGATCCGGCGGGTGCCGGAGAAGGCTCGGGTGGCCCCGATCGCCCCAGCGGTCCGGGTGGTAGCGGCGGCCCGGCGGCGGGTGCGGGTGGCCCCGGTGGCCCGGGGAGCACTGCCCGGGCCGGGACGGCTCGGGGCGGACCGAGCGGTTCCGGTGACGGCCGGGTGGGTGCGGACGAGTCCCGGCGACCGGCTGCGTCCGGGCCGGGGGGCGGTCCGTCGGGCGCCGACGCGTCCACCGACGAGGAGGAGGACTGGCCCGAGGCGGCCCGACCCGGCGGCTCCGCGAGCGCGGAGGACTGGCCGGAGCCGGCCCGTCCGGGCGGGGCCACGGCCACCGCGACGGCGGCTCCCGCCGTACCGAAGCCGGCCGGACCGGCGGCGACGCCGGCGCCGGCCGCGGCCGGCGGGCCGAAGAACAGCGCGATCGCGGCGGCTCGGGCGGCCGCGGCGGCGGCCGCGGCAGGTGGTGGGCCGGGCAAGGGCCCCCGACCCGCGCCGGCGACCCGGCCGACCGCGGATGCCGAGTGGGCCGGCGAGCCGCCCTACGACCCGGACTTCGACGGTCCGATCCGGTCGGGTGCGCGTGCCACGGCCCCGGCCGCCCCGGCCTACGAGGGCTTCGACCCGGGCGACGAGCCGACGGACGACGTGATCGACGAGCGGACCGCCCGTCAGTCCAGCGAGGAGCAGGCGGTGCAGCTGCTGCGCGAGACGTTCGGAGCCGAGAAGATCGACGAGGTGGACGCGCGCTGAGCGCGCGTCGACCGCCGAGGAGTGCTGCCGCCGCCCGACTAGGCTGGGCGCGGCCGACCAGACGACCGTGAACAGAAGGAGCCATCAGTGCGCCCAGGTGGACAGCCGAACATGCAGCAGATGCTGAAGCAGGCGCAGAAGATGCAGCAGCAGATCGCCAAGGCCCAGGCCGAGCTGGCCGAGGCGGAGCTGACCGGTACCGCGGGCGGTGGCCTGGTCACCGCGACCGTCGCCGGCACCGGCGAGCTGAAGGCGATCAAGATCGACCCGAAGGCGGTCGACCCGGAGGACGTGGAGACCCTGGAGGACCTGGTCGTCGCGGCCGTGCACAACGCCGCCGAGGCGGCCCGCGAGCTGACCGAGAAGAAGATGGGCCCGGTCGCGGGCGGGATGGGCGGCCTCGGCCTGCCCGGGTTCTGAGCCGGCAGATGTACGAGGGTGCCATCCAGGACCTGATCGACGAGCTGGGCCGGCTGCCGGGCGTGGGCCCGAAGAGTGCCCAGCGGATCGCCTTCCACGTCCTCTCCGCCGACCCGGCCGACGTCAACCGGCTGGCCGGCGCGTTGCGCAAGGTCAAGGAGCTGGTGCGCTTCTGCACCACCTGCTACAACGTCGCCGAGTCCGAGCAGTGCCGGATCTGCCGCGACCCGCGCCGCACCGACGAGGTGCTCTGCGTGGTCGAGGAGCCGAAGGACGTGGTGGCGATCGAGCGGACCGGTGAGTTCCGCGGCCGCTACCACGTGCTCGGCGGCGCGATCAATCCGCTGGAGGGGATCGGCCCGGACAACCTGCGGGTCCGCGAGCTGATGACCCGGCTGGGCGGGGGCACCGTGCGCGAGCTGATCCTCGCCACCGACCCGAACACCGAGGGCGAGGCCACGGCGACGTACCTGGCCCTGCTGGTCAAGCCGATGGGGATCGCGGTGACCCGGCTGGCGAGCGGCCTCCCGGTCGGCGGCGACCTCGAGTACGCCGACGAGATCACGCTGGGGCGGGCGTTCGAGGGCCGCCGGGCCGTCTGACGACACCGGTACGGGAGGGGGCGTGATGGCGCGGACGCCGGAGCGCGCCTCCCCCGTGCCGGGGGTGCTGGCGGCGGTGGTGGTACTGGTGCTGGCCGGCACGGTGGGCGCGGTCGCCTCCGGCTGCCTCCTGATCCTCCTGCCGGTCCGCACTGTGGGACCTGTGGGTTCCGCCACGGCGCGCGACGACCGGCGGCCGACAGGCCAGGCTTGTCCGGCTGTGCCCGATCCCACCAACTGCGCCCGGGTGTGACAGTCCTGTTTGTCGGAAGATCGGAAGCTGTCAGACCGAGTCACTTGGTGTCGGCTTGATAGCGATTGCCTAACGGGCGTTCCGCTTCTGTGTGTCGTGTCATAGCCTCCCGCTCACGGACTGAGTCACAGCTCGACGTGGACATGCGCATGACAGAGGTGAGAGATGCAGGCGAGCAGGCTTAAGGCGGCCGTGGCCCTCACGGCCGCTGCCGCTCTGGCGGTCGGGGCGTCCGGCTGCGCCAAGAGCGAGCGCGACGATGACGGCGGGGCGGCCAAGACTGGCGGCACCTTCGTCTTCGCGGGTTCCGGCAACCCCAAGAACTTCGACCCGATCTTCAACGACGACGGTGAGTCGTTCCGACCGATCCGGCAGATGTACGACACCCTCGTGCAGAACAAGCCGGGCACGGCGGACCTGCAGGGTGCGCTGGCGGAGAGCTGGGAGCACGACCCGGCGGGCAAGGTCTGGACGTTCAAGCTCCGCAAGGGCGTGAAGTTCCACGACGGCACCGACTTCAACGCGGCCGCGGTCTGCTTCAACTTCGACCGCTGGTTCAACATGAAGGGCGCTGCGGCCCAGTCGCAGATGATCTACTACTCGGACACCTTCGGCGGCTTCGCCAAGAACGAGGCCGAGGGTGTCGGCGAGCCGGTCTACAACAAGTGCGAGGCGAAGGATGACGGCACCGCCGTCATCACGATGAACCAGTACAAGGGCGCCTTCCCGGGTGCCTTCGCGCTGACCGCGCTCTCGATCGCCAGCCCGACCGCGCTCAAGCAGTACGACGCGGACAAGGTCACCCAGAACGGCGACTCCTTCGAGTACAGCGCGTTCGCCAACGAGCACCCGGTCGGCACCGGCCCGTTCAAGTTCGGTGGCTGGGACAAGGCCAAGAACGAGATCACGCTGACCCGCAACGACGACTACTGGGGTGAGAAGGCCAAGGTCGACAAGCTGGTCATCAAGGTCATCGCCGACGAGAACACCCGGAAGCAGGAGCTGCGGGCGGGCACCGTGCAGGGCATCGACTTCCCGGCCCCGTCCGACCGGAAGGCGCTCGCCGGCGAGGGCTTCCAGGTCCTCGACCGCCCGGCGTTCAACGTTCTCTACCTGGGTCTCAACCAGAAGAACCCGAAGCTGAAGGACCTGCGGGTGCGGCAGGCGATCGCCTACGCCCTGAACCGTCAGCAGCTCGTCCAGACCAAGGGCCCGGGTGGCACCAAGGTCGCCGACGAGTTCATGCCGGACACCGTGCTCGGCTACGCGCAGGACGTGCAGAAGTACGAGTACAACCCGGAGAAGGCCAAGCAGCTGCTCAAGGAGGCCGGGGCCAGCAACCTGACCCTGAACTTCTACTACCCGACCGACGTCCAGCGGCCGTACATGCCGAACCCGCAGGAGATCTACACCATCCTCGCCAACGACCTGCAGGCCGTCGGCATCAAGGTCAACGGTGTGGCCCGCCCGTGGAACGGTGGCTACAAGGACGACGTGCAGCAGTTCGGCAAGCAGGACCTGCACCTGCTCGGCTGGACCGGTGACTACAACGACCCGGGCAACTTCGTCGGCACGTTCTTCGGCCGCGGCAAGGTCGAGTTCGGCGACCAGGCGATGACCGAGATGTTCGCCGCCATCGCCAAGGCCGACGGCACCGTCGACGAGGCCGGCAAGAAGGCCGCCTGGGAGCAGGTCAACCGCGACATCGCCGCCAAGTGGCTGCCGGCCGTGCCGATCTGGCACGCCCCGCCGGCCATCGTGGTCACCAAGGACGTCAAGGGCCTGGTCGCCAGCCCGCTGACGGACGAGCGGTTCAACACCGTCAGCGTCGGCTGAGGACGACGCTGAAGCGCTGACGCCGTACGCGGAATCGGCCCGGGCCGGGCTCCCTGGCCCGGGCCGATTGCCGCAGCTACCGAGAGTCTGGTGTGTGAGAGATGTTGCGAGTCATAGTCCGCCGCCTGCTGCAGCTGGTGGTGACGCTGATAGCGCTGTCGGCGCTGGTGTTCGTCTGGTTGCGGAACCTGCCAGGTGGCCCGATCGAGGCGCTCCTCGGTGAGCGGGCCACGCCCGAGCGGCGAGCCCTGCTGATCAAGGCGCTCGGCTACGACCAGCCGATCCTGGTGCAGTACGGCAAGTTCATGCAGCGGCTGCTGACCGGCAACTTCGGCAACTCGATCCGCAGCGGTGACCCGGTCACCGACGTGATCGGCCGGGCCTTCCCGGCCACCGTCGAGCTGGCCCTGGCCGCCATGGTCATCGCGGTCGGGCTCGGGGTCCCGCTGGGTTACCTCGCCGCCCGCTACCGGGGGCGGCTGCTGGACAACCTCAGCATCGCCGGCACGCTGCTCGGCATCTCCATCCCGATCTTCTTCCTGGGCTACCTGCTCAAGGACGTCTTCACCCAGAACATCCACTGGTTCCCGCCGTCCGGGCGGATGAGCACCGGCGTGGACAACACCGAGGTGACCGGCTTCTTCGTCCTCGACGGACTGCTCACCCGGGAGTTCGACGCCTCCGCCGACGCGCTCTGGCACCTGATCCTGCCGGCGGTCACGCTGGCCACCATCCCGCTCGCCGTGATCGTCCGGATCACCCGGGCGAGCGTGCTCGACGTGCTCAACGAGGACTACGTCCGCACCGCCGAGGCGAAGGGGTTGCGGCACCGGACCATCCGGGGTCGGCACATCCTGCGCAACGCCCTGCTCCCGGTGGTCACCACCGTTGGCCTACAGACCGGCGCGCTGCTCTCCGGCGCGGTGCTCACCGAGCGGGTCTACAACTGGGGCGGCCTGGGGACGCTGATCTACGACTCGATCAGCGGCGGCCGCGACTACCCGGTCCTCCAGGCGCTGATCCTGCTGGCCGCGCTGGTCTTCGTCCTGGTCAACCTGCTGGTCGACCTCTCCTACGCGTTCATCGACCCGAGGGTGCGTGTGCGATGAGTGATCCGGTCACCCGGCCCACCGTGGGCACCCAGCGCGAGGCCGTCGACCCGGCCGCCGTCGCGGAGAAGCCCGAGGGCGTCACCCCGCGCGGTCTCGGCCGGCTCAGCGCGACCAAACGGGCGCGGCTGGAGTCGCTGGCCCAGACCAGCGCCGACAAGGGCGGGGTCAGCCTGCTGCGGGACGCGTTCCGCCGGTTGCGCCGCAACCCGGTGGCGATCGTCGGCGCGGTCATCGTCGGCCTCTTCGTGCTGGTGGCGATCTTCGCGCCGCTGCTCGCCCCCCACGATGCCGGCCAGACCTTCGAAGAACTCAACAAGAAGATCACCCCCGACAGCATTCCGGGCGGCAGCAGCGAGTTCCCGTTAGGTTCCGACCCGCTCGGACGCGACTTCCTCTCCCGGATGATCTACGGCAGCCAGCAGACTCTCTTCGTCGGCGTGGTGGCCACCCTGATCGGCCTGGGTCTCGGCGTGCTGATCGGCGCAATCGCCGGCGCCTTCGGCGGCTGGGTCGACAACATCCTGATGCGGCTCACCGACGTGATGCTCGCGCTGCCCGCCCTGCTGCTGGCGATCAGCCTGGTCGCCATGGCCAGCCGGGCCAGCCAGTGGACGGTCATCCTCGCGGTGGCCATCGTCAACGTGCCGATCTTCGCCCGGCTGCTGCGCGGCTCGATGCTCGCCCAACGGGAGAGCGACCACGTGCTGGCCGCCCGCGCGCTGGGCGTGAAGCAGGGCGCCATCGTGCTGCGGCACATGCTGCCGAACGCGATGACCGCGGTGATCGTGCAGGCCACCCTGACCCTCTCCACCGCGATCCTGGAGGCGGCCTCGCTCTCCTTCCTCGGTCTCGGTGACCAGGACCGCAACCGGGCCGAGTGGGGCCTGATGCTCGGCAACGACGGCGTCCGCTACTTCGAGGTCCGGCCGGAGCTGGCCTACTACCCGGCCATCGCGATCATCATCGTCGCGCTCGGCTTCACCCTGCTGGGTGAGGGCATGCGCGAGGCGATCGACCCGAAGAACCGGCGGTGACGGCGATGGGAACGAACGACCAGCACGGTGAGGAAGTGACCCGATGAGCCTGCTCGACGTACGCGACCTGAGCGTGGTGTTCCAGCGCCGGGGCGAGCGCCCGTTCACCGCGGTCGACCAGGTCAGCTTCAGCGTGGAGCCGGGGCAGACCGTCGGCCTGGTCGGCGAGTCCGGCTGCGGCAAGAGCGTGACCAGCCTGGCGATCATGGGCCTACTGCCGCGACGCGGCAACAAGGTCACCGGCGAGGTGCTCTTCGAGGGCACCGACCTGCTGAAGCTGCGCCCCGACGACCTGCGGGACCGGCGCGGCCGGGACATCGGCATGATCTTCCAGGACCCGCTCTCCTCCCTGAACCCGGTGATCCCGATCGGCGTGCAGGTGGCCGAGGTGCTGGAGCGGCACCGGGGGATGGACCGCAAGGCGGCGATGAAGGAGGCCCGGGAACTGCTCGACGCGGTCGGCATCCCGGATCCGGCCCGGCGGCTCACCGAGTACCCGCACCAGATCTCCGGCGGCATGCGCCAGCGCGCGCTGATCGCCATCGCGCTGGCCTGCAAGCCCCGCCTGCTGATCGCCGACGAGCCGACCACCGCGCTGGACGTGACCATCCAGGCGCAGATCCTCACCCTGCTCAAGCAGCTCGTGGACGAGACCGGCACCGCGCTGATCATGATCACGCACGACCTGGGCGTGGTGGCCGGCCTCTGCGACACGGTCAACGTGCTCTACGGCGGCAAGGTGGTCGAGCGGGCCGCCCGGCACGAGCTGTTCGGCCGGCCCCGGCACCCGTACACGCACGGGCTGCTGAACTCGGTGCCGCGGCTGGACTCGCCGCGCGGCGAGCGGCTGCACGCGATCCGCGGGTCCGTCTCCGACAACATCCCGTGGGTCGAGGGGTGCGCCTTCGCGCCCCGGTGCGACCACGTGGTGGACGCCTGCCTGGACGGCACCCCACCGCTCGAACCCACCGCGACCGGCGGCGACCTGCGCTGCAACAACCCCGTTTCCGAGGAGGTGGCGGTCCCGTGACCGAGGAACGGACCGAGGCCCTGGTCGAACTGCGCGACCTGAAGGTCCACTTCCCGATCAAGAGCGGCGTGCTGTTCGACCGTACGGTCGGCTACGTCTACGCCGTCGACGGCGTCTCCCTGTCGATCCGCAAGGGTGAGACGTACGGGCTGGTGGGCGAGTCGGGCTGCGGCAAGTCCACCCTCGGCCGGGGCCTGCTGCGGCTGGTCGAGCCGACCGACGGCGAGATCGTCTTCGACGGCACCGACGTCCGCTCGCTCAAGGGCGAGGCGATGCGCAAGGCGCGCAGCCGGATGCAGATGATCTTCCAGGACCCGCTGTCCAGCCTGGATCCCCGCCAGTCGGTGGAGTCGCTGCTGGTCGAGGGGCTCAAGGCGCACGGCCTGGCCGGCGACAAGGCGGCCACGGCCAAGAAGCTCCGGGACGCCCTCGCCGCCGTCGGCCTGCCCGCCTCGGCGCTGAGCAAGTACCCGCACGAGTTCTCCGGCGGCCAGCGGCAGCGCATCGGCATCGCCCGTGCGCTGGTGCTCGACCCGGACCTCATCGTCGCCGACGAGCCCGTCTCCGCGCTCGACGTGTCCATCCAGGCGCAGGTGCTCAACCTGCTGGAGGACATCCAGAACGAGCGGGGACTGACGTACCTGATCATCGCGCACGACCTGGCGGTGGTCCGGCACATCGCCGACACGGTCGGGGTGATGTACCTGGGCGGGCTGGTCGAGGAGGCGTCCAGCGACGACCTCTACACCGAGCCGATGCACCCGTACACGAAGGCGCTGATGTCTGCGGTGCCGGTGCCGGACCCGCAGGTGGAGGACCACCGCGAGCGGATCCTGCTCGCCGGTGACCTGCCCTCGCCGACGAACCCGCCGGCCGGCTGCCGGTTCCACACCCGCTGCCCGTGGGCCCAGCCGACCCGCTGCGCCGACGAGCGGCCCGCGCTGCGCGAGGTGCTCGACGGGCACCGGGTGGCCTGCCACTGGGCCGAGGACATCGCCGCCGGGCGGATCCGCCCGCACGAGGTGGAGGTCGAACTGGTCCGGCCGGACGACGGAGCCGCGCCGGGTGACACCGGCGAGCTGATCCCGACTCCGTGAGAGCACGGCGAGGCCCCCTTCCCGGCACCGGAAGGGGGGCCTCGTCGCGTCTCAGCCCTCCGGGCGGTTCAGCAGCGCCACCGCGACGGTGTGCACGGCGTCCAGACCGGACGGGTCGGCCAGCGGCGCCCGGCCGCCGGTCACCGCGTACCACTCGTCGGCGTCCTTGTACTGCACGCTCAGGGTGACCTGCCCGTCGGCGTACCCGGTGCGCAGGGTCAGCTCGCCGGTCACGACGCCGACCTCGTCGGTCATCACCCCGCCCGGGCCGGCCGTGATGTCGGCGGTCCGCTCCGCTCCGGCGGCCCCGGTGCCCGCAGGCGTCGCCGCGGGCCCGGTGCCGGCCGGCGGTTCGGTGGTGGGCGGAGTGGCGTCGGCGGACATGCCGGCCCCGGAGACGTCGGCCGGGGCCGCCGGCGTGCCGTCGGCGCTCATCCCGGCCGAGGTCGGACCGGTCGCGGGCGGGCTGCCGCCGGCCGGTCCGGCCGTCCCGCCGGCACCCGGGGTGGCCGCCCCGGCGTCGGACGCGGCCGCGTCCGCGCCGCCCGCGTCCGGCTTCTGCTCCGGCGCCGGTGCCCCGCCGGCCCCGGTCACGGCTTGCTCGCCCATGTGCAGCCCTCCAACATGTCGGTGAGGGCGGCCTTCTCGGCACTGGTCACCGTCAGCCGCCAGTAGTGCTTGACCGTCACCCAGTCCGCGGCGTACTGGCACCAGTACGACTTGTTCGCCGGCTTCCACTGGGACGGATCCTGGTCACCCTTTGCCCGGTTGGAGCGGAGGGAAACCGCCACCAGCTGCGGTCGGGTCAGGTCGTTGGCGAAGTCGCCCCGCTTCGAGTCGTCCCACTCGTCGGCGCCCGACCGCCAGGCGTTGGCCAGCGGCACCACGTGGTCGATGTCCACGTCGGCGGGATCGGTGAGCACCTGCTTGTCGTACACGCTGTCCCAGCGACCACCGACCACGTTGCAGCCGGAGAGCTTGATGCTCTCCCCGTCGCGTTGCAGCACGCTGTCCCGGACGTCGCAGTTCTTGCCGGTGTCCCGCCAGTGCGGGAACCGGGACCGGCTGTACCCCTTCATCGAGCCGGCGGCCGCGACGGTCAGCTCACCGAGCTGCTTGTTCACGTTTCCCGACGCGCTCGGCGGCGCATCCGGCTCGTCGGCCGCCGGCTGGCACCCGGCCGCACCGAGGGCCAGCACCGCGGTCAGCGCGGCCGTCCACCCGGCACGGGCTCCTGATCTCGTACGCACAGACGACACCTCTCCAGCTTGCGGGCTCCCGGCGAGTTGGCACAGTACCCGGCGAGGGTTTCCGTGATTCGTGGCGTCGGGAGTGGAGCGGGGGGCAGAGTGGTTTCCCATGAGCACACCTGCGCCCGCGCTGCGCACCGGCACCGCCGCCGGGCGGGGCACCCTGCTCGCCGCGATCCTCGCCTCCGGCATGGTCTTCCTGGACAGCACCGTGGTCAACGTGGCGCTGCCCCGGCTCGGCGCGGAGCTGGGGGCCACGGTGGCCGGTCTGCAGTGGACCGTGAACGGCTACCTGCTCATGTTGGCCGCGTTCGTGCTGCTCGGCGGGGCGCTCGGCGACCGGTTCGGCCGGCGGCGGGTCTTCCTGCTCGGCGTGGTCTGGTTCGCGGTGGCCTCCGTGCTCTGCGGGCTGGCCCAGGGCACCGGCTGGCTGATCGCGGCCCGCTTCCTCCAGGGCGCCGGCGGGGCGCTGCTCACGCCCGGCTCGCTCTCCGTGCTCCAGGCCAGCTTCCACCCGGACGACCGGGGCAGGGCGATCGGCACCTGGTCCGGTCTCTCCGGCGTCTCCACCGCGCTCGGCCCGTTCCTCGGCGGCTGGCTGATCGACGCGCTGTCCTGGCGATGGATCTTCTTCATCAACCTGCCGCTGGCGGTGGGGGTGGTGCTCGCCGCGCTGCGCTGGGTGCCGGAGAGCTGCGACGCGGCGGTGACGCGTACCGGGCCGGGGCGGCGGTTCGACGTGGCCGGGGCGCTGCTCGGCGCGCTCGGCCTCGGTGGCGTCACGTACGCGCTGATCGACGCCCCGGCGCGCGGCGCCGGCTCTCCGCTGGTGGTGGTGGCGGCGCTGGTGGGGCTGCTCGCCGCGGTGGCCTTCGTGCTGCTCGAACGGCGGCGCGGGGACGGCGCGATGCTCCCCACCGGACTCTTCACCAGCCGGCTCTTCTCGGTGCTGAACGTCTTCACCGTGGTGGTGTACGCGGCGCTCGGCGGGTTCACCTTCTTCCTCGCCGTCTACCTGCAGAACGTGGTGGGCTGGTCGGCGCTGCTGACCGGCCTGGCCACCCTGCCGCTGACCGTGCTGCTGCTGGTCGGCTCGGCCCGGGCCGGGGCGCTCTCCGCCCGGATCGGTCCCCGGCTGCCGCTGACCGTCGGCCCGGTGGTCGCCGCGCTCGGCCTGCTGCTGCTGCGCCGGGTCGGACCGGGCGCGTCGTACTGGGTGGACGTGCTGCCGGGGGTGACCCTGTTCGGGGCCGGCCTGACCCTGGTGGTGGCCCCGCTGACCGCGTCGGTGCTGGCCGCCGTGGCCGACCGGTTCGCCGGGGTGGCGAGCGGCTTCAACAACGCCGCGTCGCGGGCCGGCGGGCTGCTGGCGGTGGCCGCGCTGCCGCTGCTGGTCGGCCTCAGCGGCACCGGCTACGAGCAGCGGACGGCGCTCACCTCGGCGTACCGGGGCGCGCTGCTCTGGTGCGCCGGTCTGCTGCTGGCCGGGGCGGTGATGGCCGCCGTGCTGATCCACCGGCCGCCCCGGGCGGAGCGCGACGGGGCCCCCGGCTGACCGGGGGCCCCGCCGTCGGGCTCAGCCGCGGGCGCGGTTGACCGCGCTGGTGACCGCCTTGATCGAGGCGGTGACGATGTTGGCGTCCGTGCCGACGCCCCACACGGTCTGGCCGTCCACCTCGCACTCCACGTACGCGGCGGCCTGCGCGTCCCCGCCGGAGGAGAGCGCGTGCTCGTGGTAGTCCAGCACGCGTACCGCCACGCCCAGGGCCTGGAGCGCGTTGACGTACGCGTCGATCGGGCCGTTGCCGACCGCGGCGAGCGGCCGGACCTCGCCGCCGAAGCCCACCCGGGCCTCGATCTCGACCTTCCCGTCGGCGGTGCCGATGGTGTAGCCGGCCAGCGCGACCGCCGGGTCGACCTGGTGGTCGACCAGGTAGTTGCGGGCGAAGATCTCCCACATGGTGCCCGGCTCGACCTCGCCGCCGTCGTGGTCGGTGACCTGCTGGACCACCCCGGAGAACTCGATCTGGAGGCGGCGCGGCAGGTCGAGCTGGTGCTCGGTCTTCATGATGTACGCGACGCCGCCCTTGCCGGACTGCGAGTTGACCCGGATGACCGCCTCGTAGGTGCGGCCCAGGTCCTTCGGGTCGATCGGCAGGTAGGGCACCGCCCAGGTGAACCCGTCGACCGGCACCCCGGCCGCCGCCGCGTCGGCGTGCAGGGCGTCGAAGCCCTTCTTGATCGCGTCCTGGTGCGAGCCGGAGAACGCGGTGTAGACCAGGTCGCCGGCGTACGGGTGCCGCTCGTGCACGGGCAGCTGGTTGCAGTATTCGACCGCGCGCTTGATCTCGTCGATGTTGGAGAAGTCGATCATCGGGTCGATGCCCTGGGAGAAGAGGTTCAACCCCAGGGTGACCAGGTCGACGTTGCCGGTGCGCTCGCCGTTGCCGAACAGGCACCCCTCGATCCGGTCCGCGCCGGCCAGCAGGCCCAGCTCGGCGGCGGCCACGCCGGTGCCCCGGTCGTTGTGCGGGTGCAGGCTCAGCACCAGGCTGTCCCGCCGGGGCAGGTGCCGGTGCATCCACTCGATCGAGTCGGCGTACACGTTCGGCATGGCCATCTCGACGGTGGCCGGCAGGTTGACGATCAGCTTGCGGTCCGGAGTGGGGTCGACCACCTCGATGACCTTGCCGCAGACCTCCAGCGCGTACTCCAGCTCGGTGCCGGTGTACGACTCCGGCGAGTACTCGTAGTGGATCTCGGTGTCCGGGGTGTGGATCTCGGCGTACTTCTGGCAGAGCCGGGCGCCCTGGGTGGCGATGTCGGTGATGCCGTCGCGGTCCAGCCCGAAGACCACCCGCCGCTGGAGCGTGGAGGTGGAGTTGTAGAAGTGCACGATGGCCCGGTGCGCGCCGCGCAGCGCCTGGAAGGTCCGGTCGATCAGGTGCTCCCGGCACTGGGTCAGCACCTGGATGGTGACGTCCGCCGGGATCAGGTCCTGCTCGATCAGCTGCCGGACGAAGTCGAAGTCGGTCTGGCTGGCCGACGGGAAGCCGACCTCGATCTCCTTGTAGCCCATCTGCACGAGCAGCTGGAACATCCGGCGCTTGCGCTCGGGGGACATCGGGTCGATCAGCGCCTGGTTGCCGTCGCGCAGGTCGACCGCGCACCAGCGCGGCGCGGCGTCGACCCGGCGGGTCGGCCAGGCGCGGTCCGGCAGGTCGATCCGGAACTGCCGGTCGTACGGCAGGTAGCGGTGGAACGGCATCCGGCTGGGGCGCTGCCGGGCGATCGGATCGGTCTCGGCGTCGGTGACAGGTTGAGCCATCTCGGAGTGCTCCCTGGGAACATGTGGCGTCAGCAGATCGGAAGGTGTCGGCGGTTGCCGGGCGACGGTGCCGGGCGGTGCCGAGAAGAAGTTCGGATGTGCTGGACGGCGCGGTTCAACTCCGCGACGAGGTGCCGGCCGGTCAGGCCTCGTCGCGGCAGCGAAGGAGAAGGTACGCCCGCCACATGACAGGGTCACCCTACGTGGTGGGACGGGTGGCGGGAAGGTCGGTCCGGACTATGGGACCGGAGTCACGGCCCGGTCCGGCGCCGGTTCACCCAGTCGGGGCGTCCGCCCGGCCCACGCCACCGCCGGCACGATCACCAGCCCGACCAGCGCGAAGATCGCCGCCGTCGGGTACCAGCCCCAGCCGCCGGTGGTGACGCCGAGCGCGGTCAGCCCGGCCGGGGCGATCAGGAACTGGAGTTGCGCGCCGAGCCGGTACGCCCCGACGTAAGCGCCCCGGTGGGTGGCCGGTGGCAGCGTGGCGGTGAGCCCCCAGGTGCCGGCCGACTCGATCAGTTCGGCCAGGATCAGCAGCGTCGCGGCGGCCACCAGCACCACCACGGTGAGCGTGCCCCGGGTCGCCCCCGAGATCGGCAGCACCAGGCAGAACAGGGCGATCAGCAGGGCGCCCCGGCGGGACGCCCGGGCCGCGCCCGGCGCGGTGTCGGCGCCCCGGCTGGCGCGTACCTGGAGCAGCACGATCAGCACCGTGTTGAACAGCACCAGGCCGGCGATCAGCGTCTTCGGGGCGTCGGTGTGGGTGAGGATCCAGAGCGGCATGACCGTCAGGTAGAGCGTCTGGTGGGCGGTGAGCAGCCCGGAGAGCAGGGAGACCGTCATGAAAGGTCGGTCCCGCAGCACGGCGAACCGGCTCAGCGGCTCGGCCGGCCGGGCCGCCTCGGCGACCTTCGGCAGCCGGCGGACGAAGAGCGCGGTCACCAGGAACACCGTCGCGATGAACCAGACCATGCCCCGGTAGGCCGGCATGGTGTCGACGGCCAGCACCAGACCGCTGATCACCGCGCCCAGCCCGAACCCGACGTTCAGCAGGGAGCGCTGGTACGCCATCGCGGTGACCCGCTCGGCCGGGGGCAGCGCGTTGATCGAGTAGACCTGGCGGGCGGTGCCGGTGGCGGCGTCCACGGCGGCCAGCGCCACCACCACGGCGAGGAAACCGGCGAACCCGCCCACGAACGGGTAGCTGGCGAACAGCGCGGCGTCCAGCACCAGCCCGAGCACCCAGATCCGCTGCGGCCCGTACCGGTCGGTGAGCCCGCCCAGCGGCACCGTGCCCAGCAGCGACACCCCGGCCGCGATCGACAGGCCGAGCCCCACCTGGGCGGCGCTGAGCCCCAGCGCCCGGGTGAAGAAGACCGCGCTGCCGGCCTGGAACAGGCCGTTGCCGACGGCGTACACCATGGCCTGCACGGCCAGGGCACGGGTCAGGCCGGCGGGCGGTACGACGTCGCGGACGGCGGTGCGGATGGTGTCTCGGGCCCCCATGGCCGGTGAGCGAACCGTGCCCCCCGATGCCCTGTCGAGCGATTTAGGCTGGGCCGAATCCACGGGGGTGGCCATGTCTGAATTGCGGTTCGAGCCGGCCGACGTCGCGCGCGTGCGGTTCACCGTCTCGCCCGTCTGGGAGACGGTCTCCAGCATGTGGGTGCTGCAGAATCCGGTCCGGCACGCCGTGCACCTGTCCTGGATCGACCGGGCCCGGGCGGCGCTGCGCCGGCCCGAGGTGGCCGTCCGGATCCGGCCGCTGCGGGAGCTGACCGCGCCCCGGCGCTGGCTGCCCGACTTCCTCACCCCGGCCGCGCCCCGGGCCGACGTCACCATGGCCGAGCAGCTCGACCAGATCGCCGCGACCCCGCCCGACGTGGTGATTCGCGACCTGCTCTCCACCCTGCCGAGCGGGCCGCTCACGCCGTACGCGCAGGCCATGCTGCTCCAGCCGCGCCGGCTGCTGCCGGAGCTGATCGACGCGCTGCGGGTCTGGCACGACGAGGCGATCGCGCCGGACTGGCCGCGGTTCCGCGCGCTGCTGGAGGCGGACATCGCCCACCGGGCCGCCCAGCTCGCCGAGGAGGGCACCGGGCGGCTGCTGGACCAGTTGCACCCGAGCCTGCACTGGCTCGGCGACCGGGTGGTCAGCGACGACCCGTTCGAGCGGGACTTCGACCTGGGCGGGCGCGGACTGGCGCTCAACCCGGGCATCTTCACCGACCGGCGGGTGCTGTGGAACCTGGAGCAGGACTCGCTGCCCGCCGGCGCCTATCCGGTCCGGGCGGTGGGGACGCTCTGGGAGGCGGCCCCCACCCTGCCGGGGGATCCGCTGGCCCGGGTGGTCGGCTCGGGGCGGGCCACGCTGCTGCACCTGCTCGACTCGGCCGCCACCACCACCGACCTGGCCCGGCGTACCGGCTTCTCGGCGGGGACGGTCTCCCAGCACCTGGCCGCGCTGCTGGCCGCCGGGCTGGTCACCCGGATCCGGCGGGGCCGGCACGTCTTCTACTGCAACACCGACGTCGCGATGGCGCTGCTGCGGGCCGCGCGCGGGGAGTGACGGCGGGCGGCCGTCAGCGCAGCAGGAGCGCCGGCAGGGGTTGCCGGTGCCGCAGCGCGGTCTCCCGGCCGAGCAGGTCCGCCGGGAGGGCGTACGGGTCGCCGAGGCGGCCGACGGCGGCCACCACCAGGGGCCGGATCCCGGGTGCCAGGTCGAGTTCCGCGACCAGGCCGGCCCGGTCGAAGCGGGCGAGCTGGCGCACGTGCAGGCCGAGCGCGGTGGCCTGCACGGTCAGGTGGGCGATCGCCTGGCCGAGGTCGTACGCGGCCCGTTCGGTCTCGCCGGTGTGCGCGCCGAGGACCAGCGCGGAGGCGTGCCGCGCCCAGCCCTGGTCGGCGTCGGGGAGGCTGACCAGGATCCGCTTCCAGGTCTCGTCCTGCCGGTGCCCGAGGGCGAACCGCCACGGCTGGGTGTTCCCGGTCGACGGGGCCCAGCGGGCGGCCTCCAGCAGGGACGTCGCCTCGTCGCCGGTGAGGTCCGCGTCCGGGTCGAACGCGCGGGGACTCCAGCGGAATGCGAGCAGCGGGGTGAGGTCGGTCATGTGACCAAGCGTCCGGGATGGGCGTTTTGCCGTACCAGCCGGGTCGGTCAGATGTGGTTAAGAGCACCCGTAACGGACATAGGGATCAGGACGTTGACGGGCTCGCGCTGGGGTCGGCCGAGGGTGCCTCCCGGCGTACCGGCTCACCGTCGGTGACCGGGCCGGGCAGCTGCACGGTGGCCGGCGCGGGGCCGGGCTCGCCGGCCAGCTCCAGGGTCCCGAAGCCGGCCCGGACCGCGGTCGGGGTGCCGTCCGGCCGGTAGCAGTAGATGCCCACGTCCAGCGGGGCGTTCAGCGACGCCGAGGTGGTGTCGACCGAGTAGCACTGGCCGGTGGCCCCGGGCGGCGGCGTGGCGGGCGAGACGGCCAGCGGGGCCCGCCGGTCCGTCAGCACCTCCAGCCAGTCCGTGAACGGATGCTGCACCCGTAGGTCCGCCCGGCGCGGCACGCTGTCGTCCGGGTCGCCGAGGCGGACGCAGCCGGCCGCCGGCAGCACGCACTGGAACAGCCCGTCGGCGGTGGTGGCGAGGGCGACGTCCACCGTGCCGCCCTGCCCCCAGCCGGGCAGGTCCACCCGCCAGGTGCCGTCGTTCGCGCTGGTCAGCGTGACCGTCCGGGACGGGCCGTCGGCCGGACTGAAGACGTACCTGGCGGTCAGGTGCCGGTCCTGGGCGGCGGCGGCCAGCGCGGCCAGCTCGTCCCGGGCCCCGTCCACCTCGGCGGGCACCGGATCCGGCACGCCGGTCGGGGCCGGTTTCGGCGCATCGGCGGTGCAGCCGGTCAGCAGTGCCGGCAGGCTGAGCACCAGGACCCCGGTCAGTCGTCGGGCGGCGCGGCGGTGTGCGTGCACCGGGCCATTCTGCGGTGCCGGCCGGTGCGCGGGGACCCGCCGTACGGCTGTACCGCCGGCGTGTCGCGGCCGGTGCGTCGCCGTCCCCCGGCGTGCCGCCACCGGGTCCGCCGCTGGTGAGCCGCCCCACGCCGGGCCGGATGGTGGGATCACCCGACCCGGCGCCGCGCGCCGCCCGATACCCTGAGGAGGTCTGACACGCGCCGCCGGACCGGAACCCGGCGGCGTCGGCACGCTCAGGGTCGTCGCTGGGAGGGAGTGCGCCGTCGTGGCACTCGTGGTGCAGAAGTACGGCGGGTCCTCCGTCGCCAACGCCGAGCGGATCAAGCGGGTGGCCGAGCGCATCGTGGCCGCCCGCAAGGCCGGCGACGACGTGGTCGTGGTGGTCTCCGCGATGGGGGACACCACCGACGAGCTGCTCGACCTGGCCAACCAGGTCAGCCCGCTGCCGCCGGGCCGGGAGCTGGACATGCTGCTCACCGCCGGCGAGCGGATCTCCATGGCGCTGCTCGCCATGGCCATCCACAACCTGGGGTACGAAGCCCGCTCGTTCACCGGCTCGCAGGCCGGCGTGATCACCACCTCGGTGCACGGCCGGGCGCGGATCATCGACGTGACCCCCGGCCGCCTCAAGGGCGCGCTGGACGAGGGCGCGGTGGTCATCGTGGCCGGCTTCCAGGGCGTCTCGCAGGACACCAAGGACGTCACCACGCTGGGTCGGGGCGGGTCCGACACGACGGCCGTGGCGCTCGCCGCGGCGCTCGACGCCGACGTCTGCGAGATCTACACCGACGTGGACGGCGTCTTCACCGCCGACCCGCGGATCGTGCCGAACGCCCGGCACATCCGCGACATCACCTACGAGGAGATGCTGGAACTGGCTGCCTGCGGCGCCAAGGTGCTGCACCTGCGCAGCGTCGAGTACGCCCGGCGCGCGGGGTTGCCGATCCACGTCCGTTCGTCATACTCGACCAACACCGGCACGATGGTCACCGGATCGATGGAGGACCTTCCTGTGGAACAGGCACTGATCACCGGGGTCGCCCACGACCGCAGCGAGGCGAAGATCACCATCGTCGGGGTGCCCGACGAGCCGGGTGCCGCCGCGAAGATCTTCGACACCGTGGCCGGCGCCGAGATCAACATCGACATGATCGTGCAGAACGTGTCGACCGAGGGCACCGGGCGGACGGACATCTCGTTCACCCTGCCCAAGACCGACGGCGCGACCGGCATGGCGGCCCTCAGCAAGATCCAGGAGTCGGTCAAGTTCAAGGGCCTGCTCTACGACGACCACGTCGGCAAGGTCTCGCTGATCGGCGCGGGCATGCGCTCGCACCCGGGTGTGGCCGCCGGCTTCTTCGCGGCGCTCGGTGCGGCCGGCGTCAACATCGAGATGATCTCCACCTCGGAGATCCGGGTCTCGGTGGTCTGCCGGGACATCGACCTCGACAAGGCCGTCCGGGCCATCCACGACCAGTTCGAGCTGGGCGGCGACACCGAGGCCGTGGTCTACGCGGGCACCGGGAGGTAGCGGGGGATGCCGTCGCTGCCCACCCTTGCCGTGGTCGGCGCGACCGGTGCCGTCGGCACGGTGATGTGCCAGCTCCTCTCCGCCCGACGCAACGTCTGGGGCGAGATCCGGCTGCTCGCCTCCGAACGGTCGGCCGGCCGCCGGGTGCAGTGCCGGGGTGAGGAGCTGACCGTCCAGGCGCTCACCCCCGAGGCGTTCGACGGCGTCGACGTGGCGATGTTCGACGTGCCCGACAACGTCTCCGTCGAGTGGGCGCCGATCGCGGTGGCCCGGGGCGCGGTGGTGGTCGACAACTCCGGCGCGTTCCGGATGGACCGGGACGTCCCGCTGGTCGTCCCGGAGATCAACCCCGACCAGGTGCGCAACCGCCCCAAGGGGATCATCGCCAACGCCAACTGCACCACCCTGGCGATGATCGTGGCGATCGCCCCGCTGCACCGCGAGTACGGGCTGCGCGAGCTGGTGCTCGCGTCGTACCAGGCGGCCTCCGGGGCGGGGCAGGCCGGCGCGGACGCCCTGCACCTCCAGCTCGGCAAGGTCGCCGGGGACCGGGTGCTCGGCTCCCGACCCGGCGACGTGCGGCAGGCGGTCGGCGACGAACTGGGCCCGTTCCCGGCCCCGCTGGCGCTCAACGTGGTGCCCTGGGCCGGCTCGCTCGCCGACGGCGGCTGGTCGTCCGAGGAGCTGAAGATGCGCAACGAGTCGCGCAAGATCCTCGGTCTGCCCGACCTGAAGGTCTCCGCCACCTGTGTACGGGTCCCGGTGGTGACCGGACACTCGATCGCGGTGCACGCGGTCTTCGCCACCGAGGTGGACGCCGAGGGTGCCCGGGAGGCGCTGCGCAACGCCCCCGGCGTGATCCTGGTCGACGACCCCGGGGCCGGCGAGTTCCCGATGCCCATCGACGCGGTCGGCACCGACCCCTCCTGGGTCGGCCGGATCCGGCGTGCCGTCGACGACCCGCGCGCCCTCGACCTCTTCGTCACCGGCGACAACCTCCGCAAGGGCGCCGCCCTGAACACCGCCCAGATCGCCGAACTCCTCGCCAAACACCTCACCACCCCCTGACCCTCCCCGCTCCCCGCGCTCTCCCGCGCGCTCTCGCGGGCCGCTAATTCACGGAAAGTGGCCCTTTGCGATCCCGCGAGACGACACTTTCCGTGAATTAGCGAGCCGGACGCGGGGGGAGGCGGACGGGTGGGGGCGGCGCGGGGTCAGGCGGCGGAGAGGTGGACGCCGTCGCGGCCCTGGCGCTTGACGGCGTAGAGGGCCTGGTCGGCGCGGCGCAGGGTGCGGTCGGGTGACTCGCCGGGCACGGGCAGCGCGACGCCCACGCTGATGGTGCGGCCGGTGCGGCGGGCCGCCTCGGTGAGGCGCTCGGCGATGCGTACCGCCTCGTCGGGGCGGCTCACCTCGATCACCGCGACGAACTCGTCGCCGCCGGTGCGGTACAGCTCGTCGCCGTGCCGCAGCGCCCCCTCCAGCGCCCGGGCCAGCCCCACCAGCAGCCGGTCCCCGGCCTGGTGGCCGTACGTGTCGTTGACGTCCTTGAAGCCGTCCACGTCGATCGCCAGCAGGGCGGTACGCCCCGGGGTGGCGCTCGCGATCCGTTGCCCGAACGGGCCGGTGTGGCGCAGTCCGGTGAGCGGGTCGGAGGCGGCCTGCTCGCGCAGCCGGGCGAGCGTACGCAGCCGGTCGAGGCAGCTCCACGCCTGCCCGGCGAGCAGCTCCATCAGGTTGACGGTGGTCGGGTCGGGGCGCAGCAGCCGTTCGTCGGCCACCAGCAGCAGCCCACCGCCGTCGGGTGGGCCGACCGGCACCGCCACCAGGGTGCGCGCCCCGGCCCGGGTGAGCGGCAGGTAGTCCTCGGTCGGTGGGTGCCCCGCCTCGCCCAGCGTGTACGCCGAGCCGTGCCGGTGCGCCCGGTCGACCAGCTGGCCGAGCGTGGTGCGGTCGGCGGCGGTCAGTTCGGCGCGGATCCGCGACTCCAGCTCACCCGGTGCGGCCGTGGGCGCGCCCAGCCGGGGCCCGCGCCGCCCGGTCAGCAGCAGTACCGCCGCCGAGAGCCCCGAGACGTCCCGGGCCGCGGTGATCGCGGCGGCCATCAGGTCCCAGTCGGTGGGCGCGCCGGTCATCGCGGCGGCGTGCCGGAGCAGCTTCTCGCTCCGGCTCTCCGCCGGTGGGCCGCCGAGCGCCGTGATCCGCGCGCCGATGCGGCCGGCCAGCCGGGCCGCGGTCCGCCGCCACCGGTCCAGCTCGACCGGCTCGCTCCACTGCAGGTCGAGCACGCCGACGGGCTGCCCCGCCGGGCCGAGCAGCGGTACGCAGAGCTCGGCCGTCACGTCGGGGCGTACCGGTAGGTAGTCGGGGTCGTCGGCGACGTCGGTGACGACGGCCGGCCGGCCCGAGGCGTACACCCGGCCCACCACGCCGGTCTGCGGTGGCACGGTCGAGAAGACCTGCCAGGCGCCGGTCGCCGCGACACAGCGGAGCCGGTCCTGGACCTGGAGCAGGATCGAGACGGTGG
Organism: Micromonospora auratinigra; assembly: GCF_900089595.1. Lineage (GTDB taxonomy): Bacteria > Actinomycetota > Actinomycetes > Mycobacteriales > Micromonosporaceae > Micromonospora > Micromonospora auratinigra. Next base: position 4,759,462 of record NZ_LT594323.1, on the reverse strand, counting down.
CCGGGGTGTGCCGGGCGAGCGCGGAGACGGTCCACTGGCACGCCTCCAGCGCGGTCGACGCCATCGGCAGGCGGACCGTGACGTCCCGGACGACTCGCTCGTGATCCACGTCGTTCCTGGCGGGAGGGGGAGGGGCGCGATCAAGGGTACCCATCGGGCGCGCCGGCGACCTTCGTACACATGTGCTATCCACAGGGTGTGGACACCGCCTGTGGACGCGCGGGGCCGCGCGGCGGGGGTGGTCGGCGATAGCGTGAGGGTCCCGGTCCGAGGAGGCGTCGATGCTCATCGCCCAGCTCAGCGACCCGCACGTGACCACCGGCCCGCTCGCCGCCGAGCAGGCCACCGGACTGCACCGGGCGCTGGCCCGGGTGCTCGCCCTGCGCCCCCGGCCCGACTGCGTGGTGATCACCGGCGACCTGGTCAGCCACGGCCGGCCCGACGAGTACGCCGCGCTGCGCGAGATCATCGGCCGGTTCCCGCTGCCGGTGCACCTCGCCGCCGGCAACCACGACGACCGCGAGTCGCTGCTGGACGCCTTCGGCGGCACCCCGTACCTGGGCGGCGGGTTCGCCGCCTACTACCACGTGGACCTCCCGGCGGCGACGCTGGTGGTGCTCGACTCGCTGGCCCCCGGCGACAGCGGCGGGCGGCTCGGCGAGGAGCAGCTCGGCTGGCTCGACGGGGTGCTCGCCGGCCGGCCCGAGGTGCCCGCCGTGGTGTGCCTGCACCATCCGCCGGTCGCGGTCGGCGTCCCGGCCGCCGACGCCATCCGGCTCGCCGACTCGGACGCGCTCGCCGCCGTGGTCGCTCGCCACCCTCACGTCGTCCGCGTCACCGCCGGTCACCTGCACCGCGCGGTCACCAGCGCCTTCGCCGGCACGGTGCTGACCACCGCGCCGAGCACCTGGATCCAGGCCAGCCTGACGATGACCGACGAGGAGGAGATCGGGCTGGTCGCCGAGCCGACCGCGTTCCTGCTGCACCGGGTGGCCGACGGCGGCTGCGTCACGCACACCGTCCAGGTCAGCCACGCCGCCGGGCAGACCTGCTGGTTCTGACCGGGTGGACCTGCTCTGGTACGTGGCGTACGGGTCGAACCTGCACGCCGCGCGGCTCGGCTGGTACCTCGGCGGCGGGCGGCCGCCGGGCGGGCTGCGTACGTACCCGGGCTGCCGGGACTGCCGGCCCCCGCGCCGCACCGTCGCGGCGTTGATCCCCGGCGGGGTCTACTTCGCCGGGGAGTCGCGGGCCTGGACCGGCGGGATGGCCTTCTACGACCCGGAGCTGCCGGGGTCGGCCGCGGTCCGGGGCTACCTGGTCACCGTCGAGCAGTTCGCCGACATCGCGGCGCAGGAGATGTACCGGCCGCCGGGCGCGGACCTGGCCGGCATCCGGGCGGCGGCGCGGACCGGCCGGGTGACCCTCGGTCCGGGCCGCTACGAGACCCTGCTGCGGGTCGGGGTCCGCGACGGGTTGCCCATGCTCACCTTCACCGCGCCGGGCCGGGCCGGCGACGTGGCCTGGACCGCTCCCGCGCCGGTCTACCTCGGCATGCTGGCCCGGGGCCTGCGCGAGGCGCACGGCTGGGACGACGACCGGATCGCCGCCTACCTGGCGGAACGGCCAGGGGTGCGCGGTCACTGGTCCGAGGTTCGGCTGCGGCGACTGGTCGGGGCCGCCGGCGCCTGAACCCGGACGTGCGGAGGCCGCCGGAACCAGTGGTCCCGACGGCCTCCGCCCTCAGCTCCGAGGTGGTGTGCCGCGCGTCAGAGCGCGCCGAGGATCCGGTTGAGCAGGGCGACCAGCCCGTTCAGGGCGCCGCCGACACCGCCGGTGCCGTCGAGCAGGCCCGCGACCGCGCAGAGCAGGTTGCCGAGCAGGTTGCCCGGGCCCTGCTGCGCGGTGATGTCGAGGACCACCTCGTTGAGGTGGACCTTGAGGCCGAGCAGGTTGAGGTCCAGCGGGCCGAGGTCCAGGTTGAGGATGTCGCAGGTGCCGCTGACCTGGACCGGCGTGGTCACCTGCTGGCTGACCGCGCCGAGCGAGGTGCCCACCGAGTTCGTCAGGGTGCCGGTCAGCGTGCCGACCGCGGCGAGCTGGCCGTTCTGGTTGACGAACCGGGTCGGCGTGAAGGTACCGGTGAAGGTGCCCGCACTGCCGAGCGCGTCGGTGAAGGTGCCGGTGACCGGGGTGCTCAGGGTCGAGGCCGCCGGGGCGGCCGCGGGGGCCTGCTTGGTCGCCGGGGCCGCCTGGGCGACCCCCGTGCCGGCGAGCACCAGGCTGGCGCTCGCGGCCAGGGCTACGAAGGCGGTACGGAAACGTGCAGCGCGCATGAACTGTTCCTTCCACTGGAGGTTGTCCTTGCGAGACCCCCGGTACCCGGTGGAAATCGTACGAACCAAATAAATATTCTCACTTTTGATCTTATTCGGACGGACTTCGCGACCGTCCGGGCCTGCCGCGGTGCCCGGACGGCGCGGGCCGGCCGCACTCTCGGCCCGGCTGTCGATATCGGACAGTCGCCGGGGAGAGGCGGCAGGCCGGGAGCGGTCGGCGGTTCGGCCGTACGTGATCAACCCCGGGATGCATTTGTGTCGGCAGAGGTTGTCGTCGGCGAAGTTTCTCGATGGCATGGAGCCCGTCGCCCGACACGAGGGCGAGGTCGACCGCCGGCACCCGTCCGTCCGGCGGTCAGGAAGTGGGGGATCACGTGAAGCAGCGGTTGATCGGTTTCGCGGTGGCGCTCGGGGTCACGGTCTGCGGGGCGCTGACCGTGGCCGGGCCGGCCCAGGCGGCCACCCCGGCCGTCCTGATCAGCAAGGTCTACTACAACTCGCCGGGCACCGACGACAGGTCGAACAGCAGCCTGAACGCCGAGTACGTGCGGTTGACCAACAAGCGCAGCTACACCATCAATCTGAAGTACTGGACGCTGCGCGACCGGTCGAGCCACGTGTACAAGTTCAGCGGCGACTTCCGGCTCGCCGCCGGCGCGAGCGTCTACATCCACACCGGCAAGGGCACCAACACCGCCACGCACCGGTACTGGGGCTCCGGCGCGTACATCTGGAACAACACCGGGGACACGGCCTACCTGCGCAACTCGGCCGGCACCTCGATCGACAGCTGTTCCTGGGGCAGCAGCGGCAGCTACACCTACTGCTGACCCGCACCGGCGCGGTGCCGGCTCCCTGAGCCGGCACCGCGCGGGCTCAGCCGAGCAGGGCGTCGCGCAGCGCGGGGGCCAGCACCTCCGGCGAAACCTCGTGGAAGGCGCCCGCCAGGCTGAGGTGGGTCGCGCCGGGGATCGCCCCGGCGGTCGCGGCGGCCGCCGCGCGCAGCCATTCCGGGCTGCCCGTGCTGTCCACCACGACGGTCGGGACCCGGATCGCGGCGAGCCGCCCGGTCGGCAGGCCGCCGTCGCCGGTGACCGTGGTGTCGTACGCCAGCGTGTGCGCCAGCCCCTCCATCCAGGACCATTCCGGCCTGCCCCGCATCCCGGCGACCGCCTCGCCGGGCACCCCGACGGCGTCGGTCAGGAAGAGCGCCACCGCGTCGCCGCGCCGGCCGGCCGAGACCAGCCCGGTCAGCTCCTCGGCCAGCCCCGGCTCGGCGCCCCCGTGCGGGCCGGTCCGGAACGGTGGCTCGAAGAGCGCCAGCCCGGTCACCGGCAACCCCTCGGCCGTCGCGTACGCGGCGAGGATCGCGCCCGAGGAGAGGCCGTAGAGGTGGGCGCTGCCGCCGGCCCGCTCGATCAGGGCGGCCAGGTCCTCGATCTCCCGCTGCACCGCGTACGCCGCGGCGTCGCCGCTGTCGCCGCGACCGCGCCGGTCGTAGCCGTACACGGTGAAGTCGGCGGTCAGCGCGGCGCCCAGCGGCCGGACGGTGCCCCGGTCGTTGAAGGCCCCGCCCACCAGCACGATCGGCGGGCCGTCGCCGGCCGTCTCGTAGGCGATCGTGGTGCCGTCGGTGGACTGCACCGTCTCCACCGTCCAGGTGACCCCGTTCGACGTCATGGCTACTTTTCTAGTCGACCGGTGTGACAGCGGGGGGCCGTGAAGGAATTCACCTGCCCGTCATGTCGGACTCGTCGGGCATACCGCTACAGGTCGCCCTCGATATCCAGGATTCCCAGGTGCCGCCCCGGTCGACCGATCGGCCGGTGAATGAGAAGCTTGCCCCCGGCGGGGCGGCGTTCCCCCGACTGCCGCCCTCGCGACGACCCCTGTCACGACACGGTTCAGGGTCGCCGGGCGAACCATCGCCCGGACGCCACGCGTCGGTATCTCACGAGGAGTTCCATGTCCGTCCCCGGGATGCGTCGGGCCGCTGTCGGCCTGGCCGCACTCGCCGTGACCGCGTTCAGCGCGGTCGCCGTACACCCCCAGCAGGCCGAGGCCGCCGCCAAGACGGCCGACGTCCAGCTGCTCGCGATCAACGACTTCCACGGCAACCTGGAGCCGCCGACCGGTTCCAGCGGCACCATCGCGGGGCAGTCGGCCGGTGGCGCGGAGTACCTGGCCAGCCACCTCAAGTCGATGCGCGCGGCCGCCGCCGCGCAGGGCAAGGGGACCGTCACGGTCGCCGCCGGTGACCTGATCGGCGCCTCCCCGCTGCTCTCCGCCGCCTTCCACGACGAGCCCACCATCGAGGAGATGAACCTCGCCGGGCTCGAGTTCACCAGCGTCGGCAACCACGAGTTCGACGAGGGCGCCACTGAGCTGCTGCGGATGCAGCGGGGCGGCTGCCACCCGGTGGACGGCTGCGCCGACGGCACCCCGTTCGAGGGCGCCAAGTTCCGGTACCTCGCCGCGAACTCCTACAAGACCTCCACCGGTCTGCCCCTGATGCAGCCGTTCGGCATCAAGATCGTCAACGGTGTGCCGATCGGTTTCATCGGCATGACCCTGGAGGGCACCCCGAACATCGTCAGCCAGCAGGGCGTCGCCGGCCTGCGCTTCGCCGACGAGGCGGACACCGCCAACAAGTACGCCAAGATCCTGCGCCTGCTCGGCGTGCAGAGCATCGTCGTGCTGCTGCACGAGGGTGGCGTGCAGAACGGCGGCGGCATCAACGACTGCACCGGGTTCAGTGGCCCGATCGTGGACATCGCGAACCGGATGGACCCGTCCATCGACGTGATCGTCAGCGGGCACACCCACGCGGCGTACAACTGCAACATCAACGGCAAGCTGGTCACCAGCGCCAGCTCCTTCGGTCGCCTGGTCACCAACATCGACCTGAAGATCGACCGGCGGACCCGCGACGTGGTCAGCGCGACCGCGAACAACGTCGTGGTCACCCGGGACGTGCCGAAGGACCAGGCCAGCACCGACCTGATCAACCACTACAAGACCGCGCTGGGCCCGGTCGCCGACAAGGTGGTCGGCGAGACCACCAGCGCGATCACCAAGACCCAGGAGGCCCTGTACCAGACCGGGGTCGACGCGAACGGCAAGCCGGTCTACCAGACCGGTGAGTCGCCGCTGGGCAACCTGATCGCCGACGCCCAGCTCGCCGCGACCGACAACGAGCAGAACGCGGTCGCCGCCTTCATGAACCCCGGTGGTGTCCGCGCCGACCTCGACGCCGGCCCGGTCACCTACGCCGAGGCGTTCACGGTGCAGCCGTTCGCCAACAACCTGGTGACGCTGGACCTGACCGGCGCGCAGCTCTACTGCCTGCTGGAGCAGCAGTTCACCACCGCCAAGGTGCTGTACGCGTCCTCGACCGTGCACTACGTCGTGGACACCAACGGCACCACCGCGGCGGCCGGCGCGCCGTGCACCGGCACCCGGGTGGTCCGGGGCAGCCTCACCATCAACGGCACCGCGGTCAGCGACACCACGACCTACCGGGTCACCGTGAACAACTTCCTCGCCGGCGGCGGCGACGGCTTCAGCGTCCTCACCGGTGGCACGAACGCGGTCACCGGCATGATCGACCTGGACGCCTTCACCGCGTACCTGACCGAGAAGTCCCCGGTGTCGGCTCCGGCGCTGGACCGGATCCAGACCACCGCCGAGGTCCCCGTCGCCTGACGCGTACCCCGGCACGACGGGCCCCGGAGCACCGCTCCGGGGCCCGTTCCCGTCCTTGGTCAGCGCGCCGAGGTCACCGGGGTGGGCGGGGGAGCCGGGGCGGGGGTGGGGCGGCCGTCCTGCGCGGGGGTGAGCAGCCGGCGCAGGGAGAGGGCCAGCACCGAGGCGGTCAGGCAGCCGCCGACCACCACCGCCACCCAGAGCTTCCCGTGCGCCGCGCCGAGCAGCGGGCCCGCGGTGACCGGGCCGATGATCCCACTGATCCCGAAGATCATCGAGCTCATGGCGTTGTAGCGGCCGCGCAGCTCGTCGGTGGCCAGCGCGTTGGTCAACGCCGGCATCACCGGCGACAGCATCGTCTCGCCGAAGCCGAAGATCGCCGCGCAGGCCACCACCCCGAGGGCGGCGACCAGCGCGTTGCCCGTACCGATGACGCCCGCCGCGCCGAGGACCAGCCAGGCGGACGCGAAGACCGCGCCCACCGCGGCGAGCGCACCGGTCCGGCTGCGACCCTCCATCCGGCGGATCACCAGCAGCTGGGAGAGCACGATCATCACGGTGTTGCCGGCCAGCGCCCACGCCACGATCCGGGGCGTCACCTCCACCACCCGCACCGAGTACGCGGTGAAACCGACCTCGATCTGCGCGTACCCGCAGGTGGTGAGGACCAGTCCGAAGAGCACCAGCCGCCGGAACGGCCGGTCCCGGAGCACGGTCAGGTAGCCCCCGGTCGGGCGGTCCTCCTCGGTGGCGGCCCGGCTCAGCCGGTGCCCGACGTGCGGCAGGGTCAGCAGGATCAGGGCCGGCGTCAGGTAGCTCACCGCGTCCAGCAGGTAGATCGCCTGGAAGGTGACCGGCCGGGCCACGTCGACGACCGCCCCGGAGATCAGGCCGCCGACCCCGATGCCCAGGTTGAGCAGGGCGAACTGGAGCCCGAACACGCGCTGCCGCTCGCCGTCGTCGGTCAGCGAGGCGAGGATCGTGGTCTGCCCGGACCAGAGCGCCGAACCGCCCACCGCGATCAGGGTGCTCACCGCGAAGGCCGTGCCCACCGAGTGCACCAGCCCCAGCGAGGCGGTGCCGATCGCCTCGACCGCGAGGCAGGGCAGCACCACCCGCCGGGCGCCGAACCGGTCGATCAGCGTCCCGCCCACCGGCGACAGGGCGAGCGTCACCGCGCCGAACCAGCCGATCACCAGGCCGGCCTGGTTGTCGGTGAGACCCCGGACGTCGGTGAGGTAGATGAAGAGGAACGGCAGGGTCAGGCCGCGCCCGACGGCCGACAGCAGGGTGCCCAGCAGGATTCGGCGGGCTTCCGGACGGGCGGGCAGGGCGCGGCGCAGCATGGCTGGATTCTGTGCGCCCGGTACGACGCCCGGCGAGTGGATTACGGACGTCACCGTGCCGAGCGGGCGTCACGGGTGAGCAAGGACACGTCCCGTGCCGCTCGGCGGCGGACGGCGGGACGGGCCTGTCGGTGCCCTCTGCCATGCTGGCCGGGTGACCACGACCTGGCGGCACCTGCCCGCATCCGCCCGCGAGATCGCCGAGGCGGCCACGGAGTCGGTGGCCGCCGCCTCCGACCGCGACGCTGCGGCGTACGGCCCGGCGGTGCAGCGGCTCGCCGCCGCCGACCGGGCGGGGCTGGTGCTGGGCGGGGTGGTCCGGCTGCTGCTGGAGGAGACCCACCCGGACGGGCTCGACGGTGACGACGTCCGCCAGGTGCTGGAGCGTTGCGTGCGCGCCGCCGACTGGTGCCCCGACGTCGACCCGCACGTGCTGCTGGTGCTGCTGGCCGGCGCGCTCGGGGTCTACGACCCGGGCGACGACGACAGCCCACCCGATCCGGCGGCGGTCGCCCGGCACGCGCCGCTGCTCGTCGCCGACCTGCTGGCCGCGGCCGGCCGGCCGCTCTCCGGCTACCTGAGCGCGGCGTTCGCCGAGGTGGCCCGCACCGAGCTGCACGACTGAGCGGGGCCACCCGCCGGCCCGTGGGTCACGGGCTGGCGGCGAGGAAGACGAACGCGGCGAGCAGCACCAGGTGCACCCCGCCCTGGAGCACCGTCGCCCGCCCGGGCACCACGGTGAGCACCCCGGTCACGGCGGTGAGCGCGAGCAGCGTCAGCTGGGTGCCGCCGAGTCCCAGCAGCAGCGGGCCGTCCAGCCAGATCGAGAGCAGCGCGATGGCCGGGATGGTCAGGCCGATGCTCGCCATCGCCGAGCCGAGCGCCAGGTTGAGGCTGATCTGCACCCGGTCCCGGCGGGCGGCCCGGGCGGCGGCGAGGGTCTCCGGCAGGAGCACCAGCAGGGCGATGACCACCCCGACGAAGGCCTGGGGCAGGTTCGCCGCCGAGACGCCGGCCTCGATCGCGGGAGAAATGATCTTCGCGTTGCCGACCACCGCGACCAGTGCCACCACCAGCAGCGCCAGGCTGGCCAGCGCGGTACGCGTCGACGGCGGGTCGGCGTGCCCGTCGCCGTCGGCGTCCTCGGCCAGGATGCTGCCCTCCTGCGTCACCGGCAGGAAGTAGTCGCGGTGCCGGCCGGTCTGCACCAGCACGAACAGTCCGTACAGGGCGAGCGAGGCGACCGCCGCGAAGGCGAGCTGGGCGGGGGAGAACTCGGGACCGGGCCGGCTGGTGGTGAACGTGGGCACCACCAGGCTGAGGGTGGCGAGGGTGGCCACGGTCGCCAGCGCCCCGCCGGTGCCCTCCGGGTTGAAGACCGCCACCCGGCGACGCAGCGCGCCGAGCAGCAGCGACAGGCCGAGGATGCCGTTGCAGGTGATCATCACGGCGGCGAAGACGGTGTCCCGGGCCAGGGCCTGGGTCTTGTCCCCACCGCTGATCATCAGGGTGACGATCAGGCCGACCTCGATCACGGTGACCGCCACGGCGAGGACCAGCGAACCGAGCGGTTCGCCGACCTTGTGGGCCACCACCTCGGCATGGTGCACGGCGGCCAGCACCGCGCCGGCCAGCAGCGCGGCCACCACGACGATCAGCGGTCCGGGCAGGTCCCGTCCCCAGCAGGCCGCCATCACCACGACCGCGATCAGGGGTACGAGAGTGGTCCAGTCGGTCAGTCGGGATCTGCTCAGGGCCGCCATCCACCAACCTTGCCAGGTGAACCGCCGATCTGCCGACGCGTCGATCCGCCGGTGGCGCTCCCGGCCCGACTCCGGATCGACGATCATGATCCTCGTCGCAGTTCTCCCGGGCCGTGGGAACGCCGGCCACAGGTGTCCCTGGTGGACGGGGGTGGCGATGTGTCGACCGTCACCAGGGGCCGGAAACGGGTCAAGGCCCCTCCGTGGAGGGGCCTTGACCTTCACTACCTCTGGTCGGGGTGGCCGGATTCGAACCGACGACCTCTTCGTCCCGAACGAAGCGCGCTACCAAGCTGCGCCACACCCCGAGGCGTGCCGACAAATAGTAGCCCACCCGCTCCCACGGTCAAACTCGGTACCCCCTCCCGTCGCGTCCCGCCCGCCGGGCCGGCCCGACGGGCGGCCGGTCAGCGGGGGATGAGGGTCAGCACGCTCGCCTCCGGCGGGCAGGCGAAGCGCACCGGGGCGGTGGGGTGCGTGCCGAGGCCGGCCGAGACGTGCAGCCAGGAGTCGGAGCCGGGCCAGCGGTGCAGCCCGCGCGCCATCGAGCGGGGCAGGCCGCAGTTGGTGACCAGCGCGCCGTAACCGGGCACACACACCTGGCCGCCGTGCGTGTGGCCGGCGAGCAGCAGCCCGAAGCCGTCCCCGGCCATCCGGTCCAGCACGGCCGGCTCCGGCGAGTGCGCCACGGCCACGGAGAGCGCCGCCCCGGGGCTGACCGGGCCGGCCACCGCGTCGTAGTCGTCGCGTCCGATGTGCGGGTCGTCCACGCCGACCAGTTCGATCTCCCGGCCGCCGGCCTTCACCGTGGTCCGCGCGTTGTTGAGGTCGGCCCAGCCGGCGCCGGTGAAGACGTCGCGCAGCTCCTCGTACGGCAGCTCCACGCCCTCGGTGTACTCCCGGTCCGGCAGGAAGTAGCTGAACGGGTTCTTCAACACCGGTCCGGTGTAGTCGTTCGAGCCGAAGACGAACGCGCCGGGCAGGTCGAGCAGCGGTTGCAGGGCCCGCAGCACGCCGGGGACGGCGTCCGGGTGGGCCATGTTGTCCCCGGTGACGACCACCAGGTCCGGGTCGAGCGCGGCCAGGGAGGCCACCCAGTCCTGCTTGCGTCGCTGGCCGGGCGTCATGTGCAGGTCCGACAGGTGCAGTACGCGCAACGGCTCGGCGTCCGCGGGCAGCACCGGCACGTCGTACCGACGCAGGGTGAACATGTTGCGCTCGACGAGCGACGCGTACGCCAGGGTGGCCGCGCCCGCGGCGGCGGTCCCGGCGGCGAGCCGGAATAGTGTGCGCTTTCGCATGGCGTTCAGGGTAGTTTGACCGTCCATGAGCACGCTGAAGGACCGCCTGACCGCCGACATGCGCGCCGCTCTCAAGGCGCGCGACGAGCTGACCACCTCCACCCTGCGGATGGCCCTCTCGGCCGTCGGCACCGCCGAGGTCGCCGGGGCCGCGAAGCGCGAACTCAGCGACGACGAGGTGCTCGCGGTGCTGACGAAGGAGGCGAAGAAGCGTCGCGAGGCGGCGGCCGCCTTCGCCGACGCGGGCCGCACGGAGCAGGCCGGCAAGGAGACCGCCGAGGGTGAGGTGCTGGAGCGCTACCTGCCGAAGCAGCTCTCCGACGCCGAGATCGCCGAGCTGGTCTCGGGGGCGCTCGCCGCGGGCGGCTTCACCGGCAAGGCGCAGCTGGCCCGGCCATGAAGGCGGCCCAGGCCGCGGTGGCGGGCCGGGCCGAGGGTGGCCGGGTGGCCGCCGAGGTACGCCGGCAGCTCGGCGTCTGAGCGCCCCGGAACACACGGAACGGGCGGGCACCCCGATCGGGGTGCCCGCCCGTTCGCGTTCGCGACCGGTCAGCGGCGTGGTGGTCGGCCGGGCCCGTTACCGGGCGGTGGCACGACCGGGCCGGTGCCGCCGGCCGGCGGCGGGTTGCCACCGCCACCGCCGGCACTGACCTCGATGGTCACCACGCCACCCTTGATGGTGCGCCCGTCCGGGCTGGTGCCGGCGGCACTGCCGGCCGGGCACTCCGACGCGATCGGGCTGCTGGAGACGACCGGCTCGAAGCCCGCGCCGCGCAGCCGGGACTTGGCGGTCTCGACCGACTCGCACTTGACGCCCGGGATGGAACGCTGGTCGCCCTCCAGGATCTTTCCGCTGGGCTCGGTGAACTGGATCCGTTCCTTGCCCTTCATCGCGTCGCGCAGCGTCTCGTAGACCGCCGGGTTGATACCCCACGGCACCTCGTTGTGCTTCATCCGCTGCGTGGTCTGCGGCCAGTCCGGGTCGGCCTCGATGCCGGCCACCGCGTACTGCTTGGTCATCGCGACCAGGGCGGAGGTCTTGTCCCCGTCGGTGGTGCCGGACTTGCCGGCGACCGGGGCGTCGACGATGCCCTTCACGTTGCCCGCGGTGGCGGTCTTGCACTTCGAGGTGGCGGACCTGTCGCCGACCGGGCAGCGGGCGGCGTCCACGGCGGCCCGGGCCACCTGGGTGCTGATCCGCTGCTCGCAGTGCGGGTTGGCGATGTCCAGCTTCTCGCCGTCCGGGCCGCGGATCTCCTGCACCGGGATCGGCTCGCAGTACTTCCCGTCGGCCGCCAGGGTGGCGTACGCGTTGGCCAGTTCCAGCGGGGTGGTGGAGGTGACGCCGAGGCTGAACGCGCCCCAACCGTGGGCGTTCGCGGCGAGCTTGGCGTCGTTCGGCGCGCGGAAGGTGATGCCGAGCTTCTGCGCGGCCTTCACCACGTTCTCGGTGCCCACCCGCTGCTGGAGCGCGATGAAGTAGGTGTTGACCGAGAAGCCGAACGCGCTCCACATGGTGTGCACGCCGGCCATCGCCGGGTTGGCGTTGACCGGGCAGTAGAAGTGCGTGCCCGGGCAGGCGGCGTCGTTGCCCGCGTCGATGACGTACTCGGACGTGAACCGGGGCGGGGCGTTGATGGTGTAGCTGAGCGGGTAGCCCTTCTCCAGCGCGGCCACCAGTGTGAAGATCTTGAAGGTCGAGCCGGCCTGGTAGCCGGCGATGCCCGGGCCGCCGGTGATCAGCGGGTTCACCGTGTTCGGGCGGTTGCCCCGGATCTTCTTCTTGGCCTTGCGCGGCTCACTGGAGAACTTGTTCTGCGGGTTCTTCGGGTCGTCGATCTTGAAGACGCGGTTGGTCGCGACGGCCCGCACCCGGCCGGTGCCCGGCTCGATCACCGCCACCATCCGGGCGGCCGTGGCGCTGTTGCTCAGGTGGTTGCGGACCGCCTTGTCGGCGGCGCGCTGCGCCTGCACGTCGAGCGAGGTGGTGATGGTGTAGCCACCGCTCTTCAGCCGCCGCTCGCGGTCGTACGAGGTGGAGCCGAAGGTCTCCTGCTGGAGCCACCAGCGGTAGAAGTAGTCGCAGAAGAAGCCCCAGCTCTGGGTGTTGGTGGCGACGCAGCCGTTCGGGGTGCGCTTGTCCTTCACCGTGAGCTTGATCTTCTTGGCCTGCTCGGCCTCCGCCTTGGTGATGGCCCCGATGATCGCCATGTTGTCGATGACGTAGTCACGCCGGTCGACGGCCTGCGGGTAGCCGCCCTTGGTGGTGGGGTCGAACGAGGTCGGCGCCTTCACCATGCCGGCCAGCATGGCCGACTCCTGGATGTCCAGTTTGCTCGGCGGCTTGCCGAAGTAGACCTGGCTGGCGGCGTAGATGCCGTACGCGCCGTTGCCGAAGGCGGCGATGTTCAGGTAGCGCTCCAGGATCTCGTCCTTGGAGAGGTCCTTGTCGATCTGGAGCGCGTAGCGCATCTCGCGCAGCTTGCGGGCGCTGGTGTCCTCGGTCGCCGCGACCACGTCGGCCGGGTGGGTGGCCGAGTAGGAGATGGCCAGCCGGACGTACTGCATGGTGAGCGTCGAGGCGCCCTGCCGGGAGTTGGCCCCGGACTGGTTGTTGACGAAGGCGCGGACCACACCGTTCATGTCCACGCCGTTGTGCTTGTAGAAGTCGTGGTCCTCGGCGGCGATGATCGCCTTCTGCATGTACGGCGAGATGTCCTTGAGCTTCACGTCGCGGCGGTTCTCGTCGTACATCGTGGCGAGCGGTGTCTTGCCGTCGGAGGCGAGCAGGTAGCTGATCTGCGGCGCGCGGGCCACGGTCAGCTCCTTGGGCAGCGCCCCGAAGGTCTCGGCACCCGCCTTCGCGGCAAGTCCGGACATCGCCACCGCGGGGAAGGCCGCTGCCGCGACCACCACTCCGGCCAACAGGCCACAGACAAGTAGCGATGCGGCGTTGGTCAGCACGTTGTGGTCACGTTTCCGCATCCAGGTCACCTCGACAGGGTACGCGAGTAGGGAACGAGGGGCGCGGGGGGAACTTTCCCCATTTCCCGCGTGCGCCGGCCTCGTTGTGCTAAACGCACGAGCCCTGGTGCGAGGTTGCGTGAACCTGGCGAAAGTCTCCTCCGAACGGGGGAGTGGCGCAGCGTTTTCACGTACTCCGGCCGGGTAGACGGCGGGCGAAAGCCCGGGAAGCCGGGAGTGTCCGGAATGATGGATTTCGCCGACAACGTTGCGTAATCAGGCGACTACACAGCATGATGGTGGCGGCGACGAAGCCACATGTCATCCGTGCCGCCCTGGGGAGGCCGGCCGGACGACCGGGGGGTCGGTTCGACGGCTGGTCGCGCGAAGTCGGTAGGTACTGCAAGGGGGGACGTGTACAGATGGGCATGATCACTGACTGGCCGTCGCTGGCGGCGTGTCAGAACGGGGACCCGGACGCGTTGTTCGTACAGGGCGCCGAACAGAACGTGGCGAAGAGGATCTGCCGGAGCTGCCCAGTTCGGTACGAGTGCCTGGCCGACGCGCTCGACAACCGGATCGAGTTCGGGGTGTGGGGTGGCATGACCGAACGTGAACGCCGGGCGTTGCTGCGCCGGCACCCACAGGTGACCAGTTGGCGGAAGATGTTCGAGGCCGCCATGAAGAAGAACGCCAAGGAGAAGGCCGGCAAGGACAAGGTCCTGGTCACCACGGCCAACTGACCGGTACCGCGGTCAGCGCCGGCTGATCGCCTCGCCGATCGTCCGCAGCCCGTCGACGTCGTGCACGTCGGCGGGCTGCGCCGTCACCGAGACCGCCGGCACCGCCGGGAACGCCTCGGTGAACCGCGCCGCCACCCGGTGCTCGCGTGCCGCCTGCTGGGCCAGCGCGGCGTGCGCCCGCAGCACCTCGACGGTGCCCTCGTGCCCGCCCTCGGCGGCCAGCCGCTCGGCGGCGGCCAGGCTGTCGGCGGCGCCGAGCGGCGCCGCCGGCTCGTGCACCCGATTGAGCACCAACCCGACCAGCGGCATGTTCTCCTCCCGCAGCCGGCCGGCGAAGTAGGCGGCCTCCCGCACCGCGTCCGACTCCGGGGCCGCGACCAGCAGGAACGCCGTCTCCCGGGCCTGCAGGATCCGGTACGTCTGCTCCGCCCGCTGCCGGAAGCCGCCGAACATCGAGTCGAGTGCGGCGACGAAGCCGGAGAGGTCGGTGAGCAGCTGCGCGCCGATCACCTTCTGCACCACCTTCGAGAACATCCCGAAGCCGGCGGTGACGAAGCTGAACATGCTCCGGCCCCCGGTCCGCGCCGGGGCGAGCAGCAGCCGCAGCATCCGGCCGTCCAGGAAGCGGGAGAGCCGGGCCGGCGCGTCGAGGAAGTCCAGCGCCGAGCGGGACGGCGGGGTGTCCACCACGATCAGGTCCCACTCGCCCCGGGCGTGCAGCTGGCCCAGCTTCTCCATCGCCATGTACTCCTGGGTGCCGGCGAAGGTGGAGCTCATGGCCTGGTAGAAGGGGTTGCGGAAGATCTCCGCCGCCTTCGCCGGATCGGTGTGCTGGAGCACCACGTCGTCGAAGGTGCGCTTCATGTCGAGCATCATGGCGTGCAGCTCGCCGCCGTCGGCCTCGACGTCGATCCCCTTGACCCGGCGTGGGGTGTTGTCCAGCTCGGTCAGGCCGAGCGACTGGGCCAGCCGCCGGGCCGGGTCGATGGTGAGCACCACCGTGCGCCGGCCGTGCCGCTCGGCCGCCCGCAGCGCCAACGCGGCCGCCGTGGTCGTCTTGCCCACTCCGCCGGCGCCGCAGCAGACCACGATCCGTACGCCGGGGTCGGCGAGGATCCGGTCCACGTCCAGCGCAGGCGCCGCGTCTTCGGAAGGCACCAATCGAGCGTATCGGTCGGGAGGGCGTCTCGGCTCCGTGCCGGCCTCAGGTGTGAGTCAATCCGCCCGGACGAGCATGCCGGCGAGCGTCTCCAGCCCGGCCCGGTCCACCCCGTCGGGCAGCAGCGGCAGCTCGGTCAGGGGCAGGCCCAGCTCCACCAGGTCGGCCCGGAGCGAGTCCTCCAGCTCCCGGCGTACCTGCTGGTCCCGGGCTTCCGCGACGAGCCCGGCGACGGTCCGGCCGTCGGTCGGCAGGCCGGCGGCGGCCAGCCCGCGCTTCAGCTCGGCGGCGGTCACCTGGCGGCCGGTCGGCACCGGCGGCCGGGCCCCGTTGACGATCACCCGGCCCACCGGGAAACCGAGCTGGGTCAGCTCGGCGATCGCGTCGACCGTCTCCTGGACCGGCATCTCCTCCAGCAGGGTCACCACGTGCACGGCCGTCATCGGCGAGCGGAGCAGCGCCGAGACCCCCTCGCTCTGGGTCTTGATCGGGCCCACCTTGGCCAGCCGGGCGGTCTCCGCCGTCACGTTGAGGAACCGGCCGATCCGCCCGGTCGGCGGGGCGTCCAGCACCACCGCGTCGTACGTCCGGCGCTGCCCGCTGGTGCGGGTGGTGGCCTCCTTGACCTTGCCGGTGAGCAGCACGTCGCGCAGCCCCGGGGCGATCGTGGTGGCGAAGTCGATCGCGCCCAGCTTGCGCAGTGCGCGGCCGGCCGCGCCCAGCTTGTAGAACATGTCGAGGTACTCCAGCAGCGCCTCCTCGGCGTCCACCGCGAGCGCGCGTACCTCGCCGCCGCCCGGCGCGTCGGTCAGGTGCCGCTCCTCGTAGGGCAGCGGGTCGGTGCCGAAGAGCTGGGCGATGCCCTGCCGCCCCTCCACCTCGACCAGCAGGGTGCGCCGGCCGCCGGCGGCCAGCCCGAGGGCCAGCGCCGCGGCCACGCTGGTCTTGCCCGTCCCGCCCTTGCCGGTCACCACGTGCAGGCGGGCCGGCCAGGTGCCGGCCGGCTCGGCCGGTTGCTCAACTGCTGCCACCGGTCGAGCCTATCCAGCCGGCGGGCTCAGCCGACCTCGCAGACCCACCAACCCGTCTTCTGCACCACGGTGAAGCGCAGCTCCTGGTCGGCCACCTTCTCGTCGGAGGTGGTCATGGTGAGCCGGGTGGTGACGGTCGCCCGGTCACCGGTCTGGTTGTCCACCTTCGGGCTGGTCCAACGGAACCGCGGGTTCTGGTAGCGGGTGGCGTACTTCTGCACCTCCGCGACCTTGCCGGAGATCTTCCTGTCGTCCCGGGCGGCGGAGCAGACGAAGGTGGCGGCCTTCCTGGCGTCCCGGTCCTTGTAGATCGCGGTGAGGAAGCCGTCCACCGCGACGGTCGGCTCCTTGGCGCCCTGGCCGTCCTCCGCGTTGCGCAGGGTGAGGAACGCCGCCGTGCCGCCACCGCCGCAGAGCAGGACCGCCGCGGCCAGCACGATCGAGGCGATCAGCAGCCCGCGCCGCTTCTTCGGGGCGGCCGGGTGCTGGTACGGCGGGTAGCCGGCGGCCGGCGGCGGGAAGGCGCCGGGGGTCGGCGTGGCGGCGACGGGCGGCTGCTCGGGCGGCGGGCCGCTGGGCGAGCCGGTGCCGCCGATGGGCGGTTGGGTCATGTCGTTCCCCCGGGGTGCGGCGCCGTCGCCGCCCCAGGCGACGGACGCGTGGTCCAGCCGGGCGGGCGTGGTCGCCCGTCCAGACGGGAAGGGTAGCGGTCGATGGGCGACTTGCCAGCCCCGCGCCCGGGGTCGGCCGGCACGACGGCGGCGACCGGAACCGGCCATCGCCTTCCTGACGAGGAATGTGTCGCATATGTGACTTGGCGTGTCCGGTCGTGCGCGTCCCGTTGCCGGAACTCCTGCGAGGTCCTACGTTCGTCGCGACGCGGGGGTCGGACCGGGTGACAGGTCCGAGCCGGATGGTGGCGACTTCGACCAGGTACGACGCCCGGAGGCAGTACATGCGCGACGCGGAGAACATTGCCCGAGCCCAGTTCCCGCCGGGGGAGCGGGCCGGACGGCCCGGCGAGGGCGAGGGCCCCGGCCCCGGGGCACCGTTCAACGAGCGGTCCTACCGGGCGGTCGAGGTCGTCCGCACCCTGGTCCGCCCCGGTGTGCGGGGCCGCGACGAGGAGGAGCCCGGGTACGTCATCCACCTGCCGGTCCGGGTCGCCGACCTGGCCGCGGCGACCGCGCTGGCCGGCACCGTGGCGACCTCGCTGGGCTTCCTCGGTGAGCTGGACGCCGGCGAGACGACCGTCTCCACCGCCGACGACCAGAACAACCGGCACCGCGTCTTCTGCGACCTGCTCCTGCCGGACCGCAGCCGCTGCCCCCAGCGGTACGAGCACGAGGGCCCCTGCGGCGAACCGCCCACCCCTCCCGAGCAGCGTCCCTCGTCCCGGTAGGCGGCGCGGACCGTAGGCTGTGCCTGACCGAAGTCCAAGCCAGGCAAGGGAGCCTCTACCCGATGCAGAAGTGGGAATACGCCACGGTTCCGCTGCTGGTCCACGCGACCAAGCAGATCCTCGACAACTGGGGCGAGGACGGCTGGGAGCTGGTCTCCGTGGTGCCCGGTCCGAACCCGGAGCAGCTCGTGGCCTACCTGAAGCGTCCGAAGGGCTGAGGGCATGTCGAACGGACCGCACGCGAAGCTCGCCGAGCTGGGTCTGACCCTGCCCGAGGTGGTGCCGCCGGTGGCCAGCTACGTGCCGGCCGTCCAGTCCGGGCAGCACGTCTACGTCTCCGGTCAGCTGCCGATGGCCGACGGCAAGCTGCTCGCCACCGGCAAGGTCGGCAACGGCGTCTCCGCCGAGCAGGCGAAGGACCTGGCGCAACGGTGCGGCCTGAACGCCCTCGCCGCGATCGACTCGCTGGTCGGCCTGGAGAACGTGGTGAAGGTCGTGAAGCTGACCGGCTTCGTGGCCAGCGCGCCGGGCTTCACCGGCCAGCCGGGCGTGATCAACGGTGCCTCCGACCTCTTCGGCGCCGTCTTCGGTGAGGCCGGCCGGCACGCCCGCAGCGCCGTCGGCGTCGCCGAGCTGCCCCTCGACGCCCCGGTCGAGGTCGAGGTCATCGTCGAGGTCTCCTGACCCGTCGCCCCGACCCGCGATCTTGCGGTTTCCGCCCGGGCGAAAGCCCTGAACGGGGAGAAATCCGGGGCCGCATCTGCAAGATCGCGGGGAGTGGCGGGCGGGGTCGTACGATCGCTGCCATGGGTGGGCATGTGACCGGGGCGGTGGGGGCGCTCGCGGACGAACTGCCGGGGTGGGTGACGCTGCTGCGCGCGCCGAACCCCGGGCCGATGACGCTCGACGGCACCAACACCTGGGTGCTGCGGGCCCCCGGCGCGGAGCACGCGGTCGTGATCGACCCGGGCCCCGCCGACGAGGGGCACCTGGCCGCGATCGCGGCGCACGGGCCGGTCGGGTTCGTGCTGATCACCCACGGGCACCCGGACCACACCGAGGGCGCACCCCGGCTCAGCGCGCTGCTCGGCGGGGCGCGCGTGCTCGCCGTCGACCCCGCGCACAGCATCGGCGGCGAGCCGCTGACCTCCGGCACCACGCCGGACGGCGGCCTCGCCATCCGGGCCGTCCCCACCCCCGGGCACACCGCCGACTCGGTCTGCTTCCTGGTCGAGCACGGTGACGAGCGGGTGGTGCTCACCGGCGACACGATCCTGGGCCGGGGCACCACCGTGGTCGCCCACCCCGACGGGCACCTCGGCGACTACCTGTCGAGCCTGGAGCTGCTGTCGGCGTACCGGGAGGTGCCGGCGCTGCCCGGGCACGGCCCGGCGCTGGCCGACTGCGGCGCGGCGGCGGAGTTCTACCTGGCCCACCGGCGGGCCCGGCTCGACCAGGTCCGGGCGGCGGTCGCCGCCGGGGCGACCACCGCGCCCGAGGTGGTCGCCGCCGTCTACGCCGACGTCGACCGGTCGCTCTGGTGGGCCGCCGAGTGGTCGGTGCGCGCGCAGCTGGAATACCTCGGGGTGGAGCAGCCGTGACCTGCCCGGTGTGCGGGACCGTCGCCGTGCCCGGCGCGAAGTTCTGCCACAACTGCGGGGCCGCGCTGCCGGCCGCCGCCACCCTGCCCGCCGCCGAGCGACGGGTGGTCACCGTGCTCTTCGGCGACCTCTCCGACTTCACCTCCTGGTCCGAGGACCTCGACCCGGAACGGGTCGGCGCGGTCACCGACCGGGTGCTGGCCGCCCTCGCCGGCGCGGTCAAGACCTTCGGCGGGCACGTCGACAAGCTGACCGGCGACGGGATCATGGCGGTCTTCGGCGCGCCCGTGGCGCACGAGGACGACGCCGAGCGGGCCGTCCGTGCCGCGCTCTCCATGCAGCGGGCCGTCCGCCGGGTGCTCGACGACGAACGCGGCGGCGGCGCGCCGCTCGGCCTGCGGGTCGGGTTGAACACCGGGGACGTGATCGCCGGCATCCAGGCGGCCATCGAGTACACGGTCATCGGCGACACGGTGAACACCGCCGCCCGGCTCGCCGACGCCGCCGCCGTGGGCGCGGTGTACGCGGGGGCCCGCACCTCCGCCGCCACCCGGCACGTCGCCTCCTGGCGGGCACTGCGACCGCTGCGGCTCAAGGGCAAGCGCGAGCCGGTCGAGGCGTACGAGCTGCTGGGGCTCCTGGACGCCCCGGGCACCCGGTCCGGCCTCGGTGACGAGGCCCCCTTCGTGGGGCGGGAGACCGAGATCGGCCGGATCGCCGGCCGGCTCGCCGAGGTGATCGACCGGGGCGAGCCCCGGGTGCTGCTGATGACCGCCGAGGCGGGGATCGGCAAGTCCCGGTTCGCGGCCGAGGTGGAACGCCTCGCCGCTGGCTACGACGTGGGCGCCGGCCGGTACGCCGCGCACACCGGCGCCCGGGTGCTCTCGGTCCGCTGCGCCGCGTTCGGCGAGCGGCGCCGGCTGGCTCCCCTCGCCGACCTGGTGCGGGCGGCCGTCGGCCTGCCCAACGACCCGGCCACCGCGCTCACCCGGCCGGCGGTGGAGGAGCGGCTGCGCCGGCTCGGCCAGCGCCTCGGCCGGCTCCCCGGCGAGCCGCCCCCGGTCGCCGTCGACCAGCTCCTGGCCCTGCTCGGGTACGCCGAGCTGCCCGCGGCCGGCGAGAACGGCGAATGGAACGCCGCCGCCCCGCCCCCGGACGCCGAGGCCGTGCCGAACGCCGTCGCCGACCTGCTCAGCGCGCTCGCCGTGGAAGCGCCGCTGGTGATCGTGGTGGACGACCTGCACGACGCCACCGCGGAGACCGTCAAGGCGCTCGCGCTGACCCTCAACCGGCTCAGCGGTCCGGTGCTGGTGCTGCTGCTCGGCCGCCCGGAGCTGGTGCGTACCGCCGGCGCGCTGACCCGGGTGGCGGACGCCGAGGTGCACGCGTTGCCCCCGCTGCGCGGCGCGGACGCCTCCCGCCTGCTCACCACCTATCTCGGCGGCGGCCGGCTGCCGCAGGCCGACGCCGACCGGCTGCTCGCCACCGCCCAGGGCAACCCGTTCTACCTGGCCGAGCTGGTCACCCTGCTGATGGAGCGCGGGGCGCTGACCGCCGGCCCGGGCCGGGGCGCCGACGTCGGCTGGCGGCTGGCGCCCGGCTCGCTGGGCAGCCGGCTGCTCTCCCGCGACCTGGCCGCGGTGCTCGCCGCCCGGATCGACGCGCTGCCGCCGGACGCCCGCTCGGTGCTGCGGGACGCGGCGGTGGTCGGCGACACCGTGCCCACCGGCGCGCTGGAGGCGCTGCGGGAACAGCGGGTCGGCCTGGCCGGCCGCCCGGCGGCGGTGGCCGCGGTCGAGCTGGACCGGGCCGTGGAGGAGCTGCTGCAACGCCGCATGCTGCACCGCACCCGCACCGGGTACGCCTTCGCCACCCCGCTGATGCGGGAGGCCGCCTACGCCGGGGTGAGCCGGGCCGAGCTGGCCGAGCGGCACGCCGCGCTGGCCCGCTGGGCCGCCCCGGAGAGCGCGGTCGCGCCGGCCGCCCCGGCCGGCGGGTTCACCGAGGCCGCCCGGGACGACTTCGTCGCCGAGCACGTCGAACGTGCCGGCGCTCTCGCCGACCTGGTGAAGCTGCGCCCCGACGCGGCGGCCCGGACGGTGCTCCCGCTGGGTGTCGCCGCGCTCGGCCGGGCCGCCCGCCGCGCCCTGCGCTCCGGTGAGCCGGCCTTGGCCGTCGAGTACGCCGAACGCGCCGCCGAGCTGGCCCGGGACGGCGTGCCGCCGGCCGACCGGGTGGTGCACGCCCGGGCGCTGCTCCAGATCGGCCGACCGACCGACGCGCTCGCCTTCGCCGAGAAGATCACCGCCAACGCCGGGGACGCGGCAGCCACCCGGGTCAGCGCGCTGCTGCTGGCCGGGCAGGCCCACCAGGCGCTCGGCGACGCCGACCGGGCCGAACGCGCCTGGCAGGAGGCGTTGCAGGTGGCCACCGAGGCGGAGCTGCCGACGCTGCGCGCCTCGGCGATGCGCCGGCTCGGCATGGCCGACTTCATCGCCGGCCGGTTGGGTCAGGCGAGCAGCCGGCTGGCCGCCTCCTACCAGGTCAGCCTGTCCGCCCGGGACCCGCGCGGACAGGCCTGGTCGTTGCAGAACCTGGCCTGGGTGACCACCACCCGGGGCGACTTCGCCGGCACCGACGCGGTGCTGGGGCGGGCCGCCCGGCTCTTCGCCGAGCTGAAGGACCCGTACGGGCGGGCCTGGCTGCGCGGCACCACCGCGTTCGCCCGACTGCTCGCCGGCCGGCTGCGGGAGGCCTGCCGGATGGCGCAGGTCTTCCTGCCCTTCGGCGAGCGGGTCGGTGAGGCGTGGGCGGTCGGCACGCTGCGGGCGGTCGAGGCGTACGCCACCGCCGAGCTGGGTGAGCTGGCCGAGGCGGACCGGCAGGCACGCCGCGCGTACCGGGAGTTCGCCGAGGTCGGCGACGACTGGGGGCAGGGCTTCGCGCTGGTCGTCCGGGGGGTGGTGGCACGCGGGCTGGGCGAGCCGGAACACGCCGCCGACCTGCTGACCGACGCGCTGGCGTACGCCGACCGGACGTCGCACCCGCTGCTGACCGGGATGGCGGGCACGCTGCGCGGCTTCGTGGCGCTGGACATGGGCGACCACGAGGCCGCCGAGCGGGACGCCCGGGCGGTGCTGACCACCGTCGAGCCGCACAACCCGCAGGCGCCGGCCCAGGTGGCGCCCCGGGTGCTGCTGGCCATGGCGCGGCTGGCGGCCGGTGACCCGGCGACCGCGGTGGGGCTGCTCGCCCCGGTCGCCACCACCGCGGCCAACACCCCGTCGTTGCTCTTCTCGCGCCGCCAGACGATGGCCCGGTACGCCAGCGCGCTGCTCGCCCACGGCCAGCGCGAGCAGGCCCTCGACTGGGCGCAGCGGGCGATGCGGGTGCCCGCCGAGGACGTCCGCAGCCAGGTCATCGCGGCCTGCGTACTGGCCGAGACGCTGGCCGCCTGCGGCCGGGACACCGAGGCGCTGGCCAGCGCCGAGGAGGCGGTCCGCCTCGCGTACGCCACCGAGCAGCGCAGCGAGCGGGCCGCTGCCGAGACGCTCCGCGTCCGCCTGTCCGCACCCCCTTCCCCGTCGTCGACCCGCTGATTCACGGAAAGAGTCGTTCTCCCGGGCCGGAGAGCCACTCTTTCCGTGAATCAGCGGGCGGGGCGGGCGGGCAGGGGGTGGGGAGGTCTGCCGGTTCCGGGGATGTGTGTGTCGTGGGGGGCGGTTAGCGTGTGGGGCCGAGGGGGCCGCCATGGCGGTGCTCGGCGAAATGGGGGAGGACGGATGAGGCTGCCGCGTTCCGGCGCCGGCTGGACGGTCGCGGTCTTCGGGGTGCTGGCACTGGTGCTGGGCGCGCTCGGGTTGATCTGGCCGGAGGCCCAGTTGCGGCTGCTCGGTTTCGAGGTGCCGGCCGAGCGGGCCGCCGGTGACTACACCGGAACGTTCCTCACCGCGTCCTCGATGGCCTCGTTCAACATGGGGGTCTACTACCTGCTCGCGGCGGCCACCGAATGGCGGCCGTTCTACCGCTTCACGGTGGTGTTCCGCCTGGTCACGTTCACCGTCTTCAGCATCGCGGTGCTCTCCGGCGTCGCACCGGGCCGGTTCTTCGGGGTCGCTGCCTGGGAAGGGCTGGGGGCCGTCGCGACGGCCGCCGGCCTGTGGTGGGACGCGCGCCGGGCGGGTGCCGGCCGGGCGGTCGCGGCGGGTGGCGGGGAGCCTGCGGCGGCACCGACGGCCGACGCGGTCTCCTGAGCGACGCGGATCATTGGGTATTTTCGAGCTGTGACCGACACCCCGCCCGGCGCCCTGCGGCTGCCCATCGTGCCCGGTCTGACCGATCTGGAGGTCTTCGCCCGGGGCGGTTACGCCACCGTGTACCGGGCGACCCAGATCTCGGTGGGGCGGGAGGTCGCGGTCAAGGTCGAGAACCGCACCCTGGACAGCGAGCGCGACCAGGCCCGGTTCCTGCGCGAGGCGCGGGCCGCCGGGAAGATGTCCTCGCACCCGCACGTGGTCGACCTCTTCGACGTCGGGGTCACCGTCGACCAGCACCCGTACCTGATCATGGAACTCTGCGACGGGTCGTACGCCGAGCGGATGCGCACCTCGCCGCTGGGCCCGGCGGAGACCCGTGACCTGGGCGTGAAGATCGCCGACGCGCTCGCCCACTCGCACGCGGCGGGAGTGCTGCACCGCGACGTCAAGCCGGCCAACATCCTCTACTCGCACTTCAACCCGGCGGTGCTGGCCGATTTCGGGCTGGCGGTGCTGGCCGAGGTGCGCGACGCCTCGGTCACGCTGGAGGTGCTCACCCCGGCGTACGCGCCGCCGGAGATGTTCAGCCACAGCCCGCCCTCGCCGGCGGTGGACGTGTACGCGCTCTGCGCCACCCTCTACGCGGTGATGCACGGCCGGCCGCCGCGCTGGCAGTCGGAGCGCAACCCGAGCCTGGTCACCGTGCTGGAGATGTTCCACCAGCCGATCCCCGGCCTGCCCGGGGTGCCCGAGGAACTGATCGACGTGCTCCGGCTCGGCATGTCGAACGATCCGGGGGGCCGTCCCTCGGCGGCGGAGCTGGGCGCGATGCTGGCGGCCGTGCCGCTCGACCCGAACGCGCCCGGCGCGCCCTTCTCCGGCCCACCGGCGACAGGGGGCGGTACGACCACCGGATGGCCGTACACCCGGACGGGGCAGCCGGGCCCGCGACCGGCGACCGACGACCATCCCACGATGCCGGTCTCCGGCCGGCGGTGGCGGCGTCGCTGGTTCCTCGGCGGCGCGGGCGCGTTGGCGCTGGCCGCCTCGGCCGGCGCCGGTGCCTGGTGGGGTGGGGCCGCGCCGCCGGTGGTCACGCCGACGCCGGTGGCCAGCGGGGTGGTCGGGCCGACCGGGGCCCCGGTCGTGCCGGGGTGCGCGGCCGAGGGGGTGCGCCTGCCGGCGGGTGCCCACTGCGCGTCCGAGTTGGAGTGTTTCGGCCCGGTACGGCTGCGCCGCGACCGGGCGGAGGCGGCCCGGGTGCCGTGCGACGGCCGGCACACCTGGGAGACCTATGCGGTGGGTGACCTGCCGACGACGCTGGCCGGGACCGGGCACGACGCGGTCGCGGCCGATCCGGCCGTCCAGCGGGTCTGCAACGTGAGCACGTTCCGGCTCGTCAGCGGGGTGCGGCAGGCCGGCGGCTGGAACCTGGAGGTGCTGCCGCCCGCCGATCCGGGCGTCGACCGCACCTACCGGTGCCTGGCCGGGCGGGGCGTGGACGCGCTCGCCGTGCCGACGCTCACCGGTCGCTGAGGCCGTTCACCTGCCGGCTCTGGCGGATCTCGCGCGGGTCGAGCGCCTCCAGGGTGTCGGCGTCGAGGCCGGGCAGGCCCGCCCCCCGGGCGTCCCGCACGGCCCGGGGGTCCAGCCCGCCGAGGGTCTCGGCGTCGAGGTCGTAGGCCGGTGGGGTCGGCCAACTGGGGGCCGGCGCCTCGTCGGCGGCCTGCCGGGCGGCGCTGGCGGTGACCCCGGCGATCACGCCGAGTAGCACGCAGAGCAGGGCCAGCGCCACCGAGAGCAGGCCGGCGGGGCGCCAGAGGACCAGGGTCACCAGCACGGCCACCGCCGCGACCGCCGCGACGGCGGCCTTCACCCGGGCGTCGGACTTGGGGAACGGACTCACCGGTCCAGCATGGTCCAGGCCCGCCACCTGTCAACCGGCCGATCCGGGCGCGGTGCCGGGCCGGGTGTCCGATTCCCCGGTGGACACCGGTCGGCCCTGGCGGTCGGTGGAGGCGCAGATAGCGTCGATCAAGAAAATTTCGTTACATCAATCGGCAATTTGTCTCTCTGATCCGCGTTTGCGGGGCGGACGGGTTGGGTGCCGATCCCTAGAGTGGCGAGGGTCGAGGTCTCCTCGACGGAACCCCGTTCCCCACCGGAAGGCAGCCACATGCCACGTGCAGTCCGGTCCCTCACCGCAGCAGGGATCGCCGGTGTCGTCCTCGCCGGAGCGGCGCTCGCGCCGTCCTCCCCGGCCTCCGCCTGGGGCCGTCCGTCCTTCTCGGACCGGACCAGCCCCGCCGAGGCCCGCCGGGTCGACCGCGTACCGACACCGCAGCTCGACTGGTACGCCTGCTACGACTACGCCGAGTGCGCCACCGTCCAACTGCCGCTCGACTACGACCGGCCGAACGGCGCCACCACCGAGGTGGCGGTGCTGCGGGTCAAGGCCCGCGACCAGAAGCACAAGATCGGCAGCCTCTTCCTCAACCCGGGCGGTCCGGGCGGCTCCGGCACGGACATCGCCCTCGCCGCGCCGTACTTCCTCGGCGACGACCTGCTCGACCGCTTCGACATCGTCGGGGTCGACCCGCGGGGCGTCGCGGCCAGCCAGAACGTCAAGTGCTTCCCGTCGGTGAAGGACCAGACCCGGGCGTACGCCGGGCTGAACGTGGCCTTCCCGTGGACCAAGGCGGAGGAGCGGGCGTACGTCACCGCCTCGGAGACGGTCGGCCGGGCCTGCTCGACCACCGGCAAGCCGTTGACCGGGGCGGCGTCCACCGCCGAGGTGGCCCGGGACATGGACGTGCTGCGCCGTGCGGTCGGTGACAAGAAGCTCACCTACCTGGGCTTCAGCTACGGCACCGCGCTCGGCCAGTACTACGCCAACATGTTCCCGGACCGGTTCCGGGCGCTCGTCGTCGACGGGGTGCTCAACCCGAACTCCTGGGTCGGCCGGGGCAAGGCCCGCGACCAGCTCCAGGAGACCCGGCTGCGCAGCGCCGACGGCGCGTACAAGGCGCTGCACGAGATCCTGGTGCGCTGCGCGAAGGCCGGCGCGGAGAAGTGCTCGCTGGCCTCGGCCGGCGACCCGGTGCAGGTGTACGAGACGGTGGCGCAGCGGCTGCGCAAGAAGCCGGCGGTGATCGACGACCCGGACTTCGGGCAGTTCACGGTCAGCTACGCCGACTTCGTCGGCGCCACCCTCGGCTCGCTCTACGACCCGTCCGGCTGGATGAACGTCGTCGACCTCACCGAGCAGCTGCTGGTGCTGACCGATCCGACCGCCGCCACGGCGGCCCGGGCGCAGGCTCGCACCGCGCTGGCCCAGCGCGCCGCCAAGGCCCGCCAGCAGCGCGGGTACGACTTCCCGTACGACAACGGGCTGGAGACCTTCCTGACGGTCGACTGCACCGACGCGTACCACCCACGCAAGGCCGCCGACTGGCCGGCGCTGGTCGCGCAGGAGGACAAGCGGGCCCCGTACTTCGGCCGGGCCTGGGCCTGGGGCACCGCGCCCTGCGCCCGCAACACCTGGACGGTGCGGGACGAGGACGCCTGGACCGGCCCGTTCGACCGGCGCACCGCCGCGCCGGTGCTGGTGGTCGGCAACTACTGGGACCCGGCGACCAACTACCAGGGCGCGGTCGGCTCGGCGAAGCTGCTGCCGAACAGCCGGCTGCTCAGCAGCGACAGCTGGGGGCACACCGCGTACGGCACCTCGGACTGCGTGACCGGGGCCGTGGACACCTACCTGCTCACCGGGACGCCGCCGGCGAAGGGCACGGTCTGCAAGGGTGACAGCCAGCCGTTCGTCGACGACCCGGGGATGCCCGGCAAGCCGGCGGACGCCCGGGCCAGCGCCACGAAGAGCGACCTGGCCCGCGCCGGCCGCCCGGCCCGGGGCGAGCCGAAGCGGCTCCCGCCGGTCGTCGCGCCGCTGCCGGTGGTCGGCACGCTGACCGTCCGCTGACGGACCCCCGGGGTACGGCGGGTGATCGGGCATCCGCCGTACCCCGGGCCCACCGGCCCTCACTCCATTGTGTCGTGGCCGCTACCCTGGGTGCTCCGCCGTCCGTGATCGAGGTCACCCATGAACGAGGTCTCCCGCCGTCACCGGTTCCGGTCCGTCGCCACCACCCTCGCCGTGGCGCTGACCCTGACCCTGGCCGCCGCGGCCGGCTGCGACAACCGCCGTGAGCCGCCGCTGCCGTCGGTCCTCGACAAGCTGCGCGAGTCGCACGTCGACGGGCAGGCGAAGATCAAGATCGGGGTGGCCACCACCGAGCCGCTGATGGGGGAGCTGCGCGACGGCGTCCACACCGGCTTCGACGTGGAGATCGCCCGCTACATCGCCTCGTCCCTCGGCTTCGCCGGGGACCAGCGGATCCAGTGGGTGGCGCTGGCCACCGAGGACCGCATCCCGGCACTGCAGGGCGGCACCGTCGACCTGGTGGTCTCCAGCTTCTCGATGACCGAGGAGCGGGAGAAGCTGGTCAGTTTCGCCGGGCCGTACTTCGTCACCACGCAGGAGGCGATGGTGCCGAAGCGGCTGCGGGACCGCATCCGCACCATCGAGGACCTGCGCAAGCCGGAGTACCGGGTCTGCACCAGCGGCGGCTCCACCACCGAGGCCGAACTGGAGAAGCACCAGGTCAAGGCGTACGTGGTGAAGGAGGTCGGGGACTGCGTCAAGGGCATCCGCGAGGGACGCTACGACGCGGTCAGCTCCGACGAGACGATCCTCGCCGGCTTCCTGTCCCGCTACCCGACCGAGTTCGAGATCGTCGACATGCCCTTCGGCACCAGCGAGCTGCTCGGCGTCGGGGTGCCGATCGGTGATCCCGCGCTGCGTGACCTGGTCGCGTTCTTCCTCCAGAAGAGCTATCTGGAGGGGCGGGACGGGATCAGCAGCCCCTGGCTGACCGCGTACAACCGCACCCTGGGCCCGTGGCTGAAGGCCGACAAGTCGCAGCCGCAGCCGTTGCAGGTGCCGAAGCTCGTCGACTTCGACGACAAGGCGCCCCGGCGGTGACCGCGCCGGCCACGGCCGACCCACCCGGGCCGCCCGCGCCGGCGGCAGCGCCGGGACCGGCGGCAGCACCGGGACCGGCGGCGGAGCCCGGGGCGGCGGCGGATAACGGGAGACCCGTGCCGGTCCGGCAGGACCCGGCCGAGCGCCGGGCACGGGCCAGCCAGTCGTTCTGGACCGCGGTGGTCGGCGTACCGGCGGTCTTCTCGGTGCTGCGGCTCGGCGTGGAGGCCGGCGGTGAACTCCAGACCACGCTGCTGCTGGTCGCCAACGTCGGCACGGTCAACCTGCTGGCCGGCTTCCTCACCACCGCCGCGCGGCTGCTCTCCACCGGGCTGGTCGCTGTCTTCGCGCTCGGCGCGGTGCTGCGGGTCAGCGTGGAACGGATGCCGCCGGGGATCCGCCGGCCGCTCTTCGCCCGCTGGGTGGACGTCACCCCGGCCTGGTTCGCGGTGGCCAGCTTCCTGCTGGCTCTGGTCACCTGGCCGCTGCTCTACCTGCCGCTGCTCGTCCCGGCCTTCGTGGCGGCGTTCCAGCTCAGCCCGGAGCGGCTGCACGAGCAGCGGGTACCCCGGGTGCTCCTGCTCTGCGCCGGCCTCGCCGGGTACCTCTGGCTGCTCGGGCCGACCCTGCTGGACGCCGGGCGGCAGGGCGAGGTGCTGGCGGTCGTGCTGCTCGTCGTACCCCCGGTGCTGGCCCTCTTCGTCACCGGGCCGCTGCCGGCCGCGGTGATCCGGCCGCTGGCCTCGGTGACCGAGGCGGCGGTGCTGGCGATGCTGGTCTGGGCGGCGCTGCCGGTGATCACCACCCCGGTGCTGCCGCTCACCGTGACCACCGTCGAGTCGGCGCCCGGGGTCAGCGAGGACGTCCGTGGCCACGTGGTCACCGTGGACGACGTGAACGTGGTGCTGCTCCAGGAGCGCGGCGGCGTCCGGTACGTGCCGGTCGGTCAGGTCCGCGCCCAGGTGCTCTGCCCCAGCGAGGACGAGCTGCCCCGGCGGAGTCTGCGGATCCGGGACTTCCACGTCGAGGACTCGCTGCTGGAGGGGCTGGGCCGGCGGGTCCGGCCGGTGCACCGGATCGACGCGGCGTGCCGCACCGTCGACCGCCGGTACGGCGGGTGACCGGGCACCCGCCGTACCGGGCCGGTCAGCCGAACGCGGTGGTGTAGTAGCGCACCCGGTAGAAGCGGGCACCGCTCTTGCTGTGGTTGCCGGAGCTGAAGTGGATCGTCCTGCTCCACTCGCCCTCGCCGGAGCCCGGCACCACCCAGGTCCGCACCCCGTTCGGCAGCCGGGTGTACGCCTTCACGTGGTCGGCGGTGCTGACCACGTTGGACGTCATCTGCCAGCTGCTGCCGGCGTAGACCAGGCTGAGCGAGCGCACGTTGTACGACGAGGTGAAGAAGTATCCGCTGCCCTTGTGGTCGGGCAGGATGTCGTGCCCGGTCTTCGCCCGCCCCGCGCCGTCGCTGAAGGTGAGCTTGGTGCGGTACTTCAACCGGGTCGACGAGCCGTCCCCGGTCAACGAGTAGAGCCGCACCTCGCCGCTACCCACCGCGATGACGAAGCCGTTCGTGTTGTAGATCACGCCGTGCGCGCCCGGAAAGCTGATGAACTGCGCCCGGTGGGTGCTCGGCGTGCCCCCGTTGCTGCTCGGCACGTACAGGTGCAGGCCGCCCCCGCTGGCCGAACCGGTGGCGCCCTTCGAGGTGGCCACCACGATCGCGCCGCGCCCCTCGATCCGCTCGATCGAGTGCGGGTTGCCGTCGACCGTGGTCTGCCAGACGATGCCGCCGGTGTGCGACGAGCTGATCGCGCTCTCGTCGATCATCGCCGCCCGGCCCAGGTAGTCACCCGCCCCCGACGAGGTGACCAGCATGACGTTGCCCCACCGGGCGGTGCCCCGGCGCTTCACGTCCGACAGGTTCGTCCAGGTGCCGGTCCGGCTGGGCGCCTGCCACAGGGTCGTCCCACCGCTCCAGGCCGCCGGGTTGAACCGGAGGATCCGTCCGCCGGCCTGCTCGGTCGCCATGACGTAGTAGGTCGCCGCCTCGGCCGGCGACGCGCCGAGCAGGCCGGCGGCCGGCGCGGCCACGGCGGCCCCGGCGATCCCTCTGAGCAGTGCTCTTCTGTCCATGCACCCTCCCGTGTGGTCGGTCCCGCTCGATCCTGGCAGCGCGGGACCGACCGCACGAGGTGTCGTTTCGGACACCCTTTCCGGGTCAGTAGGACTTGTCCTGGCCGAGTACGTGCTGGGCGACGAAGTTGAGGATCATCTCCCGGCTGACCGGGGCGATCCGCCCGGCCCGGACCGCGCCGAGCAGGGTGGCCACGCCGTACTCGGTGGTCATGCCGGCCCCGCCGAGCGCCTGCACGGCGGTGTCGACGGCGAGCGCGGCGGCCTCGCCGGCCGCGTACTTGGCCATGTTGCCGGAGACGCCGGCCTCCAGGTCCCGCCCGGCGTCGTAGAGGGTGGCCGCCTTGTGGATCATCAGCCGGGCCAGCTCGACCTGGACGGCGGCGTGCGCCAGCGGGTGCGCGACGCCCTGGTGGGAGCCGATGGAACGACCGCCCCAGACCTTCCGGGTCGCGGTGTACTCGCTGGCCCGCTCGATGGCGTACCGGCCGGTGCCGGCGCCCATCGCGGCGACCGTGATCCGTTCCGGGTTGAGCCCGGCGAAGAGCGCCGGCAGGCCGGCGTCCAGCGACTCGCCGACCAGCGCGTCGGCGGGCAGCCGCACGTCGTCCAGGAAGAGCAGGAACTGGTTCTCCGGGGAGAGGATCTCCATGTCCAGCTTGGACTTCTCCAGGCCGGGCGCGTCGGTCGGCACGAGGAACAGCGCGGGCTTGAGCTTCCCGCTGGAAGCATCCTCGGTCCGGGCGACCACCAGCACGTGCCCGGCCTCGTCGACGCCGGAGATGTAGACCTTGCGGCCGGAGAGCAGCCAGTCGTCGCCGTCCCGGCGGGCCACCGTGCCGAGCCGGTGGAAGTTCGAGCCCGCGTCCGGCTCGGTGATCGCGAAGACGATCTTCTGGGAGCCGTCGGCCAGGCCGGGCAGGTGCCGCTTGCGCTGCGCCTCGGTGCCGTGCTTGTTGATCACGGTGGCGGCGATGGCGGGGGAGACCACCAGCAGCAGCAGCGGGCAGCCGGCCGCGGCCAGCTCCTCGCAGACGATGGCCAGCTCGGTGATGCCGCCGCCCCCGCCGCCGTACTCGGTGGGGATGTTGACGCCGAGGTAGCCGAGCCGGCCGGCCTCGTGCCACAGCTCGGTGGTGTGCTCGCCCGCCTTCGCCTTCTGGACGAAGTAGGAGTGGCCGTACCTGCGGCCCAGTGCCCGGACGGCGTCGCGGAGCTGGTCCTGCTCGGGGGTGAGGTCGAAGTTCATCGGGGGTCCTCCTCGGTGGTGACCACGGCGAGCACGGCGCCGGTCTCGACCTGACCGCCGGCCGGCACGGGCAGTTCGGCGACCACGCCGTCGGTCGGGGCGAGCACGGGATGTTCGAGCTTCATCGCCTCCAGGGTCAGCAGCAGCTCCCCGGCGGCGACCCGCTGGCCCACCTCGACGTGCACCCGGGTCACCGCGCCGGGCAGCGGCGCGAGCAGCGACCCGGCCGCCGGCTCGGGGGTGGGCAGCGGGAAACGCGGCAGCTCGGTGAGGCTCGCCGCCCCGTCCGGGCCGTCCACGAAGACCGCCGACCCCACCCGGCGTACGCGGAACAGCCGCCGCACCCCGTCGACGTCGAGGGTCACCCGGTCGGGGGCGGCCCCGACCAGCGTCACGTCGGCGGGCTGCCCGGTGCCGGCCGGGTCGACGGACCACTCGGCGAGGCCGCCGGTGCGGTCCAGTCGGTACCGCACCTCGATCTCGCCGTCCGGCCCGGAGAAGCGGGTGACCTGCGGGAAGGCCGGTACGTTCCGCCAGCCGGAGGGCAGCCCGGCGAGCACCGGGGCGGACGCCCGGCGGCCGGCGGCGCCCGCCAGCGCGGCGGCCAGGGCCGCCAGCGGCAGCTCGTCGGCGGGGAGCAGCGGGGCGAAGACCTCCTCGTGCCGCTCCAGGAAACCGGTGTCGATCTCCACCGCGCCGAACTCGCGGCTGCGCAGCACCCGGACCAGCAGGTCCCGGTTGGTGGCCACGCCGTGCAGCTCGGCCCCGGCCAGCGCGCCGGCCAGCGCGCGGGCCGCCTCGGCCCGGGTGGGCGCCCAGGCGATCACCTTGGCCAGCATCGAGTCGTAGTGCACGCTCACCGTCGAGCCGTCCACCACCCCGGAGTCCAGGCGCAGGCCCCGGGCCGGTCCGAACTCGGCGGCCACACCGGGGAACGCGAACCGGTGCAGGACTCCGGTGGCGGGGCGGAAACCCTGGCCCGGGTCCTCGGCGCAGAGCCGTACCTCGATCGCGTGCCCGTCGGCCGGCGGGGTGCCGGTGAGCGGCAGTGGCTCGCCCTCGGCGACCAGGAGTTGCAGCCGGACCAGGTCCAGGCCGGTGGTCAGCTCGGTGACCGGGTGCTCCACCTGGAGTCGGGTGTTCATCTCCAGGAAGTACACCGCCCCGTCGGGCGCGAGCAGGAACTCGACGGTTCCCGCGCCGACGTAGTCGACCGCCCGGCCGGCGGCCACCGCCGCGGCGTGCAGCCGCTCGCGCACCTCGTCGGGCAGCACCCCGGGGGCCTCCTCGACGATCTTCTGGTGCCGGCGCTGGATCGAGCAGTCGCGCACCCCGAGGGCCAGCACACTGCCGTGGGTGTCGCCGAAGATCTGCACCTCGACGTGCCGGCCCCGCTCCACGTACCGCTCGATGAAGACCGTGCCGTCGCCGAACGCCGCGGCCGCCTCGCGGCGGGCGGAGGCGACGGCCTCGGCGAGCCCGGCCGCGTCGCGGACCACCCGCATGCCGCGCCCGCCGCCGCCGGCGGCCGCCTTCACCAGCACCGGGAAGCCGGTGACCTGGTCGGCGTCGGTCCAGGTGGGCAGCATCGGCACGCCCGCGTCGGCGAGCAGCGCCTTCGCCGCCATCTTGTCGCCCATCGCGGCGATCGCCTTGGCCGGCGGCCCCACCCAGGTCAGCCCGGCGTCGGTCACCGCCGCCGCGAACTCGGCGTTCTCGGCCAGGAAGCCGTAGCCCGGGTGTACGGCGTCCGCGCCGGCCCGGCGGGCCGCCTCCAGGATCGCCCCGATCCGCAGGTACGTCTCGGCCGGCGTGTTCCCGGGCAGCCGGACGGCCCGGTCGGCCTCGGTGACGAAGGGCGCGTCGGCGTCCGCGTCGGAGTGCACGGCGACCGTCTGCACACCGAGCGCGCGGCAGGTGGCGAAGATCCGGCGGGCGATCTC
This sequence comes from Micromonospora auratinigra, assembly GCF_900089595.1. GTDB lineage: Bacteria > Actinomycetota > Actinomycetes > Mycobacteriales > Micromonosporaceae > Micromonospora > Micromonospora auratinigra. Next base: position 4,725,483 of record NZ_LT594323.1, on the reverse strand, counting down.
GCCCCGGTTGGCCACGAGAAGTCTGGTGATCATGTGCGCGCCCCCTACATCCGGAAGACGCCGAAGCCGTCGGCGCCCTTCACCGGTCCGTTGTGGATCGCCGACAGGCAGAGCCCGAGGACGGTACGGGTGTCCCGGGGATCGATCACCCCGTCGTCGTAGAGCCGGCCGGAGAGGAAGAGCGCCCCGGACTGGGACTCGATCTGTTGCTCGACCATCATCCGCATGGCGGTGTCGGTGTCCTCGTCGTACTCGCGTCCCCGGGCGGCGGCCGCCTGCCGGGCCACGATCGACAGCACGCCGGCCAGCTGCGCCGGGCCCATCACCGCCGACTTCGCGTTCGGCCAGGTGAACAGGAACCTCGGCTCGTACGCCCGGCCGCACATGCCGTAGTTGCCCGCGCCGTAGGAGGCGCCCAGGTTCACCGTCAGGTGCGGCACCTTCGAGTTGGACACCGCGTTGATCATCAGGGCGCCGTGCTTGATGATGCCGCGCTGCTCGTACTCGGTGCCGACCATGTAGCCGGTGGTGTTCTGGAGGAAGATCAGCGGGGTGTCGGCGGCGTTGGCGAGCTGGATGAACTGGGCCGCCTTCTGCGCCTCCGCGCTGAACAGCACGCCCCGGGCGTTGGCGAGCACGCCGACCGGGTAGCCGTGCAGCTCGCCCCAGCCGGTGACCAGGGCCGTGCCGTAGGTCGGCTTGAACTCGTCGAACTCGCTGCCGTCGAGCACCCGGGCCAGCACCTCGCGCGGGTCGAACGGCACCTTGAGGTCGGCGCTGGCGATGCCGAGCAGCTCCTCCGGGTCGTACTTCGGCGGCTGCGGGAACGGGTTGCGCGGGGACGGCCCCTGCTTGCCCCGGTTCAGCCGGCGGACGCACTGCCGGGCCAGCCGGATGCCGTCCCGTTCGTCCTCGGCGAGGAAGTCCGCCAGGCCGGAGGTGCCCGCGTGCATCGCGGCACCGCCCAGCGACTCGTCGTCGGTGACCTCGCCGGTGGCCATCTTCACCAGCGGCGGCCCGGCCAGGTACACCTGCGACCGGTCCCGGATCATGATGGTGAAGTCCGACATGCCCGGCACGTACGCGCCACCCGCCGTCGCGTTGCCGAAGACCACGCTGACCGTGGGGATCTTCTCGGCCGAGAGCCGGGTCAGGTCGCGGAACACCCGGCCACCCGGGATGAAGATCTCCGCCTGGGTGGGCAGGTCCGCGCCGGCCGACTCGACCAGGTTCACCATCGGCAGCCGGTTCGCCAGCGCGATCTCCCCGGCCCGCCGGGTCTTCGCCAGCGACCACGGGTTGATCGCGCCGCCGCGCACCGTCGGGTCGTTGGCGACCACCAGGCACTCCACGCCCTCGACCACGCCGATCCCGGTCACCGTGCTAGCCCCGACCGGGAAGTCCGTCCCGTACGCGGCCACCGGCGAGAGTTCCAGGAACGGGCTGTCCGGGTCGAGCAGCAGCTCGATCCGCTCCCGGGGCAGCAGCTTGCCGCGCTCGTGGTGCCGGGTCACGTACTTCTCGCCGCCGCCCGCCCGGGCCCGGTCCAGCTCCGCCTCCAGTTCGGCGATCCGTTCCAGCAGCGCCTCCCGGTTGGCCCGGTGGGCCGGCGAGGACGGGTCGATCGCACTCTCCAGGACACTCACAGAGCTTCCTTTCGTTCGCGACTGCGAGGCTCGCAGAACCGGCTCACTCCTCGCGCTCACAGGCCCATCCCCTTCGCGATGATCTCGTTCATGATCTCGGTGGTGCCGCCGCCGATGCCGAGGATGCGGGCGTCCCGGTAGTGCCGTTCCACCTCGGCGTCGCGCAGGTAGCCGAAGCCGCCGTGCAGTTGCAGCGCGGCGTCCACCACGAAGTCGCAGGCGGCCACGGCGACGTTCTTCGCCATCGCCACCTCGGTCACCACGGGTTGACCGGCGGCGACCCGCTCGGCCACGTCGTGCACGTACGCCCGGGCGGCCTCGGCGCGGGTGTGCATCTCGGCGAGCCGGTGCCGGACCAGTTGCCGGCTGGCCAGCGGACGGCCGAAGGTCGAGCGGTCCCGGCACCAGTTCGTGGCCAGCTCGACGCAGCGCTGCGCGGTCGCGTATGCCTGGGTGGCCAGGGAGAGCCGCTCGGTGGCGAACTGCTGCATGATCGCCAGGAAGCCGGTGTCCTCCGGGCCGATCCGGTTCGCCACCGGCACCCGTACGTCGACGAAGGAGAGCTCGGCCGTGTCCGAGCAGTGCCAGCCCAGCTTCTCCAGCCGGCGGCCCACGGTGAACCCGGGCGTGCCCTTCTCGATCACCAGCAGGCTGAGCGCGCCGCTGCCCGGCAGCACCGTGCAGACCGCCGTGGTGACGAAGTCGGCCCGCAGTCCGCTGGTGATGTACGTCTTCGACCCGTTCACCACGTAGTGGTCCCCGTCGAGGCGGGCGAAGGTGCGGATGCCGGCCACGTCGGAGCCGCCGTCCGGCTCGGTGATCGCCAGCGCGCCGATCATCGTGCCGGCCAGCGTCGGCCGGACGTACCGGTCGATGAGATGCTGCGGACCGGCGTCGTGCGAGCCCGCCTTGTCGCCGCCGCATGCGGCGACGATGTGCGGCAGCGCGATGCCGTGCGTGAAGAGCGCCGCCACCAGCCCCGACGAGCCACCCGAGCGGATGATCTCCTCGGTGACCACGATCGAGTCGAGCAGGTCGCCGCCGCTGCCCCCGACCTTCTCCGGGAAACCGACGCCGAGCAGCCCGATCTTCGCGGCGGTCTCGTGCAGCGACCGGGGCACCTCACCGGCCCGCTCCCAGTCGGCCAGGTGCGGCAGCACCTCCCGGGTGACGAAGGCCCGGGTCAGCTCGCGCAGCTGCCGCCGCTCCGGAGTGTCCACGATGGTCACGCCGGCACCTCCGTGCTAACCGGAGTCGGCCCGCCGGTCAGTTCCGCCGGCAGCTCGACCAGCCGGGAGCGGAGCAGCTCACCGAGCGCCTTGGCCTGCGGGTCGAACCGGGTGGAGGCGGCCACCCCCTGCCCGAGCAGGCCCCGGATCACGAAGTTGACCGCGCGCAGGTTCGGCAGCTCGTACCGCTCGACGGTCAGCGGGGCGGTCTCCGCCAGCAGTTCGGCCAGCCGGTCCACGGTGAGCCAGCCGCGCAGCCACGGCCAGGTCGCGTCGGTGCGCGCCCAGACGCCGAGGTTGGCGTCCCCGCCCTTGTCTCCGGACCGCGCCCCCACCAGCTCGCCCAGCGGCGCACGCCGGGTCGGGTGTCCCGTCGCCGGGGCGCCGCCGGGCGGCTGCGGCCGGTCCGCCGGCCCGCCCGCCGTCCGGACCGGCGGCGCGATCGGCACGCGGACCCCGTCGGGCAGGACCGCGACGTGCGCGACCGCCTCCTGCGGCACCGCGTCGGCGGTGAACACGCCGTACGGGGTGGCGTCGCCGGGCAGGGTGGTGAGCGTGCAGCCCGGGTAGGAGGCCAGCGCCAGCTCCACCGCGGCCGCCGAGAACGCCCGCCCGGCCCGCGTCCTGTCGGTGTCCCGCAGGTGTACGTGCAGCAGCGCGCTCGCCGCCTCGGTGTCGGTGGCGTCCGGGTGATCGGTGCGGGCCAGGGTGAACTCCAGCCCGTCCTTGCCGACCGCCTCCTCCAGCTGGCCCCGGACCAGGGCCGCCTTGGCCGGGATGTCCAGCCCGCAGAGCACGAACGTCATCGAGTTGCGGAAGCCGCCCAGGTTGTTGACGCCCACCTTGAGCGTGGCCGGCGGGGGCGTGCCCCGCACCCCGGAGACCCGGACCCGGTCCGGCCCGTCCTGGTGCAGCTCCACCGTGTCCAGCCGGGTCACCACGTCCGGCCCCAGGTACGCGGGCCCGCCCACCTCGTACAACAGCTGTGCGGTGACGGTCTCGACGGTGACCGCACCGCCGGTGCCGGGATGCTTGGTGAGCACCGACGAGCCGTCCGGGTGGATCTCCGCGATCGGGAAGCCGGGGCGGTGCCCGCCGTCCGGCAGCTCGGTGAAGAAGCTGAAGTTGCCGCCGGTGACCTGCGCACCGCACTCGATCAGGTGTCCGGCGACGGTCGCCCCGGCCAGCGCGTCCAGGTCGTCCCGGCCCCAGCCGAAGCGGGCGATCGCCGGGCCGACCGCCAGCGAGGCGTCGGTGACCCGGCCGGTGACCACCACGTCCGCCCCCGCGTCGAGGCAGGCGGCGATCCCGAACGCCCCCAGGTACGCGTTCGCGGTCAGCGCGTCCGGCCGGACCAGCGCGTCGCCCTCGACGTACCCGATCCGCACGGTGAGGCCGAGCCGGTCGGCGAGCGAGCCGATCGCGGCGGCCAGCCCGGCCGGGTTGAGCCCACCGGCGTTGGTGACCAGCTTGACGCCGCGCTCCAGCGCGGTGCCGAGGCAGCCCTCCAACTGCCGCAGGAAGGTCTTCGCGTACCCGAGGGAGGGGTCGCGCAGCCGGTCCCGGCCGAGGATCAGCATGGTCAGCTCGGCCAGGTAGTCGCCGGTGAGCACGTCCAGCTCGCCGCCGTCGAGCATCTCCCGCCAGGCGGCGGCCCGGTCGCCGTAGAAGCCGGAGGCGTTGCCGACCCGCAGCGCGCTCACCGGGTCACCCCGCCGGTGGCCGCGGCCCGCTTGCCGCCGGGCGGCCCGGCGAACGCCTGCGCCACGTCCAGCCACTCGTCGGCCACCGGCCCGGTGGCGACCAGGGCCAGGTCGTCCCGGTGCCGGCGCTGGGTGACCAGCAGGCAGAAGTCCAGCGCCGGCCCGGTCACCCGGTCGGCGGCGTCCGCCGGCCCGAAGGCCCAGCCGTCCCCGTCGGGTGCCGTCAGCTCGACCCGGACCGGCGCCGTCGGCACCGGCCGGCCGTGGGCGGCGAAACCGTGCCCGAGGGTACGGAACCCGAGGTACGCGACGTGCCGCAACCGGCCGCTCGGGGTGCGGCGTACGCCCAGCGCGTCGGCCACGTCCTCGCCGTGTGCCCAGGTCTCCATCAGCCGGGCGGTGGTCATCGAGGCGGGTGACATCCGGGTCCCGTACCAGGGCAGCTTCTCGCCCGACGGGGCGGCGGCGAGGGCCGCCGCGAGCGCCGCCCGCCCGGCGCGCCAGCGGGCCAGCAGCGCGGCGGGCGGGGCGAGGAACGACTCCGCGCCGTCCTCGACCAGTCGGGCGGGGTCCGGCGCGGAGGTGACCGAGGCGTAGAACGCGTCCGGGTCGGTGGCGGCCAGGTGGGCCACGTGGTCGGTCCAGGCCAGGTGCGCGATCTGGTGGGCGACCGTCCAGCCGGGGGCCGGTGTCGGCCGCTGCCAACCCGGCTCCGGCAACGCCGCGACGAGGGCGTCGAGCTGCTCGGATTCGGCGGCCAGATCGGTGCGCAGGACTGTCGGGTCGACCATGGTGCCTCCGGGTGGTGGGCCGGGTCAGGGGGTCAGGGCTGCTCGCCCTCCGGGGTGAGCAGCCCGGCGAGCTGGCGTTTCCAGGTGTGCAGCAGGGCCGTGCGGCGGGGCGAGTCGTCGCTGAGCAGGTTGGCGACGCCGAGGCCGCGGAGCAGGTCGAGGGTGGCCTGCACCGCCTCGCGGACGCCGGGCCGGCGCTCGTCCACGCCGAGCAGCTCGACGGTCAACCGGTGCATCTCGCGACCGACCCGGGCCTCCAGGGGCACCAGGGCCGCGCGCAGCTCAGCGTCGGTGCGGGCGGCCACCCACAGCTCCAGGGCGGCGACGAAGAGCGGCCCGGTGAAGGCGGCGGCGAGCAGGTCGACCACCCGGTCGAGCCGGCGCGGGCCGGCCGGCACCGCGTCCGCCTCGGTGCGCAGCTCGGCCGCCCGACGTTCGGCCAGGTGGCCGACGGCGGCGGTGACCAGGGCGGCCTTGGTCGGGTAGTGGTGCAGCTGGGCACCCCGGGAGACCCCGGCGCGGGCGGCCACCACGGTCGTGGTGGTGCCCGACCAGCCGTGCTCGACGAGGCAGTCGACGGTCGCCTCCAGCAGCCGGGCCTGGGTGGCGCGGCTGCGCTCCTGCTGCGGGACGCGGGACGGGGCGACGGACACGACGACAGCGTGCCGCCCCCGAAACAAACAGTCAAGCCTGACTTTTTCTGCCTCCGCTCCCGCCCCGCGCGCTCCCTGTTCGCCCCCACGGTTGCGTGCTCCCGCACCCGGTGGCGATCCGCGCAACGTCGGGGAAGTCGTGGCCTCAGCCGCGCGGGGCGCGGGAGGTCAGCGGCCGTCGCGGGGGCCGAAGACGGTGAGCGCGTCGACGTCGCTGTTGCGGGAGCGCAAGTACTCGTCGGCCCAGGCGGCGGCGTCCGGGAAACCCGAGTCGGCGGCGACCCGGGTGCAGGCGGCGTCCACGTCGTAGCGGGTACGGCGCAGCTGAACGCCGGGACCGAGCAGCGCCCACCACGCCCCTTGCCCGCCGTACGGCATGCCGACGCTGCCCGGGTTCACCACCAGCCGGCGGTCGACCAGTCGGGCGAAGGGCATGTGGGTGTGGCCGCAGACCACGGTGTCCACCTCGGCCGGCAGCCCGGCGAGGACCTCGGCCCACCGGTCGAGCCGCGAGTCGACCAGCACGACCTCCTCGTCGTCGCGGGGCGTGGCGTGGCAGAAGAGCACCTCGCCGAGGCCGGCTACGGGCAGCGTGACGGTCGGCGGGAGCGCCGCCAGCCGGGCCACCTGGTCGTCGCGGAGCTGTGCGGCGGCCCAGTTCGAGACGTCGTACGACGCCGGCCGGCCGGCGTGGGCGGCCACCAGGTCCCGCTCGCCGTTGCCGCCGACCCAGCACGCCCGCTCCCCGAGCGCGGTGAGCCGGTTTAGCACCTCGACCGGTTGCGGGCCGTCGGCGATGTCACCGGTGAGCACGATCAGGTCGGCGGCGGCCACGTCCGGCTCCGCCAGCACGGCCTCCAGCGCCGGCAGCGCACCGTGGATGTCGGAGAGGACCGCGACTCGTTCCAGCATCGTCACACCGTGGTCCCCGCCCACCCCGGGTGTCCAGGAATTCTGCCCCGGGCAGACCGCGTCCGCGCTTGCCCGTGCTGCCTATCGTGGGCCCCGTCAGCCGGGCCGATGACTCGGCGGGCGGGAGGCGATGGAGGCGGCGATGGACGGTCGGCGGAGCCGACGCCGGCGACCTCACCGGCCACGTGCCGCTGCCCGGACGGCACCTGCACCCCGGCCCGAGCGGCAGCCGCGCAGCCGGTGGCGGCCCGGGTACTGGGGGCGGCATCCCCTCTTCGTCGCGCTCCTGGCCGGCTGCGGCGCGGCCCTCGTGTTCCACCTGGCCATCGGCCTGCTGGTCGACCGGGCCCACCTGCGGGAACGCGGCCGGACCACGCGGGCCGTCGTGGAGGGCATCTCGGAGACCAGGCGGAAGCCGGTGCTGGAGGTGCGGTTCAGCACACCGGACGGCCGGTCCGTGCACGGCAGGACGGTGGAGCTGCCGGAACCACGGCCGTCCCGGGGCGAGCTGGTCACCGTCGTCTACGACCCGGCCCGACCGGAGGAGGTGTACCTGCCCGGCGGCGGGCCGCCACTGTTCGTCGTGGCCTACCTCTCCACGCTCGGGCTGGTCATCGTCGGACCCTTCGGGTGGCACCTCCGGCGTACCTGGCGGCACCGCTGTGACCAGGCGGAGGACTGGCGGCACCACCGGCCGGCGCGGTCTCCGGAGGAACGGCGGTCGCACCGTCCCAAGGGGAAGCGCCGATGAGCGGGGCGGACGGGTGAGGAGAGCGAGGGCGCGGCGCACGAAACCGGGCGGGCAGCGGTACACCGCACCTCGCCGCGACCGGCAGCCTGCACGCGACCCGGTCGAGCGGGAGCCGCGGAGCCGTTGGCGGCCCGGCTACTGGCTGCGGCACCCGGCGATCGGCGTGGTCTTCTTCGCCTGCGGGGCGCTGATCCTCGTCGGCTGCGCGATCGGCGTGGTCGTCGACCAGCGGCACCTGCGGGAGCGGGGCGAGACGGCCACCGCCGTCGTGGCGGAGGCGCGTGAACTGCGACGGGGGGTGCGGGTGACGCTGCGGATGACCACGCCCCGGGGCGCGGTGGTGCGGGCGGACCTGGTCGACCCGCCGGCTGACCTGCCGGAGCCGGGGGACCGGCTCACCGTCCGCTATGACCCGGCGGATCCCGGAAAGGCCTACCGGACCGACTACCAGGACTCGCTGGCCGGTCCCGTCGCTCTCGTCGCGCTCGGGGTGCTGCCCGGCCTGCTCTACGGGTGGTACCTGCGCCGGACCTGGGGGCACTGGCGCGACCAGGCCGAGGACTGGCGACACCGGCGGCCGGTGCCCCGCCTCGGGGTACGCCAGGACCCGTTCCCCCACCGGGCCCGGCGCTCCTGACCCGGGAACCGGACCGGCCCGGACCGCACGAGGCGGGCCGGGCCGGGAAAGTCGGTCGGAGCCGGTCAGACCCGCGCGCGGCGGGCCAGGCGCTCCGGGTCGAGGATGATGATGCTCTTGCCGTCCAGGCGCAGCCAGCCGCGGGAGGCGAAGTCGGCCAGAGCCTTGTTGACGGTCTCCCGGGAGGCGCCGACGAGCTGGGCGATCTCCTCCTGGGTGAGGTCGTGGGTCACCCGCAGCACGCCGCCGTCGCGGGTGCCGAACCGGCCGGCCATCTGGAGCAGGTTCTTGGCGACCCGGCCCGGCACGTCGGTGAAGATCAGGTCGGCCAGCGAGTCGTTGGTCCGGCGCAGCCGGCGGGCGAGCACCCGCAGCAACTGCTCGGCGATCTCGGGGCGGTTGTTCAGCCACGGGCGCAGCGCCTGCTTGCGCAGCCGGACCAGCCGGGTGTCGGTCACCGCGGTGGCCGTCGCCGTACGCGGGCCGGGGTCGAAGAGCGACAGCTCGCCGACCATGTCCGACGGGCCCATCACGGCGATCAGGTTCTGCCGGCCGTCCGCCGCGCGGCGACCCACCTTGATCTTGCCGGACAGGAGGATGTAGAGACTGTCACCGGGTTCGCCCTCGTTGAACACGACCTCGCCCTTGCGGACCTCGATCGTCTCCATCTCCTTGGCGAGCGCCTCGGCAGCCTCCGGGTCCACACCCTGGAAGATCCCGCTACGGGCCAGTACCTCGTCCATCGCGCACCTCCGCCTGCGCGTGCCGTCCGTCGGCCGGGTCCGCCGTCCGCTGATCCCTCGCGCGCCGCCAGTCTAGGCGCACGTGAGCAGGAATCAGAGGTGCACCCCTCTGATCATAAGCTGACGGGCGTGCTGAGCGAGCCGTTCCTGACCACCCGCCCCGAAGACGGCCGGGAGATCCCGCTGCTGGTCTGGCGTACCGAACGGCCGCTGCTGGCGGTCGGCACCGGCCCGCTGGGCGGCGGCCTCGGCGTGCGCCGGTGGGTGGTCAACGCGACCGTGCCCATGTCGTACGACCGGGACGACCCGGCCGCGCACCTGGCCGAGTTGGCCGAGGGCCTGGGGCTGGACGGGCCCGGGGTGGGCCTGCTGACCGGGGTCGACGTGGCCGAGGTGGTGGCCCGCACGGACGGTGGCGTCCGGGTCTGGGCGACGGTCGGCCTCGGCACCCCGGTCTGGGCCGCCGCCCCGGCGCCGGCCGCCCCGGCCCAGCGGGTCGGGACGGTGAACATCGTCGTCCACGTCCCGGTCCGGCTCGGCGAGGCGGCACTGGTCAACGCGGTGGCCACCGCGACCGAGGCGAAGGCGCAGGCGATCTGGGAGCTGGGCCTGCCCGCCACCGGCACCCCCACCGACGCGGTCACCGTGCTCTGCCCCGCCGACGGCGAGCCGGCCGCGTACGGCGGCCCCCGGTCCACCTGGGGCGCGCCGTTGGCCCGGGCCGTGCACGCGGCCGTCCTGGCCGGCGGGGCCGGCACCGTCGTGCCCTGGTCCGACCAGCGGTGAATTGAGTAGATCGTCGGCTCGACCCGGGTGGGTTTTCCGACCGATCGGCCGTCGTCCGGGTCGTTCCCACGCGGTACCGTCGCGGACGATGTACGCTCCCGCCCACTCCGTGTCCCGATCCTGGCGTCGATCCGTGGCCGCGCTCGGCGCTCTGCTCGCCGTGCTGCTCGCCGCCGGCTGCGTCACGAAGTCCGACGACGAGCCGGTCTGGCGCTCCGGTGGGGCGGCGACCGGCTCGGCGGTCCCCGCCGAGGGCGACCAGCCGGCCCAGCCGGCCGACGGGTCGGCGAAGTCGATCTCGCTGGCCGCCACCGGTGACGTGATCATGGGCAACGCCCCGTCCCGGCTGCCGGCGAACGACGGCGAGGGCTTCTTCGACGACGTCAAGGCCGCGCTCAAGGGTGACCTGGTGATGGGCAACCTGGAGGAGCCGCTCACCGAGGACACCGGCACCGGCAAGTGCGGCCCGAAGCCGCAGAACTGCTACCAGTTCCGGGCCCCGCCGGGCTACGCCGCGCACCTCAAGGACGCCGGCTTCCAGCTGCTCAACCAGGCCAACAACCACGGGTACGACTACGGCCCGAAGGGCTACGAGAACACCCAGCAGGCGCTGGAGGAGCACGGCCTGAAGCACACCGGCGCGCCGGACCAGATCACCGTGGTCGAGGTGAAGGGCGTCAAGGTCGCGGTGGCCGGCTTCTCGTCGTACGTCTGGTCCAACAGCCTGGTCGACATCGAGTCGGCGAAGCGGGTGGTGGCGAAGGCGGCGACCATGGGCGACCTGGTCGTGGTGCAGGTGCACATGGGCGCCGAGGGGGCGGACCGGAGCCGGGTGCGGCCGGGCACCGAGCTGTTCTTCGGCGAGAACCGGGGCGACCCGGTCAAGTTCTCCCACGCGGTGATCGACGCGGGCGCCGACCTGGTGGTCGGGCACGGCCCGCACGTGCTGCGCGGCATGGAGTTCTACAAGGGGCGGCTGATCGCGTACAGCCTGGGCAACTTCGCGGGCGGCGGCAAGTCGCTGAACAGCTCCGGGCGGCTCGGCTGGGGCGGCGTGCTCAAGGTGACGCTGAACGCCGACGGCGGCTTCGTCGGCGGCACCTTCACCTCCACCCAGATGAACGGGGTGGGCCGGCCGTCGATCGACCGGCAGCAGCGCGGCCTGGGCCTGGTCCGCGAGGTGAGCCGGTCCGACTTCGCCGGGTCCGGGGCGAAGCTCGACGGGACCGGCAGGATCAGCGCGCCGGCGGGCGCGGGCGGCTGACGGGGTGACCGGCGCGTGGGCCCGGCGGTCCGTCGTCCCCGCGACGTAGGCTGGCCGGCGTGACCACGCGTTCCCCCGAGACCGACCTCGGTCGCACCCGCCGGGCCCGGCGGATCGGCCGGGAGCTGACCGCCACGCACCCCGACGCGCACTGTGAACTCGACCACTCCAACGCGCTGGAGCTGGCCGTCGCGACGATCCTCTCCGCCCAGTGCACCGACAAGAAGGTCAACGAGGTCACCCCGAAGCTCTTCGCCCGCTACCGCAGCGCCGCCGACTACGCCGGGGCGGACCGCACCGAGCTGGAGGAGCTGATCCGCCCCACCGGCTTCTACCGCAACAAGACCAGCTCCCTGATCAACCTCGGTCGCCAGCTCTGCGAGCGGTACGACGGCGAGGTGCCCGGGAAGCTGGCCGACCTGGTCACCCTGCCGGGCATCGGGCGGAAGACCGCCAACGTGATCCTCGGCAACGCCTTCGACGTCCCGGGGATCACCGTCGACACCCACTTCCAGCGGCTGGTGCAGCGCTGGGGGCTGACCACCGAGACCGACCCGGTCAAGATCGAGCACGCGATCGGCGCGCTCTACCCGAAGCGCGACTGGACGATGCTGTCGCACCGGATCATCTTCCACGGCCGGCGGGTCTGCCACGCCCGCAAGCCCGCCTGCGGGGCCTGCACCCTGGCGCGGCTCTGCCCCGCGTACGGCACCGGGCCGACCGAGCCGGCGGCGGCCGCCAAGCTGCTCAAGGGGCCCCGGGCCCGGGACCTGGCCGCGGCCGTCGGCATCGACCCGGACCTGGTGCCGCCGCAGGCCGCCGTGGCGGACGTGCCGTGAGCCGTCGACTCGCGTACCTGCTGGTGCCGGTGCTGGCGGTGCTCGCCGGCTGCACCGCCACCGCCGAGCCGGAACGCGGCGACCCGCCGCCGGCCCGGGCCGCACGGCCGTCGCCGTTCGCCGACTGCGCCCCGCTGACCGCCGCGCCGGCCTCGGCCCCGGCCACCTCCCCGGGCACCCCGGGCGACCCGCTGCCCGAGCTGACCCTCAACTGCTTCACCGGCGGGGCCCCGGTGGCGCTGCGTGACCTCAAGGGTCCGGCCGTGATCAACGTGTGGGCGTCCTGGTGCCCGCCCTGCCGCAAGGAACTGCCCGCCTTCCAGCGACTCAGCGAACGGGCCGGCGGCCGGTTCCAGGTGATCGGCGTGAACAGCCGGGACAGCCAGGGCGGCGCGCAGTCCATCGGCGAGGACTTCGGCGTCCGCTTCCCGATGCTGGTCGACCAGGGGGACGCGTTCGAGCACGGGCTCGGCCGCAACGCCTTCCCACTGACCGTGATCGTCGGCGCGGACGGCCGGATCCGGCACACCGACTCCACCGGGGCGCTCGACGACGCCCGCCTGGCCGAGCTGGTGCGTACCCACCTCGGCGTGACGGTGACCGCATGACCACCCGGCAGCCGCCGGACTGGCTGGACCCGCTGCTGGGCCGGCTCGGCACCGCACGCGCCGAGGACTTCACCCGGCTCACCACGCCGGAGAGCGGCGGCCGGGAGAGCGCGGTGCTGGTGCTGCTCGGCGAGGCGCCGGCGGTCGGCCCCGACGTGCTGGTCCTCCAGCGGGCCGCCACCCTGCGCAACCACGCCGGGCAGCCGGCCTTCCCCGGTGGGGCGGCCGACCCGGAGGACGCGGACGCCAGCGCCACCGCGCTGCGCGAGGCGAACGAGGAGGTCGGGCTCGACCCGACCAGCGTCACCGTGCTGGCCGAGCTGCCGAAGCTCTGGATCCCGGTCAGCGACTTCGTGGTCACCCCGGTGCTGGCGTGGTGGCACGCGCCGCACCCGGTGCACCCCCGGGAGCCGGCCGAGGTGGCGCACGTGGCCCGGCTGCCCGTCGCCGAGCTGGTCGACCCGGACAACCGGATGCGGGTACGCCACCCGAGCGGTTGGATCGGCCCGGCCTTCTCGGTGCGCGGCATGCTGGTCTGGGGCTTCACCGCCGGGGTGCTGCACACCCTGCTGGAGATGGGCGGCTGGGCCCGACCCTGGCCCCGGTCCCGGGTGGTGGAGCTGCCGCCGACCGGTGCCACCCCGGCCCCCTCGGCCGGCACCGACGAGGTGGACGAGACCCCGGTGCGCTGATCCGCGACCGGTCACCGGCGCGGGCCGGAGCGTCACCTTCAGCGAGCGCTCAGCCTGTCGCGGGCGGCCTGCCCGTACCCTGGACGCGTGTCCGCCGTGGATCTCGTCCTGCTCCTGCTCATGCTCGTGTTCGCGATCAGCGGATACCGCCAGGGCTTCGCCATCGGAGCGCTCTCGCTCTCCGGGTTCTTCCTGGGCGCGCTGGTGGGCCTCCAGGTGGGTCCGCTGGTGGCGCGGCAGTTCAGCGAGAGCGGCACCCGCGTGCTGATCTCCCTCGTGGCGATCTTCGGGCTCGCCGTGCTGGGTCAGGCCCTCGCCGGCTGGCTGGGCTCGCACCTGCGCAAGACGATCACCAACGACCTGGCCAAGCGGGTCGACGACATCGGCGGCGCGCTCGTCTCGGTCCTCGCGGTGATGCTGGTGGCCTGGCTGGTCGCGGTGCCGCTGGGCTCCTCGTCGGTGCCCTGGGTGGCCTCCTCGGTGCGCAACAGCGCCCTGCTCACGGTGATCGACCGGCTGCTGCCCGACAAGGCGCAGGACCTCTCCACGGCACTGCGGGACACCGTCGACACCAACGGCTTCCCGGACGTCTTCGGTGACCTGGCCCCCACCCGGGCCCGCCAGGTCTCCCCGCCCGACCCGGCGCTGGCCGGCTCCCAGGTGGTGCAGACCAGCCAGCGGGCAGTGGTGAAGGTGCTGGGCTCCGCGCCGAGCTGCGCCCGCCGCATCGAGGGCTCCGGCTTCGTGTACGCCGACGACCGGGTGATGACCAACGCGCACGTGGTGGCCGGCACCCGCTCGGTGGCCGTGGAGCTGCGCGGCGAGCGGTACGACGGCGAGGTGGTCGTCTACGACCCGGAGCGGGACCTGGCCGTACTGCACGTGCCCGGGTTGCCCGGCCCGTCACTGCGCTTCGCCGCCGGGGCGGCCGGCAGCGGGGCGGACGCGATCGTGCTCGGCTTCCCGCTCGACGGCCCGTACGACGCCCGCCCGGCCCGGATCCGGGACGTCGACCGGATCACCGGTCCGGACATCTACTCGGCCGGGGACGTCACCCGGGAGATCTACACGATCCGGGCACTGGTCCGCAGCGGCAACTCGGGTGGCCCGTTGGTCTCCTCCAACGGCCTGGTGCTCGGCGTGATCTTCGCGGCGGCGGCCGACGACCCCAACACCGGGTTCGCGGTCACCGCCGCCGAGGCCCGTCCGGTGGCGCTGGCCGGCGCGGAGCGTACCCGGGCGGTCGGCACCGGCGAGTGCACCTGAGCCGGACCGGTCAGCCCGCGGACGCGGCGGCCGGGGCCACGTCGTCGCCGGAACGACCGATCGACAGCTTGGCCCGGCCCCAGGTGAGGGTCCGGTCGAGCACCGCGCGGGCCATGATCGCCACGCAGGTGCCGCCGTTGACGAAGGACGCCACCACGTCGCTCGGGTGGTGCATGCCCCGGTACATCCGGGTGACCGCCACCCCGATCGGCACCAGCACCAGCAGCGTCCACCAGGCCGCCTTGGCCGGGGTGCTACGTGCCCGCAGCGCCAGCAGCACCGCGATCCCGACGTAGAGCGCGGTCGCCGCCGAGGTGTGCCCGGACGGGAAGCTGGAGGTCGGCGGGGAGACGTCCATGTGCTCGACCGCCGGCCGGCTGCGGTCGATCACCATCGTGGTGAAGAGGAAGACCAGCGCCTGCGCGGTCACCGCGGCGCAGAGGAAGAGCGGCTCCCGCCAGCGGTGCAGCACCAGCCGCAGCACCAGCGCCACCAGCACCGTCACCGCGACGATGACCTGGGTGCTGGCCAGCGTGCTGAACACCAGCGACACGTCGTTCCACCCCGACGTGCGGTCGGCGGCCAGCTCTCGGTTGAGGCTGTCCTCGACGGTGAACGGCCACGTCTTCGCGAGCACCCGGGTGATCAGCAGACCGAGGGCCACCATGACGGAGAAGAGCAGCGCCAGCGGCAGCAGGACCCGCCGGGCGACCTGGACCACGACATCGGACATGGGCCGCCCTTTACCCCGAGCGGAGCAGAACTACGCGTGGTCCTCGTCCGGGTCCGGCTCGGCCAGCTCCGGCTCGACCCCCTCCCGGGTGGTACGCGCCGGCCGGCGACCCGTCCGGGAGCGCCAGGTGCTGAAGCCGGCGGCGGTGGCGGCGACCGTCGCCGACCCGAGCAGCCACCCGCCCACCACGTCGCTGGTCCAGTGCACGCCCAGGGCGATCCGGCTGAGCCCGGTCACCCCGGCGAGCAGCACCGCACCCGCCCAGAGCGCCCAGCGCAGCGGCCGCCGGTCGCGGGCGTACGGCAGGAAGACCAGCAGCAGCACCCCGGCGGCCAGGGTGGCGTTCAGCGCGTGCCCCGACGGGAAGGAGTAGCCGGCGGCCCGGGCCACCGGGTCCAGCAGATCCGGGCGGTGCCGCCCGACCAGCAGCTTGAGCAGCCCGCCGAGGAGCCCGCCCACGGTCATCGTGGTGATCACCCAGACCGCCAGCCGGGGTGCCCGCCGGTAGAGCAGCCAGCCGACCAGCAGGGCGGCGGTCACCCGCAGCGGGCCCGGGGCGAAGACGTCGCTCCACACGCTCATCGTCCGCACCCAGGCGGGATGGCCCAGCGCGTAGCGGTGCAGCGCGTCGGTGACCGAGGCGTCGAGCCGGAACAGCGGCGGCCAGGCGCCCAGCACCAGCAACGCGAGCAGGGCGAACGGCACCAGCACCAGGAACGCCGCGACGGCCGCCACGGTCAGCCGCAGGCCGAGGGAGCGGTCCGGGTCCAGCCGGGCGGACCGCCAGGAACGCCCGTCACCCGGCACCCGATCGTCGACATCCCGCACGTTCATGCGCTGACCACTACCCCGGGAGCGGGCAGGTCAGACCCGTGACTCAGCGACGGGCGTGCCGGATCCGGCGGACCACCAGGGCCGCGCCGGTGACCAGTGCGACGAGGAGGGCCAGGGCGGTCCAGAGTCGGTCCGGCGCGTCCCCGGTCGCCTCGCCCGCGGCCCGGGCCGCCCACTTCGTCTGCTGCCGGGGCACCGTGTAGAAGGGGTCGCCGCCCTGCCCGGCGGCGGCCCGGGCGTCCCCGGAGCCGGGGGCCGGGCCGAAGCCGACCACGCCGGGGGCGGCGTTGTCGTCCAGCGGATTGCGCCCCACCGACGGGACGTCGGCGGTGAGCGCGGCCACCGGGTCCACCAGGCCGTAGCCGAACCGGTCGTCGCGGCCGGTCGGGCCCAGGTCCTTCGCGGTGCTGACCAGCCGGTTGACCACGTCCCCGGCGGACATCTGCGGATACCGGGAGCGGACCAGGGCCGCGCTCGCGGCGACCAGCGGCGAGGCGAAGCTGGTCCCCTGTACCCGCCAGTACCCGTCCGGTCGGGCCCCGTGCAGGCCGGTCGCCGGGGCGGTGAGCACCGTCTCGTGACCGGTGATCGAGCCGGACCAGAGATCGGTGACGTTGCGGGCCAGGCCGGCCACCGCGATCACGCCGGGTTCGCGGGCCGGGTACCAGACCTTGGCGCTGGCCGAGGTGGCCAGGTTGCCGGTGCAGGCCACCACGACCACGTCCTTGGCGAAGGCGTAGTCGAGGGCGGCCGCCAGGGCGGGGCTGTCCCCGCCACCGCCGAGGGACAGGTTGATCACGCGGGCGCCGTTGTCGACCGCCCAGCGCACCCCCTTGGCGACGATCAGCGCGTCGTCGTACCGGTTCTGGTCGTCGAGCACCCGTACCGGCAGGATCTTGGCGTCCGGCGCGAGACCGACCACCCCCCGGTCGTCGTCGTTGCGCCCGGCGATCAGACCGGCGACGGTGGTGCCGTGCCCCACCGGGTCCGGCCCCTCGGAGCCGCCCGGGGCGACCAGGTCGAGACCCGGCAGCACCTGGCCGGCCAGGTCCGGATGGGAACCGTCCACCCCGGAATCGATCACCGCGACCACCACGCCCCGGCCGGTGGAGAGCCGCCAGGCCTCCTTCGCGTGCAACGCGTCGAGCTGCCACTGGTCGTCGCGGACCTGGTCCATCCGGACCGGCGAGCCGAGGGTGGCCACCCCGGCGGGCTCCCGGGGCGCGGTGACCGGCCGGACCGGGGCGGCGTGCGCCGGCGGGGCCAGCGGACCGGCCACGCCGGCCACGGTGGCGGCCACGCCGAGCAGCGCGCGCCCGGCGATCCGCCGGGTCACGGTCGAAGCTCCCTGCCGATCCCTGGTCACATTCCCCAGCCATTCATCGCGACGAGACCATGCTGCTCGGAGATTACCGGTTCCGCCCCACCCCACGGTGCAACTCGGTGGCACCGTTCATCCCGGGGGCAGATGGGCCAGCTGCACCAGCCGGACGCCTTCCCGGCGGGTCACCAGCCGACCCCGCCCCGGTGGCAGCGGTCCCGCCCGCACCTGGCCGATCAGCGCGCCCTCCTCCGACCCGCCCGACATCACCAGGCCGGGCGTGGAGAGCTCGCGCAGCCGCTGGATGATCGGCTCGTACGAGGTGCGGCCCGCGCCGGCCGTCCGGCGGGCCAGCACCAGGTGCAGGCCGACGTCCCGGGCGTGCGGCAGGTGTTCCTCCAGGGCACGCAGCGGATTGGTCGGCCCACCGGCCACCAGGTCGTAGTCGTCCACCAGCACGAACAGCTCCGGCCCCGCCCACCAGCTGCGGTTGCGCAGCTCCTGCGGGGTCACGCCCGGCCCGGGCAGCCGCCCCTGCAGGTAGCCCGCCGCCGACTCGATCAGCTCGGCGGTGTGCGGCGCGGCCGTGCCGTACCCGATCAGGTGCGGCGTCTCGATCGTGCCCATCAGGCTGCGCCGGTAGTCCACCAGCATCACCCGGGCCTCGTCCGGGGTGAACCGTTCGACGATCGAGGTGGCCAGCGCGCGCAGGAACGACGACTTGCCGCACTCGGCCTCGCCGAAGACCACGAAGTTGGGCTCGACCGCGAAGTCCAGCACCACCGGGCTCAGGTCGGCCTCGGCCACCCCGATCGCGAAGGCCAGCCCGCCGGTGCCGCTGCGGTCCAGTTCCGCGTACGGCAGCACGGGCGGGAGCAGCCGGACCGGCGGCGCACCCGGACCGGCCCACGCCCCGGCCACCGCCTTCACCAGGTCGGCGGCCTCGCCACCCAGCTCGGGGACGGTCGGCTCGGCAGCGAGGAAGTGCAGGCCGGCGGCGGTGATGCCACGCCCCGGCCGCTGCTCCGGCACGGTCGCCGCGAACTGCCGCTTGCTCACCAGCGTGTCCGACGGGTCGCCGAGGCGCAGCTCGACCCGGGAACCGAGGAGGTCCCGGATCGCCGGCCGGAAGTCCGACCAGCGCAGCGCGCTCGCCACCACGTGCACCCCGTAGCCGAGGCCCCGGGTGGCCAGGTCGGTCACCAGCGGTTCCAGGTCGTCGTAGGAGCTGCGCAGGGTGTGCCAACCGTCGATCACCAGGAACACGTCGCCGAACGGGTCGGTGCCGGGCTGCCCGCCGGCCAGCGCGGTGGCCCGCCGCCGGCGCCAGGCCGCCACCGACTCCACGCCCGCCTCGGCGAACTGCCGTTCCCGCCGGGCGAGCAGGCCGGCGATCTCGCCGACGGTACGCCGGACCGCGGCGTCGTCGGTGGGCCCGGCCACCCCGCCGACGTGCGGCAGGTCGCGCAGCGGGGCGAGCGTCCCGCCGCCGAAGTCGAGGCAGTAGACCTGTGCCTCGGCGGGGGTGTGGGTGAGCGCCAGCGCGCAGATCAGCGTGCGCAGCACGGTGGACCGACCACTGCGGGCGGTGCCCACCACCGCCACGTGCCCGGCCGCGCCGTCCAGGGCCAGCCAGAACAGGTCGCGGCGCTGCTCAGCCGGCTTGTCCACCACCGCCACCGGCACCTGGAGGGCGCCGTGCAGCTCCGGGTTCGCGACGGTGAGGCCGCGACCCGGGTCGACACCCACCGGGCCGAGCAGCTCGTCGAGGCACGGGGAACCGTCCAGCGGCGGCAGCCACACCTGGTGGGCCGGTGGACCCTGCCCGGCCAACCGCGACACCATCAGGTCGAGCAGGCTCTCGGCGCCCTCCTCGTCGTTCGCCGGCAGCGCCGGGACGGCCGGCTCCGGCACCGGCACCAGGTGGGTGGAGAAGGTGAGCAGCCGCGCCGCCGCACCGCCCGCCGCGCCCCCGGCCGCGCCCCGGCGGCGTACCGGCCCGGAGACGTACGCGGCCTTGAACCGGGCCAGCGGGTCGGTGCCGGAGCGCAGGTAGCCGTGCCCCGGGCTGCGGGGCAGTTCGTGCGCGTCCGGCACCCCGAGCACCGTCCGGGACTCCAGCGCCGAGAAGGTACGCAACCCGATCCGGTACGACAGGTGGGTGTCCAGCCCGCGCAACCGCCCCTCCTCCAGCCGCTGGCTGGCCAGCAGCAGGTGCACGCCGAGCGACCGGCCCACCCGGCCGATCTGCACGAAGAGGTCGATGAAGTCCGGCTTGGCGGAGAGCAGCTCGGAGAACTCGTCGCAGATGAGCAGCAGCGACGGCAGCGGGGCGAGCGGGGTGCCGGCGGTCCGGGCCCGTTCGTAGTCCCGCAGGCTGGCGAAGTTGCCGGCCCGGCGCAGCAGCTCCTGGCGGCGGGTCAGCTCCCCGTTGATCGCGTCGACCATCCGGTCGACCAGGGGCAGCGCGTCGGCCAGGTTGGTGATCACCGCGGCGGTGTGCGGCAGCCGCTCGAACGGCGCGAAGGTGGCCCCGCCCTTGAAGTCGACCAGCACGAAGTTGAGCTGCTCCGAGCTGTGCGTGGCGGCCAGCCCCAGCACCAGGGTGCGGAGCAGCTCCGACTTGCCGGATCCGGTCGCGCCGATCAGCAGGCCGTGCGGGCCCATGCCGTCCTGCGCCGACTCCTTGAGGTCCAGCTCGATCGCGCCGCCGTCGGCGCCCACCCCGATCGGCACCCGCAGCCGGTCCCGGGCCGCCCGCGCCGCCCACCCCTGGTCGGCGGTGAAGTTCTCCGGGTCGCCGAGGCCGAGCAGCTCGGGCAGTCCCGGCTCCGCGCCGGGCGGGGCGTCCGGCCCGCGTACCGTGCCGGCGAGCCGCAGCGGGGCGAGCCGGCGGGCCACCGCCTCGGCGTCGGCGGGCGCCAGCGCGTCCGCGCGGCCCACCTCGGCGTGCCCCTCCGCCGACCACGAGTGCAGCCGTCCGTCGGTCAGGTCGAGCAGCAGGGCGTACCGGTCGAGCAGCCGGGGCGGCGGGGTGTCCAGGTCGAGCACGGTCACCGCGTCGATGCCACCGTCCCCGGCCAGGTCGGTTGCCCCGGTCAGGTCGCCCCCGTCGAGCAGCACCAGCACGTGCGGGCCGTCGGTGGCCGGGCCGGCCGGACTGAACCGGGAGCGGCTGGCCAGCACGTCGTCGAGGAGCCGTTCCAGCTCGGCGGCGGAGCTGGTGACCAGCCGGACCGGGCCGAGCGCGTCGCGGCGGTTCGGGTGGTGGGCGTGCGGGAGCCACTTGACCCACTCCCAGACCGCCCGTCGTTCCGGCCCGGCGCAGACCGCGATCAGCAGCTCGTCGGGGGCGTGGAAGACCGCGAGCTGGGTGAGCAGCGCCCGGGCGAGCCCCTGGGCGGCCGGCGAACCGGTGCCGGGCCCGTCGGCCGGACCGCGGACGAAGACCCGGGCGAAGCTGCGCAGCGAGAGCGCCACCGGCAGGTCCGGCACCACCGAGTACGCGTCGAGGAAGCGGCGCAGCGCCCCCGCGGTCATCGGCTCCAGCTCCTCCAGCGGCCGGGTCACCGGCGGGACCAGCGGGGTGGCCAGGGTCTGCGGGCCGACCCCCACCCGCACCACGGCGAAGTCGGGGTCGCCCGGCCGGCGCTCCCACACCCGGTGGCTCTCCACCGTCGACCAGAGCCGGCCCGGGTCGGGATGCCGGTAGTAGAGGCCGGCCCGCTGCGCGCCCGCGGTCTGCCGGACCCGGCGGCGCAGCGCGGCCAGGTGGCGCAGGTACTCCCGGCGGGCGGCCATCATCTCCGACTTGCGGGGCGTGCCGGAGGCGCTGCCCCAGGAGGTCACCAGCATGGCGACCGAGGAGAGCCCGAACATGCCACCGACCACGTACGAGTAGGCCCCGCCGCCCCGGCCGAACATCATCGCCATCGCCACCGTGCCGCCGAGCATCGGCAGCACCATCAGCGCCTGCTGCCAGCGCCCGCCGGTCAGCACCGGGATCTCCGGCGGCGCCTCGACCGGCAGCTCGCCGGCCGGGATCTCCGGCGCCGGGCGGCGTGGCGGCCGCTTGATGACGACAGTGGACACTGAGCCCTCCCCGTGGCTCTCGGTAACCCGAGCCTGGCTCATGGTAGGTAAAGTCCTGTCATCCGTCAGTCACCCGTCCCGCTCAATATGGAGAGACATAGATGACAACCGGGCTGGCTCGGGTCACCATCAGTGCCCCGCAGCGGCGGGTGGACGTGGCCCTGCCGGAACAGGTTCCCCTGGCCGAGCTGCTGCCCGAGGTGCTCCGGCACGCCGGGGAGGGGCTGGCCGACGACGGCGAACGGCACGGCGGCTGGGTGCTGCGCCGCACCGACGGCGCGGTGCTGGCGACCGCACAGGCGCTGCTGCCCCAGGGCGTCCGCGACGGCGAGGTGCTGCACCTCGTCCCGGCCCGCGCCGAGTGGCCCGAGCTGGAGTACGACGACGTGGTCGAGGCGATCGCCGACGGGGCCCGCCGGCGGGGCGCCGCCTGGTCACCGGCGGCCACCCGGGCGGCCACCCTGGCCGGGGCGGGCGTGCCGCTGGCCGTCGGGCTCACCGCCGTGCTGGCCGCCGGTCCCGCCCGGGGTGACGGCTGGCCCGTCGCGGCCGCGGTGGCGCTGCTGCTCGTGCTCGCCGGCACCGCCGCCAGCCGGGCGTACGGGGACGGCCCGGTCGGCACCACCCTCGGCGGGTACGCGCTGCCGTGGGCGGCGGCGGCCGGTGCCCTGGCGGTCGGCACCGGCGACCCGGTCGGCCCGTTCGGGCCGCTGCGCTGGGTCGGCGGTCCGGAGCTGCTGGCCGGCTCGGTGGCCCTGCTGCTGGTCTCGGTGCTCGGTCTGCTCGGGGTGGCCAGTCGGGCCCGGGTCTTCGTGGCCGGGGCGACCGTCGGCGCGGTCGGCGCGTCGGCGGCCCTCGGCGGGTTCCTGCTCGACGCCGCCGGCACCGCCGCCGTGCTGCTCGCCGTCCTGGTCTTCGCCCTCGGCGGCCTGCCGCTGCTGGCGTTGCGGCTGGGCAAGGTGCCGCTGCCGTCGATCACCCTGCCCGCCACCGGCCCGGAGGGCGTACGCGACCTGCCCGACAAGGGACGGGTGCACGCGGCGGTGGCCCGCACCGAGGAGGTGCTGACCGGCCTGCTGCTCGGTCACGCCCTGCTGGCGGTGGCCGCCACGGCGGTGCTGGTCGGGGCGGGCGGGACGGCCGGTCGACTGCTGGCGGCGGTCGGCGCGGCGGTGCTGCTGCTGCGGTCCCGGCTCTTCGTCGCGGTCCGGCACCGGGTGCCACCCGTGGTGGCCGGGTTGACCGGGTCCGCCCTGCTCGGCGCGGTGCTCGCCGGGCCGGCCGGCCCGACCGGCCGGCTGGTGCTGGCGGCCGGCGGGCTGCTGCTGGCGTTGGCCGCGGTGACGGCGGGCGCCACGTACGCGCGCCGGCCGGTCTCGCCGTACCTGGGCCGGTTGGCCGACCTGACCGACACCGCGCTGGTGGTCTCGGTGGTCCCGGTGGCCTGCGCGGTGCTCGACCTCTACGACCGGGCCCGTGGCCTGCTGGGCTGACCGGGACACGAACGGGCCCGGGTCGCCGTGCGACCCGGGCCCGGAAGTCCGGTGGTGGATCAGTGCGTCTCGCCGCGCTCCTCGGCCTCCTTGGCCCGCTGGTACGACGCCTTGATCTCGGCCTCGGCCTCGACCCGGCCCACCCAGGTCGCGCCCTCGACCGACTTGCCCGGCTCGAGGTCCTTGTAGACCTCGAAGAAGTGCTGGATCTCCAGCCGGTCGAACTCGCCGAGGTGGTGGATGTCCCGCAGGTGCTCCTGGCGCGGATCCTCGTAGGGCACGCAGAGGACCTTGTCGTCGCCGCCCTTCTCGTCGGTCATCCGGAACATGCCGATGGTGCGGCAGCGGATCAGGCAGCCCGGGAAGGTGGGCTCGGGGACCAGGACCAGCGCGTCGAGCGGGTCGCCGTCCTCGCCGAGGGTGCCCTCGATGAAGCCGTAGTCGGCCGGGTACTGCGTGGAGGTGAAGAGGGTGCGGTCCAGCCGGATCCGGCCGGTCACGTGGTCCACCTCGTACTTGTTGCGGTGACCCTTGGGGATCTCAACCGTGACGTCGAAATCCATCTTCCACGCTCCCTCGTTTGCCCACGCTGGCTAACGGAAACCAGTGGCGCCGCCCTCCGCGGGTGGAACGACCCCCGCCGGCTCCGGCCGCCGCATAGTGTTCGGACCGAAGTAGTGTCACCCAAGGCGCTCAGCAGCGGGGGAGGAGGGGGTCGTGGGGAGGGAAGATTCACACTACCGCCCGGAGGGGGTTGACGGGCCGAAGTCCGTAGGGTCCGGTTCCGGCGGTGCCACCGGCCGGGTCCGCGTCCCCGGTGTCGGTCCCGCCGGTCGCCCGGGCGGCTCCGCCCCGGTCGGTCGCCCCGGCGCGACCCCGCCCGGCGCGGTCGGCCGGGCCACCCCGGGCCGCTACGACCCTGCCGCGGCCACCCCGGGCCGCTACGGCCCCGCCGCGGCCGCCCCGGTGAGCCCGCCGGGCGGGAACGCCGCCGGCATCCCGGTCAGCCCTCCCGTGCCGCCGTACGGTGCCGCCCCGCCCCCGCCCCCGCCCCCGCCGGCCCGGCGCGGCCGGGGTCGGCTGCTCGCCGTGCTGGCCGGCGTGCTGGTCGTCGCGCTGGCCGCCGTCGGCCTCGCCGTGGTCCGGCCCGGCCCGATCGCCGGCTGGCTCGGTGGCGGGGCCGCGTCGCCGACGGCCGAAGCGCGGGCCGCCGAGCCCGACCCGCCGGCCGTGCTCGCCGGCCCGGACGCCAACGCCCCCGAGCCCACCCCCGAGGGGGTACGCGCCGCACTCGAACCGCTGGTCCGGGCCGCCGCCCTCGGCGAGCGGGTGAACGTCTCGGTGGCCGACGTGGCCACCGGGCAGTCCCTCTACGGCAGCGGGCAGGACACCCCGACCGTGCCCGCCTCGGTGACGAAGCTGGCCACCGGGGTCGCCGTGCTGGCCGCGCGCGGTCCGGCGTACCGGATCCCGACCCGGGCGGTGGCCGGGGCCGAGCCCGGCGAGGTCGTCCTCGTCGGTGGCGGTGACCCGACGCTGGCCGTGGACAAGAACGGCTTCTACCCGGGCGCGGCCCGCCTCGACGAGTTGGCCGCCCAGGTGCGCACCGCGCTCGGCGGGACCGCGCCGACCCGGGTCACGGTCGACTCGACCCTGTTCACCGGTCCGAAGTTCGAGCCCGGCTGGGACGCCGACATCCCCACCGGCGGTTTCGGCGCGGCGATCACCGCGTTGATGACCGACGGAGCCCGACGCGACCCGGAGACGGCCCGCCGGACCGCCGAGGAGACCAACCACGCCGCCGAGCGGGTGCCCCAGCCGGACCTGACCGCCGGCCGGCAGTTCGCCAAGCTGCTCGGACTCTCCGGCGACGCCGCCGAGGCGAAGCCGGGCACCGCGCCGGCCGCCCCGAGCGCGTCGGCCAACGGCGCACCCGCCCCCGGGACCGAACTGGGGAAGGTCGAGTCGCTGCCGCTGGTCCGGCTGGTCGACATCATGATCAGCGAGAGTGACAACGTGATCGCCGAGACGATGGCCCGGCAGGTGGCGCTCGCCAAGGGCAAGCCGGCCTCGTTCGCCGGCGGGGCCGCCGCCACCGACCAGGTGCTCGGCGAGCTGGGCCTGCCGGCCGACGAGATCAGCCTGGCCGACGGCAGCGGGCTGTCCCGCACCGACCGGATCAGCCCGTCGTTCCTCACCGACCTGCTCACCCTCGCCGGCAACGGCAGCCACCCGGAGCTGACGGCGATCTTCGGCGGGCTGCCGGTCGGCGGCTGGTCCGGCACCCTCAACGACCGCTACCAGGCGGCGGTGACGAAGGCCGGCGCCGGCGTGGTCCGGGCCAAGACCGGCACCCTGACCGGGGTGAACGCCATCTCCGGCCTGGTCACCACCGCCGACGGCCGGCTGCTCACCTTCGCCGTGCTGACCGACCAGGCCCCGCCGGACACCCTCGACGCGACCCGCCAGGCGCTCGACCGGATCACCTCCGCGCTGGCCGGCTGCGGCTGCCGCTGAGACGCTACGACGGTCGTCGATCCCCGGTTGGGGTGTCGCGGCCCGGGTACGGTGGGTTCATGGCGCAGTTCGTGGACTGGGATCTGGCCGCCGCCACCGCGGGGGCCCTGGGCAAGTCGGGCCCCCGGGTGTCGTACGCCGAGGCGACCGACGTGGTCACGGAGCTGCGGCGGCTGACCGAGGAGGCAGCCGGGCACGTGGCCGACTACACAGGCCTGCGCTCGCAGGTCGCGCACCCGCCGGTGCGGGTGGTGGACCGGCGGGACTGGGCGGCGGCGAACATCGCCGGGCTGCGCGAGGTGATCACCCCGCTGGTGAGCCGGCTCTCCGGCGACAAGCGCCCCGGCGCGCTCACCGAGGCGGTCGGCTCCCGGCTCACCGGCGTGCAGGCGGGCACCATCCTGGCGTACCTCTCCGGCCGGGTGCTCGGCCAGTACGAGGTGTTCGCCGGGGACCCCGGTCAGCTGCTGCTGGTCGCGCCGAACATCGTCGAGGTGGAACGGAAGCTCGGCGCGGACCCCCGGGACTTCCGGCTCTGGGTCTGCCTGCACGAGGTCACCCACCGCACCCAGTTCACCTCGGTGCCGTGGATGCGCGCGTACTTCCTCGGTGAGGTCCAGGCGTTCGTGGACGCCGCGCAGGGCGGCGAGCACCTGCTCGAACGGCTGCGGCGCGGCGTCGCCACCCTCTCCGACGCGGTCAAGGACCCGGAGAGCCGGGCCAGCGTGCTGGACATCGTGCAGACCCCGGCGCAGCGCGCCGTGCTGGACCGGCTCACCGCCCTGATGACGCTGCTGGAGGGGCACGCCGAGTTCGTCATGGACGGGGTCGGGCCGCAGGTCATCCCGAGCGTGGAGTCGATCCGGGCGTCGTTCAACCGGCGGCGGGAGTCGGGCAACCCGGTGGAGAAGGCGATCCGCCGGCTGCTCGGCATCGAGGTCAAGATGCGCCAGTACGCCGAGGGCCGCAAGTTCGTGCACGGGGTGGTCGACCGGGTCGGCATGCCCGGCTTCAACAAGATCTTCAGCTCGCCGCTGACCCTGCCCCGCCTCGACGAGCTGGGCGACCCGGGCGCCTGGGTGGCCCGGGTGCACGGGCCGGCGGGCGCGACCCCGGCCGCCGGCTGAGCCGGGCCCGCGAGCCGTGGGCGCGCTCGCCCCACCGGTCGCCGCCGTCCGGGTGGCGGTACGCCGGGCGCTGACCGGACTGCCCGGCCCCGGACCGGTGCTGGTGGCCTGCTCCGGCGGCGCTGACTCGCTGGCGCTGGCCGCCGCCACCGCCTTCGTCGCCCCGCGCCTCGGCCGACGGGCCGGCCTGGTGACCGTCGACCACGGCCTGCAGCACGGTTCCGCCGGACGCGCCGAGGCGGTCGCCCGGTGGGCCGGCGAGCAGGGGCTCGACCCGGTCGAGGCGGTGCCGGTGCGGGTCACCGGCGCCGGTGGTCCGGAGGCGGCCGCCCGGACGGCCCGGTACGCCGCACTGGTGGCCGCCGCCCGACGGCACGACGCCGCCGCCGTGCTGCTCGGCCACACCCGCGACGACCAGGCCGAGACGGTGCTGCTGGCGCTGGCCCGGGGGGCCGGCCCGCGTGGGCTGGCCGGCATGCCGGAGCGCCGTGAGCTGGCCGCGGTGCCGCTGCTGCGTCCGCTGCTGGACGTGGCCCGGGCGGACACCCGGGCGGCGTGCGCCGCGCTCGGCCTGATCCCCTGGGACGACCCGCACAACGCCGACCCCGCGTACGCCCGGTCGCGGGTCCGGGCCGATCTGCTCCCGGCCCTGGTCGACGCGCTCGGCCCCGGGGTGGTGGGCAACCTGGCCCGGACCGCAGCCCTGCTCGCCGCCGACACCGCCGCCCTCGACGAGCTGGCCGCCGCCGCGCTCGCCGGGGCCCGGGCGGCCGACGGCGGCCTCACCGTCGACGCGCTGGCCGCGCTGCCGGCCGCGGTGCGTACCCGGGTGCTGCAGGCCTGG
This sequence comes from Micromonospora auratinigra, assembly GCF_900089595.1. Classification (GTDB taxonomy): domain Bacteria; phylum Actinomycetota; class Actinomycetes; order Mycobacteriales; family Micromonosporaceae; genus Micromonospora; species Micromonospora auratinigra. The sequence continues at coordinate 4,698,002 of NZ_LT594323.1, read as the reverse complement.
GCCCGCGAGTTGGGCGCCCCGCCCGCCGCCCTGTCCCACCGGCACGTCACCGCCCTCGATGCCCTGGTCACCGACTGGCACGGTCAGGGCCCGGTGCACCTGCCGGGCGGCATTCCCGTGTGCCGCCACGCCGGCCGGCTGCACGCCGCCTGAATCCGCGGTCCTCACCGCCCGCTCCACCCCGACCGGTCCCGACCCGGCTCGATCGGCCCAAGCTCCTCCCGGTCCGACCGGCACCGGGCCTGGCCCGACCCGCGCCGGCCCCGGTTGCCACTCCGACCCCGACCCGATCCGGCTCTGACCAGTCCGGTTGGGCGCGGGCCGCCATGTCCATCTGCCGCCTTTGCTCTGCTTCAACGGGCGCAACAGAAACGGCCCCGCAGTGTTGCGTGGGTTGAAGCAGAGCAAAGGCGCTGGAGAAGGGTTGCCGCCGAGCCGGCCGGGCACGCCGCGCCCGAGGAGCGCGCGACGTTCGCCGAGCGCGCGACGTTCGCCGAGCGCGCGACGTTCGCCGAGCGCGCGTCGGCCGAGCGCGCGGAGCAGGCCGAGCGCATCGAGCCGGACGGCGGGCGGCGGGCGGGGTGGGGTAGGTCGCGGGGGTCGCCGGGAGCCGCCGGAGGCGGTAGACAGGGCTCATGGCGTACTCCCGGCAGCCCTTGCTGGCCCCCAACGGTGCGGTCGCGACCAGCCAGCCGCTCGCGGCGGCCGCGGGCCTGGCCGTGCTGCGGCGCGGCGGCAACGCCGTCGACGCCGCGCTGGCCACCGCGATCACCCTGACCGTGGTGCAGCCACCCTCCAACGACATCGGCGGTGACCTGTTCGCGATCGTCTGGGACGGTGAGCGGCTGCACGGGCTGAACGCCTCGGGGCGGTCCCCGGCGGCACTGACCCGGGAGCTGGTGCTGGCCGCCACCGGCGGGCGGGGCGCCGAGCCGGTCGACGCGCTGGGCGGCGCGCAGGCGGCCGGGCCGGCGGTGCCGGCGCGGGGCTGGCTGCCGGTGACCGTGCCGGGCGCGCCGGCCGGCTGGCGGGACCTGCACGAGCGGTTCGGTTCGCTGCCCTTCGCCGACCTCTTCACCGACGCCGTCGGGTACGCCGAACGGGGCTACCCGGTCGCGCCGGGCACCGCCGCCACCTGGGCCCGGGGCGTCGCCGGGCACGCCGGCCCCGTCGGGGCGGAGTACGCGGAGTTCCGCCGGGTGTTCACCGTGGACGGCCGGGCGCCCCGGCCGGGGGAGCGGTGGCGCAACCCGGACGCGGCGTGGACGTTGCGCCGGATCGCCGACAGCGGGGCCGAGGACTTCTACCGGGGCCGGATCGCGGCGGCGCTGGACGCGCACGCGGCCCGGACCGGTGGCTTCCTGACCGGTGACGACCTGGCCCGGCACCGCTCGACCTGGGTGGACCCGGTGCCCGCCCGGTACCGGGGGCACGAGGTGTGGGAGCTGCCGCCGAACGGGCAGGGCATCGCCGCGTCGCTGGCCCTGCGGATCCTCGACGGGGTGGACCCGGCCGCGCTGACCGCCGAGGAGTGGACGCACTGGCAGATCGAGGCGGTGAAGCTCGGCTTCGCCGACGCGCACGCGTACGTCGCCGACCCGGAGCGGTCGGCCGTGCCGACGGCCGCCCTGCTCGACCCGGCGTACGCGGCGGCCCGGCGGGCGCTGGTCACCGGCCGGGCCGGCGATCCGGTGGCCGGTGAGCCGGAGCGGGGCGGCACCGTCTACCTCTGCACGGCCGACCCGGGCGGGATGATGGTCAGCCTGATCCAGTCCACCTACCTGGCCTTCGGGTCGCACGTGGTGCTGCCCGGGCACGGCTTCGCGCTGCAGAACCGGGGCACCGGCTTCCGGCTGGACCCGGGTCACCCGAACGTGGTCGGGCCGGCGAAGCGGCCGTACCACACGATCATCCCGGGTTTCCTGACCCGCGACGGCGCACCGGTCGGCCCGTTCGGGGTGATGGGCGGCCACATGCAGCCGCAGGGGCATGTGCAGCTGGTCTCGGCGACCCTCGACGCCAGGCTGGACCCGCAGGCCGCCCTGGACGCCCCGCGCTGGTACTGGCACGCCGGCCGGTCGCTGCTGGTCGAGTCCGGTCTCGACGCCGGCGTGGTCGCGGGGTTGCGGGCGCGGGGCCACGAGGTCACCGTCGCCGGCGACCCGGCGGCTTTCGGGTACGGGCAGGCGATCTGGCGTACGCCGGGCGGCGGGTACGCGGTCGGCTCGGAGTCCCGGGTCGACGGCGCGATGCTGGGCTGGTGATCAGGCCTCGACGCGTTCCCGGAAGGTGGTCCGGTACGCCTGCGGGCTGGTGCCCACCCGGCGGGTGAAGTGGTGCCGCAGCGCGGCGGCGTCACCGAAGCCGGCCCGGTCGGCGACGTGCTCCACGCTCAGCCGGGTCTCCTCCAGCAGCCGCCGGGCCAGCAGCACCCGCTGGTTGGTCAGCCAGTCGTGCGGGGTGGTGCCGGTCTCGGCGCGGAACCGGCGGGCGAAGGTGCGCGGGGCCATGCCGGCCCGGGCGGCCAGCTCGTCCACGGTGACCGTGCGGTCGAGGCGGCCCATCAGCCACTCCAGCACCGGCTCCAGGGTGGGCGCCTCGGGCGCCTTCGGGATGGGCGCCTCGACGTACTGGGACTGGCCGCCGTCGCGGTGCGGGGGGACGACCATCCGGCGGGCCAACCGGGTGGCGGTGGCCGAGCCGTGCTCCTGCCGGACCAGGTGCAGCGCGGCGTCGATCCCGGCCGCGGTCCCGGCGCTGGTGAGCAGCGGCCCGTCCTGCACGTAGAGCGAGTCGCACCGGACCCGGGCCGCCGGGAAGCGCCGTTGCAGGTCGTCGACGTACCGCCAGTGGGTGGTGCAGTCGCGCCCGTCGAGCAGCCCCGCCTCGCCCAGCACGTACGCGCCGGAGCAGACGCTGAACACCCACGCGCCCCGGTCGGCGGCCCGTCGCAGCGCGTCCAGCACCGCGGCCGGCGCGGTCGTCCCGTCGCCGTGGGCGGGCACGGCGACCAGGTCGGCCTCCTCGACCGGGGCCAGGTCGGCGTGCGGGGTGAGCAGGAAGCCGGAGCGGGTCCGGACCGGCCGGCCGTCGGCCGTGCAGAGGTGGAAGCGGTAGCCGGGGAAGCCGTCGGCGGTGCGGTCGGTGCCGAAGACCTCGGCGAGCACACCCAGCTCGAACGCGGCGACCTCGTCGAGCGCGATGACGGCCACGGAGCGGAGCATGTGACGAGGGTAACCCGACAGGTGGCAGGAAATCGATGCCCGCTGGCATTCCTGCCACTTTTCGGGCCGGGTCGCGCCCCGCAGACTGGGTGCAGTCCGGTGCGCACCGGCGGCGAAACCGACATCAACCACGCGAAAGCGAGCGCCGCCATGGCCGTCCTGCTGCTCCTGCTCTTCCTCCTCTTCCTGGCCCTCGCCGGCCTCGTCGGGCTGACCGCCGACAGCCGGGACTCCGCCGACTGGAAGCCGACCGACGACGGTCGGCGTTGGCACTCCCGCACCTGCTGAGGTGATTTGTGCTGTACGCCCAGAAATTCCCGGGTGGGACCGTGCCCAAAAGGGGCGGCCCCGCCGACGGGGGCCGTCAGGCGTACGGCAGGCTAGGAGCATGGCTGACGGCTCCTGGTACGACGCCGACATCGACCACGTGATCATTTCCGAGGCGCAGATCCGCGAGAAGACCGCGGAGCTGGCGAAGCAGGTCTCGGCGGACTACGCGCACGTCGAGGACGGGCTCCTGCTCGTCTGCGTGCTCAAGGGCGCGGTCATGTTCATGGCCGACTTCTCCCGCGCGTTGGGCCGCCAGGGTCCCCCCGCCGAGCTGGACTTCATGGCCATCTCCTCGTACGGGCAGGGCACCACGTCCTCCGGGGTGGTGCGCATCCTCAAGGACCTGGACCGGGACATCGCCGGGCGGCACGTGGTGGTCGTCGAGGACATCGTCGACTCCGGCCTGACCCTCTCCTGGCTGCTGCGCTACCTGGAGTCGCGCTCGGCGGCCAGCGTCGAGGTGGTGGCCCTGTTCCGCAAGCCGGACGCGGTCAAGGTCCAGGTGCCGGTGAAGTACGTCGGCTTCGACATCCCGACCGAGTTCGTCGTCGGCTACGGCCTCGACTTCGGCGAGCGCTACCGCGAGCTGCCCTACGTCGGCGTGCTCAAGCCCGAGGTCTACGCCCGGGCGTGAACCCCGGCCCGGCCGGGGTCCGTCAAGCGGACGTTCAGCGGGCTCTCAGCCTTTCGGACTACGGTAGAGGCCGGTGACGTGGAGGCACCCTCCACGCCCGACCCCTCGTCCGCGTGACCGGGCGGTCCGGGAGGTCGGGTGCGGAGCTCCCGGCACGCCGGCTCGAAACCTCGGTTCGCCGTACGCGTAAGTGCCGGGCTCGCAAGCTCACATCTGGCACGAACGGTGTACCGTCGAATGACCACGGCGCGGCAGTTCTCGCGCTCCGGGGTCGGGGCCGGCCCGCACGGCGGCTACGGCCGCCGCCCGAGGCGGCGACACCATTCAGTCGGTCAGGACGTCGATCAGGAGGATGCGGGCGTCTCGGCGCCCGACGACAGCATGGAACGTACGCGTTTCTTCCGCCGACCGGTGGTCTGGATCATCCTGGTCATCCTCGGCGCCGTTGTGCTCAGTCAACTGTTCACCGCTGGTCCCAGCTACCACCGCGTGGACACTTCCGTCGCGCTCGATCAGCTCAACAAGGGCGGTATCGAGAAGGTCGTCTTCCAGGACAAGGAGCAGACGCTCCAGCTCGACCTGAAGGACAAGGCCAAGTTCGGTGACGCGAACACCGACAAGATCGAGGCGCAGTTCCCGTACGAGGTCGGCGGCCAGGTCTGGAACGAGGTCCTGAAGGCCAAGGCCGAGAACAAGATCACCGGCCCGGCCGACACCAAGGTCTCCTCGGACAGCATCTGGGTCAGCCTGCTGGTCAACCTCCTCCCCATCGCGCTGCTGGTGCTCCTGCTGCTCTTCTTCATGTCGCAGATGCAGGGCGGCGGCTCGCGGGTGCTCAACTTCGGCAAGTCCAAGGCGAAGATGATCACCAAGGACACCCCGAAGACGACCTTCGCGGACGTGGCCGGGGCGGACGAGGCCGTCGAGGAACTGCACGAGATCAAGGACTTCCTGCAGAACCCGGCGAAGTACCAGGCCCTGGGCGCCAAGATCCCGAAGGGCGTGCTGCTCTTCGGCCCGCCCGGTACCGGTAAGACGCTGCTCGCCCGCGCCGTGGCCGGCGAGGCCGGGGTGCCGTTCTACTCCATCTCCGGCTCGGACTTCGTGGAGATGTTCGTCGGTGTCGGCGCCAGCCGGGTCCGCGACCTCTTCGAGCAGGCCAAGTCGAACGCGCCGGCGATCGTCTTCGTCGACGAGATCGACGCGGTCGGCCGGCACCGCGGCGCCGGCATGGGCGGCGGCCACGACGAGCGGGAGCAGACCCTCAACCAGCTCCTGGTCGAGATGGACGGCTTCGACACCAAGGGCGGGGTCATCCTGATCGCCGCCACCAACCGGCCGGACATCCTCGACCCGGCGCTGCTGCGCCCGGGCCGGTTCGACCGGCAGATCCCGGTGGACGCCCCCGACATGGAGGGCCGCAAGGCCATCCTGCGGGTGCACGCCAAGGGCAAGCCGTTCACGCCCGACGTCGACCTCGACTCGGTCGCCCGGCGTACCCCCGGGTTCAGCGGTGCCGACCTGGCCAACGTGATCAACGAGGCCGCGCTGCTCACCGCCCGCAAGGACCAGCGGGCGATCACCAACGACTCCCTGGAGGAGTCGATCGACCGGGTGATCGCCGGTCCGCAGCGACGGACCCGGGTGATGAGCGACCAGGAGAAGAAGATCACCGCGTACCACGAGGGTGGGCACGCGCTGGTCGCCTGGGCGCTGCCGCACGCCGCGCCGGTGCACAAGGTGACCATCCTGTCCCGGGGCCGGTCGCTGGGCCACACCCTGGTCCTGCCGACCGAGGACAAGTACACCCAGACCCGGGCCGAGATGATCGACACCCTGGCGTACGCGCTGGGTGGCCGGGCCGCCGAGGAGCTCGTCTTCCACGAGCCCACCACCGGCGCCGGCAACGACATCGAGAAGGCCACCGGGCTGGCCCGGGCGATGATCACCCAGTACGGCATGAGCTCCAAGCTCGGTGCGATCAAGTACGGCACCAGCGGCGACGAGCCGTTCCTCGGCCGCAACATGGGCCACGAGCGGGACTACTCCGACGCGGTGGCCGCCGAGATCGACGGCGAGATGCGGGCGCTGATCGAGCTGGCCCACGACGAGGCCTGGGAGATCCTGGTGGAATACCGGGACGTCCTGGACAACATCGTGCTCGAGCTGATGGAGAAGGAAACCCTCTCCACCGCCGACATGGCCCGGATCTGCGCCCGGGTGGCGAAGCGCCCGCCGATGGCCCCGTACCACGGCTTCGGCAAGCGCCAGCCCTCCACCGAGCCGCCGGTGCTCACCCCGGCCGAGAAGGACGCGCTGAAGGTGCAGGCCCAGGCCGACGGCGCCTCGGTCACCGGCCAGTCCTCGAACAACTCGGACGGTATGCACTGAGCACGGACCCGACGGCCAGCTCCCCGCGTGGGGAGCTGGCCGTCTCCGCGACCGAGCCCGACGAGGACGGCCTCGACTTCGTCGCCGCCCGCCTGATCAGCGGCAAGCTGACCGGGCGTCCGGTGGAGGAGACGGTCGACCTCGCCCGGATCGAGAAGGCGGTCCGGGAGATCCTGATCGCCGTCGGCGAGGACCCGGACCGGGACGGACTCCAGCAGACGCCGGCCCGGGTCGCCCGCGCGTACGCCGAGCTCTTCGCCGGCCTGCGGGTCGACCCCGGGCAGGTGCTCAGCACCACCTTCGAGGCCAACCACGAGGAACTGGTCCTCGTCCGGGACATCGACGTGACCAGCCTCTGCGAGCACCACCTGCTGCCGTTCCGGGGCAGCGCGCACATCGGTTACATCCCCGGGCCGGACGGCCGGATCACCGGCCTGTCCAAGCTGGCCCGACTGGTCGAGGTCTTCGCCCGGCGGCCCCAGGTGCAGGAGCGGCTCACCTCCCAGATCGCCGACCTGCTGATGAGCCGGCTGGCCCCGCGCGGCGTCGTGGTGGTGCTCGAGTGCGAGCACATGTGCATGGCGATGCGCGGCATCCAGAAGTCCGGCGCCAAGACGATCACCTCGGCCGTCCGCGGCACCTTCCAGCGCGACGCCAAGTCACGCGCCGAGGCGATGTCCCTGATCATCCGCTGACGAGCAGTGCGACGGCCCCCGTTCCCGCCCTCCGCGGCGGAGCGGGGGCCGCTTCGTGACCCCCCCGCCGCCGCTGCGGCCGGTCAGCCGGGCAACATGGCCAGGACCAGCCCGGCGGTCATCAGCAGGGCCGGGATCAGGCAGACCAACGCGCCGAAGCGGGGGGTCCGGTCCAGCCGGTCCTCGGGGCGGGGCCGGAACAGCCGGCCGATCGCCAGCCAGCCGGCCATGAACGCGACCGCCGGCATCGGCAGCCCCAGCACCAGCGCCCCGACACTCACCGGTCCCGTCCCGGTCGCCAGGAAGACCATCAGCTGGAGCAGCGGGAAGACCAGGGCCAGCGGCCCGTACACCAGCAGGTTGCGGGGGCGGGCCGGCCAGCGGGCCAGCCGGGGCAGGCCCCGCGCGGCGAGGGTGTCGTCCGCCGCCTCCGCCCAGTCCCGGGCTGAGCGCAGGCCGGCCAGTACGGCCGCCGGCCCGCCCGCCATCGTCCGGGCCGACTCGGTGACCTCCGGCGGCGTCGGGACCAGCGAGATCGCCGGTACGCCCAGCTCCCGCAGCCGCGCCTGCTGCGGGGCGAGCCGCTCCCGTACGCCGGCCAGCTCCTCGCGGGCGGCGGCGACCGACCGCGCCTGCTCACCGGCGGCGGTCGCGGCGGCCCGGCGTACCCCGTCGAGCTGGCGGGCCGTGGCGACGTAGTCGGCCCAGGCCGCCTCGCCCGGCTCGCCCTCGACGGCGGGCGTGCGGGGCCCGGGCACGATCGCGGCGGTGCCGGTCACGACGGCTCCTCACCGAACGGCACGAGGACCGTCCCCTGCTCACCCGGCCCGTCCCAGAGCGCCGCCCGTGCCGGGCGGGGCCGCCAGGCCACCGGTCGGTCGAAGAGCTGCTCCAACCGTGCCCCGGGCACGTCCGTCACCACCACGGCGGTCAACTTGTCCACCTCGCCCTCCGGGCCGAGCAGCCCGACCAGCGGCCCCGGCGTACGCCACCAGCCGAGCAGGTGCCGGCCGGTCGGCGGACCCTCCAGCAGCAGCGTGCGCAACAGGTCCGGCGGCAGCTCCTCGGCGTGCGGCACGTCCAGCCCGAACACCACCAGGTAGCCCGGCTCGTCCGCCGCCAGCGCGGCCCGCAGGCCGGCCACGTCCACGGTCTCGACCTCGTGCCGCTGCGCCAGTTCGGCGGCGAGCACCGCCGCCGGCCCGTCCGAGCCGTTCGCCAGCGGGGCCAGCACGAAGCGGGCCGGCCCGTGCTGCACCGCCACGCTCCGGGCCGCCGTGACCAGCAGCCGCTCGGCCTCCTCGTCGCGGCCCAGCACCGCCAGGTTCCGGCCGGCGGCCGGCCCGAGCGGGACGGCCACCGTGGAGCGGTGCACGTCCACGGCCCGACCGAGCAGCGCGGCCGGCGCGTGCGCCCGACCCGCCAGCGCGGCCCGGTGCCGGGGGTCGTTGGCGAGCAGCGGTCGCGCGTACCCGGCGAAGACCACCGGCGGGCCGGCTCCCTCCGGCCGGGCCGACCAGAGCCGGTGCCGCAGGTCGGCGAGGACCTCCGGGTCCTCGTGCGGATCCGGGAAGCGGACCATCCGCTCGTGGCCCCGGGTCGCGCCACGGGGACCGCCGAGCCCACCGGCGGTGTTCACCACCGCGCTGCCCACCGGCAGCCCGGCCGCCGCGTCGTTCGCCGGCTCCAGCACCGCCGAGCCGCCGGGCAGTGCCACCCGCACCGGGAACTGGCCGAGCAACGGGTCACGCGGCCCGCCGATGCCCAGGTCACCCTCGCCGGCCAGCACCAGGTGGATCCCGTACGCCCGGGCGGCGCGGGCCAGCCCGTCCAGCCGGGCCAGCAGGTCGGTGGCGAGCCGGTCCCGGTCACGCAGCAGCAGCGGGAAGTTGTCGATCACGCAGACGATCCGGGGCAGCGCCTGGTGCTCACGCAGCTCCGCGTACCGCTGGCCGCCGGCGCGCCGGCCGGCCTCCTCGCGGCGGCGCAACTCCGCCTCCAGCTCGCCGAACAGGTCCGCCACGTACTCCCGGTCGGCGGCCATCCCGGCGGCCCGGACGTGCGGCACCCAGGAGCGGTCCCGTTCCGTCTGCAGGAACTCCACGAAGGACTCGCCGTCGGCCAGGTCGGCCAGGTAGAGGACCAGCTCGTCGGGACCGTACCGGGCGGCCAGGCCGAACAGCACGTCGGTGAGGAACGCCGAGCGACCGGTGCCGGAGCGCCCGCTGACCAGCCAGTGCGGGGTCAGCTCGGTGAATCCCAGGCTGACCGGCCGGCCGGCGGCGTCGCCGACCGTCGTGGTGAGCCCGTCGGCGGAGCCCGTCGCCCAGAGATCGTCGGTGGGCAGCAGGTCGGTCAGGGCGAGCCGGGACCCGTCCTCGATCTGCCGGGCCAGCCGGCGGCAGATGTCGGTGACCAGCTCGGCCGGCGGGTCCTCGTCGACGAAGACCGGCGCGTTCAGCCCGCCGGGCGGCTCCGCGCCGGGGCTGCTGAAGGCCGCGCCGGGCGGGTCGCCGACCAGCGCGTACGCCGTCCGCACCGACACCGTGGTGGCCTGCGGCAGGACGGTGGTCTCCGGCCAGCCGGCCACGAGCAGGTGCAGCCCGGCCCGGTGCCCCTGCGCGGCCAGCTCCCCGAGCCGGGTCAGGTCGGACGGGGTGACCCCGTCCGGCAGGGCGGCCACCACCACGAGCAGCGTCCGATCGTGCCCGCGCTGCCGGGCGGTTCCCGCGGCCACCCACTGCTCGGCCTCGGCCAGCACCGCCCGCAACCCGGTCAGGTCGGTGGCCGGCGGCGGCAGCAGGCCCGCGTCGGCCAGCGCCGCGAAGCCGGTGAACGTCGACCCGGTGCCGTCCACCGCGCGGGCCAGCAGCGCCCCGGCCGGGGTGGCCGCGAAGAGGCGCAGCAGGACCGCCCGCAGCAGGCCGGCGACCCGGGGATCGGTGGCGTCCGTGTCGACCGCCAGGTGTCCACTGCCGAGCAACGGCACCAGCGCGGGGAACCGGGCGTCGTCCAGCGGCGCGGCGGTGCCCACCCGGACCAGCCCGGGCGGCCCGTCGCCGGGCGGCGTCGCCACGGCCAGCTCCGCCAGGGGTCGACCGGCCCAGCCCGGCGCGGCGAGGGCCGCCGCGGCACGCAGCCGCTCGGCCAGCTCGTACTGCCGGTGGTGGTCGGCGGGGGCGGGCCGGATCTCGTCGAGGATGCCGGCGGCGGCCGTCGCGGCCGCCTCCGCCCGCCGGTGCAGGACGGCGGCCCGACCGGCTCGCGCCTTCGGAGTCGCCACCGCGTCCACCTCTCTTCCCGAGGCCGACCTGTCCTCCCCGAGCTGTGACGGTATCCCAGCCTGGGCCCGTCCTCCGGGATGTCGTTCGGCGCTGCGCCGCTCTTTACCCCGTGCGGTGCCCCGGCTCACCCGGCAGCCAGCCGAGCCGGGCGGCCTGGTAGCCGAGCTGCATCCGGGTCTGCACCCGGGCCAGGTCCATCAGCCGCCGGACCCGCCGCTGCACGGTCCGCAGCGACGTGCGCAGGTGACCGGCGACCGCCTGGTCGGTCAGCCCGGTGAGCAGCAGGGTGAGGATCTGCACGTCCAGGTCGTCGACCCCGCTGCCGGCGAAGCCGTCCGCCGAGGTGGTCACCTCCATGGCCGCCGACCACTCCAGCTCGAAGAGCGCGACCAGCGCGTCCAGCAGGCCGCTGCGGTGCACCAGCAACGCCCCGGTGGTGGCCACGTCCGACGACCTGATCAGCGGGACCACGGCGATCTCGCGGTCCACGATGAACAGCTTGAGCGGCAGCCGCTCGGCGATCCGGATCTGCTCGCCGGCGTTGCGGGCGGCCACGATCCCGTCGATGTCCACGTCCTCGTCGAGCATCGCCCGTTCCAGCAGCACCCGGTACTGCACGCCGCGGGCCACGGCGGCGTCCTCGGCGGTGTTCTCCGCGCCGCTGATGATCGCCACCGGGGCCTTGACGAACGTCATCACCTCGCGGCGCGCGCCGAGCTGGAGCTGCTCCAGGCGTTGCCGCAGGGCGGGCCCGCCGATGATCACATCGACCACCTCGGCGACGCCCCGGCCGGCGCTCGCCGCCCGGTAGAGCTCGGTCAACGAACCCAGCTCCAGCTCGGCCAGGCGCAGCTCGTTCTGCCGTTGCAGGAGCAGCGCGCCGAAGGCGGTGGCCGGTGGGGAGGCCACGAACCGGCCGATGTCCCCGACGCTGCGCGCCGCCAGCCCCTTGCGTTCCAGCACGCCGAGCAGCTGTGCCGCCTCGCTCTCGTCCCCGCCCACCTGGCCGGCCAACTCGACGGGAGCCGCCGAGGCCATCGAGACGAGCGCCCGGTACGCCGCCCCTTCCTCGCTGCTCAGTCCCAGCACGTCCAGCACCATGTCACGCCTCCGCCGCATCGACGCCGCCCAAGTCTGGCGGTTTTACGTCATGGAGGGAAGCCGCCGGGTCCGATCCGTTGCCCGGCCCGGTGCCCGTCGCGGAAGGTCTGCCGTATCCACGCTCTTCACCGAGAGGTCACCTGATGCGACGAAGTCCTCGCCGCCTGGTCGCCGTCACCGTGGCGGCAGCCCTGGCTGCCGTACCGGGCGCGCCAGCCGCCGGCAACCCGACGTCCGCGCCGGCGCCCACGGCCGACGCCGGTGGCGTCACCGACACCGTCACCCTGATCACCGGGGACGTCGTCCGGGTCACCCACCCGGCCAGCGGCGCCGACGTGGTCACCGTCGACCGGCGCACCGGCTCCACCGGCGGGGTGCAGACCCAGACCGTCGGCGGGGACCTGTACGTCATCCCCGACGCGGTGCTGCCCTTCCTGGCCGCCGACCGGCTCGACCGCGAGCTGTTCAACGTCACCGACCTGATCGAGGACGGCTTCGACGACGGGCACGCCCCCGAGCTGCCGCTGATCGCCACGTACCCGGGCAACGCCACCGCCCGCGCCGCGGCGCCCGCCGCGCCCGCGAAGGCCCGGAAGGTACGCGACCTGCGCAGCATCAACGGCATGGCGCTCAGCGCGGCCAAGAAGGACGCCGGGTCCTTCTGGCGGGCGCTGGCCCCGACCGGCGGGTCCGGCCGGTTCACCGGCGGCGTCGGCAAGCTCTGGCTCGACGGCCGGGTGCAGGTCGACCTCGCCGACAGCGTCGCCCAGGTGGGCGCGCCGCAGGCCTGGGCCGCCGGCTCCGACGGGACCGGCAGCACGGTCGCGGTGCTCGACACCGGCGTCGACGCCACCCACCCCGACCTCACCGGCAAGATCAAGGACGCCGTCTCCTTCGTGCCCGGCTCCGACACCGGCGACCGCCGTGGCCACGGCACCCACGTCGCGTCCACCGTGGCGGGCACCGGCGCGGCGTCCGGGGGCACCGAGAAGGGCGTCGCCCCCGGCGCCGACCTGCTCATCGGCAAGGTGCTCGACGACACCGGCTCCGGCCTCAACTCGTGGATCATCGCGGGCATGGAGTGGGCCGCCCAGCACGCCCGGGTGGTCAACATGAGCCTCGGCTCGACCGAGCCCAGCGACGGCACCGACCCGATGGCCCAGGCGGTCGAGCGGCTCACCGCCCAGACCGGCACCCTGTTCGTGATCGCCGCCGGCAACACCTACGGCGAGTCGACCATCGGCAGCCCTGGCGCGGCGAACTCCGCGCTCACCGTCGCCGCCGTCGACGGCAGGGACGTCCGCGCCGCCTTCTCCAGCCAGGGCCCCCGTTTCGGCGACCAGGGCCTGAAGCCGGACATCTCCGCGCCCGGCGTGCAGATCCTCGCCGCCCGCGCCGCGCAGAGCCCGGGCACCGGCAGCTACGTGAAGATGAGCGGCACCTCGATGGCCACCCCGCACGTGGCCGGGGCCGCCGCCATCGTCGCCGCCGCGCACCCGGACTGGTCCGGGGACCGGATCAAGGACGCCCTGATGTCGGCGTCGAGGACGCTGCCCGGCACCACGCCGTACCAGGTGGGATCCGGCCGGCTCGACGTGCCGGCCGCCCTCGGCGACCTCCAGGCGACCGGCTCGGCCGACCTCGGCTTCCACGCCTGGCCGCACACCGACGACCAGCCGGTCAGCCGGACCGTCACCTACCGCAACAGCGGCGACGCGGCGGTCACCCTCGACCTCGCGCTGACCGTGACCGGACCGACCGGTCAGCCGGCCGCCCTGGCCACCGTCACGCCGGAGCGGGTCACCGTGCCGGCCGGCGGCACCGCCACCGCGACCGTCACCGGCGACCCGGACGCCGTCACCGGCACCGGCCGGTTCACCGGCGCGCTGGTCGCCACCGACGGCACCGGCGCGGCCCGGGCGCACACCGCCGTCGCGCTGGTCAAGGAGGACGAGCGCTACAACCTCGCGCTGAAGGGCACCGACCGCGACGGCGGACCGATCGGCGGGTACGTCACGGTCTACCGCTACGGCGACACGTCCACCCGTACCGTGGCGCTCGACCCGACGACCGGGGCCGCCCCGGCGCTGCGCCTGCCGCCCGGCGAGTACACCGTCACCGGCTTCCTGCCGGTCAGCGGTGACGGCGGACCCGACTCGCTCGGCGCCGCCCTGCTCGGCACCCCGAGCCTCAAGCTGGACGCCGACCGGACCGTGGAGCTGGACGCCCGGCAGGCGCACAAGGTCACCGTCAGCACCCCGCGCCCCAGCGAGGACAGCTACCGGCGGATCCAGTACTTCCGGGACTCCGGCATCGGCGGCCGGTACGCGGCCTTCAGCGCCCTCTACGGCGTCTCCCCGCAGGTCGACGACGTGTACGCGGCGCCCACCGGCAGGATCAGCGGCGGCAGCTACGAGTTCGCCGCCCGCTGGGACCGGGGCGTGGCGCACCTGAAGCTCGCCGCGCACACCCCCGCCACCAGCCAGCTCGACCCGCTCTACCAGAACGGCTCCACCCGGCTCGACGGCAAGGTCGAACTGACCGGCGTCCACGCCGGCACCGGCCGCCCCGAGGACTACGCGGGTCTCGACGCCACGGGCAAGGCGGTCCTGGTGACCCGGGACGACACCGTGACGCCGGCCGCCCGGGCCCAGGCCGCGCTGGCCGCCGGCGCCGCGCTCCTCGTGGTCGTGAACGACCGGCCGGGGACGTACTACCAGCAGGCCGGCTTCACCGAGCTGCCGGTGATCTCGCTGACCCGGGCGCAGGGGGAACCGCTGCTGGCCGCCGCCCGCGCCGGCACCCTGGTGCTGCGCGGTGACGCGGTGGCGTTCAGCCCGTACCAGTACCACCTGATCCGGGCCTGGTCCGGCGAGGTGCCGGCCGACCCGACGTACGCGCCGACCGAGGAGGACCTGGCCCGGGTGGACCAGACCTTCCGCGCCGGCACCCCGACGCTCGTCTTCGACCTGGTCGCCGAGTGCCGGCCGTACTACTGGCCGCCCTGCCAGGGCGAGTACGAGCCGGTCGCCGCCCCGTCCACCCGGGTCGACTACTTCTCCACCCAGGAGGGCACCGCCTGGTACCAGAAGGCCGAGACCGTGGGCGGCTGGGAGCAGCGGCACGACCAGGTCGTCTACCGGCCCGGCCAGCGGACGGCCCGCAACTGGTTCAACCCGGTCACCCGGCCACGGCTCGGCCCCGGCTTCTGGCTGCCGTACCGGGACGGGGACGTCCTCGCCGTCAACGTGCCGCCGCACAGCGGTGACCTGACCGGCTCCGACGCCACGGCCACGCTGAGGTCCCGGCTCTTCCAGAACGGGGTACGGGTCGGCCGGGAGCAGCCGTCACAGGCGGTGCAGACCTCCGTGCCGGCCACCGACGGGCCGGCCGAGTACCGCTTCGAGCAGGAGAGCATTCTCCCGGCCGGGCCGTGGATCGCCCCCACGCGCACCCGGACGGCCTGGACCTTCCGCTCCGCGAGGCCGGCGGTGGACCAGCGGGTACTGCTGCCGCTGCTCCAGCTCGACTACCGGATCGACACCGACCTGACCGGTTCGGTGAAGGCCGGCGGCCAGCAGAAGCTCGGCCTGACCGCCGCGCACGTGGCCGGGGTGACCGGCGCGGGCACGCCGGCCGGCGGCACGCTCAGCGTCTCCTACGACGACGGTGCCAGCTGGCAGCCGGTGACCCTCACCGCCGACGGCGCCGGCACCTGGTCCGCGATGCTCAAGCACCCGGGCGCCGCCGGCTTCGTCTCGCTCAAGGCCACTGCCTGGGACGACGCCGGCAACAAGGTCGAGCAGGAGATCATCCGGGCCTACCGGATCCGCTGACCGGTTCCCGACCGCCGCCCGGCCCGGCCCCTTCCCGGGGTCGCGCCGGGCGGCGTCCGGTCGGGCTCGTCCACCCGGCGGTCCGCCACGATCCGGCGGTTCTCAGGCATTGGGTACGCGGCGCGCAGCCGATAGCCTCAGGAGGTGGAATCAGTGCAGCCCCCCGCCGGTTCCCAGGTCTCCCGGGTACCGGCGCAACGGACCCCGCCGGAGCAGTTGGCGCCCCCCGCGCCGGCTCCGGCGCCCGAGCGTCCGCGTCGCCGGCTGCGCACTGTGCTGGCCGTCGTCGCCGGGGTGCTGGCGCTGCTCTGCGGCAGCGGCGCGGTGGTCGGGTTCGTGCTGTACGACCGCGCAACCGCCCCGGACCGCAGCGCCCCCGACGTCGTGGTCGCCAGTTTCATCCAGGCCTTCCTAGACGACCGCAACGACGCGAAGGCGGAAGAATTCACCTGCCAGAACGGCGGCGATCTAGCCGGCCTGCGGACCTTTCGGGATGATCTTGTGGCTCGGGAAGAGCGCTTCGGGGCGAAGATATCCGTGAGCTGGGAGAACATTCGCATTCAGCAGCAGGGTGATGTTGCGAAAGTTCAGGTGGACCTCGTCCTCTCGGCTTTCGTCGACGGGGTGTCGCAGAGTGATCGTCAGGGCTGGGATTTCGAGACACGTCAGAATGACGGCTGGCGAGTTTGTACGGCGAGGCCCGCCTAAGAGCTCACTCCAGCCAGAGCAGGTGTACCGGTACCTCCAACGTGGTCGGTGCCTGGCCGCGCCACGCCCAGCGGTACCACTCCAGTTCCGGGGCCACCCGGACGCAGATGTCGCCGTCCGCGCCCGAGTAGGTCTCGGTCACCGCGCGCAGGTCGCGCTGCTCGCTCGTCCCGGTCACGTGCACCACCCGCCGGCCGGTGACGGCGTCCGTCTCGAAGACCGGGGTCGGTGGCCGTCGGGTGGGCGCGTCCAGGGAGACCAGCCGGATGCCGGTGTCGGCCGGTCTGCCGGCCGGACGGCGCTCGCCCACCGTCTCCACCCAGACCCGCTCGACCGGCACCAACGGCGCGAACACCTCGACCTGCTCGGCCTCGGCGCGGTACCACTCGTGCTCCGGGATGACCGGCACGTACGTCCGGCTGCCCTGTACCACCCGCTCGTCGGCGCGCAGGTCGGCCCGCCAGCCGAGACCCGGCAGGCCGACGAGCACCCGTCGGCCGCGCAGCTCGACCCGGCCGGTGGCCGGCACGATCTCGATGGGGCGCGGGGGTTGTGGTGCCCAGTCCGGGTGGTCCGCGAAGGGATCGGGGAGCGGGTTGCTCATCTGCCGGCGGACCTCATCCGGCATCGCTCACCGGGGCGCCCCGTTGCCGCATGAACGGCACCGGGTCGATGGCGCCCCGACTGGACCGGTCGCCGTCCACGTGCACCTCGAAGTGCAGGTGCGGGCCGGAGGAGTTGCCACTGGTGCCGGAACTGCCGATCACGTCGCCCGCCTGCACCATCTGACCGGGCACCACGTAGGGCTGCTCGATCATGTGGCAGTAGCGGGTGATGTAGCCCCCGGCGTGCAGGATGTCCACGAACCACCCGCAGCCGCCCTTGCCCGGCCAGCCGTCCCGGTTACAGTCCCGCCGGCCCGAGTGGTCGGGGTCGCAGCGGGCGACCAGCACCCGGCCGGTGGCGGCGGCGTGGATCTTCGTGCGCTTCACGGCCGCCAGGTCCACCCCGTTGTGGCTGGGGCGTTCGGCGGTGCGGAAGCCGGAGACGATGCCGCCGGGCAGTGGGGCGGTCCAACCGGAGGCGGCGATCCGGGCACCCCGGGCGGCGTCACAGACCGCCCGACCGGCGATCCGCACGGTGCGGGCCGCGCCGCCGGCCAGCGCGTCGACGATCCGACCGGCCAGCTCCTCGTGCTTCGCGTACGCATCCGGGAACGCGCTGACCTGGACCTTCTGCGCGACCACGGTCAGTGGCCGCTGCTCCCAGTTCGGCACCCGGACCATCTTCTCGTAGAACTTCCGGGTCGCGTACGCGGGCGTCAGCCGCTGTTCGACGCTGCCCCAGCCGGGCCGCTGCTGGAAGAGTCCCAGTGAGTCGTGGTCGGAGCCGACTCCCTCGTGCGGCAGCGCGAGCGAGGACGGCACGCCGCTGTTGGCGAGGTTGCGCAGCCGGGACTCCTGCATGGCGGTGGCGAGTGCGACCACCCAGCCCCGGGCCGGGATCTTCATGTCCTGGCCGACCTTGATGATGACGGCCGCGTTGCGCAACTGCCCGTCGCCGTACTCGGCCATCCGCGGCATGCTGCCGGTGACGCTGACCCGTTGGCCGATGTTGCAGCCCGGGCCGGCCGAGGCCGGGTCCTTCTTCTCGTCGCCGAGCTCGGTGAGGAGGAAGGCGCCCGCGCCGCCGACGCAGCAGAGCAGGGCGAGCACGGCGGTGACCGCGGTGGCGAGCACACCCAGCCGCAGCTTGCGCCGGACCTGCGCCGGGGCGCTCACTGCCGCTCCCAGTCGACCGCGTCCACCAGCCACCGGCCGTCCGGAGCCACCAGGTCGAGCCGGAGTTGACCGTTGTCCAGCGGGATCAGCGCCTGCACGAAGGACTCCGTCCGGGGCCGCAGCGTCACCTGACCGGTCACCCGCTGGGCGGGGACCCGCTCCGGGTCCGCCCCGGTGAGCTTCTCGGTGAGCGCCGGGGTGGACATCGGCTCCAGCCGGGCGAGCCAGTCCGCCCCGCTGCTGCCCGGCCCGCTCAACCAGGCGGTGGTGAACCGGGCCGCCAGCTGTTCGGGCGTCGGCTCACCCGGACGCGTCTTCGGTGACGCCGCCGCGGTCGGGCTCGCCAGCAGCCCGTCGTCGCCGGCCTCCGGGTCGACCGTGCTGATCGGCTCGCGTGGCCGGTTGCTCAGGCCGGCGGTCGGGTCGACCGGGCCGGAGATCAACCTGGCCGCGCCGAGCACGCCGAAGACCAGGACGGCGATCACCAGCGCGACGCCGAGCCGGGAACGCAGCACCCGGGTGAAGAGGAATTCCAGCGCCCGACGCACCGCAGTCACCGAGCCTCGGACCGGACCCGCGGTGCCGGGCGGGCCGGTGCCCGCTCGGCCGAGTCCGGCCGGTAGACGGCGAAGGAGGGCACCTCGTCGGGCACGTCCGGCTCGGTCCACGTCGGTTCCCGGCGCGGACGTGGCGCGGTGGTCCGACGCCCGGCCGACCGCTCGGGTGCGGGTGCCTCGTCGACCCGCTCCCGACCGTCCGGCCGCTCGCGCTCGGCGGGCCGGACGCCGTGCGACGGATCCTCGTGCCGGGCCTCGGGGCGGAGACTGCTCTGGTCGAGTGGCACCCCCCGGCGTCGGCCGAGCGCCGGCTCGGCGGTGCCACCCGGCTCCGCCACGTCCAGCCGGGCCGCCACCCGGATGTCCCGGAAGAACCGGCGGTGCCAGGAACCGGCCGAGCTGACCGCCTCGCTGCTGTCCTTGCCGCCCAGCTGGGTGATCCGCCGGTAGGGGCGGAGCAGCAGCCAGCCGACCACACCGCAGAGCCAGACCAGGACCACCTGGAGCCAGCCCGGCAGGGTGGGGGTGTTCATGATCAGGTCGACCGCGAAGAGGTAGATGGCCGCGCCGGTGCCGAAGATGGCGATGTTGAATACGGCTGCGACCACCGCGTTCGCCAACCGGCGCAGGCCCGCGCTGGCCGGCCGCATCAGGCCGACGGTGCCGAGGATGGGCGCGGCGATCACCGCCCACCGGAAGATCAGGAAGCCGAGCAGCACCAGCAGCGACGCGGTCAGGTCGAACATGGCGAAGAGCACCGAGGCGAGCACCGCGATGAAGCCGGCCCCCACCCGGTCCATGTCACGGGTCCCCTGGAGGTACTCGTACGCCTCCGGGTCCTCCGACTTGATCTGCTCCGCCACCCGGGCCCACTGCTGCTGCTTGGCCTTGATGACGACATCGCGAGTGGCCGGGTTCGCCCGGATCGACTCTGTCTCCCCCCAGGAGAGGGACTTCGCGTCGTACAGCGCCTGGCCGTACTTCTTCGCGGTCTCGCTGTCGGCCGACCCGAGGATGCCCCGCAGCCAGTTGCGGTAGAGCATCGTCTCGGTGGCGGTGTCGCTGGCACGGACGGCGGGCGGGCGCTTGTCGACGCAGGCGTCCGGGTTGGGCAGGACGCACTTGTCCTTGGGGACGTCCCTGGTCGCCGGGCCCACGGCGTCGTGCACCACGCCGAGGGCGGAGATCAGGGTGTTGTCCGCGACGTTCGCGGACTTCACCGGCCAGGCGGCGAGCGCGGTCACCGCGACCATCACCAGGAGTGCCCAACCGGCGGTGGTCATCGCGTTGCTCATGTCCGACTGGCGGGAGCGCCAGAGCAGGTAGAGCCCCACCACGCAGAGCGTGATGATGCCGAAGACGCTGAACACCTTCTGGTAGACGGCCTTGGTGGCCTGCTCGACCAGCGGGTCCGCCCAGCGCCACATCGACCGGGGGTCCCAGGCCCGCTCCCGCAGGGCGTTCGACGCACCGATCACCGAGTCGGCGAACATGAACTCGCCGTTGGCGACCATGGTGGTGAAGCGGTAGTCCGGATGGAGCACCGACGACGCGCAGCCGCCGTCGATGTCGTACGTGGTGTAGCTGTAGCCGGCGTAGCCGTAGTCGCTGTAGAGGCCCTTGGGGCCGGGGAGCTTGGCGGAGTCCGGACGGGCCGCGAACCAGCCGGCGAGCCCCGAGTCGGGCGCGCTGGGCACGGGCGCGTTGCGGCAGGTGACCTGGTCCTCGCTGACCGCCTGGAGCTTGGCCACGCAGGAGCGGAAGTCGGTCTGCCACTCCTTCGTGCTGCACAGCTCGGCCCGGGCCTGGGCGGCGACGGGGGTGGCGGCGTACGCGGGTGTGCCCCCGGTCAGCGGCCAGGAGATGGTGGCCCCGGCGAGTACGCCGAGAGCGAGGAGGAGCGCCGCCAGCCTCGCCATGTCACGCCTCCAGATCAGCCAGGACGGTCGGCAACTGCCCGGCGGCCTGGGCGACCGCGGCGGGGGTGGTGTCCAGGTGTTCCAACAGCCCGTCGACGTACGACACGTCGACCCGTACCTTCTGCACCCGCCCGTCGACGTCGCGCATCACGAACTCGCGGAAGCCGAGCCGGTTCGCCGAACCGCTGTCGGCCTGCGACAGCGAGGCGAGGGTGGCCTCGTAACCGTCGTTGACCGGCACCCGGAGCAGCCGCAGCGCCTCCGAGGCGATCTCGGTGTCCTCGGCGATCCGGCCGACGAAGACGGTGGAGACCAGGTTCTGCACGTCGAGGCCGAGGATGTCCTTCGGGTTCTGCGAGGCGACCAGGGCGGCGAGGTTCCACTTGCGGGAGTCGCGGGCGAGGCGGACCAGGAACGACCGCCCGGAGCGCCAGCCCTCCATGAAGTGGGCCTCGTCCAGGCCGACCAGCTTGCGGGAGCCCATCGAGCCGCCGTAGCAGCGCCGCACCGCGAGCCGGTGCGCGGTGTGCAGCATGGGCAGCGCGAGCGCCTCCTCGGCCGACCAGTACTCGCGCTCGATCTTGAGGTCGGGCAGCCGTAGCCCGGCCATGGTGATCACGGTGAGCGCCGCGTCGGCACCGAGCAGCCCCGCCGGGGGACGGCCGAAGAAGAGCATGGCCAGCGGCATCTCGGCGGTGTCGAGCAGCAGGTTGGCCAGCTCGCGGCCGGCGTCGTCGTCCAGCCCCTGCAGGCAGGCGACCACGTCGTCCAGGGTGGACGTCTCCTCGGCCGGCACCTGGCGTACGGCGTGCCGGAACAGGGTGGCGGTGGACGCCTCCCGGGCCACCTGCGGGGGCACCAGCATCATGCAGATGTCCTGGACCAGCATCCGCCGTTCGGCGCGCGCGTTGGAGACCGCGATCTCGAACTCCCGGTCCCCGGCCGCCCCGGCGCCGAACTCGCTGCGCAGCGGGGTCGGGATCAGCGCGTACGGGGCCAGCGTGCCCTGCTCGGACCCGGTCAGGTTGAGCACCCGCGAGTACGGAGCGAGCTCCGGCATCGCGCAGAGCCGGGCCAGCGGGCCGGACGGGTCGAGCAGGGTCACCTGCACGCCCCGCCGGGCGGCCAGGTAGCCGAGCGCGCCCAGCAGGGTCGACTTGCCACCGCCCGGCTCGGCGACGAAGACCGCGAGGCCGGAGCGCTCGCGTACCTCCATCGGGAAGTGCAGGTCGAGGAAGACCGGCCGGCGGCAGGTGCCGGCGGTGCGGCCGATCAGGTCACCGCGCCGGTCGCCGACCGTGGAGGCGGCCTGGGGCAGGGCGGCGGCCAGCAGCGGGACCGGCATCCGCCGGACGTAGCCGGTGTTGGCGATCGGCTCGCCGGGGATGAACTCGCGGGCCAGCCAGTCCTGGTTCTTCGGGTGCTGCAGCGAGATCCGCAGCTCGCGGGAGTAGAGCTGGATCAGCCGGCGGGCCCGCTCCAGGCACTCCTCGCGGGTCCGGCCGCCGACCGCGATCCGGTGCCAGCCGTGCGCGCGCGCCGAGTCGACCGGCAGTCCGGTGGTCATCTCGTCGCCGATCACCAGCGCCCGCTTGGCCAGCCGCTCCAGCTCGGGCGGCGCGTCGATGCCGTGCTCGGCGTAGTCGAGCTGCTGGGACCGGATCATCCGGAGCCGGTGCTCCAGGTTCCGGAAGGAGTCGCCGGAACCGAGGATGTCGACCCGGGTGGAGAGCTCCATCGGCCACGGCAGCCGCTCGTGGAAGTGCAGCCAGGGCTCGTGCCGCTCGGGGATCTCCAGCGGCTCCATCCGGCCCACCGCGAGCACGGCCACGTGCCGTTCCTCGCCGGTCATCCGGTTGACCAGCTTCACCGTCGAGCCGTACGGGGTGCGGTAGCGCTCGACCTGCTCGGTGAGGGCGAGCAGGTCACCCCGCTCCCAGCGGCCGTTGGTGACCGGGGAGAGGGTGCCCGGCGGGGCCATGCAGAGCGCCACCGAGCGGTAGAGCAGCCACTCAAGTTCCTGGGCGGTCACCCGTCGCCCGCGCATGCCGAACGCGCCGAGCACCTCGTCGAACTGCTCGACCGTGCGGCCCAGCTTGCGGCGTTCGCCGTCGGCGGTGCCCCGGCCGAAGGTGCGCAGCAGCCGCTCGGTGAGCGAGTCGCCGAGCGACCGGCGGGCGAAGGTGACGCCGAGGTAGGTCTGTCCCTCGGCGTGGTTGACCGCCATCAGGTGCCGCTGCGCGGCGACCAGGTGGTCGGCCCAGCCGGTGGTGCCGGGGACGTCGGGCAGCGGCGCGGCGGTGTGCGCGTCAACGGTGCGGGCCCACTCGTCGGCCGGGAACGGCCGGGTGGTCCGGCGCAGGTGCAGCCGGAAGCCGGCGAGGCCGGCGTACTGCTCGGAGATGGCGGAGAGCAGCGCCTCGCGCTCGGCGTCCGGCCGGAACGCCCAGCGCACCTCGGGCAGCCAGTACCAGGCGGTGACGGTGTTGGGGGTGAAGGTCAGGTGCCCGGCGATCTCGGTGATCGCCAGCTCCACCGAGGGGTCGCGGTCGCCGAACTTGATCTTCGGAGCGCGGACCCGGACGGGCTTGACCGGACGGCCCTGGCGCTCCGGCGCGCGCTGGCGGGGCGGCGTCACCTCGCGCCCGGGAGCGGTGGCGACCTCGCGGCCCGCCGGCCGGGCCGCCTCCTCCGGTCGCCGGTCGCCGCGGCGGACCGGCCGCTCGACCGGCGGTGTCGGGTCGGGCGACTCCGGGTCGACGGTGGGCCGCAGCGCGGGGAGCCGGTCACCGGGCTGCTGCGGCACCCGGTTGCGGCCGGTGGCCGCCGGCTCCAGGGCCGGTGGGCGGTCGGGCGGCGCGACGGCGGGCACCGGCGCGGCGGTGACCTCGGGCACCTCCCGGGTGCGGCCCACCGGGCGAACGCCGGCCGGGTGCTCGTGGAGGCGTCCGGCGGGCGGCTCGTCCTGGTGGGCGGGGCGGTGCTCGACCGGGGTCGGCGCGACCGGCCCGGCGGGGACCGCGGGCTGGTGCGGGATGGGCAGCGCCTCGCGCCCCACGCCCCGGCGCGGGGGCGCCACCACCGGGGTCGGCTCGGCCGGGGCCGGACGCGGGGTCGACCCGATCGCCGGTCGGGCGGGCCGCCGGACGCCGGGCTGCGCCCCGCCGAACAGGTCGAGGAAGGGGGAGTCGATGTCGGCGTTCTCGCCGACCGCCGGCAACCGCTGCTCGTGTGCCGGCGGGCGGGGCCCGGTGGGCCGGGGCGGCTGGAAGACGCCGACGCGGCCGTGCGCCGGGCTGGTCGCCAGCGCCGGATCGAGAACGACCTCGTCCCGCTCCTCGTCGTGAGGGTAGTCGAACGATCGCGCTCGGTTACCGTGCTGGCCGGCCGGACGTCCGGCCGGGGAACCCGGCGTGGAAGAGCGACTCATGCGACCGCCTCACCCGCGTCGTTCGTCTGCGCCTGCGTACGCCCGGTCATGCCAGTTCCTCCCGGATCCTGATCCGGCTCGCCACCAGGCGCGGGTCGCGCAGTTCGGCGGCCGGCTCCCGGGTGCGTCGCCAGTCGGTCAGCGCGGTCCGGATGACCATGCGCGCCGGCCGGTCCGGGTCGACGTACCGGAAGATGAACGAGGTGGTCACGATGGCCAGCGAGATCTCCCAGGCGGGGAAGAGCTCGACCTGGAGCGTGAACAGCCAGTGGATGAACATGTAGAGGGGTACGAGCAGCATGAACAGGCCGTACTGGGCGTACGGCAGGTGGACGGGCAGGGTGTACCCGGGCGGCCCGAGATAGACGAGACGAGCCCGGTAGATGTCGTCGTCGGTGCGCAGCCGCATGGTCGCCCAGCGCCTATTCGAAGATCAGCTTGATCAGATAGTCGCCGACGAAGAAGAGCGTGGCGGCTCCGGCGATGAAGGCCAGCCCGATGATGGCGATCGCCGAGCTGGTCAGCACCTTGGAGATCTCGCCCCGGCTGGCGCGTCCGATGAAGATGACGCCGAGGACGGCGAGCAGGATCGGGGCGATCTTGCTGGCGAAGAAGCTGACGACACCGCTGGTGTCGATGCCCTTCGGGGCCGGCTCGGCGAGTGGAGTCGACGCCAGGGTGTGGAGCGCGTGGTCGACGGCGGACGACGCCGTCGCCAGGAGCTCGATGGCGATCACTGAAACCTCCCCATGTCGCGGCCGGCGGTGCCGCGGTGGTGCATGTGGTCAAAGCCTGGCGGGATCGTGCTCTCGGGCGGAACGTCCACGACGCTGCGTCCGTCGCCCACCACGGAGAGTGGTGAGCTTTGGGGGGATTTTTCCCGCTTCGGCCCTCCCTCCAGGCTTCGCCATCTCGATGCTGGGCAATTCCAAAGCGTACGGGCCGGCCCCCTTTGCGACAACCCGCGAAGAGTCGACCCGAACCGGCCCGGACGACCGATCGTACACCTGTTCCAATGCGCATGTCAGGACCGTCGCGGACGGTGTCCGGCCGGCCGCCGGAAGCCCTGCTGGCGAACGGTACTGTCGGGTCCGTGACCGATCTGGTACGGGCGCAGGCCCCGGTGGTGATGGGCGTCCTCAACGTCACGCCCGACTCCTTCTCGGACGGTGGCCGATACGCCGATCTCGACGCGGCCGTCGGACACGGGGTGCGACTCCGGGCGGCCGGCGCGGACCTGGTGGACGTGGGCGGTGAGTCCACCCGCCCCGGCGCGGACCGGGTGGACGCGGCGACCGAGACCGCCCGGGTGCTGCCGGTGGTCCGGGAGCTGAGCGCCGCCGGCATCGCGGTCAGCATCGACACCAGCCGGGCCCGGGTCGCCGAGGCGGCGCTCGCCGCCGGCGCGGCCGTGGTCAACGACGTCTCCGGCGGGCTCGCCGACCCGGACATGGCCCGGGTGGTCCGCGACGCCGGCTGCCCCTGGGTGCTCATGCACTGGCGCGGTCACTCCCGGCGGATGACGGACCTGGCCCACTACACCGACGTGGTGGCCGACGTCCGGGCCGAGCTGGGCGAGCGGGTCGACGAGGCGCTGGCCGCCGGGGTCGCCGCCGACCGGATCATCGTCGACCCGGGGCTCGGCTTCGCCAAGACGGCCGCGCACAACTGGGAGCTGAGCGCCCGCCTGCCGGAGCTGCTCGACCTCGGCTTCCCGCTGCTCTTCGGGGCCAGCCGCAAGTCCTACCTGGGCCGGCTGCTCGCCGACGCCGAGGGGGAGCCCCGGCCGACTCCGGGGCGCGAGGCGGCCACCATCGCCACCAGCCTGCTCGCGGTGGCCGCCGGGGCCTGGGGGGTACGCGTGCACGACGTACGCGGCACCGCCGACGCGCTCGCCGTCTGGCGGGCCACCGGTCGCCCCCGCCTCGCCGCCGCCACCCCGGAACGCGCCGGGAGCACCGACCACGTCGCGAGCACGGACCGGGCGGCCGGGGCCGACCGGGCCGCCGCCGCGGCGCGTACCGCGACCGCCACCGAAGGGGACCGATGACCGACCGGATCGAGCTGACCGGCCTGCGCGCGCACGGCCGGCACGGCGTCTACGACTTCGAACGCGCCCACGGGCAGGAGTTCGTGGTCGACGCGGTACTCGAACTCGACCTCGCCCCGGCCGCCCGCTCCGACGAGGTGACCGACACCGTGCACTACGGCGAGCTGGCCGAGAAGCTGGTCGCGGTGGTCACCGGCGAACCGGTCGCCCTGATCGAGACGCTCGCCGACCGGCTGCTCGCGGTCTGCCTCGCCGAACCGCTGGTCGCCGCCGCCACGGTCACCGTGCACAAGCCGGAGGCCCCGATCCCGCACACCTTCGCCGACGTGGCCGTGACGATGCGGCGTACCCGGTGAGCCGGGCCGTGCTGTCGATCGGCAGCAACCTCGGCGACCGGCTGGCCCACCTGCGGGCCGCGGTGGCTGCCTTCGACGACGCGCTGCTGGTGGTCTCCGGCGTCTACGAGACGCCACCCTGGGGGGACGCCGACCAGCCCGCGTACCTCAACGCGGCGGTGCTGGTGGCGGACCCGGCGGCCGCCCCGGGGGACTGGCTGGCGCGGGCCCGGGCGGCCGAGGCGGCGGCCGGGCGGACCCGCGACCCGCAGCGCCGGTACGGGCCGCGCACCCTCGACGTGGACGTGATCGCCGTCTGGGACGCCGCCGGGGAGCCGGTGCTCAGCGAGGACCCGGAGCTGACCCTGCCGCACCCCCGCGCCCACCTGCGGGCCTTCGTGCTGCGGCCGTGGATCGACATCGAGCCGCACGGCCGGCTGCCCGGGCACGGCTGGCTGACCGACCTGCTCAACGCCGAGCCGCTCGCCGGGGACGCCCTGGAACTGCGCCCCCGCCCGGATCTGGAGCTAGAGTCGGAATCATGAGCCAGGCGCAGTCCCCGCGCGACCCCGACCGTTTCCGGATGGGGCCGACCCGGATCTCCACGCTGGTCGTGGCCGGTCTCGCCGCCGCCGCCGTGGCCTGGCTGCTGATCAGCAGCTTCTACTACGACGTCGCCCCCGACCTGCCCTGGCTGCCGGTGATCACGCTGGCCGGCCTCGCGGTGCTGGAGGGATACGCGGCGGTCAACACCCGGGCCCGGATCGAGCGCCGCCCCGGCCGGGAGCCGGTGAACCCGTTGCTGGTCGCCCGCCTGGTGGTGCTGGCCAAGGCGTCCGCGCTGGCCGGGGCCATCTTCGCCGGCTTCTACGCGGGGCTCACCGGCTGGCTCTTCGTCGAGCGGACCAACGCGGCGATCGGCGACCGGCCGGCCGGCGGCGGTGGGCTGCTCGCCTCGCTCGCGCTGGTCGCCGCGGCGCTCTGGCTGGAGCGGTCCTGCCGGGTGCCCGAGCAGGAGGACGACGAGGACCGGGAGCCCGGCGACCGGGAGACTCCGCGCGGCCGTCGCTGATCGGGGGTTCCCAGCACCCGCGCCCGCAGGTACCGTCCCTGGCGACCGGAGAGCAACGGCCGCCGCCGGTCCGCGTGGTCACGTCGGACCTGGACGGCCGCCGACGTGGGAGGCACGGCCATGGGGTACGACGAGACGGGCCGGACCGGGGCGGCGGAGTCGTCGTCCGGTGTGCCCGCCGGCGTCCTGGAGAACGTCTTCGACGACCCGTCCCACGGCGAACCCGGCCGGGACCGGATCGCCGTGCACGTCGTCTGGGAGACGCTGCTGCTGGCCGGCCTGGCCGCGGTCACCTGGCTGCTCTGGCGGCAGGACGCGGACGCGCTGCACGGGGCCGCCCTCAAGTCGCTCCTGGTCGACGTGGCCGCGCTCGGGATGCTCGTGCTCGCCGCCGGGCTGGCCCTGCGCGCCGCCGCGGTGAACCTGGCCGTCGGCCCGGTCGCGGTGGCCGCCGCCCTGCACTTCGCCGAGCAGGGCGATCGGGGGATCCGGGAGTCGCTGCTGCCGGCGCTGGCGGTCGCAGCGATCGGCGGACTGGTCCTCGGCCTGGTGGTGGTGGTGCTGCACGTGCCCGCCTGGGCGGCCAGCCTGGCCGGCGCGGCCGGCGTGATCGTCTACATCGAGCGGCGGACCGCCCCGGTCGTCGTGCAGGGCGGGTACGACCCCCGGCCGACCGCCCTCTACCTGTTCATCGGCTTCGCCGCGGTGGCCGTCCTGGGCGGGCTCCTCGGGGCCGTCAAGCCGGTACGGCGGCTGGTCGGCCGGTTCCGGCCGGTGGTCGACCCGGCCCGCCGCCGGGGCGCGGTGGCGGCCACGGTGACCGCCGCGGCGCTGGTCGCCTCCACCGTGCTGGCGATGCTCGGCGGGGTGCTGATCGCCGCCAACGGATCCGGCCCGGTGGTGCCCGGCACCGGCCTGGACTGGACGGTCCTCGCGGTCGGCACGGTGATGCTCGGCGGCACCAGCGCGTACGGCCGGCGGGGCGGGATCTTCGGCACCCTGCTCGCCGTCTGCCTGGTCCAGGTCTTCCTGGCCTGGGCGGCGGCCCGGGACTGGACGATCGACCCCTGGGCGGTCGGCGGCGTCACGCTGGGCGTCGGGCTGGTGGTCACCCGCCTGGTCGAGGCGTACGGCCGGCCCCGCCCGGTCGACTTCCCGCCCGAGCCGGTCGGACCGGTCGGCGACGGCGCGATCAGCTCCGGCTGGGCGTTGACCCCGTCGGCGGAGCCGGTCGACACCTGGCCGTCGGTGCTGCCGGTGCGGGACGCGGAGACCGACGTGGACAGCTGGGAGGCGCCGCGCTGGCAGGCCGAGCCGCGCCGGTGGGACGCCGACGGCCGCTGATCCCCGGGTCGGTCGCGTCCACCGGGCCGGAGCTGATCTCGCCGGTTAGGCTCGCGGCATGACCGACACTCCCGTCCCCGGCGGCCGTACCTTCGACGAGCTCGACAAGCTCTCCACCGAGGAGCTGCGCGAGCAGGCGTTCCACCTCGCCCGGGAACGCCGCGACCTCGGTTTCTTCTGGTCCGTGCTGCGCCACCTGCCGAACGCGGACGAGGCCGCGGCGTTGGACGGCGCCCCCAACTCGGTGGGCCCGACCATCGACGAGGCGAACGCCCTCTGGCGGGAGCTGACCGGCCACGGCTACGAGGAGAGCGCCCCGCTGCTGCGGGCCGCCTTCATCGACTACCTGATGAAGCACTGACCCGCCGGTGGCCGCCCGCCGGCCGGCGGCGGTCCCGCGTACGCGCAGGTTTGCCCGGCGCGGCGGGACGGGAACTGACCGCCCCATGGCCCTCACCAACCGTCCCCGGACCGTCAGCGGGTACGGCACCGCCGCCGGCACCGGCACCCTCGCCGCACTGCTGCTCGTCGCGGTCTGCGGCAGCCCGCTCTACGTGGGCTGGGTCCAGGACACCGACCCGGACGGGGCCGGCGGCTGGTTCCTGCGGCTGCTCGCCTGGCCGGCGTGGCGGCTGCACACCGACGACCCGTCGCAGGGCGTGCTCGCCACCAACCTGCGGGCCGTCCTGCTGGTGATCCTGGCCGCCGCGCTGCTCTACCTGCTGCCCGCCTCGCAGGTGGCCCGGGTGCAGGGCTCGGCCAGCCAGTTCCTCTCCGGCTGGGCCGCGTACGCCCTGGCCGCCGGCTTCACCGCGCTGCTCACCGCGCTCCTCGGCCCGGGTGGCTCGCTGCTGGCCGCCTTCCAGGCCACCAGCACCGGGGTGACCTACGGCTTCTTCGCCGGCTGGATCATCGGCCTGGCCAGCCTCGGCGGCCGCGCCTAGCCCCATCGGCCGGGCAGCGGCGGCACACGCCGACGCGCCCTGGCCCGACCGGATCATCGGCTCGGCCAGGCAGGGTCGGCACGGGCGGCCGCGCCGGGCGGGTCAGTCGCCGGCGCCCAGGTTCAGCACGCGGGCCCGGGTGAGCACGCCGATCGGCTGCCCGTCCTCGGTGACCAGCGCCCGGTCGGTGGCCGAGGTGAGCAGCGCGCCCAGCGCGTCGTAGGCGGAGCCGCCCAACGGGACCGTGGGCAGGTCGGTCGCGCCGTCGGTGGGCAGCGGGTCGAGCACCTCCCGGGTCAGCGGGGTGACGGCCAGCCGGCGGATCCCCCGGTCCGCGCCGACGAACTCCCGCACGAACGGCGAGGCGGGCGAGCCGAGCAGCGCGGCCGGAGTGTCGTACTGCTCCAGCCGGCCGCCCTCGGAGAGCACGGCGATCCGGTCACCGAGCCGGACCGCCTCGTCGAGGTCGTGGGTGACCAGCACGATGGTCTTGCGGACCTCGGCCTGGAGCCGCAGGAACTCCTCCTGGAGCCGGGTCCGGACGATCGGGTCGACGGCGGAGAACGGCTCGTCCATCAGCAGCACCACGGGGTCGGCGGCGAGCGCGCGGGCCACCCCGACCCGCTGCCGCTGGCCGCCGGAGAGCTCGTGCGGGTACCGGCGGCCGAACTGCGCCGGTTCCAGACCGACCAGCTCCAGCAGCTCGTCCACCCGTTCCCGGGTCCGCGCGCGGGACCAGCCGAGCAGCCCGGGCACGGTGGCCACGTTGGTCGCGACGGTCTGGTGCGGGAAGAGGCCCACGTTCTGGATGACGTACCCGATGCGGCGACGCAGCGCGACCGGGTCGACCCGGGTGACGTCGTCGTCGCCGAGCAGGATCCGGCCGGCGGTCGGCTCGATCAGCCGGTTGATCATGCGCAGCACGGTGGACTTGCCGCAGCCGGACGGCCCGATCAGCACGACCAGCTCGCCGGCGGCCACGTCCAGGCTCAGCTTCCGGACCGCCTCGGTGCCGTCCGGGTAGCGTTTGCCGATGCCGTCGAGCGTGATCGAGGCCGCGCCGTGTCCGGCGGTGGATCCCGGGGTAACGTCCACGTGTGTCCCTCCACCTGAGCTACCGGGCCGCGCCCGGTAACCCGTGGTTCTCCTGGCAGTACGTGCGGGACAACTCTGACACGATCCTCGACGCCCTGCGCGAGCACACCTGGCTCACCGCCCGGGCGGTGCTGATCGCCGCCCTGGTGGCGCTGCCGCTCGCGGTGGCCGCGTACTGGTTCCGGTCCCTGGCCGGGCCGGTGCTCGCGGTCTCCGGGGTGCTCTACACGATCCCGTCGCTGGCCCTGTTCGCGTTCCTCGGGCCCACCCTCGGGATCGGGGCGGTGACCGTGCTCACCGTGGTCGTGCTGTACGCGCTGCTGGTCATCGTCCGCAACGCGCTCGCCGGGCTGAACCAGGTCCCGCCCGAGGTCCGCGAGGCCGCCGAGGGCATGGGGTACGGCCGCTGGGCCCGGCTGTTCCGGATCGAGCTGCCGCTGGCGCTGCCCGGCATCCTCACCGGGCTCCGGCTGGCCACCGTCTCCACGGTGGCGCTGGTCACCGTCGGCGTGGTGATCGGCCGGGGCGGCCTCGGCCAGCTCATCTTCGCCGGCTTCCAGAACAACTTCTACAAGGCGCAGATCATGACCGGCACCGTGCTCTGCGTACTGCTGGCCCTGCTGCTCGACCTGGTGCTGGCCGGTGTGGGCCGGCTGCTCACCCCCTGGCTGCGCCGGCGGCCGTCGTGACCGCGCGGTACGCGGCGCGACGCGGCCCCGGCCCCGTGCACGGAAGGCCGGCCGCGTGAACTACCTCCGGGACGCCGTGGTCTGGCTGAACGACCCGTTGAACTGGACGAATCCGGGCGGTGTGCTGGACCGGCTCGGCGAGCACCTGACCATCTCCGCGCTGGCGGTGCTGCTCGGCTGCCTGGTGGCCTGGCCGATCGGGCTCTGGCTCGGGCACTCCGGCCGGGGCGGCGGCGCGGTGCTGCTGGTCGCCAACGTCACGCTGGCGATCCCGACCCTGGCGCTGCTGACCATCCTGCCGCTGACCTTCATCGGCTTCGGCCGGCCGGCGGTGGTGGTCGCGCTGGCGGTGTTCGCGGTGCCGCCGCTGCTGGCCAACGCGTACACCGGGGTGCGGCAGGTCGACCCGGAGGCCCGGGACGCGGCCCGCGGCATGGGACTCTCCGGCGGCCAACTGTTGCGCCGGGTCGAGCTGCCGCTCGCGGTGCCGTACCTGGCGGCCGGGTTCCGGACCGCCGCGGTGCAGGTGGTCGCCACCGCGGCGCTGGCGTCCTTCGTCAACGGCGGCGGGCTGGGCCAGATCATCCGGGCCGGGTTCGGGCTGGACATCGCGGCCGGCGGCGGGCAGGTGATCGCGGGCGGCCTGCTGGTCGCCGGGCTGGCGCTGCTGGTCGAGGGCATCCTGGCGGTGGTCGAGCGGGCGGTCACGCCGCGCCCGCTGCGGCGGGTGCGCCGGGCGGCGAACCGGCGCGCGGCGGACGCCACGGCGGGCGGCTGACCTCCCGGTACGCGCCGGGTGACGATCCGGTGACGAAAGTCGCTCCGAGTTTGTCGGTCCGGGCCGGAGGATATTGGCTGGAGTCGCGGGCGGCCGATCAGGATCGCCCGTCGGACACGCGGCCGACCCGGTACGGGTCGCGCCGGGACACGGAAGGCGGGCACTGATGCTTGCACGTTCACGGCTGGCCGTCGGGGCGCTCGGCGCCCTCACCGCGGCCGGGCTGCTCACCGGCTGCGGCAACGCGGGCTCGTCCGGCACCGACGCGCCGAAGCAGGGCGCGTCGGGGGCGGGCTGCGCGCCGGTCGCCGGCGACAAGCTGGTCGTCCTCACCGACGACAAGAAGCTCCAGAACACCGACAACGTCCTGCCGGCGATCAGCAAGAAGGCGGCCACGCCGCAGCTCGTCGCGGCGCTGGACAAGGTCTCCGCGAAGCTGGACACCCCCAAGCTGATCGAGCTGAACCGGCAGGTCGACGTCGACCGCAAGACCCCGCAGGTCGCGGCGAAGGAATTCGCGGACGCCAACGCGGTCACCGACGGCATCGAGAAGGGCCCGGGCGGCCAGGTCACGGTCGGCGCCGGCAACTTCAGCGAGAGCCAGCTCATCGCCGAGCTCTACAAGATCGCCCTCACCGCGGCCGGCTACCAGGTCAAGGTGCAGACCATCGGTAACCGGGAGCTCTACGAGCCGGCGCTGGAGAAGGGCCAGATCCAGGTCGTCCCCGAGTACGCCGCCACCATGGCCGAGTTCCTCAACACCAAGGCCAACGGCAAGGACGCGAAGCCGGTCTCCTCGCCGGAGCTGGACAAGACCGTCGAGGCGTTGAAGGCGCAGGGCGACAAGGCCG
The DNA here is from genome assembly GCF_900089595.1 of Micromonospora auratinigra. GTDB lineage: Bacteria > Actinomycetota > Actinomycetes > Mycobacteriales > Micromonosporaceae > Micromonospora > Micromonospora auratinigra. The sequence continues at coordinate 4,664,954 of NZ_LT594323.1, read as the reverse complement.
GCATCGTGTTCGGCCAACCGGCCCAGGCGCAGGACCAGAACGCCTTCGCGGTGACCAAGGCGTTCGCCGACAAGTACCAGGTCGGCACGCTCTCCGAGCTGGCGGCGAAGTGCTCCGGCAAGGCCACCGTGCTGGCCGGGCCGCCGGAGTGCCCGCAGCGGCCGAAGTGCCAGGCCGGCCTGATCGAGGTCTACGACTTCAAGGCGGGCTCGTTCAGCTCGCTGGACGCCGGTGGCCCGCAGACCAAGAACGCGCTGAAGACCGGTTCGGCCAGCGTCGGGCTGGTCTTCTCCTCCGACGCGGCGCTCGCCGCCAGCTGACCCGGGCGGGGCGCGACGGACGTCGCGTTCCCCCGATCGACGACCGGCCGTCGGCGCTCCCGTTCGGGGAGGGCCGGCGGCCGGACCGGTGCGGGGCGCCGGAAAGCCTGGTCACTGCTGTTTACATCGATACTCTCGGCCCGTTCCCTCGCGGGGCATCTCTCGGTAGTCTGCCCGCCATGCCCGCTCCGGTCGCCCCCGCCGAGACGCGCAGCTCGCTGCTGACCGTCCTGTTCTGGATCGGTGTGGCGTGCGCGCCCCTGGCCGCGCTGATCCTGCTCGTCGCCGACGGCAACGGCCCGCTGCGCTTCGGCGCCGTGCTGGCGATCCTGGCGGTGGTGCTGATCGGGCTCTCCATCGCGTTGCGGGCCGACGGTGGCAGCGCTCCGGCCGGGGTCGAGGAGCTGCGGGCCGAGCTGGACCAGCTCCGTCGGGAGCTGCGCGGCGAGCTGGCGGCCACCGCCCAGCGCGGCAACCAGGCGCTCGACCAGGCACAACGGACCGAGGAGTCGGTCACCGCGCTGCGCCGCCGGCTGGACGCGGCGGCTGCCGGGATCGCCGCTGCGGCGGGGATCACCGCCGCGCCGGCCGAGGAGCCGGCCGCTGCCCGCGCCCGGGTGGGCGGCGGCACGTACGGCGGCGGGCAGGACCACCCGGACCCGGGTGCGCCGGGCCGGCGGCCGCCGGTCGTCGACCGGCGTGACGAGCCGGACCAGCCGGTCCGCCGGCCGCAACCCGGTCCCCGCCACGACACCGAGCGTCCCGCCCCGGCGGGTGAGCGCCCGCCGGCCGGCGTGTACGGCGGCGCGCGTACGCCGGAGCCGGAGGCCGGTCCCCGCCCGGTCGGGGTGGTGCACCACACCGAGACCGTGCACGTCACCACCCGGCACACCATCGTGGACGGCGGGGCCGACCCGGGTGCCGGTGCCCGCTACGGCGGCTACGCCGGCCGCTGGTCCCCGGCCACCGAGCCGGGGGACCGCGCACGGGCCGGGGGGCGGGAGCCCGACGCCGGCCGTCCCTGGACCGGCGGGGAGCCGTCGGCAACCCACGACGACCGCTCCTGGTCGGGTGACGCGCGAAGCGAGCCGGGTGACCGTTCCTGGTCGGGGGATGCGCGGACCGAGCCGGGCGACCGTTCCTGGTCGGGCGGCACGCGGGACGAGCGTTCCTGGTCCGGCGGCGGGCGCGGGGAGCGGGACGAGGCGTCCTGGGGCCGGGCCGCGCGGCCCGAGCGGGAGGACACCCCCTGGGCCCACGGCGCCGGCCCGGACGACCGGTCCCGGAGCCAGCATCCCGAATCGGACGAGCGGTCCTGGAGTCAGCGCGCGGAACCGGCCGACCGGTCCTGGTCCGACGACCCTCGGCGCGAGCGGCACGACCGGGCCGGCCACGCCGGGGAGCGCGAGCCGGCCGGCTGGTCGGCGTCGACCGGTTACCGGGAGGACGGCACGGGCGGCCCGGTACGGGAGCACCCCTGGGCCGGCGTGGTCTCGTCCGCCGCCCCGACGGCGGCCGGTGACGGGCGGGGCCGATCGGCGGTTCAGGGCGTCGGGGACACCTGGTCGACCGGCCGGGACGGCTCGGGTGACGACCGGTCGTGGGCGGCGGACGGGAGCGCGCCGGCCTGGCCGGGGAGCACCGGCGGGGAGCCGGGGTGGGCCGGCCAGGGCGAGGGCTGGGCGTCGGCGTACGCCCGGGCGTGGTCGCCGGCGGAGGAGTCCGGTCCGGCGGTGCCGGCCGACGACACGGACGGTGACTACTGGTCCGAGTTGCGCGCGGGCAACCGCTGGGCCTCGGTCCGGGACGACGAGCACGGCCGGGAGGTCCGGGTCGGGGAGCGGCGGGCGGCGGTCCACGCCGACGGCGGCGGCACCGAGTACCGGATGGAGGACCGCTGGGCGTCGGTCCGGGAACCGCACGGACGCCAGGGCGGCGTCTACGGCGGGGGCGCGGACCCGCGCCGCGAGCAGGGCGGCGTCTACGGCGCGGGCGCGGACCCGCGCCATGACCGGGACGGCGTCCGGGGCCGGGGCGGCTACGGCGGGAGTGAGCCCGCCGGCGACCGGGCCCCCGACGGCCAGTGGACCCCCGAGAACCACCGGACCCCCGAGAACCAATGGACCCCGGAGAGCCGACGGGCGCTGCCGGTGGGTGGGGTGCCGGTGCCGGACGAGTGGCGGCCGCCGACGCAGCGCAGCGGCCAGCCCGAGTGGCGGCAGGTCGAGCCCGAGCCGGCGCGGTACGGGTATCCGCCGCGCGACGACGTGCCCCGGGCCGGCGGCAGCCGCGGCACCGGGAGCCGGCGCTGAGCGCCGTTACTTGTCGATGTCGCCGACCACGAAGAACATCGAGCCGAGGATGGCGATCAGGTCCGGCACCAGGCAGCCCGGCAGCAGGGTGGCCAGCGCCTGCACGTTCGCGTACGAGGCGGTGCGCAGCTTGAGCCGCCACGGCGTCTTCTCGCCCCGGGAGACCAGGTAGTAGCCGTTGATGCCGAGCGGGTTCTCGGTCCAGGCGTAGGTGTGCCCCTCGGGTGCCTTGACCACCTTCGGCAGCCGGGTGTTCACCGGCCCGGTGAGCCGGTCCACCCGGTCCAGGCACTGCTCGGCCAGGTCGAGCGAGGCGTACACCTGGTCGAGCAGCACTTCGAAGCGGGCGTGGCAGTCCCCGGCGGTCTTCGTCACCACCGGCACGTCCAACTGGTCGTACGCCAGGTAGGGCTCGTCGCGCCGCAGGTCCAGGTCGAGTCCGGAGGCCCGGGCGACCGGCCCGGAGGCGCCGAACGCGGCGGCGTCGGCGGCGGTGAGCACGCCGACCCCGACGGTGCGGGCCAGGAAGATCTCGTTGCGCCGGATCAGGTTGTCCAGGTCGGGCATCCGCCGGCGCACCTCGCCGATGGCGGCCCGGGCGCGCCGGGTCCAGCCGGCCGGCACCTCCTCCTTGAGGCCGCCGACCCGGTTGAACATGTAGTGGATCCGGCCGCCGGAGACCTCCTCCATGACCGCCTGGAGGGTCTCCCGCTCGCGGAACGCGTAGAAGACCGGGGTGATCGCGCCGATCTCCAGCGGGTACGAGCCGAGGAACATCAGGTGGTTGAGCACCCGGTTCAGCTCGGCGAGCGCCATCCGCAGCCAGGTGGCCCGCTCGGGCACCTCCATGCCCATCAGCCGTTCCACCGCGAGCACCACGCCCAGCTCGTTGGAGAAGGCGGAGAGCCAGTCGTGCCGGTTGGCCAGCACGATGATCTGCCGGTAGTCGCGTACCTCGAAGAGCTTCTCCGCGCCCCGGTGCATGTACCCGACGACCGGTTCGGCGGCGACCACCCGCTCCCCGTCGAGCACCAGCTTCAGCCGCAGCACGCCGTGCGTGGAGGGGTGCTGCGGCCCGATGTTCAGCACCATGTCGGCGCCGAGCTGCTCGCCGCCCGCGCCGGTCCCGACGGTCAGTTCCCGGAGATCGGCCGCGTCCGTGGTCATACCCGTCATCGTGCCACGAGCGGCTCGAACGCCACGTCGACCGGTTGGCACAGCCACCAGTGCCCGCCGAGGCCGGCGGGGTCGGTCAGCTCGGCCGCCGCCGAGGCGGTGGCCAGCGCCCGCAGGTAGCCGGCCGGGTCGCGGGAGGCCAGGCTCAGCGGCGGTCGCCCGCCGTCGGCCCCGAGCGCCCGCAGCGCGTCGCGCTGCGACACCAGGGTGTACGCGCACCCGGCAATGCGCTCACCGGCGGAGGCGACCGAGTCCATGGCGACGTGCGCGGTGACGTCGCAGGACCCGTCCGGCACCGGTGGCACCTGCCGTCCACTCCGATACCCGGTCAACGTCCCGCCCACCGGCCGCCCGTCCCGCAGGTGCCCGTAGTCGACGGCCAGCGCCACCCCCCGCTCGACCCGCCCCACCGCCGCCGCCCACGCCTCGTCCCGCCCCCGCCCGATCTCCACCCGCCGGCCCGCCGCGTTGATCAAGGAGTTCGCGTCAGATTCGGGGCCGGATCCTGACGCGAACTCCTTGGTCAACGGGACGGGCCACCACCGGGTCAGCCAGGCCAGGTCGGGCGGAGTGAGCGGGGGGCCCGGGTGCTCCGCGCCGGTGGTCGGGTCGACGTGCAGGTAGCGGTAGCCGTCCTCGGTCCCTACGGCCAGGTCGAGCGGGACGTTGTCCAGCCACTCGGTGGCCAGCAGCAGGCCGGTGATGCCCGGCGGGACCTCCTCGGTCCAGTGGACCTCGGCGGGCAGGTCCGCCGGACGCGGTGCCTTCTCGACGGCGGTGAGGCGTACCCGGTCGGCGAGCGGCACCGGGCCGGCGCCCTGCTCCCCGCGCAGCCCGGCGACCGGAGCGCGGGGCGTGGCGGGCTCCCCGGGCAGCCCGGCGAGCAGGGCGCGGAGCAGTTCCCCGCGGCCCGCGCCGACGTCCACCACGTCGAGGACCGGCGGCTGCCCGAGGGCGCGGTCGAGCGAGGTGAGCAGGCGCAGCAGGGCGGTGGCGAGGACCGGGGAGGCGTGCACGCTGGTGCGGAAGTGGGCGGCCGGTCCGGCGCCGGAGACGAAGAAGCCACCCGGCCCGTAGAGGGCCCGGTCCATCGCCACCCGCCAGGGCAGCCGCTCGGTCGAGGTCACCCGCCGACGGTACGGGCCGTCCGGCCGGGCCGGCACGGTAACCACCGGCCCCGGGCCGCGCCGCCCGGCACGGTAACCGCCCGCTGCGGGAAGCGCCGCCCGGCACGGCTCCTCCGTCGACCGGTGAAGGTTTTCACACACCCTTGTTCCGGCTCCGTGACCGGGACGCATACTTGCGATCGACCGGTACCCCCTTCGAGGACTGGATCGTTGCCATGAGCGCACCGCTGCGCGCGCGCCCGGCCGCCCCCGGCGCCCCGCTGGTCTTTCCCCGTACCCTCACCGTCGGCGTGCTCGGCGCCGGCCGGGTCGGTGCCGTGCTCGGCGCGGCCCTCGCCGCCGCCGGGCACCGGGTGGCCGCCGCCTCCGGCGTGTCCGGCGCCGCGAAGGCCCGGATGGCGCTGCTGCTGCCGCAGACCCCGCGCCGCTCCGCGACCGCGGTCGCCCGCGCCGCCACCGACCTGCTTATCGTGGCGGTGCCTGATGACGCCCTCGCCGGGGTGGTCGCCGGCCTCGCGGAGACGGGCGCGCTGCACCCCGGGCAGGTCGTGGCGCACACCTCCGGCGCGCACGGGCTGGCCGTCCTCGACCCGGCCGCCGCCGTCGGGGCCCGGCCGCTCGCGCTGCACCCGGCGATGACCTTCACCGGTACGCCGGACGACCTGGGCCGCCTCGCCGGCATCTCCTACGGGGTGACCGCCCCCGACGGGCTGCGCCCGTTCGCCGCCCGGCTGGTGGCCGACCTGGGCGGGGTGCCCGAGTGGGTGGCCGAGGGGGACCGTCCGCTCTACCACGCGGCCCTGGCGCACGGCGCGAACCACCTGGTCACGCTGGTCAACGAGGCGGCCGACCGGCTGCGCGACGCCGGGGTGGACCGGCCGGAGAAGGTGCTCGCCCCGCTGCTGCGGGCGGCGCTGGAGAACGCCCTGCGGCTCGGCGACGACGCGCTGACCGGCCCGGTGTCCCGGGGCGACGCGGGCACCGTACGCCGGCACCTGACCCGGCTGGCCACGGTCGCGCCGGAATCCGTACCCCCCTACCTGGCGTTGGCCCGGAGGACCGCGGACCGGGCGATCGCGTCGGGCCGGTTGCGCCCGGCGGACGCGGGTCCGCTGCTGGACGTGCTGAACGGGATCGAGGTGGCGGCGTGACCGGGCCGCACCGGTCGGGAACGGGGGAGGTACCGATGACGGAGCTGGTGCACACGCGCAAGGAGTTGGCGGCCGCGCGGGAGCGGCTGACCGGCCGGGTCGGCGTGGTGATGACCATGGGCGCGCTGCACCCGGGGCACGAGACCCTGCTGCGGGCCGCCCGGGAGCAGGCCGACCACGTGCTCGTCACGATCTTCGTGAACCCGCTCCAGTTCGGCCCGAACGAGGACTTCGACCGCTACCCGCGCACCCTCGACGCCGACCTGGAGATCTGCCGGCGGGCCGGCGCGGACGTGGTCTTCGCCCCCGCGGTGACCGACATGTACCCGGACGGCCGGCCGACGGTCCGGGTCAACCCGGGTCCGCTCGGCGAGGACCTGGAGGGGCTGAGCCGCCCCGGCTTCTTCCACGGCGTGCTCACCGTGGTGCTCAAGCTGCTCCAGCTCACCCGCCCCGACCTGGCCTTCTTCGGCGAGAAGGACTACCAGCAGCTCACCCTGGTCCGGCGGATGGTCCGGGACCTGGACGTGCCGGTGGAGATCGTCGGCGTGCCGACCGTACGCGAGCCGGACGGGTTGGCGCTCTCCTCCCGCAACCGCTACCTCTCGGCCGAGGAACGGGTGGCCGCGCTGAGCCTCTCCGCCGCCCTGCGGGCCGGGGCCGAGGCCGCCGAGCGGGGCGCCGAGGCGGGCGCGGTGCTCGCCGCCGCGCACCGGGCCTTCGACGCCGGTACGCCCGGCGCGGCCCGCCTCGACTACCTGGTGCTCACCGACGCCGACCTGGAGCCGGGGCCGGTCACCGGCCCGGCGCGGCTGCTGGTCGCGGCCTGGGTCGGCGCCACCCGCCTGATCGACAACGCGGCGATCCACCTCGCGCCGCGCTCCTGACCACCCACCACACCCCTGCGGAGAGGCACCCGATGTTCCGGACCATGCTCAAGTCGAAGATCCACCGCGCCACGGTGACCCAGGCCGACCTGCACTACGTCGGCTCGGTGACCGTGGACGAGGACCTGCTCGACGCGGCCGACCTGCTCCCCGGCGAGCAGGTGGCGATCGTGGACATCACCAACGGGGCCCGGCTGGAGACGTACGTGATCCCGGGCCGCCGGGGCAGCGGCGTGATCGGCATCAACGGGGCGGCGGCGCACCTGGTGCACCCCGGTGACCTGGTCATCCTCATCTCGTACGGGCAGATGGACGATGCCGAGGCCCGCGCCTACCGGCCCAAGGTCGTCCACGTCGACGCCGACAACAAGATCGTCGAGCTCACCGCGGACCCCACCACCGCCGCCCCCGGCACCGCCGGCGCCCCCGTCCCCAACCCCCTCGCCGCCACCCCCGCCTGACCCCCGTCCTCCCTCCCCCTCCCTCTCCCCACCCGGGCGGCGACCTGGCGTGGTGGGGGTTTTGTGGGGGTTTCCGGGTGGGGGTGCGGGAGCTGAACGGGATCGCGCTCTGTCACCGGAAGGTCATTTTCGGCTAGCCTGGGCGGACCGTCGGGCACGGCGGTCGTCGGGGTGGGGGAGGCCGCGATGGGGCGAGCGATACGGGGCCTGGTCGCGGCGGTGGTCGTGGCGACCCTGGCTGCGGGGTGCGCGCGGTCGGGCGGGCTGGACGGGGATCTGACCGACGACTGGGCGGCGCTGCCGGCGGCGGGGCCGTTCACGCCGGCCGCCGGGGTGTGCCAGGTCGCCGACTTCACCCCCACCGTGGGGCTGGACGGGTACGAGCCGGTCGGCTGCGACCTGCCGCACCGGGTGGAGACCGTGCACGTGGGCGCCTTCGGGGTGGACCGGCCCGCGCCGCCCGCCCTCGGCTCCGCCGAGCTGCGTACCGCCTTCGCCGACTGTGACACCCGGGCCAGCGGGTACGTGGGCGACAACTGGCGGGCCGGCCGGCTGCGGCTGGCCGTGGCGCTGCCGACCGGGCCCGGCTGGGCGGCCGGTTCCCGCTGGTACCGGTGCGACCTGAGCGAGCTGACCACGGTCGAGGCGGCCGCCGCCGTGGTGACCCGGACCGGCAGCCTGCGGGACGCGCTGAAGGGGACGTCCCCGCTGCGGCTGGGCTGCCAGCGCAGCGCCGGGGCGGCCCGGAAGGTGACCCTGGCCCCGGTGGACTGCCGGACCGCGCACGACGCCGAGTTCGCCGGGGTGTGGGCGGCGCCCGACAAGCCGTACCCCAGGAAGGACGCCGACTGGGCACCCTTCTACACCGGCTGTTACACCGCGCTGGCGAAGTACGCCGGGGTGCCCGACGACCCGATGCTGCGGTTCCGCAGCGGGGTGGTGGTCCGCCCGCCCGGGGCCGGCCGGTGGGTCGCCGGTGACCGGGGTGTCCGCTGCTATCTGTGGCTGACCGACCGGACGGTGACCGCCTCGCTCAAGGCGGCCGGGCCGGGGAAGCTGCCGGTCCGGACGAGGTAGCCGAAACCACTCGTCCCGCCCCCGCCGCCCGTGGTGAACGGCCTTCGGGTTGACTGTGCCCATGGACCTTCCGACCGTCGACCTGCCGGCCCTGCCCCGGTTGCTCGCCGCGCCCGCACCCGGCTGGGTGGAGACCACCGACGTGATCGTGGTCGGCTCGGGGGTCGCCGGGCTGACCGCCGCGCTGCACCTGCGCGAGGCGGGCCTGCACGTCACGGTGGTCACCAAGGTCACCATGGACGAGGGGTCGACCCGCTGGGCGCAGGGCGGCATCGCCGCCGTGCTCGACCCGGCCGACACCCCGACCGCGCACGCGTACGACACCGAGGTGGCCGGCGTCGGCCTCTGCGACCCGGCGGCGGTCCGGGTGCTGGTGGAGGAGGGCCCGACCCGGCTGCGCGAGCTGATGCGGATCGGGGCGGAGTTCGACCGCAACCCGGACGGCTCGCTGATGCTGACCCGGGAGGGCGGGCACCGGGCCGACCGGATCGTGCACGCGGGCGGCGACGCCACCGGGGCGGAGGTGCAGCGCGCCCTGCACGCGGCGGTGCACCGCGACCCGTGGATCCGGCTGGTCGAGCACGCCCTGGTGCTGGACCTGCTGCGCGCCCCCGGCGACGGCCCGGACGGCCTCGGCCCGGCCTGCGGCATCACCCTGCACGTGCTCGGCGAGGGCAGCGAGGACGGCGTCGGGGCGATCCTGGCCCGGGCGGTGGTGCTGGCCACCGGCGGCATGGGGCAGATCTTCGCGGCCACCACCAACCCGGCGGTCTCCACCGGCGACGGCGTGGCGCTCGCCCTGCGGGCCGGCGCGGCGGTCACCGACGTGGAGTTCGTCCAGTTCCACCCGACCGCGCTGATCGTGCCGGCCGGCGGGCCGGGGGCCGGGCTGGCCCAGCAGCCGCTGGTCTCCGAGGCGCTGCGCGGCGAGGGCGCGTACCTGGTCGACGGCGACGACAAGCGGTTCATGGTCGGGCAGCACGAGCTGGCCGAGCTGGCCCCCCGGGACGTGGTCGCCAAGGGCATCCACCGGGTGCTGCTGGCCAGCGGCGCGGACCACGTCTTCCTGGACGCCCGGCACCTCGGCGGCGACTTCCTGGCCGGGCGCTTCCCCACCATCGTCGCCTCCTGCCTGGCCATCGGCGTCGACCCGGCCACCGACCTGATCCCGGTCGCCCCGGCCGCCCACTACGCCTCCGGCGGGGTCCGGACCGACCTGCACGGCCGCACCTCGATCCCCGGCCTGTACGCCTGCGGCGAGGTCGCCTGCACCGGGGTGCACGGCGCGAACCGGCTGGCCAGCAACTCGCTGCTGGAGGGGCTGGTCTTCTCCCGCCGGATCGCCGAGGACATCGCCGCCGGACTGCCCGAGCAGGCGCGGCCGGCCGAGACCGGCGCCTGGGTGGGCGGGCAGGGCTGGGTGGTGCCGGCCGACGGCACGCCGGCCCTGCAACGGGCGATGACCCGGGGCGCGGGTGTGCTCCGCTCGGCGCGGACGCTGGCCGGCACCGCCGCCGCGCTCGGCGAGCTGGGGCAGGGCCGGGGCGTCCCGCGGACCGCCGACTGGGAGGCCACGAACCTGCTCACCGTGGCGTCCACCCTGGTCACCGCCGCGTACGCGCGCCAGGAGACGCGCGGCTGCCACTGGCGGGAGGACTTCCCGACGGCCGACGAGCGGTGGCGCGGCCACCTGGTGACGGGCATCGGGGCGGACGGTTCGCTGAACGAGCGCTGGGAGGCGTCAGCATGAGCGCGAGGAGTGAGCCGGTCCTGCGAGCCCCGCAGTCGCGAATGAAGGAGGAGTCAGCATGAGGGAGTCGACGGAGCGGGCGCTGCGCGACGGTGGCCTGGACCCGGCGCGGGTACGGCAGGTGATCGTCGACGCGTTCACCGAGGACCTGGGCCCCGACTTCCTCGACGTGACCAGCGTGGCGACCATTCCCGACGCGCAGACCGACACCGGTGACCTGGTCACCCGGGCCGACGGCGTGGTGGCCGGGCTGCCGGTGGCCGCGGCGGTGTTCGAGCTGGTGGGCGAGGTGACCGGGTCGGACCGTACCGTCGAGGTGTCGTTGGTGGCCCGGGACGGGCAGCGGGTGGCGCGCGGCGACGTGCTGGCGACGGTGACCGGCCCGACCCGGCTGCTGCTCACCGCCGAGCGCACCGCGCTCAACCTGCTCTGCCGGATGTCCGGGGTGGCCACCCACACCCGGGCATGGGCGGACGCCCTGGCCGGCACGAAGGCCACCGTGCTGGACACCCGCAAGACCACGCCCGGCCTGCGCGCGCTGGAGAAGTACGCGGTCCGCTGCGGCGGCGGCACCAACAAGCGGATGGGCCTGCACGACGTCGCCATGATCAAGGACAACCACAAGGTGGCCGCCGGTGGGATCGGGGCCGCCTTCCGGCGGGTCCGGGACGCGTTCCCGGACGTCCCGGTGCAGGTCGAGGTGGACACCCTGGCCGAGGCGGTGGAGGCGGTCGAGGCCGGCGCCGACTTCCTGCTGCTGGACAACATGACCCCGGCGCAGCTGCGCGAGGTGGTCGCCGCGGTGGGCGACCGGGCCGAGCTGGAGGCGACCGGAGGGCTGACCCTGCCGGTGGTGGCCGAGTACGGCGCGACCGGCGTCGACTTCCTCTCCGTGGGCGCGCTGACCCACTCCTCGCCGATCCTGGACATCGCCCTGGACCTGCGCGAGGAGTGACGGTCTAGGCTGCCGCTGTGCTGCTCTGCATCGACATCGGAAACACCAACACCGTGCTGGCGACCTTCGACGGCGACAAGCTGGTGCACTCCTGGCGGATCAAGACCGATGCCCGTTCCACCGCGGACGAGCTGGGCCTGATGTTCCGGGGGCTGCTGGCCGGTGACGCCGTGGAGATCACCGGGGTGGCCGCCTGCTCGACGGTGCCGGCCGCGCTGCGCTCGCTGCGCACCATGCTCTCCCGCTACTACGCGGACCTGCCCAGCGTGATCGTCGAGCCCGGGGTCCGCACCGGGGTGCAGCTCGCCATCGACAACCCGAAGGAGGTGGGCGCGGACCGGGTGGTCAACACCCTGGCCGCGTACACCCTCTACGGCGGGCCGTCGATCGTGGTGGACTTCGGCACCACCACCAACTTCGACGTGATCAGCGACCGGGGCGAGTTCCTCGGCGGCGCGTTCGCGCCGGGCATCGAGATCTCCTTCGACGCGCTGGCCGCCCGGGCGGCCCAGCTGCGCAAGGTGGAGGCGACGAAGCCTCGCTCGGTGATCGGCAAGAACACCGTGGAGTGCCTCCAGGCCGGCCTCTACTTCGGCTTCGCCGGCCAGGTGGACCGGATCGTCGAGCGGATGACCGAGGAACTGGGCGAGGTGCGGGCGGTGATCGCCACCGGCGGCCTGGCCTCGCTGGTGATCAACGAGTGTCGGACGATCACCCACCACGAGCCGATGATCACGCTGATCGGCCTGCGGATGGTCTACGAGCGCAACACCTGAGCCGGTTCAGCGCCGCCGGGACCGGAGGACCAGCGTGACGTACGGCAGCTCGACGGTGTCCCGGCCGGCCAGCTCGGGGTGGGTGGCGAAGAGGTCGCGCAGCTCCCGGTCGATCCGCTGCTGCTCGGCCGGCGTGGCGGTGAGCCAGTACGAGCGGGTGTGCAGCATGCTCACCACCTCGTCCGGGGTCAGCGTGGTCGAGTGGTGGAACTCGCCCGTCTCCACCGGACCGAAGGCGGGGCCGAAGTCGGCGTACCGCTGCACGCTGCCGGCGTTGTCGCCCAGGTGGGCGATCCGGGTCAGCTCCGCCACCCAGGGCACCCGCTCGTCGCGGAGGTTCCAGATCGGGGCGAAGGTGCCGCCCGGGCGCAGCACCCGGGCGATCTCGGCGTGCGCCCGGTCCCGGTCGAACCAGTGGTAGGCCTGGCCGACCAGCACCGCGTCCACCGACCCGTCCGGCAGCGGCACCGACTCGGCGCTGCCGGCCAGCGCCGTGGTGCCCGGGGTGGCGGCCGCCAGTTGCGCCCGCATCCCCGGATCCGGCTCCACGGGTACGACCTCCCGCCCGGCCTCGTCCCCGAGGAGGGCGAGCACACCCCGGGCGAGGATGCCGGTGCCCGCGCCGAGGTCCACCACCCGGGCCGGGGCACTCGGCCCGTCGAGCGCCCAGCGCAGGGCGTCCTGCGGGTAGCGGGGGCGGAACCGGTCGTACGCCGCGGCGGCGGCGCCGAAGGAGAGGGCGTGCGTGGGGTCGGCCATGGCCGCCACGCTAGTGCGGTGGTCGCCGGCGTAGGGGGCGGCCGAGTGGGGTCGGTCTCGGGGGGCCGGTTATCCCGTAACGGCCCCCTGGGCGCTTGAGTACGCTCATGGGCTGACCCGCCGATATTTCCCCAAGCCTGAGGAAGCTGCCGTGACCGAGCAGAACGCCGTGCCAGTCGACCCCGCCGACGACCTTCCCGAGCAGATGAAGGTCCGCCGGGAGAAGCGGGACCGGATGCTCGCCGACGGCGTCCAGCCGTACCCGGTCGGCTACCCCCGGACCAGCACCCTGGCGACGATCCGCCAGCAGTACGCCGACCTGGCCACCGACACCGCCACCGGAGACCGGGTCTCGGTCACCGGCCGGGTGATCTTCGTGCGCAACACCGGCAAGCTCTGCTTCGCCACCCTGCGCGACGGCGACGGGACGGAGCTGCAGGCGATGCTCTCGCTCGACCGGGTGGGCGCCGAGCGGCTGGAGGACTGGAAGCGCCTGGTGGACCTCGGCGACCACGTGGGGGTCACCGGCGAGGTGATCACCAGCCGGCGCGGTGAGCTGTCGGTGCTGGTCGAGGAGTGGGCGGTCACCGCGAAGGCGCTGCGTCCGCTGCCGGTGGCGCACAAGCCGCTGAGCGAGGAGGCCCGGGTCCGCCAGCGGTACGTGGACCTGGTCGTCCGTCCGCAGGCCCGGCAGATGGTCCGGACCCGGGCGGCCGCGGTGCGCAGCCTCCGGGACACCCTGCACGGTCAGGACTTCATCGAGGTCGAGACCCCGATGCTCCAGTTGCTGCACGGTGGCGCGGCGGCCCGCCCATTCGTGACCCACAGCAATGCGCTCGACACCGATCTGTATCTGCGAATCGCGCCGGAGCTTTTTCTCAAGCGCGCCGTGGTCGGTGGCGTCGACCGGGTCTTCGAGATCAACCGCAACTTCCGTAATGAGGGCATCGACTCTTCGCACTCGCCCGAGTTCGCGATGCTCGAGGCCTACCAGGCGTACGGCGACTACGACACCATGGCCGCGCTGACCCGCAATCTGGTGCAGCAGGCGGCCATCGCGGTCGCCGGCTCGACCGTGGTCACCCACGCCGACGGCCAGGAGTTCGATCTGGGTGGCGAGTGGCGCTCGGTCACCCTGTTCGGTGTCCTTTCCGAGGCGCTCGGTGAGGAGGTCACCGTGCGCACCGAAAGGGCCCGACTGGTCGAGTACGCGGACAAGGTCGGCCTCTCCGTCGACCCCAAGTGGGGCCCGGGCAAGCTGGCCGAGGAGCTGTTCGAGGAGCTGGTCGTGCCGTCGTTGCAGGCACCCACCTTCGTCCGCGACTACCCGGAGGAGACCAGCCCGCTGACCCGGGCGCACCGCAGTGAGCCGGGGCTGGCCGAGAAGTGGGACCTCTACGTCCTCGGCTTCGAGCTGGGCACCGCGTACTCCGAGCTGGTCGACCCGGTGGTGCAGCGGGAGCGGCTGGTCGCCCAGGCCCAGCTCGCCGCCCGCGGCGACGACGAGGCCATGCGACTGGACGAGGACTTTCTCCGGGCGATGGAGTACGGAATGCCGCCGGCCGGGGGCATGGGAATGGGAATCGATCGTCTTCTGATGGCGCTGACCGGCCTCGGAATTCGGGAAACCATCCTGTTCCCGTTGGTCCGGGCCGAGTAGCACGGCATCTTCTCCGGGTCGTTACCGCGACCTATTGACGCGGCAAGCATCGGGCGGGTTATCGTTCTCCCGTATTGCAGGAGCTCAACCCTGCTCGAAAGGAATGTGGGACGTGGCCAAGCAGATCATTCACAAGCTGGTCGATGACCTGGACGGCGGGGACGCTGACGAGACCGTCAAGTTCGCGCTCGACGGCGTGCAGTACGAGATCGACCTCTCCGCTTCCAACGCTGAAAAATTGCGCGACGTATTCGCTCAGTACATCGCGCACGGCACCAAGGTGGGGCGCGGCGGCGTGGTCGTGGGCGGTCGCGCGGCGCGCGGCCGGGGCGCCACCGCCGACCGCGAGCAGAACAAGGCCATCCGCGCCTGGGCCAAGAAGTCCGGCAAGGACATCTCCGACCGGGGTCGGATCCCCCAGGAGATCGTCGACGAGTACCACGCGAAGGCGGGTCACTGAACCGACCAGCCGCCCCGGGCGACACCGACGCCGGACCGGAGTGCCACTCCGGGCCGGCGTCGCCGTATCCGCCCGTCTGACCGGTTCGGTGCCCGGGCCGGGCTGCTGCGGAGCGCCGGCGTGGCCGGCCGCCGTCTCGTCCCCCGGGCTCCGGCCGTGGTGCTGCGGCGGCCGGGAAGAAATCGGCCACCGCCGCGGTTGTCCACAGGCGGTGGAAATTCCGTCCACGGGCTGTGGACGACGTCGCCCGGTCGTTTTTCCGGGTCGCCCGGAGGCCCGGGCGTGGCCCGGATGCGCCCGACGGACGTTTTCCGCCAGCGGATGAATTTCGCTCTGCGCGTACAGGTAGGGGTACCGGAACACCTCCTGAGCGCGGACGGTTGTCTGAAACGACGCGTGAACGGCCATTCGCGAGGACACACGACCTCAGCGGGGACGGTCCGCGGCGATAGAGTAAGGAGGCGCGGACGCCCGTCCCGGACGTCCGAGCACTGGCCCCGCCGAGATCTGACCATCAAGGCGCACGGCACGTGAGGAGCACGAGGGCATGTTCGAGCGGTTCACCGACCGAGCGCGACGGGTTGTCGTCCTGGCCCAGGAAGAGGCCCGGATGCTCAACCACAACTACATCGGTACGGAGCACATCCTGCTGGGCCTGATCCATGAGGGTGAGGGTGTCGCGGCGAAGGCTCTGGAGAGTCTGGGTATCTCGCTGGAGGGTGTGCGTCAGCAGGTCGAGGAGATCATCGGTCAGGGCCAGCAGGCGCCGAGCGGGCACATTCCGTTCACGCCGCGGGCGAAGAAGGTGTTGGAGCTGTCGCTGCGTGAGGCGTTGCAGCTCGGGCACAACTACATCGGTACGGAGCACATCCTGCTCGGGTTGATCCGTGAGGGTGAGGGCGTTGCCGCGCAGGTGCTGGTGAAGCTGGGCGCGGACCTGAACCGGGTGCGTCAGCAGGTGATCCAGTTGCTGTCGGGCTACCAGGGCAAGGAGCCGGCCGCGGCGGGTGCCGCGCCGGGTGAGGCCGCGCCGTCGACCAGCCTGGTGCTGGACCAGTTCGGCCGTAACCTGACCCAGGCGGCCCGGGAGGGCAAGCTCGACCCGGTCATCGGGCGCGAGAAGGAAATCGAGCGGGTCATGCAGGTGCTGTCGCGCCGGACGAAGAACAACCCGGTGTTGATCGGCGAGCCGGGCGTCGGCAAGACCGCCGTGGTGGAGGGGCTGTCTCAGAAGATCATCAAGGGTGAGGTGCCCGAGACGCTCAAGGACAAGCAGCTCTACACCCTTGACCTGGGTGCGCTGGTCGCGGGTTCGCGGTATCGGGGTGACTTCGAGGAGCGCTTGAAGAAGGTGCTCAAGGAGATCCGTACCCGCGGTGACATCATCCTGTTCATCGACGAGATCCACACTCTGGTGGGTGCGGGTGCGGCCGAGGGCGCGATCGACGCGGCGAGCATTTTGAAGCCGATGCTGGCGCGGGGTGAGTTGCAGACCATCGGCGCGACCACGCTGGATGAGTACCGCAAGCACCTGGAGAAGGACGCGGCGTTGGAGCGTCGTTTCCAGCCGATCCAGGTGGGTGAGCCGTCGCTGGCGCACACCATCGAGATTTTGAAGGGTCTGCGCGACCGTTACGAGGCGCACCACCGGGTGAGCATCACCGACGCGGCTCTTGTCGCGGCGGCGACGCTGGCCGATCGGTACATCTCGGATCGGTTCCTGCCGGACAAGGCGATCGACCTGATCGACGAGGCCGGTGCGCGGATGCGGATCCGTCGGATGACCGCGCCGCCGGACCTGCGTGACTTCGACGAGCGCATCGCGCAGGTGCGTCGTGACAAGGAGTCCGCGATCGACGCGCAGGACTTCGAGCGGGCCGCGCAGCTGCGTGACAAGGAGAAGCAGCTGCTGGGTCAGAAGGCGCAGCGGGAGAAGGAGTGGAAGGCCGGTGACCTGGACGTCGTGTCCGAGGTCGACGACGAGCAGATCGCCGAGGTGCTCGGCAACTGGACCGGTATTCCGGTCTACAAGTTGACCGAGGAGGAGACGTCGCGGCTGCTGCGCATGGAGGACGAGCTGCACAAGCGCGTCATCGGCCAGGAGGACGCGGTCAAGGCGGTCTCGAAGGCGATCCGTCGGACCCGGGCGGGCCTGAAGGACCCGAAGCGTCCGTCGGGGTCGTTCATCTTCGCCGGCCCGTCGGGTGTGGGTAAGACCGAGCTGTCCAAGGCCCTCGCCGAGTTCCTCTTCGGTTCCGAGGACGCGCTGATCCAGCTGGACATGTCCGAGTTCCACGACCGGTACACGGTGTCGCGGCTGGTGGGTGCCCCTCCCGGCTACGTCGGCTACGACGAGGGCGGGCAGCTGACCGAGAAGGTCCGTCGCCGGCCGTTCAGCGTGGTGTTGTTCGACGAGATCGAGAAGGCCCACCCGGACGTGTTCAACACGCTGCTGCAGATCCTGGAGGACGGCCGTCTCACCGACGGTCAGGGCCGGATCGTGGACTTCAAGAACACGGTCATCATCCTGACCACCAACCTCGGCACCCGCGACGTCGCCAAGGCCGTGTCCCTCGGGTTCCAGGCATCTGAGGACTCCGAGTCGAACTACGACCGGATGAAGCAGAAGGTCAACGACGAACTCAAGCAGCACTTCCGGCCCGAGTTCCTCAACCGCATCGATGACACCATCGTGTTCCACCAGCTGCGCCAGAACGAGATCCTCCAGATCGTCGACATCATGATCGCCCGGATCGAGACGCAGCTGCGTAACAAGGACATGGGCCTGGAGTTGACCGACAACGCCAAGAAGTACCTGGCGAAGAAGGGCTTCGACCCCGTCCTCGGCGCACGACCCCTGCGGCGCACCATCCAACGTGACATCGAGGACAACCTGTCCGAACGGATCCTGTTCAACGAACTGACCCCCGGACAGATCGTCGTGGTCGACTGCGAAGGCGACCCCGAGGACATCGACAAGTCCAAGCTCGTCTTCCGCGGCTCCGACCGACCCGCCGACGTGCCCGACGCGGTCCCCGCCGACCTCGGCGGCACCGCCGCCACCGGCGCGGACGACGCGGCGGCGTAACGGGAGCAAGGACGAACCAGGGCGACGGCCCCGGCAGGCGAGAGCCTGCCGGGGCCGTCGCCTTTTTCACGCCCGGCCTCCGCCCGGTGACCGGGCCGGCGGAGCTGCCGGGCCTGGGGAAGCGGGCGAGGCCGGGAAGCGGCCAGGGCCAGGAGAGGTTCGGCTCCCGGTCCGGTCCGGCTCCCGGCCTGGTCCGGCTTGGGCTCTGTGCGGTGAGTCGAAGAGGGGAAACGCGTCCAGGTCGGTCCGGTGAGGACGACAAGGGTTGGAGCCGTGATGTCTGTCAGACATCACTATGTCCGGAAGACATCAGGCATTGGAGTTTGTGCATCCCGAGGCGTCGTCACGCTGCGTGATCCAGCTGCGTCGGCCTGCGATGGGAAGGGCCGCCGGGCGGTGGGGAGTGACCCCCGGCGTTCCGTCCGTCGGTCCGCTGCCTCAGCGCGCGGGAGCGGGACGGAAGTGGCCGGGGCCAGGGGAGCGCAGGCGGGAGAACGCTGGCGGCCGGGTCAGGGGAGCGGCAGGGGCATGGCGGGACCATCGCCGGCCAGTCGGAAGGACTCCTCGCCGACCGGCTCGACCAGGCCGTCGGTGACCAGGCCGGCCAACGCCCGGGCCCGCTGCACGTCGTCGTGCCACACCTGGTCCAGCCGCTGGTGGGGGACCGGGCCGGTGGTCTCGCGGAGCACGGCGAGGAGCAGCCCGCGTACCTGGCGGTCGGTGCCGGCGTAGCGCTGCGGACGGCGGGTCGGGCCGGCCGGCGCCTCCTGGCCGGAGGCGCGCCAGGCGCAGACCGTCTCGACCGGGCAGTCCGCGCAGCGGGGGGAGCGGGCGGTGCACACGATCGCGCCGAGTTCCATGAACGCGGCACTGGCCAGCGCCGCGGCGGCCGGCTCGACCGGGAGCAGTTCCTCGGTCGCGACCAGGTCGGCCGGCCGGGTGGCGGGGCCGGCGTCGGGCTCACCGGCGATGGCCCGGCAGACCACCCGGCGGACGTTGGTGTCCACCACCGGATGCCGCTGCCCGTACGCGAAAGCCGCCACCGCCCGGGCCGTGTACGTGCCCACCCCCGGCAGGGCCAGCAGCTGGTCCAACCGGTCCGGCACCTCGCCGCCGTGCCGCTCGACGATGGCCACCGCGCAGTCGCGCAGCCGGACCGCCCGGCGCGGATAGCCGAGCCGGCCCCACATCCGGATGGCCTCGGCGGGAGTGTCCTCGGCCAGCGCCGTCGGGGTGGGCCAGCGGGCCAGCCACGCCTCCCACGCGGGCAGCACCCGGACCACGGGCGTCTGCTGGAGCATGACCTCACTGACCAGGATCGGCCAGGCGCCGATGCCCGGCGTGCGCCAGGGCAGGTCGCGGGCGTTCCGCTGGAACCAGCGGCTGACCAGGGTGGCGAAGGTGGGCTCAGTCATCGCGCTGCCGATGATGTCACGCCCGGATTTCCCGCAGGATGGGCCACCCCGACGGGCCCACGTAGCCGACCAGGAGCGACGCGGGAGAATGTCCGGATGAACGAGCTCGCGATCACCGTCATCGGCCGGGACCGGCCCGGCATCGTGGCCGACGTCGCCGAGGTGCTCGCGCGGCTCGGCGCGAACCTCACCGACTCCACGATGACCCGGTTGCGGGGGCACTTCGCGATGACCCTGATCTGCGTGGGTCCGGCCGCCGCCGACGTCGAGGCCGCGCTGGCCCCGCTCGCCGCCGACGGCCAGCTGCTGGCCACCGTACGGGCGGTCACCCCCGACGGGGGCACCGGGCCGACCGGTGAGCCGTACGTGCTGGCGGTGCACGGGGCCGACCGGATGGGCATCGTGGCGGCGATGACCCGGGTGCTGACCGACGCGGGTGGCAACGTCACCGACCTGAGCACCCGGCTGACCGGCTCGCTCTACGTGGTGGTCGCCGAGGTGGACCTGCCGCCGGGCAGTTCGGACGAGGTCGCCGGCCGGCTCGCCCGTACCGCTGCCGAGCTGGGTGTGGGCGTCAGCCTGCGGCCGGCGGACACGGACCTGCTGTGACCGAGGCGTACGTGGGCCTCGGCGGCTGGACCCCGGCGGCGCTGGGCCGGCCCGGCGAGGTGCTGGCGGTGGTGACCGCCCCCGACCCGGTGCTGAGCCGGCCCGGGCCGGAGGTGGACCCGACCTCGGACGAGGTGGTCCAGTTGGCCGCCGACCTGGTCGCCACCATGCGGGTCTCGCCGGGCTGCGTCGGGCTGGCCGCCCCGCAGGTCGGGGTGGGCGCGCAGGTCTTCGCGGTGGACGTCACCGGCCATCCGAAGGCGCTGACGGTGCACGGCACGTTCGTGCTCTGCAACGCGAAGGTGGTGGAGGCGAGCCGCTGGAAGGCCGGGCGGGAGGGCTGCATGTCGGTGCCCGACCTGACCGGCGATGTGAAGCGGGCCGGCCGGCTGGTGGTGGAGGCGGTGCTGCCCGGCACCGGTGACCCGGTCCGGCTGGTCACCGACGGCTTCGAGGCGCGGGCGCTCCAGCACGAGATCGACCACTGCGCCGGGCTGCTCTTCCTCGACCGGGTGGCCGGCGCGCACGCCGTCTACCAGCGCAAGGTCTATCTCTGACCGCGGCCTCCCCGGTCCCCTGTGGAGGCCGCGCGCGGTGTGGCGGTACTCGCCCGGCGCGTCGGGCTCCCACCCCGGGTGGTACGCGACTACGGTGAAGCCATCATGCGTCTGACGGTCGGCCCCCTGCCCCCCACCGTGTACTGGCGGCGTCGTGCCGTCGTGCTCGGGGCCGGGCTGCTCTTCCTGATTGTCCTGCTCTACTCGTGCACCGGCCCGGGCCGCGACAAGGGCACCTCCGGCAGCGGCGCCGGCCCGACGTCCTCGGCGACGGCGGCCCCCGGCCCGACCGGTTCGGTGCTGACCCCGCAGTCCGGCGACCCGTCCCCGACGCCGGGTGCCGCCGGCGGGAGTTCGGCCGGCCCGGACGGCGGCCAGGGTGGTCCGGACGGTGGCCAGGGTGGGCCGTCAGGTGGTGGCACCGGGTCGACCGGCAACAACGGGGCCGGCGCGCCGGCCGCGCCGGTGGCCGACGACGGTGCCTGCGCCGACTCCGAGATCAAGGTGACCGCGGAGGCCGTGCCGTCGAGCGTCCAGCAGGGCGCGGTGGTGACCCTCCGCCTGAAGATCCAGAACGTGTCGAACCGGACCTGTAGCCGGGACGTCGGTGCCGACCTCCAGGAGCTGTACGTGAAGGCCGGCGCGGACAAGGTCTGGTCGTCCGACACCTGCGGCACCCAGAAGGGTTCGGACGTGCAGTCGTTCACGCCCGACTTCGTCCGCTCCTACGAGCTGGGCTGGAACGGCCGGGACACCAGCCGCTGCAACGCCGGCCTGGCCGCCGGCCCGTACGCGCCGATCGGGTCGTACCAGGTGTTCGCCCGGGTCGGCACCCGGATCAGCGAGCCGGTGAAGCTGACCGTCACCGGCTGACGCCCCGCCCGGCGTCGCCGGGGGTCAGACGTAGCGTTCCAGGATGGACGCCTCGGCGAGCCGGGACAGCCCCTCGCGTACGCCCCGGGCCCGCGCGTCGCCGACACCCTCGACCGCCTGGAGGTCCTCGACCGTCGCGCCGAGCAGCCGCTGGAGGCTGCCGAAGTGCACCACCAGCCGGTCCACCACGGCGACCGGGAGGCGGGGCACCTTGGCCAGCAGGCGGAAGCCGCGCGGGCTGACCGCCGCGTCGAGCGCGTCCGAGGCGGACGGGTAGCCGATCGCCTTGGCCACCGCGACCAGGTCGATCAGCTCGGTCGCGCTGAGCAGGTCGAGCTCCACCAGCGCCTCGTCGAGGGTGCGGGACTTCCGGCCGACCGGGAGGTAGTCGCGGATGACCAGGGTGCGGTCGGCGTCCACGCCCGCCATCAGCTCGTCGAGCTGGAGGGCGAGCAGCCGGCCGTCGGTGCCCAGCTCCACCACGTACCCGGCGATCTCGTCGGCGATCCGGCGGACCATCTCCAGCCGCTGCACCACGGAGACCGCGTCGCGGACGGTGACCAGGTCCTCGATCTCCAGCGCGGAGAGCGTGCCGGAGACCTCGTCCAGCCGGAGCTTGTAGCGCTCCAGGGTGGCCAGGGCCTGGTTGGCGCGGGACAGGATCGCCGCCGAGTCGTCCAGCACGTGCCGCTGGCCGTTGACGTAGAGGCTGATGATCCGCATCGACTGGCTGACCGAGATCACCGGGTAGCCGGTCTGCCGGGCGACCCGCTCGGCGGTGCGGTGCCGGGTGCCGGACTCCTCGGTGGGGATCGACGGATCGGGCATCAGATGCACGCCGGCCTGGACGATCCGGGTGCCGTCGCTGGAGAGCACCACCGCCCCGTCCATCTTGCACAGCTCGCGGACCCGGGTCGCGGAGAACTCCACGTCCATCGGGAAGCCGCCGGTGCAGATCGAGTCGACCACCTTGTCGTAGCCGAGGACGATGAGCGCGCCGGTACGGCCGCGCAGGATGCGCTCCAGGCCGTCGCGCAGGGCGGTGCCCGGGGCCATCAGGGCCAGGTTGGCCCGGAGCGGATCGCCGCTCGCCCCGCCGACGCTGCCGGTGACGCTCACGCTGATCGGACGGGAGTGGGAGCC
Organism: Micromonospora auratinigra; assembly: GCF_900089595.1. GTDB lineage: Bacteria > Actinomycetota > Actinomycetes > Mycobacteriales > Micromonosporaceae > Micromonospora > Micromonospora auratinigra. Next base: position 4,642,398 of record NZ_LT594323.1, on the reverse strand, counting down.
CACGGCGCCGGTGCGGGCATGCGGCGTCGCCGCGGCGGGCTTGGTGGCATCGCGGTCGATCGGCACGGGCACAGTCTACGGACTGCCCTGCGGTGGGTGCTCTCGTGGTTACTGTGATGTGTCACGATGTCCGGCTCCCCCGGTCAGCGACCCGGCGCGTCGGCTGTCCGGAAACGCCCGGCCGGTCCCGCCCCTCCGTCACCGTCGGTCACTCCACCGACGCGCGGGCGGCAGCCTGGAGCGCCTGGCGCACGTCCGTGACCTCGATCACCCGCATGTTCTCCGGGGTCACGCCGCTGCTGCCCGGCCCGCACCCGGGCGGCACCAGGGCCACCTTGAAGCCGAGCCGGGCCGCCTCGGCCAGCCGGCGGGGGACCGCGCCCACCCGGCGTACCTCACCGGTGAGGCCCACCTCGCCGATCGCCACCAGGTGCGGCGCGATGGCCAGGTTGAGGCCACCGGAGGCGACGGCGAGCGCCACCGCCAGGTCGGCGGCCGGCTCCACCACCCGGATGCCACCCACCGTGGCGGCGAAGACCTCCCGGTCGTGCAGGGTGAGCCGCTCGGTGCGGCGCTGGAGCACCGCCAGCACCATCGCCAGCCGGGCCCCGTCCAGCCCGGAGACGGTACGCCGGGGCGAGCCGGCCACGGTCGCCCCGATCAGCGCCTGCACCTCGGTCACCAGGGCCCGCCGCCCCTCCATCGCCACCGTGACGCAGGTGCCCGGCACCGGCTCGGAGTAGCGGGTGAGGAAGAGCCCGGACGGGTCGGCCAGGCTGCTGATGCCCCCCTCGTGCATCTCGAAGCAGCCCACCTCGTCGGCGGCGCCGAACCGGTTCTTGACGCCCCGCACCATCCGCAGCGACGAGTGCTTGTCGCCCTCGAAGTGCAGCACCACGTCGACCAGGTGCTCCAGCACCCGGGGGCCGGCGACCTGGCCGTCCTTGGTGACGTGGCCGACCAGCACGGTGGCGATGCCGCGCTCCTTGGCGACCGCCACCAGCGCCGCGGTGACCGCCCGCACCTGGGTGACCCCGCCGGGGACGCCCTCGGTGCCGGTGGTCGAGATGGTCTGCACCGAGTCGAGCACCAGCAGGCCGGGCTGGACCGCGTCGAGGTGGCCGAGGACCGCCGACAGGTCGCTCTCGGCGGCGAGGTAGAGCTGGTCGTGCAGGGTGCCCATCCGCTCGGCGCGCAGCCGGACCTGGCTGACCGACTCCTCGCCGCTGACCACCAGCGAGGGGCTGCCGGCGCCGACCGCCCACTGCTGGGCCACGTCGAGCAGCAGGGTCGACTTGCCGACGCCCGGCTCACCGGCGAGCAGCACCACCGCGCCGGGGACCAGGCCGCCGCCGAGCACCCGGTCGAGCTCGCTGACCCCGGTGGGCCGGGCCCGGGCCGGGGCGGCACTGATGGTGGCGATCGGCCGGGCCGGCTCGGCCGGCAGCCGGGAACTGACCACCCGCCCGGCGACCGTCGGGCCGGCGACCGTGCACTCGACCACCGATCCCCACTCGCCGCACTCCGGGCAGCGTCCGACCCACTTGGGCGGCTGGTGGCCGCAGGCGTCGCACTCGTACGCCGGACGGGGCTCGCGGGCCGCGCCGCGGCTGCGGCCGGTGGCGGCGGTGGCGCGGGGAGAGGCGGATCGGGAGGTGCTCACCCGTGGACGCTAACCGGGCGGTACGACGAAAGCCCACCCCGATACGACGACACCGCCGGCGTGGCGCTGGCCACACCCGGCGGTGTCGGGACGTCGTGCGCGGCGGTCAGCCGTGGCTACCACCCTCGGCACCGCCCTCGGCGCCCGCCTCCTCGCGGGGGTGGACGACCTGGGAGGGGGCCGGGGCCGGGGTCAGCGGGACGCCGATCGGGGCACCGGTCTTGACCACCTTGCCGCCGCCGAAGTCGAAGGTCAGGTTGACCTGCTGGCCGGGGAGCAGCTTGTCGTTCAGGCCGACGAGCTGGAGGAACTGGGTGTTGTTGCTGTTCAGCTGGACGTAGCCGAGGGCCGGGACCTCGAACCGGGCCGGCTGGCCGGCGGGGGCCGACGCGCTGGCCGAGGCCGACGGGGAGGCCGACTCCGACGGGGAGGCGGACGCCGAGCCGGACTCCGACGGGGACGGCGACGAGGTGTCGTTGGTCTCGGTCGGGCTGGGCGACGCGGAGGCCGGCTCGGTCGGCGAGCCGGTCGGCGCGACCGAGCTGCCGCCGCTCGGCGCGGAGCCGGTGAGCAGGATCTCGCGGGCGCTGTCCGTGGTCACGGTGACCGTGACCGGGGACTTGCTGTCGTTGTAGAGCACCACGTTGAGCGGCGCGTTGCCGCCGGCCTGGTAGCCCTTCTCGCCCGGGTACTGCACGTACAGGCCGCGGACCTTGTACAGGTTGTCGGAGGTCTGGACGTTGACGCCCTGCACCGACGGGATCTTGTTGGACGTCTCGGCCACCTGGCCGGCGCCGCACCCGGACAACAGCAGGCCCGCCGCCGTCGCCGTACCGGCCAGCAGCAGGGCCGCCCGCCGGGAACCCCTGATCGAGCGCGTCACGTCGGTCCTCCTCGTCACGATCCCCGTCCGGCCGCACGCCGGGCCTGGGGTGGCCATACCCGCGCAGACCGCGCTCCAGGGTAGTTGGGGCTGATCGAGGTCCGCACGCCGACCCGGTACTGCCACCCAGCGGGTGACCACTCAGACCACCCGACCGCTCGCCACCAGCAGCACCACATCGATCAGCGCCACCACCATGACGGCCCGGAAGGCGGCCACCGGGCGGCCGCCGGCGCGGGGCGCGCGCCGGCCCGCGTACCCGCCGAGGAGCGGCACCAGGACGGCGGCGGCCACCGCCGACAGGCCGGCCCACGACGGCGGCCCGGGCGGGCCGGCGACCAGGATGACGGTGGCCGCGAGGAGCAGCCCGGCGGCGGCCAGCCGGCTGCCCACCGGCCCCAGCCGGTGCGGCAGGCCGTGCACCCCGGTCCGGGCGTCGTCGGCCAGGTCGGGCAGCACGTTGGCGAAGTGCGCCCCGGCGCCGAGGCAGCCGGCGGCGGCGACCAGCCAGAGCGGTGGGGCGGGCGCGCCGGGCAGGGCCAGCACCACGAACGCGGGCAGCGCGCCGAACGAGACCGCGTACGGCAGCACCGAGACCGGCGTCGACTTCAACGGCCGGTTGTAGAGCAGCGCGGAGACCAGGCCGAGGGTGACCACGAGTGCCGCCGCGCCGCCGGTGGGCAGCGCGAGCAGCGGGGTGGCGACGGCGGCCAGCACGGTGGCCCGGGCCAGGGTCGCCCGCCGGACCGCGCCGGTGACCACCGGTTTGTCGGTACGCCCCACCGTGGCGTCCCGGTCGGCGTCGATCAGGTCGTTGCTCCAGCCGACGGCGAGCTGGCTGGCCAGCACGGTGAGCGTCACCGCGGCGATCCCGGCCGGCCGGTGCCCGACGCCCCACGCGAGCAGCCCGGCCACCACGGTGACCGCGGCGGCCGGTTCCGGGTGGCTCGCTCTGACCAGCCCTAACACCGAAGACGACATAAGGGAAGTCTGGTCGTTACCGGGGAGTCGTGCCACGCTCGGGGCATGCGCGATGCGGCCCCGGTGTCCACCCGGCCCCGGGTGCTGCCGCCGAACGACCCCCGGCAGTACGACGACCTGGCCGACGAGTGGTGGCGGCCGGACGGCGCGTTCGCGATGCTGCACTGGCTGGCCCGGGCGCGGGCCGCGCTGGTGCCCCCGGCGTCCGGACAGGACGCCCTGCTGGTCGACCTCGGCTGCGGTGCCGGGCTGCTCGCCCCCCACCTGGTCGGCAAGGGATACCGGCACGTCGGCGTGGACCTGACCCGGTCCGCCCTGGTCCAGGCCGCCGCGCACGGGGTGACCGTGCTCAACGGCGACGCCACCGCGGTCCCGCTCGCGGACCGCTGTGCCGACGTGGTCTCCGCCGGTGAGCTGCTGGAACACCTGCCGGACTGGCGGCGTGCGGTGGCCGAGGCGTGCCGACTGCTGCGCCCCGGCGGCCTGCTGGTGCTGGACACCCTCAACGACACGCTGCTGGCCCGGTTGGTCGCGGTGGAGATCGGCGAGCGGCTGCCCACCGTGCCGCGGGGCATCCACGACCCACGGTTGTTCGTGGATTCCCGGGCGCTGGTCGCCGAGGCCGCCCGGCACGGTGTCGAGCTGCGGCTGCGCGGGGTCCGCCCGGCGTTCGGCGGCACCCTGGCCTGGCTGCTGCGCCGGATGCGTGCCACCGACCGTCCACGAGGGGCCGAGCCCCGGATCGTGCCCACCTGGTCCACCGCCGTGCTCTACCAGGGGCGTGGGGTCAAGAGCGGGTAGCCGGGACCGCCCGGGGTAAAGGGACGCCGAGAAGGGGGCGACATTGACTGTGTACGCGCTGGAGGCGGCCCGCCGGTTGGCGCCGCGACTGGCCGCCCGCGCGGCCGGGCACGACCGGGACGGCTCCTTCCCGGTCGACGACTTCGCCGACCTCCGGGAGGCCGGGCTCTTCGGGCTGATGGTGCCCCCGGAGCTGGGCGGGGCGGGGGCGACCTTCGCCCAGTACGCCGCGGTCGCCACCGAGCTGGCCCGGGGCAACGGGGCCACCGCGCTGGTGTTCAACATGCACGCCTCGGTGACCGGGGCGCTGGGCGCGGTCACCGAGGAGTTGGCCGAGGCGCTCGGCGTACCGGACGAGGCGCTGGTGGCCCGCGACCGGCTGCTCCGCGCGGCGGCGGAGGGCGCCTGGTACGCGGTGGCCATGAGCGAGCGCGGAGCCGGTGCCCGGCTGTCCCGACTGAGCACCGTCTACGAGCCGGTCGAGGGCGGCTGGCACATCAAGGGCGCGAAGACGTTCTGCTCCGGCGCCGGGCATCCGGACGGTTACCTGGTCGCCGCGCGTAGCGCCACCGACCCGTCGGTGGTCTCGCAGTTCCTGGTGCCGGCCGGTGAGGGGATCACCGTCGAGCCGACCTGGGACTCGCTGGGCATGCGGGCCACCTCGTCGCACGATCTGCACCTGGACGTCACCGTTCCGGCCGACCGGCTGCTCGGTGGGGTGGAGGGGCTGGCCCTGGTGGTCGCGCAGCTGATGCCGCACTGGCTGGTGGCGAGTTACGCGGCCGTCTACGTCGGGGTGGCCCGGGCGGCGATCGACGCCGCCGTCGAGCACCTGAACGCCCGCGACCTGGCCGGCCTGCCGGCGGTCCGGGCCCGGCTCGGCCGGGCGGACGCGGCGGTGGCGGCGGCCGGCCTGGTGGTGGCCGAGGCGGCCCGCCGGGTGGACGAGGCGCCGGGGGACGCGGAGACCAACCGCTGGGTGTGGCGGGCCAAGCTGCTCGCCGGCACCACCGCTGCGGAGGTGGCCGCCTCCGTGCTGGAGGCCGCCGGCACCTCGGCGACCCGGCGGGGGCATCCGTTGGAACGGCTCTACCGGGACGCCCGGTGCGGCTCGCTGCACCCGGCCACCTCGGACGTCTGTGCCGACTGGCTCGGTGTCGCCGCCCTCGGCGGGGACCCGGACCGTGACACGACCACCCCTCGTTGGTGACACGTGGGGAAGTGGACCGAGAGGTGGGGGAGATGGGCGTGCCGGTGATCGCGGGGCTGGGCATCGCGCAGCCGCCGGGCGCGGCGCAGGACGAACTCTGGTCGGGCTTCTTCGCGAAGCACTTCTCGGGGACCACCCGGGCGCTGGCCGAGCGGATCTTCGCCAACTCCGGGGTGTCCCACCGGCAGGCGGCGGTGAATCCGCTGCTGGAGGACGTGTCGGAGTGGCCGACGGAACGCCGGATGCGCCGCTACCAGGTGGAGGCGCTGCCGCTGGGCAAGGAGGCGGTGAGCCGCGCGCTGACCGCCGCCGGGCTGGACGCGGGCGACATCGGGCTCTTCGTCGTCTGTTCCTGCACCGGCTACGCCACCCCCGGGCTGGACATCCTGCTCGCCCGGGACCTGGGCATGGCGCCGGACGCCCAGCGCATGTTCGTCGGGCACATGGGCTGCTACGCGGCCCTGCCGGGGCTGGGCGCGGCGAGTGACTTCGTCACCGCCCGCGGCCGCCCGGCGCTGCTGCTCTGCGCCGAGCTGACCAGCCTGCACATCCAGCCGGCGGGGGCCCGGGTGGACACCCAGCAGATCGTCTCGCACGCGCTCTTCTCGGACGCCGCGGCCGCCGCCGTGCTCGTCCCGGGTGGCCGGGGGTACGCGCTGCGCGAGGTCGCCTCGGTCACCGACACCTCGACCGCCGACCACATGACCTGGGAGGTCACCGACGCCGGCTTCCGGATGGGACTGTCCCCGAAGGTGCCGCAGGTGCTCTCCCGGCACGTCCGGGACCTGGTCGACGACCTGCTCGCCCGGCACGGGCACAAGCTGGCCGAGGTGGACGGCTGGGCGGTGCACCCCGGTGGCCCGCGCATCCTGAACGTGGTGGAGCGCGAGCTGGCCCTGCCGCCGGAGGCGCTCGGGGCCGCCCGGGCGACGCTGGAGCAGCACGGCAACTGCTCGTCGCCGACGGTGCTGCTGATCCTGGACCGGCTGCTGCGGGCTCCCGTACCGCCCGAGCGGGTGGTGCTGCTCGCCTTCGGGCCCGGCCTCACCCTGTACGCGGCCCTGCTGGAACGGACGGACTGACGGGGCGGCGGCGGGCGGAGGGCCCGGATAGCCTCCAGGACATGGGCCGTGACGACCGGGTGGGTACCGCGCTGCTGGCCGGGCTGACCGTGGCGGCCCTGGTCACCGGCGGCTGGTGGTGGCACGAGTCCGCGCCACGGCTCGGCCCGGTTGACCCGTCGCCCGGCCCGACCCCGGGGGCGTTCGGCGACCGGGACGTGAAGGTGGTCGACCCGGCCACCGGTCGGGTGCTCCGGACGGTGCCGGCCCGGCCGAAGGAGCCGCTGGTCCTGTTCGAGGACGCCGACGGCGCAGCGGCGGTCCCGCTCGAGGCGGGCGACGACCTCTGGCACGACCGGTCCCACCTGGAGCCCGGGCAACCGCCGGTGGTCCGGCAGACCAACCCCTCCGCCGGCCTGAAGTACGCGTTGACCGTGCGCTGCACGGGGACCGGGTCGGTGGCCTTCGAGGCCACCGGCACGCCGGGTGACGAGCCTCCGGCCAGCGTGGAGTGTGGCTACGGCGCGGCCGTCTCGGTGCTGGAGGCGGCGGGCGGGCCGCTGCGGGTGCGGTTCCGCGCCGAGGGCGGCGGGGCCGACCTGGACGCCCGGCTGGCGGAGCTGTCCTGACCGGAGCGGCTCAGCCGGCCAGCCGCGCCAGGTCGTCCCGGTACGCCGCGACCGGTCCCAGCTCGGGCACCAGGCGGACCAGCGTGCCCTCCCGGTCGACCAGCAACGCGGTGGCGGTCCCGGCGCGGGGAGCCAGGTGCAGGTACGAGCGCAGGCCGCCGGCCGGGTCGGCCAGGGCGCGTACCCCCGGGGCGGGGAAGGGGTCGGCCCGGCGGCCCTCGGTGACGGAGACCACGGTGACGCCGGCCGGGGCGGCGTCGGCCGCCGCGGTCACCTGCTCCCGGCACGGGCACGCGTCGACGAGCACGATCATCGCGGGCAGCAGGCCGCGCAGCGGGACCGGGTCGTTCCCGGCGTCGACCAGGTCGAGCGCGGGCAGCGGACCGACCGCGACCGGGGCGGTGGGATAGGGCACCACGGTGGGGCTGCCGCCGGAGCGGGTGGACCGGGGCCAGGTGACGGCGGCCAGTCCGGTGAGGGTGATCAGCACGGACACCAGGAGCGCCAGCACGGGCAGCCCGAGCGGGGGCAGGCCGTCCCGCCGGGGAGCCAGGCCGAGCCGTCGCCGCCAACCGCTGCGGCGGTGCCGTCGGCGCAGCTCCCGCCGGAGCTGGCGGGCCTCGTCGGCGAGCGCCGAGGCGTCGTCGGGCACCACCACCCGACCCCACTCCGGGGGCAGCCCGGGCAGCCCGTCCGGCGGGCCGTGGCCTTCCGCGTCAGGCATGCCCATCGGCCCCCCAGGAACCGTCTCGGTGAGCGGACGTCACGTCCGCCTCAAGCGTCCCGCACGGGCCCGCGTACCGCCACACCTGGGCGTACCTCGTGTTCCGGAGCTACCATGGAAGGAGCGCATTGCCCTAGATATCGACGCTCCTGCCACCCGTTCCTGGTTGTCATCCAACGGTCACGGAGCGTGTCCAAACCATCGGTTTGACCGCCTGTCAAGCTGAAGAAATACCTCTCACAGGGCCCCTGAGCTGCGCCAACGGTCAGGACAGCGGTGAGACATCGGCGCCTGAGCGTGTTACCCTAGACACAGCGAAAGGGGTTTCGAACCTATGGTTTTCAGTGTCGGCGAGACCGTTGTTTACCCCCACCACGGGGCCGCACTCATCGAGGCAATCGAGACTCGGGTGATCAAGGGCGAGCCAAAGCAGTACCTCGTCCTGCGGGTCGCGCAGGGTGACCTGACGGTCCGGGTGCCCGCCGAGAACGCCGAGATCGTGGGTGTGCGCGAGGTGGTCGGCGAAGAGGGCCTGGGCAAGGTCTTCGACGTGCTCCGTGCCCCGCACACCGAGGAGCCGACCAACTGGTCGCGGCGTTACAAGGCGAATCTGGAGAAGCTGGCCTCCGGCAACCCGCTGAAGGTGGCCGAGGTCGTGCGCGACCTGTGGCGCCGGGAGCGGGAGCGGGGTCTTTCCGCGGGTGAGAAGCGCATGCTCGCCAAGGCCCGCGACATTCTCGTCGGCGAGGTCGCGCTGGCCGAGAAGAGCACCAAGGACGAGGCCGAGACGCTGCTCGACAAGGTCCTGACCGAGGCCTGATCCCACAGCATCGTCCTACCCACCCGGTAGCGAAGAAATCCGAGGACCGCGACGTGACCGCGCAGCTCAATCCGCGCGGTGACGTCGCGGTCCTTGTTCCTGCGGCCGGTGCCGGGGTACGCCTCGGCCCGGGCGCGCCCAAGGCGCTCCGCCCCCTGGCCGGCGAGCCGCTGCTGGTGCACGCGGTACGCCGGATCGCCGCGGCCCCCTCGGTGCGGGTGATCGTGGTGGCCGCCCCGGCAGCCGACGTCGGGTCGGTCCGGGAGCTGCTCGCCCCGGTGGCCCCGGTGACCGTGGTGCCCGGGGGCGCCGAACGGCAGGCCTCGGTGGCCGCCGCGCTGGCCGCCGTACCGCCCGGGCCGGAGATCGTCCTGGTGCACGACGCCGCCCGCGCCCTCACCCCGCCCACCCTGGTCGAGTCGGTGGCGGCAGCGGTCCGCTCCGGCCACGACGCGGTGATCCCGGTGCTGCCGGTGGTCGACACGATCAAGGAGGTCGACGCCGGCGAGCGCGTCCTCGGCACGGTCGACCGGTCCGCCCTCCGGGCGGTGCAGACCCCGCAGGGCTTCCGCCGCCCGGTGCTGGCCGCCGCGCACGCCTCGGCCGGTGACCCGCTCACCGATGACGCCGGGCTGGTCGAGAAGCAGGGGGTGCCGGTGTTCTGCGTACCCGGCTCGGAGCACGCCCTGAAGATCACCCGTCCGTTCGACCTGGCTCTCGCCGAGCACCTGCTGGCGACCGGGGCCTGACGCGTACCCTCGGTTCATGATCGTTCCTCGGGTGGCCATCGGCACCGACGTGCACGCCTTCGAGGCCGGCCGGCCCTGCTGGGTGGCGGGCCTGCTCTGGCCGGGGCAGGACGGCCTGGCCGGGCACTCCGATGCCGACGTGGCGGCGCACGCCGCCTGCAACGCCCTGCTCTCCGCCGCCGGCCTGGGTGACCTGGGCGCCAACTTCGGCGTGGACCAGCCGGAGTGGGCCGGTGCCTCGGGAGTGGCGCTGCTCGGCGAGAGCGCCCGGCGCGTCCGGGCGGCCGGGTTCGAGATCGGTAACGTGTCGGTGCAGGTGATCGGCAACCGGCCCAAGATCGGCCCGCGCCGGGAGGAGGCCCAGCAGGTGCTCTCCGCCGCCGTGGGCGCGCCGGTCACGGTCTCCGCCGCCACCACCGACGGCCTCGGCTTCCCCGGACGCGGCGAGGGGCTCACCGGTATCGCGGTCGCCCTGGTCTACCCGACGCCGCCGGCCTGATCCACCCGTCCGCCTTCCGGCCGGCGGCGCGGCAGCGGCGGGGCGGATAGGCTCGCCGGGATGTCGAGTGTTCCCACCCCCGACCGGTCCGCCGCCGACGGCTACATCCAGCGCGCCCGGCTCCTGGCCGAGCTGGGCCGCTACGACGAGGCCGTCGAGGAACTCGCCCCGTTGATCACGAGCGAACCGGGGCACGCCGAGGCGCTGGCCGTGCTGGCCCGGACGCAGCTCGCCGCGGATCGGGCCGAGCCGGCGCTCAGCGCCGCCGAGGCGGCCGTGGCCGCCGCCCCGGACGCGGTCCCGCCCCGGGTGGCCCGGGGCTTCGCCCTGCTGGACCTGGGGCGGTGGAGCGCCGCCGCCGGCGCCGCCGACGAGATCGTGGCGCTCGGCCCGGCCGACCCGTACGCCCAGCGCAGCGCCGCCGCGATCCGCTCCGGTTCGCGCAACGGCCAGGAGGCGCTGAACGCCGCCTGGCGGGGGGTGGAGTTGGCCCCGGAGGAGCCGGAGGCGCACCTGGTGCTCGCCCTGGTCGCCGCTCGGCTGCGGCTGTTCGACCTGGCCGAGCGGGCCTACCGGGAGGCGCTGCGGCTCGACCCGGAGGTGGCCGAGGCCCGGCACGACGTGGGGGTGATCCGGCTGGAGCGGCGGCGCTACGCGGCGGCGCTGGAGGAGGTGTCCGAGCTGGCGGCCCCGGAGCCGCCGCGCGGCGACGCCGGGGACCTGTCGCCCGCGGCGGCCGGCCTGCCGTGGGTGGACGCCGACCGGGCCGCCTCGGACGGACCGCGCCGGCTGCTCCTCCAGGTCGCCGGCGGGTTCCTGGTCGGCGCGGTGCTGGTCGCGTTCCTGGCCCCGTCCGCGCCGGGCCTCTCCCGGGTCGTCGCCGGGCTGGCCGCGCTCGGCGGGGCGCTGGTGGCGTGGCGGCGGTGGAGCCGGCTGCCGGATTCGGCCGCGCTGCTCCGCGCCGACCGGGGTCCGGCCCTGGCCGGGTACGCGGTGGTCGCCGCCCCGGCGCTGCTGCTGCTCTACGCGCTGGTGGGTGGGGTGTGGCCGGTGGTGGGCGCGGTCACGGCCGCGCTGGTCGCCGCGTTCGCGGTGCTCCGGCGCTGACCGCGCCGGGCCGTATTCCCGCCCGACGCCGTGAGTATGGCTACGTGCTGGTGGGGGTGGTACGGGGGTAGGAACCGGGGGAGCGAAAGCTTTTTCCGGCCGGTGTGCCTCGCCCGCCCGACGGCGACCCCGGCCGCTGACCAGACGAACCTGCAAGGAAGCGGAGAATCGTGCTCACCGTCAAGGCCTACGCGGCGACGTCCGCGACCGAACCTCTCGTCCCGACCACCGTCGAGCGGCGTGACCTCGGACCGCACGACGTGCTCATCGACATCAAGTTCGCCGGCATCTGCCACTCCGACATCCACACCGCGCGCAGCGAGTGGGGCCCGACCACCTACCCGATCGTGGTCGGTCACGAGATCGCCGGCGTGGTGCGGGAGGTCGGCCCGGCGGTGACGAAGTTCGCCGTCGGCGACCGGGTGGGCGTTGGCTGCATGGTCGACTCCTGCCGGGAGTGCGACAACTGCCGCAAGGGTCTGGAGCAGTACTGCCTCAAGGGCAACATCGGCACGTACGGCGCGGTCGGCCGGGACGGCGAGCCGACCCAGGGCGGCTACGCGCAGGCCATCGTGGTGACCGAGGACTTCGTGCTGCGGATCCCGGACGGCATCGAGCTGGACGCCGCCGCGCCGCTGCTCTGCGCCGGCATCACCACCTACTCGCCGCTGCGGCACTGGAACGCCGGTCCGGGCAGCCGGGTGGCCGTGATCGGCATGGGCGGCCTCGGCCACATGGCGGTCAAGCTGGCGCACGCGATGGGCGCCGAGGTGACCGTGCTGTCCCAGTCGCTGAAGAAGCAGGAGGACGGCCTGCGCCTCGGCGCGGACCACTACTTCGCCACCTCGGACGAGGAGACGTTCAGCAAGCTGGCCGGCTCGTTCGACCTGATCATCAACACGGTCAGCGCGAAGATCGACCTGGACGCGTACCTGCGGCTGCTGGCCGTGGACGGGACGCTGGTCAACGTGGGCGCTCCGGAGGACCCGCTGTCGGTGCACGCGTTCTCGCTGATCCCGGCCCGCCGGTCGTTCGCCGGGTCGATGATCGGCGGCATCGCCGAGACCCAGGAGATGCTCGACTTCTGCGCCGAGCACGGCCTGGGCGCCGAGATCGAGGTCATCCCGGCCGACAAGATCAACGAGGCGTACGAGCGGGTGCTCGCCTCGGACGTGCGCTACCGCTTCGTCATCGACACCTCGACGCTCTGACGAACCGCGATAGGGGCCGCGTCCACGCCGGACGCGGCCCCTTCGCGTCAGCCCTTGCGGGCCCAGGTCCAGGCGTACCCGTCGTCCTCGCAGGCGGTCGCGGCGTCGCAGAGGTCGAGCGGGCGGAAGGTGTCCACCATGACCGCCAGCTCGTCGAAGAAGTCCGCTCCGATCGAGCGCTCCGCCGCGCCCGGCTGCGGGCCGTGGGTGAAGCCGGACGGGTGCAGCGAGATCGAGCCCTGCTCGATGCCGGAGCCGCGCCGGGCCTCGTAGTTGCCGCCGGTGTAGAAGAGCATCTCGTCGGAGTCGACGTTGTGGTGGTTGTACGGCACCGGGATGGCGTCCGGGTGGTAGTCGACCTTGCGCGGCACGAACGAGCAGATCACGAAGTTCGGGCCCTGGAAGGTCTGGTGCACCGGCGGCGGCTGGTGCACCCGACCGGTGATCGGCTCGAAGTCGTGGATCGAGAACGCCCACGGGTAGAGGTGCCCGTCCCAGCCGACCACGTCGAACGGGTGCCGGGCGTACGTGTACCTCGTCCAGCCGCGCCGGTGCTTCACCAGCACCTCGACGTCCTCGCCGTCGACCTGGAACGGGGTGTCCGGTCCCCGGACGTCGCGCTCGCAGTACGGCGAGTGCTCCAGGAACTGGCCGCGTACCGAGAGGTAGCGCTTGGGCGGGCCGACGTGCCCGGCGGCCTCGACCGCGAGCAGCCGGACCGGCTCGTCACCGGTCGGCACCAGCCGGTGGATGGTCGAGGTGGGGATGACGACGTAGTCGCCGGCCACCGCGTCCAGCACGCCGAACGGGGACTCGACGCGCAGCGAGCCCGACTCCAGGTAGAGGCAGTGGTCGCCGGTGGCGTCGCGGAACAGCGGGGACGGCCGGTCGGCCAGCACGTACGCGATCCGCACGTCGTCGTTGGCCAGCAGGTACTGCCGGCCGAGGATCGGGTCGGCGCCGGCCCCGTCGAGCTTGTGGGTGCGCAGGTGGCGCGGCTTCAACGGCAGGTTCGGCACCCGGGTGTACGCGGGCGGGGTGAACTCCTCGGCGGCCACGATCGCGGTCGGCGCGTAGCGGTGGTAGAGCAGGGACGAGTCGGAGGAGAAGCCCTCCTGGCCGACCAGCTCCTCCGCGTACAGGCTGCCGTCGGGCTGGCGGAACTGGGTGTGGCGCTTGCGGGGCACCTCGCCGACCCTGCGGTAGTACGGCATCTCGCCTCCCGATTCGTCCCGTTCTCCGGCCAGTGGCGTCCGGTAATCGGACGCTGTTGTCCGTTCCTTGTAGCGTCCCGTAGATTCTTGTCTCGTGTCAACGCAGGTGCCCCGACTCTTCGCCGGCCTCGTCGACGACGCCGCCGTCTTTCCGCCCGGCAGTGCGGCGCTGTCGGACGCGGTGATCGCGCACCGCCGGCACCGCACCGCCTGGTACGCCGACCTCGTCGGCCCGCTGCTGCTGCCCGCCTCGGCGGTCGCCGCCGGTGAGCTCAGCGGCCTGGTCGACCCGGCCGAGGGCTTCGCCGTCGGGCTGATCGGCGACACCGGCACCGGGCGGCTGCCGTTCGCGCTCTCCTTCCTCGCCCCCGACGGGGTGACCGCCCGGCTGGTCGAGGCGCCCGTGGCCCGGCGCGGCGAGGACCCCGGTCCCGGCCTGGCCGAGCTGGTCGAGCTGACCGAACGGCTCGGCGGCGTCGGAGTCCACGCGGAGATCCCGCTGACCTTCGGGCTGATGGGCGCGCTCGACGCGCTCGCCGACGCGCGCGCCGCCGGGCTGCCGGTCGCCGCCAAGTTCCGCACCGGCGGGCTGGCCGCCGAGCTCTTCCCGACGCCGGCCGAGCTGGCCGCGGTGATCTGCGCCTGCCGGGACCGGCAACTGCCGTTCAAGCTGACCGCCGGCCTGCACCAGGCGATCCGCCACCGCGACCCGGAGACCGGCTTCACCCACCACGGCTTCGTCAACGTCCTCGCCGCCACCCTGGCCGCCGCGGAGGGCGCCGAGGTGCCGGCCGTGGCCGAGCTGCTGTCCGCCACCGACCCGGTGCCCTTGGTCGAGCGGGCCCACGCGCACCGCGACGCCGAACGCCCGCTCTGGATCGGGTACGGCTCGTGCAGCATCTCCGAACCATTGACCGATCTGATCCGGCTGGGGCTGGTGAACGGGGGCTTCGAAACATGACCTGGATTGCTGGTGTGGACGGTTCGCCGTACGGGGTGACCAACCTGCCGTACGGGGTGTTCCGGCGCGGCGGGCAGGAGCCGCGCGTCGGCGTACGCATCGGGGACTTCGTGCTGGACCTGGCCGGCGCGGAGCAGGCCGGGCTGGTGCTGGCCGCCGGCGCGCTGGGCCGCCCCACCCTGAACGACTTCATGGCGTTGGGCCGTCCGCAGTGGACCGCCGTCCGGCAACGGATCACCGAGCTGCTCACCGACGCCACGCACCGGGCGGCGGTCGAGCCGCTGCTGGTGCCGCTGCGCGAGGTGGAACTCCAGCTCCCCTTCGAGGTGGCCGACTACGTCGACTTCTACTCGTCGCAGCACCACGCGGCCAACGTCGGGCAGATCTTCCGCCCCGGCCAGCCGCCCCTGCTGCCCAACTGGAAGCACGTGCCGATCGGCTACCACGGTCGGGCCGGCACGGTGGTCGTCTCCGGCACCCCGGTGGTCCGCCCGTCCGGGCAGCGGGCCACCCCGCAGGGCCCGACCACCGGTCCCTGCGTACGCCTCGACATCGAGGCCGAGGTCGGCTTCGTGGTCGGGGTGCCGAGCCGGCTCGGCGACCGGGTCCCGGTGACCGACTTCGCCGACCACGTCTTCGGCGTGGTGCTGGTCAACGACTGGTCGGCCCGGGACATCCAGGCCTGGGAGTACCAACCGCTCGGCCCCTTCCTCGGCAAGTCCTTCGCCACCTCGGTCTCGGCCTGGGTGACCCCGCTGGACGCCCTGGCCGACGCCTTCGTGCCCGCCCCGGACCAGGACCCGCCGGTGCAGGGCTACCTGCACGACGTCCCGCACCTGGGGCTGGACCTCAGCCTGGCGGTCCAGTGGAACGGCGAGCGGGTCGCCGAGCCGCCCTTCGCCACCATGTACTGGACCCCGGCCCAGCAGCTCGCCCACCTCACGGTCAACGGCGCGTCGCTGCGGACCGGTGACCTCTACGCCTCCGGCACGGTCTCCGGGCCGGAGCGCGACCAGGTGGGCTCGTTCCTGGAGCTGACCTGGGGCGGGACCGAGCCGGTCAAGTTCGCCGACGGGACCGCCCGGACCTTCCTGGAGGACGGCGACACCGTCACGGTCACCGCCACCGCGCCCGGCCCCGACGGCACCACCATCGCCCTCGGCGAGGTCACCGGGACGGTCCTGCCGGCCCGCTGAGTCGTCCTTCCGTCCTTCCGTTCCCGGTCGCACAGCGGGTGCGACCGGGACCGCGGCCTGCCCCGTTGATCGTCGCGGATTCCGCACGTCCCGGTCCCCGTGCCGGTCGGGGCGTGCCCGAGCGGAAGGACCTCAGATGACCGATCTGACCGGTGCCGTCTGGCGCACCAGCAGCCGTTCCAACGACCAGGGGCTCTGCGTGGAGGTGGCCACCAACGTGGTCACCGCGCACGGCGTGGTCGGGCTACGCGACTCGAAGGACCCGTGCGGGCCGGCGCTCGCGGTGAGCCCGCCGGGCTGGACGGCGTTCCTCACCGCGATCCGGGCGGACGCCTTCCACCGCTGACCAGCGCGGTCCGGCACCCGGTGCCCCGCCCGGGGCACCGGTG
This sequence comes from Micromonospora auratinigra, assembly GCF_900089595.1. Taxonomy (GTDB): domain Bacteria; phylum Actinomycetota; class Actinomycetes; order Mycobacteriales; family Micromonosporaceae; genus Micromonospora; species Micromonospora auratinigra. The sequence goes on along the minus strand of NZ_LT594323.1, from coordinate 4,626,300 downwards.
GCGGAAATGTCACCGCAAGGACCCCCGTACGCCGTTCACGCCCCGTACCGTGGACCTCACGGGAGGTGCCATGTCGACGGTGACAGTTTCCGCATTCATCGAGGCGCGTGACGTCGACCTGTGGCGCCTGCTCACCGATCTTCCCGCGCGCGCCGACTGGCTCACCGCCGTCGACGCGGTGGACGTGCTCACCGCCGGTCCGTTCGGCCCCGGCACCGCCTGGTGCGAGCGGCGGGCCCGGCCGGACGGCGGCACCGAGCCGGAGGAGTTCGTGGTGGTGGAGGCGGCCGCCCCGACCCGACTGGTGCTCAGCTCCCGGGGCGCGGGCGTCGACTACCGGATCACCTGGCGGCTGCGCACCGTCGAGCGCCGCCGGCGCGGCTGCACCGAGGTCGTCGTCGAGCAGCAGGCCGAGCCGACCGCGCCGTACGGTCGGATGCTGGCCCTGATCCTGGGCGGGCTCGCGGCCCGGGCGGTCGAGGGGGCGCTCCGGCGCGACCTGGCGGACCTGGCCGTGGCGGTCGCGCCCGCCCGCTCCGCCGAGGCGGCCTGAGCCATCTCGCCCAGGCGGTTCCCGGCCGGCGCGTCCGGTGCCGTGCGCCGATCCGGCCCCACCGGTGGGTAGGGTGCCGGGCGGAGGTGCGGCATGAGTTTGCCCGTGGGGCGGCGGCGGATCGTGGTGGCGCTCGCGGCGGTGCTCGCCGTCGGGGCGGCGGCCGCCGTGGTCCACCGGGTGCTCGCGCCCGCCGAGGTCAGCACGCCCGCTCGGGCCGGGTACCCGGCGGCGCCGACCGCCGAGGTCGGCGTGATCGGCCGGCTGCCGGTGGCGCCGCTGGTCGTGGACGGCCGGCTCCGCGTCTACGCCGCCGCCCGCCAGGTGTACGCCGACCAGCCGGTCGACGGGAAGCACCGGGTCACCCCGTTCTGGTCGTACCGGCGCTGGCCGGCGAAGCTCGACGGGGTGCTCGCCGAGGGGACCACCGTGGTCAGCCGCTGGTCCGACGGGAAGCTGGTGGCGCTGGACGCGCGGACCGGCCGGGTGGCCTGGCGGGCCGACGGGCCGGAGCCGGGCGTCGTGCCGGAGCCCCGCCGCACCTACGCCTCGACGGTCTGGAACCCGGACGGGCTGCACGTCGCCCGCCCGTCGGACGGCGGACCCGTGCTGGTCGCCGCCGGCGCCGGCCAGCTACGCGGCTACGACCTCACCGACGGCCGGCAGCTCTGGCGGGTCGACCAGGAACGCGGCTGCATCGGGGCGGCCGGCACCACCGCCACCGGTGAGGTGATCGGCTTGGACGCCTGTGTGCGACAGGAGACGGTCGACTTCCGGGACGCCCGCACCGGGGCGGTACGCACCCGCTGGCAGCCGCCGGGCGGCTCGGACCGGCTGGTGGTGACCCCACTGGGCTGCCGTGCCGGCCGCTCCGGCTGCCGGGGGCTGCGGGTCTCGGCCCCGGACGGCAGCGGCGGCCGGGGCTGGCTGGTCGGTCCGGGGGAGCCGGTGGCCGCGCCCGCGCTCGACGGGGCGGACACCGAGCTGGACGGGGAACGGGCCGTGGGCACCTCGGCGGGGGTGGTCACCGCCCGGTCGGCGCGTACCGGCGAGGAGCTGTGGCGGCGCGCCGACCTCGGGCCGGTACGGATCATCGCGGCGGAGCCGGGACGGGTGCACCTGCTCACCGACCGGCGGGACCTGATCACCCTGGACCCGGCCACCGGGGCGCAACGGTCCCGGTTCACCCTCGACGTCGGCCGGGACGGCATCGGCTGGCAGCCCGGCCGGGCGTACGCGGCGGGCGGCTACCTGGCGGTGGAGCGGGCCCGCGAGCGGGCTGTGCCGACCGACGACGACCAGGCATGGTTCCTGATGGCCGAGCCGGTGCTGTTCGCCGCGACCTGAGCTGAGGAGTGCGTGGTGGAACACACGGGGGAACCGATGGAGCTGCGGGACCAGACCTGGGTGGTGACCGGCGCGGCGGGCACCATCGGCGCACGCCTGGTCGACGACCTGGCCGGTGCGGTCGGTCGGCTCGTCGCCACCGACATCCACCCACCCGCCGTGCCCGACGGGGTCGAGTCGGTGGTCGCCGACCTGCGCGACCAGGAGGCTGTGGCGGCGTTGCTCGCCGGGGCGTACGGGGTGGTGCACCTGGGCGGCATCGCCGACGAGGCCGACCTGCACGACCTGGCAGAGGTCAACGTGGTCGGCACCTACCACGTGCTGGAGGGAGCCCGGCGGGCCGGCGTCCGCCGCGTCGTGTACGCCAGCAGCAACCGGGCGACGGGCTGCTACCCGTGCGACGTGCCGGTGCACCCGTCGATGCCGCCGCGTCCGGACGGGGTCTACGGGGCGATGAAGGTGGCCGGCGAGGCCCTGTGCCAGCTGTACGCCGACAAGTTCGGCCTGTCCGCGGTGGCGGTGCGGATCGGCAGCTACGAGGAACGCCCGGCCGACCTGCGTCAGCTCAGCACCTGGCTCAGCCCGGCCGACTGCCTGCGGGCGTTCCGGGCTGCCATGTCGGCGCCGGCGGTCGGCTACGCGTGCTTCTACGCGGTCTCCGCCAACACCCGCGGCTGGTGGTCCCTGGAGCCGGGGACGGCGTTGGGGTTCGTGCCACAGGACGACGCCGAGCAGTTCGCGGCCACCGTACCGGACGCCGGGGAGACGATGCGCGGCCCGCAGGGCGGCGACTTCGCCACGCCGGAGTACACCCTGTCCCGGCAGCGGCACTGAGCGCCGAGGGGCCGGGCCCGGCAGGTGTCCGGACCCGACCCACGGTCGATCAGGCGAGCGCGGCCTCGGCGGCGGCCAGGAAGGCGTCGTTCTCCTCCGGGGTGCCGATGGTGACCCGGACGCCGTCGCCCGGGAACGGCCGCACGATCACGCCGCGCGCCTCGCACGCCTTGCCGAACTCGACGGCCCGGTCACCCAGCGGCAGCCAGACGAAGTTGGCCTGGCTGGACGGCACGTCCGGGACGAACTTGCGCAGCGCCTCGGTGACCCGGTCCCGCTCGGCGACGACCAGCGCGCACCGCCGCTCCACCTCGTCGGCCTGGGCCAGCGCGGCCAGCGCGCCGGCCTGGGCGGCCATGCTGGTGGAGAAGGGCGTGACCACCTTGCGGACGGCCGCGGCCACCGCCGGGGCGGCGACCAGGAAGCCGATCCGCAGGCCGGCCAGCCCCCACGCCTTGGAGAGGGTGCGCAGCACGACCACGTTCGGCCGGTCCAGGTAGGTCAGGCCGTCCGGCACCTCGGAGTCGGTGACGAACTCCCGGTACGCCTCGTCGATCACCACCAGCACGTCGTCCGGCACCGCGTCGAGGAAGCGGTCCAGCTCGGCCTTGCGGACCGCCGTACCGGTCGGGTTGTTCGGGTTGCAGACCAGGATCATCCGGGTCCGGTCGGTCACCGCCGCCGCCATCGCGGCCAGGTCGTGGCCGTGCCCGGCGTCGTTCGGCACCCGCACGCTGGTCGCGCCGCTGGTCGCCGCGATGATCGGGTACGCCTCGAAGGAGCGCCACGAGTAGAGCAGCTCGTCACCGGGGAGGCAGGTGGCCCGGACCAGGTGCTCGGCCAGCGCCACCGACCCGCAGCCGGTGGCGATCCGGTCGGCGTCCACGCCGTACCGCTCGGCGAGGGCCTCGCGGAGCGCGACCACGCCCATGTCCGGGTAGCGGTGCGAGCCGGCGACCGCCTCGGCGACCGCCTCCACCACGCCGGGCAGCGGGCCGTAGGGCACCTCGTTGCTGGCCAGCTTGATCGCCTCGGGCAGGCCCAGCTCACGGGCCAGGTCGGCGGGGCTGCGGCCGGGCACGTAGTTGGGCAGCGCGTCCAGGTCGGCGCGGGTGAGCCGCAGCGGCGGCTGGTGACGTCCGGTCTCGGTCATGGGGTGTCTCCCGGGGGGTCGGCGCGGTCGTGCGGGGTGTCGCGGGGTTCGGGGCGGGCGCGGGGCAGTTGGACCACGACGGTCTGGGCCCGCTTGTCGTGCAGCGCCTGGCGCAGCGGCTGGTCGAACAGCGGCGAGACCGCGTCCACCAACTGGAGCAGCAGACCCAGGCCGCAGCAGTACCAGAGCAGGGTGGGCAGGCCGAGGGTGCTCCACCGGCGGGTGGCCCGGCCGAAGCCGAGCGGCTGGTCGGCCTCGACCGGCAGCGCCCGGATGCCGAGCAGCCGCTTGCCGAAGGTCTGCCCGCGGGCGGCCATCGACGGCACCTCGTACGCGAACCAGAGCGCGGTGGCGATCAGCAGGATGGCGATCTGGAGCCCGCCGGCCTGCTCACCGGGCTGGGGGAGGCCCTCGGTGGAGCTGTTGCCCTCCAGTGCCCGGCGGAACGACTCCCGCAGGTACGGCGACACCTCCTCCACGTACCGCCAGACGAACCAGCCGTTCACCACGACGTTGAGCAGGAACACCGCGCCGAAGTCGATCAGGCGGGCGACCAGCCGGGCGCCGTACGAGGCGAGCGGCAGCCCGTGCGGGCGGGGCAGCGGCGGCCGGCCCGGCCAGTTCGGCGGGTACGACCAGCCCGGCGGCGGCCCGGCACCCGGCCCAGGCCCCGGCACGCCGTTCGGCGGCGCGGGGTAGGGCTGCCCCGGGTAGGGCCGTCCCGGGTACGGCTGGCCGGGGTACGGCTGGCCCGGGTGAGCTGCGGGACCCGGCTGACCCGGGTGGGTGACCGGACCCGCTCCCGTGTCGGGACCCGGCCGGTGACCGGGGACGGGGGCACCGAGGCCGGGACCGGCGCCGGGGCCGGGGTGGCCGCCGGTGGCCGGCCCGCTCGCGGGGGCCGGCGCGGCGACGGGCTCGGGCGGGGGCGGGCCCTCGGGTGGGGTGGCGTCGGCCGGGATCGGCGCGCCGAGCCAGCCCTCGCCGTCCCAGTACCGTCTGGTGTCCGGGTCGGCGGGGTCGAGGTACCAGCCGGGCTGCACGCTCACGGTGCCATCACGCTCACGGCGTCGTCCCTGTTCCCGACTGCGGGGCTCGCAGGCCCGGCTCACTCCTCGCGCTCACGGCGTCGTCCCTGTTCCCGGCTGCGGGGCTCGCAGGCCCGGCTCACTCCTCGCGCTCACGGCGTCGTCCCTGTTCCCGGCTGCGGGGCTCGCAGGCCCGGCTCACTCCTCGCGCTCACTGGTCAACCTTAACGACGACCGTGCCGGCGGCCTTGTCGTGCAGGCACTGCTGCCAGGGCTTGTCCCAGAGCTGCCAGAACCCGTCGACGTAGCTGAGGAATGGCACGAACGAGCCGGCGACCCACTCGACCAGGTAGCGCTTGCCCAGCGCGCCCCGGGTCAGGGTCGCGCCCGGGTCGAGCGGGACGATCCGCAGCTTCATCGCCTTCTTGCCCAGGGTCTGCCCGGTCCGGCGGGCGTACTCGACGTGGTAGAGCCAGTAGAAGCCGAGCAGGACCAGGAGGAGGCCGAATTCGGCGAGGAGGAGCGGCAGGAAGAGGTCGGTCATGAAGGTCGACGGGTCGGGTTCGGCCACCGTCCCGTCCGCCTCGAGCGTCGACATCTGGTCGAACATCCGGATGAAGAGCCAGATCATGACGGGTGCGAAGAGCACCAGCGCCACCGCGGTCGCGATCAGGCTGTCGATCAGCCAGGCCACCAGCCGCTCACCGAAGCCGGCGAGGGGCTGCCCGTTCGGCGCCAGCGCCGGCGGGACGTACCCCGGATGCGGGGCGGGCGCCGGGTAGCCGGGCGGCCCGGCGTACGGCTGCGGGGTGTGCTGGGACGGGAGCGGCGGGCGCAGCGGCGCGGGGCCGGTGGGCGGTGCGAAGCCGCCGCCCTCCGGCTGGGGACCGGTGGGCGGCGGGTACGCGTTCGGGGGAGGCTGGGTCACGCTCGACAGTGTTACAGGTTCCCGCGCTTCTCCTGCTCCCGCTCGATCGCCTCGAAGAGGGCCTTGAAGTTGCCCTTGCCGAAGCCGAGCGAGCCGTGCCGCTCGATCAGCTCGAAGAAGACGGTCGGGCGGTCCTGCACCGGCTTGGTGAAGATCTGGAGCAGGTAGCCGTCCTCGTCCCGGTCGACCAGGATCTTGCGGGCCTTCAGCTCCTCGATCGGCACCCGCACCTCGCCGATCCGGGCGCGCAGCTCGGGGTCGTCGTAGTACGAGTCCGGCGTGTCCAGGAACTCGACGCCGGCGGCGCGCATGGCGTCGACGCTGGTCAGGATGTCGTTGGTGGCCACCGCGATGTGCTGCGCGCCGGCGCCCCGGTAGAACTCCAGGTACTCGTCGATCTGCGACTTCTTGCGGGCGATGGCCGGCTCGTTGAGCGGGAACTTCACCTTGCGGGTGCCGTTCGCGACCACCTTGCTCATCAGCGCCGAGTAGTCGGTGGCGATGTCGTCGCCGACGAACTCGGCCATGTTGGAGAAGCCCATGACCCGCTTGTAGAACTCGACCCACTCGTCCATCCGGCCCAGCTCCACGTTGCCGACCACGTGGTCGACGGCCTGGAAGAAGCGCTTCGGCTGGAGGCCGGCGTCGATCATCGGCTGCCGGTCCACGATCGGGCCGCGGGCCACGAAGCCGGGCAGGAACGGGCCGGTGTAGCGGGACCGGTCGACCAGGCTGTGCCGGGTGTCGCCGTACGCGGCGATGGACGCGATCCGGACGGTGCCGTGCTCGTCGCTGACGTCGTGCGGCTCGACCAGGCCGGTCGCGCCCTGCGCGGTGGCGTGCGCGTACGCGGCGTCCACGTCCGGCACCTCCAGCGCGATGTCGGAGATGCCGTCGCTGTGCTTCGCCACGTGCTCGGCGCCCTCGGCGTCGGGGCGGACCGTGCCGGTGATCAGGAACCGGGCGGAGCCGCTGGTCAGCACGTACTGCGCGTGGTCCCGGTAGCCCTGCTCCGGACCCCGGTACGCCACGCAGGTCATGCCGTACGCGGTGGAGTAGTAGTGCGCCGCCTGCTTGGCGTTGCCCACCAGGAAGTGCAGGTGGTCGAGGCCCCGGACCGGGAACGGGTCGCGGGTGATGTCGTGGTCGACGGCGCCGACCAGGGCATCGACGTCGACCTCCTCGGTCGACTGGGGTCGGTCGATCGCCTGGGTCATGGTGGCCTCCCTTGCGTACCGGCCGGCCTCGTGGGCCGCCGTCGGTGTGCTGATGTGGCGAGGATCGCGGCATCGCCGCCCGTTGGGCAACAGTTGCCAGAAATGCTGGTCAGGTTGCGCATTCGGTAGGGTGATACCCCATGAGTGCTGGTCAGGATGTACAGCTCGACGAGCTGGATGCACGACTGCTCACGTTGCTCGGCGAGGAGCCGCGGATCGGGGTGCTGGAGTGTTCCCGGCGGCTCGGGGTGGCCCGGGGCACCGTCCAGGCCCGGCTCGACAAGCTCATCGACCGCGGGGTCATCGCCGGCTTCGGCCCGGACGTCTCGCCGGCCGCGATCGGCTTCGGGGTGACCAGCTTCGTCACCCTGGAGATCAGCCAGCGGCACGGCCACGACCCGGTGACCGCGCACCTGGCCGCCATCCCCGAGGTGCTGGAGGCGCACACCATCACCGGCTCCAGCGACCTGCTCTGCCGCATCGTGGCGCGGTCGAACGCCGACCTCCAGCGGGTCATCGACCAGATCGTCAGCTCCGAGGGGATCCGCCGCGCCTCGACGATCATCGCCCTGGCCGAGCAGATCCCCTACCGCACCCTGCCGCTGATCCGCTCCGCCGCCCAGGGGTGAGGACGGGCGCTCCGTACCGGAAGGGGCCCTCCTAACACGTCGGGGCCGCAAGAAAGCGTCGCGACACGACGGCGTGCGGGGTCGACGCAGCGGCGATCGTCGCTACCGTGTGCGGTGTGAAGGGCCTTGGCGTGCGCGGCTGGTTGCTGCTCGGGCTCATCACCGTGGTCGTGTTGGCCGCCACCGGGGTGTGGAACCCGTTCCCGACCATGTGGGACTGGGTGGACCGGAGCGAGCCGATCTCCGAGCCGGACGTGGTCTGGCAGCAGCGGGTCGGCGGCACGCCGAAGAGCGTCACCATCGCCGGCGACACGGTGATCGTCGAGCAACGTACCCGGGTCGAGGCGCGCGCCCTGGCCACCGGCACCCAGCTCTGGGAGCGCAAGGCGGACTGGGCGGCGGTCGCCGGTGGGGACCGGGACCCGGTCGTCGCCGTGGGCAAGCTCCTGGTCAAGGGGTACGAGGTGCTCGACCCGACCACCGGCGCGGTGCGGCGCCGCGACAACCGGGCGGTGGCCGTCTGGACCTACCGGAACCTGCTGCTCGACGCGTACTGCGTGCAGGCCACCGACTGCACGCTGAGCGCCTGGGAACCGCGCGGCACCCGGCCGCTCTGGACCGCCTTCCTGCCCGGTGTGCACAGCGGGGTGCTCGCCGACAATCCCGAGCTGCTCGGCACCCGTCGGCTGGGTGCCCCGCGCATCGACGCCGGGCTCGCCGGGCCGGAGGCCGTCCCGCCGTTGCTCGGCTTCCCGGTGGACGGCCGGGTGCACGTGGTGGACACCGCCACCGGGCGGGTGCTGCAGAACATCCAGCCCGGCCGGGAGGAACGGCTGGCGGTGATCGGCGGCCGGCTGCTGCGGATCCGGGCGACCTCCCGCGACGGCAGCTGCTACTTCCAGGTCACCGCGATCGACCCGGCCACCGGCCAGCAGGTGTGGCAGCGCACCGGGCTCAACCTGCGGACCGCCGACGCCGCCGGCTGCGTGCAGCGGGAGGACCCGCAGGGTGCCCGCAACGTGCTCATCGGGGTCGCCGCGGACGGCCGCGAGGCGGTGGTCGACGGGTACGACGGCCGGCTGCTCCAGGTCGGCGCGGACGGCGAGAAGCTGCTCGCCGTCGACGACCGGTACGCCCTGGTGCGCAGCGCCGACAAGCGGAACATCGTCGGCCGGGAACTCGCCGTGGACCGGACCCGCTGGACCCGTCCCGCGGGCGGCAGGAGCGGCGCCGCGCTCACCCCGTACGCGGCGGTGATCGCCGAGGAGAAGCCGTCCCGGCTGATCGCGGTCGACCCGCGCGGCGGGCGGGAGCTGGCGGTGCTGCGCACCTCGGCGAACGCCCTCGCGGTCGGCCCGCACGGGATGATCATCGGGGAGGGGCGGGAGATCGGGTACGTCCGGTGGGGCGCCGGGACCTCCGTGCCGCCCCCGCCCGACGAGGGCGGGATCCCCGGCCCGAACCCGGACGGCAGCTACCGTCCCCCGTCCGACCAGGGCAGCTGCGGGCCGAAGAAGGAGCTCTGCTACTCGGAGAAGGGCGGCGGGTGAGAGCGGCGTCCCAGGACGGCCCCGGCGGGTGTCACCGATCGACACCTCTGCCCTAGGCTTTTCGGTCATGAGCAGTGCCGCCGCGTTCTCGTACGCCCCCTTGCTGCCGACCGGTCCCGACCAGACCGAGTACCGCCTGGTCACCGACGAGGGCGTCGATGTCGTCGACGGCCCGGGTGGCCGTCGCTTCCTCACCGTGGACCCCGCCGCGCTGACCGCGCTGACCGCCGAGGCGATGCACGACATCGCCCACTTCCTGCGTCCGGCGCACCTGGCCCAGCTCCGGTCGATCATCGACGATCCGGCGGCCTCGCCGAACGACCGCTTCGTCGCCCTGGACCTGCTGCGCAACGCGAACATCGCGGCCGGTGGGGTGCTGCCGATGTGCCAGGACACCGGCACCGCGATCGTGATGGGCAAGCGCGGCCGGCACGTGCTCACCGACGGCACCGACGCGGAGGCGATCTCGCGGGGCGTGTACCAGGCGTACACCCGGCTCAACCTGCGCTACTCGCAGCTCGCCCCGCTGACCATGTGGGACGAGCGCAACACCGGCAGCAACCTCCCCGCCCAGGTGGAGCTCTACGCCGAGGACCCGGACGGGCACCCCGACGCGTACAAGTTCCTGTTCATGGCCAAGGGGGGTGGCTCGGCCAACAAGTCCTACCTCTACCAGGAGACCAAGGCGCTGTTGAATCCGACGCGGATGATGCAGTTCCTGGAGGAGAAGCTGCGGCTGATCGGCACCTCGGCCTGCCCGCCGTACCACCTCGCCATCGTCATCGGCGGCACCTCCGCCGAGTACGCGCTCAAGACCGCGAAGTACGCCTCCGCGAAGTACCTCGACGCGCTGCCCACCGAGGGCTCGATGAGCGCGCACGGCTTCCGTGACCTGGAGCTGGAGGCCCAGGTGCTGGAGCTGACCCGCAACTTCGGCATCGGCGCGCAGTTCGGCGGCCGCTACTTCTGCCACGACGTGCGGGTGGTCCGGCTGCCCCGGCACGGCGCGTCCTGCCCGGTCGCCATCGCGGTCTCCTGCTCCGCCGACCGACAGGCGGTCGCCAAGATCACCCCGTCGGGCGTGTGGCTGGAGCGCCTGGAGACCGACCCGGCGCGCTACCTGCCCGACGTCACCGACGAGACGCTGGAGACCGAGGAGGTCGTCCGGGTCGACCTGAACCGGCCGATGGCCGAGATCCGCGCCGAGCTGGCGAAGTACCCGGTGAAGACCCGGCTGTCGCTGACCGGCCCGCTGGTGGTCGCCCGGGACATCGCGCACGCCAAGATCGCCGAGCGGCTGGACGCGGGCGAGCCGATGCCGCAGTACCTGCGCGACCACGCCGTCTACTACGCCGGGCCGGCCAAGACCCCCGAGGGCTACGCCTCCGGCTCGTTCGGCCCGACCACCGCCGGCCGGATGGACGCGTACGTGGAGAAGTTCCAGGCGGCCGGCGGCTCGCTGGTGATGCTGGCCAAGGGGAACCGCTCCGGCCAGGTCACCCGCTCCTGCCAGCAGCACGGGGGCTTCTACCTCGGCTCGATCGGCGGCCCCGCCGCCCGGCTCGCCCAGGACTGCATCAAGCACGTCGAGGTCCTCGAATACCCCGAGCTGGGCATGGAGGCGGTCTGGAAGATCGAGGTGGAGGACTTCCCGGCCTTCATCGTGGTCGACGACAAGGGCAACGACTTCTTCGCCGAGGTCACCAAGCCGGTGCTCACCGTCGGCCGCCGCTGACGGTTCCCGTACCAGCGAAAGGGCGTCGGGCCGCGGCCCGGCGCCCTTCGTGTCGTGCTCGACATCGGTGCGCCCGACCGGGGAACCTCCCCCCGGCGGGCGCACCGCCCCCGTCGGATGTCGTCACCGACAACCAGGGACGACTATCGGGGTTGCCGCTGTCGATCCGCTATCACATCGCTATCGCCTCGTCGGGGCGATCCGTGACCGGAGCGATACGCTGCTGGAAGTTCCACAGGCGGCGTGCGGGGGCGCAGAATGCGATTCGGGATCCTGGGACCCCTGCGGGTCGGCGGTGGCGAGGCCACCGTCACCGCAGGTCGGGACAGGACCGTCCTCGCCGTGCTGCTGCTGCGGGCCGGCCGGGTCGTCCCGGTCGAGGAGCTGATCGACGCCGTCTGGGAGGAGCGTCCACCGGCCACCGCCCGCACCCAGCTCCAGATCTGTGTGTCGCGACTGCGACAGCGGCTCGCCGTGCTCGGGCTGCCGCCCGGGATCATCGTCCGGGATCCGGTCGGCTATGGCATCCGCGTCGAGCCGGACGACCTGGACGCCGAGGTCTTCGCCCGGGAGGTCGAGGCCGCCCGCGCCGAGGTCGCCGCCGGCCGCCACCCCGAGGCGCGCCGGCGCTACCGCAGCGCGCTGGCGCTCTGGCGGGGCCCGGCGTTGAGCGGGATGACCAGCCGCAGCGTACGGCGCCGGGCGCAGGCCCTCGACGAGCAGCGGCTCACCGCCCTGGAGGAGTGCGTCGACGTCGAACTGCGACTGCACCGGGCGGCCGACCTGATCGGCGAGCTGACCGAGAGCGTGGAACGGAACCCGCTGCGGGAGCGGCTGCGTGGCCAGCTCATGCTCGCCCTCTCCGGCGTCGGCCGGCAGGCGGACGCGCTCGCCGTCTACCGGGAGGGTCGCCGCCTCTACGCCGAGGAGCTCGGCATCGAGCCCGGCGCGGCCCTCCAGGAGCTGCACCAGCGGGTGCTCGCCGGGGACCTGGCCGTGGGCGGCGCGGAGAGCCGGCCGATGGCACCCGTCCGCGCGCTGCCCCGCGCCATCGCGGACTTCACCGGACGCCAGCAGACCGTGGCCCGGCTGGTGAAGGAGGTCGAGGAGGACGGGGCCCGGATCCAGCTCATCGACGGCATGGCGGGCAGCGGCAAGACCACCCTGGCGGTGCACCTGGCCACCGCCCTCGGGGACCGTTACCCGGACGCGCACCTCTTCGTGGACCTGCACGGGCACAGCGACCGGCAGCCGGTCAGCCCGGCGGCCGCCCTGGCCGGGCTGCTCCACCAGCTCGGCGTGCCCGGTGACCGGATCCCCGCCGACGTCGACGGGCGGGCGGCCCTGTGGCGCAGCGAGCTGTCCGGGCGGCAGGCGGTGGTGGTCCTCGACAACGCTTCCAGCGCCGCGCAGGTCGCGCCCCTGCTGCCCAACGGCCGGCACTGCCTCACGCTGATCACCAGCCGGGGCCGGCTCACCGGCCTCGACGGCGGCCGGCCCTCCTCGTTGTCGGTGCTCGCCCCGGAAGAGGCGGTCGAGCTGCTGGCCCGGGTGGTGGGCGCCGACCGGGTGGCCGGCGAGCCGGATGCCGCGGCCGAGGTGGCCCGTCGCTGCGGGTACCTGCCCCTGGCGATCCGGCTGGCCGGGGCGCGGCTCGCCCACCGGCCCCGGTGGCGGGTCCAGGACCTCGCCGACCGGCTCGCCGCCGCCCGGGACACGTTGACCGAGCTGTCGGTGGGGGAGCGCTCCGTCGGGCAGGCCTTCACCCTCTCGTACGCCCAGCTCGAACCGGCGGCGCAGCGGATGTTCCGGCTGCTCGGGCTGCACCCGGGCGGCTCCTTCGACAACCGGGTCGCGGCGGCCCTCGCGGCGCTGCCGCTGCCGGAGGCGCAGGATCTCGTGGACGTCCTCGTCGACGCGCACCTGGTGGACGAGCCGGACCCCGGCCGGTTCCGCTTCCACGACCTGATGCGGGAGTTCGCCCGGCAGCTGCTGCGGGCCACCGAGCCGGAGGCCGAGCGGTCCGCCGCCGTAGAACGCCTGCTCGACCAGCACCTGCACGTGGCCCACGCCATCTCGGCCGGGATGGAGCCGGCGGCCAGCCGGGCGGCGCTGGTGCTGCCGGAGCCGCCCCGACCGGACCTGGTCGCGGCCACCGTCACCGAGGGTGTGCGCTGGTTCGACGACAACCGGTCCGCGTTGCCGGCCCTGGTCCGGCTGGCCGCCGACGAGAACCTGCTGCGGCACTGCTGGCAGCTGGCGCGGGTGAGCTGGTACCACCTCTTCACCCAGGGGCACCTGGACGAACTGATCGACACCCACACCGTGGCGTTGGGCGCGGCGGAACGGCTCGCCGACCCGGACGCGATCGCCACCGTGCGCAACTACCTCTCCTCGGCGTACTTCCGGCTGGGCCGGTACGCGCAGGCGATCGAGCTGATGGAGGTGGCGCTCCGGCTGCGACAGCGCCTCGGCGACCGGGCCGGCGAGTCGACCGTACGACGGAACCTGGCCATCGCGTACGGGGCGAACTGGCAGTTCACGCCGGCGATGGCACACGTGCGGGCGGCGCTGGAGATGGCCCGTCGGGACGACCGGCCGGCGGCGATCAGCGCGCTGCTCAACAACGAGGCCCTGCTGCTGCTCGGCGCCGGCCGGTACGAGGAGGCCAGGGCGGTCTCCCGTCGTCAGCTGGCGCTGGCCCGTGAGGTGGGTGACTGGCCGAGCCTGTGGCACGCGGTGGGCCACCTGGGCGCGGTCCGGGCCCGGCTCGGCGACCTGCCCGGCGCGCAGCGCTTCCTCCGGCTGGCCCTGCACTTCAAGCGGCGGCAGGGCAACCGGTTCGGCGAGGGTGAGGTGCTCAACGAGCTGGGCGTCATCGAGCGCCTGTCGGGCCGGCCGGAGGCGGCCGCGGCGCTGCACCGGGAGGCGCTGGCGGCGGTGAACCAGTCGGGGGACCGGATCGCCGCCTGCGGGTCCCGCAATCTGCTGGCCCGGGCGATGCTGGCCCAGGGGGACGTGGCCAGCGCGCTCGACCTGCACCAGCGGGTGCTCGCGGACGCCACCCGGCTCGGTGCCCGCTTCGAGCAGGCCCGGGCGCTGGAGGGCATGGCCCGTTGCCTGCGGGACAGCGACCGCGGTCAGGCCCGCACCTACGCGGGCCGGGCGCTGGCCCTGTTCCGTCAGGTCCAGTCACCGGACCAGCGGGCGGTCGAGGAACTGCTCGCCGCCCTGGGCTGAGCGATCATCTCCGCGCCGGCCTCGGGCGCGGCAGGATGGTACGCGTGACGACTCCAGAGGCGACCGGTTACCGGATCGAACGCGACTCGATGGGCGAGGTGGAGGTGCCCGCCGAGGCGCTGTGGCGGGCGCAGACGCAGCGGGCGGTGCAGAACTTCCCCATCTCGGGTCGGGGCATCGAGCCGGCCCAGATCAAGGCCCTGGCGCAGATCAAGGGGGCGGCCGCGCAGGTCAACGGCGAGCTGGGGGTGATCGGGGCGGACGTGGCCGCGGCCATCGCCACCGCCGCCGCGCACGTGGCCGACGGCGGCTACGACGACCAGTTCCCGGTGGACGTCTTCCAGACCGGCTCCGGCACGTCGTCCAACATGAACACCAACGAGGTGATCGCCACCCTGGCCACCCGGGAGCTGGGCCGGGACGTGCACCCGAACGACGACGTCAACGCCTCGCAGTCCAGCAACGACGTCTTCCCGTCCTCGATCCACCTGGCCGCCACCCAGTTCGTGGCGGAGGACCTGATCCCCTCGCTGAAGCACCTGGCGGTGGCGTTGGAGGAGAAGGCCGAGGAGTTCGAGACGGTGGTGAAGGCGGGGCGTACCCACCTGATGGACGCCACCCCGGTCACCCTGGGTCAGGAGTTCGGCGGGTACGCCGCCCAGGTCCGTTACGGCGTGGAGCGGCTGGCGGCGGCGTTGCCCCGGCTGGCCGAGCTGCCGCTGGGCGGCACCGCGGTGGGCACCGGCATCAACACCCCGCTGGGCTTCGCGGAGAAGGTGATCGAGCGGCTGCGCGACTCGACCGGCCTGCCGCTGACCGAGGCGCGCAACCACTTCGAGGCGCAGGGCGCGCGGGACGCGCTGGTGGAGACCTCCGGCCAGCTCCGCACCATCGCGGTCGGGCTGTACAAGATGGCCAACGACATCCGGTGGATGGGCTCGGGCCCCCGGGCCGGCCTGCGGGAGCTGCGCATCCCCGACCTCCAGCCCGGCTCGTCGATCATGCCCGGCAAGGTGAACCCGGTGGTCGCCGAGGCGGTGCGGCAGGTCTGCGCGCAGGTGATCGGCAACGACGCGGCCGTCGCGTTCGCCGGTTCGCAGGGCGACTTCGAGCTGAACGTGATGCTGCCGGTGATGGGCCGCAACCTGCTGGAGTCGATCAAGCTGCTGGCCGCGTCGAGCCGGCTCTTCGCCGACCGCCTGGTGGCCGGCCTGGTCGCGGACGCCGAGGTCTGCCTGGGGTACGCCGAGGGGTCGCCGTCGATCGTCACCCCACTCAACCGCCACCTCGGGTACGACGAGGCCGCCTCGATCGCCAAGGAGGCGCTGGCCCGGCAGGTCTCCATCCGGGAGGTGGTGATCTCCCGGGGGCACGTCGACTCGGGCAAGCTCACCGAGACCCAGCTGGACGAGGCCCTGGACCTGCTCCGGATGACCCACCCCTGACCGGCCGGCGGGCTCCGTGCGGGCTTGACCGGGGCAGCCCGCCCGGCCGCGTCCGGAGTCAGCCGTGGGCGGCGGCCCGGCGGGCGCGGTAGGCGGTGACAGCGGCGCGGTTGCCGCAGCCGGCGTCGCAGAACCGGCGCGACCGGTTCCGCGAGAGGTCGACCAGCACGTTGTCGCAGTCCGGGTGGTCGCAGGTCCGCAGCCGGCTCAGCTCGTCCGCCCGGACCAGGTCGGCCATCGCCATGGCGGCCTCCACCGCCATCCGGGTCGCCAGCGGCGCGCCCCGGGGCACGGCGTGCAGGTGGTACGGCTCGGCGTCGTGCCGGATGAGCTGGGGCAGCGCGTGCGACTCGCGGAGCAGCGCGTTGATGATCTCCACCAGCTCGTCGATGCCGGCGTGCCAGAGCCGGCGGAGCCGGGGCCGCAGCGCGCGCACCTCGCGCAGTTCCGCCTCGGTGTGCTCGTGCCGTCCGGTCCAGCCGTGCGCGGTGAAGAACTCGTCGAGCGCGGCCACGTCGGGCAGCCCTTCCCGGCCGGGTGTGGCGGTGTTGACCAGCGCTGCGGCGGCGAGCAGACCGCACTCGGTGTCATGAGCGAAAAGCAACTTGACTCCTGTCAGGGTGTCGGCCTAGCGTCATGAGCATAACCGCCTTTGACTCATGACGGGTCGCCCGATCGAGGAGTTGTCGATGCGTGAACGGCCCGGTCTCGGCCTCGGCCTCGCCCTGCTCTCCGCGCTCACCTTCGCCACCTCGGGCACCTTCGCCCGCCCGTTGATCACCGGCCAGTGGTCCGCCGAGGCGGTGGTCCTGGTCCGGGTCGGTGTCGCCGCCCTGATCCTGGCCGTACCCGCCCTGCTGGCCCTGCGCGGCCGGTGGCCCGTGCTGCGCCGCAACGCCGGCACGGTCGTCGTGTTCGGCCTGCTCGGTGTGGCGCTGGCCCAGGCCTGCTTCTTCAACGCCGTCCGCTACCTGCCGGTCGGCGTCGCGCTGCTGCTGGAGTACCTCGGCATCGTCCTGGTGGTCGGCTGGATGTGGGCGGTGCACGGCCAGCGGCCCCGGCTGCTCACCGTGGTCGGCTCACTGGCCGCCCTCGGTGGCCTGGTCCTGGTGCTGGACCTGACCGGGGCGGCCCGGCTGGACCCGGTCGGCGTGCTCTGGGGCCTCGGCGCGGGGATCGGGTTGGCCGGCTACTTCGTCATCGCCGGCCGGGTCGACGCCGCGTTGCCGTCCGTGGTGCTGGCCAGCGGCGGGATGGCGGTCGGCGCGCTGGTGCTGCTCCTGCTCGGCGTCGTCGGGCTGCTCCCGCTGCGGGCCGGCACCGCCGACGTCAGCTTCGCCGGGCACGCCGTGAGCTGGCTGCTGCCGGTCGCCGGCCTGTCGCTGATCGCGGCGGTGGTCGCGTACCTGACCGGGGTCGCCGGGGCCCGGCTGCTCGGGGCCCGGCTGTCGTCCTTCGTCGGGCTGACCGAGGTGATGTTCGCGGTGCTGATCGCCTGGCTGGTGCTGGACGAGCTGCCCACCGGCATCCAGCTGCTCGGTGGCGCGCTGATCGTCGCCGGGGTGGCCCTGGTCCGGCTGGACGAGCTGCGCGGCTCGCCGGCCGACGTCACCCCGACCGCCCCGGACGAGCCGGCCCTCGCCGCCGAGCGCTGAGCGCGGGACCACCCGTGCGCGGTACGGGTGGCAGGCTGGGCCGCATGCACAGCGCTGTCGTCTTCGACGCCGACGAGACCCTGGTCGACCTGCGCCCGGCGGTCACCGGCGCGCTGGTGGCCGTACTCGACGAGATGCGGCGCCGGACCCCGGCGGCGGCCGGGGTGTCGCTCGCGGACCTGGAGGCGGACTGGGGTGCGGTCTTCGGCGCGCTGGCCGCGGCGCCGGTGCAGGAGATCCGTCGCGCCGCGCTGGCCCGGTCGCTGGCGCGGGCCGGGCTCGGCGACCACCTGGACGAGCTGGCGCGGCTCTTCTTCGCCCGGCGGTACGCGTTGAGCCGGCCGTTCCCGGACGCGCTGCCCGCCCTCGCCGCGCTGCGGCCGCAGCACCTGCTCGGCTTCGCCACCAACGGCAACAGCCGGGCGGAACGCTGCGGCCTGGCTGGCCAGTTCGCCTTCGAGTTGTACGCGCACGAGGACGGCCTGCCCAAGAAGCCCGACCCGGGGTTCTTCGCCCGGGTGGTCACGGCGACCGGCCTGCCGGCCGGGCGGATCGTGCACGTGGGTGACTCCCCGCAGCACGACGTGCTGGCGGCGCAGCGGGCCGGGCTGCGGGCGGTCTGGCTGAACCGGGCCGGGCTGCCCCGGCCGGCCGGCCTGACCCCGGACGCCGAGGTCGCCTCGCTGGCCGAACTGCCCGCGGCGCTGGCCCGACTGACGCCGACGAATGCCTGATAGGGGTCCATTACGGACGACCGTCTAGCGAAACCCGCTCCCGTGTTGTGGGATGACTGCCACGTCCCTCAACGAGAGGATCTGATGTGGTGAGCAAGCGCTTCACCGTCGGCGCGGTCGCGGCAGCGGCCACGCTGGCACTCACGGTGACCGGACTGGGCGTCCCGGCGACCGCCGCGCCGACCAGCAACCGGACCTTCACCGTGCTCGCCGAGGACGGCGTCTCCGCAGAGGCCGCGATCGCCGCGATCACCGCGGCGGGCGGCAGCGTCGTCTCCCGTACCGAAGAGGTGGGCCTCTTCCAGGTCACCAGCGACCGCGCGGACTTCGCCAGCCGGGCGAACGCCTCCGGCGCTCTGCTCGGCGCGGCCGAGCAGCGGGCCATCGGCCGCCAGCCGAAGCTGGACCCGGTCGAGCAGGAACACCTGACCGCCGCCGCCCGGACCAAGGGCGTGGCCAAGGGGCACGCCAAGAAGATGGACCCGCTCGACGACAAGCTCTGGGGCCTGGAGATGATCCGCGCCGACCGGGCCCGCAAGATCGAGCCGGGCGACCGCCGGGTCACCGTCGGCGTCCTGGACACCGGCGTCGACGCCAGCAACCCCGACCTCGCGCCGAACTTCAACTGGGCGCTGTCGCGCAACTTCGCCCCCGACCTCACCGACGTCGACGGGCCGTGCGAGGTGGCCAGCTGCCTCGACCCGGTGGGCACCGACGACGGCGGCCACGGCACCCACGTGGCCGGCACCATCGGCGCCGCCGCCAACGGCTTCGGCCTCTCCGGCGTGGCCCCGAAGGTCTCGCTGGTCGAGCTGAAGGGTGGCCAGGACAGCGGCTACTTCTTCCTCAACCCGGTGGTCAGCTCCCTGGTCTACGCGGCCGACGCGGGCCTGGACGTGGTCAACATGTCCTTCTACGTCGACCCGTGGCTCTACAACTGCACCGCCAACCCGGCCGACTCGCCGGAGGCGCAGGCCGAGCAGCGGACCATCATCGAGAGCATGAAGCGGGCGCTGAACTACGCCCACCGCAAGGGCGTCACCCTGGTCGGGGCGCTCGGCAACAACCACGAGGACCTGGGCGCGCCGCGCACCGACGTGTCCAGCCCGGACTACGGCACCGACCCGTACCCGCGCCCGATCGACAACAACAGCTGCTGGGACCTGCCGACCGAGGGCCCGCACGTGATCGGCGTGTCGTCGGTCGGCCCGTCCGGCAAGAAGGCGGACTACTCGAACTACGGCACCGAGCAGATCTCGGTGGCCGCCCCGGGTGGCTGGTTCCGCGACGGCTTCGGCACCGACTCGTACCGCACCGACGCCAACATGATCCTCTCGTCGTACCCGAAGAAGGTGCTGCAGGAGGAGGGCTCGGTCGACGCGAACGGCGACATCGTCCCCGGCTTCGAGGAGTCGGTCTTCAAGCAGTGCACCGCCAAGGGTGAGTGTGGCTACTACACCTACCTCCAGGGCACCTCGATGGCGTCCCCGCACGCCGCCGGTGTCGCCGCGCTGATCGTCAGCCGGTTCGGCAAGAAGGAGGGCCGCGACGGCTTCGGCATGTCGCCGGACCTGGTCGAGAAGCAGCTGTACCGGACGGCGGCGGAGCACGCCTGCCCGGAGCCGCGGCTGCAGAGCTACGCGAACGAGGGCCGGCCGGCCGAGTTCGACGCGTACTGCGCCGGCTCGCTGGAGTTCAACGGCTTCTACGGGTACGGCGTCGTCGACGCGTACGCGGCCGTGAAGACCCCGCTGAAGCGGTAACGGCATCGCACGCAGGGGCCCGGGTGACGCGAGTCGCCCGGGCCCTTCGCCGTCCACCCCCTGCGAACAGTAATCAGGAGTGCGCGCCGCCCGAATTGGCAACCTTTGGTATTTATGCAGCTCAGGGAGCATGTGCAGGCCGATCGTCCCTGTTCCTCGTGACGCAAAAGGGCTCCAATGGACACGATGAGTAATTCCCGGTAGGCGGATGTCGGAATCCGCCGGGGAGGAGCGATCATGTCCGAGGAGACCCTCCACGGGGTGAGCATCCCGAAGCAGGTCGACGCCGGGCCCGCACTGGGCCCGACCGATCCACCTGACTACTTCGGATTCACCCCCAACTACGCCAACAGCCCACTGCCGGTGGTGGTCGGCGGCAAGGTGCAGCCGCTCACCGGCATCCGCAAGTTCTACGACTCGCTGCCCGGGGTCGGCCCGGCCAACGCGAACGACCTGGGCAACTACCTGCCCGTGGCGGTGCCGGACACCATCACCTACCCCGGTTCCGACTACTACGAGATCGGCATCCAGCAGTACTTCCAGAAGTTGCACAACGACCTGCCGCCCAACAAGCTGCGCGGCTACAAGCAGCTCAACAACGGCACCGACGGCAGCGGGCACAACACCGTCGTCCCGCCGGCCCGGCCGTACTTCGGCGGTCCGTTGATCTTCGCGAAGCGGGACCGCCCGATCCGGATCAAGCTGGTGAACCAGCTCGCCACCGGCACCGCCGGCAACCTGTTCCTGCCGGTCGACATCACCATCTGCGGCGCGGGGACCGGACCGCTGAGCCCCACCGAGCTGTACACCCAGAACCGGGTGGTGCTGCACATGCACGGCTCGGAGACGCAGTGGATCAGCGACGGCACCCCGTTGCAGTGGTTCACCCCGGCCGGGCAGGTCACCTCGTACCCGCGTGGGGCCAGCTTCACGAACGTGCCGGACATGCCCGATCCCGGTCCCGGCGCGGTCACCCTCTACTTCCCGATGCAGCAGAGCGCCCGGATGATGTGGTTCCACGACCACACCGAGGGGATCACCCACCTCAACCCGTACGCCGGGCAGATCGGCATGCTCCTGCTCCAGGACCCGGTGGAGCGCCAGCTCGTCACCGACGGGGTCATCCCGGCGCAGGAGATCCCACTGCTGATCCAGGACAAGACCTTCGTGCCGGACGCCGCCCAGCTCGCCCGGCAGGACCCCACCTGGGACACGGTGAACTGGGGTGGCAAGGGCAGTCTCTGGATGCCGCACGTCTACATGCCGAACCAGAACCCGTACAACGAGACCGGGGCGAACCCGATGGGTCGCTGGGACTACGGCCCCTGGTTCTGGCCGCCCTTCACCGGCATCGAGCAGGGGCCGGTGCCCAACCCCTACTACGACCCGGTCACCCGGCCCTGGGAGCCGCCGGTGCAGCCGGGCACCCCGCTGCCGACCATCACCCCCGAGGCGTTCATGGACACCCCGCTGATCAACGGGTGCGCCTATCCCACCCTCCAGGTCCAGCCGAAGGCGTACCGGTTCCGGATCCTCAACGCCTGCAACGACCGGGCCCTGAACCTCCAGCTCTACCACGCCGCCTCCAACCGCACCATGTGGAAGCCGGACGGCACCTTGAACGACGGCGCGGCCGGCGAGGTGCCGATGGTGGAGGCCTGCCCGAACCCGAGCTTCCCGCCGACCTGGCCGACCGACGGCCGGGAGGGCGGGGTGCCCGACCCCGACGCCGTCGGCCCCGACTGGATCCAGATCGGCAACGAGGGCGGCCTGCTCCCGGGCGTCGCGGTGATCCCGCCGCAGCCCATCAACTACGAGTACGACCGGCGCTCGATCACGGTCCTCAACGTCTCCGACCACTCGCTGCTGATCGGCCCGGCCGAGCGGGCCGACGTGATCGTGGACTTCTCCACCGTCGCGCCCGGGACCACCCTCATCCTCTACAACGACTGCCCCGCGCCGATGCCGGCCTTCGACACCCGGTACGACTACTACACCGGTGACCCGGACCAGACCGACGCCGGCGGCGCGCCGACCACCCTGCCCGGCTACGGCCCGAACACCCGCACCCTGATGCAGATCAAGGTGGTCGGCACCCCGGCCGCGCGGTTCGACCTGGCGCGGTTGCAGACCCGGCTGCCGCAGGCGTACGGGCAGAGCCAGCCGAAGCCGATCGTGCCGGAGGAGGCGTACAACACCGCGTTCGGCACCAACTTCCCGAACACCTACGTGCCGATCCAGGACACCACCATCACGTTCGTGCCGATGGACACCACCACGCCGATCACCCTGGACCTGCAACCCAAGTCGATCATCGAGGAGTTCGACCCGGTGTACGGCCGGATGCTGCCGAACCTGGGGGTGGAGCTGCCCAAGACCAGCGCCTTCATCCAGACCGCCATCCCGCTGCCGTACATCAACCCGCCCACCGAGATCCTGCACATGTCCGACCCGGCCACCCCGGTCGGCTCACCGGGTGACGGCACCCAGCTCTGGAAGATCACCCACAACGGGGTGGACACCCACTTCGTGCACTTCCACTACTTCAACGTGCAGCTGGTCAACCGGGTCGGCTGGGACGGGATGTACAAGCCGCCGGACCTGAACGAGCTGGGGTGGAAGGAGACGGTGCGGATGAACCCGCTGGAGGACGTCATCGTCGCCATGCGACCGCACCTGCCGGCGAACCCGCCGTTCAAGGTGGGCAACAGCGTGCGGATGCTGGACCCCACCCAGCCGCCCGGCAGCTCGATGGGGTTCGCCCAGGTCGACCCGCAGACCGGTGACCCGGCCGTGGTCGTGAACGTGCCCTACGACTTCGGCTGGGAGTACGTGTGGCACTGCCACATGGTCGACCACGAGGACTTCGACATGATGCGGCCGGTGGTGATCCGGGTGGCCCCGGACGCCCCCACCGGGCTGAGCGCCACCGCGGCGCCCGGCTCCACGACGGTGAAGCCGGCCATCGTGCTCAACTGGACCAACCCGCCGGGGCTGCCGGCGGCCACCCAGGTCGTCGTGCAGCGGGCCACCAACTCGACGTTCACCGCCGGCCTGACCACGTTCACGCTGGCCGCCTCGGCGACCAGCTACACCGACTCCACCGTGGTGCCCGGGGTCACCTACTACTACCGGGTGCGCCGGGAGAACACCGCCGCCTACTCGGCCTGGTCCAACACGGCGTCGGCGGTGGTCCTCGTCGCCGGCCCGACCAACCTGGTCGCCACCCAGCCCACCGGCACCCCGGTCCGGGTCGCCCTGACCTGGACCAACCAGTCCTTCTCCACCAGCGTCGAGTTGCAACGGGCGACCAACTCGACCTTCACCGCCGGGCTGACCACGTTCACCCTGGCCGCCGACGCGACCAGCTACACCGACTCCACCGTGGTGGCCGGCACCGCCTACTACTACCGGGTGCGGACCGTCTACCTCGGGGCCGGCTCGCCGTGGTCGGACACGGCATCGATCACGGTGGTGGGGCCACCGGCCACACCGACCAACCTCGCCGGCACCGCCGTCGCGGTCAGCGGCGGCACCGCCACCGTGAACCTCACCTGGCAGGAGAGCGCCGCCAGCGTGGTCACCAGCTTCACCCTCCAGCGGGCGACCGACGTGGCCTTCACCGCCAACCTGGCCACCGTCACGCTGGCCGGCACCGACCGGGCCTACAGCGACACCGGCCGGGCCCGCTCGACCACGTACTACTACCGGATCCAGGCCGTCAACTCGTACGGCACGTCGACGTTCAGCAGCATCATCGCCGTCACCACCCCGGCCTGAGCAGTGGTGGGGCGGGGCCCCGGCCCCGTCCCACCCGTCAGGAGAGCGCGTCGGCGATCGCCGTGGCGGCGGCCGTCACCTGCGGACCGACCACGTCCACGGCCAACGGGGTCAACGACACCACCC
The DNA here is from genome assembly GCF_900089595.1 of Micromonospora auratinigra. GTDB lineage: Bacteria > Actinomycetota > Actinomycetes > Mycobacteriales > Micromonosporaceae > Micromonospora > Micromonospora auratinigra. Next base: position 4,602,583 of record NZ_LT594323.1, on the reverse strand, counting down.
CGACGCTCGCCTCCAGGCCGGCCACCCCGAGCACCGGGGCGGCCACCCCGTACGCCCCGGACTGGAGTTCGCCGCTGGTGCTCACCGGGCCGTCGACGCCGGCCCGGCCGGCCAGGATGGCCCGACCCGCCGCGCCCCGCTCCAGCGGGTGCCGGGACCCGGTCCGGTACGCCACGTGGAACGCCGTCCAGCTCGGCTCCACCACCGCCAGGGCGACGCCCTCCCCGCCCTCCACCACGGTCAGGTGGGCCGTCGCGCCGGCCTGCTCGGCCAGCCGGCGCAGCGCCGGCAGAGCCCCCTCGGCGAGCAGCGGCTGGGCCCGCCGGGCCAGGTGCAGCACGCCGACCCCGAGCCGCAGCCGGCCCGCGCCGTCGCGGCGCAGCAGGCCGTGTCCGGCCAGCGCCCCGACCAGCCGGTAGACCGCCGCCCGGCCGATGTTCAGCCGGTTCGCCGCCTCGGTGACGGTCAGCCCGCCGGGCGCGTCCGCGACCAGGTGCAACAGGCGCAGCCCCCGGTCCAGGGTCTGGGCCGTCTCGGGTGCGCGCGCCGCCGGGTCCACACCACGCAGCGTACGGCCCGGCTCCGGCCAACCTCGAAATGCGCGGACGGCTACCCTTGTACGGTGACGCTACGCCTGTATGACACCGCCACCCGATCGGTGCGGGACTTCGTCCCGCGGGAAGCCGGCAAGGTGGGGGTCTACCTGTGTGGTCTCACCCTCCAGGCCCCGCCGCACATCGGTCACCTTCGCTCCGGCGTCAACTACGACGTGCTGCGTCGCTGGCTGACCGCGTCCGGTTTCGAGGTCACCTTCATCCGCAACCTGACCGACATCGACGACAAGATCCTGGTCAAGGCGACGGAGCAGGGTCGGCCGTTCTGGTCGATCGCGTACGCCAACGAGCAGATCCTGGCGCAGTCCTACCGGGCGCTGAACGTGCTGCCGCCGACGTACGAGCCGCGCGCCACCGGGCACGTCCCGGAGATGCACCAGCTCATCGCGCGGTTGATCGAGACCGGGCACGCCTACCCGGCGACCGACGGATCCGGCGACGTCTACTTCGACGTGGCCTCCTGGCCGGCGTACGGGTCGCTCTCCGGCCAGTCCCCGGCCGACATGCAGTCCGCCGGGGACGCCCCCGACCGGGGCAAGCGCGACCCGCGCGACTTCGCGCTCTGGAAGGGCGCCAAACCGGACGAGCCGGCGGACGCCTACTGGCCGTCGCCGTGGGGCCGCGGGCGACCCGGCTGGCACATCGAGTGCTCGGCCATGTGCTGGCGCTACCTGGGCGCGGAGTTCGACATCCACGGCGGCGGGCTCGACCTGACCTTCCCGCACCACGAGAACGAGCTCGCCCAGTCGCAGGCGGCCGACCTGCCGTTCGCCCGCTACTGGGTGCACCACGGCCTGCTCGGCATCGGCGGCACCAAGATGGGCAAGTCGCTGGGGAACACCCTCGACCTCGACTACGTGGCCTCCCTCGGGGTGCGTCCGGTCGAGCTGCGCTACTACTACGCCGCCGCGCACTACCGCTCCCGGATCGACTACTCCGAGGACGCGCTGCGCGAGGCCGCCGTCGCCTACCGGCGTATCGAGGGCTTCGTCCAGCGGGCCGCCGAGCGGGTCGGCGCGGGGCAGCCCGGTGAGCTGCCGGGCGGCTTCGTCGCGGCGATGGACGACGACCTCAACACCTCGGCCGCCCTCGCAGTGCTGCACGAGGTGGTCCGGGACGGCAACACCGCGCTGACCGCGGGCGAGGATGTGACCGTCCGCACGACCCTGGCCGCGACCCGGGCCATGCTGGATATCCTCGGCGTCGACCCCCTGGACCCGGCCTGGACCGGTGGTGGCCACGAGGACGACCTGCGCGGCGTGGTGGACTCGCTGATCGTGCTCGCCCTCGAACAGCGCGCCCAGGCCCGCAGCCGCAAGGACTGGGCCGCCGCCGACGCCGTACGCGACCAGCTCAAGCAGGCCGGTGTGGCGGTCGAGGACACCCCCCAGGGACCCCGTTGGACGATCGGAAAGCAGGACTGATGGCCGGCAACTCGCAGCGCCGTGGCCGACGGCTGACGCCGAAGGCGGGCGCCCCGAAGGGCTCCGGCGGCAAGAACAAGGATTCCCTCGCCGGTCGCGGGAAGACCCTGCCGGCCGACGAGCGTCCCTGGCACAAGGCTTACTCGGGCACCGAGAAGCTGCCCCAGCGCACCGCCTGGAAGCAGGACAAGGAGCGCCGCGCGGCGGCCGAGGAGGGGCGCGCCCCCAAGATCGGCCAGCCGGGCACCAAGGACACCACCTGGGGCAAGGGCAGCCGCGCCGGGGCGCCGTTCAAGGGCGGCAAGGGCAAGGCCCCCGCCGGCCGTGGCGGACCCCGGGTCGCCCCCGGCCGCCGGTCGAACCCGGTCAAGGACAGCCCCGAGCTGCTGGTCGGGCGGAACCCGGTGCTGGAGTCGCTGCGCGCCGCGGTGCCGGCGACCGCCCTCTACACCGCGCAGGGCATCGAGGTCGACGACCGGGTCAAGGAGATCGTCCGGACGGCCGCCGACCGGGGCATCGCCATCCTGGAGGTCAGCCGGGCCGAGCTGGACCGGATGACCGGCGGGGTGCTGCACCAGGGCGTCGGCCTCCAGGTGCCGCCGTTCGCGTACGAGCCGTTCGAGGATTTGGTGGCGGCCTCGCTGGAGCAGGCCGCCCCGCTGCTGGTCGCGCTGGACGGCGTCACCGACCCGCGCAACCTCGGCGCGGTGATCCGCTCCGCCGCCGCGTTCGGCGCGCAGGGCATCTTCGTACCGGAGCGGCGGGCCGCCGGGATCACCGCGACCGCCTGGCGGACCAGCGCCGGCGCGGCCGCGCGGGTGCCGGTCGCCCAGGTCACCAACCTGACCCGGGCGCTCAAGGCGTGCAAGGAGGCCGGCTTCATCGTGGTCGGCCTCGATGCCGACGGCGACACCGACCTGTACGACCTCGAAGCGGCGGTCGGCCCGGTGGTCGTGGTCGTCGGCTCCGAGGGGCGCGGGCTGTCCCGGCTGGTCGGCGAGACCTGCGACCTGACCGTGAGCATCCCGATGGTCTCCGACGTCGAGTCGCTCAACGCCAGCGTCGCCGCCGCGGTCACCCTCGCCGAGATCTCCCGCCGGCGCGCCGTCGAGGCGTAGTCACCCGAGCACACGAGAAGGGGCGGTCCGCCACGGCGGACCGCCCCTTCTTCGCGTACGTCAGATCCGGGTGCCGGTGCCGGCGTGGAACACGTGGCTCTGGCCGGTACGCGGCTTGACGAACACGGTGTCGCCCATGTTCGGCATGGTGCGCCGGTCGGTGCGGACCACGAAGCGCTCGTTGTGGCCCTCCAGCGCGGCGTGACCGTAGACGTTGGCGTCCGAGCCCAGGTCCTCGACCAGCTCGACCACGACCGGCATGCCGCCCTCGTTCGGGCTGACCAGGTCGCAGTCCTCCGGACGGAAGCCGACGGTCACCTTGCCGTCGCCGCCCTCGGCGCGGGCCGCGGCGACCTGCTCCCGGCTGAGCGGGATGTGCAGCTCGGCGAAGGCGGCGCCCTGCTCGGTCAGCGGCACGGTCTTGATGTTCATGGCGGGGGAGCCGATGAAGCCCGCGACGAAGACGTTGGCCGGGGTGTCGTAGAGCGCCCGCGGGGTGTCCACCTGCTGGAGCACACCGTCGAGCATGACCGCGACCCGGTGACCCATGGTCATGGCCTCGACCTGGTCGTGGGTGACGTAGACGGTGGTGATGCCGAGCTTCGCCTGCAGCGACGCGATCTGCGTACGGGTCTGCACCCGCAGCTTGGCGTCGAGGTTCGACAGCGGCTCGTCCATCAGGAAGACCTGCGGCTCACGCACGATCGCGCGACCCATCGCGACCCGCTGGCGCTGACCACCGGAGAGCGCCTTCGGCTTGCGGTTGAGGAACTCCTCCAGCTGGAGCAGCCCGGCCGCCTCCTTGACCCGCCGGTCGATCTCCGACTTCGAGGTCTTGCGCAGCTTGAGGGCGAACGCCATGTTCTCGTACACCGTCATGTGCGGGTAGAGGGCGTAGTTCTGGAAGACCATCGCGATGTCGCGGGCCTTCGGCGGCAGGTGGGTGACGTCGCGGTCGTCGATGTAGATCGCGCCGTCGTCGACGTCCTCCAGGCCGGCGAGCATCCGCAGGCTGGTGGACTTGCCGCAACCCGACGGGCCGACGAGGACGAGGAACTCGCCGTCGCCGATCTCCAGGTTGAGCTGGTTGACGGCGGGGCGCTCGGTGCCCGGGTAGATCCGGGACGCCTTCGCGTAGGTGACCGTAGCCATGGTGGAGCGCTTCCTTTCACCGGCAGGAACGTGCCGGACGATCCGAGTGAAGGAGCGACCGGCACCTACGGTGCCGGCCCACGGGTGCGGCACCCGGGCAGCCGAGGCCAGCCGGAGTGTCGTCCGTGTCACTGCACGGTAAACGGGTTTTCCGATCGTGCCAAGACGAGGCGCACGGGATGGGACAGACCGCATACACATTCCGGTCACACGGGCACGGCGGGGCATCAAACCCCTAGACGTACGACTGTCTGCGGCAACGATCCGTCGGTCGGCCGGCGGGAAATTGACGTTTTCCGTGCTGGGGAGCCCTGCCGAGCGGGATTTTCGGACGTCAGTCGCTATGCTGACGTCGGCACCACGCGCCCCTGTAGCTCAGCTGGCCAGAGCACTCGCCTTGTAAGCGAGATGTCGCCGGTTCGATCCCGGCCGGGGGCTCCAATTCCACCCGGTTTTCTCAGCGGTTCCGGTACGGACGCCGGGCGCGGAGGAACGCCGTGGCCGCGGTGCGCCGCGTCGGCGTACCAGCCGTGGTCAAGCCGGTCAGGTACGAGTCGAGGCGCTCGCGTTCCGCCTCGGTCAGGGCGGCGGCGATCGCTTCGCCGTACGTGGGGACCAACGGGTTGGGTGCCGAGCGCTTGAGCGTCTCCCAGTCCCCGATCGGGTCGGCGGGTACGTCGACCCGGGCGCGGTAGTCCAGCTCCACCGCCTCGAAGCCGGCGGTCACCGCCCAGTCGACGAGGTCACGTTCGTCGAAGTCCGTCATCGGTCGGGTGGCTGCCGCGGTGGTGCTCCGGTAGACCTCGCAGACCTTGGCGATCAGGTCGTCCACGGGTGAGTTGCCGATGCCGAACAGGTCGTCGGGCCGGAGCTGCTCGGCGAAGCGGTTGACGGGCTCGAACAGGGAGATCCGCCCGCCCGGCCGCAGGACCCGGAAGAACTCTGCGAAGGCGGCGGCCTTGCGATCGGAGTAGATGAGCACCGACCGGGTGGTCACGACGTCGACGGTGGCGTCGGCGATGCCGGTGAGATCGTCGGCCGACGCGACCACGAAGCTGCACCGCCCGTCGCCACCGGCGGTGCGCCGGCACTCGTCGAGCACGTGCGCCGAGACGTCGCTGAAGATGACCCGGCCGTCCGGGCCGAGTCGCTCCAGCGCGCCGAATCCGATCAAGCCGGTCCCGCAGCCCACGTCGAGGACGACGTCGTCGGCCGCCAGGTCGGCGCCGGCGAGGACCCCGTCACGGAACTCCGCCAGCTGCGTCGCGTGGCGGGCGCGCAGGTCCGCGCTGTCGCCGTCCCGGCGGGTCAGCAGCCACTGTGCCCACTTGTCCGTCGTCACCGGGCCCATCGTAGGCCCGCCGCACGGATGTACGTCCTCATCGACGGCGACCAGGGTGGACTCCGGTCGGTGGCGGTCAGTCGAGCGGGAGCCGCCGCGCGAGGTCACGGACCTCGTCGCGCCACTGCTCCCACGACGCGGTCCGGCCCGCCTCGGTCTGGTAGGGCGCCACGTGCCCGTCGGCGTGCCGCAGCCGCCAGCGTTCGGGGTGGGCGAGCAGTTCCTCGGCGTCGGGCGCGGTCAGGGTGTCGCCGTCGACGAGGCGGTCGCACCAGTCGGCGGGGGCGATGTCCCACTGCGCGGGGTGGTCCGGAAGGTACAGGCCCAGCCAGCCCGCCCGGTGCCAGCGCGCCAGGACCGCCGCGCAGCTGCCCGCCGGCCACGGTCCGTGTCGCACGGGTGGCCGCACCAGGTCCACGGAGCCGTTCGGGACCTCGTACAGCGGTGTCTCCTCCACCGTGGCGATCTCCAGCTGAACGAGGAAGTCGGCGAGGGGGTCGGCCGGGGTGGCGAGCGGGAAGTCGCCCTGCAGCACGCGGTCCAGCTCCTCCGGCCTCAGCTCGATCTGGGCCCGGCGGAGGCGTTCCCGTCGGTCCGACATGGCCGCCACTCTAGGGGCGCGTTGCTCGGGCCGTCCTCGGCATTACCGATGGAGCGGGCGGCCGGGCTCAGCGGCGACACCACAGCCGGGTCCCGGGGCGTGCCCGGGACCCGGCGACCGGGTCAGCCCCAGTTCTGTGGGGCCTGCTGCCGGGTGGCCGCGTTGATCCGGTTGAAGAAGTTGGTGGTGGCGATCCAGAGCACCAGCGCGGCCAGTTCCTGCTCGCCGAAGTGCCGGGCCGCCTCGGCCCAGACGGCGTCCGGCACCGGGTCGCTCCGGTCGGCCAGCCGGGTGGCCGACTCGGCGAGGTCGAGCGCGGCCCGCTCGGCCTCGGTGAAGTACGGGGTCTCCCGCCAGGCGGCGACCGCGAAGAGCCGCTCCTCGGTCTCGCCGTGCTTGCGGGCGTCCCGGGCCCCGGAGTCCACGCAGGCGCTGCACCCGTTGATCTGGCTGGCCCGCAGGTGGACCAGTTCCAGGGTGCCGCCGGGTACGCCGGCCGAGTGGGCGGCCTTGTAGAGCAGGTTGATCGCCTTCACGGCGTCCGGGAGCAGGTACGCCGGGTTCTGGATCCGAGCTTCGATCGCCATGGTGTCCGTCCTGTCGTTGCTAGGCTGGCCGGCGTCCGTCCCGCCGTCCGTCATCGGTATGTCGGGGTGCGGGCGACGGGCGTGACAGATGTGACGGCGGTCACTGAAGGGTGGCGAGGTCGTGGCGGACGCCGGCCTGTTGGCCCAGCGCTTCGAGGAGCAGCGGCCCCGGCTGCGGGCGGTGGCGCAGCGGATGCTCGGCTCGACGGCCGAGGCGGACGACGCCGTGCAGGACACCTGGCTGCGGCTGAGCCGCGCCGACGTCGACGGGATCGGCAACCTGCCGGGCTGGCTGACCACCACGGTCGGGCGGGTCTGCCTGGACCGGCTGCGGTCCGCCGGCGCCCGGCACGAGGAGAGCACCGACGCGGTCGGGGCGGAGCCGGCCGGCGGGCGGGACCCGGAGCAGGAGGCGCTGCTCGCCGAGACGGTCGGTCAGGCGCTGGAGGTCGTGCTCACCACCCTGGGGCCCACCGAACGGCTGGTCTTCGTGCTGCACGACATGTTCGCCGTCTCCTTCGAGGAGATCGCCCCGGTGGTCGACCGCAGCGCCCCCGCGGTGCGGCAGATCGCCGGCCGGGCCCGTCGCCGGGTGCAGGCCCGGTCGGCCGATCCGGTGACCGATCCGGCCCGCCAGCGCCGGGTGGTCGAGGCGTTCCTGGCCGCCTCCCGGGAGGGGCACTTCGACGCGCTGGTCGCCCTGCTCGACCCGCACGTGGTGCTGCGCGAGGACGCCACCGCCGTGCGGATGGGCGGGACCGCCGAGGTACGCGGCTCGGCCGCCGTCGCCGGCTTCTTCAACGGCCGGGCCCAGGCGGCGGTGCCCGCGTACGTGGACGGGGCGGCCGGCGCGGTGGTGGTGCTGGACGGCCGGATCCGGCTGGCGCTGAGCTTCACCGTCACCGACCGGATCATCGGCATCGAGGCGGTGGCCGATGCGGACCAGCTCGCCGCGCTCGACCTGGTGGTCGGCGGGTGAGCCGGGCCGTCGAGGAGTCCAACCGGGCGATGCTGCGGGCCCGGGACGCGATGGACCGGGCGTACGCGCAGCCGCTGGACATTCCCGCACTGGCCCGGATCGCGCACGTCTCCGAGGCGCACTTCATCCGGACCTTCCGGGCCACCTTCGGCGAGACGCCGCACCGCTACCTGCAACGGCGTCGGGTCGAGCGGGCCATGTCGATGCTGCTGGAGACGACCGAGGACGTGACCGCGATCTGCTACGCCGTCGGGTTCGGCAGCCTCGGCACGTTCAGCCGGACGTTCCGGGAGATCGTCGGCGAGTCGCCCAGCGACTTCCGGCGGCGCCGGTCGGCCGGCGCGGCGCAGGTGCCGAGCTGCTTCGCCAAGTCCTGGACCAGACCCAGCAGTTTTGGATAAGCAGCAGGTCGGGGGCGACCCGTAGCGTCGTCGGCATGACGATGAACGCGATTTCCCGCTCCCAGATCTACGTGCTCGACCAGGACGAGGCGCTCGACTTCTACGTCGGCAAGCTCGGCCTGGAGGTGGCCGCCGACCAGGATCTCGGCTTCATGCGCTGGCTGACGGTCCGGGTCCCCGGCGACCAGGTGCACGAGATCCTGCTGGAGGTGCCGGGCCCGCCGGCGCTGGACCCGGCGACCGCCGGGCAGGTGCGGGAGCTGCTGACCAAGGGGGCGATGGGCGGCTGGCTCTGCCTCACCACCGACGACGCCCGCAAGACGTACGAGGACCTGGCGGCGAAGGGCGTGGACGTCACCGACGAGCCGACCGAGCGGCCGTACGGGATCGACTTCGGCATCCGCGACCCGTTCGGCAACCGGATCCGGATCGGCCAGATGTTCCAGGGCTGAGGGGCGGCGCGGTTCGCCGGACGGGGCTAGGCTCGGCGCTTTCGGCGATCTTGGTGAGGTGTCCGATGGCGAGCCGCCTGCTCTTCCTGGCCCGGCACGGCGAGCAGCACCGCGCGGAGCACGAGTCGCCCGAGGTGGGCCTCTCCGAGCGGGGCCGGCGGCAGGCGACCCTGCTCGGCGAGCGGCTGCGGGACGCGGGCATCCAGGCGGTGCACCACGGGCCGCTGCCCCGGGCCGCCGAGACGGCCGCCCTGGTCGGCGCCGCGCTGCCCGGCGTGCCCGTGCACGTCTCGGACGACATCGGGGACCACCTGCCGCACGACACCGACCCGACCGGCCTGCCCCCGGCGTACGCCGGCCTGCTGGCGGAGTACGACGCGGCCGAGCGGGTCGACGGGCCGCGCCGTACGGCGGCGGCGGTGGCCCGCTTCGCGACCGCGCCCGCCGAGGGGGACGTCCGCGAGCTGGTGGTGACGCACAGCTTCCTGATCGCCTGGCTGGTCCGGCACGCGCTGGACGCCCCGGAGCGGCGCTGGCTCGGCCTGAACCTGCACAACGCCGGCCTCACCGTGATCCGCTACAGCAGCGGCGGCCCGCCGAACCTGATCGCCGTCAACGACACCGCCCACCTCCCACCCGACCTGCGCGCCACCGGCCTCCCGCCCGACTACCGCTTCTGAACCCCCCCTGATGCACGGAAAGAGTGGCTTCCGGGGCCCGGATAACCACTCTTTCCGTGCATCAGCGCGCCCGGGACGTGGGGCGGCGGCGTGGGGCGGGGGTCAGGCGGAGACCAGCTTGACGACGGCCTCGGCCAGGGCGCGGGCGGACTGCGGGTTCTGGCCGGTGACCAGGCGCTCGTCGACGACCACGTGCTCGGTGAAGTTCGGCGCGGGCACGTGCTGGGCGCCGGCCTCGGTGAGCTTGTCGGCGAGCAGGAACGGCACCTGGTCGGTGAGGCCGACCGCCGCCTCCTCGTCGTTGGTGAAGCCGGCCACCCGCTTCCCGGCGACCAGGTACGAGCCGTCCGAGAGCTTCAGGTTCACCAGCGCCGAGGGGCCGTGGCAGACGGCCGCCACCACGCCGCCGCGCTCGTAGACGGTGCGGGCGATGCGGGCCAGGTGCTCGTCGTCCGGAAAGTCCCACATGGTGCCGTGACCGCCGGCGAACACCACGATGTCGTATCCGCTCCCGTCGACGTCGGCGGCCTTCGGGGTGTGCTGCACCCCGGCGGTGGCGAGGAAGTCGTTCTGGGTCTTGTCGTTCTCGTCCCGGCCGTCCGTCGGCGGCTCGCCGCCGGCGACCGAGACGAGGTCCACGTCGTAGCCGGCGGCCCGGAAGACCTCCCACGGCTCCGCGGCCTCGCCCACGTAGTAGCCGGTGGTGCGGCCGGTCTCGCCGAGCTCGCGGTGACTGGTCAGAGCGATGAGTGCACGAGTCATGACACCAACTCTGGCGCGCGGATCCATAGCTGACCAATAGGCGAACAACACAGCGGCGATAGGTTTGCTGATGTGAAGGTGTCGTTGGACCTGCTCCGCAGCTTTCTCGCCGTACACCGGTCCGGGTCGGTCACCGGGGCGGCGGAGCTGCTCGGGCTGGCCCAGCCGACGGTGACCGCGCAGCTGCGCGCACTGGAGGAGGCCGTCGGCCGGCCGCTCTTCGACCGGCTGCCCCGGGGCGTCACCCCGACCGCGGCCGGCGACGAGCTGGCCCGCCGGGTCGCCGACCCGCTGGACCGGCTGGCCGCCGTGCTGGCCGACGACACGGCCACCCCGTACCCCCGGACGGTGTTCCTCGGCGGGCCGGCCGAGTTCCTCGCCGAGCGGCTGCTGCCGGCGCTGGCCGGGCTGGTCGGCGACGGCCTGGAACTGCGGGTCACCGCCGGCCTGCCGGAGCAGCTCCTGGACGACCTGGTCGCCGGGCGGCTGGACGTGGCGGTGACCAGCGTGCGGCCCCGGCGTCGGGGGGTGGCCGTCGAGCCGCTCTACGACGAGGAGTTCGTGCTGGTCGCCGCCCCGGACTGGGCGGACCGGCTGCCCGACCCGGTCACCCCGCAGGCGCTGCGGGACGTGCCCCTGGTCGCGTACGCCGAGGAGGCCCCGATCCTGCGCCGGTACTGGCGGACGGTCTTCGACACCCGGCTCACCCGAACGCCCAGCCTGGTGGTGCCGGACCTGCGGGCGGTCCGGGCGGCGGTGGCGGCGGGCGCCGGGGCGAGCGTGCTGCCGACGTACCTCTGCCGGGACGAGCTGGCCTCCGGCGCGGTGCGGGCGCTGCTCGCGCCCCCGGTGCCCCCGCTCAACACGCTCTTCCTGGCGGTGCGACCCGGGCTGGGCGGGCGGCGCGAGGTGCAGGCGGTCCGGCGGACGCTGCGGGCGGCGGCGGACGGCTGGTGAGGCGGCGGGGTCCCGGGCCCCGCCGGCCCTCGGGTCAGCCGGTGACGCGGTTGAGCAGTTCGACGACCGCACCGGTGGCGGCGGGCGGGGTGGCCTGCGGCGGGCAGTCCACGTAACCGCTGGTCGTCTCGCCCACGGTGAGCCGGTAGGTGAAGGCGTCCGCGCACATCGTGGCGGGCGCGGTGGTGGTCGCCTCGCTCGCCAGGCGCGGGTCGGTGGCGAGCTGCCGCAGCTTGTCCAGGTCGGGGCCGGTGAGCTGGCCGGTACGGGACGCGCCGGAGCGGTCGACCCTGGTCCAGTGGCCGTCGGGCCGCACGGTGACGGTGTCGGCCAGCCCGGCGATGCCACCCGACTTCGTCAGCACCACCTGGACGGCCGACGGGGCGGTGGCGTCGGCGACGGTGGGGGTGTCACCGGCCTGCGCGCACCCGGCGAGGGGGGTGAGGAGCGCGGCGACCGCGAGCGCCGCGACGGGGGTTGCTCTCATGCCGATCGGACGCACGGTGGTGCCGCTCGGTTCCGGTCACCTGTGTCCCCTCGTCCGTTCGGTCAGTGTCTGCGGCAGGAAAGCGTTCGCCCTCTTCCACGTTCTTCGATGTATCGCTATATCTACATCAGTGACTACCCCCGTCACAACTTTTCTCTCCCTGTCAGGAGGGCACGTGAAAAGATCCCTCGCCGCCGCCAGTGCAGCGCTGCTCACCAGCGGCGTGCTGACCTGCGTCACCACCACGGCGTTCGCGGCCACCCCGAGCGCCCCCGCGTCCGAGTCCTCCGCCGCAGCTCGGGCGGACAGTCTGCTCCGCGCCAACCCCGGTGCCGTCCAGGGCACCAGCGGGGAGGCGTACCGGGCCGTCCGTACGAAGGTGGACTCCTCCGGGGCCGCGCACACCCGCTACACCCGGACCTACCACGGCCTGCGGGTCTACGGCGGTGACTTCGTCGTGCACACCGCCCCGAACGGCACCATGGCCGGCACCTCGTCCGGTCTGGCCGCCCCGCTCACCCTGAACACCACCGCCAAGGTGGGCGCGGCCGCCGCCAAGGCGAGCGCACGGAAGACCTTCGCCGGCACGCTCACCTCCGTGGGCGCGCCGGAGCTCTTCGTCGACGCCAGCTCGGGCAAGGGCCGGCTGGCCTGGGAGACCGTCGCCACCGGGTGGAAGGCGGACAAGCAGACGCCGTCGAAGCTGCACGTGATCACCGACGCGAGCACCGGCAAGGTGATCGGCTCGTACGACGAGATCGAGTCGGTGGTCGGCAGCGGTCAGGGGATCTTCACCGGCACGGTCAGCATCGACACCACGCTCTCCGGCAGCACCTACTCGATGGTGGACCCGGTGCACGGCAACGGCCGGACCTGCGACATGAACAACACCACCAGCGGCACCTGCACCACCTTCACCGACGCCGACAACGTGTGGGGCAACGGCAGCAACTCGAACCGGCAGTCGGCCGGCGTCGACGCCCACTTCGGTGCGGCGAAGACGTTCGACTACTACCTGAACGTGCACGGCCGCAACGGCATCTTCGGCAACGGCACCGGCGTGCCGAGCCGGGTGCACTACGGCAGCAACTACGTGAACGCCTTCTGGGACGGCTCCCAGATGACCTACGGCGACGGCTCGGGCAACGCCAACCCGCTGGTCTCGCTCGACGTGGCCGGCCACGAGATGAGCCACGGCGTCACCGAGAACGTGGTTCCCGGCGGCCTGACCTACTCCGGTGAGTCCGGCGGCCTCAATGAGGCCACCAGCGACATCTTCGGCAACATGGTGGAGTTCTACGCCAACGCGCCGAGCGACCCGGGCGACTACCAGGTCGGTGAGAAGATCAACATCAACGGCAACGGTACGCCGCTGCGCTACATGTACAACCCGTCGCTGGACGGCTCGTCCGACTCCTGCTGGACCACCAGCACGAAGAACAAGGACGTGCACTACTCCTCCGGCGTGGCCAACCACTTCTTCTTCAACCTCGCCGAGGGCACCGGCGCCACCTCGTACGGCACCTCGCCGGTCTGCGGCTCGGCCCCGGCCGTGGTCGGCATCGGCCGCGCCAAGGCGGAGAAGATCTGGTTCCGGGCGCTCGACGTGTACTTCACCTCGAACACCTCGTACGTCAACACCACCACCCCGTCGAACACCGCCCGGGCGTACAGCCTCAAGGCGGCGACCGACCTGTACGGCAACTGCTCCACCGAGTACAAGACCGTCCAGGCGGCGTGGACCGCGGTGGCCGTCTCCGGTTCCGACGCGCCCTGCGGGTCGACCGGTAACGACTTCTCCGTCTCGCTCTCGCCGACCTCCGGTTCGGTGACCCAGGGCGGTTCGGTCTCCACCACCGTCGGCACCGCCACCACCAGCGGGACCGCGCAGACCGTGACGTTCTCCGCGTCGGGCCTGCCGAGCGGCGCGACCGCGTCGTTCAACCCGACCTCGGTGACCTCGGGCGCCTCCTCGACGCTGACCATCACCACCTCGGCCAGCACCCCGGCCGGCACGTACTCGGTGACGGTCACCGGCACGGCCGCCTCGGGCGCGAAGTCGTCGACCTACACGCTGACCGTGAACGGCACCGGCGGCGGCTGCACCGGCGCGGGCCAGAAGCTGGGCAACCCCGGCTTCGAGTCCGGTAACACCGTCTGGTCCTCGACCTCCGGCGTGATCGGCCAGTACGGCGGCTCCGGCCAGCCGACGCACGGCGGCACCTGGAACGCCTGGCTCGACGGCTACGGCACCACCCACACCGACACCCTGTCGCAGACGGTGACCCTGCCGGCCGGCTGCACCACCTACACCTTCAGCTTCTGGCTGCACATCGACTCGGCCGAGACCACCACGAGCGTGCAGTACGACAAGCTGACCGTGCAGGCCGGCGCCACCACCCTGGCCACCTACTCCAACCTGAACAAGGCCAGCGGCTACACCCTGAAGTCGTTCAGCCTCAGCGGCTTCGCCGGGCAGACCGTCACCCTGAAGTTCACCGGCACCGAGGACGTCTCGCTCCAGACGTCCTTCGTCATCGACGACACCGCGGTCAACGTCTCCTGACGTAGCCGCCCGAACCCGGGGCCCGGCGGCCACCCCACGCGGGTGGTCGCCGGGCCCCGCCCGTTATGGTCGGCCGGACCGAGGGCGTGTTTCACAGGAACTGGTCGGCCCGCGACGGGCCCAGGGGGCGACATGTCGGACGCGGAACTCACCGTCACGGTGACCGGACCGGTGGCGACCGTGGTGATCCGGAACCCGGCCCGGCGCAACGCGATGACCGCCGCCATGTGGCGGCAGCTCCCGGTGCTGCTGGACGGGCTGGAGGCCGACCCGGCCGTCCGGGCGTTGGTGCTGACCGGTGCCGACGGGACGTTCTGTGCCGGCGCGGACCTGGGCGACCTGGACGAGCTGCTGGAGGCCGGGGACGGCAGCATCGCGGTGGCCGCCGAGGAGCGGCTGGCCCGGTTCGGCAAGCCGACCGTGGCCGCGATCCAGGGGGCCTGCGTCGGTGGTGGGTGTCAGCTCGCCGTCGCCTGCGACCTGCGGCTGGCCGCCGAGGACGCCCGGTTCGGCGTACCGCCGGCCCGGCTGGGGCTGGTCTATCCCGCGCCCACCACCCACCGGCTGGCCCGGCTGGTCGGTCCTTCCGCCGCCAAGCACCTGCTCTTCACCGGCGAGCTGGTGGACGCCGCGCGGGCGCTGCGGATCGGCCTGGTCGACGAGCTGCTGCCGGCCGACGGGCTGGCCGCCCGGGTGGACGCCCTCACCGCCACCGTCGCGGAACGCTCCCGGCTCACCGTGGCGGCGGCGAAGGAGATCATCGACGGGCGGGCCGACGACGAGCGGGTCGCCTGGTGGCACGGGCAGGTCCGGGCCAGCGGTGAGGCCCGGGAGGGGGTGGCGGCGGCCAACGAGCGCCGGCCGCCGCGCTTCGGCTGGACGCCGCCGGCCAGCCGCTGACCGCGGTGTGCCCTGTCGCCGCCCGGGGTACGTCGAAGCCCTCGACGACCGACGGGGGTCACGATGGACGGTGCCGAGCCGAGCCGGAACCACCGCCGACGCGCCCTGCGTCGGCTGCTGACGGCCGTCGCCGCGTTCGCCGTGCTCTCCCTCCTGGTCGGGCTGTTGGCGAGGTACGGAATCCCCCGCTCGTTCCGACGGCCCGGCGAACCGCCCGCCGCGGTCGCCACGGCCGGAGCCGTGCTGGCGGTACTCGGCCTGGTGGTCGAGGTGGCCGCCCTGGTCCGGGCGGTGCGCAGCGGCAGTTACCGGGCCGCCCGGCAGTCGGCGGCCGCGCTGCCCGTAGCGCGCCGCCGCGAGCTGCTCAGGGCGGTCCGGCGCGGCGAGGTGCCGGCCGACGCCGACCTGCCCACGCTGCGCGCGGTCGCCGACCACCTGGTCCGGCAGCGCTGGATCGTGCCGATGCTCGGTGGTCTGGTGACGATGCACCTCGGGCAGGCGCTGCTCCAGTTCTCCCCGGCCCTCTGGGCGCTCTTCGTGTTGACCGGTGGCCTGTGCGCCCTCGCCTGCGGGCAGCTGCTGCGGGACGCCCGCCGGGGCGCGGCGTTCCTGCGGGCGTACCCACCCGGTGAGGTCGCCCCGGTCGACTGAGCCGGGGGCCGGCGGGCGCCGCGCCGGGGGCGTGCCCCGACGCGGCCCCCTGTGCCCGCCGGCCGGTCGTCACCGCCCGGCCAGTGCGGCCCAGCCCGGCGTCACCGGCTCGCGGCGCAGCGGCATGCCCGCCTCGCCCGGGGTCCGGTCGCCCTTGCGCTGGTTGCAGGCGTAGCAGGCGGCGGTCGTGTTCTTCCAGGTGTTCCGGCCGCCGCGCGAGCGGGGCAGGATGTGGTCGACGGTGCTCGCCGGGGCGTCGCAGTACGCGCAGCGCCGGCCGTCGCGGCGCAGCACCCCGGCCCGGGACCAGGCCGGGCCGGCGTTGAACCGCCAGCGGGTGACCACGTAGCGGACCAGGCGGACCACCCGTGGCATCGGGAACACCCCGATCAGCTGGTCCGGCTCCGCCTCGTGGATCTCGGCGACCCGCCGGCAGAGCATCCGGATCGCGTGCTGGACGGTGACCCGGTGCAGCGGGCCGAGGTCGGCGTTGATGACGAGGACGGCGTCCACCGGGCTCTCCCTTCCGAAGACGGTGGTGGTCGGGACAGCGAAAAGCCGCCCGGTCGGTGGCGACGGGGCGGCTGCGAGGACTGACGCGGGACGCGTCAGCCGGGCCACCCGGTGCCGGGGTGTTCCGCTCGGCAACCGCCGTTGAGCAGCCAGAACGACACGAGGGTGGCGTACGGCTGCGACATCGACTGCTCCCGGAGCGGTGGTTGACCTTGCGCGCTCACGGTAGATCCGCGCCGGAGAGGCGGGCAACGTATTTCGATCCGCCGTCGGAGGGCGGGCGCTGCCGGCGGGCCCGCCCGGCGGCCCGGGCGGCGGCCAACGGGCGGTCGATCCGGGCGGCCATCTGCACGGTCAGCTCGCTCTCCAGCAGTGGCCGGTTGATGTCGGCGGCCACCGACAGCGCCGGTCCGGAGACCGATCGCCAGATCGCGGTCAACCCGGCTCCCAGGCCGACCAGCGCCACCGCGGCGCGGGTGGCGGGGGAGCCGGCCGCCGCCGCGGCGCTCACCCCGACCACCGCCAGCAGCACCACCAGCAGGGGCGCGAGCACCGGCCAGAAGACGCCCCGGGCGGCCTGCACCACCAGCTTCCGGTCCCGGATGATCACGTTGCGGGCGACCACCGCCCAGTTCTCCTCGTCCAGCAGGTCTCTGGGGTGCAGCCCGCCGGTAAGCACCCCCCGCCACAGGTCGCCCTGGTTGCGCAGCTCGCGGGCCAGCTCGGGCAGCCCGGCCTCGCCCGGGTCGCCGACGGTGGCCCGGGTGACGGCCGCCGCCCAGGCGGCCAGCGAGCGGCGCACCACGGCCGCCGAGTACGGGGGCAGCACGCTGGCCAGCTCGTCCAGCCACCGGCTGATCTCCAGGTGCCGCCCGCCGAAGCGCCGGATGAGGTGCTCGCCCTCGCCGTGGCGGACCGTGTCGGCGAGTGATCGGCCGAGCCGGTACGCCAGCCCGACCCGCTGGTTGGTGGCGGTCGCCCAGCGCAGCACGTCCAGGTTCAGCTCGTTCAGGGCGAGCAGCAGCGGCTCCCGGTCCACGGTGGCCCGCGCGGCGGCGGTGGACGGCACCGGCCGTACCGGCCCGGTCAGCGCGGTGATCTGGGTCAGCGCCACCTCGACCGCGTCCAGGTTCATCCGCAGCCGGTGCCGGGCGGGCATCGCGGTGAGGTTCGACAGCTTCGCCGGGGCGGCCGGGTGGCCGGTCGGCTCGTCGGTCAGGTCGGCGGTCTGCGCGTGCTGGTAGGCGTCGGCCAGCCACCAGCCGAGCCGCAGGGCGGTGACGATGCCGGCCCGCTCGTCCCGGAGCAGCCCGTCCGCGTCGTCGTGTTCCGCCCCCGGCTCGCGGCGTCCGATGCCGGTCATCCATCGAGGATAGAGGGGCGAATCGCCGGAGATGTGGTGGTTCACTTTCCCGGCATCCGGGACATCGGGCGGGACGGGACCTTCGGCACCCCGGCATCCGGGCCGTTACGCACGGTCGCCGCGACGGTGACCGGGCGAGGCTGAAGCTGCCCCTGACGCCGCAACCGCCGAGGTGAGAGCCGCATGTCCGAACTCCACGCCACCATCGACAGCCTGGTCGCCGACGGCCTGAAGGCGCTCACCGACTACGAGCGGTTCACCCAGGAGCAGGTCGACCACATCGTCCGCAAGGCGTCCGTCGCCGCGCTCGACCGGCACGCCGTGCTGGCCCGGCTCGCCGTCGAGGAGACCGGCCGGGGCGTCTTCGAGGACAAGGCGGTGAAGAACATCTTCGCCTGCGAGCACGTCACGCACGCGATGGCGACGGTCCGCACGGTCGGCGTGATCAGCCGCGACGAGATCAACGGCATCGTGGAGATCGCCGACCCGGTCGGGGTGATCGCCGGCATCACCCCGGTCACCAACCCCACCTCGACCACCATCTTCAAGGCGCTGCTGGCGTTGAAGACCCGCAACCCGATCGTCTTCGCGTTCCACCCGTCGGCCCAACGGTGCAGCGTCGAGGCGGCCCGCACCGTCCGGGACGCGGCCGTCGCCGCCGGGGCGCCGGCGCACTGCGTGCAGTGGATCGAGGAGCCGTCGGTGGAGGCGACCACCGCGCTCATGCACCACCCGGGGATCGCCACCATCCTCGCCACCGGCGGCAACAGCATGGTCCGCGCCGCGTACTCGGCGGGGAAGCCGGCGCTCGGCGTCGGGGCCGGCAACGTGCCCGCGTACGTCGAGGCGAGCGCCAAACTGGCCCGGGCCGTCAACGACATCGTGCTCTCCAAGTCGTTCGACAACGGCATGATCTGCGCCTCCGAGCAGGCGGTCATCCTCGACGACGCGATCCACGACGCGGCGATCGAGGAGTTCCGGCGGCTGCACGCGTACGTCGCCACGGCCGAGGACAAGCGCCGGCTGGAGGCGCTGCTCTTCCCGGACGGCCGGCTCAACCCCGAGGTGGTGGGGCGTACCGCCGGGTGGCTCGCCGAGGCGGCTGGGATCAGCGTGCCGCCGCGTACCTCGGTGCTCCTGGTCGAGGTGGGCGGCGTCGGACCGGACGAGCCGCTGACCCGGGAGAAGCTCTGCCCGGTGCTGGCCGTGCTCCGCGCCGGCTCCCGCGAGCAGGGCCTGCGCTACGCCGAGCAGATGGTGGAGTTCCACGGCCTCGGGCACAGCGCGGTGATCCACACCGCCGACGAGGCGTTGGTGGAGGAGTTCGGCCAGCGGGTCAAGGCGGTCCGGATCATCTGGAACTCGCCGGCCTCGCAGGGCGGCATCGGCGACATGTACAACGCCTTCCTGCCCTCGCTCACCCTCGGCTGCGGCAGCTACGGGCGCAACTCGGTGTCGAACAACGTCTCCGCGGTGAACCTGCTCAACATCAAGCGGATCGGCCGCCGGACCAACAACATGCAGTGGTTCAAGGTCCCCTCGAAGATCTACTTCGAGCCGAACGCGATCCGCTATCTGGCCGAGATGCCGGACGTGCACCGGGTCACGGTGGTCACCGACGCCACCATGACCCGGCTCGGCTTCGTCGACCGGGTCAACCGGGTGCTGCAACGCCGGGCCGGGAAGGTCGCCCTCCAGATCATCGACGACGTCGAGCCGGAGCCCAGCGTCACCACCGTCGACCGGGGCGCCGAGCTGATGCGGGCCTTCGCGCCGGACACCATCGTCGCCCTCGGCGGCGGCTCGGCGATGGACGCGGCCAAGGTGATGTGGCTGAAGTACGAGCACCCCGAGGTGGTCTTCGACGACCTGCGGGAGAAGTTCTTCGACATCCGCAAGCGCGCCTTCACCTTCCCCACCCTGGGCGAGCGGGCCCGGCTGGTCTGCGTACCGACGACCTCGGGCACCGGCGCGGAGGTCACCCCGTTCGCGGTGATCACCGACCACCGCAACGGCAAGAAGTACCCGCTGGCGGACTACGCGCTCACCCCGAGCGTGGCGATCGTCGACCCGGTGCTGACCGCCAGCATGCCCCGGGCCATCGCCGCCGACAGCGGCTTCGACGCGCTCACCCACGCCATCGAGGCGTACGTGTCGGTCTACGCCAACGACTTCACCGACGGGCTGGCCCTGCACGCGGTCCGGCTCATCTTCGCCAACCTGGAACGCTCGGTGGTCGACGGCGACGACGAGGCACGGGAACGGATGCACAACGCCGGCACCATCGCCGGGATGGCCTTCGGCAGCGCCTTCCTCGGCATCGTGCACGCCATGTCGCACACCCTCGGCGCGACCTTCCACATCGCCCACGGGCGGACCAACGCGGTGCTGCTGCCGCACGTGATCCGCTACAACGGCAGCGTCCCGTCCAAGCTCTCCGGCTGGCCCCGGTACGAGAGCTACCGGGCGCCCGAGCGGTTCGCCGAGATCGCCCGGCTGCTCGGGCTGCCCGCCGCCACCCCGGAGCAGGGCGTCGCCGCCCTCGCCGACGCGGTCGAGCGGCTCCGGGACGCGGTCGGAATCGAGCCGTCGTTCGCCGCGATCGGGGTGGACGAGGCGGCGTTCGAGGCGGCCCTGCCGCAGCAGGCGCTCAACGCGTACGAGGACCAGTGCGCGCCGGCCAATCCCCGGATGCCGATGCTCGACGACATGCAGCACCTGATGCGCGCCGCGTACCACGGCACCCGGTGGGACGGGGTGAGCGGTTAGGAGGGGCCCCTGCTACCGCCGGGCGAGCAGGCCGCGGGGGCGGATCGAGCGGACCGGCTCGGCGGCCGCCCCCTCGGCCCGCAGGATGTGGTTGGCGGCCACGATCCCGGTCGCCGCCGACCGTTCCATCAGTGCGCTCGGGAACTCGGTCCGGATCCCGTCCCCGGCCAGGTAGAGGCCGTCCGCGTCGGTGCGTACCCCCGGCCGCCAGGCGTGGCTGCCCGGGGTGAACGCGGGGGCCTGGGCCTCCACCCGGGCCCGCAGCTCCCGGACCCGCAGGTCGGCCGCCTCCGGCCAGAGCGTGGTCAGCTCGACCCGCATCCGCTCGGCCAGCTCCTCGGCCGGTACGCCCGGCTCGCAGGCGTACGCGTGCAGTTCGATGACCGAACCGCCGGTACGCGCGGCCCAGCGGCGCGGCTCCTCCTCCAGCCGGTGGTAGAGGGTCACCGAGTCCAGGGTGGCCTGCCGGGACACCCCGCTGAACACCGCCCGGTCGGCGCGCACGTCCCCGTCCAGCCAGTACCGGGCCACCGCGTACGGGGGACCGGGCGTGCCGAACGCGGACATCCGGGCCACCAGCTCCGGTGCCGCCGCGGGCAGCCCGGGCGACGCCGCGACCAGGGCGGCCAGCGCCGGCGGGTCGACCGCCAGCACCAGGTGTCCGGCGTCATGGCCGGTGCCGTCGGCGGTGGTGACCCGCCAGCCGTCCGGCGTCCGGTCCAGCCGGGCCGCCGGCGTGCCGGTGCTGACCCGGCCACCGTGCTTCTCCACGTACCGGGTCAGCGGCTCCCAGATCGCCGTCGCGTAGTCCTCGTCCGGGCAGTCGAAGGCCAGCCCTTCCGGGTTGCCGAGCAGGTAGAAGTGGAACTGGGCGATCATCTCGGCGGCCGACATCTCCGCCTCGTGGTTGAAGAACGAGTGGGAGAAGACCTCGAAGAGCATCGCCCGGGCCCGGTCCGGCAGCCGCAGCGAGGTGAGCAGCTCGTCGGCCGTCCGCTCGTCGAACTCGGCGTAGGTGCGCTCCGGGTCGTAGGTGAGCAGCGGCAGCGCGGCGTCCCGGTCCATCCCGCGCAGGTCGGCCAGGCGCAGGCTGGGGCTGCGCAGCAGCAGCGCCAGCAGGTTCGCCGGAGGCGCGGGTGGCAGCTTGCCGAACTCCTCGGTCGGCCACTGCGCGGACAGGATCGGATAGCCCGGGATCGGCTTCAGGAAGCCCAGCTCCGGGTCGACCCGCCGCAGGATCGAGCGCCAGTTGTAGTACTGCCGGAAGAAGGCGTGGAAGCCGTGCTCGTTGCGTTGCGGACCGTCCGGCAGCTCCTCCGGCCAGGCGCCGAGCCGGCCGCCGAGCGTCGGCGCGGCCTCCAGCACGGTGACGTCCACCCCGCGCTCGGCCAGCACCACCGCCGCCGACATGCCGGCGATTCCGCCGCCGACCACCACCGCCCGCACCGGGCGCGGCACCCGGGGTGCGCCACCGCCGCCCGGGTCCACCACGTGCTCGCGTACGCCGATGAGCCGACCTACCACTTGCGACAGCGCCATGTGCACCCTTTGCTCGACGAGGTCTCCAGTCTGCCGGTTCAACCCGTCGGCGGCAGCAGGCAGCGCCGTTCCCGGTCCGACGGGGGCCAGACGTACTCCAGGTCCGACGGGACGTCGCCGAACTCGGGGCCGTAGTGCCCGGGGTCCTTGCGCAACAACGACGAGCGGTGGCTGCGGTGCAGGTCGTCCCGGCCCAGCCAGGGCGGCAGCTCACCGGCCTCGGCCAGCTCCGGCTGGGTGCGGATCGTGGTGATCCCGCAGGCGGTGGCGAGGTCGACCGTCATCGTCGCCGCGCAGGTGTCGGCCCGCCCCGGCTCGCACCACACGGCACACATGTCCAGCCCGTACCGGGTGAGGGCCTCCTCGTACCCGGCCCACATCTTCACCGCCGGGTGGTTGCGCCAGCCGTAGTCGGGCCGGGTCAGGCCGCGTAGCACCTGGATCGTCTCCACCCGCTGCTTGCCCAGCCGCTTCTGGTCCAGCACCCGGGCGCTGGCCAGGAAGTCCGGGTACGGGAGGAAGGTCTGCATGCCGCTGCTCTACCCGTCCTCGCCGGCACCATGCGTTCATGATCGGGGGGCTGCGCGTACCGCGAGCGGCTGACTACCATCCGGGCATGGCCGAGCCCCTTCGTGATCGCGCGCGCCGTGCGACCGGTTGGCGGCTCCGGCCGAACGGCGACCCCCGCCCGCACTTCGTGGTCTGCGGCAACGACCCCCTCGCCTACTGGGTGGTCCGGCTGCTGCTGGCCACCGGGACGCCCACCGGGCGGCCCCGGGTCACCCTGGTCGTGCCCGAGCGGCGGCGCTCCGACGGGCCCGACGGCCGCGACCTCGACGGCGTGCAGGTGGTCCTCGCCGACCGGCTGGACGAGGCCACCTTCCGCCGGGCCGGGCTGGCCGGCGCGGACGGCCTGGCCCTGCTGCACCAGGACGACGTGGGCAACATGCACGCCGCGCTCTGCGCCCGGGAGGTCGAGCCCCGGCTGCGTCTCGTGGTGCGCATGTTCAACACCAGCCTCGCCAACGGCGTCCGGCAGCTCTTCCCCGACTCGGCGGTGCTCTCCGACGCCTCGATGGCCGCCCCGGCCTTCGTCGCCGCCGCGCTGGGCGAGCTGGCCCCCACCCACTTCCGGCACGGCGGGCGCACCCTCTACATGGCCCGGCGGGCCGACGTACGCCCGGCGGACGTGCTCTGCGGCCTGGCCGTCACCACCGACCCGGAGCTGATCCGGGTGCTGCCCGCCGACGAGGAGTCGGCCGACGTGGTGCTCGCCGAGGCGACCGGGCAGCCGCCCGGCACCGAGGTGGCCGCGCGCCGGCTGGTCCGCGCCCGCCGCCGCCGGGAGCCGGTGCTGGTGCTGGTCCGGGCGGTCCGCAGCTTCGCCACCCGCAAGATCGGGGTGGCGGTGCTGGTGCTGCTCGGGGTGATCGCGGTGCTCGGCTGGCTGAACTCACGCGCGGCCGGGGTCACCTGGTCCGAGGCGCTCTACCTGACCCTGGTCACCACGCTGAGCGGGCAGGACCCCGACGTCCACAAGCCGGTCGCCGCGCAGGTCATGCAGGTGGTGCTGAACCTGGCCGGGCTGGCGCTGATCCCGCTGATCACCGCCGCCGTGGTCGACGGCATCGTCAACGCCCGGCTCGCCCTGCACACCGGCCGGATCCAACCCGACCGCACCGGCCACGTGGTGGTGGTCGGCCTGGGCAACATCGGCACCCGGGTGATGGCGCAGCTCTGCGACTTCGGGGTCGAGGTGGTGGCCATCGACAAGAACCCCGACGCCCGGGGCGCCTCGCTCGCCCACCGGCTGGGCGTACCGCTGATCATCGGGGACGCCGCGCTGGAGGAGACCCTCCGGTCCGCCTCGGTGGCGACCTGCCAGGCCCTGGTGGTGGTCTCCACCGACGACGGGACCAACCTGCGGGCCGCGTTGAACGCCCGCAGCCTCGACCCCGACCTGCGGGTGGTGCTGCGCCTCTTCGACGGCGACTTCGCCGAGCGGATCCAGCAGGCGTTCGGCATCGGCATCTCGCGCAGCGTCTCGTACCTGGCCGCGCCCGCCTTCGTGGCGGCGCTGCTGGACCGCGCGGTGATCGCCACCATCCCGGTCGACCGGCACGCGTTGCTGGTCACCGAGGTGCCGGTGCTGGCCGGCGCGCCGCTGGACGGCCGGCCGCTCGCCGCGGTGGCCCGCCCCGGTGAGGTACGCCTGCTGGCGCACACCCGGGCCGGGCAGAAGACCGACTGGTCGGTCGACCCGCGGATGGTGATCCACGCGGGGGACCGGTTGACGGTGGTGGCCCGGCGGGCCGGGTTGAGCGCGCTGCTCCGGGAGACCACCCCGGTCCCGGCCGAGCCGGCCGGCCCGCCGCTGCCCCGTCGGGCGGAGGAGTGAGCGAGCCGTCTCCGGCAGGCCGGCTGGAAGCAGCCGGCTTCACTGTCCTGCAGGCGCCCTACGCCGTGCCGGACCTGCCCACGCCCATGTCCGGTTGGCGGCCGGTGATCAGCGCGCTGGCCCGACCCGCGTGTCGAATCGGCCACGACGAGGAGGACGGCCCGGCCCGGTTGGAGCGGGAGTGGCGTCGCCTGCTCGTCGAGCACCGCGTACTGGGCGACGACGGTCGGCTGCTGATCAGCCTGTCGGGCGGGAACGACGATTGGGCGCTGGTCCGGTTACCGGACTCCCCGGTCCGGCTCGGCGAGCTGGGGCCGTACCCGGCCGAGCCGGAGTTCGTGGCGATGTCGCTCGCCGGGGACGTGGTCTGCGGAGTGACGGTCGAGGAGTACGACATGTGGATCGTCTGCACCCGGCCGGCGGTTGCCTGAGCGGGCTCAGGCGCTCCGGTGGCGCAGCGCGTACCAGAGGGCGCCGAGGGCGAGCACGCCGAAGCCGGCCAGCACGCTGGCGGGCGGCAGGCTGACCGCCAGCACCAGGCAACCGACCAGCCCCGACGCGGCGAGCAGTTGCACCGGGATCCGCCGGGCCGGCTCCCGGCCGAGGGTGAGCGCGGCGGCGTTCGCGATCGCGTAGTAGACCAGCACCGTGCAGCTGGAGAAGCCGATCGCGCCCCGGACGTCGGCCAGCGCCACCACGACGATCACCACGGCGGCGACGGCCAGTTCGGCCCGGTGCGGCACCTTGTACCGGGGGTGCACGGCGGCCAGCGCCCCCGGCAGGTCGCGGCGGCGGGCCATCGCCAGGGTGGTCCGGCCGACCCCGGCGAGCAGCGAGAGCAGCACCCCGGTCACCGCCACGGTGGCCCCGGCCCGGACCAGCCAGGCCAGCCCGGGCAGCCCGGCGACCCGGACCACGTCGGCCAGCGGCGCGGCGGACCCGGCCAGCCGCTGCTCGCCGAGCGTGCCCAGGGCGACCACGGCCAGCACCAGGTAGATCGCCAGCACCGCGCCGAGGGCGAGCGGCACCGCCCGGGGAATGGTCCGGCGCGGGTCGCGCACCTCCTCGCCCAGGGTGGCGATCCGGGCGTACCCGGCGAAGGCGAAGAAGAGCAGGCCGGCGGCGGTGAGCACGCCCCGGACACCGGTCGGCACCGCGCCGGCCAACCGGTCCGGGGCGACGTGCGGCGCGCCGGTCACCGCGACCACGGTCAGCACGGTGAGCACGAGTCCGACCAGGATCCGGGTGGCGGTCGCGGTCCTGCCGATGCCGCGCAGGTTCACCGCGGTCACCGCCACCACCGCGAGGACCGCGACGAGCCGCGCCCGCCCCGGCCAGAGATACGCCCCGATGGTCAGCGCCATCGCCGCGCAGCTCGCCGTCTTGCCGATCACGAAGCCCCAGCCGGCGAGGAAACCGGCGAACGGGTGCAGCCGCTCCCGGCCGTAGACGTAGGTGCCGCCGGACTCGGGGTAGCGGGCCGCCAGCCGGGCCGAGCTGGTCGCGTTGCAGAAGGCGATGAGGCCGGCCAGGGCCAGCGCGGCGAGCAACCCCGCGCCACCGGCCGCCGCGGCGGCGGGCGCGAAGACCACGAAGACGCCCGCGCCGAGCATCGATCCCAACCCGATCACCACCGCATCGGGTACGCCCAGCCGGCGCGTCAACTCCTCCACGACCGCAGACCCTAGGGGTACGGGATGAACGGGTGGTCCCAGTTCCGCAACGCGCCCGGCAACGGCAGGTCGTCCCAGGGAACCCGGTGCAGGACCCGGTCCAGCAGCAGGCCGAGCAGCAGCCCGCCGACGCCGTCGGTGATCCAGTGGAAGTTCAGGTAGGTGGTGGTCACCAGCAGGATCACCGGAGGCGCCACGCGGATCAGCCGGTACACCCCGGCGGGCAGCCGGCCGGCGGTCAGCGCGGCGAGCAGCAGGGCGATCACGCCGTACCAGACGATCGCGTTGGCCACGTGCCCCGAGGGATAGGACATGTCATAGGCGCGGGCCGGCAGGTCCTCGTTGAAGATCCGTACCGCCTGCTCGGGCGACAGGAACGGCGACCGCACGGTGGCGGTCGGGGCGGCCCGGTCGGTCCACACCTTGAACGGCCCGATGGTGCAGTACGTGAGCACCAACGTGCCCGCGACCAGCAGCAGCGGACGGATCGAGTGCCGCCGCCAGGCCACCGCCAGGGCGAGCGCCCCGGAGAGCGGCATCAGCAGCGCGCCGCCCTGTCCGAGCAGGTTGAACAGCCGGGCGGTCCAGTAGAGCGGGGCCGGGTCGTGGGCGAACGCCCACCCGCTCACGTCGAGGTCGAGGCCGTACAGGTGGCCGGTGGCGAGCGCCACGGTCAGCCCGGCGAGGGCGGCCAGCAGCAGGCCGTCGAACCACCAGCCGGCCGGCCGGACGGGCCGGAGCAGCGGCTTCTCGCGTACCTCCGTGGTCTGGCGCACCAGACCACGCTACCGGCCGCGGACGGCGGCGGACCGGGTCGGGCATCGGTGGTTGTGTGCCGGCCCACGAAGGGAAGCGCTCGGGCCGGGTGACCGGTCACACTTGTGCGCGTGCGGATCACCTCGGCTCTCGTCGACCCGGCGCTGCTCGACCTTCCCTGGTCGACCCCGCTGGAGGAGTGGCCTGCGCAGCACCTGGTCGCGCTGCCGCAGGGCATCTCCCGCCACATCGTGCGGTTCGTCCGGCTCGGCGACTACGTGTACGCGTTCAAGGAGACCCGGGAGCGGATCGCCGAGCGGGAGTACGACCTGCTGCGGTCGCTGGAGCGGATCGACTTCCCGTCGGTCGAGGCGGTGGCGATCGTCGCCGACCGGCAGACCGACGACGGGGAGCCGCTCGAATCGGTGCTGATCACCCGACACCTCCAGTTCTCGCTGCCCTACCGGGCGCTCTTCTCCAACACGCTGCGCCCGGAGACGATGAACCGGCTGCTGGACGCGCTGGCCGCGCTGCTGGTCCGGATGCACCTGACGGGCTTCTTCTGGGGCGACTGCTCGCTCTCCAACACGCTGTTCCGGCGGGACGCGGGCGCGTTCGCCGCCTACCTGGTGGACGCCGAGACCGGGGCGTTGTACAGCTCGCTCTCCAACGGGCAGCGCGGCGAGGACCTGGAGATCGCCCGGGTCAACATCTTCGGTGAGGCGCTCGACCTGCAGGCGGCCGGCCTGCTGCACGAGTCGATCGACCCCGAGGTGGTCTGCGAGCAGGTCGTGCAGCGCTACGAGCGGCTCTGGCACGAGATCACCTACGAGCAGCAGATCGAGCGGACCGCCCGGCACGACATCGAGGGCCGGATCCGTCGCCTCAACGAGCTGGGCTTCGACGTCGCCGAGGTGGCCATGTCCACCGCCGACAACGGGCGCTACCTGGTCCGCCCGAAGGTGGTCGACGCCGGCTACCACACCCGTCGACTGATCCGGCTGACCGGCCTGGATGCCGAGGAGAACCAGGCCCGCAAGCTCCTCAACGACCTGGACGCCTACCGGGTGGAGAGCGACCTGACCGACGAGCAGCAGGCGGCGCACCGCTGGCTGACCGAGGTGTTCGAGCCGGTGGTCCGGGCGGTGCCGGCGCACCTGCGCCGCAAGCTGGAGCCGCAGGAGCTCTTCGCCCAGATCATCGAGCACAAGTGGCTGCTCTCCGAGCAGGCCGGCCGGGACGTCGGGATGCGCCGTGCGGTGCACTCCTTCCTGGCCGACGTGCTGGTGCACCGCCCCGACGAGCAGGCCGTCCTCGGCGTCGAGGTCCCCACCGCCTGATCCGGCACCCTCCCGGCCGTCGCCGTTCGCCGCCGCTGAGTCGTTGACGTCATCAAGTTCGTAGCCATCGCGCAGGCCAACCCGCCACCGCTCCGAAGCCGTCCGGGCACGGACCGGAGCGGGCCAGCGTGGACCGGCGCGGCCCGGTCTGGCGGCCGGCCCACCGGTGGCCCGCCGGCCGCACGGCCTCACTCGACCCAGGAGCCCTCGCGCATCACCCGGAGCACGTTCAGGTCGTCGTCGAGGACGACCAGGTCGGCGCGGAGGCCGGGCTGGAGCGCGCCGACCCGGTCACCGAGGCCGATCGCCCGGGCCGGGGTGGTGGCCACCATCCGGACGGCGTCGGGCAGGGCGATGCCGGCCGCGACGGCGTGCCGCAGGGCGGCGTCCATGGTGAGGGTGCTGCCGGCGATCGCGCCGTCCCGGCTCAGCCGGGCCACTCCGTCGGCCACGGTGACGGCCTGGCCGCCCAGCTCGTACTCGCCGTCGGGCATGCCGGCGGCGGCCATCGCGTCGGTGATCAGGGCGGCCCGCTCCGGGCCGGCGACCGAGGTGGCGAAGCCGAGCATGCCGTCGTGCAGGTGCACACCGTCGGCGACCAGCTCGCAGACCACGTTGGGGGCCTCCAGGAGGGCGGTCACCGGACCGGGCTCCCGGTGGTGCACCGGCCGCATCCCGTTGAACAGGTGGGTGCCGACGCTCGCCCCGGCGGCCACCGCGGCGCGGGTCTGCTCCCAGGTGGCGTCGGTGTGCCCGACCGCGGCGACCACGCCCCGCGAGACCAGCAGCTCGATCGCGGCCAGCGCGCCGTCGCGCTCCGGGGCCAGGGTGACCATCCGGACCGCGCCGTCGCCCAGCTCGATCAGCTCGGCCAGCTCCTCGGTCGACGGGTCCCGCAGGAACTCCGGGTTCTGCGCGCCGCAGCGGTCCGCCGACAGGTACGGCCCCTCGAAGTGGACGCCGGCCAGCACCCCCGACCCGACCAGCGGCCGGTACGCGGCGGTGGCGTCGCGCATCAGCGCGAACGGGGAGCTGACCAGGCTGGCCAGCAGGGTGGTGGTGCCGTGCCGCAGGTGGAACGCGGCCGCCTCGCGGGCCGCCCCGGCGTCCCCGGTGGTGAAGGTGTGCCCGCCGCCGCCGTGCGTGTGCATGTCCACGAAGCCGGGCACGATCCAGTGCCCGTCGTGGACCGACGGGTACTCGGCGATCGCGCTGATCCGGTCCTGCGTGACCTCCACGCAGCCCTGCCGGATCACCCCGGTCGGGGTCACCACCTTGCCGGTCACGCGCACGGTCATCGGCTCTCCTCCTCGAGAGTGTCCAGGGCCAGCAGGGCGGCGCCGAGGCAGCCGGCCTCGTCGCCGAGGGCAGCCGCGACCAGCCGCGGCTCCCGGTGGAAGGTCAGCCGCTCGCGCAGCGCCGCCCGGAGCGGGTCGAGCAGCCCCGGACCGGCCTGGGCCAGCCCGCCGCCGATCACCATGGTGTCCACGTCGAAGAGGGCCTGCCCGGTGGCCAGGCCGTCGGCGAGCGCCTCGACGGCC
Organism: Micromonospora auratinigra; assembly: GCF_900089595.1. Lineage (GTDB taxonomy): Bacteria > Actinomycetota > Actinomycetes > Mycobacteriales > Micromonosporaceae > Micromonospora > Micromonospora auratinigra. Next base: position 4,573,018 of record NZ_LT594323.1, on the reverse strand, counting down.
GCCCGCCAGACCCGGCCGGCCAGTTCGTCGCCGGCCGCCGCCCGCTGCGCCACCTCGGCCGCCGTGCCGGGCGTCCCGGCCAGCTCGGTGTACCGCCGGCCGATCGCCGAGGCCGACGCGACCGCCTCCAGGCAGCCGGGACGGCCACAGCCGCAGCGCGGGCCGTCGGGGCGTACCAGGATGTGGCCGATCTCGCCGGCGGCGCCGTGCGCCCCGGTGGCGGCCACGCCGCCGACCACGTGGGCGGCGGCGATGCCGGTGCCGATCGCGACGAAGAGCACGTGCCGGGTGTCCCGGCCGGCCCCGAGCCGGGCCTCGGCCAGACCGCCCACCCGCACGTCGTGGCCGAGCGCCGTGGGCAGGCCGAGCCGCTTCTCCGCCAGTTCCCGCAGCGGTACGTCCCGGAAGCCCACGTTGGCCGACCAGACCGCCACCCCGCGCGCCTCGTCGATCACGCCCGGCACGGCGATGCCGCAGGCCACCGGGGTCGACCCGGCGGCGCGGGCGGTGCCGGCCAGCCCTTCGGCGACGTCCAGGATCGTGGCGACGACCGCTTCCGGGCCGCGCTCCGCCCCGGTGGGGTGCCGTTCCGCGTGGGTCACCCGGCCGTCCGGGCGGACCAGGGCGCACTTCATCCCGGTACCGCCCACGTCCAGCGCGACGACGACCTCGTCGCCTGGAGTCATGCCAGCACCACGGAACGGCTCAGGTGGCGGGGCGCGTCCGGGTCGAGGCCGCGGCTGGTGGCCAGCGCGACGGCGAACCGCTGGGCGAGGATCAGGTCGGCCATCGGGTCGACCGGGGTACGGCCGGCCGCCCAGCTGGTCAGCACCGTGCGGCAGCCGTGCGTACGGCTGTGCACGAAGGCGGCCCCGGTGGCGGCGACGTCCTCCGCCAGCCCGTCCGGGATGCCGCCGAACGCCCAGACCAGCCGGCCCGGGGCGGCCACCGAGATCGGGCCGTGTCGGTAGTCCATCGCCGGGTACGCCTCGGCCCAGAAGGTGGCCGCCTCCCGGCACTTCAGCGCGGCCTCCTGGGCCAGCCCGACCGTCCAGCCACGACCGAGGAAGGTGACCTGCTCGATCCGGGCCGGGTCGATCGGTAGCGGGGCCCGGACGGCGACCTCCGCGTCGGCGGCCAGCCGGCCCAGGTCCTCGCCGAGGTGGGCGCGGAGCAGGGCCAGGGCGGTGGTGGCGAAACGGGTCTGCACGACTGCGCGCTCGTCGGCGAAGGGCAGGGCGACCACGGCATCGGCGAGCTCCACGGCGGGGGAGGCGGGGTCGCCGACCAGCACCGTGGTGGGGATCCGCCCGCGCAGCGCGGCGAGCAGGTCCAGCACCTCGGTCGTGGTGCCCGAGCGGGTGATCGCGATCAGCCGGTCGTAACGGCGGGTGGTGGGGAACTCGCTGGCCTGGAAGGCGTCGGTCTCGCCCTGGCCGGCCTGCTCGCGCAGCCCGGCGTACGCCATCGCCATGAACCACGACGTGCCGCAGCCGACGACGGCGACCCGCTCGCCGGGGCGCGGCAGCCGGTCGGCGACGGTCGGGGCGAGGTGCGCCGCCTCCCGCCAGCAGTCGGGCTGGCTCGCGATCTCCGCGTGCACGTACGCCATGACAACTCCTCGCCCCGGGGGGAGACCTTGCGCAATACGGCTCGATATGGCCGTCTTTCGCGCGTCATTCTGCGCGAGATCGGGCGGCTGTGGCAACCGTCTCCCAGATCGCGCAGGTCAAGGTTTTGCGCCTCGGTAGTTTCGCGCACTACTGTGCACGCAATCAATCACCGTTCGTGCAGAGTCAGTGGAGGCCGCGCGTGGACCGCTACGCCCGATGGAACGCGCTGCTGGAGATGCTGACCGACAGCGGACGGGTCAGTGTCGAGGAGGCGGCCGACCGCCTGGACGTCTCCCAGGCGACCATCCGGCGCGACTTCGACCAGCTCGCCCAGCAGCAGATGATCACCCGGACCCGGGGCGGGGCGGTCGCCAACGGGGTCTCGTACGACCTGCCGCTGCGCTACAAGACCGCCAAGCACTCCGCCGAGAAGCAGCGGATCGGGGCGGCCGCCGCCGCGCTGGTCTCCCCGGGCACCGTGGTCGGCCTCAACGGCGGCACCACCAGCACCGAGGTGGCCCGGGCCCTGGCGGTCCGGCCGGACCTCAACACCAGTGCCGAGGGCGCCCAGCTCACCGTGGTCACCAACGCCCTGAACATCGCCAACGAGCTGCTGGTCCGGTCGCGGATGAAGGTCGTGGTGGCCGGCGGGGTGGTCCGGCCCAAGTCCTTCGAGCTGGTCGGTCCGCTGGGCGGCGCGCTGCTGCGCGAGGTCACCCTGGACGTCGCGCTGCTCGGCGTGGACGCGATAGACCCGCAGCTCGGCGCCGCCGCCCACCACGAGGGCGAGGCGGCGATGAACAGCCTGATGGTGGCGCGCGCCAAGCGGGTGGTGGTGATCGCCGACTCGTCCAAGCTGGGCGGTCACGCCTTCGCCCGGATCTGCCCGGTGGACCGGGTGGAGACCCTGGTCACCGACTCGGGCGCGGACCCGGCCGTGGTGCAGGCGTTCCGCGACGCCGGCGTGCACGTCGTCACCGCCTGACCGCAGCGCGACACCCCGATGCATACCGGGTATTGCCAGCGACCGTATACCGCGTATGGTGTCCGCTGTCACCTACTCATCGGGGGAGGTCAGCTTGACGGCTGTCCTGGAGATCGAGGGTCTCCGTAAGACGTACCGGAGCCGGAAACGCGGGACCCGTCACGCGCTCGACGGCTTCGACATGCGGGTCGAGGCCGGCCAGGTGCACGGCTTCCTCGGCCCGAACGGCTCGGGCAAGACCACCACGCTGCGGACGCTGCTCGGGCTGATCCGGCCCAACGGCGGCCGGATGGCCATCCTGGGCCGGGAGCTGCCGCAGGCGCTGCCCGCGGTCGCCGGGCAGGTCGGGGCCATCGTGGAGAGCCCGCAGTTCTTCCCGCACTTCTCGGCCCGGGACACCCTCGGGCTACTGGCCCGCGCCGGTGAGCTGCCCGCGCGGCGGGTCGACGAGGTGCTGGAGCTGGTCGGGCTGCGCGACCGGGCCGGCGAGCGGGTCAAGACGTACTCGCTCGGCATGAAGCAGCGGCTGGCGGTCGCCTCCGCGCTGCTGAAGAACCCGGAGCTGCTGATCCTGGACGAGCCGGCCAACGGCCTCGACCCGGGCGGCATCCGGGAGATGCGCACCCTGATGCGGGACCTCTCCGCCGCCGGGATGACCGTGGTGCTCTCCAGCCACATCCTCGGCGAGATCCAGCTCATCTGCGACTCGGTCACCATCATCTCGCTGGGCCGGCGGGTCGCCTTCGGGCCGGTCGGGCAGGTGCTCGCCGCGCACTCCCAGGGTTCCGTCCGGGTGCGCCTCGAAGCGGTCACCGACCTGCCCCAGGCCGCCGACACCCTGACCCGGGCCGGTATCGGGGTGACCGCCGAGGCGGACCACCTGATGCTCGCCGGCGTCGACAAGCCGGCCACGGTCAGCCGCCTCCTCGCCGAGCAGGGCCTCTACGTCAGCGAGCTGGCCCCGGTCGCGGTCGACCTGGAGAGTGTCTTCCTCGAACTGACCGCCACCGCGCCGGTCCCCGGCCAGCACCGGCAGGTCGACCAGTCCACGAAGGTCGAAGGAGGTTGGGGCGCATGAGCGAGCGTCAGCGAGCGAATCATCGATGCGGCGCGGATGTGCCTCGTGCCGGCGCCGACCGCAGGGAGGTGACGGCATGAGCTTGTACGTCACCGAGCTGCGCCGGCTGGCCAAGCGCCGGATCACCCGGCTGCTGCTGGTCCTGCTGGTGCTCGGGCTGGCCGGGGTGGCCACCGCCTTCGCCCTCTCCAGCCACCAGCTCACCAAGGAGGTCGTCGCCGAGGCCCAGGCGCAGGCGGATCGCCAGTACCAGCAGGCGCTGACGGAATGGAAGAAGACGGTCGCCGACTGTGACGCCGCCCAGGCGCGCGGCGAGCGGGGCCTGGAGGAGAAGTTCGGACCCGACTGCGGCCGCCAGTGGCAGCCCCAGCCGGACATGTTCGACCCGAAGTGGAGCCTGCCCTACCAGTTCGACTTCCGGGCCGAGTTCCCCACCTTCATCGCGGTCTTCGCCGGGGCGCTGGCGCTCTTCGCCTTCATCGTCGGCGCCTCCTTCGTGGGCGCCGAGTGGAACACCGGCGGGATGATGAACCTGCTGCTCTGGCGACCGCGACGGCTCGCCGTGCTGGGCACCAAGCTGGCCGCGCTGCTCACCGCGGTGACCGGGGTGACCGTGCTGCTGGGGGCGCTTTGGACGGCGGCCTTCTGGCTGGTCGGCACCTCCCGCGGGACCACCGCCAAGGTCACCGCCGGGGTGTGGCGGTCCATCGGGCTGGACGGCCTGCGCGCGCTGGGCATCATCCTGGTCGTCGGCGCGGTCGGCTTCGCGCTCGCCTCGCTCGGCCGGCACACCGCGATGGCGCTCGGCGCGGCGGTGGCGGTCTTCGCGATCAGCGAGATCGGGCTCCGGATCGCGGTCGCCGTGCTCAAGGTGCCGTTCGGCGACCGGTACCTGCTCTCCACGTACGCGCAGGCCTGGTTCCTCAAGAAGGTGCAGCTGCTCGACTTCCGGGCCTGCGAGTTCGCCAAGGGTGAGTGCCGGCCGGCCGAGCTGCTGGTCACCTGGCAGGACTCGGCGTGGGTGTTCGGCCTGGGCGCGGCGGTCGCCCTGGTCGCCGCCTTCTGGACCATGCGGCGGCGCGACATCGCCTGACGCATCCGGGCCGCCCGGTGACGCCACGACGTCATCGGGCGGCCGGGGTGCCCGGCCCGCGCTCCAGGGCCGTCCGTGCGGTCCGCCGGACCGTCGGGTCCGGGTCCTCCGCCAAGCCGGCCAGCAACGGGCGGGCCCCCGGCCAGGACTGCCGGGCGAGCACGGCCGCCAGTTCCCACCGCACCTCGGCCGACTGGTCGGCGGCCAGGGTCGCCAGGGTGGCGGCCCACTCGTCCCCGGCGTGCGAGCCGAGCGAGACCGCGACGGCCTTCCGTACCCACGGGTCGGGGTCGTCGGCCCGATCCCGGAGGGCGTCGAGCGGCCCGTCGAGGTGCCCGAGGCCCCGGGCTGCGCTGCGGCGTACCGTCGGATCGGGGTCGTCGAGCAGCGCGAGCAGCACGGTGGCGGCGTCGTCCCGGCGGTCGGAGCCCGCCGCCGTCCGGCCGATCGCCTCACCCAGCGCCGACCGGACGGTCGACGAGCTGTCGCCGGTCAGCGCGAGCAGGTCGTCTGCCGCCGACGGGGCGGCCGACCAGGCGAGGATGAGCACCGCCGCGCGGCGGTTGAACGGTTCGGGGTCCCGCAGGGCGGTGCGGACCAGCCCGTACGCCCAGGGCTCCCGGCCGGGGTCGGGCAATGCGTTGACCGCCGTCCAGCGGATCCACTGGTCGGGGTCGGCCAGCGCTTCGCGGAGCACGTCGGCGTCGTCGGGCTGGAGGACGTGGCCCAGTGCCCAGAGCCCGGCCTGGCGCAGCTCCGGCGCGGGGTCGGCCACGAAGGCGAGCACGGTCGGGCGGCAGGCGGCCGGTTCGCGGTGCAGGAGGTTGCCCAGGTGCAGGGCGAACGTGTCCCGGTCGTCGTTCGGGTCCACCGGGTGGGCGTAGGTGCGCAGCAGGTACGGGAACGCGGCACTGCCGGAGAGCCCGACCAGGACCCGCACCAGCAGGTCCCGGCCGTAGGTGTCCCGCCGTTCGAGGCAGCGCGCCAGCGCGGCCCGGACCGGGACGACGAGCGACTGGTCGCCGCGGTCCGCCAGGTCGAGGGCGAGCTGGTAGGCATCGCCCTCCCGGGTGTCGATGAGATCGAGCAGACGCGCCAGCTTGTCGTGCACGGGGACATTGTCCGTGCCGGACGTCGACTCCGGTGCCCCGGACATCGCGTCCGGTGCGGCGCGGGCGGGTGCTGGTTACGCTGGGGCTCCCCGGCCGGTCCGCTCCGCGCCGGCCGCCGTCCCCACCGAGGAGCGCCATGCCCGCCGACGCCTCCGCGGCCGCCACCGACCGGCCCGAGCCGTCCGCCCCGGCCGAGGTCGTCGCCCGGGAGGCGGGCGTCGCCGTCCCGCCGCCGCGCTCCGCACCGGCCGTCGAGGTCGGGCCCGCCAACCCGGCGGCCGCCGACGACGGCCCGGCGGCCGACCCCGAGGCCGACGACGCGGCGGACGAGGAGCCGGCCGCACCCGCAGCCGACGTCGGGCCGGCCGAGCTGACCGATCGGGAGCTGCGGATCCTCGCCTTCGAGCAGCGCTGGTGGAAGCACGCCGGGGCGAAGGAGCAGGCGATCCGGGACACCTTCGGGCTCTCCGCCACGCGCTACTACCAGCTCCTCAACGGGCTGCTCGACCACCCGGCGGCGCTGGCCGCCGAGCCGGTGCTGATCGGCCGGCTACGTCGGCTGCGCTCGTCCCGCGCCCGCAACCGGCGGCGCTGACCGGCTCACTTCTCGTACGTGCGCAGCCCGTTGCCGATGGCGAAGAAGGTGGGCGCCCACTCCCCGATGAAGATGCCCCAGCGGTCCGCCCGGGCCACCCCGGCCCGCTCCAGGTGCTTGGAGAGGAACCAGCTGGTGAAACTGAGCCCGATGCTCACGAACCCGGCCAGGTAGGCGTGCTCGGACTTGAGTCCCGACTCGTGCAACCGCTCCAACATGCGATCCCCCTGTCACCGATGTCCCACCGCTCGTGCGCGGTCCGGCTCCTGACGTTACCGATGGTCCGACGGCCGTGACGGTGAGTTGCCGTGACGGGTGGTCGCCGCGCGGCATGCCGCCGGGTCGACCGGGTAGGCGGCGGTGGACGGAGGGAGCGGACGGATGGGTGCACCGGACCACCGGTACGCGATCGGCAGCCGACCGGCACGACCGACCGGCCTGGCGCCGCTGATGCGGGTGCGGGCCGCCTCCGACCCGGCACCCGGTCGGGCCGACAACGAGGACCTGGTCCTCCGGTTCGGCCCGCTGGTCGGCGTCCTCGACGGGGCGACCGTGCCGGAGGGCTTCGACACCGGCTGCGTGCACGGTCCGGCCTGGTACGTCCGGCACCTGGCGGCCCGGATCGGGCTGGCCGTCGCGGCGCGTCCGGCGGCGACGCTGATGAGCAGCCTCGCGGCGGCGATCCTGGCGGTCCGCGCCGACCACGGCGACGAGTGCGACCTGGACCATCCGGGCACCCCGTCGGCCACCGTCTGCCTGCTGCGCGAGGGTGGCGACCAGGTGGACTACCTGGTGCTCTGCGACAGCCCGCTGGTGCTGGACACCGGCGATCGGGTCGAGGTGGTGGCCGACGACCGGCTCGCCGCGGCAGCGGCGGACCTGCGGCGGCAGGCGCGGGCGCTGCCCGGGGCGGACATCGACGCGGCGACCCGGTTCCGCCGGGCGGTGACGGTGCAGCGCACCCGGATGAACCGGACGCACGGCTACTGGGCGGCGGCCGGCGACCCGGACGCGGCGTACCACGCGCTGACCGGGACCCTGCCGCTGACCGGTCCCGGGGCGCTGCGGCGGGCCGTGCTGCTCAGCGACGGCGCGTCGTGCGCGGTGGAGCAGTTCGGCCTCTTCGACTGGGGCGGACTGCTGGACGTGGTGGCGGCGGAGGGCCCGGAGGGGCTGATCGGCCGGGTGCGGGCCGCCGAACGGGACCACCCGGAGCGGTTGCGCCGGCGCAAGCGGACCGACGACGCCTCGGTGGTGCTCTGCGAGTTCGACCCGCTGACGTGAGGACGCTCACGGCAGAACGAACCGGTCGGTTGGCAACGGAGCGTAAGGCGGAACACCCCGGGGGTACGACCGGTCCACCCGCCTCCGCCGGACCGGCAGTACGTGCCCGAAGTGGTGGACTCGGGCCGGCAGGGCGGGCAGACTGCGGCACGTGACGGGAGCCGTACGACTGGAGCCGGTGAGTGAGGCGAACCTGGAGCCGTTGCTCTCCGTAGCCGCCGCGGAGGCGGAGCCGGAGGACGTGATGCCTCCGGTGGAGGCCCCGGCCGGCTGGTCGCTGGCCCGTCGTGACGCCTTCCGGGAGTTCCACCGGGCCCGCTTCGGTGGCCTGGACGGCCCCACCCGCACCCGGATGTACGCCATCGTCGCCGCCGGCGAGGTGATCGGCATGGTGCGGATGACCCGCTGCGCCGAGCCGGGGACGGTGGAGACCGGGATGTGGTTGGGCCGTTCGGCCCGGGGTCAGGGGCTGGGGGCGGCTGCCCTGCGCGAGTTGCTGCACGCCGCCGCGGCGGCCGGAATGCACACCGTCGTGGCCGAGACGACGGCGGACAACCGGGGCGCGTTGTCGGTTCTCCGGAAATGCGGCGCCGCCTTGCGGGAAAATGGCGGCAAGGTGCGTGCTGAAATGTGTCTCGACACCGTGCTGCCCGTTCGCTGACAATTCTTGGTTGTCTTCGGGCAACTATCGCATTCTTGCTGCCCAGTGCGTCCCTCGTGACCGTTTTGCGTGCTATCGACCCGGCTCTTTCGGCCGTCCGAATTCGGTTGTGACCGGCTCGTCGGAATGCGCAGAGAAATGTTTTGCCTGCTGGGTGACGGGTACTGCCCGCCGGGTCCGCTGATGCGGGACACCGGTCGCAGGCCCATTTTCTGCTGATCCCCGGCAGCTTTTCCGGGCCTGCTCCGTGCTTGAGGTGTCCCTTCCGCCGGGGAGCGAAGGAGAACTGATGAAGAGCGGAGCTCGGATCGCCCTGGCGGTCGGTTTCGGATATGTCCTCGGCCGCCGCAAGAAGCTGCGGACCGCCCTCACCCTGGCCGCCGCGGTGGCCGCCGGCCGGGCCAGCCAGCAGCCGGGTGGCCTCAAGCAGGTCGCCGGCAACCTGCTCGGCGCCACCGGTCAGCTCGGCAACCTCGGCAAGCTCGGCGCGCCGCTGGTCACCGCCGGCAAGGCCGCCGCCACCGCCGCCGCCGGCAGCGGCATCGACGCGGTCAGCGGCAAGCTGCGCGGCAGCGCCGACGCGCTGCGCCGCCGGTCCGGGCAGCAGCCGGACGACCTGGAGCGGTCGGCTCCCGACGAGGAGCAGGAACTCGACGAGCAGCCCGAGGCGGGCGACGACGAGCCGGACGACGACCGGGAGCGCGACGAGCGCCCGGTCGCGCGGCGACGGGGGCGGTGAGCATGGCCACCAGCAATCTCACCGACAAGGCCCGTGACCAGCTCGGCGGCGAGCTGCGCAACCTCGCCTCCGCGATCGGGGAACGGGCCGTGCAGGTGGTGACCGAGCGGCTCACCGGCGCCACCGGCCGGCTCAGCGAGTACGCCAGGCAGGGCGGCGGGCCCGGACTGATCGCCGCCGCCACCGGCGCGCAGAAGCTGGCCGAGGGCCACTCCCCGATGAAGGCCATGTTCCATGCCGGCCTGGCCGGCGGTAAGGAGAAGTTGATGGCGGCGTTCGGCGGCGGTGGCAAGGGCGGCAAGGGCGGCGGCAAGAAGCTCAAGGTCACCAACATCGTCGAGACGATCGAGGTCGGCGTGCCGGTCCGGGTCGCGTACAACCAGTGGACCACCTTCGGCGACTTCCCGAGCTTCATGAAGAAGGTCGAGCTGGCCGAGAACGACTCCGACGAGAAGATGAACTGGAAGGCGCAGATCTTCTGGTCGCACCGGAGCTGGGAGTCGACCATCGTCCGGCAGATCCCGGACCGGCTGATCCACTGGCGCTCGAAGGGTGAGAAGGGCTCCGTCGACGGCACGGTCAGCTTCCACGAGGTCGGGCCGGAGCTGACGAAGATCCTGGTGGTGCTGGAGTACCACCCGAAGGGCCTCTTCGAGCACACCGGCAACCTCTGGCGTGCCCAGGGCCGCCGGGTGCGGCTGGAGCTGAAGCACTTCGTCCGGCACGTGATGACCCAGACCGTGCTCGACCCGGACTCCGTCGAGGGCTGGCGGGGCGAGATCGAGGACTCCCAGGTGGTCAAGGATCACGAGACCGCGCTCCGGGAGGAGCAGGAGGCCCGCGAGCAGCCGGGGCAGGGCGGCACCGGGGAGCCCGAGGAGCAGCCGGAGGAGCAGGAGGAGGAGCGCCGGCCCGCCGGGCGCGGCCGCCGCCAGCCGCCGCAGCGCCGCCGCTCGCCGGAGGACGAGGAGTACGACGACTACGACGCCGACGACGACTTCGACGACGAGGAGTACGACGAGGAGCCGGACGAGGAGGAGCAGCCGCCGCCGCGCCGCCGGCAGCCCGAGCGGGCCCGCCGCCCGCAGCGTGAGGAGCGGTCCTCCCGTGAGGAGCGGGCCCCCCGCGAGGAGCGGTCCCGCCGTGCCCCGGAGGCACCCCGCCGGCCGGTGGTCCGGCGTCGACGCGAGGAGCGTGGCGAATGACCGTGGCGACGGCGTCCGGCCAGGCCGGTAGCGCGCTGGAACGCAGCGGCGGTGGCGGTGGCGGCGGCACCCTGGCCGACGTCGTGGAGACCGTCCTCGACAAGGGCGTGGTGATCGACGCCCAGGTGTCGATCGCGGTGGTCGGCATCCAACTCCTGGAGATCAACGCCCGGATCGTGATCGCCAGCGTCGAGACGTACCTGCGGTTCGCCGAGGCGGTCGACCGGCTGAGCATCACCCCGAAGGGCACCAAGGGACTGCCGGACCTGGTGGGCGACGCCGCGGGCGCGGCCACCAAGGGCAAGGCCATCTCCGGGCTGGGCAAGGCGGCGCAGGAGATCAGCGGCGCGGTGGCGGACTCCATCCGGGACCGCGACGACGACGACCGGCCGCGCCGCCGGAACAGGGAGCGTTGAGATGACGCAGGAGACCGGACTGTTCATCTACGGCATCGTGCCGTCCGACGTGGAGCCGACCCCCGACGCGGAGGGGGTCGGCACCCCGCCGGCCGAGGTCACCGCCGTCCGGCACGGCGAACTCGCCGCGCTGGTCAGTGAGATCGGGCTGGAGGAACCGATGGGCCGCCCGGCCGACCTGACCGCGTACGAGAGCCTGCTGGACGGTACGGCGGAGGTCGCGCCGGTCCTGCCGGTGCGCTTCGGCACGGTGGTGACCGGCGAGGACGCGGTGCACGACCTGCTGGCGGCGCACCACGAGCAGTTCGCCGACGCGCTGACCGAGTTCGAGGACCGGATCCAGTTCACCGTGCACGGGCGCTTCGACGAGCAGGAGTTCATCGGCGAGCTGCTGGCCGGGAACGCGGACGCGGCCGCGCTCGCCGACCAGGTACGCGGCCGGCCGGAGATCGAGAGCCGGGAGCAGCGGATCCGGCTCGGCGAGATGATCAGCCAGGCGGTGGAGCTGCGCCGCGAGGCGGAGAACCGGGCCATGATCGACGCCGTTGACGGGCTGGTGGTGGCGAACGCGCCGCGGCAACCCAGTCACGAGCTGGACGCGGTCAACGTCGCCTTCCTGGTCGGCGCCGACGACGAGGAGGAGTTCGTCCGGGCGGTGGAGGAGTTCGCCGAGCAGCGCCGGGACCTGATCCGGATGCGACTGATCGGCCCGCTCGCCCCGTACGACTTCGTCAGCGCGCACCAGCTGGTGGAGTGAGCCGTGGACATCCTCTGGTCGTTGCTGACCCTGCCGTACGCGCCGGTGCGCGGGCTCACCTCCCTGGTCAAGGTGGTCGCCCGGGAGGCGGAGTCGCAGCAGTACAACCCGGTCAACATCCGGCGCGAGCTGGAGGAGCTGGACCGGGCGGTGGCGGCCGGCGACATCACGCCGGAGGAACGCGACCGCGGTCAGCAGCAGGTGCTGGACCGGCTCACCCCGCCGTCCGGCGGCCGTACCCCCGCCCGGGGGAACGGTGGCGCGCGGCGGCCGGCACCGGCCCGGCGGCGGCCCGCCGAGCGGCGGGGTGGGCAGCACCGTGGGCGAGGGAGATGAGATGACTTCAGCACGGATCCGCGGGGACGGGAACCGGGAGCGCTGGCGCGACCGGGGCGGACCCGCCGAGGAGCGCTACCTCGACGAGCACGACGAGGAGGCGATCAGCACGGCCGACGCGGCCCGGGAAGGGCTGCGCCAGGTCGTCGGGCTGACCGGTAAGGACCCGCTCGGGGTCACCTCGATCCAGCCCACCGACGACGGCTGGCGGGTCGGCGTGGAGGTGGTCGAGGACCACCGGATCCCCGCGTCGACCGACCTGCTCGGCCTCTACGAGGTGGAGCTGGACATGACCGGGGCCCTGCTCGGCTACCGGCGGACGCGGCGCTACCAGCGCGGCAAGGGGGACGGGGGCTGAGATGACCATTGGGCGGCAGCCACCTTCGGTGGTGCAGAACACTGGGCAGGTGATGGGGGCCGGCCACGAGCCGGCGAACCTGGGCGACATCCTGGAGCGCGTCCTGGACCGGGGCATCGTGATCGCCGGCGACATCCGGGTCAGCCTGCTCGACATCGAGCTGCTGACCCTGAAGCTCCGGCTGGTCATCGCCTCCGTGGACACCGCCCGGCAGATCGGCATCGACTGGTGGGAGCACGATCCGTGGCTCAGCTCGCGGGCCCGCCCGCCGGTCGAGCCGGGGCCCCGGGACCCGGAGGAGGTGGAGGCGTCCCGGCGGCCGAGGGTCGCCGCCCGGGCCGCCCGGGAGGAGTGGGATGACTATGACGGCTGACCCCGGCACCGGCGTCTGGCTGCACGGCGTGCTGGCCGACGCGGCCCCGACCACCCTCGCCGGTATCGCCGGCATCGCCGGCACGCCCGTCCGACCGGTCCCCGGCGCCGGCCTGGTCGCCGTGGTCAGCGACGCCCCGCTGGCCGAGTACGGCGAGGAGGCGTTGCGCCGCAACCTGGAGGACCTGGCCTGGCTGGAGCGGGCGGCCCGGGCCCACCACGCGGTGGTCGACGCGCTCGCCCGCAGCGGTGCCGTGGTGCCCGCCCGGCTCGCCACCGTGTACCGCGACGACGACCGGGTGGCCGGGGTGCTGGCGGACCGGCACGACGAGCTGACCGGCACGCTGACCCGGCTCACCGGCCGCGCCGAGTGGGGCGTCAAGGGGTACGTGGTGCCCGGCGCGACCCCGCGCGTCGAGGAACCGGCCGGCGGGGGCGGGGCCGGGGCGGCGTACCTGCGGCGACGCCGGGCCCAGCTGACCGCCCGCGAGGAGGGGCAGCGGATCGCCGCCGACGCGGCGGCCACCGTGCACACCGCCCTGGCCGGGTACGCGGCCGACGCCCGCCGGCACGCGCCGCAGGACCGGCGGCTCTCCGGCGCGCCCACCGCGATGGTGCTCAACGGCGCGTACCTGGTCGAGCGGGCCGGGCTGGACGGGTTCTCCGCGCTGGTCACCGAGCTGGCCGAGCGGCACCCGGAACTCCGGCTGGAGCTGACCGGGCCCTGGCCGCCGTACTCCTTCGCGGCGGCGGAACCCACGGCGGAGCCGGCATGGGCGTGAGCGCGCTCGCCCCCAGCAGCGCCGACGACCCGCTGGCCTACCAGCCGGTGGCCCTGGTCGACCTGCTCGACCGGGTGCTCGCCACCGGTGTCGTGATCACCGGCGACATCACCCTGGCCATCGCCGACGTGGACCTGGTCCGGATCTCGCTGCGCGCCCTGATCGCCTCGGTCGGCGCGCTGGCCCCGCCGGAGCTGACCCCGCCGGTCCCGCCTGGCCTGTCCGCGCCGGTCCCGCCTGGCCTGTCCGCGCCGGTCCCGCCTGGCCTGTCCGCGCCGGTCCCGTCTGACCTGTCCGCGCCGGTCCCGCCGGTGGCCGTTGAACCGGCCGCGACGGAGGTCGGGCGGTGACCGGCCGGGACGAGGCGGCCGAGCTGGCGGCGGCGCTGGGCGAGCCGCAGTGGCAGGCCCCCCGGGTCCGGCCGCTGGACCGCCGGCTCGCCGTCGACCAGGACTCCGTCGAGCGGGGGCTGGCCAGCCTCGTGCTCACCGTGGTCGAGCTGCTGCGGCAGTTGATGGAACGGCAGGCGCTGCGCCGGGTCGACCTGGGCGACCTCAGCGAGGAGCAGGTCGAGCGGATCGGCGGCACCCTGATGGCGCTGGAGCAGCAGATGACCCACCTCCGCGACTACTTCGGCCTCTCCCCCGAGGACCTCAACCTCGACCTGGGCCCGCTCGGCCCCCTCCTCCCCACCGACTGACCACCCGACCCCGACCCGGGGGGTCGTCGGCGTCGATCATGAAGTTGACGGCGATGTCGATCTCCGTTACGGCCGCCAACTTCATGATCGACGGGCTGGGGCGGGCCGGGTGGGACCGGGGAGGGGGGTCAGCGGTGGGTGGCGGCGTAGGACTCCAGGTGGGCCAGTTGGGCGGGGTCCAGGGAGGGGCGGACCCGGTCGCGGGCGGCCGCGACGTGGGCGGCCGTCACCGTGGTGGCGGTAAGCGAGTCGCGCATCGCGGCCAGCGCCGACTCCCGGATCAGCGCCGCACAGTCGGCGGCCGAGAAGCCGGCCAGCTCCGCGCCGAGCGCGGCCAGGTCCACGTCGGCGGCGAGCGGCACGTCGCGGGACGCCGCCCGCAGGATCTCCGCCCGGGCCGGCCCGTCCGGCGGGGGTACGTACACCAGGCGTTCCAGCCGGCCGGGACGCAGCAGCGCCGGGTCGACCAGGTCCGGACGGTTCGTCGCGCCGACCACCACCACGTTGCGCAGCGCCTCCACCCCGTCCAGTTCGGTGAGCAGGGCGGCCACCACCCGGTCGGTGGTGCCGCCGTCGGTGGCCTGGCCGCGTACCGGGGCGAGGGCGTCCACCTCGTCCAGGAAGACCAGCGTGGGCGCGGCCTCCCGGGCCCGGCGGAACAGCTCGCGGACGGCCCGTTCGCTCTCGCCCACCCACTTGGAGAGCAGCTCCGCCCCCTTCACCGAGAGCACGTTGGCCCGCCCCGCGCCGGCCAGCGCGGTGACCAGGTAGGTCTTGCCGCAGCCGGGCGGGCCGTAGAGCAGCACCCCGCGCGGCGGGGTCACGCCCAGCCGGGCGAAGGTGTCCGGGTAGGTCAGCGGCCAGAGCACCGACTCGGTCAGCGTGTCCTTGACCTCGCCCAGCCCCCCGACGTCGTCCAGGGTCACCGTGGCCAGCTCCAGGGTGGACGCCGCCATGGTGGTGGGCCGGACCACCTCCAGCGCGGCGGTGAAGTCGGCCATCGCCACGGTGGGCGTCTCCGCCGCCTTCTGCCGCAGCGCCGCCCGGACCCCGGCCTCGCGGACCAGCGCGGCCAGGTCCGCGGCGACGAATCCCGGCGTACGACCGGCCACCTCGTCCAGCCGGACGTCCTCGGCCAGCGGCACCTGCCGGGTCAGCACGGTCAACTGCTCCCGGCGCAGCGCCTGGTCCGGCAGCGGCACGCTGATCCGCAACGACAGCAGGTCCGGGGCGCGCAGCGTGGGGTCCACCGCCTCGGGCCGCCCGGTGGTGCAGACCACGGCCGCCCCGGCCCGCAGCGTCTCGGCGACGACCTGCCGGAACACGGTGGCCACCGGACCGGGCCCGTCGGCCGGGGCCAGCGCCTCCACGTCGGTGACCAGCAGGACGCCGGCGACCTCCCCGCGTACCGCGGCGGCGGCCTCGCGCAGCCGGCGGGCCGCCGCGTCGGAGTTCAGCGCGGCCAGCTCGGGAGCCCACAGCGGGCGGACCCGGGCGCGGACCCGGGCGGCGACCGCGCGGACCAGCGCCGACTTCCCCGAGCCGGCCGGACCGCTGACCAGCACCCCCAGTGAGACCGTGGTGCCCAGCCGGCCCAGCACCTCGCGGTGGTGGAAGCCCAGGTCGAGCAGCTCGGTCAGCTCCTCGGCCTGCGGGCGCAGCCCGGGAAGCTCGTCGACGTCGGGCGCGTCGGCCGGGTCGAGCGGACCAGCTGGCGCGGTCGGCACGAGGTCCGGCGCGCCGCCGCCGTCCGGACCGCCGCCGTCCGGACCGCCGCCGTCCGGACCGCGGGAGCCGGCCGGCTCGACGCCCCGGGTGGCGGTGCCGTGTTCCCAGCCGACCACGGTGTCCATGGTGACCAGCGCGCCCGGCCCGGGGTCGGCGGCGACCACGCTGAGCAGGGTGCTGGTCCAGGCGTACCCGACGGTGTTGGCGAGGCTGCGGCGGGCGGCCTCGACCAGGCCGCGGACGGCGGCGTCGGGGAGCACGTCCTGGGGCAGCAGCGAGACGTCGTCCCCGGCGCTGACCACCTTGCCGAGCAGGGCGAGGCGGAGCATCTCCGGCGACACCGCGGCGACGATCGCGACCGGACCGGCCAGGGTCACCCGCCGGGCCGGGACGACCGGCAGCGGGCGCACCGTCACCTGGCCGCCGTCGCGGACGCCGAGGTTGCCCAGGATCAGGTCGTCGGCGTAGAGCAGCGCGCTGCTCGCGGTCGGCTCGGCCGGGGCCACGATGCCGGCGGTGACCCGGCGGCCGGCCAGCCGCACCGGATCGCCGGGGCGCAGCGCCAACGCGGTCAGCACCTCGGGGTGCAGTCGGACGACGCCGCGCCGGGCGTCGAGGGCCGCCGGCCGCAGGCTCGCGGTGAGGGTCAGGTCGGGGTCCGCCACCCGCCCGACAGTAGCCGCCGCCCTCACGCCGTGCCGGTCCGATCAGAGCGGGCCGGTCTCCTCCAGCAGCGAGGGGTCCCGCCGGATCATCTCGGCCAGCCGGGCCGCCGGGTCGCCGGCCATCCCGTCCCGGCCGGGGGCGGGCACCGTCTTCACCGACATCGGCCAGGACGACGGCGGCGCGGGCGCGGCGACCGGTCCGACCGCCACCACCGGCCCCGACCAGGAGATCCGCAACGGGTACGCCTGCCCGTCCTGTTCCACCCGCAGCGTCACCGCCAGCCCGGGGTGCTCGGCGACCACCCGGCGGACCGCCTCGGCGACCTCCTCCACCGGATCCCGCTGCTCCGCCGCTCGGGCCCCGCCGCGCAGCCGATACGCGCCGTGCCCCGCGCGCCCCACCGCCGGCTCACCCGCGGTCACCGGATCACCGGCCACGACGGGCTCCCCGCCCTCGTCCCGGCCGGGGTCCTCCCCGGGCGTCGTCGTCCGGCGGCGCAACGCCTCCTCACGGCGCGCCAGCCGGGCCAGTGTCTCGTCCAGGTCCCCTCTCATCACGACCACCCCTTTCGTGAAAACGGATCCCACCGACGTACGGTTCAGGCGCTCCGATCGCGGGTCGCCCGGTCCAGCGCCCGGTCCAGCACCACCAGCAGCGCGTCCCGGACGGAGAACCGGTCCCGGGCGTCGAACTGCACCAGCGGCACCTGCTCGTCGATCGCCAGCGCCCAGCGGATCGAGGGCAGGTCGAGTTCGAGGCGGCCGTCGAAGGCGTTCACCCCGACCGCGAAGGGCACCCCGGCCCGCTCGAAGAAGTCGATCGCCGGGAAGCAGTCGTCGAGCCGGGCGCTGTCCACCACCACCAGCGCGCCGAGCGCGCCGCGGGCCAGGTCGTCCCACATGAAGCCGAACCGGGCCTGGCCGGGCGTGCCGAAGAGGTAGAGCTTGAGGCTGCGATCGATGGTCACGCAGCCGAAGTCCATGGCGACCGTGGTGGTGGTCTTCGGGGAGTCGGCCCCCGGGTCGTCGACCCCGATGCCGGCGATGGTCATCTCCGCCTCGGTGGTCAGCGGGGCGATCTCCGAGATCGAGCCCACCGTGGTGGTCTTGCCGACGCCGAAGCCACCGGCGACGAGGATCTTCACCGGCACCGGGGCCCCGGTGGACGGTCGCCGGCCCGGAGCGCCGGACGCGGCCGGCGGCCGGTACGCGGGCGGCGGCGGTGGCACCGGTCGCGCGGCGGCCGGCGCCGGGACGGCCGCGCCGCCGTACCGGGTGGCGGCGTCGTTCGCGGTCGGTCCGCCCGTGGCGGCCGGCCATTCAGGAGATCGCACGTAGTCCATCAATCACTCGCAGGATGATGTCGGGATCGAGGCCGTCGTCGACGTCCCCGACGTGCACGTCCAGGTGCCCGGCGGCGCGCAGGTCGCCGACGAGCACCCGGGTCACACCGAAGTGCATCCGGGTCCGGGCGGAAATCTCGGCGACCGAGATCGGGTCGGCGCAGAGCGTGACGATCGCGGCCAGCTCCGGTGGCAGCCGGGCGACGACCGCCCAGGAACCGCTCGCCGCCCGGGTCGTCACCTGGGTCTCCAGCCCGATCGCCGGGTCACCGGCCACCCGGCCGGCGGTCAGCACGAACGGTCGCGGGGCGGGCGGCGCGTCACCGCCGGGTTCCCACCGGCCGCCCGGGGCCGGCGCGCGCAGGTACGGCCGGATCCGGACGCCCGGTTCGGGGTCCGGATCCGCGCCGGCCGCGGGCGGTGTCATTGCTGGACGGCGTTCTTCAACTCGGCGATCAGCTTGGGGCTCAGCGCCCCGCCGGCCCGGCCGGCGAAGAGCGTCATCTCGTACGCCACGGTGCCCAGGTTCGCCGAGCGGTCGGCGACCACCCCGAGCACCGAGCCGCTGCTGATCGCGCTGATCAACAGGTAACCCTCGGCCATGTCCACGATCACCCGGTTGAGGCCGCCCAGCGCGTACCAGCTGGCGGCACCGCCGGCGAGACTGGTCATGCCGGAGACGACCGCGGCGAGCCGCTCCGCGTTGGAGCGGTCCTTTATCGCGGACATCGCCATCAGCAGGCCGTCGGAGGAGACCGCGATCGCCTCCATCACCCCGGCGGTGCTCGACGTGAACGAGTCGAGCAGCCAGTTGAAGGTGCGGGCCTCCGGGCTGAGGTCGCCGACCGTCTTCTGGTCGGCGTTGTCGTGCAGGAAGGGGCTGGTCACCGTGATGGGTCCTCTTCGTAGCTGCGGTCTGGACTGACTTCGCGCAGAGCACGGGCGACGCCCGCCTCGAACTCGGTGATGCGGTCGCGGACCTCGGCCGGGTCGCCGGGGTGCGGGCTGGCCGGCGGTGCGGCCTGGAACGGCGCGACGAACAGGTTGGCCCCCGGCACCCGCCGGCTGAGCCGGGGCCGGTCGGGCGTGGCCGTCGGCGGGGCCGGGGCGGGCGGCGCCGGGGCGGCCTCGCCCTCGGCCCGCCGGACGCCGGCCTGGAAGGCCTCGACCAGGGCGCGGACCGTGGCGGGATCGGCGGTGGTGGCGTCCACCGGCCCGACGGCGGTCATCGCCGGGGGCAGGCTCGCCCCGGGCACCCGTTGCCGGACCGTCGGCCGTCCCTCGTATCCGGAACCGGTCGTCGGGCCGCCCGGTCGGGCGGCGGGCCCAACCACCGGCGACCTGTCCGGCCCGGCCATAACGGGCCGCGCGCCGGCCGGACCGGCCACCTCGGCCGGCTCGGCGAACGACGGCCCGGTCGGCGGTGGGGCGGTCGACGGCCCGGTCGGCGGTGCGCCGGTCGACGGCCCCGCCGGCGGCCCGGCGAACGACGGCCCGGCCGGGGCGGCCGACGGGGCGGTCGCGGTGGTCGACGACGCGGTCGGGGCGGCCCCGGTGGCGGCGGGTTCGGGCGTGACGAAGGCGTTCCAGGACCGGCCGGTCTCGATGCTGCGGGTGGCCCGGTCCAGCAGCACCGGGTCGAACACCGGCTGCTCTTCGGTGACCGTCGTCTCCGGGGCCGGGGCACGGACCGGCTCGGGGAGGGACCGCCGGTCCCGGGAGGGTACGGTCGCCCGCGCCACCGTGGCGCCGGCCCGCTCCGGCCGGCGGACCACCAGCAGGGCGGCCGGAATCTCCAGCCGGGCGGTCACCCCGCCGCCGGTGGTCGGGGTCAGGTCGACGGTCCAGCCGTGCCGGCGCGCCAGCCGGCCCACCACGAACAGCCCGAGCACCTCGCTCGGGGCCAGGTCGAGCCGCTCGCGGCGGGTCAGCCGGGCGTTCTCCTCGGCCAGGCGTTCCTCGCTCATGCCGATGCCGTGATCGGTCACCACCAGCCGGGCGCCGCCGTCGGTCAGCTCGCCGGAGACCACCACCCGGGTGTGCGGCGGCGAGAAGACGGTGCCGTTCTCCATCAGCTCGGCCAGGGCCAGCACCAGGTCACCGACGATCGCCGGGGCGGCCGCCACACCGGGCGGCACCTGCACGTCCACCCGGGTGTAGTCCTCGATCTCGCCGAGGGCGAGGCGGACCACGTCGGCGAGCGGCACCGGGGCGACGTGCCCGTCCGCGCCCGCCGCGCCGGAGAGCACCACCAGGCTGCCCGCGTTGCGGCGCAGCCGGCTGGAGATGTGGTCCAGCCGGTACAGGTGCTCCAGCCGGCCCGGGTCGGCCTCCTGCCGTTCCAGCCGGTCGATCAGCGCGATCTGCCGGCCGACCAGGTTCTGTGTACGCCGGCCGACGTGGCCGAACATCTGCGCCACGTTCCGCCGGCCGGCCACCTGCCGCTCGACCAGCCGTGCCGCGGTGCTCTGCACCCGGTCGAAGGCGCGGGCCAGGTCGCCGATCTCGTCCCGGGCCCGGACGTCCACCGGGTCGAGGCGCACCGGCTGGGCGGCCTCGTACTCGTCGTCGGCGACCCGGGTCAGCTCGGCCTCGGCGACCCGGGCCACCCGGTCGGCCGAGCGGGTGAGTCGGGTCAGCGGCCGGGCCACGGTACGGGCCACCGCCATGCTGAGCAGGACCACGGCCAGCAGGACCAGGGCGGCGGCCGCGCCGACCAGCCAGGCGACGGTGAGCGCCCGCCGCTGGTCGGTGCTGGTCTCGGCGATGACGTCCGCGACGATCTTCTTCTCCACGAACTGGCCGAGCGTGATCATCGACCGGACGGAGGGGAAGAGCGCGTCCAGGGGCACGGACGCGATGGCGGCCACCGGATCCCGCACGCTGTCGACCAGGAAGGTCGGGGTGGTCCGGGCCGCCACGGCCGCGTCGTCGAGCATGGCGAGCTGGTACTGCTCGGGCGTGATCAGCTTGCGGAACCGCTGGTTGTCCACCTGCAACGCGGACATGCAGGCGATGTACGCGGCTGCCAGCCGGGGGTCACTGGTCGCCTTGACCAGCACGATCAGCGTGGCGCAGGCGCCCAGCCCCTCGTCGGCGCGCAGCAGCCCGTCCAGCGCCAGCACCTGCTGACCGGCCGAGGTGTTCGTGTCCACCTGGAACGGCAGGCGCAGCGACTCGATCAGGGCCATGTCGACCGCGCCGAACGTCTCCAGGATCTGGGTCGGGGTGGCCCGCCCGGCGAGCACCCCGGTCCGCAGGTCGGCCAGTTTCCGTACCCCGTCCAGGGCGGTGGCGATCGGGCCCGGCAGCGACCCGGCCCGCAGGTCGGCGACCCCGTCGTCCACGGTGGCCGACTTCTGGAGCAGTTCGGTGCGCGACACCCGGCCGAGCAGCAGCCCGACCGAGAGCAGCCGTTCCTGCTGGAGGTCCTGCACCAGGGTGCCGATCCGGCTGGCCATCCGGACGGTGTGCGCGATGTCGTCGGCCCGCTGGGCGGCGGCCACCCGGTCGAGGACGACCGGCACGGCCAGCCCGACCATGCTGAGCAACGGGATGATCACCAGCAGGGTGAGCTTGCCCCGGATCCGCAGCCTACCGAGCAGCATCGAAGGGCCCCCACCGCTCGGGCTCGCCGCGGCGTCCGGCGCCGACCGGTTGGAGCCGGCCGTCGCCGGCCGCCGGCAACCGGCCCGGCCCGCCCTGCTCGGGCGGGGCGGCGTCCCGGTCGACGGAGGCGTCCCGGTCGGTGGCGGCCTGCCGGCGGGCCCGGCCGAGCGCGGCGAGCAGCAGCCAGGTGAGCGCCACCAGCAGCAGCGCCGCGGTGCCGACCGCCGCCAGGTTGACCAGCCGGTCCCGGTCCAGCCGGTCGATCCGCGCGGTCAACAGGTCGTCGAGCTGGTCGAGGATCACGGCCCGGAGCTGTTTCGCGGCGGCCTGCGCGCTGCTGCCGCTGGCCGAGAGCTGGGTCAGGTCGGGCGTCGACCGGGCGGCGGTGGGCGTGCTGTAGGCGGCGAAGGCCTCGATCGAGCGCTGGTAGGTGTCCAGCGGGGTGAGCACGTTCGCGCCCAGGTCGGTGCTCTCCGAGTCGTCCACCGCGGCGCGCAGGTCGGCCACCAGGTCGGTGGCCGGACCGAGCGCGGCGACCTGGAGGCCGGCCAGTTCGGCGCCGGTCTTCGCGCGCTCGGAGGCCGGCCGACGGGGGGCCATCCGGAGCACGTCCATGAGCCGGCCGGCGTAGACCGTGGCGGTGGGGAGGTCGCCGCCGATGCCGTCCTGGAGGAAGAACGAGTCCGGCTGCGGGTCGCGGATCAGCCCGGAACTCTCCCGGACCTTGCGGTACAGCGCCAGCAGCAGGTCGGTGACCTCCCCGTACGCCTGGTAGGCCGCGGCGGGGTCGGCGAGGCCGCGGTCCGGCAGGGCCTCCAGCTTGGCGCGCAGCCCGGCCCAGCGTTCGTGGCTGCGCAGCTCGTCGCCGACCTCGTCGTCCACCCGGGCCGCCTGCTCGACCGCGGCGGTGAGGGCGGCCCGGGAGACCTGCCCACCGCCGACCGCGGTGGACTGGGCCTCGACCACCGCGTCGGTGACCGGGGCCAGGGCGCGCAGGTAGCGCACGCCGAGCCGTTCCCGGGCCGCCAGGTCACGGTCGTCGCCGGTGTGCCGGCTGGCCTGGGTGAAGAGCAGCCCCAGCGGGGCCAGCAGCGTCACCACCAGCAGCAGGGGCAGGGCGCGGCCCGCCAGGGAGGGCCGGCGACGGACCCGCGGTGCGGGAACGGTCATGTGTGTCTCCTCCGGCGACGGCGGACGACGCTGCGGTGGCGGGGAGGTCGCCGTACGCAGTCCCGTGCACCGGACCGGAAATTAGTCGACCTGCGCGGGGGTGTGACGCCTGTCGCCGAGTCGGCTTCACGTCACTCGCCTTCCCGTCACTTCTCGTTGATCTCGCCGACACGGATCGTTCCGGAAGCCCGGCAGGATGCCCGCATGAGAGTTGTTCTGATGGGTTAGGAGTGAATTCGCGGGATTCGAAGTCAACTCGCTGAGCCGCTCTGGACCTTCGGCGGTCGACCGCCCTCACTCGCCGATCGGTGCAACCGGACGGACGTACGGCGGATCTCAGGAGATGCTCAGCTTGCGGGCCGTACCGTGTGCCGCATGAGATCACCGCTGGACGCCGCGCGGATCCGGCGCGCCCTGGCCGGCCGCCGTCGCCGGACCGTCGCCGTGCTTGCGGTGCTCGCCCTGGTGGCCGCCGCGGCGGCCTGGGCGGCCCGGCCGCAGCGCCCCGACTTCCGGACCGAGTCGGCCGTGGTGACCGTCCGCTCCGGCCCGTCCGGCATCGAGCCGGTCGACCTGGACACCACGCTCTACCTGCCGGGCGACGCGTCGGCCCGCAACCGGGTGCCGGCGGTGCTGCTGGCGCACGGCTTCGGCGGCACCAAGGAGTCGGTCCGGGCCGACGCCGAGGACCTGGTCGCCCAGGGGTACGCGGTGCTCACCTGGACCGCCCGCGGCTTCGGCCGCAGCGGCGGCGAGATCCACCTGGACAACCCGGACTACGAGGTACGCGACGCGCAGCGCCTGCTCGACCGGCTGGCCGCCCGCCCGGACATCCGGCTGGACTCGGCCGGCGACCCCCGGGTCGGCGTGGTGGGCGGCTCCTACGGCGGCGGCCTGGCGCTGCTGCTGGCCGCCCAGGACCGTCGGGTCGACGCGATCGTCCCCATGATCACCTGGAACGACCTGTCCCGCGCGTTCCTGCCGGAGAGCACCGGCGGTGAGCCCACCGAGGGCGTGTTCAAGAAGGGCTGGGCCGGCATCTTCTTCGGCGGCGGGGGGAGCGCCGGCTCCGGCCCCGCCGGCATCTCCGGCAGCACCGCCGGCCAGCCGGAGGGGGCACCCGCCTCGGCCGGCGCGCCCAGCCCCCGGCCGGGCGGCGGGCCCGGCGCGGGTTCCGGGCGGGCCCCGGGTGGCGCGGCCGACCCGTCCTGCGGCCGGTTCGCCGCCGACGTCTGCGCGGCGTACCTGCGGATCGCCACCACGGGCCGGGCCGACGCGGCGGCGGTGGAGCTGCTCCGGCGCTCCTCCCCGGCCGGCGTGCTCGACCGGATCAAGGCTCCCGCCCTGCTGGTGCAGGGCGAGGCGGACACCCTCTTCCCGCTGGCCGAGGCGGACGCGAACGCGCGCGGCATCGCCGCCGCCGGCACCCCGGTCCGGGTGGCCTGGTTCACCGGCGGCCACGACGGCGGCGCCGGCCCCACCTCGGACTCCGACCGGGTCAAGTTCCTCACCGCCCAGTGGCTCGACCACTACGTCAAGGGCGAGGGCGCGGCACCCGGCACCGGCTTCACCTTCTCCCGGATCGCCGGCTTCGACGCGCTGGACCGGGGGCTGGTGGCCACCGGCTACCGGGTCACCGACTACCCCGGGCTGAACGGGGTGGGCCGGCGCGAGATCGCGCTCGCCGGTCCGGGCGGCCCGGTCGCCAACCCGCCGAACGGCAACCCGGCTGCGATCTCCTCGGTGCCGTTCGCCGGCGCGCTCGGCTCGCTGCTGGACGGCGTCGCCGGGGACATCCCCGGCCAGCACGTCCGCTTCGAGTCCGCGCCGCTGGCCGAGGCCGTCGACGTGGTCGGCGCGCCGACGGTCCGGATCCGGGCGGCCTCGCCGACCGGCGAGGCGGTGCTCTTCGTCAAGCTCTACGACGTCGACCCGCAGGGGGCCGCCACCCTGCCCGACGGCCTGGTCGCGCCGGTCCGGCTGACCGGGCTCGCGTCGACCGTCGCGGAGTCCCGGCCGGTCACCGTCCGGCTGCCGGGGATCGTCCGCCGGGTCGAGGCCGGGCACCGGCTGCGGGTCGTCGTGGCCACCTCCGACCAGGCGTACGCGAGCCCGCCCGAGCCCGCCGTCTACCAGGTGGCGCTCGGCGGCGGCCCGCTCACCCTGCCCACCGTCGACGACGCCGAGCCGATCCCCACCTCGGCCACGCTCTGGCGCTGGGTGCTGGTCGGGCTGCTCGCCGCCGTCGCGGTCGGGCTCGTCGTGGTCGTCCTGGTGGCCCGCCGCCGGCACCGCCGCCAGGACAGCTCGATCCACCCGGAGTACGCGGGCGTGCCGCTCGCCGTGCGCGCGCTGCGCAAGGAGTACGCGGACGGCTTCGTCGCGGTCTCGGAGGTGGACTTCGAGGTGCACCCCGGCCAGGTGGTCGGCCTGCTCGGGCCGAACGGCGCGGGCAAGACCACCACGCTGCGGGTGCTGATGGGGCTGACCCAGCCCACCGCCGGCGAGATCTACGTCTTCGGGCACCGGCTGGTGCCCGGCTCGCCGGTGCTGTCCCGGATCGGCGCGCTGGTCGAGGGGCCGGGCTTCCTGCCGCACCTGTCCGGGCTGGACAACCTCAAGGCGTACTGGCGGGCCACCGGGCGGCCCTGGGCGGACGCGCACTTCGACGAGGCGCTGGAGATCGCCGGGCTGGGCTCCTCGGTGCACCGCCGGACGAAGAACTACAGCCACGGGATGCGGCAGCGCCTCGCCATCGCCCAGGCCATGCTCGGCCTGCCCGAGCTGCTGGTGCTCGACGAGCCGACGGACGGCCTGGACCCGCCGCAGATCGCCGAGATGCGCCGGGTGCTCCAGCGGTACGCCACCGATGGCCGGGCGGTGCTGGTCTCCAGCCACCTGCTCGCCGAGGTGGAGCAGACCTGCACCCACGCGGTGGTGGTGAACAAGGGGCGGATCGTGGCCGCCGGCCCGGTGGAGGAGATCGTCGGCGAGTCGCCCAGCGTGCTGTTCGACGTGAGCGACCCGGACGCCGCGCGGGCGGTGCTGGACCGGCTCGGTGGCGTACGGGTGCTGCCCGACGGCGACGGTGGGCTGGTGGTGGACACCAACGGCACGCCGCGCAGCGAGGTGGTGGCGGAGCTGGTCCGGGCCGGCGTCGGGGTGGACCGGGTGGTGCCCCGGCGCCGCCTGGAGGACGCGTTCCTCGCCCTGGTGGGCGAGAACTCTCGGGGAAGTGGTGACCGGTGATGGTGGAGTCGACCCCGGTGGGCGCGGCGGCGGGCTACCGCCCGGCGGCGACGCTGCCCTTCCTGGCGGAGTTCCGTCGGCAGGCGTCGCGACGGCGTACCCAGCTCGCGCTGGGGTTCATGGTGCTGCTGCCGCTGATCGTGCTGATCGCGTTCCAGTTCAACTCGGGGGACGAGGACCGCAGCGGCCGGGGCGAGTTCGCCAGCCTGGCCGACCTGGCGACCGCGGGTGGGCTGAACTTCACCCTGTTCACGATCCTGGTCTCGTCGTCCTTCCTGCTGGTCGTGGTGGTCGCGCTCTTCTGCGGGGACACGGTGGCCAGCGAGGCGAGCTGGGGCAGCCTGCGCTATCTGCTGGCGATCCCGGTGCCCCGGGCCCGGCTGCTCACCGTGAAGCTGGTGGTGGCGCTCGCCTACTCGGCGCTGGCCATGGTGCTGCTGGCCGGCACCGCCCTGCTCGCCGGCACGCTGCGCTACGGCTGGTCCCCGCTGCGCAGCCAGGTCGCCGCCGAGCTGGCCCCGGCCGAGGGGCTGGTCCGGCTGCTCGCGGTGCTCGGTTACCTGGCGGTGGTGATGCTGGTGGTGGCCGGCCTGGCCTTCCTGCTCTCGGTGACCACGGACGCGGCGCTCGGTGCGGTCGGCGGCGCGGTGCTGCTCTGGATCCTGTCCAGCATCCTGGACCAGATCACCGCGCTGGGCGGGCTGCGGGCGCTGCTGCCGACCCACTACAGCAGCGCCTGGCTGGGGCTGCTGTCGACGCCCCCGCAGACCGACGACGTGGTGCGGGGCGCCATCTCGGCGGTCGCCTACGCCACCCTGTTCTGGGGGCTGGCGTTCTGGCGGTTCACCCGCAAGGACGTCACGAGCTGAGCCCGTACGGAGCCGGTTGCGGGGCGGGACCTTCCCAGTAACAAGGAATTCATACACTTACACGAATTGATGAGTCATGCTGAATCTCCATTCACGTACGTCTATGGAGGTTCGACGTGAACACCGAACGTCTGCACGGTCCCACGCTGTCCCTGTTCCGCATGGTCGTCGGCCTGTTCTTCGTGCTGCACGGCCTGTCGTCGGTCTTCGGCGTGTTCGGCGGCAACCGGGGCAGCGGCCACGCGGTGCCGGTCGGGGAGTGGCCAGGGTGGTGGGCGGCGCTGATCCAGCTGGTCTGCGGCGTCCTGGTGCTCGTCGGCCTGTTCACCCGCCCGGCCGCGCTGCTCGCCTCCGGCTCGATGGCCTACGCCTACTTCGTGGTGCACCAGCCGCACGGGCTGCTGCCGATGAAGAACGGCGGCGAGCTGGCCGCCCTGTTCTGCTGGGCGTTCCTGCTCGTCGCGGTGCTCGGCCCGGGCAGCTGGGCGCTCGACGCGCTGCTGCGGCGCGGTCGGGCGGTCGCCGACGGTCCGGTGGTGGAGCGCTCCTCCGTACCGGCCTGACCGGTCCGGCGTGGGCGGCCCGCTGCGGTGGGCCGCCCACGCCGCGTCGTCAGGGGGTGTACGGCACGTCGGTGTGCTTCACCTCGGTCACCGTGGTGCCGGAGAGCTGGTAGACGCTGGTCCGCTCGATGTCCAGCTCGGCCATGCTCTTCCCGTCCGACCGGGTCAGCCAGACCACGGTGGCCCGCTGCCCGGAGACGCTGATCGCGGTCACCGGGTTCCGGTCGCCCAGGTCGACCAGGCTGCGGTAGGCCGGCTTGCCGGCCGAGTTGTGCCAGAACGCCACGCTCCAGAACTGCCCGACCCCACCGGTCCGCAGCAGCACCGCACGGGCCGCGTCGGCCGACCCGTCGCCGTCGAGGTCGCCGATGCCGCACGGCTTCTGGAGCTCGACGGTGGCCCCGTCCTCGCCGTTCCAGATGCCGTCCAGCAGCGGGAGGTAGTCCGGGTAGCCGTTGAACGGCACCTTGGCGCTGCCCAGCTGCGCGCCGCCGAGCTGCGTGCAGGTCAGCGCCGGGGCCTTGGGCGGGGCCGGCTTCGGGGCGACGACCGGTTTCGTCGTCGGGGCGGCGCTCGGCGTGCCGTCCGGGGCGTCCTCGGACGGGTCCGCGGCGGGCGTCGTGGCGGCCGGCGCGGTGGGCGTCTCGGCGGACGAGGTGACCGTGCTGGTGGCCGAGGAGACCGGCGCGGTGTCGCCACCGCACGCGGTCAGGAGACCGAGCAGGGCGAGGGTCGCGAGGCTCGGCAGGGTCCGGCGCATGGGCGGGAGGTGTCCTCTCTCGGGGCGGGTGCCCGCACCGTACGACTCCCGCGCCACCTCCGATCATCGGTCGCTCGGCCGTCGGGGGACGTCGTCCGTCGCCGCCACTTCGACCGGTCGCTCAGCGGGGCGCGGCGAGCACGGCGGCGAGCAGGCCGGGGTAGAGCCGGTCCAGTTCCTCCCGGCGCAGCCGCACGTACCGGCTGGTGCCGGCGACGCGGGTCCGGGTCAGGCCCGCCTCGCGCAGCACCTTCAGGTGGTGGCTGCGGGTGGCCTTGGTGATGCCGAGTTCGAAGGTGCCGCAGGCGTGCTCACCGCCCTCGGAGAGGGTCCGCACGATCTGCAGCCGTGCGTCGTCGGCCAGGGCCGCCAGCACGGCGGTGACCGGCACCTCACGCAGTTCGGGTTCGTGCAGCTCCATGTGACCAGGGTAACCGATGTTCGACATTCGTCGAACAACCTCCTAGGGTCGGGGTCGTTAGTTCGACGATACTCGAACATTGGAGCTGTCATGCGCTCACGGCACGCCGCCTTCCCGCTCTTCGCCGTCCTCAGCTGGGGAGTGATGTTTCCGGTCCTGGCCAGCGCGCTCACCCGGGTCGACGCGCTCAACCTGACCACCGCCCGCTACCTGTTCGCGACCACCGTGCTGCTCGCGCTGCTGCTGGCCCGGGAGGGGTGGGCCGCCCTGCGGACCGAGGGCCGGGGGGCCGAGGTGCTGCTGCTCGGCGTACTCGGCTTCGCCGGGTTCAACGTGCTCACCAACCTCGCCCTCGGGCACGCCGCGCCGCAGCAGATCGCCCTCTTCGTCGCCACCACCCCGCTGGTCACCCAGCTCGTCCGCTGGGCCCGGGACGGCGTACGGCCCCGACCGGCGCTGCTCGGGCTGTCGCTGGTCGCCCTCGTCGGCGTGGGTCTGGTGATCACCCGCGGTCGGCTCGACGGGCTGGGACAGTTCGGCGTCGGCGGGCTGCTGATGGCCGGCGCGGTGCTCGGCTGGGCCGTCTACACCCACGGCGCGAGCCGCTTCACCGCCTGGTCGCCCCTGCGCTACACCACCACGACCGCCCTCTACGGCACGCTCGCCATGCTCGCCACCAGCGCGGTCGTCGATCTCGCCGGGCTCCAGCACCTGCCGGCCGCCGCCGACCTCGGCGCGGTCGCCCCGCAGCTCGCGTACGCCGTGCTGGTCGCCGCGGTGCTCGCCGTCCTCGCCTGGAACACCGGCGTGCGCCGGCTCGGCCCGGCCGACGCGGCGCTCTTCATGAACCTGGTCCCGGTGACCACGTTCGTGGTGCAGACCCTGCGCGGTTACCGGCCCGGCGCGGTGGAGCTGGCCGGGGCCGCGCTGACCATCGCCGCCCTGGTCGCCGCGAACCTGACCACCCGCACCCGCAAGCCCATCCCCACCCCCACCCGGCACCCCGCCCCCACCCCCACCCGGCACCCGGCCCCCACCCGGCACCCGGCCGCCGTCACCGACTACCCCGCCGTGGTCGACCCCGTCGCCCTCACCACCCGCTGACCCGCCCCTCCCCGCTCCCTCGACAGCGCGCAGATTCACGGAAAGAGTGGCTATCGGAGCCTCCGAGCCCACTCTTTCCGTGAAAGAGGGCGGAATCGAGGGTGGGGGCGGGCGGGTGGCTCACTGCGTGGGAAGCGCAGGTGGCGGTTCCGGGGAAGCCGCATAGACTCGGGGGCACAACTGCATACCTCATCCAGAGGGGCTGAGGGATACGGCCCGATGACGCCCCGGCAACCACCCGCGCGCTCGACGACGAGCGACCCGCGGGCAGGTGCCAATTCCGTCCCCGCCGCACGAGGCGATGCGGGGAAAGATGAGAGGAACTCCTCGGCATGACGTCGACGCTTCCCGCCCCGTCCGGGATCGACACCACCCGCAGCCCGGCCCGCGCCCTGGTCTGCCGCGCCTGTTCCGCGCGCTACCCGCTGGCCGCCCAGCACGCCTGTTACGAGTGTTTCGGCCCGCTGGAGGTCGACTACGACCCGGCCGCCCTCGCCGCCGTCACCCGGGAGCGGATCGAGGCCGGCCCGAACAGCATCTGGCGGTACGCCGACCTGCTCCCCGCCGGCCAGGATCCGGCCGACCGGGTGACCCTCGACCCGGGGCTCACCCCGCTGGTCGCCGCCCCGCACCTCGGTGCCGAGCTGGGCTTCACCGCGCCGCTCTGGGTCAAGGACGACAGCGCCAACCCGACCCACTCGTTCAAGGACCGGGTGGTCTCGGTGGCGCTCACCGCCGCCCGGGCGCTCGGCTTCACCCGGTACGCCTGCGCCTCCACCGGGAACCTGGCCAACTCGGTGGCCGCGCACGCCGCCCGGGCCGGCGTGCCCTCGGTGGTCTTCATCCCCGGCGACCTGGAGCAGGGCAAGGTGGTGACCACCGCCGTCTACGGCGGCGACCTGGTCGCCATCGACGGCTCGTACGACGACGTGAACCGGCTCTGCGGCGAGCTGGTGGAGACCGACGAGTTCGAGGACACCGCCTTCGTCAACGTCAACGTCCGGCCCTACTACGCGGAGGGTTCCAAGACCCTCGGGTACGAGGTGGCCGAGCAGCTCGGCTGGCGGATCCCGGCCCAGGTGGTGATCCCGATGGCCAGCGGCGAGCTGCTCACGAAGATCGACAAGGCGTTCTCCGAGCTGGTCGAGATCGGCCTGGTCGACGCGCCGGCCGGCGGCTGGACGGTGTTCGGCGCCCAGTCGGCCGGCTGCAACCCGATCGCCACCGCGCTGCACGCCGACACCGACACGATCACCCCGGTGAAGCCGACCGGCATCGCCAAGTCGCTGAACATCGGCGACCCGGCCGCCGGCCTGTACGCGCTGGAGGCGGTCCGCCGCACCGGCGGCTGGATGGAGTACGCCGACGACGACGAGATCCGCGCCGCCATTCGGCTGCTCGCCCGGACCACCGGGGTCTTCGCCGAGACCGCCGGCGGGGTGACCGTCGCCGTGCTGCGCAAGCTCGTCGAGTCCGGTCGCCTGGACCCGGCGAAGGAGACCGTGGTGTTCAACACCGGCGAGGGCCTCAAGACCCTCGACGCGGTGGCCTCCCAGGTCGGCCCCACCCACCACATCAGGCCGAGCCTCCGCGCCGCCCGCGACGCCGGCCTCCTCGGCTGACCCGCCGGCTCGGCCGACCGGGGGAGGGGCGCATCGCCCGGGCGGGGGATCGGGGAGATCCGGTGGGTAACTGGCGATTTGCTGTGAGTGCCGAAAATCCGCCGACAAGGACTTGACGGCAGGAACCGGACGGCGCAAGATGCTCGGTGCGGGAGGGCTTTCGCCGAAGACTTTCTAAGTTCTTGCGACCCAACGCCGGAGGCGTTGTGCGAACGTCCCTCCCGACCAACGTCCGAAGGGGCCGGCGGAAAACCGCTGGCCCCTTCGCTGTGCGTGCCCCAGGCTCACCGCCATGGGCATCTCCGTCTCCCTCCTCGACCCGGCCGACCAGGGTGCGGTCGACGAGGCGTACCGGATCGGCGCGGCCGTCGAGGCGACCGACCTGCCGGACCAGCCGCCGTACTGCCGGCGCCGCTTCGAAGGGCTGATCCGCCACCCGATGGCCGGCGTCACCACCCACTGGTCGCTGGCCCGGCTCGACGGGGTGCCCGCCGGTTGGCTCCGGCTCGACCTGCCGCAGCTCGACAACACCGGGAACGCCCACGCCGAGCTGCGGGTGCACCCCGCGTACCGGCGGCGGGGCGTGGGCCGGGCGCTCGCCGGGCACGGCCGCCGGCTGCTGCGCGAGGCGGGCCGCAAGCGGGCCGCCTGGTCCGCCGTCGACGCGCTGCCCGGTGGCCCGGAACGGGACCCGGCCGGGGCGGCCTTCTCCGCCGCCCTGGGCGCGCGCCCGGTGCTCACCGCGGTCCGCCGCCGGCTGGCGGTCGACCGGCTCGACCACGCCGGGCTGGACGCGCTGCTCGGCACCGCCCGCACCGTCGCCGCCGGCTACCGCACCGTGCGCTGGCGGGACGCGACCCCGGAGGAGTACGTCGCCGACGTCGCCCACCTGGAGGGCCGGATGATGACCGACATCCCCCTCGGCGAGCTGGAGTGGGAGCAGGAGCGGGTGGACGCGGAGCGGATCCGGGGGGTGGACCGGGCGCTCGACGCGCGGGGTGCCCGCCGCTACCACGCCGGGGCGGTGCACGAGGCGTCCGGCCGGCTGGTCGCCTGGACGATGCTCAGCTTCACCGCCAGCAGCGACTGGCAGGCCTGGCAGCAGCAGACCATCGTCGATCCGGACCACCGCGGCCACCGGCTCGGCCTGCTCACCAAGATCGAGAATCTGCGGTACGTCCGGGCGGCCGAGCCGGCGCTGCGCGCCGTCGACACCTACAACGCGGCGGAGAACTCGCACATGATCGCGATCAACGAGCAGCTCGGCTTCCGGCCGGTGGACGGCTCGACCGAGTGGCAGGCGACGATCTGACTTGTGACACGCCCCTACTGATCTGGTGGCTTCCTGTTGCATGATGGCGGGCATGACGGAGACCCCGCACCCCCTGTACGACAGGCACGCCGACACCCTCCACCGCGCGCTGACCGCGATCACGGAGCGCGGGTACTGGTCCGCCTATCCCGAGTCGCCCAGCCCCCGGGTCTACGGCGAGACCGCCGCCGCCGACGGCAAGGCCGCCTTCGAGGCGTACCTGAACGGCGACTTCCCGCTGGACCAGGCCGGCGACGGGCAGACCGTGGCCACCGAGGTCAGCCCGTTCGGCGTCGCGCTGGACGTGCGCTACCCGCACGCCGGGGCCGACCAGCTGGTCGCCGCCGCGACCGCCGCCCTGCCCGCCTGGCGGGACGCCGGGCCGAAGGCCCGGGTCGGTGTCTGCCTGGAGATCCTCGACCGGCTGCACAGGAACATCTTCGAGCTGGCCAACGCGGTGCAGTTCACCAGCGGCCAGGCGTTCGTGATGGCCTTCCAGGCCGGCGGCGCGCACGCGCTGGACCGGGCGCTGGAGGCGGTCGCCTACGCGTACGCCGAGATGACCCGGCACCCGGGCACCGCCGGCTGGGAGAAGGCCGCCGGCAAGGGCGACCCGCTGCGGATGAGCAAGACCTTCCACGTGGTGCCCCGGGGCGTGGCCCTGGTCATCGGCTGCAACACCTTCCCGACCTGGAACTCGTACCCCGGGCTCTTCGCCTCGCTGGTCACCGGCAACCCGGTGGTGGTCAAGCCGCACCCGCGCGCCGTCCTGCCGCTGGCGATCACCGTGAGGTACGCCCGTCAGGTGCTCGCCGAGGCCGGCTTCGACCCGAACCTGGTGCAGCTCGCCCCCGAGGCGGCGGACGAGAAGCTCGCCTCCACCCTGGCCCTGCACCCGGCCGTGAAGATCGTCGACTTCACCGGCTCCACCGAGTACGGCGACTGGCTGGAGACGAACGCCCGGCAGGCCGCCGTCTACACCGAGAAGGCCGGCCTGAACACGGTGGTGATCGACTCCACCGACGACTTCACCGGCCTCTGCCGCAACCTGGGCTTCACGCTCACCCTCTACAGCGGCCAGATGTGCACCACCTCGCAGAACCTGCTCATCCCCCGCGACGGCATCGCCACCGACCAGGGGCACAAGAGCTTCGACGAGGTGGCCGCCGGGATCGCCGCGGCGGTCGGCAAGCTCACCGCCGACCCGGCCCGGGGCGTCGAGCTGACCGGCGCGATCGTCAACGACGGCGTGCTGGAGCGGCTCGACGAGGTCACCAAGGTCGGCGAGCCGGTGCTGGAGTCGCGGACCGTCGAGCACCCGGCCTTCCCCGGCGCGGTGGTGCGTACGCCGGCCATCGTCAAGCTGGACGCCGGTGACACGGCGACCTACTCGCGGGAGTGGTTCGGGCCGATCTCGTTCGCCATCGCCACCGACTCGACCGAGCACAGCCTGCGCATCCTGCGCGAGACGGTGGGGGAGAAGGGCGCGCTGACCGCCGCCGTCTACTCGACCGACGAGGCCGTGCTCGACGCGGCCGAGGCGGCGGCGATCGACGCCGGGGTGCACCTGTCCTGCAACCTCACCGGCGGGGTCTTCGTGAACCAGTCGGCGGCCTTCTCGGACTTCCACGGGTCGGGGGCGAACGCCGCGGCGAACTCGGCGCTGACCGACGGGGCGTACGTGGCGAACCGGTTCCGGATCGTGCAGTCACGTCGGCACGTCTGATTCTGCTGTCGGGGTTTCCGGGGCGGGTCTGTCCGTGGGGGTTTCCGGGGCAGACCGCCTCGCTCCGGGCGGTCGGGCTCGATCCCTCCGCGAGGCGGCCTGCCCCGGAAACCCGTTCGGGTCGGCGTTGTCCCGTCCCCCGGGGGCTCGTGGGCCCTGGGCGTGGCCGCCTCTTGTCGGGTCCCTGTCGGGGTCAGGCCTGGCGGCGCATCTGGAGTTCGTGGAGGGTGGGGATCCTCGGGTGGGGGACCCGGACGCCGGTGTCGACGAAACCGAGCTTCCGGTACGCCCGGTAGGCGCGCTCGTTGCCGACCACCACCTCCAGCATCAGCTCGGGCCGGCCGCACGCCCGGGACCAGGCGGCCACCTGGTCGACCAGGGCGCCGAGCAGGCCGCTGCCCCGCCTGGCGGGCGTGACGTAGACGGCGTAGATCACGGTCAGGCCGGGCTCCCCGGGGACGGCCTGACCGCCGGCGTGCCCGACCAGCCGGCCGCCCGGGTCGGCGACGAACTGGGCGGTCCGCGTGCCGGCGGAGACTGCGGCGATCCGGGCCGCGTAGTCGGCGTGCGGTCGGGCGGCGGCCTCGGCGACGGTCTCCAGGAACGCCAGCGGGGAGTCGGCGAGCATCTCCAACCGGAGTGCGCGCATCCGGGCGGCATCCTCGGGCCGGACCCGCCGGACGGTCGCGGTGCCGGCCGCTGTCGTGGTGAGCGCGCTGGTCATGCCGCATGCATACCGGAGCGCCGGAGCGCCGGGTCACGCCGGGCCGGATGTCGGTCGGAATATGCCCGATTTGTGGTCGTGCCTTGTCGTCACGCCTCGTGTAGCGTGCGATTTCGGTCACTGATTCAGCATCACCGATTGCTGGGCCGGTGGTCCGCCGGTGCCGGTCCGCCGGTCGCCGGGGTTGTGGTACGCCGCGCAGAGTGAGGATTGCACCGTGGCACAGGGCACCGTGAAGTGGTTCAACGCCGAAAAGGGCTACGGCTTCATCGCCGTCGACGGCGGCCAGGACGTCTTCGTCCACTTCTCCGCGATCGAGATGGACGGCTACAAGGCGCTGGACGACGGCCAGCGGGTCGAGTTCGAGATCGCGCAGGGCCAGAAGGGGCCGCAGGCCGAGCACGTCCGCGTCGTCTGACCCTCGGCGTCGCTCGCCGGCGGTCGCGCCGCCGTGATCCGGGGCTGCGCGGCGGGCGCGCAGCAGGGAAGATCATGAGCCGTTCCAGCCATTGCCGCTGAGGAGGGTTCATGTCCGACCAGCCCCCGTCGGGTCCCACCGAGCCGGTGCCGCCGGCGTCGTCCGGTGCCCCGCAGCCCGACCAGGCCGCGCCCGGTCAGCCGGGGTTCGCCGCGCCGGGGCAGCCCGGCTTCGCCGCGCCCGGTCAGCCCGACCCCGCCGCGTCGGGACAGCCCGGCTTCCCCGCGCCGGGACAGCCCGGGTACCCCGGTGGCCAGCCGGCGGGCGCGTACCCCGCCGATCCCGCCGGGCAGCCGCACGGCTGGTCCTGGCCGGCACCGGCAGGTGGCTCCCCGGCGGACCCGCACGGCTGGTCCTGGCCCCACCCGGCCTACCCCGGCCAGCCCGCCGGGATGCCGCCGGGCCTCGACCCGGACGACCCGCTCGTCCCGCCGCCGTACGCCGGCTTCGCCGGCTGGTCCGCCCGCTGCTCCGGGGTGCTGCGGCGCGGCTGGCGGCAGTTGCTGCCGATCGTGCTGCTCGGCCAGGGGCTGCCCGCGGCGGTGATCGCGGTGCTCACCCTCTGGCTGACCCCGACGGGTCAGCCGGTCACCTCGCCGACCGGCGCCACCACCCTGCCGGACGGTTACCTCCGGGACTTTTCCCTGCTCTACGGCGCGGTGCTGCTCGCCGTGCTGCTGTTCGGGCCGCTCCAGTCCGCCGGCTGGGCCGCCGGCACCTGGGTGGTCACCCGCCAGGCGGCCGGCGAGCCGGCCGGCGTCGGGGCCGCCTTCCGGTACGGGTGGCGTCGGGCGATCGGGCTCTGGGGCTGGAGCCTCGTCGCGTCACTGTTGATGATGGTCGGCTTCTGCGCCTGCTTCCTGCCGGGCATCTACGTGATGTTCGCGGTCGCCCTCTTCGGCCCGGTGTACCTGTTCGAGCGGCAGGACCCGATCGGTCGCTCGTTCGGCATCTTCCACAAGCGGTTCGGGCCGGTGCTGGGCAGGGTGTCGCTGGTGGTCGCGGCGCTGTTGCTGACGGGTGGGTTGAACGCGCTGCTCGACCTGCTCGGGCAGGCCGCGTTCGGGCTGGACCCGATGGCCGCGCCGGGCACCGCGGTGGGCGCCGTGCTGCTGGCCCTGGTGGGCGTCGTGCTGGCGGTCCCGGGTTACCTGGTGCAGCTGATCGCACTGCTGGTCACCTACACCGAGCAGCGCGCCCACGAAGGCCCGGTGAACACCGCCCGGCTGGCCGCGGAACTCGGCTGAGCGGGGGCATCGTGCTTGCACTCGGCTAGGGAGAGTGCTAAACAAGTCATTGGCACTCGCATGCGGTGAGTGCCAATGGTCGGGGCGGTAGGGCCACGGCCGCACCGGCGTCTCGATGGCGCCGGCGCGGTACGGGCCGGTCGTCGCGGGCTGTCCGGCCCGACCGAGGAGGACGTCGTCGTCGCCAGGTGGCGACGTCCCCAAGGTGCGTACACCAGGCGGCCCGTCCGGGGATCCCCGGATGGCCCGTGAGTGTCCAGGAGGACAACGCCGTATGGCCAAGATGATCGCGTTCGACGAAGAGGCGCGCCGCGGCCTCGAGCGGGGCATGAACCAGCTCGCCGACGCCGTGAAGGTGACCCTCGGCCCCAAGGGCCGCAACGTCGTGCTCGAGAAGAAGTGGGGTGCCCCCACCATCACCAACGATGGTGTGAGCATCGCCAAGGAGATCGAGCTCGAGGACCCGTACGAGAAGATCGGCGCCGAGCTGGTCAAGGAGGTCGCCAAGAAGACCGACGACGTGGCCGGTGACGGCACGACGACGGCGACCGTCCTGGCCCAGGCCCTGGTCCGTGAGGGCCTGCGCAACGTGGCCGCCGGCGCCAACCCGATGGCCCTGAAGCGGGGCATCGAGGCCGCCGTGGCCAGCGTCTCGGAGGAGCTGCTCAAGCTCGCCAAGGACGTGGAGACCAAGGAGCAGATCGCCTCCACCGCCTCCATCTCGGCCGGTGACAACACCGTCGGCGAGATCATCGCCGAGGCGATGGACAAGGTCGGCAAGGAAGGCGTCATCACCGTCGAGGAGAGCAACACCTTCGGCCTGGAGCTCGAGCTCACCGAGGGTATGCGCTTCGACAAGGGCTACATCTCCGCCTACTTCATGACCGACCCGGAGCGCATGGAGGCCGTCTTCGACGACCCCTACCTCCTGATCGTCAACAGCAAGATCTCCTCGGTGAAGGACCTGCTCCCGATCCTGGAGAAGGTCATGCAGTCGGGCAAGCCGCTGCTGATCATCGCCGAGGACATCGAGGGCGAGGCCCTGGCGACCCTGGTCGTCAACAAGGTCCGGGGCACCTTCAAGTCGGTCGCCGTCAAGGCGCCGGGCTTCGGTGACCGCCGCAAGGCCATGCTCGCCGACATCGCCATCCTCACCGGTGGTCAGGTCATCAGCGAGGAGGTCGGCCTCAAGCTGGACGCCGTCGGCCTCGACATGCTGGGCCGCGCCCGCAAGGTCGTGGTGACCAAGGACGAGACCACCATCGTCGACGGTTCCGGTGACGCCGAGCAGATCCAGGGCCGGGTCAACCAGATCCGGGCCGAGATCGAGAAGAGCGACTCCGACTACGACCGCGAGAAGCTGCAGGAGCGGCTGGCCAAGCTGGCCGGCGGTGTCGCGGTGATCAAGGTCGGCGCGGCCACCGAGGTCGAGCTCAAGGAGCGCAAGCACCGCATCGAGGACGCCGTCCGCAACGCGAAGGCCGCCGTCGAGGAGGGCATCGTCCCGGGTGGTGGCGTCGCGCTGGTGCAGGCCGGCAAGACCGCCTTCGACAAGCTGGACCTCGCCGGTGACGAGGCGACCGGCGCGCAGATCGTCAAGATCGCGCTGGACGCCCCGCTGCGGCAGATCGCCGTCAACGCCGGCCTCGAGGGTGGCGTCGTCGTCGAGCGGGTGCGCAACCTGGACGCCGGGCACGGCCTCAACGCCGCCTCCGGTGAGTACGTCGACCTGCTGGCCGCGGGCATCATCGACCCGGCCAAGGTGACCCGGTCGGCGCTGCAGAACGCCTCGTCGATCGCGGCGCTCTTCCTCACCACCGAGGCCGTCGTGGCGGACAAGCCGGAGAAGACCCCGGCCGCTCCGGCCGGCCCGGGTGGCGGGGACATGGACTTCTGAGTCCAGCTCCACCCAGCTACGCCGCGAAGGGGGCGGGCCGCGTCAGCGGTCCGCCCCCTTCCGTCGTGTTCAGCGGGGCAGCCGGCGCTGGTTGCGTCGCTTGTCCACCCGGTCGTACGGCGGCGGGATCCGGACCGGTTCGGCCACCGGTCGCGGCGGTTCCTCGGCGACCGGCTCGACGGTGTCGGCCCGCTCGCCGGTCGGCTCCGCGGCACCACCGTCGAGCCGGTCGAACGACAGCTGACCGGGAAGCTCGCCGACCGGCGGCCGGTTCGCCGCCGCGTCGTCGGTCCGTTCGTCCTCGCTGCTCATGGCCGCCTCCTCCGCACCACCCGACGCTAGGGGACGGCGATCACCGGGGAGGCCGAATGACGTTTCGTTACTTATGTCCGTTCAGGTCCCGGCGGTACAGGAAGAACACCCGCTCGATCCGCGCGCCCGCCGCCCCGGCGTAGAACGGCACCGGTCCCACCCAGCCGATCTGTGCCCGGTCGACACCCGCCGCCGCCTGGTCGGCGAGGCAGCGGCGCAGCAGCACCCCGCCGATCCCCGTGCCCTCGGCCGCCGGAGCCGTCCCCATCGGGCCGAACCAGCTCGGCCGGGACGAGCCGTACGCGGCGAAACCGAGCACCTCCCCGTCCCGCTCGGCCAGGTGCGCGCCCGCCCCCGGCCGGCCCACCGACCCGGCCAGCTCGCCGTCCCAGGACCCGCCGAAGGTGTCCCGGGCGAAGGCGGTCAGCGCCGGCAGGTCCGCCGGTCCGGCCCGGCGTACCGTGACGCCCCGCTCGGCCAGGCGGTGCTCGGCGGGCTCCGTCGGGCGCAGCGCCGGGGACCCGGTGGTCAGCTCCGCGGTCATGTTCCAGGCGGTCCGGTCCTGCCGGAAACCGAGGCGCAGCGCCGCGCAGACCGCCGGGGTGTAGCGCACGTCGATGCCGGGCCAGGCGTAGTACGGCG
Source organism: Micromonospora auratinigra (assembly GCF_900089595.1). Taxonomy (GTDB): domain Bacteria; phylum Actinomycetota; class Actinomycetes; order Mycobacteriales; family Micromonosporaceae; genus Micromonospora; species Micromonospora auratinigra. The sequence goes on along the minus strand of NZ_LT594323.1, from coordinate 4,533,491 downwards.
GGTTCCCGGCCAGCAGCAGCTCGGTCGCGCCGAGGCCGGCGAGCCGCCGTTCCGCCTCGGCCAGCAGGGCCCGCCCGACCCCCTGCCGCCGCCGCGCCGGAGTCACCGCCAGCAGGTCGACGTGACCCAGCCGGCCGTCCCGCGCCGAGAGCGAGGCGACCAGCACCCCGATCAGCTCGCCGTCGCGTACCGCGCCGAGCCGCAGCACCGGCCGGTCGACCGCCGCGCGGACGGCCAGGGTGTCCACCACGGCCGCTGCCTCGGCGGCGTCCTCCGGCAGGTCGAGGGAGCGGCGGCAGAGCTCGACGACCGCCGGCAGGCGGCCCTGGTCCCACTCGATGATCTCGGCGTCCATGCCCGCCGACCCTAGGCCATCGGCAGTGTTGTCAACAGTGCCTGCTCAGCGGGCGGCCCGCGCCGCCTCGACGGCCGCGTACGCGTCGACCAGGCCGGCGCCCACCAGGTCACGCTCGCCACCGCAGCGCCGGGCGTCCGGCGGCACGCCGGCCGGGGTGGCGGTGTCCTGCAGGATCCGCCGGGTCCGGGCCAGGTCGCCGACCAGTGCCGGGTTCGCCGACCACATCAACGCCACCACCCCGGCCACCTGCGGGGTCGCCATCGAGGTGCCGTCCAGCGCGGCGTAGCCGCCCCCGGGGAACGCCGACAGCACGTCCGCCCCCGGCGCGACGAGGTCCGGCTTGGCCGCGTCCCCGGCGGCCGGGCCCCGGCTGGAGAAGCGGGTGAGCTGCCGCGCCCGGTCCACCGCACCGACCGTCAGCACGTCCGGGTACGGGGCCGGCGGGTCGGTCACCGAGGCGCAGTACGGACCGGTGTTGCCGGCGGCCACCACCACCAGGATGCCGGCCGCCGCCAGCGCGGCGGTCGCCGGCCGGAGCGCCCCGGGATCGCAGCCCTCGATCGGCGGGCAGCCCCACGAGTTGGTCAGCACGTCCGGCGCCCGCTGCGGCCGGCCGTCGGTGAACGGGTCCCCACCGGCCGGGAAGGGGGCCAGCATGAACTGGAGGCAGTCCAGGTAGCGGGCCGGGCTGCCCAGGTTGCGGGCCAGGTTCACGCAGCCCACCCAGCTCGCCCCGGGGGCCACGCCGATGCCGTCCCGGCCGACCGCGCTGCCCACCGTGTGGGTGCCGTGCCCGTTCCGGTCGCCCGGCGTGCGGCTGCGCCCCCACGGGTCGTACCAGGAGTCGTCGCCGCCCCGGAAGCCCGCGGCCAGCGCCGGGTGGCGGCCGTCCACCCCCGAGTCGGAGCTGCCCACCACCACGCCGGCACCGGTCACGCCCAGCTCCGACCAGACCCGGTCGGCGCCGATCAGCGAGACGTTCCAGACCGGCCCGGTCGGGGCCGGCCGGTCGCCCCGGGCCGGTGGGGCCGCCGCCGGCAGCGGTCGCGGCCGCTGGCTGACCAGCACCCGGGCCACCTCGGGTCGCCCGGACAGCCAGGCCCGCACCTCCGGGCCACCGTCCGTCTCGATGGCGTTGACCAGGTAGTACGGCGTGGGGTGCAGGCGCAGCCGGGTCAGCTCCCGGCGCAGGTCGCCCTGGGTCCGGTCGGCGGTCGCCACCAGTCGCCGGTACACCTCGGCCGCCCAGGCGTCCCGTCCCGCCCGGCCGGGCTTACCCGCCGGGATCCCGGCCAGGTCGGCCTGCGCGCGCAGCACCACCAGCAGCCGCTCGCCGTAGCTGCCCGGCTGGCCGGGGACCACGTACACCACGGCCACCGCGGCGAGCAGGACGGCCGCGACCGTCCCGGCCAGCCGCCGGCGCGGCGCGCCCGCGCCGGGGCGGGCCAGCAGGACGCCGTACCCGACGGCCAGCAGGACCGCGACGGCGAGCGCGACGCCGGTGCCGACCGCGACCCAGAACGGCACGTCGCGGGCGGTCGCCAGGACGACCGTGATCTCCTCCGGGTCGGCGAAGGCCAGCGGCCCGAACAGGGCGAGGCCGACCAGCCAGCGGGCGGTGCCCCGGGCGTCGCCGCCGCCGCGCCGGGCGGCGGCCTCCAGCGCGCCCAGCACGAACCCGAGCGGCGGCAGCAGGAACAGGCCCGGCAGTTGCGCCCCGGACTGGCCGGCCCCGGCGGCGAGCAGCACCAGGGCCACCCCGGCGACCAAGCCGCCGACCAGCACCAGCCGGGCCGGCCGGGGTGGCCGGCCGACCGTGAACCGGGCCCAGAACCCGCCGTCGAGCAGCGCCCCGGCCAGCGCGCCCAGCGCGGCGGCGGCCAGCGCCGCCAGCAGCGTCTCCAGCCAGCCGCCCAGCGCGCCCACCCAGGCCCAGGGCAGCAGCATCGCCAGCCCGGCGGCCACCGCCAGCAGTCGCACCGGTCGGCCGTCCGCCGGTGCCGGCCCGCGCCCGGCGGGCGTGCTGCCGGCGGGCCCGGGCTCCCGGTCGACCGGCGCGGGGCCGGTGGCGTCGGGCTGCCGGTCGGCCGGCGCGGGGCCGGTGGCGTCGGGCTGCGGGTCGGCCGGTGGGGTGGCTCCGGGCCGGCGGCCGGCCGGGACCGGGCCGGGCGGCTCCGGCTCGCGGTCGGTCGGGCCGGTGCGCCGGCGGGGACGGCGGGAGTAGGCCAGCGCGAGCAGGGCGGCGGTGGCGGCCAGCGCGGCCAGGTACGCCTCCTGGTGCACCGGGGGCACCGTGCGGAGCAGGACCAGCAGCCCCGACGCCAGCGTGGCGGCCAGCCAGACCCGGCCGGTCGCGCGGACCGCCGGCGCGCGGGGCAGCAGGGCCAGCGCCAGCGCGGGCGCGCCCACCAGCAGCACGGTGACCAGCGCGACCACCGGCCAGACCAGCAGCGACCGGTCCAGGCCGGCGGCCAGCACCCCCTGGTCGACCACCCAGCCGACCAGTTGACCGGCTGTGGTGACCAGCACCGCCCAGCACCCGGTGAGGACGGCCGCGACCACCGGCCACGGCCCGCCCTGCCCGGGGTGGGCCATCGGCGCCGGGGGAGGGGCTGTGGGGGGACCGACCGTCATGACCATCACGGTACGGCCCGGCGGGCAGATGTCGCCGGAGCGCCGGGACGGTTACGGTGGAGCCGTGCGCGACCCCAACGTGTCCCGATCCACGGCCGGTCAGCTCTCCGTCGAGCGCCGTGCCGACGACCTGCGCCGGCTCCGCGAGGAGCAGTTCGACGTGCTGGTCATCGGCGGCGGCGTGACCGGGGCGGGAGCCGCGCTGGACGCCGCGTCCCGCGGCCTGAAGGTGGCCCTGGTGGAGGCGCGGGACCACGCCGCCGGCACCTCCAGCCGGTCCAGCAAACTCATCCACGGCGGCCTGCGTTACCTGGAGCAGTTGGAGTTCCACCTGGTCCACGAGGCGCTGACCGAGCGCGGCCTGCTCGCCACCCGGCTCGCCCCGCACCTGGTCCGGCCGGTGCCGTTCCTGGTCCCGCTCCCCGCCGCCGGGCGGCTGCGGGACCTGCCCGGGCGGATCTTCCGCCGCTCCTACTACGGCGCCGGGGTGGCCGCGTACGACGTGTTCGCCGGGATCTTCGGCGGCGGGCGGGGCATGCCGCTGCACCGGCACCTGACCCGCGAGGGGGCCCGCCGGACCTTCCCCAGCCTGCGCGCCGACCGGCTGGCCGGGGCGATCCGCTACTACGACGGGCAGGTCGACGACGCCCGGCTGGTGGTCACCCTGGCCCGCACCGCGGCCAGCCTCGGCGCGACCGTGGTGACCAGCGCCCGGGCCGTCGGGCTGATCCGGCAGGCCCGCGAGGTGACCGGGGTCCGGGTCCGCGACCTGGAGGCGCCCGCCGACGCGCCGGACGCCGAGTTCGAGGTACGCGCCCGCACCGTCATCGCCGCGACCGGCGTGTGGAGCGACGACATGTCCCGGATGCTCAACGACGTCGGGCTGCGTCCCGGCTTCCGCGTCCGGGCGTCCAAGGGCGTGCACCTGGTGGTGCCCCGTTCGGCGATCACCGGCGAGACCGGCCTGATCCTGCGTACGGCGACCAGCGTGCTCTTCGTCATCCCGTGGGGCGGCCACTGGATCATCGGCACCACCGACACCGACTGGCGGCTGGACCGGTCCCACCCGTCGGCCACCGCGAAGGACATCGACTACCTGCTGGAGCAGGTCAACACGGTGCTGGACCGGCCGCTGACCACCGCCGACATCGAGGGCGTCTACGCCGGGCTGCGCCCGCTGCTGGCCGGCGAGGCCGACTCCACCTCCAAGCTCTCCCGCGAGCACGCGGTGGTCGAGCCGATGCTCGGCCTGCTGCTGGTGGCCGGCGGCAAGTACACGACGTACCGGGTGATGGCGTCGGACGTGGTCGACCGGGCGGTGCACCGGCTCGGCTGGACCCGCCCGTCGCGGACCGCCGACCTGCCGCTGCTGGGTGCCGACGGGTACCCGGCCATGTGGCGGGACCGGGCCGACCTGGCCCGCCGGCACGGCGTACCGGTCGGGGTGGTGGAGCACCTGCTGGAGCGGTACGGCTCGCTCACCCGCGACCTGCTCGCCCTGGTCGACGCCGATCCGCTGCTCGGCTCCCCGCTGGCCGGGGCGCCGGAGTACCTGGCCGCCGAGGTCACGTACGCGGCCCGCGCCGAGGGGGCGCTGCACCTGGAGGACGTGTTGACCCGGCGTACCCGGATCTCCTTCGAGACCAGCCATCGCGGCCTGGAGTCGGCCGAGCACGCCGCGGAGTTGATGGGCGCGGTGCTCGGCTGGGACGAGGCGACCCGGGCGCGTGAGGTCACTCACTACCGGGCCCGGGTCGAGGCCGAACGGCTCTCCCAGGCGATGGCGGACGACGTGGCCGCCGACGCCGCTCGCCTGGGTGCCCCCGACGTCCGCGGCTTCGCGGCCGACCGGGGTGTCGACGGAGACAGCGTCGAGCTTCCCTCGTCCCCCCGCTGAGGGGCGCACGAGCGCCCGGTCGGCGGCTACCGCACGCTACCTACGGAAGTGTAGGTTCCGTGCGTGGTTCGCCCCTCGTCGTCGCGTCTGCTCCCGTTCTCCGCCGGTCTGGTGCTGGCGATCGCCCTGACCGGCTGCTCGGTGTTCCGCGCCGAGGGCGGCACCACACCGGCCCCCTCCACCTCGACAGGGCCGGCCGGCAAGCCGGTGTCGCTGGTGCAGAAGGTGGGTGCCGACGGCCCGGCACGCACGCTGGAGGTGGACCCGGCCGGTCGCTGGCAGTGCAAGGACTGCGCCGGTGACGGGGTCGACTCGACCGGTCAGCTCAACCCCGAGCAGACCCAACGGTTGCAGCGGATGCTGGCCGACCCCGCGCTGGCGAAGGAGACCGACGAGGCGCGCCAGTACAAGCAGGGCTGCATCGACGCGCTGACCTCCAGCCTGCTGATCCCGCCCGGGCTGACCATCACCACGCAGGACTGTCCGGGCGAGCCGAAGCCGGCCGTCGCCTACCAGGTCCTGCTGCTGCTGACCCAGGCCACGCCGGCCGAGGACAAGTCCTAGAACAGCTTGCCGGGGTTGAACAGTCCGGCCGGGTCGAGCGCGGCCCGGATCGCCCGGTGCACCCCGATCCCGACCGGGCCGATCTCCCGGGCCAGCCAGTCCCGCTTGAGCAGGCCGACGCCGTGCTCGCCGGTGCAGGTGCCGCCCAGGTCCAGCCCGAGCCGCATGATCTCGTCGAAGGCCCGCCGGCCGCGTGCCACGCTGGCCGGGTCGGCCCGGTCGACCACGATGTTCGGGTGCATGTTGCCGTCGCCGGCGTGCCCCACCACCCCGATCGGCACGTCGCACTCCGCGGCGATCCGGGCCACCCCGTCCAGCAGCGCCGCCAGCGCCCCGCGCGGCACCGCCACGTCGTCGATGACCAGGCCACCGTTGCCGTCGGGGAAGGTGTCGGCGGCGAAGCGTTCCATCGCCGGGTGGGCGAGCCGCCGGGCCTGGAGCAGGGCGGCGGCCTCCGCCGCGTCGGTGGCCGCGTAGACCTCGTCGGCGCCGGCCGCCGTGCACACCTCGGCGAGGCGGGCCAGGTCGTCCGCCGCCCGGGAGCCGGTGTCCACGGCCGCCAGCAGCAGCGCCTGCGCGTCGGTGCGCAACCCCATCGGCCGGTACGCCTCGATGGCCCGCAGGTGCGTCCGGTCCAGCAGTTCCAGCAGGCTCGGGGTGAGTCCGCGCTCGGCGATCCCGGCGACCGCGCTGCCGGCCGTCGCCGTGGTGGGGAAGACCGCGACCAGGGTCAGCGACTCCTCCGGGGCCGGCCGCAGCGCGACGGTCACCTCGGTGATCACGCCGAGGGTGCCCTCGGAGCCGACGAAGAGCCGGGTCAGGTCGTATCCGGCGACGCCCTTGGCGGTCCGCCGGCCGGTCCGCAGCACCTCGCCGGAGGCGAGCACGACCTCCAGGCCGAGCACGTACTCGCTGGTCACGCCGTACTTGACGCAGCACATCCCGCCCGCGTTGGTGGCCACGTTCCCGCCGAGCGTGGAGGACTCCCAGGAGCCCGGGTCCGGCGGGTACCAGAGTCCCTTCGCGCGGACCGCGCCGGCCAGCGCCGCGTTGACCACGCCGGGCTGGGCCACCGCGATCCGGCTCACCGGGTCGATCTCCAGGATCCGGTCCATCGCCACCGTGCTCAACAGCACCGCGCCGTCGACCGCGTTCGCCGCGCCGGCCAACCCGGTCCGCGCCCCCTGCGGGACCACCGGTACGCCGTGCCGGCCGGCCGCCCGGACCACCGCCACCACGTCCGCGGTGCTGCGCGGGCGCACCACCGCCAGCGGGGTGCCCGCGTCGCAGAGGTCGGCCTCGTCCCGCTGGTGGGTGCGGAGCAGGTCCGGGTCGGTCAGCACGGCGGCGGCGCCGAGGGCGGCGCGCAGTTCGTCGACGAGGGGGTTGGCGGCCATGCCGGGAAGGCTAGCCGGGCGTACCGTTGCTGCCCATGCTCTACCTGGACCGGCCCTCGGTGCCCTGGCGCGGCCGCCTCTGGTCGCACCTGATCAGCGACGTGTCGTACGCGGAGCTGCACGCCTTCGCCGAGCTGCTGGGCGCGCCCCGGCGGGCCTTCGACCGGGACCACTACGACCTGCCCGCCGAGCGGTTCCGGGTGGCCGTCTGGCTGGGCGCCGAACCCGTGCCGAGCCGCGAGCTGGTCCGCCTGCTCCGGGACGCCGGTCTGCGCCGTCCCAAACACCTCCACGTCCCCCGCCGGTCCCACCCCGCACCCTTCTCCTCCGGCACCCTCCCGCCACCTGTGCCGACGCCCGCCCGCCCCCACCCCCACGCCGTCCGCTGATCGCCCCTTCCGCTCCCCGCCGCCCCACCTGGGGCAGTAAGTGCAAGATCGTCGAGCCTCGTGGGGCGGGGTCTCGCGGGGCGGGGTGGGGTGGGTGGGGGTGGTCAGGGGGTGCGGGTGGTGAGTTCGCGGGTGAGGTTGGCGCGGGCGCGGGATTCCCACCGGGCGTGCGGGGCCGGGAGGCGGTAGAGGGTGGGCAGGGCGAGCAGGGCCCGCAGGACCCGGGCCCGGGCGGGACGGAAGGTCTCCTCGGGGACGTGGGCGTACTCCCGCCGGACGGCGGCGGCGTAGCCGTCGTAGGCGTCCGGGTCGGCGCCCAGGATCGCCAGGTCGGCGTCGCAGAGCAGGGCGCCGTCCGGGTCGTCGGGGCCGACCGCGTGACCGGCCGTGAGCAGCACCAGTCGGCGTACCTCGGCCACCGCCGGCGCGGGCAGCCCGGCGTCGGCGAGCAGCTCGCCGGCCAGCTCGGCGCTGGCCCGCTCGTTGGCGTCACCACCCGCCCGGGGGTCGTAGACCGCGTCGTGGGCCCAGGCCGCCAGGCGGACCAGCTCCGGGCGGCCGGCCGCGCCGGCGTACGCGTCGACGACGTCCAGCACCGCGCGCAGGTGCGGCACCCCGTGGTAGTGCCGGTGCGGCTCCCGCCAGCCGGCCAGCAACCGGTCCCCGGCCCGCAGTACCGCCGCCGGGTCGGTGGCGCCCGCCGCCCCGGCCGCCGCCCGCCACCGCTCGATCAGCTCCTCCACCCGGTGCAGTCTGCCGCACTCCGGCGAGGATTCAGCGGGGGCCGGACGGGTAGTCCCGGCCATGGCCGTGGCCCGGGACCGACGACCGCCGTTCATGCGGCGTACCAGCCTGCGGGAAGGGCTGGTCGACGTCGACGGGCCCCGGGTCGCCGCGGCGATGGAGCAGCTCCGCGACCGGAGCAAGGCCACCCTGCACGACCGGCTGCACCGGGTACGGATGGCCGCCGGGCTCGCCCTCCAGGCGGGGGTGGCCGCCGCCCTGGCCTGGGTGGTCTCCCACCAACTGCTCGGCAACCCGCAGCCGGTCTTCGCGCCGATCTCCGCCGTCGGCACCCTGGCCGCGTCGGTGGGCCAGCGGTTCCGGCGGACCGTGGAGCTGATCCTCGGGGTGGCGATCGGGGTGTTCCTCGGCGACGTCCTGATCTACTTCCTCGGGGCCGGGGCCTGGCAGCTCGGCCTGGTGGTGACCGCGGCGATCCTGCTGACCATCTTCGCCGGGGCGAGCGTGGCCATCGTGATCCAGGCGGCCGCGACCGCCGTGCTGATCGTGACGCTCAGCCCGTCCACCCAGAACCTGGAGGTACCCCGCTTCGTCGACGCCTTCGTCGGCGGTGGGATCGCGCTGCTGGTGACCGCGATCCTGCTGCCGCTCAACCCGCTCCGGGTGCTCAACCGGGCCGCCCGGCCGGCGCTGGACCTGCTCGCCGCCCAGCTCGACATCTGCGCCGACGCGCTGCGCCGGCGGGACCGCCAGGCGGCGCAGCAGGCGCTGTTCCGGCTGCGGGAGAACAAGGAGGAGCTGGCCACGTTCACCGAGGCGATCGAGGGCGCCAAGGAGACCATCACCATCTCCCCGGCCCGCTGGCACCGCCGTAGCGAGCTGACCCACTACGCCGACGCGGCCGATCCCATCGACCGGGCGATGCGCAACAGCGGCACCCTGATCCGCCGTTCCGTCACCATGATCGAGGACGAGGAGCCGGTGCCGGAGCCGATGCCCGACGCCGTCGCCCACCTCGCCGAGTCGGTACGCCTGCTCCGGCACGAGTTCGCCGTGGGCGAGGAACCGGAGCAGGCCCGGGAACGGGCGCTGCGCGCGGTCAGCGAGGCCGGCCGGGCGTACGCCGAGGGGGTGGGCTTCTCCGGCAGCGTGGTGATCGCCCAGGTCCGGACCACCGCCAGCGACCTGATGGTGGCCTCCGGCATCGAGCAGGAGGAGGCGAACCGGCTGATCCGGCAGTCCTTCGGCGACAAGGAACAGCGCACCGGCGAGACCACCGAGCAGAGCCCCGCCCCCAAACCCCCCACCGCCCCACCCGTCGGCTGACCGGTTCGCCCCCCACCCGCCGCCACCCGCCGTCCCGATCGCCCGGGACCGTGGGCCTACCCGGTCGGCCTGGCCCGGTGCAGGATCTCGGCCAGCTCGGCCGGTCGGCTGAGCATCGGCCAGTGCCACGTCGGCAGTTCCTCGTACCGCCACGAATCGCCGGCCATGTGCTGGAACAGCGGCACGGCGGCGGCCATCCCGCGCGCCTGCTCGGCGGTGAAGCTCGACAGCACGCCGAGGCGGGGCAGCTTCTCCCACGCCCCGGTGAGCCGCACCGGGGTGGTGGCGGTCGCCCACGGTTGGGCCACCGACCGCTCACTGAGCAGCGCGACGACCGAGTCGTCCACATCCGCCGCACCCGCCGCCAGGTCGGCCCAGGGCGGGGGTGGCAGCCGCCAGCCGTCGCCGTGTTCGGCGACCACCGCCGCGTGGCGTTCCCGCTCCTGGGGCGGGTTGAAGTCCTCGTTCGCCGCCCCGTCGGGCAGCGGGCCGGTGTCGACGAAGACAAGTTGGGCGATGCGGTCGGTCATCCGGTCGGCGACGGCGGTCGTCACGACCGCGCCGGCGTAGCTGTGCCCGACGAGGACCACGTCGTGCAGGTCCTCGTAGCGCAGCAGGTTGACCACGTCGGTGACGTGGACGTCGAGGTCGGTGTCCGGGCGGGCCAGGTGGGCACGCTCGCCGAGGCCGGTCAGGCTCAGCGGGTACACCTCGTGGCCCTGCGCCCGCAGGGCGTCGGTCACCGGGCGCCAGGCCCATGCGCCGAGCCAGAACCCGGGAACGAGTACGAAGGTCGTCATGCGGCACACGCTACGATCAATACCGGACAGATTCCGCCCGGATAAGGAGACAGATTTTTGGCCCGCCCCACCGCGCGCGTACTGGCGTTGCTGGAGATCCTCCAGGCCGGTGGCGGCTTCACCGTCGCGGACCTGGCCGGTCGGCTGGGCGTGGACGAGCGCACGGTCCGCCGCTACGCCGGGCACCTCGCCGACCTCGGCATCCCGGTAGAGGCCCGGCGCGGCCGCTACGGCGGGTACCGGCTCGCGCCCGGATACAAGCTGCCGCCCCTCATGCTCACCGACGAGGAGGCGGTCGCCGTCATGCTCGGGCTCGTCGCCGCCACCCGGGCCGGGCTGGTCACCACCGAGGGCGCGGCAGCCGAGAGCGCGACCGCGAAGATCCGCCGGGTACTGCCCGCGGTCCTCGCCCGGCGGATCGATTCGCTGCTGGACACCGTGGACTTCACCGCACCGGCCCGGAAGCCCACCCCGCCCGGCATCGAGGTGCTGCTGGTGCTCGCCGAGGCGGCCCGACACCAGCAACCGGTGAGCATCACCTACACCAGCTGGCACGGTCGGTCCGGCGAGCGGCAGCTCGACCCGTACGGGCTGGTCTTCCACGCCGGCCGGTGGTACGTCACCGGTCACGACCACCACCGCGGGGACGTCCGGACGTTCCGGCTCGACCGCATCGGGACGGCCCGCCCCGTCCAGGGCAGGTTCGACATCCCGGCCGGATTCGATCCCACCACACAGGTGCTCGCCGGCCTGGCCGCGGTGCCGTACGCGCACGACATCTCCGTGGTGCTGCACACCAGCCTCGGGCAGGCGCGGCGACGCATCCCGCCCTCGGTCGGCACCCTCACCGAGGTGCCCGACGGAGTGCGCCTCACCACCCGGGCCGAACGGCTCGACGGTGCGGCGCAACTGCTCGCCGGCCTCGGCTGGCCGTTCACGATCGACCGGCCGGACGAACTCAGGGACGAGGTACGCGCCCTGGCCGCCCGGCTGCGCACCGCCGCCGACGCCGGCCGGTGAGCAGCAGCCGCCCGGTCAGGGGAGGGTGGCCAGGGCGGTGAGGAGGGCGTCCACGTCGGCCTCGGTGGTGCCGAGGCCGAGGCTGGCCCGCAGGGCGGTGGGCGGGAGATCGGTGCGGCCGGTACGCGCCGCCGCCTCGCTCAGCAGCCGCCGGGCCAGCGGGTGGGCGCAGAACAGCCCGTCGCGTACGCCGATCCGGTGTGCGGCCGCCAGCCGAGCGGCCACGTCGGCGGAGTCCCGACCGGCCACCACGAACGAGACGATGCCGACCCGGGGCGCGTCGGCCGGGAAGGTACGCAGCTCCACCACGTCGGGCAGGGCGGCCAGGCCGCGCCGCAGCCGGGACAGCAGCGCCTGCTCCCGGGCGTGCAGCGCGGCCCGGTCGGCGCCGGCCAGCGCGGCGCAGACCGCGGCGAGGGCCACCGCGCCGAGCAGGTTCGGGGTGCCGGCCTCGTGCCGGGCCGGCCCGGTCGCCCAGCGCACCTCGTGGGTGGCCGGACCGACGTGGCTGGTGGCCCCGCCCCCGGCCAGGTACGGCGCGGCCGCGTCCAGCCAGTCGCCCCGCCCGACCAGCACGCCCGTGCCGAACGGCGCGTACAGCTTGTGGCCGGAGAGCGCCAGGTAGTCCACGTCCAGCGCGGCGAGGTCCACCGGGGCGTGCGGGGCGAGCTGGGCGGCGTCCACCAGGATCCGGGCACCGTGCCGGTGGGCGACCCGGGCCAGTTCGGCGACCGGCCAGACCTCGCCGGTCACGTTGCTGGCCCCGGTCACCGCGACCAGCACCGGCAGTCCGGGCCGGGCGTCACGGGAGAGTTCGGCGAGCGCCGCGGCGAGGGCCCGGACCGCCCCGGCGGGGTCGGCCGGCACCGGCAGCCGGACCGAGCCACGGGGCCAGGGCAGCAGGTTGGCGTGGTGCTCACCGGCGAAGGTGACCACCGTGGTGCCGGCGGGCAGCGCCCGGGCCAGCAGGTTCACCGAGTCGGTGGTGTTCCGGGTGAAGATCACGTGGTCGCCGGCCCGGGCACCGACGAAGTCGCCGACCGTCTGCCGGGCCCGCTCGTACGCCAGGGTGCAGCGCCGCGACAGCGCGCCCGCGCCCCGGTGCACGCTCGCGTACCAGGGCAGCAGCTCGGCCACCGCGTCGGCCGCGGCCCGCGCGCAGGGCGCGCTGGCCGCGTGGTCCAGGTTGATCTCCCCGGGTACGCCGAGCACGCCCAGCGGGTCGGGCCGGGCCGGCGCCGGCGGCGTGTCCACGGCGGGCAGCGAGGGTACGAGGGTGACGGGCACGGCGGAACCTCCCGGGTCCAGGGGACCCCGGAGGTGTGGGCACCGGGACGGGGTCCGCGCTTGCCCAGGGGCGGACGCGCCGCTGGGCCCGGTCATCACCCGGGGCACCCCACCGCGAACTACGAGGGTTGCCGGCCAGCAAGCCGGGGCTTCGCGCTGGCACTCGTGACCTGCCCGGGAGCATAGCGAACCGATTGCGGCCGGACCAGAGGGCCGACGGTGACTACGCTGAACCGCATGGCCGACACCCCGCCCGGCGGAGCCCTGCCGCCGCCGTCCGCGCCCGCCGTCCCGCCGCCCGGGTCGCCGGCGCCCCGGATGCCGCTGCGCCGGCTCGGCTGGCGGCGGATCGTGGCGCTCGCCGTGGTGGTGCTGCTGATCGCCGCCGGCGCGCTGTTCATGGTCTACACGCTGGGCGAGAGCCTGGGGGCCGAGGCACTGCTGGTCGGCACGGTCGCGGCGGTGCTACCGGTGCCGGTGCTGGTGGCCTGCTTCCTCTGGCTCGACCGGTACGAGCCCGAGCCGCTCAAATACCTGATCTTCTGCTTCGCCTGGGGCGCGTTCGTCTCCACCGCCATCTCGCTGCTGGTCAACGAGACCGGCGCGGCGCTGTTCAAGAGCTGGGGGCTGCCGAGCGCGCTGGTCGCCGTGCTGGTCGCCCCGTTCATCGAGGAGCTGACCAAGGCCGCCGGCCCGATCCTGCTGCTGATCTTCCGGCGTCGGGAGTTCTCCGGCGTCACCGACGGGCTGGTCTACTGCGGGCTCTCCGCGACCGGCTTCGCGATGGTGGAGAACATCCTCTACCTCGGCGGGTACGGCTACCGCACCGGCGTCGAGGAGTACGGCCCGGCCACCGGCGCCCGACAGCTGATCGCCATCTTCATCGTCCGGATCCTGCTCTTCGCCTTCGCCCACCCGCTGTTCACCTCGATGACCGGGGTGGGGCTGGGCGTGGCGGCGCGTACCGCCGACCGGCGGGTCCGGTTCCTCGCCCCGATCGCCGGGCTGCTGCTCGCGATGATGCTGCACGGCACCTGGAACCTGCTGCCGTCGCTGGCCGCCGCCACCGGTAAGCCGCTGATCGCCCTCTACGGCTATCTCGGCGTGATGGTGCCGATCTTCTTCGGCATGGTGGGGCTGGCGGTCTGGCTGCGCGCCTGGGAGGGCCGGCTGACCGAGCGCACCCTGCCGGACTACGTCCGGTCCGGCTGGCTCACCCCGCCCGAGGTGGCCGCGCTGGGCAGCCTCGGCCGGCGGCACGCGGCGCGTACCTGGGCCCGCCGGGTGGCCGGTGACGGTGGGGTCAAGGCGATGCGCGGCTACCAGTTCGCGGCGACCCGGCTGGCGTTGCTGCGCGACGGGATGCGGCGCGGGCTGGACCGGAAGCCGGCCGAGCGGGAACGGACGGCCCGGGAGGAACGGGAGCTGCTGGACGCGATCAGCGCGTACCGCTCGTTCTTCGTGGGTCGGGATCCGCAGGCGCCGGTCGGGGTCTGGGACGGGCAGCGCTACCACCTGCGGTTCCCGGACGGGTCGCAGCGGCCGGTCGACGCGCCCGACGAGCCGGTGGTGCCGATCCCGGTGGTGCTCACCCCGCCGCCGCCCCCGGCGCACCCGGCCGGCTACGGCCCACCCGGCTGGTACGGGCCGGGCCCGGCCGCGCCCTGGCCCGGCGCCTGACGGACGCGGCGCACGCCCGGCGGGAGGCCGGGCGTGCGGACGTCAGGACATCAGGCCGGTCATGAAGTCGCCGAGGCCCTGGAAGATCGCCATCAGGGCCGCCCCGATGCCCTTGAAGACCTGCGCGGCGCCGTCCGGCCGGAACGCCACGAAGTAGATCAGGAACGCCACGAAACCCCAGGTCAGTATCTTCTTCACCAGTACCGGCACGGTTCCCTCCCCAGGGCGCTGAGGTGCCTGGGCTTCCCGCCGGACAGCGGCGCAAACGACGCGTCAGAGGTAGAGGCCGGTGGAGCCGGTCGGCTCCTTCTCCACCCGCTCGGCGGCGACGGCGTGCACGTCGCGCTCGCGCAGCAGCACGTACGCCCGGCCGTGCAGCTCGACCTCGGAGCGCTCGTCGGGGTCGAAGAGCACCCGGTCGCCGGCGACGATGGAGCGGACGTGCGGGCCCACGCCCACCGCGGTGGCCCAGGCCAGCCGCTTACCCACCGCCGCGGTGGCCGGGATGACGATGCCGGCGGTGGAGCGGCGCTCGCCCTCGCCGTTCTCGGTGCGTACCAGCACCCGGTCGTGCAGCAGGCGGATCGGCAGGCCGGTGTCGAGGTTCGGGTCGGCGGTCACGCGAAGACGCTACCGCGTGGCCGGTGGCGGGTCGTCCGGTGGTTGAGGGAAGTGGCAGGGGGGCAATGTGTGGCGGAGCCGCCCTAGGGTGGGGCGGATGGACGTATCCTGACCCCCCTGTGACGTGGGTGGGCCAAGCTTGCGGGAGGTGCGCTTGAGCCGCTTCGAGGCGCTGCGCGGACGGCTCCGCCGCGCGTACGAGTCCGGTCGGGACTCGGCGCGGGCCGGCCGGGTCGATCCGGACCACGCGCCGGGGGAGGCGGGGGTGGCCTCACCGTCCTCGCCCGGTCCGGTCGCGCCGGCCGCGGCGACGGTGGTGGGGGTGGAACCGCCGGCCGTCATGCACGCCACGACCACCAGCCGGGACGACGTCGAGGTGCCGCACGCGCTGCGGATCGCCGGGGCCTGGTCGTGGCGGCTGATCGTGGTCGGGATCGTGACCTGGGCGCTGCTGAAGATCATCGGCACGATCAGCATCGTGATCATCCCGCTGGCGGTCGCGCTGCTGCTCTCCGCGCTGCTCGCCCCGGCGGTCGGCTGGCTGCTGCACGCCCGGCTGCCCCGCTCGCTGGCCACCGGCGTGGTGATGGTAGCCGGCCTGGTCGCGGTGATCGGCACGCTGACGCTGGTGGTGAACGAGTTCATCCAGGGCGTGCCGGAGCTGAGTGAGAAGTCCTCCCAGGGCGTCCGGCAGATCCAGGACTGGCTCAAGACCGGCCCGCTGCACCTCTCCGACAGCCAGCTCAACCGCTACATCGACGAGGCGCAGGGCTGGATCAACGGCAACACCTCGAAGTTCACCAGCGGGGCGCTCTCCACCGCGGCGACCCTCGCCGAGGTGCTCACCGGCACCGTGCTGGTGCTCTTCGCGACCTTCTTCTTCCTCCGCGACGGCAACCGTATCTGGCGCTTCCTGGTCCGGCTGCTGCCGGTCAAGGCGCGCTGGAAGGTGGACGACGCCGGCCGCGCCTCCTGGGCGACGCTCGGCGCGTACGTGCGGGCCACCGTGCTGGTCGCCTTCATCGACGCGGTGGGCATCGGGATCTTCCTCGTCATCTTCCACGTGCCGTTCGCGTTCCCGCTGGCCGCGCTGGTCTTCCTGGGGGCGTTCATCCCGATCGTCGGGGCCACCCTCTCCGGCGTGGTCGCGGTGCTGGTCGCGCTGGTCGACAGCGGCCCGGTGACCGCGCTGATCATCCTCGGCGCGGTGATCGGCGTGCAGCAGGTCGAGGGGCACGTGCTCCAGCCACTGATCATGGGCCGGGCGGTGGCCATCCACCCGCTCGCGGTGATCATCGGCATCGCCGCCGGCGTGGTGCTCGCCGGCATCGCGGGCGCGCTGGTCGCGGTCCCGCTGATCGCGGTGCTCAACACCGCGGTCCGCCGGCTCGCCGCGCGTACCGTTCCGGACACCCCACCGGACGCCGTGGTGGTCGCCTCCCAGGCGCCCTGACCGGGCCGACCCGTCGACGCCCGCGTCACCCCCACCCGGGGGCGGCGCGGGCGTCAGCTCTTGGCGAGACGTTCCAGCGCGCCCCGGGCCACGTCCGGGCGGGTGGTGTACCAGAACGGCGGCAGCGAGCGGCGCAGGTAGGGCCCGTAGCCCCGGGCCGTCTCCAGCCGGGAGTCCAGCACCGCCACCACGCCCCGGTCGCCGGTCGCCCGGATCAGCCGGCCGACGCCCTGGGCCAGCCGCACCGCGGCGATCGGCACGCTGACCGCCGCGAACCCGGAGCCGCCACCGGCGTCCACCGCCGCCGCCCGGGCGGCCGCCAGCGGCTCGTCGGGGCGCGGGAAGGGCAACCGGTCGATCACCACGAGCTGGCAGGCGTCGCCCGGCACGTCCACCCCCTGCCAGAGCGACATCACCCCGAACAGGCAGCTCTCCCGCTCCTCGCGGAACCGGCGGACCAGCAGCGGCAGCGCCTCCTCGCCCTGGAGCAGCACCGGCAGGTCGGTCCGCGCGCGGACCAGCTCCGCCGCCTGCTGCGCGGCCCGCCGGGAGGAGAAGAGCCCGAGGGTACGCCCACCGAGCGCCCCGACCAGCGCCAGCAGCTCCTCGCCGGCCGCCTCGGGCAGCCCCGAGACGCTGGGGCGGGGCAGGTGCGCGGCGACGTACAGGATGCCCTGCCGGGCGTAGTCGAAGGGCGAGCCCACGTCGAGCGAGGTCCAGCCCGGCCCCTCGGTGGCCGGCACGGTGCCGACCGTGGGCCGGCTGCCCTCGGTGGCCGCCACCGGCACGGTCGCGGCGGGGCGGCCGACGGCCGACGCGGTGGCCAGCGCGGCGGCGGCCGGGGACGGTGGGGCGGGCGGCGGCGCGTCCAGCCCCAACGCCCGGGCCACCGTGTCGAAGCGACCGCCCAGCGCCAGGGTGGCCGAGGTGGCGACCACCGTGCGCTCGTCGTACAGGTGGGTGGCGAGGGTGCCGGCCACCGAGAGCGGGGCGACCACCAGGGCCCGGCGGCTGCCGTTCTCCGGCTTCTCCACCCAGGCCACGTCGTGCTCGGCCTCCTCCAGCAACCGCTGGGCGGTGGTGGAGAGCTCGTCGAGCACCGCCTTGGCCTGCTGCTTGCGGACCGGGTCCGGGTCGTCGGACTTGATGTCGCCGATCCCCTCCAACGCCGCCCGGGTGGCCGCGTCGAGCAGGGTGCACGCCTCGCGCAGGGCGGGTGGCAGCCCGCCGGTGAGCCGCCCGGCCGGCGCCTCGGCGAGCCCCACCGCGAGGGCGTCGCCCGCCTCGGTGAGCCGCTCGGCGACGTCCGGCCGCAGCAGCGGGCGGGCCCGCCGGGCGGACCGGTCGATCAGCTCGGGCCCCAGCTCGGCCTGGGCGGCCGAGGAGACCCGGTCGGCCAGCTCGTGCGCCTCGTCCACGACCAGCAGCTTGTGCGGCGGCACGATGTGCCGGCCGGCGATCATGTCCACCGCGAGCAGGCTGTGGTTGGTCACCACGATGTCGGCCTCGCGGGCCCGGGCGCGCGAGGCCTCGGCGAAGCACTCCTGCCCGAACGGGCACCGGCTCGCGCCCACGCACTCCCGGGCCGGCATCGAGACCGTCCGCCAGATCTGGTCGTCGACGCCCGGGTCCAGCTCGTCCCGGTCGCCGGTGGCGGTCTTCTCGGCCCAGTCCCGGACCCGCTCCATCTGCTTGCCCAGCCGGCCGGCCTCGCCGAGCCACTTCGTCGCGCCGGGGCGGGGCGCGTCGAAGAGGGTGTCCTCCGGCTCCTCCTCGGTGGAGCTGTCCAGCCGGGCGAGGCAGAGGTAGTGGTGCCGCCCCTTCAGCACCGCGAAGGTGGGGCGGCGGCGCAGCAGCGGCTCCACCGCGTCGGCCAGCCGGGGCAGGTCGTGCTCGACGAGCTGCGACTGCAACGCCAGGGTGGCGGTGGAGACCACCACCGGCCCGTCCACGGTCAGCGCCGGGGCCAGGTACGCCAGTGACTTGCCGGTGCCGGTGCCGGCCTGGACCAGCAGGTGCTCGCCGGAGGCGATGCTCCGCTCGATCGCCTCGGCCATCTGCTCCTGGCCCGGGCGGGCCGCCCCGCCGGGGACCGCCCCCACGGCCGCGGCCAGCAGCTCGCTTCCGCTGGGCCGGCCGACCCGGCGCTTCTTCGGCACGGCGGAACCGGTGGCGGTGCGAGGCGGGGTCACCGTGCGACCGTACCCGCCGGCCCCGACACCGGCCGCGCCCCGTCCCGCGTGGCGCGGCCCCGGTGGGTTCCCGTCCGGTTACCTGACGTATGCGTCCCGTGGCCGGAATCGGTTAGGGTGCCAGTCATGCCGAGCGACGTGGTCCGCGTGATCTACCGCAAGTACGACGGCAGCGCCCACCGCGACTACCCGGCCCGCCGGCTCGCCGAGGACGACCTCGGCGTGTGGCTCGGCGTACCGGCCGGCACCGAGTCGGTCTACCACGGCCGGCCCTCCGTCGAGCAGATCCCGTTCGTCCTGCTGGTGCCCCGGCACGCCTGGTGGACGGGGATGTTCAACCCGCCGCCGCGGACCAGCGAGGTCTACTGCGACATCACCACCCCGGCCCGCTGGGTGGGCGACGACACCGTGCACCTGATCGACCTCGACCTGGACGTGGTGCGCCGACGCGAGACCGGCCTGGTCGAGCTGCGCGACGAGGACGAGTTCGCCGAGCACCGGGAGCGCTTCGGCTACCCCGACGACCTGGTCGCCGAGGCCGAGGCGGCGGCCCGCTGGCTGCTCGGCGCGCTCGGCGACGGCACCGAGCCGTTCGCCACCTCGTACCGGAAGTGGCTGGCCCTGGTGGTCTGAGCCGGCCTCACCCGCGCGGCGGCCAGGTGTCGTCCGGCCCGAGCGTCGGCAGCCCGCTCAGCTTCTCCGGGTTGAGCTGGTGGAACACCCCGGTGATCCGCCCCTCGTGCACGGCGTACGCGCTGACCATGCGCAGTGTCCGGTCGTCCCGGTAGGGCATCTCCAGCTGCCAGCCGAGGGTGCCGTCGACCAGCACCGGCCGGGCCCGCAGCCGGCCGCCGAACCGGCCGGCCTGGCGGTAGATGCCGAGCAGGAAGCGGCCCACGGTCTCCGCGCCCAGGATCGGCCGGCGGCCGGCGGGCAGGTGGCCGCCACCGTCGCCGACCAGGACCACGTCCGGGGCGAGCACCCGCACCAGCCGGTCCAGCTCACCGGTCTCCACGGCGGCGGTGAACGCGGCCAGCACCCGCTGCTGCTCGGCCAGGTCGGCGGTGTGCCGGGGCACGTCGGGCGCGGTGGCCGCGCGGCGACCCCGGGAGGCGAGCTGCCGGGCCGCGGCCGTGGTGGTGCCGAGCACCTCCGCCACGGTGCCGAACGGCACCGCGAAGACGTCGTGCAGCACGAACGCCACCCGCTGCTCGGGACTGAGCCGCTCCAGCACCACCAGCAGCGCGAAGCCCACCTGGTCGGCGCGGACCGCGCGCTCGGCCGGGTCGGGGGCGAACCCGTCGGCCGTGGGCAGCTCGCTCACCACCGGCTCCGGCAGCCACTGACCGGGGTACGCCTCGCGGCGCACCCGCGCGGAGCGGAGCACGTCGAGGCAGATCCGCGAGCAGGTGGTGGTCAGCCAGGCCCGCAGCTGCCCGACGCGGGCGCGGGCGGCCGGGTCGGTGAGCGCGCCCGCGTACCGCAGCCAGGTCTCCTGCACGGCGTCCTCGGCCTCGCTCCGGCTGCCCAGCATCCGGTACGCGACCGCCAGCAGGTGTCCCCGCTCCGCCTCGAACTCCGTCACCAGATCACCCACCGTCACATTTCCTCCCCGGCCCACATTCTCCCCGTCCCCCGGACGCCCCACCGCCCCAAAACGTGACACCCCTCCATCCGCCCCGCCCCCCTCAAGATCCGCGCACTTTCCCGGAAAGAGTGGTTCTGAGGGCGGTCGAAGCCACTCTTTCCCTGAATGAGGCCTCTCGGCGACGCGGAAGGGGCGGGTGGGGCGGGGTGCTCGGGAGGCGGGGGTGGGCGGGGTGGGTGAGGATCGGGGGATGAGCGGAGTCGACGAGGTGGTGCGGCCCGAGGGCGGGTCGGTGCGGGACCTGCTGCGGGTGGGCCCGGGCGCGGTGGACCTGGCGGCGATCGATCCCCGGTCCACGCCGGGCCTGCCGGCGGCGGCCGGCACCGGCAAGCGGCGCAAGGAGTGGGCCCGGGGGCAGGTCGAGCTGCTCGGCGCCGACCTGGGCCGGCAGCAGGAGATGCTGTACGCGGCCGCGACGGGCGCCGCCGGTGCGCAGGCGCCGACGAGCGCGCCCAGCCAGGCCGGTGCGCACCTGGACGGGGAGCGCCCGCGCCGGGTGCTGCTGGTGCTCCAGGCGATGGACTGCGGCGGCAAGGACGGCACGATCAAGCGGGTGGCCGGCGCGATGAACCCGTTGGGGTTGCACATCCGCTCGTTCGGGCCGCCCACCGAGGAGGAGTTGTCGCACGACTTCCTCTGGCGGATCCGGCGGGCCCTGCCGCCGCCCGGGTACGTGGGCGTCTTCAACCGCTCGCACTACGAGGACGTGCTGGTCGCCCGGGTGGAGTCGCTCGTCGACGAGCCCACCTGGCAGGCCCGGTACGACACGATCAACGCGTTCGAGCGGGAGCTGGCGGAGAATTCCGTCACCCTGGTGAAGGTGATGCTGCACATCTCGTACGCCGAGCAGGGCGAGCGGCTGGCGGAGCGGCTGACCGACCCGACGAAGTTCTGGAAGTACAACCCCAGCGATCTGGACACCCGGGCGAAGTGGGACGAGTACCAGGCCGCGTACGCCGACGCGCTGAGCCGGTGCGGGACGGACTCCGCGCCCTGGTTCGTGGTGCCGGCGGACCGCAAGTGGTACCGGGACTGGGCGGTCGCCCACCTGCTGCGGGAGACGTTCGACACCCTGGATCTGGGGTATCCGCCTGCCGATTTCGACGTCGAGCACGAGCGGCACCGGTTGCGGGACCAAGCGGAGAGGGCCAAGGTGAACGGCGGGTGAACGAGCGGTGAATCGGGCCTGACCAGGGGTGGGCCGATGGTTGCCCGGTTCCGTGGGGTACCTAGCATCCCCTTCAGCAGACGCCCTCCGGGGCAACGGCCACCCTTCCACCGACACGACGAGGTCCGTGCTGTGAAGTTTTCCTTCCGTCCCACCGAGGGCGCCTTCTACGAGCTCTTCACCAGGGCCGCGCAGAACCTGGTGAAGGGCACCGAGCTGCTGAACGAGCTGGGCCTGCCCGACGTCGACGTGCAGTCGGTCAGCGAGCGGCTGACCGAGGTCGAGCACGACAGCGACCAGATCACCCACGATCTCTACAAGAAGATCAACAGCACCTTCATCACCCCGTTCGACCGGGAGGACATCTACCGTCTGGGCTCGCTGCTCGACGACGTGATGGACCACCTGGAGGCGGTCGGCAACCTGCTCTACCTGTACGGGCTGACCAAGCTCCCGTCGCTGCCCCGTGAGCTGCACGAGCTGGTCAACGTCCTCGACCAGCAGGCCAAGCTGACCGCCGAGGCGATGCCCCGACTGCGGTCGATGAAGGACCTCGAGGACTACTGGATCGAGTGCAACCGCCTGGAGAACGACGGTGACCAGGCGTACCGGATGCTGCTGGTCCGGCTCTTCTCCGGCGAGTACGACGCGCTGACCGTGCTGAAGATGAAGGAGGTGGCCGACGAGCTGGAGGCCGCCTGCGACGCCTTCGAGCACGTGGCCAACACCGTCGAGACCATCGCGGTCAAGGAGTCCTGATCCCGTGAGTCCCGAACTCATCGCCGTGCTGGCGGTGATCGCGGTCGCCATGGCGTTCGACTACACGAACGGCTTCCATGACGCGGCCAACGCGATCGCCACCAGCGTCTCGACCCGCGCCCTGACACCTCGGATCGCGCTGGCGCTGGCCGCCGTCGGCAACTTCGTCGGCGCGCACTTCGGCGCGGGCGTGGCCAAGACGGTCGGCGACGGCCTGGTGACCCTGCCGACCGGGATCGAGAGCCTGGGGGTGGTCTTCGCCGGCGTGCTCGGCGCGATCGCCTGGAACCTGATCACCTGGTACTTCGGGCTGCCGTCGTCCTCCTCGCACGCGCTCTTCGGTGGCCTGGTCGGGGCGACCCTGTTCGCCAACGACGGCGTCGTGCAGTGGGGCAACATCATCGAGAAGGTCATCATCCCGATGGTGCTCTCGCCGATGGTCGGCCTGGTGCTCGGCTTCCTGCTGATGCTGGCGATCCTGTGGCTGTTCCGCAAGGGGCAGCCGGGCAAGCTCAACCGGGGTTTCCGCTGGGCGCAGACCGCCTCGGCGGCCGCCATGTCGGTCGGTCACGGCATGCAGGACGCCGCCAAGACCATGGGCATCATCGTGCTGGCCCTCTACACGGGTGGCTTCCAGGAGAGCAAGACGCACATCCCGGGCTGGGTCTTCTGGACCTCGGCCGCGATGCTGGCGGCCGGTACCTACGCGGGTGGCTGGCGGATCATCCGTACCCTCGGTCGCAAGATCATCGACCTGGGTCCGCCGGAGGGCTTCGCGGCCGAGACCGTCGCGAGCGCCGTGCTCTACTTCAACGCCCTGGTGCTGAAGGCCCCGATCTCCACCACCCACACGATCACCTCGGCGATCATGGGTGTGGGCGCGACCAAGCGGCTCTCCGCGGTCCGCTGGAACGTGGCCGGCAACATCGTGATCGCCTGGATCATCACCTTCCCGGCGGCGGCGCTGATCGCCTGCCTGGCGTACCTGCTGGTCCGCCCGCTCTTCTGAGCCGAACCGAAAGGGGCCCCTTCCTCGGGAAGGGGCCCCTTTCGTCAGGCGTAGGAGACGCCGATCCGGGCCTTGATCTCGTCGATGAGGGTCATCACCTCGAGGGTGGCCAACTGCGGCACCAGCGGGCTCTCGGTCAGCCCGGCGGTCAGGCAGCGCTGCACCTCGATCGCCTCGTACTGGTAGCCGCCGCCGGTGAGGTCCGCGCCGATCGTCTCCGGCTCGGCGTCGCGCCGGTGCAGCACCGCCGCGCCGGCCCGGAAGAACGGCTCCGGCAGGTCGATCCGGCCGGTGGTGCCGGTGATCGAGGCGGTGATCGCGGTGGCGCCCACCATCCCGCAGCTCAGCGTGGCCACCGCGCCCGAGTCCCAGCCCAGGATGATGCCGGTGTTCTCGTCCACGTCCTCGGGGCTCAGCTTCGCCCACGCCCGGACCGCCTGCGGCACCCCGAGCACCAGGTGGGCCAGGCTCACCGGGTAGACCCCGAGGTCGAGCAGGGCACCGCCGCCCAGCGTCCGGGCCCGCATCCGGTGCTCGGGCGGGAACGGCCCGGCCGCGCCGAAGTCGGCCCGGACGTGGGTCACCTCGCCGATCGCGCCGTCGGAGATCAGCTCCACCACCCGCAGGATCAGCGGATTGGTCCGCATCCACATGGCCTCCATCAGGAAGAGGCCCCGGGCGCGCGCCGTCTCGACCAGCTCCGTCGTGGTCGCCAGGTCCAAAGTCGCGGGCTTCTCGACCAGCACCGCCTTACCGCCGGCCAGGCAGGTCATCGCCGCCTCGTGGTGCGCGGCGTGCGGGGTGGCCACGTAGATCACGTCGAGGTCCGGGTCCGCGGCCAGTTCCGCCCAGGAGGCGTACGCCCGCGGCGCGCCGTGCCGCCGCGCGAACGTCTCGGCGCTCTCCCGGGTACGCGAGCCGACGGCGACCAGCTCCGCCCCCGGCACCAGCCGCAGGTCCTCGGCGAAGCAGCCGGCGATGTGTCCGGTGGCCAGGATTCCCCAACGCGTCATGACCGGCACGCTATCCCGGACCGTACCGCCGCCGGGCAGGTGATCCACCCGTCGGGACATCGGGAACGGTGGCAGGGCGCCGCACCGGGCGGCCCTGGCGGACGGAGCCGCCCCGGGGCGCGAACTAGGCTCGGGCCATGACGATCGACGGCTTCGCCGCACCCCCCGCCCTGGTGGAGCACGCCCGCCGGTTCCGCGCCGAGGGTGGGGTGCCGGCCGTGCCCCGGGTCGCCGCCACCGTGCTGCTGCTCCGGCCGGCCGGGGACGACTTCGAGGTGTACCTGATCCGCCGGGTCGCCGCGATGGCCTTCGGCGGGATGTACGCGTTCCCCGGCGGCGGGGTGGACCGGTCCGACTCGCAGGCGCACCTGGACTGGGCGGGTCCCGGGCCGGCGGCCTGGGGTGAGCGGCTGGGCCTGGCCCCGGACGCCGCCCAGGCGGTCGTCTGCGCCGCCGCCCGCGAGGTCTTCGAGGAGGCCGGGGTGCTGCTGGCCGGCCCGGGCGGCGGGACCGTGGTCGGCGACGTCAGCGGCGACGACTGGGAGGCGGCCCGGCAGGACCTGGTGGGCCGCCGGACCGGCTTCGCCGACCTGCTGGCCCGGCAGGGGCTCACCCTCCGCTCCGACCTGCTGCTGCCGTGGAGCCGGTGGATCACGCCGGAGTTCGAGCCGCGCCGCTTCGACACGTACTTCTTCGTCGCCCTGCTGCCGGCGGGGCAGCGGACCCGGGACGTCTCCGGCGAGGCCGACCACACCACCTGGCTGCGCCCGGCGGACGCCCTGGCCCGGGTGGCGGCCGGGGAGCTGACCATGCTGCCGCCGACCATGGTCACCCTGGCCGAGGTGGCCGCCGCCGGCGACCTGGCCGCCGTGGCCCGCGCCTCGACCACCCGCGACGCCGCGACGCCGATCACCCCGCGCCTGGACCTGCCCACCGACGGCGAGCCGCGCTTCGTGCTCGGCTGACCCCCGGCGCGGGTACGGGGCCGACGTCACGCGGGCCAGGGATCCTCGTGGTACGTGACCAGTGTGTCGACCCTGACCAGGTACCTCTGTCCCCGTGACGGCCCGCTCCACAGGGTGTCGACGTCGACCGGGTGACCCTCCTGGAACACCAGCGGCCAGCGCAGTTCCACCGCCGACGCACCTGGCTGCCTCGGGTCACTCTCCCGTGACCAGCCGAGACGCAGCGACTCGTCGGATCCGGGCATCCGGTACTCCAGCCCCGGCGGTGGCAGGAGCCGCCCGTCGGCCGCCCTGCCGTGGGCGGCGTAGTAGGCCTCGACCCCGGCCAGCGTCCCGTCGAGCGGGACCAGCCCGGCGCGCGTCGCCGCGGCGTCGATCCGGCGCAGGACGGGCAGCAGGTCCCCACCGGCGGCGAGGTACCTGACCTCGTTCCGGCTGCACCGCAGGCGGTAGGTGTCGTGCGGGAAGAGCGGACGGGCGGGACGGGCGGCGCCGGGTACGCGGCGGGCCCCGGTCGAGGTCGACCGGGGCCCGCGCGGACCGGGAGCAGCGGCTCAGCCGAAGCGGCCGGTGATGTAGTCCTCGGTCTTCTTGCGGCTGGGGTTGCTGAAGATCTTCTGGGTGTTGTCGTACTCGATCAGGCGGCCGGGGTCGCCGGTCTTCTCGATGGAGAAGAAGGCGGTACGGTCCGACACCCGGGCGGCCTGCTGCATGTTGTGCGTGACGATGATGATGGTGAACTTGTCCTTGAGCTGGAACATCAGGTCCTCGATGGCCAGCGTCGAGATCGGGTCCAGCGCCGAGCAGGGCTCGTCCATCAGCACCACCTGCGGCTCGACCGCGATGGTCCGGGCGATGCAGAGCCGCTGCTGCTGACCGCCGGAGAGGCCGGCGCCGGGCTTGCCGAGCCGGTCCTTCACCTCGTCCCAGAGGTTCGCCGAGCGCAGCGCCTTCTCGGCCGCCTCCTCCAGGATCGACTTCTTCCGCACCCCGTTGAGCCGCAGGCCCGCCACCACGTTCTCGAAGATGCTCATGGTGGGGAACGGGTTGGGCCGCTGGAAGACCATGCCGATCATCCGGCGGACGGCCGTGACGTCCACGTCGCGGTCGTAGATGTCCTGGCCGTCGATGGTCAGGTTGCCCTCGACCCGGGCGCCGGGCAGCACCTCGTGCATCCGGTTGATCGACCGCAGGAAGGTGGACTTGCCGCAGCCGGACGGGCCGATCAGGGCGGTGACGGTCTTCGGCTCGACGGTCAGGCTGATGTTCTCGATCGCCTTGAACCCGCCGTAGTAGGCGGTGACGTCGGTGGCTTCGATGCGCTTGGCCATGATGGTGGTACCTCCGGGGTTCATCGGCCGAGCCGGTTACGACGGGCCAGCAACTTCGCCGCGACGGTCAGCACGAGGACCAGGGCGACCAGGGTGAGTGCCGCGGTCCACGCCCGCGCCGGCGAGTACTTCGAGGCCTCGCCGGCCTGCTGGTAGACGAAGAGGGCCAGCGACGACTGGTTGTTCTCGAACGGGTTGAAGTTGATCGCCGCGCCACCGCCGGCGACGAGCAGCACCGGCGCGGTCTCACCGGCGGCCCGCGCGATGGCGAGCATGATGCCGGTGACGATGCCGGGCAGCGCGGTCGGCAGCACGACCCGCAGGATGGTCTTCCACTTCGGTACGCCGAGCGCGTACGCGCCCTCGCGCAGCGGCGCCGGGACGAGGCGCAGCATCTCCTCGGTGGAGCGGACGATGGTGGGCAGCATCAGCACGCTCAGCGCCAGCGCGGCGGCGAAGCCGGAGAAGCTCGGCCGGCCGTCGTTGAACCACGGCGACACGATCAGCACCCAGAAGGCCAGCACGAAGAGGCCGGTCACGATCGACGGGATGCCGGTCATCACGTCCACGAAGAAGCGGATCGCGAAGGCGAACCGGCCCCGGCCGTACTCGACCACGTAGATCGCGCAGAGCACGCCGAGCGGAACGGTGATCAGCGTGGCGATGCCGACCTGCTCCAGCGTTCCGATGATCGCGTGGTACGCGCCGCCGTTGGCGTCCCGGGCCCCGATGTTGTTCATCGAGGTGCCGAAGAAGTTGCCGTCCAGCCGGGCGGCACCCTTGCTGACCAGGGTCCAGACCACCGAGGCGAGCGGCAGCACGGCCAGCACGAAGGCGGAGTGGATCAGCGCGCTCCAGGTCCGGTTGCGGGCGGACCGCCGGCCCTCCACCGCGTTCGCGGCGAGGAAGAGGCCGGCCAGGTAGAGCAGCGCGCCGAGGACCACGACCAGGACCGGGCCGCCGATGCCGGCGCCGTACACGATGCCGGCGGCGGCGAGCAGGGCCAGCACGGCGATGACCGGTGCGGCGTACGCCGGAAGCCGCCGGGCCCGCAGGCTGACCGGCTGGGCCGGCGGCCGCGGGCGGGAGGTGGTGAGGGTTGTCATGCGGCCGACTCCGTGAACTCGCGGCGGCGGTAGATGATCGCGCGGGCGGTGATGTTGACGATCAGCGTGATCGCGAAGAGCACCAGGCCGGAGGCGATCAGCGCGCCCCGACCGGTGTCGTTCGCCTCGGCGAACCGGTTCGCGATGTTCGCGGCGATGGTGTTGCCGCCGGTCTGCAGGATGTTGAAGGAGATCGCGTAGGTCGAACCGAGGGTCAGCGCCAGGGCGATGGTCTCGCCGAGCGCGCGGCCCAGGCCGAGCATCACCGCGGCGATCACGCCCGGCCGCCCGTACGGGAGGACCGAGGTGCGGATCATCTCCCAGCGGGTGGCGCCGAGGGCCAGGGCGGCCTCCTCGTTGGCGGTCGGGGTCTGCCGGAACACCTCGCGGGAGAGCGAGGTGACGATCGGCAGCACCATGATCGCCAGGACCACCGAGCCGAGCAGGATCGAGGTGCCGTACGGGCCCTCCCCGAAGATCGGGATCCAGCCGAAGTAGGTGTGCAGCCAGGCGGAGAGGTCCGCGACCGGCCGCTGGAAGAAGTCCCGGCCCCAGAGGCCGAAGACCACACTGGGTACGGCGGCCAGCAGGTCGATCACGAACCCGAGGCCGTTGCCCAGCCGGCGCGGGGCGTAGTGGGACAGGTAGAGGGCGATGCCCAGCGCCACCGGCACCGCGATGAGCAGCGCCAGCAGGGCGGTGAGCACGGTACCGAAGGCGAGCGCGCCGATGCCGAACTTCGGCGGGTCGTCGTTCGGGAACCAGCCCTCGAAGGTCCAGAAGGACTCGGAGTTGGCCCGGAGCGCCGGGACCGCCTTGGCGATCAGGAAGATCGCGATCGCCGCGATGACGACGAGCACGGCGGTGCCGGCCGCCAGGGTCAGGCCGCGGAACGCCCGTTCGGCGCCGAAGGCGCGCGCCCGGGGCAGTCCGCCGCCACCGCCGAGGCCGTTGCCGGGGGTACCGGGGGTACCGGAGGGCTCGGCCGCACGCGCCGAGGCACCGGCGGGCCCTTCGTGGCTGGTGGCCACGGTGGTCCCGCCGGTGCCGGCGTGCGCCGAGCGGTGCTGGGTGTCACCCATCTGCTCGCTCGCTTCGATAGAGGGAGTGGTGTCGGTCAGCGCGTCAGGAGAGGCTCTTGACCGCAGTCTCGACCTTGGCGCGGACGGCGTCGGGCAGCGGGGCGTAGCCCAGCTCGGCGAGGTCGGCCTGGCCCTCGGCGCTGGCGGCGTGGCCCAGCAGGCCCTTGACCAGCGGCAGCTTGTCGGCCGCGAGGCCCTTGCTGCAGACGATTTCGTAGGTCACCAGGACGATCGGGTACGCCCCGGCCTCCTTGGTGTTGTAGTCGATCGACATCTTGAGGTCGTTGCCCTGGCCCTCGATCTTGGCCCCGGCGATGGTCTTGCCGGCCGAGTCACCGGTCAGCTCGGCGAACTCGCCGGCGCCGTTCTTGATCTTGGCCTTCTTCAGGCCCGAGTTCTCGGCGTACGACAGCTCGACGTAGCTGATGGTGCCGTCGGTGCTCTTGACCTTGCTGGCCACGCCGTCGGACTTGGCCGCGCCGACCCCGCCCGGGGCCTTCCACGCCTTGGCGTTGCCGAAGGTCCAGTCCGCCTCGGCGGTCTTCGACAGGTACTTGGTGAAGTTGTCGGTGGTGCCGGACTCGTCGGAGCGGTGCACCGCCTGGATGGCGGTCGACGGGAGCTTGGCGTCCGGGTTGTCGGCCTTGATCGCCGCGTCGTCCCACTTGGTCACCTTGCCGGCGAAGATCTTCGCCAGGGTGGCCGGGCTGAACTGGAGGTTCTCCGCGCCGCTGACGTTGTAGACGACCGCGACCGGGCCGATCACCATCGGCAGGTTGAGCGCCTGGCCGCCGGCGCACTTGGCGTCGGCCTGCGGCTGCTCCTCCGGCTTGAGGGCCGAGTCGGAGCCGGCGAAGTCGGCGGTGCCGGCGATGAACGCCTGGATGCCGGCGCCCGAGCCGGTGGGCTCGTAGTTGATCGTGGTGCCGGCGCACTTCTGCTGGTACGCCTTGATCCACTCGGCCATGGCGTTCTTCTGGGCGGAGGAACCCTGCGCGTTCAGCGTGCCCTTGCCGCAGTCGACCGCGGCGGCCGAGCCGGAGGCGGAGGTGCCGGTCGGCTCGTTGTTGTCCGAGCCGCACGCGCTGAGACCGAGTACCGCGGTAAGAGCGAGGCAGGCAATGGCGCCGTGCCGCTGGAGCTTCACCTGAGGGGTTTCCCTTCACGTCTTTGGTCAGGTCGCCCGGGTCGGACCCGGATGCCGGCGCTGACCGGCTGAGGTGAAAGTTAGGAGGGCCAGGTAGACGGTTCGCCGGTCAGAAGTGAACGGGAAATGAACAGGTGCGTCCGACGGGGTGACCCTGGGCTGAGGAAGGGTTGTCCGTTACGTGAACTCGCGACCTGCTATCGCTAATAGTACGATTTTTCGGGGCAGCCGTTATCCGGCCGAGTCCAGCGCGTGACACCGCCGTGACCGCTTCGCGGGACGGCGGCAGGGCGTCGGGGTCAGCCGAGCTGGTAGTTGACGTGCGCCGACCAACGGGCGAAGCCCAGGCGTTCGTAGAGCGCCACCGCCGGTGCGTTGGACTCGTCCACGTAGAGCATCACCCGGTCGAGCCCGCGCCGGTCCCGCAGGTACGCCAGCCCGGCGGCGGTGAGCACCCGGCCCAGCCCGCCCCGGTGCGCGGTCGGGTCCACCCCGAGCACGTAGACCTCGCCGATCCGGGCCGAGCCGGGCCGCTCGTGCACCTTGGTCCAGTGGAAGCCGAGCAGGCGTCCGGTGGACGAGTCCACCGCGAGCAGGAAACCGGCCGGGTCGAACCACGGCTCGGCGAGGCGTACCCGCAGGTCGGCGAGGGTCCACCGGCCCTGCTCGGGGTGCGCGGCGAAGGCCGCGTTGTTCAGCGCCAGCCACGCCTCGTCGTCCTCGCCCGGACGGAACGCGCGCAGCGCCACCCCCTCCGGCAGGGCCGGCTCGGTGAGCGCGGCGGTCAACGGGCGGCGCAGCTGCCAGAGCACCCGGGCACGGGTGAAGCCGAGGTCGACCGCGAGCGCGGCGGCCGACGGGTGGTCGCCGTGCGCCCAGGCGCGCAGCGGACCGGAGGCCGCCGCCAGTACGCCTCGGGCCAGCGCGCGCCCGGTGCCGCGTCGCCGGTACGCCGGGTGCACCGCCAGTTCCACCCCGATGCCGTTCGCCGGGTCGGTGGTGTCCAGGTGGGCGTACCCGGTGAGGGTGCCGTCGGCGGCGCGGGCGGTGAGGTGCACGGCCGGGGCCTCCGGGTCGCGCAGCCGCAGCAGCACGTGCTCGTCGAGCGGGTCCGCCCCGTCGGCGTCCCCGGCGGTGCGGGCCAGCGCCAGCACCTCGGCCACCTCGACCTCGGCCAGCCGGTCGGCGCGGGCCACCCGGTCCGCGGTCGGCGCACTGCTGCTCATGCCGCCACCTCGCTACGCTCGGCGTCGCCATGAGCTCGTTCCGCACTGAGCCGATGATTCGCTCGCTGGCGCTCGCTCATGCCGCCACCGTACTGGCCGTACGGGCGCGGATCATGCCGGACGCGACGACCGGCCGGTGGTGGTCGTCACGTGGTGCCGGTGGGCATGGCCTCCAGCCGGTACCGGTCCAGCAGCGTCGGCAGCAGGCGCTGCAACGCGTCGACGGTGCCCGTCCGGTCGCCGCCCGCGTCGTGCATCAACACGATGGAGCCCGGTCCCACCTCGCTGAGCACCGCATTCGTGATCTTCGCGGCGCCGGGCGCCTGCCAGTCCGACGGGTCGACCGTCCAGTGCAGCGGGGCCATGCCGAGTTCCTCGCAGACCGACACCACCGGATAGGTCCAGGCCCCGCCGGGCTGCCGGAAGTACGCGATCCGCGCGTCCGGCACCGCCGCCCGGATCGCGTCGTTCGTGCGGAGCAGGTCGGCCCGGATCGCGTCGGGGGATCGCTTGCCGAGGGTGATGTCGTGGCTCCACGAGTGGTTGCAGAGGGTGTGCCCCTCGGCCACGATCGCCTGGATCAGGTCGGGATGGTCCTGGGCGTTCTGCCCGACCACGCAGAAGGTGGCCTTCACGCCGTGCTCGCGGAGCAGGGCGAGGACCTGCGGCGTGTACCGCGGGTCGGGCCCGTCGTCGAAGGTGAGCGCGATCTGCTCGGAGCCGGTGGAGACGCGGCTGCCGTACGGGCCGTCCCCGGTGCCGTTCGGCGGGTGGCTGTCACCGTCGGGGGTGGGGCTCGGGCTCGCCGTCGCCGGGGCGTCGTCGGCGGGCGGCTGGTCGGCGTAGTGCGGACTGTTCACGCTGGCCGTGATCCCGGTGCTGCGCGGCGGCGCCTCCGTCGGCACCAGGCTGCGCCCGAGCGCGTACGCCGAGCCGAGCAGCGCGGCCACCACCAGGGTCACCATTCCGGCCGCGCGCAGCGTCGGGGCCGGGATCATCGGCCGCACCCTCTCGGATCACGGCACGCAGCCGTCCTCGCCCCCGTGGTCACCGCACGTCTCCCCCTGCTCGCCCCGCCGATTCGGCACTCAGCTTAAGCCGGACCAGCGGGGCAAAAGGGGCAATTGGGAAGGGCTCCGCCGAAGGGCGGAGGTGGGCCGCGAACGGTCGGTCAGACCGGCACGGGGGCGTGCTCCGACTCGGGCAGGGAGCGCGACGGGGGCACCACGAACTTGTAGCCGACCTGCCGCACCGTGCCGATCATCGACTCGTACTCCGAGCCGAGCTTCGCCCGCAGCCGCCGGACGTGCACGTCGACGGTGCGGGTGCCGCCGAAGTAGTCGTAACCCCAGACCTCGCGGAGCAGCTGGTCGCGGGTGAACACCCGACCCGGGTGCTGGGCCAGGAACTTCAGCAGCTCGAACTCCTTGTAGGTGAGGTCGAGCGGGCGGCCCTTGAGCTTCGCCGCGTAGGTGTCCGGGTCGATGGTCAGCTCGCCGGCCCGGATCGAGCCGCCGGCACCGGCCGTCGCGTTGCTCAGCCGGCCGACCGCGAGCCGGAGCCGGGCCTCCACCTCGGCCGGGCCCGCCCCGGCCAGGATGACGTCGTCCACACCCCAGTCGGCGTTGAGCGCGATCAGGCCCGCCTCGGTGACCACCGCGACCAGCGGTACGCCGAGCCCGGTCGCGTGCAGCATCCGGCAGGTCGCGCGGGCCTCGCTCAGCTCGGAGCGGGCGTCGACCAGGACGGCGTCCGGGCTGGGACCGGAAACCAGCGTCCGCACGTCGCGCGGCGCGGTGCGGACCGAGTGCGGCAGCAGGTCGAGCGCCGGCAGCACCGCCGAGGGTTCACCTGCGCGCGCGGTCACCAACAGCAGGATCTCCACGATCACCTCCGTCCCGGCGACCTCTCGGCCGCGCGCGACCAGCGGCACTCCGGCAGGAAGTGGCGCTGTGAACTTGCGTGGGTCCCGGCGTCGCTGACGGGCGGGTAACGGCTTGAGCGTAACCGATCGCCCGGCCGTCACCTCCGTACCCTTTCCTGTTTGTCTGATCTGTCCCCGATCGCCGCTCAGGTTTTAACGTTGCCGAAACCGTGACCTCCGCCAGGGCGGCCTGGTCTGGCACGATCGGGGCGTGTTTCCCTCGACCTCGCCCGACACCGGCCGTGACCCGTGGGCCGACGACGCGCGGCCGGGTCCGGCCGGTCCCGCCCGCGGCTACCCGCCGGGCCCCCGCACCGGACCGGTCGACGACGACGGGGACCGGCCGGAGCGCAAGGGCCCGCGCCGGCTCCGCAAGGGCGGCCCCGGCCGGCGTCCGGACGACGAGCCGGACGACGAGCCCGAGGAGGAGGTGCCACCGGTCCCGGTGCGCCGGCCGCTCGCGCTCACCGTCGCCGGCTTCGCCGCACTGCTCGGCGTCGGCCTGGTGCTCGGCGCGCAGACCGCCGGCCCGGGGCACCGGCTGCCCTTCGCGTTCATCGTCTTCGGCGTCCAGCTGCTCTTCGTGCTCGCCTGGACGATGGCCATGCGACCGCCCGCGCTGCTGGTGGTCGCCCTGGTCAGCGCCACCGTCGCGGGTATCGCCGACGTCGCCGCGGTGCGCTCCGAGATCGCCGCGCTGGCCCCGCTCGGCTACGCCGCGGCAGGCGGCGTCGTGCTCGGCGTGCTCGGCCAGCTGGTCCGCCGGGTGGACCGGGTCCGGGTCACCGACTCGCTCGGCAGCACCCTGCTGATCGTGGTCGGTGTGGTCGCCTTCGGCACCCTGATCGTGCTCAGCCGGATCCCGAAGGGCACCCAGGCGATCACGGTCTGCCTCACCGCCACCGGGGTCGCCCTGCTGGTGGCCCGGCTGACCGATGCGGTGGCGCCCTGGCCGCGGCTCGCCCCGCAGGTGCCCCGGGGCGCCGCCGGGGTGGTCGCCGGCGCGATGCTGGGCACGCTCACCAGCGCGGTGCTCGGCAGCTACCTGGTCGGCTTCACCCCCACCAGCGCCGCCCTGGTCGGCCTGGTCACCGCCGGCACCGCCGTGCTGGCCGACCTCGCCGTCGGGTACGCCGAGGCCGGTCGGCTGATGGCCGGCGAGCCGCCGACCATGTGGATCGCCCGGCACATGCAGGGCCCGCTGGGCGGCTTCGCGTTGGCCGCGCCGGCCGCGTACGCGATGTGCGTGCTCTTCCTCTGAAGCGGCGATTGGGGGAACGACGCCTCGGGTAAGTACGGTTGCGCCGCGCGGCGGCGTGATGACGGCGAGGACGGGAGGCGGCGTGGCAGAGGCTCCGGCGTACGAGGAGCGACCCCGGCGACGTGGTCGGCGGGTGCTGACCGGGTTCGTGGTCCTGCTGCTGGTCCTGGCCGGCCTGCTCGTGGTCGCCGACCGGCTGGCGGCCGGCGCGGCCGAGCGGGCCATCGCCGACCAGGTGAAGCAGGAGGTCGCCAAGCAGGACGCGCAGTCCGCCCCGCCCAAGGTCGAGGTGGCCGGCTTCCCCTTCCTCACCCAGGTGCTGGCCGGGAAGTACGAGCGCATCTCGATCGTGCTGACCGACGTGCAGGGCAAGGTGCAGGGCGACGCGGTCAGCGTGCCCCGGCTCGACGTGGACGCGCGCAACGTGAAGGCGTCGCTGGACACGCTGCGCACCCGGCAGGGCGACGTGACCGCCGAGACGGTCGACGGTCGCGGCACCGTCACGTACGACAGCCTGGCGAAGCTGCTCGACCGGCCCGGCCTGAAGCTGGGCGAGCAGAACGGCAAGCTCACCGTCACCGCCCCGGTGGACATCCTGGGCGCCAAGCTCACCGTCAACGGCACCGCCGACGTCACGGTGGCGAACGGCAAGGTGGGGCTGAAGTTCAACGACCTGACCGCCGACGGGCTGCCGAACCTGCCGCTGGCCCGCACGCTGCTGGCCAACTACGCCCGGGGCCTCTCGATCGACGTGCCGCTGCCGGCGCTGCCGTTCCAGCTCACCGTCCGAAAGGTGGAACCGACGCCGGACGGCCTGGTCGTCACCGCGGACGCCAAGAACGTGCCGATCAACTCCGCCAGCTGACGTACCACCTGCTCACGGCCCGGCCCTCGGCCGGGCCGTCGGCGTTCCCGGGCCCCGGCCCGCGTCCCGGATGCTGGTCGGCCCGGTGGCGACGGGCGGAGCGGCTGGTAATGTCCCTGCCCATGGGGACGCTCCTCACCAAACGGCGCGCGGTCGACCTGTGCCGCGTGGCCACCTGCCTGTGTCGCCCCGTCATCTGACGGCGGGGCTGTTTCCGGCTGCCTAGGCGGCCTCGGCACGCAGGGTGCGTACCCTCCGGTGTTCCCCCTCGTATCGCCCGGCAGCGGCGCCGTCGCACGTACCCGTGATCCGTTCCTACCTCTGGGTCCCGCGCGTGGTGCGACAATCATCACCTTCGATCGCGCGCAGGCTCACCATCCATCCTCACCAGGGAGTGATCAGATGAGTCGCGACACCGCACTCGTCTCGGCCGAGTGGGCCGAGAAGAACCTCGACGCCCCGGGCGTCGTCTTCGTCGAGGTCGACGAGGACACCTCGGCCTACGACACCGGCCACCTCGCCGGCGCCATCAAGCTCGACTGGCGGACCGACCTCCAGGACCCGGTCCGCCGCGACTTCGTCAACAAGACGCAGTTCGAGGCGCTCCTGTCCGAGCGCGGCATCGCCAACGACGACACCGTGATCCTCTACGGCGGCAACAACAACTGGTTCGCCGCGTACGCGTACTGGTACTTCAAGCTCTACGGTCACCGCGACGTGAAGCTGCTCGACGGCGGCCGCAAGAAGTGGGAGCTGGACGCCCGCCCGCTGGTCACCGACGCGGTCTCCCGCCCGGCGACGCAGTACGTCGCGCAGGAGCCGGACACCTCGATCCGCGCCTTCCGCGACGAGGTGGTCGACGCGATCGGCACCAAGAACCTGGTCGACGTGCGCAGCCCCGACGAGTACGCGGGCCGGCTGCTCGCCCCCGCCCACCTGCCGCAGGAGCAGGCCCAGCGGGCCGGCCACGTGCCGACCGCGATCAGCGTCCCGTGGTCGAAGGCGGCCAACGAGGACGGCACCTTCAAGTCCGACGACGAGCTGCGCAAGATCTACGCCGCCGCCGGGCTGGACGACAGCCGCGAGACCATCGCGTACTGCCGGATCGGCGAGCGCTCCTCGCACACCTGGTTCGTGCTCCAGGAGCTGCTCGGTCACCGCAACGTGAAGAACTACGACGGCTCCTGGACCGAGTACGGCTCGCTGGTCGGCGTGCCGGTCGCGCTCGGCGACGAGCCCGGGGAGGCCTGAGCCATGACTGCACCCGTCGCTTCCACCGCCGCCGGTTGCGCCGCTCCGGACCAGGCCGCCCCGCTGCCGGCCAGCCTGGACCTGGAGAAGGAAACCGTCATCACCGGCCTGGTCACGGCCGAGTCCGGCGAGGCCGTCCCGGGCGCGTACGTCCGGCTGCTCGACTCCACCGGCGAGTTCACCGCCGAGGTGGTGACCTCCCCGACCGGCCAGTTCCGGTTCTTCGCCGCGCCGGGCAACTGGACCCTGCGGGCGCTCTCCCGGCACGGCAACGGCGACACCGCCGTCACCGCCGCCCGCGGGATCAACGAGGTGACCGTCAAGGTCGCCGCCTGACCCACGCTCTGATCGTGGCCCGCCGCCCCGGCCGGGGCGGCGGGCCACGCCCGTCTCACCCCAGCCCGCCCATCCCGCCCCGCCCACCCGACACGGCCTCGCGCCCTCGCCCGCGAGGCCGCTGATTCACGGAAAGTGTGGCTTCCGACG
The DNA here is from genome assembly GCF_900089595.1 of Micromonospora auratinigra. GTDB lineage: Bacteria > Actinomycetota > Actinomycetes > Mycobacteriales > Micromonosporaceae > Micromonospora > Micromonospora auratinigra. The sequence goes on along the minus strand of NZ_LT594323.1, from coordinate 4,496,888 downwards.
TCGCCGAGGCCGCTGATTCACGGAAAGTGTGGCTTCCGACGTCGCCGAGGCCGCTGATTCACGGAAAGTGTGGCTTCCGACGTCGCCGAGGCCGCTGATTCACGGAAAGTGTGGCTTCCGACGTCGCCGAGGCCGCTGATTCACGGAAAGTGTGGCTTCCGACGTCGCCGAGGCCGCTGATTCACGGAAAGTGTGGCTTCCGGGCGGCGGGTCGGGGAGTGGGCGGTGGCGGGGAGGGCGGGGAGCGGCGGCGCGGGCGTGACACGATTGGCCGGTGAGTGGTGTCGTCCAGCAGGGGTACGCCCCGCCGTCGGGTCCCGACCGGCCGGCGTCCGGCCGGCGGTGGTGGCGCTGGCTGGTGGCCGCGTCGGTGCTGTGGGCGGTGCTGCTCGCCGGGCTGACCTGGTGGTCGGTACGGCACGACCCGCCCACCGTCAAGGAGCAGCGGCCGCTGAGCCAGGCGGTCCCGGTCGCGGACCGGGCGGTGGGCCGGCTGGTGGCGGCACTCGGCGAGGACGCCTGGGAGCTGACCCCGCCCCGCTTCGACAAGGGCTGCCGGGTCACCCCGCTGGCCGACGGGGCGTCGCTGACCCGGGGCGTGGACGTCCCGGTGGCTCCCGGCGGCGAGCGGGCGGTGCTGGACCGGGTGGCCCGGCGGCTGCCGGCCGGCTGGGGAGCCGGGGTCGCCACTGAGGTGGGCCGCCCTCGGCTGCGCGCCGACGCGGGCGAGTTCGTCGCGGTGGACGGGCGGGTCGTCACCGACGGCCTGGTCCGCTTCTCGGTCGCCACCGGCTGCCGCCCGGCCGACACGGGGTACGCCGACCTGTCGCCCGGGTACGCCGCCGGGCCGGAGTTGACGGCCGCGCTGCGGGCCCTCGGCCGACCGGTCCCGACGGACCCGACGGTGGTCGCCGCGCCCTGCCCGACGGGGGAGCCGGCCCGCACGGTCCGGGTGGCCGCCGGGACCGGCCCGGTCTCGCTGGCCCCGCTCGCACCGCTCGGCGCCGTCGTGCTCGACCGACCCGACCGGTACGCGTTCCGCACCGGACGGGTCGTCGTGCTGGCCGACGCCACCGGCGACCAGCTGCGCCTGGCGGCCTCGACCGGCTGCGCCGGCTGACCGTCCTCCCACGCGGTCCCACGCCCGGCCGGCTCGTCCCCCGGGCGGTACGCGCCCGGCCGGCTCGTCTCTCGCGCGGGGCGCCCAGTCGGTCGGCCCCGGGTAGCCCAGCGCCCGGCCGGCTCGTCCCTCGCGTGCCACCGCACCCGGGCCGGCTCAGCGGTCGCGGCGGTCCTCCTGCGGGGTGCGACTGCGACCCAGGGCGTCCACCCGTCCCCACCGACCGGGGATGTCGAGCAGCTCCACCCGGCCCATTCCGGGCGGCACCGCCGGGTCGATGATCAGGTGCTCGCCGCCCGGCTCCAGCCCGAGCATCACCCGCAGCAGCAGCAACGGGGTGCCGGCCGACCAGGCCTGCGGGCTGCACGCGGTGGGGTACTGCACCGGATAGTCGGTGAGGTCGCGTTCGTAGCCGGCGAACGCCTCGGGGAGCCGACCGTCGAAGTAGCGGGACGCGCTGAGCATGCCCTCGCAGATCTTGCCGGCCTCCTCCCGGAAGCCGTACTTCCAGAGGCCCCAGGCGATGATCGAGTTGTCGAACGGCCAGACCGTGCCGACGTGGTAGCCGATCGGGTTGTACCGGCCCTGGTCGTCGCCCAGGGTGCGGATGCCCCAGCCGGAGAAGAGCCGGGGCCCGAGCAGGTGCCCGGCCACCGCGGCGGCCCGTGACTCGTCGACGATGCCGCTCCACAGCAGGTGGCCGATGTTGGAGGAGAGCGCGTCGACCTGCCGGCCGTCCGGGTCCAGGGCGAGCGCGTAGTACTCCCGCTCCGGGATCCAGAAGTCCCGGTTGAACCGTTCCTTCAGCGCCGCCGCCTCGCGTTCCAGCCGCTCCGCGTACGCGGGATCGTTCCAGAAGGTCCGGGCCAGCCGGGCGCCGCGCAGCTTCGCGTCGTACGCGTACCCCTGGAGTTCGCAGGTGGCCCGGGGGAACTCGGGCAGCCGGCCGTCGGAGAAGGAGATCCCGTCCCAGGAGTCCTTCCAGCACTGGTTCTGCAGGCCGGTCTCCGGGTTGCGGGTCAGGTACGAGACGTATCCGGTGCCGAGCAGGTCACCGTAGGTGTCGATCCAGTGCAGCGCCGCCCGGGTCTCGTGCTCCAGCATCCGGACCAGCTTGTCGTCCCCGGTCCACCGCTCGTACTCGTCGAGCAGGATCACGAAGAGCGCGGTCGAGTCGGCGGAGCCGTAGTAGGGGGAGTGCGGCTGCTCCTGGAAGCCGGCGGTCTCCCCGTACCGCAGCTCGTGCAGGATCTTGCCGGGTTCCTCGTCGCGGAAGTCGTCCAGCCGGCTGCCCTGGAGGCCGGCCAGCATCAGGATGGTCGGCGGCACCAGCTCGGGCAGGAAGGGCAGCACCTGGAGCGAGGTGAAGATGCTGTCCCGTCCGAACAGGGTCATGAACCAGGGGAGCCCGGCGGCGAGCAGGCGTACGCCGAGCGCGATCGACTCGTACCGGAGCGCGGCCAGGTCGTTGAGGCTGCGCCGGTACGCCCCGGCCAGCGGCTCGCAGTCGCAGCCGAGCTTCGGCGCCCGGTCGATCAGGTCGTCCTGCTCGGCCTGGATCGCCGCCACCGAGCGGTGGCCGCCCAACGGCAGGGTGGCCCGGATGTCCTCGCCCCGCGCCCCGTAGATCACCGTGGCCACGTGCAGGCGGGTGGTCCACTCGCCGTGCGGGCCGACCCGGATCCGGAAGGTCATCCCGCTCTCGTCGATGTCGGCGGGGGCGCTCGTGCTGATCACCGCCTCCCGGTGGAACCCCTCCCGCCGGTAGGTGAGCCGGAGCTGGTTCGGCCCCACGCTGGGCGTCGTCCGGCCCTTCTTCTGCCGTTGGTGCTTGATCTCGAACAGGTCGGCGAAGTCCGACCCGATCTCCAGCCGGAGGGTGAACTCGACCTCCTGTTCGGCGTGGTTGAGCAGGGTCAGCTCCTCGTCGAAGCTGCCGCCGATGGACCGGCTGCGGATCACCGACACCTTGGCGTCGAGGTAGTGCGTCGGCTCGCCCGGGACCATGAAGAAGCGCGTCCGGTACGACTCGCCGTCGTCGATGGAGAGGGCGTGCAGTTTCTCGCCGTTGAGGGTGAGGATCCAGGTGGAGATGAACCGGGTGTCGAAGGAGAACAGCCCGGTGGGGAAGTCGAAGGACGGCTCGATGTTGCCGCGCCGGTCGCTGACCAGGAACGTGTTGCCGTCGAGGATGCTGACCCGCTCCTTCATCGGACCGACCGCCCGACGTGTTCGCGGGCCGTCTCGCGGGGGTCCCGGGTGCCGGGCGGGTCGGGGAGGAAGCGACGGAAGACCAGGAACAGCACCACGTTGCCGCTGAAGGTCGCCTCGTTGCGCAGCACGGCCGCCATGCCGGCCTCCCGACCGGTGACCAGCCGCTCGAAGAGCGCGGCGCTGACCGTGAAGGTGGCGTCGGCCGGCTGCTGCTCCCGGCTCACCCGCACCGCACCGTGGGCCAGCCGCACGTACCAGTGCTCAGTGCGGTTTCCGCTGGTCAGGTCGATCTGGAGGCTGCCGGTGGTCGGTCCGCGCAGCACCGCCGGGGCACGCGCCGGCAGTGTCGCGAAGAACTGCTCGATCGCCTCACCCACATGCGAATCGTAGGCAGTAGCCGGACTTACCGGGTCGATATCGGCAGTCCGCCCACAACGGACGGCTCGGGCAGGTCAGTGGCGCCGGTCAGTAGACGAGGGCCTGGGCCCCCTCCGCCATCGCCTCCTCGACGAAGACCGCCGCCCCGGCGATGCGTACGCCGGGGATGACGTCGTCCGGGCCGATGTCGCGGCGGGCCGCGCACTGGGTGCAGGCGGTCACCGTGCCGGTGGTGAGGATCACGTGCAGCAGCTCGGCCAGCGGCGCGGAGTGCGGCAGGTCGAACTCCTGCGCCCGGCCCGGCAGCGCGAACCAGGTCGACTCCCCGGTCAGCCAGAGCGAGACGTCCACCCCGGCGGCGGCGGCCGTGGCGGCCACCGTGAAGGCCTGCGCGCAGCGCTCCGGGGCGTCCGCGCCGGCGGTGGCCTTGACGACGAGAGTGCGGGCCATGGAGCCCAGCATAGGATGGCCCGGATGGTTACCGAGATCGGGTTCGTCAGCCTGCTGGTCGCCGGCCTCGGCGCGCTCGCCGGTGGCCTGGTCTACGCCGCGGTCCGCATTTCGAGAGGTAAATGGTGAGTGCGAGGAGTGAGCCGGGTCTGCGAGCCCCGCAGTCGCGAACGGAGAGTTGCCGGTGAGTGCGAGGAGTGAGCCGGGTCTGCGAGCCCCGCAGTCGCGAACGGAGAGTTGCCGGTGAGTGAGAACCCGCTTCAGCCGCCGTGGCTGAACGCGCCACCGGTCGACCCGTACCCGTACGAGGAGAGCCACGACCTGCGCGTCGGTCCGAAGCTGCACCGCAGCCTGGACGGGCTGCTGCCGTACATCGGGGTGTGGCGGGGGCGCGGCCGGGGTGGGTTCCCCACCATCGAGGACTTCGACTTCGCGCAGGAGATCCGGATCAGCCACGACGGCCGGCCGTTCCTGTTCTACGAGTCGCGGGCCTGGATCCTGGACGAGGAGAGCCGCCCGGTCCGCCCGGCCGGCCGCGAGGTCGGCTGGTGGCGTCCGGTCATGGACGGCGACCGGGTGACCGACGAGCTGGAAGCGCTGATGACCACGCCGACCGGCGTGATGGAGCTGCACATCGGCAAGCGCAAGGGCACCCAGATCGAGTTCGCCACCGACGCGGTGGTGCGCACCGCGACGGCGAAGGAGGTCACCGCCGGTGCCCGCCTGTTCGGCATCGTCGAGGGCGCCCTGCTCTACGCCCAGGAGATGGCCGCCGTCGGCCACCCCCTCAGCCCTCACCTCTCCGCCCGCCTCACCCGCGTAGCCGGCTGACCCACCCCTCACCGGGTCGATCATGAAGTTGTTGCCTCCCGCTGCGGGGCGGGGCAACAACTTCATGATCAACCTGCGGGGAAGCCGAGGAGGGTGAGCAGGGGGGCGGTCAGGGGGGAGTGGGGGCGGGGGGCGTTGTCCAGGGTCCGGATCTCCGCCAGGCCGCGCAGGGAGCTGGTGAGCCAGATGCCGTCGGCCTCGTGCAGCTCGCCGAGGGTCACCAGGCGTTCCTGGGGCGTGAGGTCGAGGTCGGCGGCGTGGTCGAGCAGCCAGCGGGCGGTCACCCCCGGCAGCACGCCGGTGGCGGCGGCGGGCACGGTGCAGAGGGTCCGCCCGGTCAGCCACACCAGGTTCGCGCTCGGCGCCTCCAGCGCGTACCCGTCGGTGGAGACCCAGAGCACGTCGTCGACGCCACTGCGGGTGGCCCAGCGACGGGCGGCGGTGCTCAGCGCGTACGAGGTCGACTTCACCCCGTGGGGCAGCCAGTCGAGCTCGGGGCGGGACCGGGCGGCCACCCCGAGCGGCAGGGTGGCGACGCGCACCCCGGTGCCCCGGGCCCGCCGGGTCGCTGCCGGCACCTCGCCCAGCGTGGCGTAGACCGTCGGCGGTCCGCCGCCCTCCGGCCCCCGGGTGCAGACCAGCCGCAGGGCCCCTTCCACCTCGGGCGGCCAGCCGGCGCACACCTCGTCCAGCAGGTCGACCAGCGCGCCGGTCGGGGGGAGGTCCAGTTCCACCGCCGCGGCGCCGGCCCGCAGCCGGGCCAGGTGCGCGTCGCGCAGCCACGGCCGTCCGTCCCGCAGGTGCAGGGTCTCGAAGAGCCCGTCGCCGTGCAGCACGCCCCGGTCGTCGCCGCGCAGCACCGCCGTCCCGGCCGGTACGAGGCCCCGACCCGGCACCGCCACCCGTGATGCCACCACGACCGCCGAGGGTAGCGGCGTACCCCCGCGCCGGCCGGTGCGGCGCGGCGGCCGAACTATGATCGGACGGTGTCCGAATCCTCCCTCGCGGAACTGCTCCGCTCCCGTGGGCTGCGGCTGACGGCGCAGCGGCAACTGGTCCTCCAGGCGGTGCTGGAGCTGGGGCACGCGACGCCGGAGCAGGTGCACTCGGCGGTCCGGGAGGTTGCCGCCGGGGTCAACATCACCACCATCTACCGGACGCTGGAGCTGCTGGAGCGGTTGGGACTGGTGACCCACACCCACCTGTCGCACGGGTCACCGACCTATCACGCGGCCGGTGAGCACCAGCACGTGCACCTGGTCTGCCGGGAGTGCGGCGCGATCGACGAGATCGATCCCGAGCTGCTCCGCCCGCTGGCCGAACAGCTGGCCGCGCAGCGGGGATTCCAGGTCGACATCGGGCACGTGGCGCTCTTCGGCGTCTGCGGCCAGTGCGAGGACGGGGGACGGAAATGATCGACATCGCGGGTGCGGTGGCCACCGAGGCGATCGACGAGGAGACCCGGGACCAGCCCGAGCCGGCCCACCGGGCGGCCGGGGTCGGCCCGGTCGCCGCCCACTACGGCGACCCGATGCGCGAGCAGCGCGTCCTGGCCACCGGGGTCGGCCTGGTGGACCGCTCGCACCGGGGGGTGGTGGCGGTGCCGGGCGAGGAGCGGATCGGCTGGCTGCACACCCTGACCAGCCAGCACCTCGCCGCGCTGGGTCCGGGGCAGGGCACCGAGCTGTTGGTCCTCTCCCCGCACGGGCACGTCGAGCAGCACGCCATGGTCGCCGAGGACGGCGAGACCACCTGGCTGGACACCGAGCCGGGGATGACCGCCGGCCTGTTGACCTACCTGGAGCGGATGCGGTTCTTCAGCAAGGTCGAGCCGCGCGACGCCACTGCCGACCACGCCCTGCTCTCGCTGGTCGGGCCGGAGGCCACCGGCGCGCTCGACACCCTCGGCGTCACCGGGCTGGCCGCGCCCGACGTGGTCGCGGTGCCGGGCCCGAAGTTCCGCTCCGGCGAGCTGCCGTCCCGGCCCACCGTGGTGTACGACGTGCAGCCGTTGCCGGTCGGCGGCTGGGCCCGGCGGGTGGCGCTCGGCGTGGACCTGCTGGTCCCCCGGGAGGCGATGACCCAGGTGGTCGACGAGCTGCGCGGTGCGGGCGTGCCGGTGGCGGGGCTGTGGGCGTACGAGGCGATCCGGGTGGCCGCCCGGCGGGCCCGGGCCGGGGTGGACACCGACCACCGGACGATCCCGGCCGAGGTGGACCTGATCGCCCCGGCCGTGCACCTGGACAAGGGCTGCTACCGGGGGCAGGAGACGGTGGCCCGGGTGCACAACCTGGGCCGGCCGCCGCGCCGGCTGGTGCTGCTGCACCTGGACGGGGTGACCACCGACCAGCCGCCGGCCGCCGGTACGCCGGTGACCCTGGACGGCCGGCCGGTCGGCTTCGTCGGCACCGCGGTGCACCACTACGAACTGGGTCAGATCGCCCTCGCCGTGGTCAAGCGCAACGTCTCCGACGACGCCCGGTTGCTGGTCGGCGAGACGGCCGCCGCCATCGATCCGGCCTGAGCGCGCGTACGCGGGAATTCTTCCGTTCGGCGGCACCTCGCTCGGTGATTCTTCCGTCCTGGTCGCCTGCCGGTCTAGGATCGCCGGCATGACGACAGGGACGTTGATCACGGTTGCCCCCACCGGCGCGGAGTCGGCCAAGGCGGAGGTGCCGGCGCTGCCGGTGACCCTCGACGAACTGCTGCTGACGGCCAAGGAGTGCGAGGCGCTGGGCGCCGCCGTGATCCACGTCCACATCCGTGACGACGAGGCGAAGCCGACCCTGGACCAGGGGCGGCTGCGGGAGACCGTGACCGCGCTGCGGGAGAGCACCGACCTGATCGTGCAGCTCTCCTCCGGTGGCGCGGTGACCGACCCGGAGGCCGCCCGGCTGGCCGTGCTGGACGCCGCGCCCGACATGGCGTCCTGCACCATGGGCACGGTCAACTTCGGTGACGACGTCTTCCTGAACCGCTGGGAGTTCATCGTCGACCTGCACACCCGGATGCAGGAGAAGGGTGTCGTCCCCGAGTACGAGATCTTCGAGCTGGGTCACCTCACCGCCCTGCAGCGGCTGCTCGGCAAGTACGGCCTGCCGCACGGCGGGCACGTCCACGTCGACCTCGTGATGGGGGTGCCGGGCGGCATGCCGGGCACCACCGCCACCCTGGTCGCCGCCGCGCAGATGCTGCGTGACCTGCCCGAGGGCACCACCTTCTCGGCCACCGGCATCGGCCGCAGCACCATCCCGGTGATGCTGGCCTCCCTGTCGGCCGGCGGGCACCTCCGGGTGGGCATGGAGGACACGGTCACCTACGCCAAGGGTCGACCGGTCGAGTCCAACATGCAGCTGGTCGCCCGCGCGGTCGGTTTCGCGCAGCTCGCCCAGCGGCCGCCGCTGACCACCGCCGAGGCCCGGACGCTGCTCGGCCTGTAAGCAGCGCACCGCCCGGCGTCCCTGTACGTCGACGTCCGGCGTCCCTGGTCACCCCGGTGCCAGGCCCGTCGGACCCCTCGGTACCGTCCACTTCGTGGGAAAGACGTACGAGGGCGGTGTGCCGCTCGCCGAGGTGGTCCGGTCGGGATTCGTCGAGGGTCTGCACCGGGGTTCCGTGGTGGTGCTCGACGCCGCCGGTGCGCCGCTGACCGGGGCGGGGGACGTCGCCTCGCCGATCTTCCCCCGCTCGTCCAGCAAGCCGATGCAGGCCGTCGGGATGCTCCGGGCCGGGTTGCCACTGACCGAGCCGGCCGACGTGGCGCTGGTCGCGGCGAGCCACGCCGGTGAGGAGTTCCACACCGAACGGGTCACCGACCTGCTGCGCGGCGCCGGCCTCGACGAGGAGGCCCTGCACTGCCCGCCCGACCTGCCGTTCGGCGAGGAGGCCCGGGAGGCGGTGCTGCGGGCCGGGGGTGGCCCGACCCGGACCCGGATGAACTGCTCGGGCAAGCACACCGGGATGCTGCTGACCTGTCTGGCCGCCGGCTGGCCGCTGGACGGCTACTGGCGGCCCGGGCACCCGCTCCAGCAGCGGCTGACCGCCGCCATCGAGGAGTTCACCGGGGAGCGGGCGGCGGCCGTCGGGGTGGACGGCTGCGGCGCGCCGGTGCTCGCCGTGTCGCTGACCGGGCTGGCCCGGGCGTTCCTGCGACTGGTCGACGCCGAGCCCGGCACCGCGGCGCGGACCGTGGCCGACGCGATGCGGGCGTACCCGGAGCTGGTGGGGGGCACCCGGGCGGACGACACCCGGCTGATGCGGGGCGTACCCGGGCTGCTGGCGAAGATCGGCGCGGAGGGCGTCATCGCGGCGGCGGTGCCCGGGGTCGGCGCGGTCGCCCTGAAGATCGACGACGGGGCGACCCGGGCCCGGATGCCGGTGCTGGTCTCGGCGCTGCGCCGGCTCGGCGTCGACGCCCCGGTGCTGGCCGAGTACGCCGAGCTGCCGCTGCTCGGCGGCGGTCTCCCGGTCGGGGCGGTCCGCCCGGTCTGGTGACCCGCGCGACCGGTGTCCGTTCGGCAGCGGCGGTGTCGCCCGGACGTGGTCGGGTCCGGGCGACACACCGCTACGACCCCCGGTCGACCTGCCGGCGGCCGGGGCGGGCGTCAGGGCAGGAAGTCGAGCAGCGCGGCGTTGACCGGCTCGGGGCGCTCCAGCGGCAGCAGGTGACCGGCGTCCGGGACGTCCGGCAGGCGTACCCCGTGCGGGGCCTCGGCGGCGATCCGGTCGGCCAGCCGGCGGATGTCGGCGAGGTCGTCGGCCCCGGACGCGGTCAGCACCGGCATCCGCAGCTCGCCCAGCCGGTCGATCGCGGCCGGGTCGAGTTCGCCCACCTCGACGGCGCTGAGCGCCTGCTCGGCGGCGAGCGCGCGGCGGTCCATCTCCTCGGCGAACCGGATCAGGCCGGGGTCGACGTCCGCCGGCTCGCGGGTCGGGCCGACCACCCAGAACCGCACCTCGCCGGCGGCGGTGGCGTCGAAGTCCGCCGGGTCCACCTCGCCGACCAGGTCCTCCCACTGCTTCTCGGTCTCCTCGGACCACTCGTTGCCGGAGACCGGCGCGCCGAAGAGGGCCAGCGCCGAGATCCGCTCCGGGTACGCCAGAGCGGTGTCCACCGCGACCTTGCCACCGAAGGAGCAGCCGACCAGCGCGGCCCGCTCGATGCCGAGCGCGTCGAGCAGCCCGATCACGTCGTCGTGGTGCGCGAACGGGGCCGGAGGCAGTTCGGAGTCGCCGTAGCCGCGCAGGTCGGGGGCGATCACCCGGTGCCGCGCCGCGAGCGCGGGCAGCTGGGCGCGCCACATCCGCCGGTCGGCGATGCCGGCGTGCAGCAGCACCACGGGGCTGCCGTCGCCCTCCTCGTCGTAGCCGAACAGGGCACCGTTGACCTCGATCTTCTTCATCACGCCGGCACGGTACGGAGCGGACAGCGGGTACGCAACCAGGTAGTTGAGACCTCGCTAACTCTGGCTAGCGCTTTGCTTGCAGTTGCTAGCAGTGCCGGCTAGCGTGGAGTCATGGCCACTGGTAAGGACCTTCCCGACGTCGGCGGGTTCATTCGTGACCTGCGACGCAACGCCAAGATCTCGCTCCGCCAGCTCGCCGAGCAGGCGGGCGTCAGCAACCCGTACCTCAGCCAGATCGAACGCGGGCTGCGCAAGCCCAGCGCCGAGGTGCTCCAGCAGCTCGCCAGCGCGCTGCGGGTCTCCACCCCGGCGATGTACCTGCGGGCCGGGCTGCTGGACGACAAGGAGGGGCAGGGCGTGCTCGCGGCGATCGCCGTCGACCCCGAGCTGACCATGGCCCAGAAGCAGTCGCTCACCCAGATCTACGAGACCTTCCGCCGGGAGAACTCCCGGCTCGCCGAGGCGACCGCCGCCGCCCAGGCGGCCACCGACGGAGCCCCGCCGGTCACCGCGCCGGCGAGCCCGGCGGAGGCCCCGGACACGGCCACGCTCGCCGCCACCGGACCGACCACACCGGAGGGGACGCCGACCGAGGCCGTCCTGGAATCGGTCGCCGTCACCGAGGCGGGCCCCGCCCCCGCCCCGACCACCGCCCCCCACAAGAAGGCCGCCGGTACGGCCGAAGAGGAGAAGTCATGACCCAGCCGAAGACCAACCGCATCCCTGCCCCGCTCTACGCCGCCGCCGGCGCCGGTGAGCTGGCCCTCCAGCAGCTGCGCAAGCTGCCCACCGTGGTCACCGACCTGGGCACCAAGGTCGTCGCCGACCTCAGCGGCAAGGCCGTCGTCACCGGCCTCGACCTGCGCCAGAAGGCGACCACCACGCTGAAGACCGCCGAGCTGACCGCGGCCGGCCTGCGGGAGAAGGGCGTCCCGACCGACCTCGACCTGGACAAGCTCCGCGAGGCCGCGACCCGCAACGCCGCCGCCGTGCTGGCCGGCGCGCAGGCCGCCCAGGAGCGCGCCCTGGCCGGCGCCCAGGTCGCCCAGGCCCGCGCCCTGGCCGCGTACGCCGAGCTGGTCGCCCGTGGTGAGCGGGTCGTCGGCGCGGGCGTGCTGGAGGCCGCCGACACGGTGAACGCCGACATCGAGGCCACCGAGGCCACCCCGGTCGCGAAGCCGGTCACCGAGGCCGCGAAGCCGGCCGAGGTGCCGACCCCGGCCGAGGTCGCCGAGGTCGTCGAGGCCAAGCCGGCCGCCGTGAAGCGGACCCGGGCCACCAAGGCCACCGCCACCAAGGCGACCGCCGCGAAGCCGGCCACCCCGTCGGCGAAGCTGCCCAAGGTCACGAAGCGGACCCGCCCCGCCGCCGAGTGAGTCCCTGCTGGACTCCAGACCCCGGACAGCGTCCTGTCGGACGTTTCCGGGGTCTCGGCATAAGCTTGCCGGCATGGCCATCGCCGCGCCGATCTTCTACGACGACGTCCGCTACTGGATCGAGCTGCTCCTGCTCGTCTTCGCCCTGGTCCTGGAGGGCGTCTCCCTGGTGCACGCGATCACCCAGCGCTCCGACGCGTTCCCCGCGATCGGCACCCTGCCCAAGGGCGGCTGGATCGCGATCCTGGCGATCTGCCTGCTCTTCACGCTGCCCGCGTTCGGGTTCGGCGGCGTGCTGAGCATCTTCGGCCTGATCGGCATCGCGGCATCGCTGGTGTACCTGCTCGACGTCCGGGTCGGGCTGCGCGACCTGCACGACGGCCGAGGCTTCTGGTGAGAAGCTTCCGCTGGCCGCCGCCACCGGACAGCGGGCCCCGCACCTGGGGGCCGGGCCCCGGCGCGCCGCGTACCGGCCGGCCGGCGCTGCCCGAGCCGGAGACCGAACTGGTCGCCACCCCGCACGGGGTACGGCTGGAGCGGCTGGTCACCGGCACCGGTGACCCGGTGACCGTGTTCGCGCACGGGCTGGGCAACGGCATCGCCACCACCCGCCCGTTCGGCAGCGGGGTCACCGGCCGCAAGCTCTTCTTCCAGTTCCGGGGGCACGGCCGCTCCGACTCGCCGCCCGGGCCGTGGAGCTACCACGACCTGGCCCGCGACCTGCGGGCGATCGCCGACCTCGGCGGGGCCACCCGGGCGTTCGGCGCGAGCCTCGGCGCGGGCGCGCTCTGCCGGGTGCTCGCGGAGAGCCCGGAACGCTTCGAGAAGCTGGTCTTCTTCCTCCCCGCCGTGCTGGCCAGCCCGCGCGGCGAGGTGGCCCGGAGCCGGCTGACCGACCTGCTCGACGCGGTCGCCGACGGGGACGCCTCGGCGCTGGCCGACGTGGTCGCGCTGGAGCTGCCGCCGTCGGTCCGCAACACCCCCGCCGGGTGGGCGTACCTGCGACAGCGGCTGGACCAGCTGCTGCGCGACGGGCTCGCCCCGGGGCTGGCCGGGCTGCCCGAGCAGGCCCCGCTGGCCGACCCCGCGGCGCTGGCCGCGGTCACCGCGCCGGCGCTGGTCATCGCGACCGCCGGTGACGACCTGCACCCGGTCCCGGTCGCGGAGGAGCTGGCCGCCGCGCTCCCGCACGCCACCCTGCACGTGTACGACCGCCCGGGCGTGCTCTGGACCGAACGCGCCGACCTGCGGGAGCGGATCTCGACGTTCCTCAACGGGTAACGTCGGCATCCATGGGCGTCACACACCACGGCCGTACGCACCGACTCGACCTCGCCGACCCGACCCTGCGGGACTGGCAGTGCACGGTGCTCGCGGTCGATCCCGAACAGGGCATCGTGCTGGACCGGTCGGCCTTCTACCCGGGCGGTGGCGGGCAGCCACCGGACCACGGGGTGCTGCTCTGGCAGGGCGTACAGACCCGGATCGTCGGCACCCGCAAGGGCGACGACCTGTGGCTGATCCCCGCCGAGGGTGACCCGGTGCCACCGGTCGGCACCGCCGTCACCGGCGCGGTCGAGGACCTGCGCCGGACCATGCTGATGCGGACCCACTCCGGGCTGCACGTGCTCTGCGGGGTGGTCTTCCGCGACTTCGGCGCGCTCGTCACCGGCGGCAACATGGAACCCGGCGAGGCCCGGATGGACTTCAACCTCCCCGAGGTCCCGCCCGACTTCAAGTCCCGGATCGAGGAGCTGGTCAACGCCGAGGTGGCCGCCGACCGGTCGGTCGCGGTCCGGGTGCTGCCGCGCGTCGAGGCGCTGGCCCTGCCGGACATCATCCGTACCCAGTCCAACCTGATCCCGCCGGACGAGCAGGAGGTCCGGATCGTCGACATCGTCGGGCTGGACGTGCAGGCCGACGGGGGCACGCACGTCGCCTCCACCGCCCAGATCGGCAAGGTGCAGGTGGTCAAGGTGGAGAGCAAGGGCCGGGCCAACCGCCGGGTGCGCGTCCGCCTCGCCGACTAGCCGGGCGCCTGCCGGGCGCGCAGGGCGCGGGCCTTCTGCCGGTTGCCGCAGCGCTCCATCGCGCACCAGCGCCGCTGTCCGGGGCGGGAGGTGTCCACGAAGACCAGGTAGCAGTCGTGCGCGCCGCACTCCCGGATCCGGCCGGCGTACGGGCCGGTCAGCAGGTCGACCGCGTCCCGGGCGATGGTGGCGAGCACCTGCCGGCCGGTCGCCGGCAGCCGCCAGGCGTGCCCGCCGTCCACCGTGATCCGGGGGACCAGTGGCGGGTTCGCCGCCGCCTCGTTGACCACCGCGAGGTCCGCCGCCGGGGCGGCCCGCTGCCGGGTACGCGCCTGCGCGATCCGCCAGAGCGCGTCGCGCAGCCGCCGGGTGTCGGCCAGCTCGTCGGCGTCGACGGTGACCGTGGCCGGGTCGAGGCGCAGCCGGCTCAGGGCGAGCCAGCCGGCCAGGTCGGGCGGGGTGTGCAGGATCTCGTAGCGGGAGAAGCCGCCGGGGCCGCCGGTGGTGAGCAGCTCCAGACAGAGCGCCCCCGGGTCGAAGCGGTAGCGGGTGCCCTCCGGGGACACCAGGGTGAGTCCACTTGCGACGTCGGTCACGTAACCACTATAACTGGTTACTTCGAGCGGGGCGCACGGGGCGGCCCGCCGGCACCCGACGGAGGACGGCATGGCGCGGGAGTGGAAGCTCGTGGTCGACTGCGCGGACCCGATCCGGCTCGCCCGGTTCTGGGCAGAGGCCCTCGACTACCAGGTCGAGGACAACAGCGCGCTCATCGACCGGCTGGTCGCGGCCGGCGCGGTCCCGCCGCAGGCGTACGTCGAGGTGGCCGGCCGGAAGGCGTGGCGGGAGCTGGCCGCGGTCCGGCACCCCGACGACCCGGTCGACCCGGCCAGCGGCACCGGGCTGGGCCGGCGGCTGCTGTTCCAGGCGGTGCCCGAGCCCAAGCAGGTCAAGAACCGGCTCCACCTCGACCTGCACGTGGGCCCGGACGGCCGGGACGCCGAGGTGGAGCGGCTGGTGGCGCTGGGTGCCACCGTGCTCCGCGAGGTCGCCGACCGGGGGAGCGTGCACACCACCATGGCCGACCCGGAGGGCAACGAGTTCGACGTGCAGTAACCCCAGGTCAGGGCTGCGGGCGGCCGAGGTGGGCGGCGCGGACGTCGAGCAGCCAGCGCTCCACGGTCTCCTCGTCCGGCCGCTCCGGCAGCGGGCTGCGGATCCGGTCGAAGTCCCGCTCGGCCGCCACGACCAGCGCCTCCGCCTCGTCCAGCGCGCCACCGGCGACCCGCTCGCCGAAGCCCCGGAACCACTCCGGGTCGGCCAGCCGGATCTCCAGCACGCCGGTCGCGTAGAGCACCCGGCCCTGGTGCAGCAGCCGGGCCAGGTGCCGGGCGTGCTTCGCCGACCGCCGCCGGCCCCCCGTGTGCGACGACTCCGGCTCGGCGCGTCTCGCGCCGCGCCGCGACCTGGAGCCGTCGGAGTCCCGGGTGGTGAGCTTGCGGAACTGCTGGGTCGCGTAGCCGAGGTAGGCGGCCCGGACCCGGGGCGCGCTGAGGAAGGCCGACCGGATGGCGATCAGCCGGTCGCCGAACCCGGTCCGGGTCTCGTAGCACTCGTCGGGCAGCCACATCAGCTCGGTGGCGGTCGGGTTGCCGCTCAACGCCAGGCCGCAGTACTTCCCGGCCTCGTGCAACGTCACGTCCGGATCGGTGGTGACCACCGACTCCTTCGGCCGGCGCAACCCGTGGAAGGCCACCGTCGGCGCGGCGAAGACGCCGATCCGGTCCACGTCCGAGCCCGGACCGGCCAGCCCGTACGCGACGGAGCCGACGATCCCGGAGAGCAGCAGGTGCATGCCGGCCATGATGGCGGATCCGGATCGGTCGGGAAACCGGACTTCGGTTGTCAGGTATCCCTGACACGGTCGGGTCATGACACCACCGCTGACAGGAAAGATCGCGCTCGTGGCCGGGGCGACCCGGGGCGCCGGCCGGCAGATCGCGGTCCAGCTCGGCGCGGCCGGGGCGACGGTCTACGCCACCGGCCGCAGCACCCGCGCCCGCCGTTCCGAACTGGACCGGCCGGAGACCATCGAGGAGACCGCCGAGCTGGTCACCGCCGCCGGTGGCACCGGCATCGCGGTCGCCGTCGACCACCTCGACCCCGACCAGGTACGCGGCCTGGTCGAGCGGATCGACGCCGAGCAGGGCCGGCTCGACGTGCTGGTCAACGACATCTGGGGCGCCGACCCGCTGATCACCTGGGAGAAGCCGGTCTGGGAGCAGCCGCTCGACGCCGGTTTCCGTACCCTGCGGCTGGCCGTGGACACCCACATCATCACCAGCCACTTCGCGCTGCCCCTGCTGATCCGCAACCCGGGCGGCCTGGTGGTCGAGGTCGGCGACGGCACCCAGGCGTACAACGACGTGACCTACCGGCTCTCGGTCTTCTACGACCTGGCGAAGGTGTCGGTGAACCGGCTCGCCTTCACCCAGGCGCACGAGCTGGAGCCGCACGGCTGCACCGCCGTCGCGCTCACCCCCGGCTGGCTGCGCTCCGAGGCGATGCTGGAGCACTTCGGGGTCACCGAGGCCAACTGGCGCGACGGCGCGGCCAAGGAGCCGCACTTCGTCATGTCGGAGACGCCGGCCTTCGTCGGGCGCGCGGTGGCCGCGCTGGCCGCCGACCCGGACCGGGCCCGCTGGAACGGCCGGTCCGTCGACGCGGGCAGCCTGGCCCAGGAGTACGGCTTCACCGACCTGGACGGCACCCGCCCGCACTTCTTCCGCTACCACGAAGAGGTGATCAAGCCGGGCCGGCCGGCGGACGACAGCGGCTACCGCTGAGGCTCGGGCGGCCCGGAATAGAGCGCGGCCGAGCGGCGGGCCGCCTCGGCGAAACGCGCCCGCAGCTCCGGCGGGTCGAGCACCTCCACCTCGGGACCGAGCCGCAGCAGCAGGTCGTACGCGACCGGGACGGACTCGACGGGCAGCCGGGTCACCACCCACCCCTGCCCGTCGGGCCCGCCCGCCCCGGCCACCGCCTCCTCGTACGCGAAGGGGGCCTCCGCCACGTGGCGCAGCGCGCGCAGGCCGGCGGGGCTGAGCCGGACGGTGACCTCGGCCCGCAGCATGCCCCGCAGGAACGCCTCGGCCTGCTCCCGCCAGTACGCCCCGAGGTCGAAGCCGTCGTCCCGGTCGAAGCTCTCCCCGCCCGCCTCGACCGCCGTCACCCGGTCCACCCGGTACGTCCGCCACCCGTCGCCGACCCGGCCGACCAGGTACCAGACGCCGCTCTTCAGCACGAGCCCGTACGGCTCGACCGTGCGGGCCACCTCGCGGTCGCCGCGCCGGTAGCGCAGCCCGACCACCCGGTCCCGCCAGACCGCCCGGGCCAGCTCGGTCAGCCAGGGCGGTGGGGTGGACTCCCGGAACCAGCCCGGCACGTCCAGGTGGAACCGCTGTCCGGTCCGGGCGGGCGCGTCCCGCAGGCTCGGCGGCAGCGCGGCGAGCACCTTCAACTCGGCGGCGGCCACCGCGTCGGCGAGCCCCATGTCCCCGGCCGGCCCGGGCAGCCCGGCCAGGAAGAGCGCCTCCGCCTCGTCCCGGGTCAACCCGGTCAGCCGGGTCCGGTAGCCGCCGAGCAGGCGGTACCCGCCCGCACGGCCCCGGTCCGCGTAGACCGGCACGCCGGCGGCGGAGAGCGCCAGCACGTCCCGGTAGACGGTCCGCTCGGAGACCTCCAGCTCGCGGGCCAGCTCGGTCGCGGTCATCGTCTCCCGCGACTGGAGCAGGAGAATCAACGAGATCAGCCGGGACGCGCGCACCCGCCCATTGTGTAAGCAGGGCCCCCTCTCAACGCCTGCGGCCCAGGAAGGGACCCTTGTCAACGCGCCCGGGCGGGCTGGATGCGGGCGACCGTTAGGCTCTCCGGTCGTGGACGTACCCCGCCTCGCGGCGCCGGTGACCGGTGCCGCCTCCCGCTTCTTCTCCGGTGCCGGCCTGCTCCTGCGCGGCCTCGGCCTCTACGTCCGCAGCCCGGGCCTGATGCTGCTGGGCATCGTGCCGGCGCTGATCTCCGGGGTGCTCCTCGTCGCCGCCCTCGCCGGCCTGCTGTACTTCGTGGACGACCTGGCCGCCTGGCTCACCCCGTTCGCGGACGACTGGTCGAACAGTTGGCGGAGCCTGGTCCGGGTGCTCGCCGGGCTGGCCGTCGTCGGGCTGGCCGGGCTGCTCGGCGTGGTCACCTTCACCGCCGTGACACTGGCCATCGGAGACCCGTTCTACGAGAAGATCTCCGAGCGGGTCGAGGAGCGGCTGGGCGGCACGCCGGGCGCGGTCGAGGTGCCGTTCTGGGCCTCGCTGCGGCGCAGCGTCGTCGACTCGCTGCGGCTGGTGGCCATCTCCGCTCTGATCGGCGTACCCCTCTTCGCGGCCGGTTTCATCCCGGTGGTGGGTCAGACGGTGGTCCCGGTGGTCGGGGCCATGGTCGGCGGCTGGTTCCTGGCCCTGGAGCTGGTCGGCGCGCCCTTCTACCGACGCGGCATGCGGCTGCCGGACCGGCGCGCCCTGCTCAAGGCGGACCGCCCCACCACGCTCGGCTTCGGAGTGGCCGTCTTCGTCTGCTTCCTGATCCCGCTCGGCGCGGTGCTGGTCATGCCGGCCGCCGTGGCGGGGGCGACCCTGCTGGCCCGCCGATCGCTGGGCCAGTCCACCCGGGAGGGCTGACGTGCGGGTCACCC
The DNA here is from genome assembly GCF_900089595.1 of Micromonospora auratinigra. Classification (GTDB taxonomy): domain Bacteria; phylum Actinomycetota; class Actinomycetes; order Mycobacteriales; family Micromonosporaceae; genus Micromonospora; species Micromonospora auratinigra. The sequence continues at coordinate 4,478,343 of NZ_LT594323.1, read as the reverse complement.
TGGTCGAGGGGGACATCACCGCCCAGCAGGTCGACGTGATCGTCAACGCCGCGAACTCCTCGCTGCTCGGCGGGGGTGGGGTCGACGGCGCGATCCACCGCAAGGGCGGCCCGGCGGTGCTCGCGGAGTGCCGGGCCCTGCGCGCCTCCCGGTACGGTCGCGGGCTGCCCACCGGTCAGGCGGTCGCCACCACCGCCGGCAACCTGCCGGCCCGCTGGGTGGTGCACACGGTCGGGCCGGTGCACTCCGCCCAGGAGGACCGGTCGGCGCTGCTGCGCGACTGCTACGCCAACAGCCTGCGGGTCGCCGACGAGCTGGGCGCGGCGACGATCGCCTTTCCGTTGATCTCGGCCGGCGTCTACCGGTGGCCGGTCGAGGACGCGGTCCGGCAGGCGCTGACGGTCCTGCGCGCGGCCGACCCGGCGCACCTCACCGAGGCCCGGCTGGTGCTCTTCGGCGCGCCGACGTACGCGGTCGCGCAGCAGGTCCGCGCCGGCTGACCTCCCGGTCCGGGCCCGATCGTCGGGGTGGTGTCAGCCGGCCCGCGGCGGGTAATCACCCCTGTGGGTGATCAAGGAAATCGATCGCGCCTCCCCCGGGAGCCCGGGCGTGCCCGGCGCACGCTGAGTCGCGGCCGGGTCGAGGCCGGGCGCGGGTTGCACACCCGGGTACGCCAGCTCGGGATCACCGCGATGATCTCCCTACAGGCCGGCCTGGCGGCGGCGGTCTCCGCGTTCCTGGCCCAGCGCTTCCTCGGGCCCGGCGCCCACGTCTTCGCGCCGGCGGCCGCGGTCGGCACCATCGCCACCGCGCTCGGGCAGCGGGCCCGGCGCACCTTCGAGCTGCTCGGCGGCGTCGGTCTGGGCATCGTGGTCGCGGACACCTTCCGGCTGTGGTTCGGTGCCGGCCCCTGGCAGACCGGTGCCATCGTCACGCTCGCCATCGCCTGCGCGCTGCTGCTGACCGGCCGGGGCGGGGCGCTCGTCGGTCAGGCCGGCGGTACCGCCGTGCTGGTCGCCACGCTCGCCCCGCACGAGCGGAACGTGGAGGTGCCGCGGATCGTGGACGCGCTGCTCGGCGGGGCCGTCGGGCTCGCCGTCGTCGCGCTCCTGCTGCCCATCGACCCGATCCGGGTGCTCAACCGGTTCGCGTCGCCGGTCTTCGCCACCCTCGCCGCCCAGCTCCGTCAGGTGGCCCGGGCGCTGCGGGACGGCGACGAGGGGACGGCCACCCGGGCGCTGGACGCCTTGCGCGCCGCCGACGACGACGTCGGACGGCTCAACGACTCGCTCAGCGGCGCCCAGGAGGTGATCACCCTGGCGCCGGCCCGGTGGCCCCGCCGGATGCAGTTCGAGCGGTACAGCGAGGGCGTCCAGCACCTGCGGTTCCTGCTGCTGTTCACCCGGGCGCTGGCCCGGTGGGCGGCGCTGGCGGAGCGGGAGGGCGAACGGGTCCCGGCCGCGTTGCCGGAGTCGATCGGCCGGCTCTCGTCGGCCGTCGAGCGGCTCGGCACCGACCTGCGCCGTAACGGTGACCCGGAACAGGTCCGCGCGCTCACCGGGGACAGCGTCGAGCGGGCGGGCCGGGCGTGGTGCGAGCGCCTCGGCCCGTACGGCAGCGCCCTCTTCACCAACCTGCGCACGGCTGCCGGCGAGCTGCTCCAGGCGACCGGGTGCACCCCGCAGGAGGCCAACCGGATGGTCCGCCTGGCGGTCGCGAAGGCCGAGCGGGAGCACCGACCGGTCGGCCGGGGCGGGCCCGACGGGTCGCCCGGGGTCGCCCGGGCGCGGCGTCCCGACCGGCGACGCGGGGACCACCGGGCGCTGCGGCGGCCCCGGCGGTCGCGCGCGGCGATCGGTTCGGCCCGCCGGCCGGTCTCGGCCCCGTGGGCGGCCCGCCGGGTGATCCCGCCCCGGGCCGACCGGCCGGCGCGGCGCTGACCCGGGGGAGCGGTGCGCCGGTCGAAGACGTCGGAAGGGCCCCCGGTCGACCGGGGGCCCTTCCGTGAACCGGCTCAGGCGGACTCGCGGACCACCAGTTCGGTCGAGAGCATGAGGGCGTGCTCGACCGGCTCGCCGGCCGCGATCCGGAGCAGTTGCCGGGTCATCGCCCGACCCAGCTCCACTATCGGCTGCCGGATGGTGGTCAGCGGCGGCTCGGTGTACGCCGCCGTCTCGATGTCGTCGAAGCCGATCACCGCGACGTCCTGCGGCACCCGCTTGCCCGCCTCCCGCAGGGTGCGCAGGGCGGCGTGCGCCATCAGGTCGGACGCGGCGAAGACCGCGTCCACGTCCGGGTGCTCGGCGAGCAGTTGCCGCATGGCCGCCGTGCCGGACTCCCGGGTGAAGTCGCCGTACGCCACCAGCGTCGGCAGCCCGGCTGCGGCGACCGTGTCCCGGTACCCGTCGAACCGTTCGATGCCGGCGACCATGTCCTGCGGGCCGGCGATGGTGGCGATCCGCCGTCGGCCCTGCTCGATGAGGTACCGGATCGCCCGGGTGACCCCGCCGACGTGGTCGACGTCGACGTACGGCACGTCGGCGCCGTCCAGCGGGCGACCGCTGCACACCACCGGGATACCGAGCCTGGCGAGCTTGCCGGGGAGCGGGTCCTCGCCGTGCAGCGAGGCGAAGAGCACCCCGTCCACGTGCCGTCCGGTGGTGTAGCGCTCGACCCGCTCGTGTCCGGCCGGCGAGCCGGCCAGCATCAGCACGAGCTGCTTGTCGGCCGCCTCCAACTCCTGGGCCGCGCCCCGGATGATCCCGGGGAAGACCTGGTCGTCGGAGAAGACCCGGGTCGCCGCCTCGGGCATGACCAGGGCGACCGAGTCGGTGCGCTGGGTGACCAGGCTGCGGGCGGCGAGGTTCGGGACGTACCCGAGCTCCTCGACCGCCCGGCGGACCGCCTGTTGGATCGATTCCGCGACGGTGGTGGAGCCGTTGACCACCCGGGAGACCGTGGCCCGGGACACGCCTGCCCGCCGGGCCACCGCCTCCAGGGTCGGCCGTTGTGCCGTCGTCATCCCCGTTACCACCACCTCGTCACAGCCCGTTCCGGGAGATCACCTCCTGGTACCAGCGGGCACTTTCCTTCGGTGTGCGCCGCTGGGTCAGGTAGTCGACGTGGACGATCCCGAACCGCTTCCGGTAGCCCTCGGCCCATTCGAAGTTGTCCAGCAATGACCATACGAGATAACCGCGCAGGTCCACCCCACGGGCGATGGCCTCGTGCACGGCGCGCAGGTGCCCGTCGAGGTAGGCGACCCGGTCGGTGTCGGCCACCCGGCCTTCGGCGTCCACCTCCCCGTCCGGGAAGGCCCCGCCGTTCTCCGTGATGAACATCGGCAGGCCCGGGTAGTCGGCGGCCACCCGCTCCAGCAGCCGGGTCAGCCCGGCCGGCTCGATCATCCAGCCCATCTCGGTCAGCGGCCCGCTGGCCGGCGCGAACTCCACGCTGCCCTCGCTGCCCGGGTACGCGCTGCCGCCCGCGCCGCCGGCCCGGCCGGCCACGTAGGTGGGCGCGTAGTAGTTGATCCCGAGCAGGTCGATCGGCGCGGCGATCACCTTCTCGTCCCCGTCCTGGATGAAGTCCGGCGTCACCATCCGACTCACGTGCGCCAGCACGTCCGCCGGGTAGCCGGCACCGGTCAGCGGGTCCAGGAAGATCCGGTTGTGCAGGCCGTCGACGAGCCGTACCGCGTCGGCGTCCGCCGTGCTCGCCGCGTCCACCGGCTGCACGTCGGCCAGGTTGAGGGTGATCCCGAGGGTCTCCGCGCCGGCCGCCCGCAGCGCCCGGGTGGCCAGGCCGTGGCCGAGCAGCAGGTGGTGTACGGCCCGGAACGCCGCCCCCGCGTCCCGGGTGCCCGGCGCGTGCACCCCGTTGCCGTAGCCGAGGTAGGCCGAGCACCACGGCTCGTTGAGGGTGGTCCAGGTGCGGACCCGGTCGCCGAGCCGCCGGTGCACGGCGACCGCGTAGTCGGCGAAGTGCTCGGCGGTCTCCCGGTTGGTCCAGCCGCCCCGGTCCTCCAGGGTCTGCGGCAGGTCCCAGTGGTAGAGCGTGATGAACGGGTCGATGCCCCGGGCCAGCAGGCTGTCCACCAGGCGGTCGTAGAAGTCCAGGCCGCGCGGGTTGACGGGGCCGGTCCCGTCGGGCTGGATCCGGGGCCAGGCGATCGAGAAGCGGTACGTGGCCAGGCCCAGGTCGGCCATCATCGCCACGTCGTCGGCGTACCGGTGGTAGTGGTCGCAGGCGACGTCGCCGGTGTGGCCCTGGAACACCTTGCCCGGCGTACGGCTGAAGGTGTCCCAGATCGACGGGCCGCGCCCGTCCTCGGTGGCGGCGCCCTCGATCTGGTACGCGGCGGTGGCCGCGCCCCAGATGAAGTTCTCCGGGAATCTCACGTCGCTCACGCTGGGCCCTTCTTCCGTTCGCGACTGCGGGGCTCGCAGACCCGGCTCACTCCTCGCGCTCACGCTTTGACCGCACCTTCCATGATGCCGCCGATGATCTGGCGGCCGAACACGATGAACACCAACAGCAGGGGAAGGGTGGCGATGGCCGTACCGGTGAACACCTGCGACATGTCCTGGTAGTACCCGTCGGACAGGGCCCGCAGCGACAGCTGCACGGTGGGGTTCTCCGGATCGTTGAGCACCGCGTACGGCCAGAGGAAGTCGTTCCAGGTGGTCATGAAGGTGAGCAGGCCGAGCACCGCCGCGGCCGGACGCAGCGCCGGCAGCACCACGTTCCAGTAGATCCGGGCGGTGTTGCAGCCGTCCATCCGGGCGGCCTCGATCAGCTCGGTGCTGACCGCCTGGCCCGCGTACTGGCGCATCATGAACACACCGAAGCCGGTGACCAGCGCCGGCACGATCACCGCCGGCAGCCGGTCGTTCCAGTTCAGCTTGGTCATCAGCATGTAGAGCGGGATGACGCCGAGCTGGGTGGGCACCATCATGGTGGCGACGATGACCAGCAGCAGCGCGTTGCGACCGCGGAACCGCAGCTTGGCGAAGGCGAAGCCGGCCAGGGTGGAGAAGAACACCACCGAGACGGTCACCGTGCCGGCCACGATCGCCGAGTTGATCAGACCGGTCAGGAAGTACGCGTCGGTGTTCTCGAACAGCCGGGCGATGTTGGCGCCCAGGTTGCCGCCGGGGGTGACCGGGGGCGGGACCTGGCCCATGGCGTCGCTGGTCCGGCTGGCCACCACGAACATCCAGTAGATCGGGAAGATCGACAGGAGGGCCGTGAGGGTCAGCGCCAGGTAGGTGAGCCGGCCGGCCGACCAGAGGCGGGTCATCGGGAGCCCTCCTTGCGGGCGCCGCCGCCGAGCCGGCGGAGGAGCAGGACGTTGATGGCCGCGACCACCGCGATCAGCGCGAAGAGCAGCCAGGCGATGGCCGAGCCGTAGCCGAAGTTGTAGTGCGGCGCGAAGGCGTTCTCGAACATGTACATGGTCACCGTCTGCGACTCGCGCAGCGGTCCACCCCGGATCGCGTTGGTGCCGGAGTTGAAGAGCCGGGGCTCGGTGAAGAGCTGGAGGCCGCCGATGGTGGAGATGATGACCGCGAAGACGATCGTCGGCTTGAGCAGCGGCACCGTGATCGACCAGAACTGCCGCGATCGACTCGCACCGTCGATCGAGGCGGACTCGTACAGGTCGCGGGGGATGGCCTGCATGGCGGCCAGGAAGATCAGTGCGTTGTAGCCGGTCCACCGCCAGTCGACCATCGTCGAGATGGCCACCCAGGAGGCGAACCTGTTCGCCTTCCAGTCGATGGCGCCGATGCCGATGTGGTCCAGCAGCCAGTTGATCATGCCGAACTCGCGCCCGAAGAGCACCGCGAAGACGATCGCCACCGCGGCCGTCGAGGTGACGTTCGGGATCAGCACCGCCATCCGCCACGTGGTCCGGGCGCGCAGCTGGCGGTTCAGCAGGTTGGCCAGCCAGAGGGCGGCGAGCAGCTGGGGAACCGTCGAGATGACGAAGATGCCGAGGGTGTTGACGACCGAGTGCCAGAAGTCCGGGTCGGCCAGGAGCTGGCTGTAGTTCTCGAAGCCGATGTAGGGGTGCTCGGCGCCGAGCAGGTCCCAGTCGTGCAGCGAGACCCAGAACGTGTAGATCAGGGGATAGACCCCGAAGACCCCGAAGAGCAGGAAGAACGGGGCGATGTACAGGTAGGGCGAGTACTTCGTGTCGAACCGGCTGAGCCGGATCAGGCGGCTGGGTTGGGCGGTACGGTGCGCCGGTCTGACCGGCGGGCGGGCGTCGAGCTGGACTGCCATGGCCCGTGACTCCTTTTCCGCCGTGCGGGCGGCACCCCGGCTCGCCGGGGCCCGCCCGCACGCCTGGCTCGGGTTACTTGGCAGCGGCCTTCTTGGCGTTCTCGACCGCGTCGGTCCAGCCCTGCGCCGGGTTGCGCTTACCCAGCTCGACGGTGCGGACCGCGTTCTCCACCTCGGTGCGGACGGCCTGGTTCTTCGGGCCCATGTAGACCGGCTTCAGGCTCTTGGCGCCAGCAGCGAAGATCTTGCCGACCGGGGCGTCGGAGAAGTACGCGTTCTTCGAGTCCACGATCGCCGGGTCGTCGAGCGCCTGCGGCGAGGACGGCAGCGGGCCCTTGGCCTTGAACGCGCCGATCTGACCCTTGGCGCTGGTCAGGAACTTGGTCAGCTCGATCGCCTCGGCCTGGTGCTTGCTCTGCTTCGGCACGGCCAGGAAGGAGCCGCCCCAGTTGCCGCCGCTACCGGGGATCTGCGCGATGTCCCACTTGCCCTTCGCGCCGGGGCCGGCGTTGCCCTCGATGACACCGGTCATCCAGGCCGGGCAGGCGATGGTGGCGAACTTCGACTGCTTGAACGCGGAGACCCACTCCTCCGACCAGGAGCCGTACTTGCCGGAGAGGTTGGCGTTGATGATGTTCACGGTGGTGTCGTACGCCTGCTTCACCGCGGGGTTGCTGTCCACGACCAGGTTGTTGCTGTTGTCGTAGTAGCTGTAGCCGGTGCTGTTGCCGGCGGCCTGCAGCAGGATGGTGTTGAAGGTGTTGGTCGCGCCGTCGAGGAAGGCCGCGCCGGTGTTCTTCGCCTTGAACTGGCCGCCGACCTTGATGTAGTCGTCCCAGGTGGGCCAGAGCTTGGAGACGGCCTCCCGGTCGGTCGGCAGGCCGGCCTTGGCGAACAGGTCCTTGCGGTAGCACATGGCCATGCCGCCGACGTCGGTGCCGAGGCCGATCAGCTGCTTGCCGTCGGCGGTGAGACCCTGGTTCCACTTCCAGTCGAGGAAGTTGCCCTTCAGGTCGGCCGCGCCGTGGTCGAGCAGGTTCACGAAGTTCTGCGGGTTCGCCTTGTACTCGGTGAGGAGGCCCTCCTCGATGGCGACCACGTCGCCCGCGCCCTTGCCGGCGGCGAGCCACTGGGTCAGCTTCGGCGAGTACTCGTCCAGGTTGCTGCCGGTGCCCCGCTCAACGATCTTCACGTTGGGGTGGCTGGCCATGTACTCCTTGTACAGCTCCTGGTAGCCGAACTGGCCGAAGACATCGACGGTGAGCGTGACCGGACCGTCGGCGGCCGGCTTGTCGTCGCCGCCGCCACAGGCGGTGGCGCCGAGCAGGGCGGTGGTGGCGACGAGGGCCACCGCAGCCAGGCGGCGGCGCGTGAAGGTAGCCATTCTTATCTGACCCCTCTGGTTTCGAACGGGTGGTGGAGGGTAGTTCCGAGAAGCTCAGAGAGCGCTCTCACGAAAGGGTGGTGCCTGTCACGTCCGCTGTCAAGAGAGCGCTCTCAGACCGTTATGAAAAGACGGAGAGCGGCCTCCCGTCGCGGGGGGAGGCCGCTCTCCGTACGGCGGTGCGGTGACCTGGTCAGCCCACCCGGAGGCCGCCCAGCAGGCCGCGGTCGCCGGCCACCCCGAGGGCGTCGAAGCTGATCCGGCCCATCAGCGCCAGCAGCAGGTCGCTGGCCGTGCCGGTCACCTGGGCGCGGGCGTTGTGGTCGTCGTGGTCCAGGATCGTCGCGGTGTCCAGCAGGGCCACCCCCTCGCCGCGCAGCCGCAGGTACCACTCCTGGGCGGCGTCGGTCGCGGTCAGCTGCACCACCCCGCGCCACTGCCCCGGGTTGACCCGCCGCCCGGCCGGCAGCCAGGTGTCCAGCACCTCGCTCACCCCGTCGGCCGCGAGCTTGGCCTCGATCGGCTCGCCGGCGCCGATGGCGAGCTGGGCGTCCCAGCGGTGCACCGCGGTCTCGTGCGCCAGCCGGCGCGGCCAGAAGCCCGCCTTCTTCGGCTGCGGCGCGAAGTTCCACGCCGGCGTCTCCGGGTCGAGGCCCTCCAGCAACGTGATGAGCCGGTCGTACTCCTGCCGGTACCACTGCGCCGGGGTCAGCCCGGCGGGCAGCTCCGGATCGTGCCGCTCCGGGCGGGCGGTGCCGCCGGCGGTCACCACCGTGCGGGCCCAGACGTAGACCCGGGTGAGGTGCAGCGCGAGGTCGGCGACCGTCCAGCCGGGACAGGACAGCACCGGTGTCTGCGGCGGCGCCTCGGCGACGGCGGCGGCGAAGGCGGGGCCCTCCGTCCGCAGCGCGCCGATCCAGAAGTCCTTCGTGGCGTGCAGTCTGCTCATCGCAATCCTCCCGGGGGTGACCGGGCCACCAGTGGGTGCCGCGGCTACCCCTCAGCCTAGGGTGAAAGGCGTGTCAGACGTCTACGCCGAACCGACGACCGGAGCCGGCCCGATCGACCCCGCCGCCCTGGCGCGCCACACCACGCTCCGCCTCGGTGGTGCCGCCCGCCGCCTGGAGACCGCCACCAGCACCGAGGAAATCGTACAAAAGGTACGGGAAGCGGAGGCCCGGGACGAGCCGGTCCTCGTCCTGGCCGGTGGCAGCAACGTGGTGATCGGCGACGCGGGCTTCCCCGGCACCGTCGTCCTGGTGCGCTCCCGGGGCTACCGGGTGGTCGCCGAGGACGCCGACACCGTCACCGTACGGGTCGAGGCCGGCGAGCCCTGGGACGACCTGGTCGCCGCCACCGTCGAGCACGGCTGGTCCGGGCTGGAGTGCCTCTCCGGCATCCCCGGCTCGGCCGGGGCCACCCCGATCCAGAACGTCGGGGCGTACGGCCAGGAGGTGGCCGACACGATCACGGCGGTCGAGGCGTACGACCGGACCCGGGGGGAGACCGTCCGGATCGCGGCCGCCGACTGCGGGTTCGCGTACCGGGGCAGCATCTTCAAGTACAGCGACCGCTGGGTGGTGCTCACCGTCGACTTCCGGCTCACCCGCTCCCCGCTCTCCGGCCCGGTGCGCTACGCCGAGCTGGCCCGCTCGCTCGGCGTCGAGGTGGGCGACCGGGTGCCGTTGGCCGACGCCCGGGCCACCGTGCTGCGGCTGCGGGCCGGCAAGGGCATGGTGCTCGACGCCGACGACCCGGACACCTGGTCGGTGGGCTCGTTCTTCACCAACCCGGTGCTGGACCGGGAGGCGTACGAGCTGCTCCGGGAGCGGGCCGGGGACCTCGGCGAGCCGCCGCACTGGCCGGGCGCGGGTGACGTGGTCAAGGTCAGCGCCGCCTGGCTCATCGACAAGGCCGGCTTCGGCAAGGGGTACGCCGGCCCCGACGGGGTGGCCATCTCCAGCAAGCACACCCTCGCCCTGACCAACCGCAGCGGCACCGCCCCCACCGCCGCCCTGGTCGCCCTGGCGAGGGAGATCCGCGACGGCGTCCACACCCGCTTCGGCGTCACCCTGCACCCCGAACCCGTCCTCATCAACTGCACCATCTGACCCCCCACCCCCCACCCCCCACCCCCCACCCCCCACCCCCCGCCCCGGTCCCGTCGATCATGAAGTTGGCGGCGGACAAATCGGGCGCTGAGTGCCGCTAACTTCATGATCGACGCATCGCACCGGTGGGTGGGCGGTGCTGGGGTGGGGAGGGGGTCAGGGGGTGGGGGCGATGGTGGGCCAGGGGAGGGTGAGTTCGCCGAGGCGCCAGCGGCGGGGGGTGTCCTGGAGGGGCCAGCCTGCCGCGTGGAGCGAGCGCACCGCGGCCAGCCAGCGTTGGCGGGGGCCGAAGGGGGCGTAACCGGCGGCGGCCTGCCAGGCGTCGTCGAGGGCCCGGATCAGGTCGTGGATCCGCTCGCCCGGCACGTTGCGGTGGATCAGCGCCTTGGGCAGCCGTTCGGCGAGCGTCGCAGGGCTCTCCAGCGTGGTCAGCTTCGCGGCGAGGGTCAGGCTGCGCGGACCGTCCGCGTCGAGCAGCACCCAGCTGCCGAGCCGGCCCAGCTCGTCGCAGGTGCCCTCGACCAGCAGCCCGCCCGGCGCGAGCCGCCCGGTGATCGCCCGCCACGCGTCGGGCACCTCGGGCTCGTCGTACTGGCGCAGCACGTTGAAGGCCCGGACCAGGGCGGGGCGGAGCCCGGCCAGCTCGAAGCCGCCCCGGGCGAACGTCAGGCCCGGCGGGTCCGCGGCCGGCTGGGCGCCGGCCACGCGTACCGGATCGATCTCCAGCCCGACCACCCGGACATCGGCGCGGACCCCGGCCGCCAGCCGGGCCCGCAACTCGACGGCGGTGACCGGGGTCGCGCCGTAGCCCAGGTCGACCACCAGCGGGTCGGCGGCCCCGCACAGCGCCTCGCCGCAGGTCTCGACGATCCAGTTGTCCACCCGCCGGAGCCGGTTCGGGTTCGTCGTCCCGCGCGTCACGACGCCCAGGGGCCGCATCAGGGCCCCCGACGTTCGCGACTGCGGGGCTCGCAGGACCGGTTCACTCCTCGCGCCTCGCCTAGCTCACCCGGTGGACCTTGTGCTGGGCGGCCTGGGCCAGCGGGCGGACCACCAGCCGGTCGACGTTCACGTGCTGCGGCCGGGTGGCGCACCAGGCGACGCAGTCGGCGATGTCGTCGGCGAGCAGCGGCTCGGCCACCCCGGCGTAGACGGCCGCCGCCTTGTCCGCGTCGCCGTCGAAGCGGACCAGGCCGAACTCCTCGGTGCGCACCATGCCCGGATCGATCTCGATGACCCGCACCGGGCGGCCGTTCAGCTCCAGCCGGAGCGTGCCGGCGACCGCGGTCTGCGCGTGCTTGGCCGCGGTGTAGCCCCCGCCGCCCTCGTAGACGACCTGGCCGGCGGTGGAACTGATGATCACGATGGTGCCCGCCCCCGAGGCCTCCAGCGCGGGCAGCAGCGCCTGGGTCACCCGGACCGTGCCGAGCACGTTCACCTCGTACATCCACTGCCAGTCGGCCACGTCGCCGGACTCCACCGGGTCCAGCCCGCGGGCCCCGCCGGCGTTGTTCACCAGCAGGGTGACCGGGCCGGGCGCGGCGGCGGCCGCGGCGGCCAGGCCGGCGACCGACTCGGCGGAGGTCACGTCGCACTCCACCGCGGTGGCCGCGCCGCCGGCCGCCTCGATCTCGGCGACCAGGCCGGCCAGCCGGTCGGTACGCCGCGCGGCGGCGAGCACGTGGAAACCCTCGGCGGCCAGCCGGCGGGCGGTGGCCGCGCCGATCCCGCTGGAGGCCCCGGTGACGATGGCGACAGAGGTCATCCGGCCATTCTCCCCCGGACCCTCCCCGGATGCGGTGATGAGGTCCGTCACGCCGGGGACCGGCCCGCACGCATTTCCGAAGCCCGATGGGGAAGATGACATCCGGCGCGGAGGTTGACCGAGAAGCGCCGGTCGTGCGGGACGGCATCAACCGTGACAGAGGGAGCGGACGTGGCGGAGTTGCACACCGGTGTCGGTCGTCAGCGAGGTGCCCTGCCGTGGCCCCGGCCCCGCCGGATCGCCACCGTCTCGGTGCACACCTCACCGCTGCACCAGCCCGGCACGGGCGACGCGGGCGGCATGAACGTCTACATCCTGGAGGTCGCCCGGCGGCTCGCCGAGGCCGACGTCGAGGTGGAGATCTTCACCCGGGCCACCTCCGGTGACCTGCCCCCGGTGGTCGAGATGGCCCCCGGCGTACACGTCCGGCACGTCACCTCCGGCCCGCTGGAAGGGCTGACCAAGGAGGAGCTGCCCGGGCAGCTCTGCGCGTTCACCGCCGGGGTGCTGCGGGCCGAGGCGGCCCGCCCGCCGGGCCACTACGACCTGATCCACTCGCACTACTGGCTCTCCGGCCAGGTCGGCTGGCTGGCCAAGGACCGCTGGGGCGTACCGCTGGTGCACACCGCGCACACCCTGGCGAAGGTCAAGAACGCCCAGCTCGCGGCCGGTGACCGGCCCGAGCCGAAGGCCCGGGTGATCGGCGAGGAGCAGGTGGTCGCCGAGGCCGACCGGCTGGTCGCCAACACCCGAGTCGAGGCCCGTGACCTGATCGACCGGTACGACGCCGACCCGGCCCGGGTGGCCGTGGTCGAGCCCGGCGTGGACCTGGACCGGTTCCGCCCGGCCCCCGGTGACCGGGACGCCGCCCGGCTCGCCGCCCGCCGCCGCCTCGGCCTGCCCACCGCCGGGTACGTGGTGGCCTTCGTCGGCCGGATCCAGCCGCTGAAGGCGCCCGACGTGCTGATCCGGGCGGTCGCCGCGCTGCGTGAGCGGGACCCGCTGCTCGCCGCCGAGCTGACCGTGGTGATCTGCGGCGGCCCCAGCGGCAGCGGGCTGGACCGGCCCACCGCCCTGATGGAACTGGCCGGTTCGCTGGGCGTCGCCGACCGGGTGCGGTTCCTGCCGCCGCAGACCGGCGACGACCTGCCCGCTCTGTACCGCGCCGCCGACCTGGTCGCGGTGCCCTCGTACAACGAGTCGTTCGGGCTGGTCGCGCTGGAGGCGCAGGCCTGCGGCACGCCGGTGCTGGCCGCCGCCGTGGGTGGCCTGGTCACCGCCGTCCGGGACGGGGTCAGCGGGATGCTCATCGACGGGCACGACCCGGTCGACTGGGCGGCCGCGCTGTCCCGCCTGCTGCCGGACCGGCTGCGCCGGGTGACGCTGGGCCGGGGCGCGGAGCGGCACGCCCGCAACTTCTCCTGGCACCGTACGGTCTCCGGCCTGCTCGCCGTCTACGGCGAGGCGATCGCCGAGCAGCGCAGCCGGTTGGCCGGCCGGCTCTCCGGCGACCCCGCCCTTTCCTGCTCCTGGTGAGCGGGAGCGGGCGGGCCCCGGAGCGCGACCGTAGAGTGGGTGCGATGAGCCGCAGGAGTGAGGTCGCCGCGCTGATCGAGTCCGTCTGCGCGGAGCGCGAGCTGGAGTGGGAGTCCACCGGCGAGCTGGCGTACGCGGTCACCCTGCCCGGCACGCACAAGCTCAAGACGATCTGCAACCTGATCGTCGGCGAGCACGCGCTGCGGGTCGAGGCGTTCGTGATGCGCCAGCCGGACGAGCGCCGCGAGGAGCTCTGGGCCTGGCTGCTCCAGCGCAACGCCCGGATGTACGGGGTGGCCTTCTCCATCGACACCGTCGGTGACGTCTACCTGACCGGGCGGGTCAACCTGGCCGGGGTGGACGCGGACGAGCTCGACCGGCTGCTCGGCTCGGTGCTGACGTACGCCGACGAGTCGTTCGACAGCATGCTGGAGATCGGCTTCGGCACTTCCATCCGGCGGGAGTGGGAGTGGCGGGTCAAGCGGGGCGAGTCCACCGCCAACCTGGCCGCCTTCGCGCACCTCTTCGAGCCCTCGGCGGGCGCCACTTCGAAGGCCGGAGGTTCGGAGCCGTCCTGACGGGTATGCCGCACCGCGCGGTGCGGCACCTGGGACCCATCGCGCGCCGAGGACGGAACTGTCGAGGAGCGTGTCCCATGGCTCAGCGCAACAGCTCAGGTCGCGGCACGACCGCGGCCAGGACCAAACGTCAGCCGGGCAACCAGACGGCGAACACGCCGAACATCTCCGAGTCCGAGATCTCCCGGATGAAGGTCGACGACCTGCGGGGCCAGCTGCGCCGGCGCGGGGTCGGCGGGATCTCCGCGATGCGCAAGCCGGAGCTGGTGAAGACGCTGGCCCGGACTCTGCGCGCCGAGGGCCGGGGCGGCGCGGCGCGGCGGAGCACCGGCCCGAGCGGCCGGGCGTCCGCGACGAAGAAGACCACCACCGCCCGCAGGACGACCGCCGCCCGCCGCAGCGCACCGTCGCGGGCCAAGGCCGCGCCGGCCGCCAAGGCCACCGGAGCTCGGGCCCGGGCCGCCGCGCCCGCCCGCAAGGCGACCACGGCCCGCAAGGCCGCGCCAGCCCGCAGGGCCGCGTCGTCGCGGGCCGCCCCGAGGGGTACGGCGGCCACGTCGACGCCGGTGCGGACCGGTCGGTCGTCGTCCCGGTCGGTGAGTTCGTCCCAGCAGATCACCTCCCTGGCGGACCGTCCGGAGCGTCCGGGGCGCAGCCTGGTGACCAGCAATCACGAGGTGATCCGGCGCTGGGCCCGGGCCCGGGGCGCGAAGCCGGCGACCATCGCGGGCACCGAGCGCGCGGGCCGGCCGGGAGTGCTGACCTTCAACATCCCCGGGTACCGGGAGAGCAGCCGGATCCGCGAGATCACCTGGGACGACTGGTTCCGCACCTTCGACGCCCGGCGGCTGAACCTGATCTACCAGGAGCAGTTGCGGGACGGACGGCAGAGCAACTTCTTCCGTACCGAGAACCCGAATCGGGAGGACGGCTGAGGTTTACGGGAATGGCTGACGGGGATCCGCTGTTGGCCAGTCCCGAGGCCGGGAGCAGGAGCAGCCGGATTTGCGACACCCGTGCTGTGACGGGCGAGACAGCGATCTGAGTTGAATCCGGAATCCTGGGCGAACTAACTTTATTGCACCGCGCCACGCTTGCAATCGTTCGGGGGAGCGGCGGATCGAGCAGATCCGCGCAGGCGAGGTGCGAAGGAACGGGTGGAGCACACCGTTGGGGGACGGTGCCACCCGGGGAACCGGCGGCGCGAGCGGGCGACGCTTACGGGGGTGAGGGTCGCCCGCCGCCGCCGGGCGTACGGTGCGAGCGCCCATTCCGACGGGGGTCGGGGTGGGCGCTCGGCACCGTTCTGGGCCCGGTCAGGGCGGCGACCCGCCGTTCCTGGGACGGCCCGGCCAGCAGGTGCCCGACCGCCGCGACCAGACCCAGCGCCCCCACCACCAGCCAGTGCCGGGACCCGAGGCGCTCCAGGCTCAGCCCGCCGAGCGCCGGCGCCACGAACGACGCCGCCGGGAACGTCAGGTAGAACACCGACTGGTAGCGGGCCCGCAGCTCCGGCGGGGCGAGATCCGCGTTGATCTGCGCGTTCGGTGGGGCGGCGAGCATCTGGCCGACCGTCCACACCACCGCCGCGCCCAGGTAGAGCGGCAGGCCGTCGGCGACCGCGAGCGCCCCGAACCCGAGCGCCATCAGCCCGGTGGAGACCGCCAGCACGGTCGCCTTCCGGTAGGGCGCGATCAGTCGGGGCACGAAGAGCTGCCCGACCACGATCAGCGCCCCGCCGAGCGCCACCACCAGCCCGTACGCGGAGGGACGCAGGCCGTCGGCGCGCATCGCCAGCGGCATGATCGTCGAGGTCTGCATGGTGAGCACGGCGAGTAGGAAGGTCAGCCCGACGAAGACCAGGAAGACCCGGTCGGTCAGCGCGGTGTGCAGCCCCGGCCGCCGGCCCACGGCGGCGGCGACGGTGACCGACCGGGTGCGCCGGTCGAGCGTCTCGGGGACCTTGAGCGCGATGACTCCGGCCGCGGCCAGGGTGGCCGCCGCGTCGACCAGGAAGAGCGCGAGGTAGCTCGCCTCGGCCAGCACCCCGGCCAGCAACGAGGCGATCGCCATGCCCAGGTTGAACGCCCAGAACTGGAGGTTGAACGCGCGGGCCCGGCGGTGCTCGGGCACCACGTCCACGATCGCCGCCACGAAGGCCGGTCCGGGCATCGAGTGCGCCACCCCGACCAGCGCGGCGAGCGCGGCGATCACCGTCAGGTCCCGGCTGACCGCCAGCGCCACCATCAACCCGGCCGCGCCTAGGTGGGCGGCGAGCAGGGTGCTCCGGCGGCCCCACCGGTCGGCGAGCACCCCACCGAGCAGCGTGCCCGCCGCCCCCCCGATCCCGTACGCCCCGACCACGAGCCCGGCCAGCGCGGCCGAGGCGCCCCGGGCGGCGGTCAGGTAGAGCGAGAGGAAGAGCAGGGCGAACGCGCCGGCCCGGTTGATCAGGAGGCCGGACCAGAGGTACCAGAAGGTGGCGGGGAGCCCGCCGGCCGTCCCGTCCCACCAGCGCCGCAGGCCGTGCAACCGGACCTCCATGAAGGTTTGTTAACAACTCCGCCGTCGACCGTAGGCGGCCGGCTCCATCTGCGCCAACGTGGCCCCCGTCACCGCGGCCGGGGTCACCTGCCTTTGTCCGGAGGGCGTCGTCGCGCCGCCAGGAAGGCGTGCGGCAGCGGCTACGAACTTGATGACGTGGGTGAGTCGACCGTCGCCCGGCCCGGTCCCCGGTGAGTCGTTCAGGTCATCGAGTTCCTGGTCGCCGGGGAGGCGGCCCGGTCGACAGCGGGCGGAGGTCTGCCGGGTCGATCCGGTCGCTCGGGACGCCGGACCCGGCCCGGGCCGGGCGGTCGGCTGTCGGGGCGTACCTCAGGGGGCGACGCGGACCGGCTCGGCGGGTGCGGTCGCCGCGGCCTCGGCCGCCTCGGGGGCCGGGGTGGCGAGCACGGTGACCGGCCGGACCGGGGTGGCGGCCGGGCGGAGCTGGGCCGCCCGTCGCTCGCGGGCCGGGCCGGAGACCAGGTGGGCAATCGCGGTGACCGCCCCGAGCGCGGCGCAGCCGAGCCAGAGCTGGGTGTTGCCCGCGTGCTCCCGGACCAGGCCGCCGAGGACCGGCGCGCTCGCCCCGGCGAGCTGCCAGGAGAGAGAGAAGACGCCCTGGTAGCGGCCGCGCAGCGCGGCAGGGGAGAGTTCGGCGATCAGGGTGGCGTTCGAGGGCGAGTTGAGCATCTCGCCGACGGTCCAGATCAGCACGGTGAGGCCGTAGAGCCAGGCCGTCCCGGCGAACGCGGTGAGGCCGAAGCCGACCCCGGTCACCAGCGCGGCGAGGGCGAGCACGTGCGAGCGGCTCCGGCCCCGGATCAGCCGGGGTACGAAGAGCTGCCCGATCACGATAAGCACCCCGTTGAGCGCGATCACCGAGCCGTACGTGGCGGGGCTCAGGCCGGAGTCGCCCATCGCGATCGGCAGCATCGAGATGTGCTGGAGGAAGACCAGCGCGGCGAGCAGGTTGAGCGCCACGAAGCCGAGGAACACCCGGTCGGTGAGGATGGTCCGCAGCGCGCCGGCCGGAGCCGCGTCCTTGACCGAGGGGGCGGCGGCGGGGGAGCGGGTCTCCTTCACCCGGGTGAAGATGATCAGCGCGGTGATCACCGTGGTGGCCGCGTCGACCACGAAGAGCAGCAGGTAGCCGGCCTGGGCGGCGAACCCGGCGAGCACCGCCGCGCAGGCGAAGCCCAGGTTGATCGCCCAGTAGTTCAGCGAGAAGGCGCGCAACCGGTCCTTCTCCGGCACCACGTCGATCATCATGGCGCCGAACGCCGGGCGGGCCGCCTCGGCGAACATGCCGAGCAGCAGCGCGCCCAGCGCCACCGTCCAGAGCGGCCGGGCCAGGCCGAGCCCGAGCATCATGGTGGCCGCGCCCAGATGGGCGGTGAGCAGGGTGGGCCGACGCCCCCACCGGTCCGCCAGGGTGCCGCCGACGGTGGTGCCGACCGCGCCGCCGACCCCCCAGAGCCCGATCACCAGGCCGGCCTGCGCGGCCGAGAAGTGCCGGGCCTGGGTCAGGTAGATGGCGAGGAAGACCAGCACGAAGGAGCCGAGCCGGTTGATCAGGGTGCCGGTCCAGAGGTACCAGAAGGCCCTGGGCAGGCCGCCCGTGGTGTCCCGTAGCCAGCCCCGTACCGTCCGCATCCCGCCGCCCCCGTTTTGGTAATGACCGATTTATCTCGGATGCCTTACAACCTAGTGCCGGCCGGGAAGGCGGGTCATCAGCTTTTCCACGTGGTGGTCGTCACCACCGGTCCCCGCGTGTCCGTTCCCGCCGTACGGCAGGATGATCCGCATGACTGCGAGCGAGGGGCCCACCGTCGGGACGCTGGTCCTGCTGCGGCACGGCGAGAGCGACTGGAACGCCAAGAACCTCTTCACCGGCTGGGTCGACGTCGACCTGACCGCCAAGGGTGAGAGCGAGGCGCGGCGCGGCGGTGAGCTGCTGCGCGAGCACAACCTGCTGCCGGACGTGGTGCACACCAGCGTGATGCGCCGGGCGATCCGCACCGCCGAGCTGGCGCTGAACGCCGCCGACCGGCACTGGATCGCGGTGCGCCGGTCGTGGCGGCTCAACGAGCGGCACTACGGCGCCCTGCAGGGCAAGAACAAGAAGCAGACCCTGGACGAGTACGGCGAGGAGCAGTTCATGCTCTGGCGCCGGTCGTACGACACGCCGCCGCCGCCGATCGACGACAACGACGAGTGGTCGCAGGTCGGCGACCCCCGGTACGCGCTGCTCCCGAACGAGCTGATGCCGCGTACCGAGTGCCTCAAGGACGTCGTCGAGCGGATGCTGCCGTACTGGTACGACTCGATCGTGCCGGACATCCTGGCCGGCCGGACGGTGCTGGTGGCCGCGCACGGCAACTCGCTGCGCGCGCTGGTCAAGCACCTCGACCAGATCTCCGACGAGGCGATCGCCAAGCTGAACATCCCGACCGGGATCCCGCTGCGCTACGACCTCTCCCCCGACCTGCGCCCGCAGGTCCTGGGCGGGACGTACCTGGACCCGGAGGCCGCCAAGGAGGCCGCCGCCGCGGTCGCCAACCAGGGCCGCTGACCGACGCGACGAAGGCCCCCGGTCGCACCTCGGGGGCCTTCGTGCTGTCCGGGGTCAGTTCGGCGAGGGGGCGGCCTGGCCGGTGATCAGGTAGACCACGTGCTCGCCGGCGTTCACCGCGTGGTCGGCGAAGCGCTCGTAGAAGCGACCCAGCAGGGTCGCGTCGATCGCCGTCTCCACCCCGTACGGCCAGTCGTCGCCGAGCAGCACGCCGAAGAGGCTCTTGTGCAGGTCGTCCATGGCGTCGTCGTCCCGGTCCAGCTCGGCGGCCAGGTCGGCGTCGGGCTTGGCCAGCACCGTGCCGATCTTCTCGGCCATCCGGTCGGCGATGCGGGCCATGTCGGTGAAGACGGGCCGCAGCTCGGCCGGTACGGCGGGCGACGGGTGCCGGCGCAGCGCGGTCTTCGCCACGTGGTCGGCCAGGTCGCCCATCCGCTCCAGGTCGGCGGCGACGTGCAGGGCGGTGATCATGGCGCGCAGGTCGGAGGCGACGGGTGCCTGCCGGGCCAGCAGGTCGCAGACCCGCTCCTCGACGTGCCGGTAGAGCTCGTCGATCTCGGCGTCCCGCGCGATCACGGCCTCCGACGCCGTACGGTCGGCGGTCAGCAGGCCCTTGGTGGCCTGGCGCATGGCGGCGCGCACCCCCTCCGCCATGTCCACCAGCAGCTGGCTGACGATCTGGAGGTCGGCCCGGAACTCGTCGCGCATGGTCACTTCCTGGGGTCGGGGATCACCGCCGGGCCGGAGTGGCCGCGTACGGCGTGAGCAGGTGCGCGACCCACGGTAGGTCGGGGGAGTCGGCGCGAAGGTGAACGCGGGTGAACGGGGTGGGACCCGGGAGTGAACTTTCCCGGAAGCGAGAGGGTTTCGTCCCGTTCTGCCCGATCGCTCAGTGAACAATGACCCTACGATCGCCAGGTGGAATGGGCGGTGGCGGTCGCGGTGGCTGCGGCGCTGGTGGCCGGAGTGGTCGCCGGGCTGCTGCTGTCCGGACCCGTCCGGTCGTGGCGGTCGCGACCGGCGACGTCGGGGAGCGAGAGCTCCCGCCGGACTGCAGGGAGGCCCCCGATTCCCGACGACCAGCAGGGCGGGCTCTCCGGGCTCGGCCGCAAGACGATCGACGCGCTGCGCGCCGGCGTGGTGGTGCTCGACGCCGACGACGTGCCGGTGCTGGTGAACCCCGCCGCCCGCGCGCTGGGCCTGCTCCGCACCGGCACCACACCCGGCTCCATCGCGGCGCACCCGTTGATCCGTACCCTCGCCGGGCAGGTCCGCCGCACGGGCGTGCGGCGCGAGATCGAGCTGGACCTGCCCCGTGGCCGCGACAGCGCCGGGGTCAACCCGCTCGGCGTGCACCTGCGCGCCATGGGGCTCGGCGGCGGCTACGTCTCGATCGAGGCGGCCGACGTCACCGAGTCGCACCGGCTCGCCCGGGTACGGCGGGACTTCGTGGCCAACGTCAGCCACGAACTGAAGACGCCCATCGGTGCCCTGCAACTGCTCGCCGAAGCGCTGGTCGACGCCACCGAGCCGGCCGGCGAGGCGGACCTCTCCGAGGACATGGTCGCCGCCCGCCGGTTCGCCGAGCGGATCCAGCACGAGTCGACCCGGCTCGGCCGGCTGGTCCAGGAACTGCTCGAACTCACCCGCCTCCAGGGCGCCGAACCGCAGCCCCCGCCCGAGCCGGTCAGCCTGGACTGGGTGATCGCCGAGGTGGTCGACCGGACCCGGACCGCCGCGTCCGCCCGCCGGGTGGAGGTCGTGGTGGACGGTGCCCGTGGTCTCACCGCGTACGGCAGCGACACCCAGCTCGCCACCGCGGTCGCGAACCTGGTGGAGAACGCGATCAACTACTCCGGCGAGGACACCACAGTCCGGGTGACCGCCCGGAGCACCGACGACCACGTCGAGGTCGCCGTCGCCGACCAGGGCATCGGCATCGCCCCCAACGAGGTCGACCGGATCTTCGAGCGCTTCTACCGGGCCGACCGCGCCCGCTCCCGCTCGACCGGCGGCACCGGGCTCGGCCTGGCCATCGTCAAGCACATCGCCGGCAACCATGGCGGCCGGGTGGACGTGTCGAGCACTCTTGGTGGAGGGTCGACGTTCACCCTCCGGCTGCCCGCAAGTCCTCCCGACGACCTGGAGGCGACACTCTCCTCCGCTGGGATCGAGGCCGGCCCGGCCGAGCTCCGGCAGGCCTGACCCACACCGAAAGGAAGCACCCGTTGAGCCGCGTACTGGTGGTCGAGGACGAGGAATCGTTCTCCGACGCCCTGTCCTACATGCTCCGCAAGGAGGGCTTCGAGGTCTCCGTCGCCGCGACGGGTCCCTCCGCCCTCACCGAGTTCGACCGGACCGGCGCCGACATCGTGCTGCTCGACCTGATGCTGCCGGAGATGTCGGGCACCGAGGTCTGCCGCCAGCTGCGCCAGCGCTCGCACGTCCCGATCATCATGGTCACCGCGCGGGACAGCGAGATCGACAAGGTGGTCGGCCTGGAGATCGGCGCGGACGACTACGTGACCAAGCCGTACTCGCCGCGGGAGCTGGTGGCCCGGATCCGGGCCGTGCTGCGCCGGCAGACCACCGAGGCGGGCGAGTCCGGTGCTCCGACGCTCGCCGCCGGCCCGGTCCGGATGGACATCGAACGGCACGTGGTGACCGTCGACGGCGCGCCCGTCCAGCTGCCGCTCAAGGAGTTCGAGCTGCTCGAACTGCTGCTGCGCAACGCCGGCCGGGTGCTCACCCGGGGTCAGCTCATCGACCGGGTCTGGGGCGCCGACTACGTGGGCGACACCAAGACGCTGGACGTGCACGTGAAGCGGCTCCGTTCGAAGGTCGAGCCGGAACCCTCCGCGCCGCGCTACATCGTCACGGTCCGGGGCCTGGGCTACAAGTTCGAGCCCTGACCGGCCTCCGGCCGCCCGCCCCTTCGGGTGTCGGTGGCCGGGTGCCGCCGGCCCTGTACACCCGTGGTCGGCCGGCCGGCTGTTCGTCCGGGGCGGATGTCCCGTCTGTCGGCCTGTCCGGGTGGCGGTCGACCGTCGGTGGAACGCTATTGCTGTCTCAGGCGCGTTTTGGCGTACATACCGTTCCACTCACCGGCTTCTGCCGTGGGGTGCGACGGGGGCTCCTCGCCCGTCGGGTGGGCGGCTTCGGGCCGAGCGCCGCGCCCGGTGCGGTGGGCGGCTGTCGGGATCAGGCACGGATGTCCGGTTCGTGGGTGTGGTCGGGGGCACCGTGGGGGCGGAATGGTGGCGGGGGTGGGGTCGTTGTATCCGGGTGAACGGCCGAGCAGGACCCGCCCCGCCCGACGGGGTGGCCCCGCCGGGGAATGACGGTGGACCGCCGGTCGTTGTACCTGGTCCCGGCGCCGCGAAGAGGCCCTGCCCCGCGAGTTGCCGGTTCCCCCCGAGACTTTCTTGAGCGCCTGACGGTGCTTGCGCACACCCCACGCCGACCCCCGTCGGCGACGTGCGCCAACCCCCGAATGGAGCTTTTCCCATGAACACGATCATTCGTAAGAGCGTGCTCGGTGTTGCTGGTCTGGCGTTCGCTGGTGGTGTGTTCGGTGGTCCGCTCGCGGCCCACGCCGACGCCCCGGTCAAGGACGCGAAGCCCGTCGCGGTGGTGCAGAGCGCGGACAAGCCGGACATGGGCAAGTTGGTCCCGCACGGTGTGCAGGGCGCGCAGTCGAAGATTGATCTGAACGCCGAGCAGACCGCCAACGTGAAGGCGATCATCGCCGCCACGAAGAAGGCGGGTCTGCCGGAGCGGGCCGCGGTGATCTCGATCGCCACCGCGCTGCAGGAGTCGAAGCTGGAGAACCTGGGTCACCTGGGCGACAAGAACGACCACGACTCGCTGGGTCTGTTCCAGCAGCGCCCCTCCAGCGGTTGGGGTGCGCCGGAGCAGATCACCGACCCGGAGTACGCGACCCTGGCGTTCGAGAAGGGTCTGAAGCAGGTCGACGGGTGGCAGGACATGCCGCTGACCGAGGCCGCCCAGACCGTCCAGGTCTCGGCCTACCCGGATGCGTACGCGCAGTGGGAGCAGCAGGCCGCCGACCTCGTCGCCCAGCACTGGAACAGCTGACCACCACAATGACCGCCGGCCGGCACCCCGAACACGGGGTGCCGGCCGGGCGGCTTTTCGGTCGGGTGACCGGTCAGCGGATCACCTTGAGGTTGAAGAGCGGCGTGCCCAGCCGGCCGTAGAGGCGCAGCCAGATCGGCAGCAGCATTTCGGTGCCCCGGGCGGTGGTGATGTCGCCGAGGTCGATCACGTCGGTGTGTCCGAAGCTGGTCAGCAGCTCGCTGACCAGCTTCTTGGCCTCCGGGTCGTCGCCGGAGACGAAGACGCTGTGGTCGCCGTCGGCGAGCTGACGGGGGTGGGTCATCAGGTCGGCGGTCAGGGTGTTGAGCGCCTTCACCACGCGGGTACGCGGGAAGGCCCGCTGGATCCGCTCGGCCAGGGAGTCGTCGTTGAGCACCGACAGAGTGGGCGGGAAGCCGTTGCCGAAGTCGAGTGGGTTGGCGATGTCGAGCAGGACCTTGCCGGCCAGGTTCTCCTCGCCCGCGGCGGTGAGCGCGGGGAGTGAGCCGTCGCCGCTGGTCGCGTTGACCACCAGCTCGGCGTCGGTGGTGGCGTCGGCGTAGCCGGCCAGGCCGACCTGCGGGTGTGCGGTGGCCCAGTCGGTCCAGTCACCAGCCCGGGTGGCCGTCGCGTCGCGGGTGCCCATCACGACCTCGTGTCCCAGCTCGGCGAGGCGGGCGGCGATGGCCCGGCCGACCATGCCGGTGCCCAGTACTGCGATACGCATGTCGATTCCGTCCTCCGGTGCGGCGCGACGCCCATGCCCCGCGCTCGATGCAGAACAGACTAACAGACAGGTCTGTCTACTTGGCTAGTTCACACCGACGTGAGCGCCGCCACCTACGGCAAGGAGGGTTGGACGGACCGGTCTGTAAACTGGGCGTTCTCACCGAGGAGGGATTCACCATGCCCGCGTCCCGTACGCCCGCCGGCTCCGCCCGGGACCGGATCCTGGACACCGCGTTCCGGCTCTTCTACGCGTACGGCCCGAGGGGCGTCGGGGTGGACACGGTGATCGCCGAGTCGGGGGTCGCCAAGGCAACCCTCTACAAGCACTTCCCGAGCAAGGACGACCTCGTGCTGGCGTACCTGGACAAGGTCGACCAGGCCTGGTTCGGTGCCCTGCGGGCCGCCGCCCGGGCAGCCGGCGACGACCCCCGTGAGCAGCTCGTCGGCATGTTCGACGCGCTGGTCGGCGCGTGCCGGCGGGAGGGCTACCACGGCTGCGCCTTCATCAACACCGCTGCCGAGTCGCCCGCCGGCGGCCCGGTGCACGCCCGTACCGTCGAGCACAAGAACGTGGTGCGGGCCTGGGTGACGGACCTGGCCCGGCGGGCCGGCGCGGCCGAGCCGGAGCTGCTGGCCCGCCAGCTCACCCTGCTGCTCGACGGCGGCCTGGCCGGCGGGGTGCTCGACGGCGACCCGGCGTTGGCCGAGGCCGCCAAGCGCTCCGCCCGCGCCCTGGTCGACACCGCGCTCGACTGAGCCGGGAACGTTCGTCCCCAGCGCCGCCGGGTGCTGGCCGCTAGCGCGGGCGCGGCCGGCGTGCTCGCCTGCACCGCGGCCGGCCTGGCCGGCGCGGCGGTGGCCGCCACCGGCTGCGCCGCCTGTCGCGCTGAGTTCCGCCGTTACTCGCTGGCCGGGTGGGGAGCGATCTGGCCCTGCCGGAACCGGGCCGCGCACAGCTCGGCGAGCTTCGCGTACGCGGGCGCGCCGATCAGCGCGGTCAGCTCCGGCCCGTACGAGAGGTACATCGGCTCCGCGCCGACGTGCGCGTCGGTGGAGGAGGTGCACCACCAGTCCAGGTCGTGCCCGCCCGCGCCCCAGCCGCGCCGGTCGAACTCGGCCAGCGTGGAGATCAGCACCTTGGTGTTGTCCGGCCGCTTGTGCCACTCCTGGTCCCGGCGGACCGGCAGCTGCCAGCAGACGTCCGGCTTGTACTCCAGCGGGTGCACCCCGTCGCGCAGCGCCTGGGCGTGCAGCGCGCAGCCGCCCCCGGCGGGGAAGTCGGCGTCGTTGAGGAAGACGCAGGGCGCGTCGACGTCCCGGGTGGCGGTCCGCCGGGCCGGGTTCTTGCCGTCGATCGTGTCGTTCTCGGTCCAGTTCTTGAAGCCCTTGCGGAAGTGCTGCCAGGTCTGAGGGGTGAGCCGCTTGACCGCTGCCCGGACCCGCTTCTCGTCGTCCGCATCGGTGAAGAACGCGCCGTGCGAGCAGCAGCCGTCCTGGGCCCGGCCGGCGATGATTCCGTGGCAGCCCTTGCCGAAGACGCAGGTCCAGCGGGAGAGCAGCCAGGTCAGGTCGGCGCGGACCAGGTGCTTCTCGTCGGCCGGGTCGACGAACTCGATCCACTCCCGGGGAAAGTCGAGCCCCACCTCGCGGCTGCGCGGGTCGTCGGGGTCGTCCACCAGCACCTGAAGCTCGATCTGCCCTGTCACCCGGACCAGCGTACGCGGGGTGACCCGGGCCGGCCGGCGAGCCGGGAAACGTGTCGGGCCCTAGGGTCGTCTCCATGCGACTGGGTGTCCTCGACGTCGGTTCGAACACGGTGCACCTGCTGGTGGTCGACGCCCACCACGGGGCGCACCCCTGGCCGGCGCACTCCGAGAAGGTGGTGCTCCGGCTGGCCGAGCAGATCGGCCCGGACGGCGCGCTCACCGAGGGCGGCGCGGACGGGCTGGTCAAGGCCGTCGGCATGGCGCGGGCGGCGGCGGACGGACTGGCCGCCGACGACCTGCTGGCCTTCGCCACCAGCGCGGTCCGCGACGCCACCAACGCCGGGGAGGTGCTGTCCCGGGTCCGCGACGAGACCGGCGTACGCCTGGAGGTGCTCTCCGGCGCGGACGAGGCGCGGATGACGTTCCTCGCCGTGCGGCGCTGGTTCGGCTGGTCCGCCGGGCGGCTGCTGAGCATGGACATCGGAGGCGGCTCGTTGGAGCTGGCCGCCGGCATCGACGAGGACCCGGAGGTGGCGATCTCGCTGCCGCTGGGCGCCGGGCGGTTGAGCCGGGAGCGGCTGCGGGTCGACCCGGCCGGCACGCTCCCCCCGTCGGCCGAGGCCGTGGAAGGTCTCCGGGAGTACGTCGACGCGCAGCTCGACCCCGTGCTGGAGCGGCTCGCCGAGGTGGGCTGGGAACGCCCGGTGGCCACCTCGAAGACGTTCCGGATGCTGGCCCGGCTGGCCGGCGCGGCCCCCTCCGGTGCGGGGCTGTGGGCGCGGCGCAGCCTGACCCGGACCGGGCTGCGGCAGGTGCTCGGGTTCATCCGGCACATCCCGCCGGCACAGCTCGCCGAGCTGGAAGGGGTGAGCGCGGGGCGGGCACACCAGCTCCTCGCCGGGGCGGTGGTGGCCGAGGCGGTGCTGCGCCGGCTCGACGTGGAGGCCCTGGACATCTGCCCGTGGGCGCTGCGGGAGGGGGTCATCCTGCGCCGGCTGGATCAGCTCGCGCCGATGTGATCCCCGCCGCCCGGCCGGGCGTCGGTGCCAGGTCACGGTGGGGTGCCCGGGGAGCCGTCGTCCGCTTTGCGGATGCTCGTCCCGATGCGCGCTGGCGGGCCGGGCTACCCTGAGGGGCGTGACTTCACACGTGCCGGTGCTCCTGTCCAGTTCCTCGGTGTTCCCCGAGCGGACCGCGGCGGCGTTCCAGCTGGCCGCGTCGCTCGGCTACGACGGCGTCGAGGTGATGGTGTGGACCGACGTGGTGAGCCAGGACCCGGGCGCGCTGCGCGGTCTGGCCGACCACTACGGCGTCCCGGTCCTCTCTGTGCACGCGCCCTGCCTGCTGGTCACCCAGCGGGTGTGGAGCCCCGACCCGTGGGAGCGGCTGCGCCGCGCCGCCGAGCTGGCCGAGACCCTGGAGGCCCCCACGGTCGTGGTGCACCCGCCCTTCACCTGGCAGCGGGACTACGCCCGGAACTTCGCCGAAGGGCTGGCGAAGGTCGAGGAGAAGTTCACCGGGCTGCGCTTCGCGGTGGAGAACATGTACCCGGTGCGGATGGCCGGCCGGCAGTTCGTCCCGTACGTCCCCGGCTGGGATCCCACCGACACCGGCTACGCCTCGTACACCCTGGACCTGTCGCACTGTGCCGCCTCGCACACCGACGCCCTGGCGATGGCCGACCGGATGGGTGCCGGCCTGGCCCACGTGCACCTCGGGGACGGCACCGGCGAGGGGCGTGACGAGCACCTGGTGCCCGGGCGGGGCGCCCAGCCCTGCGCCGAGCTGCTCCGCTCGCTGGCCGGCCGGGGCTTCACCGGCAGCGTGGCGGTCGAGGTGACCACCCGGGGCGCCAAGTCCCGCGCCGTCCGCGAGGCCGACCTCCGCGAGGCCCTGGCCTTCGCCCGCGCCAACCTCACCGCCCCCTCCCCCCTCAACGCCTGACCACGCCCGCCGGCTTGCGTTGATCGAGGGGGTCGCGTCGGTCTCCGCGCCGACGCTGACGCAAACCCCTTGATCACCGGAGCCTTGCCGGCGGTGGGGAGGGGTGGGTGGGTCAGGAGACCGGGGTGAGGGGTTCGGGCTGGGTGGGGACCGTCACCTGGTCGCCGATGGCGGCGCGCTTGCGGGCGCGGTGGGCGGCGACGTGCGACCGGGTGGCGCAGCGCTCCGAGCAGAACCGCCGGCAGCAGTTCGACGAGGTGTCCAGGTAGACGTTGCCGCAGCGCTCGTCGGCGCAGACGCCGAACCGGGCGCTGCCGTACTCGCAGAGCCAGACCGACAGGCCCCAGACCGCGCCCGCCAGGTATTCGGCCGAGACCGACGCGCCCCGGCTGGTCACGTGCATGTGCCAGTCGCTGGAGTCGTGGCCGGAGATGCGCGGCTGCACCGGGAACGCCTCCAGCAGCGCGTTCAGCTCGGTGACCGCGTCCGCGTCCCGGCCCGTGGTGCCGTACTCGAAGATGTCGCGCAGCCGCTTCTGCGCCCGCCGGAAGATCGCCAGGTCCCGCTCCGCGACCTCGTCGCGCATCCAGGCGTTCTCGTCCGGGAAGAGGGCCCGCAGGTCGTCGAGGTCGTCCAGGCGGGCGTTGACGAGGTCGACACCGGTCCGGGCGTACGCGTCGAAGTTCACGACACCAACGGTAGACGACTCACGGGACACGCGGCGCGTCGATGTAGTGGGGCAGGAACCGCGCGTACCCGTCGGTGATGAGGCCGGTGCTCTCGCGGATCCCGAGCCCGGCCGCGCCGCCGTCGACGATCCAGCTCCCCAGCACCGTCCGGTTGCCGGCGAAGTCCGGCAACGCCCGGAACTCCTGGTAGCAGAAGCCTTCTTCGCCGTAGATGCCCGGATTGGTGAACTCGGTGTCGCCGGTGACGATGCGGACCGAGCCGCCCTCCCGGCCGAGCAACGGCTTGGCCACGTACTCGGTCATCCCGCGCGGCGAGTCCAGGTACGCCGGCAGCAGGTAGTCGTGCCCCGGGTACAGCTCCCAGAGCACCGCCAGCAGCGCCTTGTTCGACAGCAGCAGCTTCCAGGCGGGCTCGATCCAGGTGGTCGGGGTGCCCGGCTCCAGGGCCGGCCGCCCGTACGGCTCGGCCAGCATCCACTCCCACGGGTAGAGCTTGAAGGCGGTGGTGACCGGCCGGTCGTCGCCGTCCACGAAGCGCCGGCCGTCCCAGCCGACCCGCTGGATCGGCGTGAGGGTGACCTCCAGCCCGGCCTGCCGGGCCGTCTCGGCCAGGTAACCGGCGGTGATCTGGTCCTCGCCCGACTCCTCCTCCTCGGACCAGAACACGTGCACCCGCGGGTCGTGCAGCCCTGCGCCGATCTTGGACCAGGCCACCACCAGCCGCTCGTGCAGGCTGTTCCACTGGTCCGCCTCGGGGCGGGTGTCCTCCAGCCAGAACCACTGGGCGATGCTCGCCTCGACCAGCGAGGTGGGGGTGTCGGCGTTGTACTCCAGCAGCTTCGGCGGCCAGCTCCCGTCGTAGGCGAGGTCGAAGCGGCCGTAGAGGGTCGGCGGGTGCTCGCGCAGCGACCGGGCGACCGCCTCCGCCGCCCAGGCCGGGATGCCGAACTCGGCGTACCGGTTGCGGGCCACCACGTGCTCGGCGGCGGCCACCGACATCCGGTGCAGCTCCTCGGTGGCCTCCTCCAGCCGGAGCACCTCGTCCAGCTCGAAGGAGTAGGCGGCGGTCTCGTCCCAGTACGACATGATCTCGCCGTCGGGCAGCTCGGTGTCGACGTACACCAGGCCCTGGGAGCGGATGGTGGCGTCCCAGTCGGGGCGCGGGGTGCTCGCCTCGCGGCGCACGTCAGCCCCCGCAGGAGGCGAGGTGGGTGCCGAAGCCGCCCCGGTCGGGCAGCGTGGCGGCGGCCGGCGTGCCGGTGTCCCGGGCGGCGGCCGGGGCGGGCGCCCGCAGCGCCAGCGCGACGGTGTCGCCGCCGCCCCCGGCCGGTCCGAGGGCGCAGTCGTCATCGTCGTCGTCGTAGCCGCCGTTGCAGCCGGAGAGGGCGAGCGCCAGCACGGTGAGCGTGCCGAGCTGGACGGTGGCCGAGCGGAGCCGGCGGCGGGGGGTGCGTTCCACGTGATCGTTGTAGCTGATCCGCGCCACCACGGCAGCCCCGGGAACGCTGCGTGACGTTGCCCGCCGCCCCCCGGCGCGGGCCGGTGCCCGGGCGTTACGCTCGGCTCATGCTCCGTTCCGTCATCCTCGCCGCCTCCCGGTCATCCCAGGTGGAGCGGCTCGTCGCGACGGCCCCGTTCACCCGGGACGTCGTCCGCCGGTTCGTCGCCGGCGCCGGCACCGACGACGCGCTGCGCGCGACCCGTGCGCTCGTCGCCGACGGCCAAGCGGTCACCCTCGACTACCTGGGCGAGGACACCACCAACATCGAGCAGGCGAACGCCACCCGGGACGAGTACCTGGCGCTGCTGCGGCTGCTCTCCGCCGCCGGGCTCACCCCGGCCGCCGAGGTCAGCGTGAAGCTCTCCGCGCTCGGCCAGATGGTCGACGAGCAGCTCGCGTACGACAACGCGCGGGCGATCTGCGCGGTGGCCGACGCGGCGAACACCACGGTCACCCTGGACATGGAGGACCACACCACCACCGACTCGACCCTGGACATCCTGGCCAAGCTCCGCAAGGACTACCCGTCGACCGGCGCGGTGCTCCAGGCGTACCTGCGGCGTACCGAGTCGGACTGCCGGGAGCTCTCCGGCGCCGGGTCGCGGGTGCGGCTCTGCAAGGGCGCGTACAAGGAGCCGGAGTCGGTCGCCTACCAGTCGGCCCGGGAGGTGGACAAGTCGTACGTGCGCTGCATGAACGTGCTGATGTCCGGCGACGGGTACCCGATGCTGGCCACCCACGACCCGCGGCTGATCGCGATCGGCGAGGACCGGGCCCGCTGGTTCGACCGGAACCCGGACCGGTTCGAGTTCCAGATGCTGTACGGCATCCGCCCCGAGGAGCAGGCCCGCCTGGTCGGCGAGGGCTACACCGTGCGCACCTACGTCCCCTACGGCGACCAGTGGTACGGCTACCTGATGCGGCGGCTGGCCGAGCGCCCCGCCAACCTGATGTTCTTCGGCCGGGCGCTGGTCTCGAAGAAGTGACTCACCGGCTCGCCCGGTCGGCTTGAGGGTCGGCCGGGCGAGTAGCCGGGACTCCCCGCGTCGGGGATCCGCCGTACGATGCGGCCAACCTGATGAGGAGGGTCGATGGGGGAGCGGAACACCTCGAAGCACGCGGGGTATCGCGCCGGGCTCGCGCTGCGCGTGGCGGAGCTGCGGGAGCGGTTTCCGGATGTGCTGGTCTCCTGTGATGTGCACGATGAGTTCCCCGGGCCCGATCTGATCTGCTGGAACGCCGACCCGGAGGAGATCTGGGTCTGGTTCTTCGAGTCCGACGACTCCGAGAGTCTGGCGCGGGACCGCCTGCGTGGTTTCCTTGCTCATCCCGCTGAGGTGACCGACGTCGTGGCGAAGCGCGTGGTGGCCGGCCCCAACGCGGTCTTCCCGACGGCCTCGATCAGGGCGGCCAGCCCTCTGGACAGCCGGGAACGTGTCGAGGTCCTGCACGGTGCCGTGGACGGGATCCAGCTCTACCGCGAGTTCGGGGTCGAGGGGAAGACGCCGCTGGCGGAACGGACCGCGGTGGTCGAAGCGTTGGAGGCCGCCAGTGACGCGGATCACGACTCGCGGGAATCATTGGGATTCCGACGTGAGGACGAGACCGCGATGGAGCCCGCCCCCGCGCCCGCCCCGGTCGGGAAAAGCACGTGGCGGCGGCCGGAAACGGTTCAGCTGCAACTCACGATCGACCTTTCCGAGGGCACGGACGATCGGCTGATCCGGGACTGGTTCGAATCAGCCTGGTCGCTGTTCCGGGAAGTGCTGCCACCCGACATCTTCGCGTCGGCCGCAGAGACGGAACGGCAGTCCGGAGCGATACGGTTCGGTGCCGTCGACGGTGCGGACGAGGATCGCTCCTGGCAGCTTCCGTTCGATGACGAGAACTGGGCCAGTTTTCTGTCCGAGCTCGGCCGGCGGAGCGCGGAGCTGCAGTATCTGACCGTCGAGCTGGCCGAGGACGAGCGGTATCCGTGGCTGACGTCAGACGGTTCCGCCCTGGCTGTCGACTTCTGGCGGTACCCCGTCGGCGGCGGCACCTTCGGCGTTCTCGGCATCGAAATGCCGCGCGCGGTGTTCTCGCGCGCCGCCGAGGCCGGCGTCGTTCTCCTCCGTCGGACGGCGAACCGGGGTGCGCTCTTCGGCCTCATCGGGATCGACTACGGAGTGCAGTTGATGACCGGGCTCGAATATGCGCTCTACCTCCATCCCTGGGAGACCGTGCGGTCCGTGCGGCACACCCTCCGCGGCTATTCCTGGATCACCATCCTGTCGGAGCCGCAGACGGAGCGGGTCGGAGGCGTGGCGCAACTGCGCGGAAGCGGCGCGTTCGTGCGGGTGGAACCCCTTGCCGGGGGTGGTTGTTGGCTACAGGCCACCGACACCTTCGACGGGTACGGGGACGCGGAGGCCGCGCGGGTCTACCAGGTGCTGCGCCCACTGCTGCCGGGCGACGCGTTTCCCTCCACCTTCAAGAACGAGTGGCGGGACGTCTGACCTGCCCTTGGGTCACACCCGGTGATCTTGCTGATCATTCCCCCAGGTGATCCTTCCGCCGGTCGCTCACGCTCCGTGAATGTATTGACACCCGTCACGGCTGGCCCTACGTTCAGCCGGCAAGCCGGCATACGGGGGCGGAGGCTGGTGTGGGCGATCAGAGGCTATCGGGACAGGTGGATTGTCCCGTTTCAGAGCACGGGCTGCGCGGCGTTGAGCTGCGGACGGCCGTCGTCCCCGCTCCCGTTCGGCGGTGCGATTCCGCCCGAGCCGGCACAGCCGGAACTGCTGCCGACGACGCGGTGAGCCTTACCTTCGCCTGACCGGGCGACTCGTAACGCCACCGCCGGTCGTGCGCGCTCAAGGCGCAAATCGATTCCTCGCCGGACCCATCGGGTCCGGCTCACCTCACTGCACTCTTTTCATCCCAGGGAGGGATACGTGGCAGGTGTACGGGGGTTTTCTTCCGGCATTCGCAGTGCCAGAAGACAGATCGCGCCACCCGGCAGGACACGTGGCAGTCACCGCGCGCTCAGCGCGGCCATGGCTGCGATCCTGGCCGGCACCCTCGCCGGTCAGCTTCCGCCGCAGGCCGCACAGGCGGCGACGACGCCGAAGCTCACCACGCAGCGGTACCCGTCCGTCTCCGGCAACTCGGCCAGGGCCACCCGGCCGGGGCCGGACCGGACGGTAACGGCGGCGAAGGTCAAGCGGCGGGCCCCGCGCTGGCCGGCCGCCGGTGCGGCCGAGGTCACCCTGCCGGCCGTTGCCGACGGTGCGCGGGTGGCAGCCGCTCCCGCCGTCCGGGCCGGCACGTTGCCGGTGACCGTGCGACAGGTGTCCGGCGCTGCCGGTGCCCGTCCCGCGGCGACCGGCCCCACCCGGGTGCGGGTCGAGGTGATGTCGAAGGCCGCCGCCCAGACCGCAGGGGTCAACGGCCTGCTGGTGCGGGTCGGGCGGACCGATGGTGCCGCCTCGGCCGGGCAGGTGGAGGTCGGGGTTGACTACGCCGCGTTCGCTTCGGCGTACGGTGCGGACTGGTCGTCCCGACTCCGGCTGTTCCGGCTGCCGGAGTGCGCCCTGACCACGCCGGCTGCGACCGCCTGCCAGCCGATCCCACTGGACTCGCGCAACGACGTGCGAAGCCGGACCCTTTCGGCGCCGGTGCCGACCACACCGATCCGGTCGGCGGTGCCTGCCGCTGACGGCGAGCGGCTGGGGCTCAGCTCGACGGCGGCGCTGACCGGGACGCTGGTCGCTGCCACCAGCGGACCATCGGGTGGCGCGGGCGACTTCACCGCCTCCAGTCTCGCTCCCGCCTCGACCTGGGGACACAGCGGCTCGACGGGCGGTTTCCAGTGGTCGTACCCGATGACCACCCCGCCGGCAGTCGGCGGCCCCGCGCCTGACCTGAAGCTCTCGTACTCGGCTCAGTCGGTGGACGGCCTCAACGCCGCGACCAACAACCAGCCCGGGCCCATCGGCGAGGGTTTCGATCTTTCACCCGGTTTCGTGGAGCGACGGTACAAGGCCTGCGCCGACGACATGGGTGGTGACGCCAACAACACCACGAAGACCGGTGACCTCTGCTGGGGCGCCGAGAACGCCGTCCTCTCCCTCGGTGGCTCGACGGTTGAGCTGATCAAGGGCGGTGACGGCCGGTGGCACCCGCGTAAGGAGGACGGCTCGAAGATCGAGCTGTTGACCACCCCGGCCTACGGCAACGGTGACAACGACAACGAGTACTGGAAGGTCACCACGGCCGACGGAACCCAGTACTGGTTCGGCAGGCACCAGCTCCCCGGTTGGTCCTCCGGTCGCCCGACGACCAACTCGGTGCTCACGGTGCCGGTCTACGGCAACAACCCTGGCGAGCCCTGCTATGCGAGCACCTTCGCCGCCTCGGAGTGCGCGGGTAAGCGACAGGCGTGGCGGTGGAACCTGGA
Source organism: Micromonospora auratinigra (assembly GCF_900089595.1). GTDB lineage: Bacteria > Actinomycetota > Actinomycetes > Mycobacteriales > Micromonosporaceae > Micromonospora > Micromonospora auratinigra. The sequence goes on along the minus strand of NZ_LT594323.1, from coordinate 4,444,454 downwards.
CTACGTCCAGGACGTCCACGGCAACACCATGTCGCTGTGGTGGACCAAGGAGACCAACTACTACGCCAAGAACCGGAACTCGGCGGCACCCGTCGCCTACGACCGGGGCGCCTACCTGACCCGGATCGACTACGGCACCGACAACCGGGACAACAACGAGTACGCGGCCACCAGCCCCTACGTCGAGAACGCCCCGGCGCGGGTGGAGTTCACGAACTCCGACCGCTGCCTGGCCAACTGCACCACCAAGAACGCCACCACCTGGCCGGACACTCCGTGGGACCAGGAGTGCACCGCCACCACCAACCCGTGCGTCAACGGTTCCCCGACCTTCTGGTCGGCGAAGCGACTCACCCTTGTGAAGACCCGGGTCTGGAAGGGCAGCGCGTACCAGGACGTGAATTCCTGGACCCTGCGGCACACCTTCCCGGACCCGGGGGACGGCACGCGGGCCGGCCTCTGGCTGGCCGGTGTCACCCGACGTGGCCTGAACGGGACGACCGTGACGGTGCCGGAGGTGACCTTCGCGGGTATCCAGATGCAGAACCGGGTCGACGCCGCCGGCAGCGACTGGGCCCTGGCGATGAACTGGTGGCGGGTCAATTCCATCCGCACCGAGACCGGTGGCGAGATCTTCGTGACCTACAGCCCCCGGCAGTGCGTCAAGGGCGGCACCATGCCGACGAACCTGGACGACAACTCGCTGCGCTGTTTCCCGGTCAGGTGGACGCCGCCGGGTTACACCGCCCCGATCACTGACTACTTCCACAAGTACGTGGTGACCGAGGTGCAGCAGATCGACCACACTGGTGGTGCCCGCCCGCTCATCACCGCCTACGAGTACCAGAACCCGAACGGTCTGCCACTCTGGCGGTACTCGGACGACAACGGACTGATCCCGACGAGCCGCAAGAGCTGGAGTGAATGGCGCGGCTATCCGAAGGTGATCACCCGCGTCGGCGAGGGCGCGGACCAGACCAAGACGGAGACCCTCTACTTCCGCGGCATGGACGGGGACAAGCTGGCGGCCGGCGGCACCCGCTCCGTCACGGTGCAGGGCCTGGAGGGAGGGGCGGCCACCGACCAGGACGCGTTCGCGGGTATGCCCCGTGAGCAAATCACCTGGCAGGGCTCGACGATCGTGTCGGCCAGCGTCAGTGACCCCTGGCAGTCCGGCCCGACCGCGTCCCGCTCCGGCACGCCCGCCGTCGACGCGCGCTTCGTCGCGGTCGGCACGGTCCGTACCCGCACCGCACTGGACGGCGGAGCCTGGCGCCGGACGAAGACGGTCACCACCTACGACGCGTACGGCATGCCGGTCTCCCTGGAGGACCAGGGCGACGAGGCGGTCAGCACCGACACCCGTTGCTCCACCACCGAGTACATCCGGAACACCACCGGTGCGAACTGGTTGCTCAAGTCGTTGAAGCGCACCCAGGGCTGGGCAGGCCCCTGTGCCACTCCGCCGACCAGCGAGGCGCAGGTCACCGGCGACACCCGATACAGCTATGACAACCTGGCGTACGGCACCGCACCGACCAAGGGCATCGTGACGGCGATCGAGGAGGTCAAGGACTTCAACGGCGGAAGCCGGCTCTACCAGCAGGTGGCGACGATGAAGTACGACGCCCAGGGCCGGGCGACCGAGACGACCGACATCACCGGCAAGGCCACCAAGACCGCCTACACCCCGGCGGCGGGCGGCCCGCTGACCTCGACGGTGGTCACCAATCCGCTGCTGTGGACCGAGACCACCGAACTCGACCCCGCCACGGGTGCCACCACGAAGAAGACCGACGCGAACAACCGGGTGACCGAGGTCGCCTACGACGCGCTCGGCCGTACCACCACCGTCTGGCAGCCGGACCGGTCCCGGGCCATCTTCCCGAACAACCCGTCAGTCCGGTACACCTACACGTACTCGACGACGGGGGTGTCGAGCGTCAAGAGCGAGCAGTTGGACGCTCGGGGCGGCTACCGAGTGGGTTACAAGCTGGTCGACGCCCTCGGCCGTGACCGGCAGACCCAGGAGCTGTCGTACGGGGGCGGCCGGATCATCACCGACACCTTCTACGACGCGGCCGGCCGGGTCTACAAGGCGAACGCTCCCTACTACAACAGCGCCGCAGCCGGCACCACGCTGTTCCTCGGGCTCGACCTCGACGTGCCGAACCAGACGCGGATCTTGTTCGATGCGGCGGGCCGGCCGATCCACTCGATCCAGTTCTCCCGCAACGTGGAGAAGTGGCGGACCTCCACCACGTACCACGGTGACCACGTCGACACGACGCCACCGGTCGGCGGCACCGCCACCACCACCTGGACCGACCCGCAGGGGCAGACCACGAAGCTGTGGCAGTACCACGGTCCGACCCCGAGCGGCAGCTACGACGAGACCCGGTACGCCTACGAGGCGACCGGCCTGCTCAAGTCGGTCACCGACGCCTCCGGCAACAGTTGGTCCTACCAGTACGACATCCGAGGGCGGAACACGATCACCGACGACCCTGACAAGGGTCGGACCACCACGGTCTACAACAGCCTGGACCAGGTGGAATCGGTGACCGATTCGCGGGGGAAGACGCTCTGGTCGAGCTACGACGACCTGGGCCGGCTCACCGCCACGCGGGACACCTCCGGAACCGGGCCGCTGGTCGCCTCGTTCGTCTACGACCTGCCGGCCAAGGGCGTGCTGCGCTCGTCCTCCCGGTGGGTCGGGACCGACGAGTACAAGACCGAGACGATCTCCGTCGACGCCCGCTACCGGCAGACCCAGGTGCGCTACACCATCCCCGCGGTCGAGGGCGCGCTCGCCGGCACGTACAGCGTCAAGCAGACGTTCAACGCGGACGGCTCGCCGAACACGCTGACGCTGCCGGACGCCGGCGGCATGGCGGCGGAGATCCTCACCTACGGCTACGACAGCACGTACGCGTTGCCGGACAAGCTGGCGACGGACTACGGCGACGCGACCCACTACGTGATCCAGACGTCGTACTCGAACCTCAACCAGCCGAACCTGGTCACCCGGGCCAAGGCGCTGACCGGGGCGCCGTTCGTGCAGTCGGGTCAGTACTACGACGAGACCACGGGCCGGGTCTCCCGGCGGCCGGTCATCCGGTCGGTCGCGCCGTCCTACATCGCCAACGCCACCTTCGGCTACGACGCCGCGGGCAACATCACCTCGATCGACGACGACCCCGGCTCCGGTCGGGACACCCAGTGCTTCAGCTACGACCACCTGCGCCGGTTGACGGAGGCCTGGACGCCGGCGTCGTACGACTGCTCTCCGGCACCGTCGTCGGCCGGTCTGGGCGGTCCGGCGAAGTACTGGACGTCCTGGAGCTTTGGGACGCCCACCGATGCCAAAGGGCGGGTGGGCAACCGGCTGAGCCAGGTGGAGCACGCCACCGCCACCGGCGACGTCACCACCACGTACGGCTACCACGCCGCGGGTGCCACCCAGCCGCACGCGGTGTGGTCGACCAGCCGGACGGACAACGCCGGCACGGTGACCGGGACGTACGACTACGACAGTGCCGGCAACCTCACCTCCCGGCCGGGTCCGAACGGCCAGCAGTCGCTGACCTGGACCGTGGACGGGGAACTGGCGAGCGTGTCGGACTCGGCGGGCACGAGCAGCTACGTGACCGATCCGGCCGGCGGCCGGCTGGTGTCCCGCGACCCGAAGGGCACGACTCTGCATCTCGGCGCCACCGAGGTCCGGCTGGACAAGGCGAGCAACGGGGTCACGGCCACCCGCTACTACGAGTTCCTCGGCGAGATCGTGGCCCAGCGGAGCACGACCGGTGGCATCACCTGGCTTGCCGCGGACTATCAGGGCACCGGGCAGGTTGCCGTCTCGGGAGACGCGACGCAGGCGGTGACCCGGCGGCGTCAGACGCCGTTCGGCACCGAGCGGGGCGGACCGGCCAGCTGGCCGAACGCCCGTGGGTTCGTCGACGGCTACCGGGACAGCACCGGACTGACCCAGGTGGGGCAGCGTGCGTACGACCCGGGGTTGGGTCGGTTCGTCTCGGTCGACCCGGTGCTGGACCACTACGACCCGCAGCAGATGAACGCGTACATCTACGGCGACAACAGCCCGGTCACCTTCAGCGACCCCTCCGGGCAGCGCTGGGAGGAGGAGACCCAGAAGGAGGGTCTCGACAAGATCGCCCAGGACACCAAGCGGCGGCAGGCCGAGTACAAGAAGGACCAGGGTGACACGCTCGCCCACGCGACGGCGGTGATCCTGCGGACGGCGAACCTGAAGAAGAACTACCCGCACGCCCACATCTCCAGCGACGCGTCCGGCCGGTATCGCGGTGGCGACATCATCTGCTGGGACTGCAAGGCCGGTGAGGTGTGGGTCTGGGAGGTGAAGCCCCACACCAAGGAGGCCCAGGCCGAAGCGGATCTCGCGAGGCACATCGAAACCGCCAAGCGAGACATCCGAGCGAAGGGCAAGCGGGTGATCGCCGGTCCGAACAGCGCCTTCAATCCACCCGAGGACGAATCGCCGACCCTCGGTGAGCCGCGGGCCCGGACAAGGGTCTTCAACGGCAAGAAGGACGGCGTGCAGCTCTACGAGCAGAAGCGGACGAAGGAGAGAGCACCGCGGAGTGAGGCGAAGGGTCTCCGCGAGGCGGAGGAGATCGCCAGTGACGCCAACGAAGACTCGCAGGACTGGAAGATGACGCTCTTCGACGACCACGTCGAAGGTGGGAGTTTCGTCGGGGACGTCGTCCTCTTCACACCCTTCGCCTTTGCCGGTGTGCTCGCGGTTCGATGGGGAATCGCCGCCGTGCCGGTCATCGTCAAGTTCGTCAAGGGCGGCCCCAAGGGCTGCCGTGCCGACTACGCCCTCGCCTGCTGACCTCGGCGGCGACGTCCGGAACGGGCCGGTGGGACTCTGTCCCGCCGGCCCGTTCCGCCCTGTCCGGGAGTTCGTCATCCGCCCGGCCGTCGACGATGGACAGCAGGTCACGCCCGCCGGGGGTGTCCGCAGTGGTCCGTGTGTACCTCGTCTTCCCGATCTCCACCTGATTCAAGTCGACCCTTGACGGCCTAAGCTAAGTGCATTAGCTTTTTGGCTATGACGATTAGCCAGGTGGAGCGGGACGGCGGAACGATCGCGTACGAGGTGCACGGGGAGGGGCCGCTGGTGGTCCTCGCGCACGGCATGGGGGAGAACCGGGCCGCTTTCCGGCACCTGGTGCCCCGGCTGGTGGCCGCCGGCTACCGGGTCGCCTCCGTCGACGTACGCGGGCACGGCGACTCCAGCCCGCACTGGCCCACGTACGCCCCGGCCGAGGTGGGCGGCGACCTGCTCGCCGTGGTCCGGGCGCTCGGCGGCGGCCCGGCCACCCTGGTCGGCAGCTCGTCCAGCGGCGCCGCGATCGTCTTCGCCGCCGCCGACGGGCCCGAGCTGGTCAACGGCATCGTGCAGGTCAGCCCGTTCGTCACCCAGGCGAAGCCGAACCCGGTGCTGGCCCTGCTCCAGGCCGCCGTGCTGCGCAGCCCCCGCCTCTTCGGCATGTTCCACAAGACGCTCTTCCCCGCCGCCCGGCCGGCCGACGACGCCGCGTACCGCAAGGAGATGGTCGCCAGGCTGCGCGGCCGGATGGACGCGGTGCGCGGCGTGGTCGCGCCGGTCGACCCGCACTGGAGCACCCGGGCCCGCGAGGTGCGGCAGCCCGTGCTGGTGCTGATGGGGACGAAGGACCCGGACTTCAAGGACCCGGGCGCGGAGGCGCGGGCCGCCCGACGGCTCTTCGGCACCGCCGAGGCCCGGATGGTCGACGACTCCGGCCACTACCCGCACGCCGACCAGCCCGAGGCCACCGCCGCCGACCTGGTCGAGTTCCTGGCCGTGACCGCCCGTGCCTAGGGCCGGCCTCACCCCGGCCACGGTGGTCCGCGAGGCGGCCGTGCTCGCCGACGAGGTGGGGTACGACAAGCTGACCCTGGCGGCGCTCGCCGGCCGGCTCGGCGTCGCCCTGCCCAGCCTCTACAAGCACGTGCGGGGCGCGGACGCGCTGCACCGGAAGCTGGCCGTGCTGGCCACCGCCGAGATCGCCGAAAAGCTGACCGGCGCCGCCGCGGGCCGGGCCGGCGCGGACGCGCTGCGCGCCGTCGCCGCCGCCTACCGGGCGTACGCCCGGCGGCACCCCGGCCGCTACCCGGCCACCCAGCGGGCCCCCGACCCCGACGACCCGGAACACCGCGCCGCCGGCGAGCGGGCGGTGGGCGCGATCTACGCGATCCTGCGCGGGTACGGTCTCACCGGCGACGCGGCCGTCGACGCCACCAGGATGTTCCGGGCCGCGGTGCACGGCTTCCTCACCCTCGAGGCGGCCGGCGGGTTCGGGCTGCCCCGGGACATCGACCGCTCCTTCGACCAGATGGTGTCCGGGCTGGACACCGCGTACCGGAACTGGAGGTCCTGATGAAGGGCGTTCTGCTGGCGCTGGCCTTCCTGTTGGAGCTGGCCATGCTCGCCGCCGCCGGCTGGTGGGGCTTCACCCTCGACGCGGGCTGGCCGGTACGCGTGCTCGCCGGGATCGGCGTACCCCTGCTGCTGGCCGTCGTCTGGGGCGTCTTCTGCTCGCCGCGCGCCGGGGTGGCGCTGCCCGTGCCGGCCAAGGCCGCGGTGCAGGCTGCCTGCTTCCTCGTCGGCGGGGCGCTGCTCGCCCTGGCAGGACGGCCGGGACTGGGCGCGGTGCTGGTGGCGCTCTTCGCGGTCGACAAGGCCCTGCTCACCGTCGCCTACCACGACCCGGTCTGACCCTTCCCGGCTCTCCCCGACCCCCGCCCCGAACCGGGGCGGCCGCGCCGGCACCGGTCCGGTCGGGATCGTGGCGGGAGTGGTCCCGGCAGGGGCCGTTTTCCGCCAGGATCTCCGCGTCGGCCGGCGGCTCTGGCCGGATCGCCCCGTTCGGTCGTACCCTTCGCCGGTGACCGACGGTGACGAGCGGCCCGCTGAGTCGGCGGAGAGTCGCGACGAGCAGCCCGCCGCCGTGAACGGTGAGCCGGAGGGCGCCCCGCCGGCCCCACCCACCGACGAGTCCGCCGCCCCCGCGTCCGGCCCGGAGTCCGCCACCGGGTCGGTGCCCGGGGCCGCCGGGATCGCCGGCTCAGCCGCCCCCGGGCCCGACGCCGCCGGGCCCGCCCCGGAGCCCGCCGCCGGGCGCGTCCCGGATTCCGACGCCCGGCCCGCCTCGGATTCCGACGCCCGGCCCGCCCTGGAGGGCGCCGGGCCTGGCGTCGAGCCCGCCGAGGCTCCGACGTCGGGGGTCTCCGCTGCGCCCGCCGTGACCACCGGCGCGGACCCGGTGCCGGCTGCTGGTGCGTCCGCTCCCGGGAATACCGGGCCGGCCCTTGCGGGGAGCACGTCCGTCCCGTCCCCCGGGCTGCCCGCGTCCTTGCCGGTCCCGTCCCCCGTCCCGGTGGCCCCGGCCGCCGAGGTCGGGACGCCGATCGTCGAGCCGGTACCGGCGGCACCGACCGCTGTGCCGACCCCGGTCGCCCCGGTCACCGCACCGACTCCGGCCGCCGCACCGACCCCGGCCGCCGTGCCGACCCCGCTCATCCCGGCCGACGCGCCGGTCCCGGTCGTCCCGGCCGGCGGGGTGGGGATGCCGACCGCCGTGCCGGTCCCGATGGCCGCGGTCTCCTCGCCATGGGGGCCGCCGGGGCCGCCCGTGGTCGCTCCGGCGCGGAGGCGGCGGCGGTGGGCACTCTGGACGGTGCTGGCCCTGGTCCTCCTGCTGGTGGCGTGCGGCCTGCCCGGCGTACTCCTGCTGCGGGGTGCGGCCGGCCGACCGGCTGCCGGACGGGCCGACGACCCGGCAACGCTGGCGGCCCGCCGGCTCGGCCAGCGGATGAGCGACCAGCTCGACCGGCAGGCCACGGCGCTGCTCGGTGGTGACCGGGCCGGCTTCCTCGCGGTGGCCGAGCCGGCCGCCCGGCCCACGTTGACCCGCCGGTACGCCGCGCTGCGCGCCCTGCGGGTGACCGTGTGGCGGCCGGCGGCCGACGGGCTGCCGAGCGCGGTCGACGGGCGGCCGGGGGAGTGGCGGCTGTCGGTCCGGATCGGCTACTGCTTCGTGGTGCCGGCCTGCACCCCGAGCCGGGTGGAGTTGGGCACCCAGTGGCGGCTGGTGGGCGAGGAGCCCCGGCTGGTCGCGGTCGAGGAGTCCCGGTCGGAGTCGGCCGGTGCGCGCCCCTGGGAGGTCAGCGACCTCGCCGTGGCGGTCGGCCGGCGCGCCGTGGTGGCCACCACCCCCGCCCAGCGGGGCCGGCTGCCCTGGCTGCTCGCCCGGGCCGAGGCCGCCGCCCCGGTCGCCGACCGGTATGCGGTGACCGGCACCCCGCCCGACCGCTACCTGGTCTTCTACGCAGGTCGTACGGAGTGGGAGCGCTGGTACGGGGGCGGTCGGCCGAAGTGGACGGCCGGGTACGCCGTCGGGGTCGGCGGCGGGCACCACGACGTGGTGCTGAACGCCCTGAGTGTCTCCCACGGTGGGGTCGACGACCTGCTCCGGCACGAGCTGACCCACGTGGCGTCGCTGCCCGGCGGGGGCTACTCCGACCCGTCCGACTGGTGGCTGGTCGAGGGCCTGGCCGAGTACGCCGGCGCGGACGGTAAGCCGGTGGACCGCTACGAGGGGCTCGCCGAGGTGCGTGACGTGGTGCGTGGCGGCTGGAACGGCCGGCTGGGTTCGCTCGTGCCGGCCGACGACGCGGCCGACGGGCGGGTCGGCGGCAGCTACGGCATCGGCTACCTGGCCGTCCGACATCTGGTCGACCGGTACGGCGAGCAGCGGGTGCTGGACTTCTTCCGGGCCGTGGTGCACGAGCGGCGGTCGCTGCGGGACGCGGCCGACGACGTGTTCGGAGAGTCCTGGTCGACGCTGCACGACGACTGTGTGGCGTACGTGCGGGCGGTGGCCGGCTGAGGGCCGGGCGGACGTCGATCGCCGTCGACGGGTCGTAGCATGGGCCGGGTGGCCCGCACCCACCCGCCGCGGCTGCCCGCGGTCACCCGCCCCCGCCTGCTCACCGCCCTGCTCGCCGTCGTCGCGCTGACCGGCACCACGGCCGCCTCCTGTGGGCAGGACAAGCCGCCGGTGACCGTCGCCGAGGTCGGCCGGAGCCCGGTCGCCGAGGTGATCGACGCGCCGGCCACGGTGACCGCCCGGGCCGCCGCCACCCTCACCGCTCCCGCCGACGGCACCCTGGCCAGCCTGCGCGTCCAACCCGGACAGCGGGTCGCCAAGGGCCAGGTGCTGGCCGTGATCAGCTCCCCGTCCGCCCAGGACCGGCTCAGGCAGGCCCGGGATGCGCTGCGGGCGGCGAAGCGGGCCGGGCGGGGGGTCGGCGGGGGCGACCTGGGCGGCCAACTGCGCGGTACCGACCGGGCCGCCGCCGAGGCGTTCGCCGCCGCCCGCAAGGCGGCCGGGAAGATCGGCGACCCGAAGCTGCGGTCCGCGCTGCTGCTCCAGGTCGACACCGCGCAGCAGCAGTACGCGTCGGCCACCCGCGCCGCCGACCGGGCGCTGGGCGCGGTGCAGCGCGGCGTGGCCGGGTTGAACAGCGCTGTCGGCGCGCTCTCGGCCGCGCAGCGTCTCCAGGCCCAGCAGGCGTACGACCTGGCGAAGGCGACCGTGGACGCGTTGACCCTGCGCGCGCCGATTCCCGGCGTGGTGCAACCGGGTGGCACCCGGACGGCCACCCCGACCGACCTCGGCGGCCTGCTCGGCGCGGCCGGGGGTCAGGTGCCGGGGCTCGACCCGTCGGCGCTCGGCGGGGCGGCTCAGGGCGGCCCGCCGGCCGGCGTGGACGACGCGGTGCCGCAGGGCGGCCGGGTGACCGCCGGGACCGCGGTGCTGACCGTGGTGGACACCGGTCGGCTCGGCCTGCTCGCCGAGGTCGACGAGACCGACGTGCTGCTGGTGCGGGCCGGCGTGCCCGCCTCGGTGGAGCTGGACGCGGTGACCGGGGCGAGCTACGACGCGACGGTCCGCTCGGTGGACGTGCTGCCGGCCAGTTCCGCCCGGGGCGGGGTCACCTACCGGGTGCGGCTCAGCCTCGGCGCCGGCCGGCTCGGCGAGGGCGAGACCGCGCCGGCGCCCCGCCCCGGCATGAACGCGGTGGTGCACCTGCGGGTCCGGGAGGCGGCCGACGCGGTGGCCGTACCCGCCTCGGCGGTCTTCTCCGCCGACGGCCGGGACGTGGTCTGGGTGCTGCGGGGCGGCAAGGTCGACCGGGTGCCGGTGACCGTGGGCGTGCAGGGGGCGGATCTGGTGCAGATCGTCAGCGGCGTGCAGGCGGGCGACCGGATCGTGGTGCGCGGCACCGACCGGGTGCACGACGGGCAGGAACTGGGATGAGCCTGCCGCCCGGGGTGCCGGCCATCGAGGCGGTCGACGTGTCCCGGACGTACCAGCTCGACGGGGTGTCGGTGGCGGCCCTGCGCGGGGTGTCGCTGACCGTGGACCCCGGCGAGTACGTGGCGGTGATCGGCCCCTCCGGTTCCGGCAAGTCCACGCTGATGCACCTGCTCGGCGGCCTGGACCGGCCGACCGGTGGCCGGCTGGCGATCGGCGGGCGGGACGTGGCCACCCTGACCGCGCCGGAGCTGGCCACCCTGCGCAACGAGACGATCGGCTTCGTCTTCCAGGCGTTCCACCTGCTCGCCCGGACGTCCGCGGTGGACAACGTGGCGCTGCCGCTGGTCTACCGGGGGGTGGGCGCACGGCAGCGGCGGGAACGCGCGGCGGCGATGCTGGGCCGGGTCGGTCTCGGCCACCGGCTGGACCACCGGCCCAACCAGCTCTCCGGCGGCGAGCAGCAGCGGGTGGCGATCGCCCGCGCGCTGGTCACCGAGCCGGCGGTGCTGCTCGCGGACGAACCCACCGGGAACCTGGACACCGCGACCGGCGAGGCGGTGCTGGCGCTGTTGGAGGAGTTGAACGCCGAGTCGGGGGTGGCGCTGGTGATGGTCACCCACGACCAGGAGGTGGCGGCCCGGGCCCGCCGCCGGATCGCGGTGCGGGACGGTCTGATCCGGTCGGACACCCGTCATGATCGACCGCTGTCCGCCGGCACCGGTCGACCTGAGACACTGGACCCCGCTCCCAGCGCGGAGCCCCGGTCCGCGTCCGGAAGCGAACCGGGGCACCCGTCCGGTGGCTCCGGTGGCGCCGCCGGAGCCACCGGGCGCCTTCCGCGCGGTGCGACCCACCCCTCGGGCGGGGCCGGTGACGCCGCCGACCGGGGGGCCGGGATCGGGGGTACGCCGTGAGGGTCGCCGAGGCCTGGCGGGTGGCGCTGGACGCGCTGCGGGCCAACCGGATGCGCAGCGCGTTGACCATGCTCGGCGTGATCATCGGGGTGGCCTCGGTGGTGATCCTGGTGTCCATCGGCACCGGCACCAAGCAGAAGGTCGAACAGCAGGTCGAGGGGCTCGGCTCGAATCTGCTGCTGGTGGTGCCCGGCAAGATCGAGGTGGGCACCGCGCCGGTGGTCTCGCCGCTCGATCTGAAGGACGTGGACGCGGTCACCCGGGTGGTCGGCGACCCGAGCCGGGTGGCGGTCACGGTGGCCTCCGGGGCGACCGCCCGGGCCGGCACCCGCTCGGACTTCACCACCGTGCAGGGGGTGCTGGAGACCACCCCGGCCGTCTTCACCCGGTCGCTGGCCCGGGGCCGCTACCTCACCGGCGCGGACGTGGACACCAGCCGCCGCGTCGCGGTGCTCGGCGCGTCCGTGGCCCGGGCCCTCTTTCCCGACCGCGACCCGCTCGGTCAGCAGGTCGCCCTGGCCGGGGTCCGGTTCCGGGTGATCGGCGTCTTCGCCCCGCTCGGACAGAGCCTCGGGGTGGACCGGGACGACGAGGTGCACATCCCGGTGACCGCCGCGCAGCGGCTCTGGGGCACCCGCCGCATCGACGGCATCGCGGTGAAGGCCCCGGACCGGGAGCGGATCGACGAGCTGGGCGACCGGATCGTCGCCGAGCTGTCCCGCCGCCACCCGGACACCGAGTTCAGCGCGGTCACCCAGCAGCAGATCCTCGGCGTGCTCGGGGACATCCTCGGCGTGCTGACCGGGGTGCTCGCCGCCATCGCCGGCATCTCGCTGCTGGTCGGCGGGGTCGGCGTCTCCAACATCATGCTGGTCTCGGTACGCGAACGGACCCGGGAGATCGGCCTGCGCAAGGCGGTCGGCGCCCGGCCCCGGGACATCGGGGTGCAGTTCCTGCTGGAGGCGGTGCTGCTCACCTCGATCGGCGGGCTGACCGGTATGGCGCTGGGCGTCGGCGTCTCGCTGCTGGTCGACGCGGTCTCGCCGATCCCGGCGGCGATCACCTGGTGGTCGTTGGCGCTCGCGTTCGGGGTGTCCGCGGCGGTGGGCATCGTCTTCGGCGTGGTGCCCGCGCAGCGGGCCGGCCGGCTCGACCCGGTGGTGGCGTTGCGGGCCGAGTGACCCTCGACCGCCCCACGATCCGGACTCGAGCCCCTTTCGGGCGCAAAACGGCAGGTCACGGGCCGGAAAACGACAGCCATTCCATGATCAAATGAAGGAAGGGATCGCGCCGGTCACAGCCGTCCCGCTACCGTACTGGTAACACGCGCGTTGCTCGTCGTGGCCGGACCAACCCGCCCGGTGGCACGCGCCGGGCACGGGAACGGGTCGGTGAGCCATGGCCGGGTCACAGTCCGACGCGCGGCTGTCGGATGTCAGGTTCCTGACCGTCGCCGAGGTGGCGACGGTCATGCGGGTGTCGAAGATGACCGTCTACCGGCTGGTGCACAGCGGCGAGCTGACCGCCGTGCGGGTCGGCCGGTCGTTCCGGGTGCCCGAGCACGCGGTGCACGAATACCTGCGGGGCGCCTTCCAGGAGACCGCCTGACGGGTCGGTGACGGTCCGGTCGAGTGCCACCAAATGGGGCATCGACGGGGGCGCGTTGGTCCTGTTGACGCACTCCGGCTACCCTGGAGCCCGACCGTGACCGCACCCTGGTGTGCCCTGCCCACCACGCTGGTCCGGTCCGTTGTCCGCAAGCGGTCACCGATGCCACTCCGGTGGTGTCGCCCGTCCGCCCCGCACGTTGCATCGAAAGGCTGTCGTATGGGCTCGGTGGTCAAGAAGCGCCGCAAGCGCATGGCTAAGAAGAAGCACCGCAAGCTGCTGCGCAAGACCCGCGTCCAGCGTCGCCGTCTCGGCAAGTGACCGGAGCCGGGCGCCCCTCGCCCGGCATTCGGCACCACTTGCCAACAGTCGACCCTCGGAGGCTCAGGTGATCAGGCCGCGGACGTCCCGGCTCGATCCCGCCTGCCGCGCAAGGCGCACGACATGACCCCCGGTGGCACCCCAGGTGCGCCGGGGGTCGTCGTCGTCACCGGGGTCGGCCGCTACCTGGGCGCGCACGTCGCCGCCCGGCTCGCCGCCGACCCGCGGATCGAACGGGTGATCGGCGTCGACTCGACCGCCCCCGGTCCCGAGCTCACCGACCTGCTCGCCGGGGTCGAGCGGATCCGGCTCGACCTCGACTCGCTCGGCGGCCTGTTGCTCGACCTGGACGTCGACGCGGTGGTGCACCTGGCGCTGGTCAGCGCCCCCGACGGCCAGCACGGCGGCCGGGCGGCGATGAAGGAACAGAACGTCATCGGCACCATGCAGCTGCTCGCCGCCTGCCAGCGGGCGCCCCGGCTGCGCAAGCTCGTGGTCCGCTCCTCCACCGCCGCGTACGGCGTCTCGTTCCGCGACCCGGCCGTGTTCACCGAGGAGACCGAGCCGCGTGAGGTGCCGCGCGGCGGTTTCGGCCGCGACATCCTCGACATCGAGGGGTACGTCCGCGGGTTCCGCCGCCGCCGCCCGGACGTCACCGCGACGGTGCTGCGCTTCGCGCCGTTCATCGGCTCGACCGCCGACACCACGCTCACCCGGTACTTCTCCCAACCGGTCGTGCCCACCGTCTTCGGCCGCGACCCCCGGCTCCAGTTCGTCCACTTCGACGACGCGCTGGAGGTGCTGCACCGGACGGTCGCCGAGGACCACCCGGGGACGTACAACGTCGCCGGGCCCGGGGTGCTCTCGCTCTCCCAGGCCATCCGCCGGGCCGGCCGGGTGGCGATGCCGGTGCTGGAGCCGGGCCTCGCCGGGGTCGCCGCGATCGCCCGCAGCCTGGGTTTCGGCCGGTACGGGTTGGACCAGGTCGACCTCTTCGTGCACGGTCGGGTGGTGGACACCAGCAGACTGGAGCGGGAGTACGGCTTCACGCCCCGCTCGACCGCCGCCGCGTTCGACGACTTCATCCACGCCCACCACGGCGGTGTGGTGGTGACCCGGGACCAGCTCGCCACGGCGGAGCAGCTCGTGCTGGAGAGCATCCGGCAGGTCCGGGACGCCGTACGGGAGCGGTCGTGAGCGGGGCCGAGGAGCGCGGCGAGGCCCGCTACGACGTACCGCTGCAGGTGCCCGCGCCCGGCGCGGAGCCGGCGCGGCGCAACGGGCACCGGCCGGCGTTGGCCGCCGCCGCCCCGCCGGCCGCCGACGCGGGTGACGAGCCCGACACCTCCACCGACGAGCCGGCCGGACGCTCCGGCGACGCCGCTCCCGACCGGGCCGGTGATTCCGCGCCGGCCGGTGCCGTCGGGTCGGGGCGGGCCGGTGCGGCCGGTTCCGGCCGGGACGAGGCGAGGAAGGTCGTCGCGAAGAAGACCGTGGCGAAGAAGGCGGTCGCCAAGAAGGCCGTCGCGAAGGAGACGGCGGTCGGCTCGACCGATCAGGCCGCCGGCGCGACGACGGCACCCGGGGGCGCGGCGGGCGGGAGCCCGAGCGGCGGCACGGGGAACGGGCGGGCGGCGACGGCGGGCGACGCGACGCCGCCGGGGCCCGCGGTGGAGGACCGGCCGGGCGACCAATGGGACCGCAAGGTCGCCAAGGGACTCGCCTTCCTGCGGCGGCGGCTCTCCGGCGACTACGAGGTCGACGAGTTCGGCTTCGACCCGGACCTGACCGACGCCGTCTTCCACCCGCTGGTCCGGCTGCTCTACCGGGACTGGTTCCGCACCGAGGTCAGCGGGCTGGAGCACGTACCGGACGGCGGGCCCGGCCTGGTGGTCGGCAACCACTCCGGCACGGTGGCGCTGGACGCGCTGGTGCTGGCCACCGCGCTGCACGATCGGCACCCGGCCCGCCGCTACCTGCGGCTGCTCGGCGCGGACCTGGTCTTCCGGATGCCGGTGGTCTCCGAGATCGCCCGCAAGACCGGTGGCACGGTGGCCTGCAACCCGGACGCGGAACGGCTGCTCGGCAACGGTGAGCTGGTCGGCGTCTTCCCGGAGGGCTTCAAGGGGGTCGGCAAACTCTACTCCGACCGGTACAAGCTCCAGCGGTTCGGGCGGGGCGGGTTCGTGTCGGCGGCGCTGCGTACCGGCACGCCGATCGTGCCGGTGGCGATCGTCGGTGGCGAGGAGATCTATCCGATGCTGGCCGACATCAAGCCGTTGGCCCGGCTGCTCAAGCTGCCCTACTTCCCGGTGACGCCGACCTTCCCCTGGTTGGGGCCGCTGGGCATGGTGCCGCTGCCGAGCAAGTGGCTGATCGAGTTCTGCCCCCCGATCCCCACCGCGCACCTGATGGACTCGGCCGACGACCCGCTGGTGGTGTTCAACCTCGCCGACCAGGTCCGGGAGACCATCCAGCAGACCCTGCACAAGCTCCTCGAACGCCGCCCCGACCCCTTCGGCCCCTGACCCCCCGGCGCACCGCGCGCACCGCGCGCACCGCGCTCGCTAATTCACGGAAAGAGTGGCTATCCACCCTCGGATAGCCACTCTTTCCGTGAATTAGCGCCCAGAGGGAGGAGGGTGGGCGTCAGGGGGTGGGGGGTTGGCGGCGGCGGTGCAGGGCCAGGGCGGCCGTGACGGTGGCGGCGAGCAGGCCGGCGGCGGCCGTGGACGGTACGGCGATCTTGACCGCCCGGCGTCCGGTGCGGAAGTCGCGTACCTCCCAGCCCCGCGTACGGGCCTGGCGCAGCAGTGCCGCGTCGGGGTTGACCGCCACCGGCCGGCCCACCGCGGAGAGCATCGGCAGGTCGTTGGCGGAGTCGCTGTAGGCCGCGCAGCGGCTCAGGTCCAGCCCTTCCACGGCGGCGAGCTGGGTGACCGCCTCGGCCTTGGCGGGACCGTGCATCAGATCGCCGACCAGCCGACCGGTGTACGCCCCGTCGCGCACCTCGGCGACGGTGCCGATCGCGCCGGTCAGCCCGAGCCGGGCGGCGATCACCCGGCCGATCTCCACCGGGGCGGCGCTGACCAGCCACACCCGTTGCCCGGCGGCGAGGTGCTGCTGGGCGAGCCGGCGGGTACCGGCCCAGATCCGGGGGGCCATCAGCTCGTCGAAGATCTCCTCGGCGAGCCGTTCCACGTCGTCGACCCGCCAGCCCTGGATGAAGGCGAGGGCCGCCTCCTTGGCCTGCGACATGTCGCCGGCGTGTTCCGTGGCGAGCAGCCGGAACTTCGCCTGCTGCCAGGCGAACCGGGCCAGGTCGCCGGTGGTGAAGTACTTCCGGGCGGCCAGCCCGCGGGCGAACCAGTAGATCGACGCGCCCTGCATCATCGTGTTGTCCACGTCGAAGAAGGCGGCGCCGGAGAGGTCGGGCGTGGGGGTGGCCGGGGGTGCCTCCGGGGTCTCCGCCCAGCCGGCGGTGTGCCCGTGGACGTCGGTGCTGACGGTCACCTTCCGGGTGCCGGTCACGGCGACCTCCTCCCCTCGACGACCGCGTACGCCCTGCACGTCGAGCCTATCCGGCGATTCGTGACAGCCGGATGTCCGCCGGGAGAAGTGTGGCGTGGACGGCTCCGCCGCCGGGAGGGCCGAAGGTCAGCGGTCGGTGGGGCAGCCGGCCGGAGCCGGGCCCAGGGCGTCGCTGACGGTCGGCGCCGGCAGGCCGCAGGTGATCGCCTCACGGATCGCGTCGGCGCGTCGGCCCGCCGCGTCGAGCAGGGCCAGCGACCGCCGGGTGCGGTCCCGCTCGACGTGGTCCGCCCGGTCGAGCAGCCCGCTGACGGCCTGCCGCTGGCCGGTGAGGAACGCGTCGATCGCGTCCAGGCCGGCCGGGTCGGAACGCTGCGCGGAGACGGTGGTCAGCAGGCGTACGCCCTGCCGGGTGTCGGCGTCCATGTCGTCCAGGACGGCGCTGAAGCCGAGCCGGTCACCACGGACCGTGGCGGCCTCGTCGAGCCGGGTCCGGGCGAAGTCGAGGAAGAGCTGGCCCCGGCCGATGTCCGAACTGGCAAGGGCGAGCTGGGCGCGTTCGGTGGAGCGCTTCATGCCGTACAGGGCGTCGCCGGGCAGGGCGTTCTCGCTGGCGGCGGAGATGCCGGAGAGGGCCACCGCCCCGGCGGCCACGCCGACCAGGATGGCGCCCCGGGCCCGGGCCCGCCGGCCGGTCACCGCCGGCAGCAGCGCCGCGCGTACGCCGGAGGTCGCGGCCGGGGTGTCGGTCTTCGCCGCGCTGCCCACGCCCTCCCGCTCGGCGGTCGCCAGCAGCATGGCGCGCAGTCCGGTGCGGAACTCCGTGTCCACCTCGACGGCCGGCCGGTCGGCGGTCAGCCGACGCCCGACCGTGACGAGTGCGGCCAGTTCGTCGTCGGCGCGGGAACGGACGTGGTGCCGCCGGCCGCCGTTGGCCTCGTCGAGGAGTTGCGCGAAGCGCTCGGCACGCCGACGGGAGAAGAGGTCGCTGTCCACCGCAGGCACCCCCTCTCGCTGGTCACGGCCGGGTCGGCCGTCGTCGTCACCAGCGACCGGTGGCAGCGTGACGCCGACGGTCGACCGGGAGGGTCGACCGTGTCCGCCGGACCGGGTGGCCCGGGGGACGCCGGGACAACCACTGGTCGCACCCGGAGAAACGGACCGCGCCGGGTGCCGGTTACGGGCCGACGGGCGTCGAAATCACGAAGCGTGATCGTCGCCGGGGGCCGTCGACGGGTACCCGACAGCGGACGGCGCCGGCGGGCCGGGTGGCCGCGTCCCACCGTCCGTGACGGGCGCGGGCAGACCGGCCCGGCACGCCGCCGGCCGGACGGCCACGGCCCGTGCCGCAGGCGGGCGACGGCCCGCGACGGGCGCGGTCCGGCCGGACGGCCACGGCCCGTGAGGCAGGCGGGCGACGGCCCGCACGACGGGTGCGGGACGGCCGCACGCGGGAGGACGGGGGACACCGCGCCCCGGCGGGCAGCCGGGCGCGCGAACCGCGGACGGATCAGGACTGGAAGCCGTCGGGCAGCAGCCGGGCCAGGGCCCGGACCGCCCGGTACTGCAAGGCCTTGATCGCGCCCTCGTTCTTGCCCATGGCCCGGGCCGTCTCGGCGACCGAGAAGCCCTGGAGGAACCGGAGCACGATGCACTCCTGCTGCTCGGGGTTGAGTTGCTTGACCGCGGTGAGCAGCGCGACGTTGGTGATGTGCTCGACCACCGCCGCCTCCGGGCTGCCCTCGGGCCCCCGGTCCTCCCGGTCGGCGTCGAGCACGTCACCGGTGGTGACCTCGAGCCGGTAGCGGCCCGACTTGAAGTGGTCGGCGACCAGGTTGCGGGCGATGGTGACCAGCCACGCGCCGAGGTCACGGCCCTGCCAGGTGAAGCTGCCGATCCGCTTGAGCGCCCGGAGGAAGGTGTCCGAGGTGAGGTCCTCGGCGAGCTGGCGGTTGCCGACCCGGAAATAGACGAACCGGAAGACGGTGTCGACGTACCGGTCGTAGATCAGGCCGAACGCCTCGGCCTCGCCGGCCTGTGCCCGCTCGACCAGCGTCCAGACCTCGGTCGCCGGGTCGGACGGATCGGGGCGGCTCGGGTAGCCGGTGGCCGGGGCCGCGGGGACCGCCGGCAGGACGGCGGTGTCCCCGGCGGGGACGGCGGGCAGCACCGCCGTCTCGGCGGCGGACGGCTCCGGACTCGCCACGGCGTCGCCCCGGCGGCCCTGGGCGGGCATGGCCGGTCGGCCCGGCGCGGCGAGCCGACCGGCGGCGGGCTTCGCGTTGCCCCCCGGCGCGGCCGGTCGGGGGAGCGCCTCGTTGCGGTTGCGGGTCAGCGGCGACCCGTCACTGCGGACGGCGAGACCGCGCGTTCCGTCGGCGGCGCCGCGGTCCAGTCGTTCGTTGACCGGGGTGCGCTGCGTCGGGCCGGTCACCCCGGCTGGTCGTTCGGCGTAACCGAAGGTGGTCACCGGACCTCCCCGGTCCTCGCGGGGCACCGCCGCACCGGCCGCCGCGACGTCGCGGCGGGACCGCGTACGTCCCGGCCGGGCAGGGCCGTTCCGGGGCGTGCCGACGGGCGGCAGATCCCCATGAGGTGCTGGTCCAATGCGCTCACAGGCACGGGGGCCTCCTCGGGCTGAGGGGTGTCGACTCACGGCAAATGGGGTGAGCCGACCCGCCTGATGATAGGGCCAACGTCACCCGCGCGTGGCAAGTCCGTTACACAGAGCGGAAGTATTTCCCCGCTCGTCGCACCGTCGCCGGACCGGTTGTCCGTCGGGTGCGGTTGACTTTCCCGCCGGAATCTGGTCGGGATTGGAAAGTCCTGGTCGGAGCGATTTTTCTGGCACCTCGGCGTGTCGTGTGCGGGTCGTCGGGGTGGCGCTGCCGGCTGCCCGGAACACCCTCCCGGCGGAGTCGCGCGGCTCCCGGCGTAGCCCGTGGGAATCCCGTACGGCACCGGCGGCAGTCCCGTCAATGGGACTGCCCGGCGTCGGCTCGCCGCGGTCCCGGCGCGACGGCGGGTGACCGCGGGGAGGCGGCTGTGCCAGACTCAGCCACCGTGCAGGACGCAGCCGACAGCTCCGCGCCGAACCTCGCCGACCGGCTCCGCCGGGCGGCCGTCGCCCACGGCGACCGCCCCGCGCTGCACTGGCGCGACCGGACGGTGACCTGGTCCGAACTGGACGCCGCGGTGACCGCCACCGCCCGCGCGCTCGCCGCCGCGACCCCGCCCACCACCGACCCGTACCCGCCGCGGGTGGCGATCGCCCTCGGCAACACCCCGGACTTCGTGGTCGGCTACCTCGCCGTGCTGCGCGCCGGTCTGGTGGCGGTACCCGTCAACCCGGGCTTCACCGCCCGTGAGCTGCGGCACGTGCTGGCCGACTCGGGCGCCGCGACACTGATCGGCACGCCGGCGGTCCGGGACCGGATCGCCGGTGCGGAGCTGCCCGCGCTGACCGCCGTGCACACCGCCCCGCCGGTCGCCGGGCCCGACGTCCCGGCCGACCTGCCCGCCCGGGGCGGGGACGACCTCGCCGTGCTGCTCTACACCTCCGGCACCGAGGGACGGCCCAAGGGCGCGATGCTCTCGCACCGGGCGCTGGCCGCCAACCACGAGCAGGTCGGCCGGATCGACCCCCCGGTGGTCGGCCCCGACGACACCGTGCTGCTCGCCCTGCCGCTGTTCCACGCGTACGGGCTGAACTCCGGGCTGGGTGCCGTCGTGCACCACGGGGCGACCGGGGTGCTGGTCGACGAGCCCGGCCCGACCGGGGCGCTCGCCGAGATCGCCCGGCACCGGGTCAGCGTGCTGGTCGGCGTACCGTCGATGTTCCTGACCTGGGCCGACGCGGGCGACGCGGCGGCGACGGCGCTGGCCGCGGTCCGGGTCGCGGTGTGCGGCGCGGCGCCGCTGCCGCCGGCCGTCGCGGGCCGCTTCACCGAGGTCACCGGGCACCCGGTGCACGTCGGGTACGGGCTCACCGAGACCGCGCCGGTGCTCACCTCCAGCCTGGTCGACGGAGAACCCCGGCCCGGCTCGATCGGCCGCCCGCTGCCCGGGGTCGAGCTGCGCCTGGTCGACCCGGACGGGGTGGACCTGTGGCGCGACGGCGTGCCGGCGGTCGAGGAGGACGCCGACGAGCCGGACCTCTCCGACGCCGCCGCCGGCACCGACCCGGGGCAGATCGTGGTGCGCGGGGCGAACCTGTTCGACGGCTACTGGCCGGACGGCCGGGGCGGGCCCGACGCCGACGGCTGGTGGCCCACCGGTGACGTGGCCTACGCCGACGAGGACGGGAACCTCTTCCTGGTCGACCGGCTCGGCGAGCTGATCCTGGTGAACGGCTTCAACGTCTACCCGAACGAGGTCGAGCTGGTGCTCCAGGCGCATCCGGGGGTGGCCGAGTCGGCCGTCCTGGGGGTGCCGCACCCACGGACCGGCGAGACTGTGCGGGCGTACGTGGTGCGGGCCGCCGGCCCGCCGGTGCCGGCGGAGGAGCTGCTCGCCCACTGCGCACGCAACCTGGCCCGGTTCAAGTGCCCGACCGCCGTCGAGTTCGTCGACAGCCTGCCGTACTCGGCGATCGGCAAGGTACGCAAGACCGAGCTCCGCCCGGCGACGCCCCCGGTGCCCACGCCGGCCCGGCCGACCGAGACCCGCACGGAGGTACCCGATGTCCACTGACGCCCGGCTGGCCCTGATCACCCGCCCCGGCTGCCACCTCTGCGAGGACGCGAAGGCGGCGCTCGACCGGGTGGTGGCGGTCACCGGCGACCGGTGGGTGGAGAAGGACGTCACCGGGGACGTGGAGCTGGAACGCGAGTACGGCGACCGGCTGCCGGTGGTGCTGCTCGACGGCAAGGAGCACGGCTACTGGCGGGTGGAGGAGGAGCGCCTGCTCCGGGATCTGACCACGCCGCAGCTCTGAACTATGGTGCACCGGTGACGAGCACGCGACGCCACCTGGTGTGGGACTGGAACGGCACCCTCCTGGACGACCTCGATCTGGTGGTGCGGGCCACCAACGTCGCCTTCGCCAGCGCGGGCGGCCCGGCGGTCACCGCCGACGAGCACCGGGCGCGGTTCCGCCGGCCGATCGCCGACTACTACGCCGACATGCTCGGCCGGGCGGTCGACGCGGACGCGTTCGGCGCGCTGGACCGGATCTTCCACGACGCGTACCGGGCCGGGCTGACCGGCTGCGCCCTCGCGGCCGACGCCACCGCCGCGATCGCCGCCTGGCCGGGCAGCCAGTCGCTGCTGTCGATGTGGTTCCACGACGAGCTGGTCCCCACCGTGCACACGTACGGCCTCACCCCGCACTTCCGCCGGGTGGACGGGCTGCGGGCCGCGGTCGGCGGCGGGCACAAGGCCGAGTGGCTGGAGAAGCACCTGGCCGAGCTGGGGCTCGACGGCCGGGAGGTGGTGCTGATCGGTGACTCCCTGGACGACGCCCACGCGGCGCTCTCGGTCGGCGCCCGCTGCGTCCTCTACACCGGCGGCCTCTCCGACCCGGCGGCACTGCGCGCCAGTGGCCATCCCACCGCCGACACCCTCACCGGGGCGGTCACCCTGGCCCGCACCCTGCCCTGACGGGTGCCCCCGCCCGGTCAGGAGCGGAGGTGGGTGAGCACGGCGAGGACCCGACGGTGGTGGGTGGTGGCGTCGGCGGGCAGCCGGAGCTTGGTGAAGATGTTGCCGACGTGCTTCTCCACCGCGCCGTCGCTGACCACCAGGGCCCGGGCGATGGCGGTGTTCGACCGCCCCTCCGCCATCAGGGCCAGCACCTCGCGCTCGCGCGGGGTGAGGGCGGCCAGCGGGTCGTCGCGCCGCCGCCGGACCAGCAACTGGCCGACCACCTCCGGGTCGAGCACCGTGCCGCCCGCGGCCACCCGGCCCAGCGCGTCGAGGAACTCGTCGATCGCGGCCACCCGGTCCTTGAGCAGGTAGCCGATCCCGCCCCCGCCGGCGCCGCCGGTGGTGGCGAGCAGGTCGTCCGCGTACGACACCTCGACGTACTGGGAGAGCACCAGGACCGGGGTGCGGGGCAGCAGCCGGCGTACCTCGACGGCGGCCCGGAGACCCTCGTCGGTGTGCGAGGGCGGCATCCGGACGTCCACCACCGAGACGTCCGGCCGATGGGCGAGCACCGCCTCGACCAGGGCCGTCCCGTCACCCACCGCCGCCACCACGTCGTGCCCCGACTCGGTCAGCAACCGGACCAGCCCCTCCCGGAGCAGTACGGCGTCGTCGGCGATAACCACCCGCATGGGTCCGGTGTCTACCACGTCCGCGTTCATCCGGGCAGTTCGGCGCGGACCAGGGTGGGGCCGCCGGTCGGGCTGGCCACCTCCAGGGTGCCGCCGGTGGCCCGGACCCGGTCGGCGATGCCGGCGAGGCCGTGCCCCTTGGCCAGGTGTGCGCCGCCCGTCCCGTCGTCGGCGACGCTGATCTCCAGCCGGCCCGCGCGTCGGGTCACCTCGACCCGGCAGCCGGTGGCCGCGCTGTGCTTGGCGACGTTGGTCAGCGCCTCGGCCACCACGAAGTAGCTGGTGTTCTCCACCGCCGGGTCGAGCCGCCCCCCGGGCGTACCCAGGTCGTCGTCCACGGTCAGCTCCACCGGGACCAGGGCGCGGGCGGCGAGCGCGGCGAGGGCGCTGGGCAGGCCCCGGTCGACCAGGATCGGCGGCGCGATGCCCCGGGACAGGGCGCGCAGCTCGGCCAGTGTCTCCCGGGTCTGGGTGACCGCCTCGTCCAGGGTGCGGCCGGCCGCCTCCGGGTCGGCGGCGAGCTGCTGCCGGGCCCGGCCGAGGTCCATGGCGAGCCGGACCAGGCGCTGCTGGGGGCCGTCGTGGATGTCCCGTTCCAGCCGCCGCAGGGCGGTCGCCTCGGCGGAGGCCGCGGCCCGCTTCTGGTCCTCCAGGGTGCTGATCCGGTGCCGCATCTCGGCCATCCCGACGAGCAGGGCCCGGGCCGGGCCGGCCTGGATCCGGGCACAGGCCCGGGCCACCAGCGGGAGGGTGAGCAGGAAGAAGAGACCGATGGCCGTGTTCAGGATCACCCTCGGCGCGGTCCCGGACCCCATCCCGAGCAGCTCGCTGAGGTCCTGGTCGTCGGGGCCGCGCGGGATCGCCCAGTCGTACGCGACGGTGAACGTGCCGACCAGCGCCACCGCCCACCAGACCAGCAGCACGGCGAAGGTGGGAAGCGCCAGCAGCGGCCGGAGGACGGCGTGCAGCAGGTCGAGCCAGCACTGCGGGTCGCGCAGCGGCACGAGGATCCGCCGCAGCAGGCTCGCCCCGGGTTCGGGTCGCCGGTAGGCGGGTCGGGGCAGCCGGGGCTCGCGCAGCACCGGGGGCAGCCGCAGCCGCTCCAGGTCGGCCAGGCCCCGGGCGGTGTACAGGGTGCCGGCGAGCACCGGCAGGCCGAGCGCGGTGACCAGCAGCCCCAGGCCGAGCGCGGTGCCCACCACGGCCAGCACGAAGCCGACCAGCCCGAGCGGGAGGCCGAGGAGCACGTAGCCGGAGTCGCGCCCGAGCTGCCGGGTGAGCGCGGCGACGGAGGAGGTGTGAGGTGGCTCGGTGGTCACCGGTGCGGCGGTCATGGATCGAGGCTATGGGCGCGGACGCCGCCCACCCATCCCGCCGGCCGGCGTCTCCGGGGTGGGGTTGTCCCTACCGGGAGTGACCCGCGCCTCGCCGCGCCGGTCACGCAGCGCGACGGAGCGCGCGCGATTGGTCAGAGAAGTCGGGATTGAGCAATAATCGCCAGGCGGCGCCGAGGGAGCGCGGTATATCGATCTTGTTTGAATGGAGGGGCAGGTGGAGGCGCGTCGCGGGCCAGCAAGATCGCGATTTGTGCACCCCTTCACAAGCGCCTACTCTGTAGTTTCGACGCGCCCTGCTAGCACAGCCGGCAACATCGGTCGCCAGCGGGAGTCCCGGAACGACCGGCCACCGTCGCTGGTCGAGGATCGCACCGCACGGAGTCTCATGAGTCAGCACCGTCACCCTGGCGCGCCCGGCCGCACCGGTGCCGTACCGGCGCTCCCGGACCTGCCCGAGGCGACCGTGGCCCGGCTCCCGGAATACCTCCGTGCCCTGCACGCGCTCGCCGAGACCGGGCACGAGACGGTCTCCAGCGAGGGCTGGCGAACGCCGCCGGGGTCAACTCGGCGAAGCTGCGCAAGGACCTCTCCCACCTCGGCTCGTACGGCACCCGGGGCGTCGGCTACGACGTGGCGCTGCTCGTCGACCAGATCGAGTTCGTGCTCGGGCTCACCCAGCGGCGCGCCGTCGCGCTGGTCGGCGTGGGTAATCTCGGTCACGCCCTGGCCGGCTACGACGGCTTCGCCAGCCGTGGCTTCCGGATCGCCGCCCTCTTCGACGCCGACCGGTCCCGGGTCGGCGAACAGATCAACGGCCTGGTCGTACGGCACATCGACGAGCTGACCAGGGTCGCCGCCGAGGAGTCGATCTCGATCGGCGTGATCGCCACCCCCGCCCCGGCCGCCCAGGCGGTGGCCGACCAGCTCGTCGCCGTCGGCGTGACGAGCATCCTCAACTTCGCGCCGTGCGTACTCTCGGTCCCGGAAGGGGTCGACGTGCGCAAGGTCGACCTCGCGATCGAGCTGCAGATCCTGTCCTTCCACGAGCACCGCAAGGCGTCGCTGACCGCGCTGCCCGCCTCCGGCGGCCCCGCCCTCGACGCGCTGCCCGGCGGGCTCGCGGCCACCGACACCCAGGAGGCGATCGGCACGTGAAACTGCTCGTCGTCGGCGCGTCCTACCGCACCGCCCCGGTCGCCACGCTGGAGCAGCTGGCGGTCCCGCCCGCGGACCTCACCCGCACCCTGGACCGCCTGGTCGCCCAGCCGTACGTGGCCGAGGCCGTGCTCGTCTCCACCTGCAACCGGGTGGAGGTGTACGCGGCCGTCTCCGGGTTCCACGGCGGCCTCGGTGACATCTGCGCCGTCCTCGCTGAGCAGGCCGGGTCGCCGCCCGCGGCGCTCGCCAACCACCTCTACGTGCACTACGACGCCGCCGCCGTCGACCACGTCTTCCGGGTCGCCGCCGGGCTGGACTCGCTGGTGGTCGGCGAGGCGCAGATCCTCGGCCAGCTCCGTGACGCGTACCACTCGGCGACCGGCGCGGACACCGCCGGGCGGCTGCTGCACGAGCTGATGCAGCAGGCGCTGCGGGTCGGCAAGCGGGCGCACGCCGAGACCAACATCGACCGGGCCGGGCAGAGCGTGGTCACCGCCGCGCTCGACCTCGCCGCCGGGCTGCTCGACGGCGACCTGACCGGCCGGCCCGCCATGGTGGTCGGGGCCGGCGCGATGGGTTCGCTCGGCGTGGCCACCCTGTCCCGGCTCGGCGCCGGGCCGCTCACCGTCACCAACCGGGGCGCCGACCGGGCGCAGCGGCTGGCCGAGTCGTACGGCGCGAGCGCCGTCCCGATGGCCGACCTGGTCGACGCGCTCTCCCGCGTGGACGTGGTGGTGGCCGCCACCGCCGCCACCGAGCCGGTGCTGACCCACGACGTGATGACCCGGGCGCTGGCCCGGCGCGACGTCGACCGCGGCCCACTGGTCCTGCTCGACCTGGCCGTGCCGCGCGACGTCGAGGCGGGCGTGGCCGGGCTGGCCGGCGTCGAGGTGATCGACATCGACCGGATGGCGGCGATCCTCGCCGACGGGCCGGCCGCCGCCGACGCCGCCGAGGTGGCCCGGATCGTGGCCGGTGAGGTCGAGGCGTTCCTCACCTGGCTGCGTGGCGCCGACGTCGCGCCCACCGTGGCCGCGCTGCGCGGGCGCGCCGACGACGTGGTCAGCGCCGAGCTGCGCCGGCTCGCCCAGCGCCGCCCCGACTTCAGCGACGACCAGCGGGCCGAGGTCGCCCGGACCGTGCACCGGGTCGTGCAGCGCCTGCTGCACCAGCCGACCGTACGGGTCCGCCAGCTCGCCGCCGAGCCCGGCGGCGACCAGTACGCGGCCCTGCTGCGCGAACTGTTCGACCTGGAGGTCCCGCAGACCTCCCCGGTCGACACCGTGCCCGACGTGGTGGCGTCCGACACCGACGGGCGACCGTCGTTCGACGCCACCGACGTCCCGCCCACCGGAGGTGCGCGATGACCACCCCCCTGCGCCTCGGCACCCGGGGCAGCACCCTGGCCATGGCCCAGTCCGGGCAGGTGGCCGAGGCCCTCACCGCGGCGACCGGCCGACCGGTCGAGCTGGTCGAGGTGGTGACCGCCGGGGACCGCTCCTCGGCCCCCGTGCACCGGCTCGGCGTCGGCGTCTTCGTCTCCGCGCTGCGGGACGCGCTGACCGCCGGCACCATCGACTTCGCCGTGCACTCCTACAAGGACCTGCCCACGGCGGCGGCCCCCGGGCTGCACATCGCGGCGGTGCCGCCCCGGCAGGACCCGCGCGACGCGCTGGTCGCCCGGGACGGGCGGACCCTCGCCGAGCTGCCGCCCGGCGCGACGGTCGGCACCGGCGCGCTGCGCCGCATCGCCCAGCTGCACGCGCTCGGCCTGCAACTGGAGGTCACCCCGATCCGCGGCAACATCGACACCCGGCTCGGCCGGGTGCTCGGTCCGGACGCCGACCTCGACGCCGTCGTGCTGGCCCGGGCCGGGCTCGCCCGGATCGGTCGCACCGACGTGATCACCGAGACGCTCGACCCGATGCTGATGCTGCCGGCGCCCGCCCAGGGCGCGTTGGCCGTGGAGTGCCGGGTCGACGACCACGACCTGGTCGAGCTGCTCGCCGCGCTCGATCACGCACCGTCCCGTGCCGCGGTCACCGCGGAGCGGGCACTGCTGGCCACCCTGGAGGCCGGGTGCAGCGCACCCGTCGCCGCCTACGGCGAACTCGCCGAGGGTGAGACCGGTGAGGAGATCTACCTGCGCGGGGCGGTGATCAGCCCGGACGGTACCCGTGACCTCCGGCTGTCCCGCACCGGAACGCCCGCCGACGCGGCGGAGATCGGCAAGGCACTCGCCGCCGAACTCCTCGAACTCGGCGCCGACTCGATCCTCGGCCAAGAAGGACACGCCGGCCCGGGGACCCAGCAATTTGGGAGCACAGAATGACCCGCACCCGTAAGCCCGTAGGCCGGATCGCGTTCGTCGGGGCCGGCCCCGGCGACCCGGGCCTGCTGACCCGCCGGGCGCTGGACGCCCTGGTCGACGCCGACCAGGTGGTGTACGACCGGGGAGTCCCCGAGTCGCTGCTCGAGCACGTCCGCGCCCAGGCCAGGTCCGACGCCGAGTTCAGCCCCGCCGAGGGCGTACCGGGGGACGTGGCGAAGGTGCTGATCTCCGCGGCCCGGTCCGGGCAGAACGCGGTGCACCTGGTCGCCGGGGACCCGTTCGGCCACGACTCGGTGGTCAAGGAGGTGCAGGCGGTCGCGCGTACCGCCGCGCACTTCGAGGTCGTGCCGGGCATCGGCCAGGCCGAGGGGGTGGCCACCTACGCGGGCGTCCCGCTGCCGGGGGTACGCACCGCCGCCGACGTCGAGGACGTCAGCACCCTCGACTTCGACGCCCTCGCGGCGGCCGTCGGCCGGGGCTCGCTGGCCCTGGCCGTGGACGCCGGTGACCTGGCCGCCGTCCGGGACGGCCTGCTGGCCGCCGGGGTCGACGGCACCACCGGGGTCGGGGTGACCGGCGACGGCACCGGTGAGACCCAGTACACCACCACGTCGAGCGTGGACTCCTTCGTCGCGGCGGCGCTCGGTTTCACCGGCCGGGTGGTGCTCACCATCGGCGAGGGCGTCGGCCAGCGCGACAAGATGAGCTGGTGGGAGAACCGCCCGCTGTACGGCTGGAAGGTGCTCGTCCCCCGCACCAAGGAGCAGGCCGGCGCGATGAGCGCGCGGCTGCGGGCGTACGGGGCGATCCCGTGCGAGGTGCCGACCATCGCGGTCGAGCCGCCGCGTACCCCGGCCCAGATGGAGCGGGCGGTCAAGGGCCTGGTCGACGGCCGGTACGCGTGGGTCATCTTCACCTCGGTGAACGCGGTCCGCGCGGTCTGGGAGAAGTTCGCCGAGCACGGCCTGGACGCCCGGCACTTCGGCGGCGTCAAGATCGCCTGCATCGGTGAGGCCACCGCCGACGCGGTGCGCGCCTTCGGCATCCAGCCGGAGCTGGTCCCCTCGGGCGAGCAGTCCTCCGAGGGCCTGCTGGCCGAGTTCTCGCCGCACGACGAGATCCTCGACCCGGTGGGCCGGGTGCTGCTGCCGCGCGCCGACATCGCCACCGAGACGCTCGCCGCCGGGCTCACCGAGCGCGGCTGGGAGGTCGACGACGTGACCGCGTACCGGACCGTCCGGGCGGCCCCGCCGCCCGCCGAGATCCGTGACGCGATCAAGTCGGGCGGGTTCGACGCGGTGCTCTTCACCTCGTCCTCCACGGTCCGGAACCTGGTCGGCATCGCCGGGAAGCCGCACGCGCGTACCGTTGTTGCGGTCATCGGGCCCAAGACGGCGGAGACCGCGACGGAGTTCGGCCTGCGGGTCGACGTGCAGCCTCAGCACGCCTCGGTGCCCGACCTGGTGGAGGCGCTCGCCGCCTACGCCGTCGAGCTGCGCGAGAAGCTCGCCGCCATGCCGGCGAAGCAGCGCCGTGGTTCGAAGGTGCAGGGGCCCACCGCCCTCCGCTTCCGCTGACGTTCCAGGGAGGCCCGCCATGCCGTACCCCGAGATCCGCCCCCGCCGGCTGCGTCGCAACGCGGCCGTGCGGCGGCTGGTCGCCGAGACCCGCGTCGACCCGGCCGAGCTGGTCGTGCCGATGTTCGTCAAGGAGGGGCTGACCGAGCCGCGGCCGATCGCGTCGCTCCCGGGGGTGCTCCAGCACTCCCGGGACTCCCTGCGCAAGGCCGCCGCCGAGGCGGTGCAGGCCGGGGTCGGCGGGATCATGCTCTTCGGGGTGCCGCAGAACCGGGACGAGACCGGCTCGGGTGGGATCGACCCGGCGGGCATCCTCAACGTCGCCATCCGCGACGTGGTCGCCGAGGTGGGTGACGCCACCGTGGTGATGAGCGACCTCTGCCTCGACGAGTTCACCTCGCACGGGCACTGCGGCGTGCTCACCCCGGACGGCGCGGTGGACAACGACGCCACGCTGGAGGCGTACGCGCGGATGGCGGTCGCCCAGGCCGACGCCGGGGTCCACGTGGTCGGCCCGTCCGGGATGATGGACGGCCAGGTCGGCGTGGTCCGCCGGGCCCTGGACGCCGCGGGCCACCAGGACGTCGCCGTGCTGGCGTACGCGGCGAAGTACGCCTCGGCGTTCTTCGGCCCGTTCCGGGACGCGGTGGAGTCGTGCCTGGAGGGCGACCGGCGCAGCTACCAGCAGGACCCGGCGAACCTGCGCGAGTCGCTGCGCGAGGTCGAGCTGGACGTGGCCGAGGGCGCCGACATGGTGATGGTCAAGCCGGCCCTGCCCTACCTCGACGTGGTGTCCGCGGTGCGGGCCGCGGTGGACGTCCCGGTCGCCGCCTACCAGGTCTCCGGCGAGTACGCGATGGTCGAGGCGGCCGCCGCGAACGGCTGGATCGACCGCGAGCGGGTGATGCTGGAGACGCTGACCTCGATCCGCCGGGCCGGCGCGCAGATCATCCTCACCTACTGGGCCGTCGAGGCCGCCGGGCTGCTCCGCCAGCGTTACTGAGCGGTCATCCGCTGCCCGGGCACCCCTCCGGCGTTCCCACGTCGGGGATGTTCTTCCGTACCCGCGCGCGGCTGCCGGCACCGCTCCGGTACCACCTCCGCACCGCCTTTGCTCTGCTTCAAGGGACGCAACAGCGGAGCGCTCCCAGTGTTGCGCAGATTGAAGCAGAGCAAAGGCGCGGTGGGGGAGGTCGGATGCGGGTGGACAGCCGGCGGCAGCACCGGGCCGGGCCCTGAGCCCGCCGGGTCGTCCACAGGCCTGTCCACAGGGGTCGCGGTCGCGTGGACGAGTCCGGCACGGTGTCGGCATGACGAGTGTGTTCGATCCGCCGGCGACCGGCCCGACCATCGGCCCCTTCCCGATCTCCGGCCTGGTCCGCCAGGCCCGCCGCCGCGTCGGGCTCGGGCAGCGGCAGATGGCCCGGTTCGCCCGGGTCGCGCCGTCGACCATCGGCCGCGTCGAGTCCGGCGAGCTGACGCCCAGCCTGCGGGTGCTCGAACGCATCTTCGGCGCCGCCGGTCTCTACCTCGCCGTGGTCGACCAGGACGGCCGGGTGGTCCAGCCGATGGGCGACTGGGAGGGGATCCGCGACGGCGCCGGCCGTCGCTACCCGTCGCACCTCAAGCTGATCATCGATCCGGAGCCGGGGGAGTGGTGGGCCGACATCTACGGTCTCGCCCGTCCGCCCGAGACCTTCCACCGGTGTTCGTTCGACGTCGAGGCGCGCCGGCGGCGCAGCCAGTGGGAGGTGCGGGTGGCGAAGTACCGGAACGTACCCCCACCGCCGAACCCCAGGGGTTGGAGCCTGTACTGAAGCGGCCCGCCGCCCGGCTGGTGAGCCGGACGACGGGCCGCTCCGCGGACCGTGCGTCAGTCGTCGTTGCGGATCGTCCCGACGGCGACCGGGTCGGCGAGCCGGAGGCCCGGCACACCCGCGACGTACAGCTTGAGCTGCTCGTCGGCCTCGACCTTCTTGTCACCGCGGACGGTGACCGGGAAGGTCAGCGAGGTCTGGCCGGCGGCCAGGGTCCGGCAACCGACGTACGGGTCGTAGTCCGAGCCGGCCTGCGCCGTGGTGCCGTAGGTGGCCGCGCAGAGCAGCACCGGCTCGGAGAGCGGACGGGAGACGGTCACCTTGAAGGCGAGCGTGCTGTCGCCCTTGTCGCCCTCCAGCACCGAGGCGTCGGCGACGCTCAGCGCGGCGCGCGACCGGAACCGGGCCACCTGCGGGTCGTGGTCGCTGGCGCCCCGGTCGCCCAGACCCTCGGTGTCGGTCGGGTAGTCGGCGTTGATGTGCGCCACCCGGGCCTGCACCAGGTCACCGTGCAGCTCGTCGTTGACGAACAGGTTGTCCAGCGTCTGCGCCTGTCCGCTGAAGGTGTACGAGTAGGCCGCTGCCGGCGCCTGCGCCACCAGGTCGTCCCAGAGGTTGTGCATCCCGGCCTGGTACAGCGGGGCGAGCTGGTCCGACGGGGTCGGGTTCTCCCCGGTCGCGATCGGGTCGTCCGGACGCGGGAACACGTTCAGGTCGCCGCCGTAGACGACCCGGGCGTCCGGGTCCTGCGCCTCGACGGCCTGCACCAGGGCGGCACCGTACGCGGCCTGCTCCCGCCGCTGGCCGACCCGGCTGTCCGGGCCCGACGAGTAGTGGTTGGTGACCGCGTAGAGCGTGTAGTGCTCGGTCGAGCCCGGGGCCGCCGCCACGGTGAACCGGGCAAGCTGCGCGGCCCGGGTGTAGACGTTCACGCCGTCCACCCCGGTGGAGCGGTCCACGTCGGCCGGCAGCACCGCGTTGAAGCCCTTCGGGTTCTGCACGTCCGCGTTGGACGGCAGCCCCGCCGAGCGGTACTGCACGGTCGGGTCGGTGCCCAGCAGCGGGTCGGCGGCGGTCGCCTCGGCCAGCGTCAGCCGGTCCGTCCGGTAGAGGAACGCCGAGGCGATGCCCCGGGCGTCCGCGCCGGTCCGGTCGTACGCCGCCGCGTAGGTCGGGCCGCCGTTGGCCGCGATGGTCAGCGCCAGCTCCTGCACGGTGTCCGGCGCGCCGTCGGCGTTGTTCGTGGTGCCGCAGAGCAGCGTGCCCTCGACCACCGAGCAGATGTCCTGGTCCTCGGCCTCCTGCACCATCACCAGGTCAGGGCTGTGCAGGGAGTTGATGATCTGCCGCGCCTCCACGCCCAGCCGGGCGGTGTACTCCGCCTCGCTGGCCGGTACGTAGTCGAACGGCGGGTTGACGCCGGCGCAGCCCGAGTTGCCGGCGAAGTCGCAGCCGTCGAACGGGTCGTCCCGGTAGTCGTACAGGTTCTCCAGGTTGTAGGTGGCGACCGCCACCTCGGAGTTGCGGTCCGCCGGCTGCGGCGGGTTGTTCGCCGCCGGGTCCGCGCCGCCGGTCAGGGTGAGCTGCTCCGGCTGCACGCTGTACTTGCTGAACGCGTACGAGATGGCGCCGAGGGCGTCCTCGGTGAGCGTGTCGAACGTGCGGGCCTCGGGCAGCAGCGCGGTCGAGTCACCCGCGGTCGCCTTCACGCCGCCCGCGCCCAGCAGGATGCGCTGGTTGTTGCCGTTGTCGAAGAGCGTGCCCGGGATGTCGTCCAGCGGGTGCGCGTCCCGGAACACCCGGCGGGCGTACGGGTCGGCCCGCTTCATGATCGGGTCCTCGCGGTCCACCACGTAGATCTCGGAGTCGGCGGTGGAGGCGTAGATGTGCCGGGGGGCGGAGACGCCGCTGCCGGAACGGACCCGCATCCGGGCGCCCTCGTGCCGCTCCCAGAACAGGTCGGCGCCGGTCGCGTCGGCCGGCGGGGTGGCGTCGTCCACCTGCACGGCGGTGTCCACGTCCAGCCCGGAGTCGAGCTTGCGCACCAGCGAGGCGCTGGAGAGCTGGGTCTGGTTGAAGTACTCGGAGACCCGGCCGCGCAGCACCACCTCGTCACCGACGGTCGGCGCGTACCCGCCGATCAGGGTGGTGAACGAGCCGGTGAAGACGAAGATGCCGTCCGAGCTGAGCGGGTCGCCGTCCTCGGTGCCCTTGCGGCTCTGCAGGTAGAAGCCGTACTGGTCGGCACCGGCGGAGGTACGGGTCAGCGACTTCTGGGTGATCACGCCGCGCACGTCGTACAGCGTGGAGCTGGTGCCGTTGCCGCTGGCCGGGGCGAGCGGCGACCGGTCGGTGCGGCCGCTCTCGTCGTCTCCGGTACGGCCCTGCACCTCGCCCACCGTGAGCACGCTGGTGGCCTGCACGGTGAGCGTGCAGGTCGCGGTGCCGCCGTCGGCGTCGGTCGAGGTGACGGTGACCGCGTACGAGCCGGCGGTGAGGCCGGTGGCGGTCAGCGTGGCGGTGGCGGTGCCACCGACCGCGCCGGCCGGGGTGAACGCGGTACGGCTGACCGAGCCGCTCGCCGGCGCCGGGCTGACCGAGGTGACCGCCAGATCGGTGACCGTGTCGTCGGCGTCCGTCGCGGTGACCGTGCGGGACGCGGTCGCGCCGGCCTCCACGGTCAGCGTGCCGCCGCAGGTGAGCGTCGCCGGCTGGTCGACCGGGCCGCCACCGCCGTCGACGCTGTGGCTGCCGAGCCCGTCGAAGGTGTCGGTGGCGAAGCCGGCCCACTGCACGGCCGGGTCGAAGGCGTCCGACGGGTCGGTGTCGCCGGAGGTCACCGTGGGCAGCCGCCGCAGCGTGTTGTCGGCGGTGCTGGTGAGCCCGGTGCCCCACTCGGTGCCCGGGTCGACGCCGACCTGGCCGATCGAGTCGACCACCGTGGCGCCCTTGCGCAGCACGATCGCGTCGTCGCCGTTGAACAGCGAGGCGCCGTACGTCTGGTCGGCCTGGGCGAGGATCGCCGGAGCGGCGGAGGAGGCGGCGAAGACGAAGACGTCACCGGCGGCGACGGTGCCGGTCAGGGCGACGTTCGTCGACGTGGTCGCGCCGTTGAAGTAGAACTGGAGCTGGTAGCCGGCGGCAGCCAGGTCGACCGGCGCGCCGGTGCCGTTGTAGAGCTCGATCGCCTTGTTGTTGGACGAGCCCTCGACGTACTCGGAGATGAACAGGTCGCTGGACGCGGCGCTGGCCGCAGGGGGTGCGAGACCGACCGCCGTCAGGGACACGGCGGCGGTGGTCGCTAGCGCGGCGATGGAGCGGCGCGGGCGCATGAAGCCTCCACGATGGGTGGACAGGAACTAACGCACGTTAAGGGTCGTTCCGGTCTGCCGTCCATCCCCCGGGCAGCCGTTTGGTGAACTCCGCTCAGCGATGACTGTCGAGCCGGTGCACCAGCTCGGCGACGTCGACGCCGTATTCGCACCAGTCCCGGTCGGGTCGGTAGCCCAGTTCGGCGTTGACCTTCAGCATGGCCTCGTTGGCCTGCGCGTTCCAGGTCTGCACCTCGACCAGCTCCGGCTCGGCGGACCGCAGCTCCAGCAGCATCCGGGCCTTGATGGCCCGGTCGATGCCGTAGCCCCGGTGGTCCCGCACGACGATGGTGTCGTACTGGTCGGCCCGGGTCGGGTGCTGCGCGGGCACCACCACCTCGGTCAGCCCGGCCACCTCGCCGGTCTGCTCGTGCAGGGCCAGCACGATGTACGGCTTCATGCCCCGCCGGTGCAGCGTGTCGAGGCTGTCCCGCAGCCGCTGCGGATCGTAGGAGCTGGGGCGCAGCTCGCCGTCGTCGAGATCGCGCACCTCGGCCTTGGCCCGCGCGTACGCCTCCAGCAGGTCGTCGGGCAGGCCGCCCGGGCAGAACTCCAGGTGGTAGCCGGCGCCCACCCCGTCGGCCATGCCGGTCAGCGCCGGCCAGTCGACGTTGCGCAGGTCGAGCACGCTGCGGGTCTCGACGTACTCCCGGGTGAAGCCGAGCGACTCGTAGAACCCCACCGCCGGGGTGTCGCCGACCACCTCGACGCCGATCGACTGGAAGCCCTCGTCCCAGACCCGACGGGCGGCCACCCGCACCAGGTCACGGCCGAGCCCGGTGCGCCGCAGCGCCGGGTGGACCAGCACCTCCAGCACCCCGATCCCGCCGAGGAGCAGGACGTGCACGTGGCCGATGATCGGGCCCGGGGTGCCGTCGGCCGCCGCGTCCTCCTGGGCCACCCAGGAGATCCGCCGCTCGCCCGGCATCACCTCGGAGAGGTATTCCCGCATCGAGCTCTCCCGCCAGGGCGGATCCTGCGGGAGGTCGGCCGCCAGGACCGCGTTCAGCGTGTCCAGCAGCGACCCGATCTCGGCGGACGACGCGGTCCGAGGGTCCCACTCGCGCACCATCACCCGTCTAGCTTGCCGCCAACGGCTGCCCAGCGGAAGGGTGCGGTCCTCGAATGTATCCGACCGGTCACGTCACGTACGGCTCAGTCGACCGTACTCGTTGGCCTTCTCGAAGATGTCCTGGGCGTACCGGCGTACATCGTTGTACGACAGGATGGCCCCCCACCAGTCGCCCGGGATGCTCATGTTCCGGCCGCCCTGGCAGAGGTAGTTGCCGGCGGCCAGGGCCGCGTCGTCGATGTCGTGCGGGTTGCGCACCCCGTCGTTGTCGGCGTCCGCGCCGACGAGCTGCCAGGTGCTCGGGATGAACTGCATCGGGCCGAGCGCCCGGTCGTAGACGGTGTCGTGGTCCAGCCGACCCTGGTCGGTGTCGAGGATCCGGGAGGTGCCGCCCTTGCCGTCGAGCGGCGGACCGACGATCTCCGGCTCGGCCACCCCGTTGGGGCCGAGGGTGGACCTGAAGCCGCCGTGGGCGGACTCGACGTATCCGATCGCGGCGAGCGTGGTCCAGCTCAGCTGGCAGCTGCGGTGCGTCTGTTCGAGCACCCGCTCGGCGTAGCCGTACGCCTGCAACGCCACCACCGGGATCTGGGTCTTCGCGTGGACCTGCGTCGCCCACGCGGCCAGCGCGTCCGCCGGGCGGCCGGTGCCCGGACCCACCACCGGGCCGGTGGGCTGGACCCCGCCGGGCAGCGGAGTGCCGGTGACCACCGGGCCGCCGGGGAGGTCGGTCGCGCCGGGCAGGCCGGGGCCGCCGGGCAGGCCCGGCCCGCCGGGCGTCGACCCGCCCTCGGGTACGCCGCTCACCGCGACGGTCGCGGTCACGTCGACGGCCACCGGCTGCGTCCTGCGTACCGTGGCCGGCACCAGCAGCGCGCCGGCCGCCGCGGTGGCCGCGACCAGGGCGAGCAGGAAGAGACCGGGCAGCGTGGTGCGCCCGCTCGGGCGGCGCGACCAGGCGCGGGTCGCCCGGGCCGCGCCGACGGCGAGCTGCCGCGGCGGCGGCACCCGCACCGCGTGCGCGAACGGGATACGCCGTCGCCGGCCGCTGGCAGGTGGGCTCCCCGCCGCGCCGGCCCCGGCGACACCCTCGGCCTTGGTCGCGTCCGCGGTCGCGATGGGTCCCGGCCCGGTCTCCGCGCTATCCGGTGTGGACGCGGCGTCCTCCGTCGACCCGGACTTCGCGCCGCCCTCGGCCGTCGCCGGCGTCCCGACGGTCGGGCCGCCGGCGGTCACGGCCGGCTCGGGCCGGGCTGTGACCTGGGTCGGAGCCGGCTCCGCGGCGCGGCGGGGCCGGGGAAGCGGGCCGCGCCCGGCGGCACCGTCGGGCGGCGCGGCCGGTCGCAGGGGTCGAACCGTCGATCGCTCCTCGCCGTCCACCACCCGTCGAGTATCACCCATGCCCGCCGCGCCGTCAGGCCCGGTCGTACCCTGGACCCATGCCCCGGTACGAGTTCCGCTGCCGCTCCTGCGGCGACACCTTCGAGGTCAACCGGCCGATGGCCGAGGCCGGCCGCCCCGCGTCCTGTCCGCAGGGGCACGCCGACACGGTGAAGCTGCTCTCCACCGTCGCGGTCACCGGCCGCGGCGGGTCCGGACCGGTGGGTTCACCGGCCCCGGCCGGTGGCGGTTGCTGCGGCGGGGGCTGCGGCTGCTGAGCCGCTCCGGTCCCCCGGCCGTCGACGCGGACCCGTCCGGCCGTCCCGACGATCGGCCGGAATCTTGCCGGCCCAGTGATCCTTTGGCACCTTGAGTCGGAATCTGCCCGGCCGTTCTCACGATGCGTGACGGCGTGACCATAGGGCAGCATGAACCCGACGTCAGGGGCGGAGGTTCCACGCATGTCGCCACGGATCCACCTCCCGAGCGGATGGGTGACCTTCGTGTTCACCGACATCGAGGGGTCGACGCGGCTGGCCCAGCTGCTCGGTCCGGGCTACCGCCCGGTGTTGCGGGAACATCGTCGGCTGCTGCGCGACACGTTGGCCGGCACCGACGGGGCGGAACTGCTGACCGAAGGGGACTCCTTCTTCCTCGCGTTCGGCGACGCGTCCGCCGCGCTGACCGCCTGCCTCACCGCGCAGCGGGCGCTGACCGGCCACGACTGGCCCACCCCGGAGGCCGCGCCCCGGGTGCGGATGGGGCTGCACACCGGGTACGCCGAACCGCGCGACGGGGAGTACGCCAGCCCGGAGGTGCACCGGGCCGCCAGGGTGGCCGCCGCCGCCCACGGTGGACAGGTGCTCTGCTCGGCCGCCGCGGCCCGGCACGCCGATCCGCTGCCCGAGGGTGCGTCCCTGTTGGACCTCGGGCTGCACCGGCTCCGCGGCTTCGACGACCGGGAACGGCTGTTCCAGCTGGTGGCGCCGGGGTTGGAGCGCAGCTTCCCGCGCCCGCGTACCGCCGACGCGGTGGCGCACAACCTGCCCACCCAGGCCACCTCGTTCGTCGGCCGGGAGGCGGAGCGCGCCGAGCTGCGGCGGCTGGTCGACACGTACCGCCTGGTCACCGTGCTGGGCGCGGGCGGCACCGGCAAGACGCGGCTCGCGGTGGAGCTGGCCTCGGGGATCGTCGAGGCGTACCCGGACGGGGTGTGGTTCGTCGACGTCGCCGCGGTGACCGACCCGGGCCTGGTGGCCTTCGAGATCGCCGCCGTGCTCGGGCTGCGCCCGGAGCCCGGTCGCCCGATGGTGGACACCCTGGTCGAGTACGCGGCCGCCCGCCGGATGCTGATCGTGCTGGACACCTGCGACGCCCAGCCGGCGGCCTCGGCCGAGGCGATCTCCCGGCTGCTGGCCGGCGGCCGGGGCGTCCGGGTGCTGGCCACCAGCCGGGAGTCGTTCGGGCTGCCCGGCGAGGTGGTCTGGCGGATCCCGCCGCTCTCGGTCGACCCCCGGCCGGACGGCGGGCAGGCCGACGCGGTGGCGCTGCTGCTGGACCGGACCGCGGCGGCCCGGGGCGGCCGGCCGCCGGACCCGGCCGAGCAGGCCGACCTGCGGCGGGTGGTACGCCGGCTGGACGGCCTGCCGCTCGCCATCGAGCTGGCCGCCGCCCGGCTGCGGGTGCTCTCCGCCGGGCAGCTCGCCGAGCGGCTCGACGACATGCTGGGCACCCTCGACGCCGGCCGGGCCGAGCTGGAGCCGCCCCCGGTGGAGGCGCCCTGGAGCGGCAACCAGCAGGACACCGTGGACCTGGTCGCCGCCGCGAAGGGGGCCGCCCCGCCGACCCCGGCGACCCGGGCCGTGCAGCGTTCGGCCAGCGAACGCCACCTCACCATGCAGGCCACCGTGACCTGGTCGTACCGGACGCTGGGCGCGCGCTCGGCCCGGTTGCTGCGCTGGCTGGCGGTCTTCGCCGGGCCGGTGGACCTGCCGACCGTGCAGTGGCTGCTCGACGACGACCCGCTCGACCCGCTCTCGGTGCTGGTCGACAAGTCGATGGTGCTGGCCGAGCCGCACGCCTCGGGCAGCACCTACCGGATGCTCGACCCGATCCGGGCGTACGCGGCGCGCCGGCTGATCGAGGCCGGCGAGGAGCGGACCGCCCGGGACCGCCACGTGGCCTGGTCGCGGCACGCGTTGCAGCGCGCCCACCTGGGCCCCGACGGCCGGCCGGTCACCCTCTCCCTGTACGCGCTGGACCCGCTCGCCGGGGAGTTGCGGGCCGCGCTGCGCTGGTGCGCCACCGGCGGCAGCGCCCGCTCCGGACTGCGCCTGGCCGGCGGGCTGGACCAGTGGTGGCGGGAACGGGGGCTGGCCCGGGAGGGGCGGCTCTGGCTGTTCCGCCTCTACGGGCGGATCGCCGAGACCGGGGAGCCCATCCCGGAGGCGGAGCTGGCGGCGGCGTACCACATGCACTCGCTGCACGCCGGCGCGGACGGCGAGGTGGGCGAGGAGCTGCGCTACTCGCAGCGGGCCGAGGCGGCCGCCCGGCAGGCCGGTGACCTGGGGCTGCTCGCCCGGGTGCTGGCGGGTCGGGCCGCGCCGCTGGTCGACATGGGACAGTTCGCCGAGGCGGAACGGGTCTGCCGCGAGGTCATCGACTGGGCGTACGAGCAGGACGTGGCGGGCGACGCGCTGCTGGCGGTCTACAACCTCGCCGAGCTGCTCTGGCGGCGGGGCGCGCTGGACGAGGCGGCCGAGCTGCTCGGGGCGGCCCGCCCGGTGGAGGCCGCCCGCCCGGTGGAGCGGGGTCGCCGCTCGGTGGACATGCTGCTCGGCATGGTGGCGCTCGCCCGGGGTGACCTGGTCGCCGCGCACGAGCACCTGTTGGTGGCGCTCCGCTCCCGGATGAGCCACGGCTACCTGGGCCGGGCCTGCGACACGGTGAACGCGGTCGCGGTGCGCTGCGCGCTGGGCGGTGACCCGCTCACCGCGGCCCGGCTCTTCGGGGCGGCCCAGGCGACCCGGGCGCAGCTGCGGGCCACCCCCGGGATCTTCGGGGCCTACTGGCTGGAACGGCAGGCCGAGCTGCGCCGGGCGCTCGGGGATGCGGCCTTCGACACCGCGTACGGCGCGGGCGGCGAGCTGGCCCTGGCGGAGGCGGCGGCGTTGGCGGCGGAGGTCGAGCACCCGGACCTGGCCGCGGACTCGCCCCGGTTCACCGCGCCGGCGCCCCGCCGTTCCACCGCGCCCCGGTTCACCACCGGCTGACCGGGCGGCCGACGCCACCCGGCCAGCCGGCCGGCGTGCTCAACGCAGCCCGGCGCGCCGCTCGGCGTCGGCCTTCATCCGGGCCGCCCGGTCCAGGTCCGCCTGCCGCACCGCGGCGACCGAGCCGAAGACACTGACCGCCTCGTAGTACGTCCAGGCCAGGCTGTAGCAGGCGGGCCGGACGACGACGTTGTACGTGGCGCAGACCCGCTTCAGGTCGGCATAGAAGGCGCTGTCCAACCGGGACTTGTTGGCGGAGAACCGGCCCATCGCCTTGTAGTTGCGGTAGCCGAAGTCGTGCCGGTAGCAGGAGAGGTTGAAGGTGAAGCCGAGCGGGTTGTCCGGGCTCGACGAGCAGTAGTCGGTGGACCAGTCGAAGCTGTAGTCGGCCCAGGCGGCCTTGTTGAGCCGGCCGGCGTTCCAGGCGTTGTAGCTGGTCGCGCTGGTCTGGGTCCAGCTCGACAGGACGGCGAGCTTCTGTTCGGTGCTGACCGCGGCGGCGGCGGGGGTGGCCACCCCGACGGCGGTGCAGAGCGCCATCGTGCCGGTGGCGAGCAGGGTGACGAGACGGCGGGACACGGGACCTCCCCAGGTCGTGGTGCAGAGGTGTCGATCATTGTCGATCGATCGGGGAAGCCTGGCGGATGCGCCTGGCGAACTGTTGGTGGCATCCGTCGAAACAGACGAATGCCCCCGGGCCGCGGTGGCGACCCGGGGGCATCCGGTTCCGGCTCAGCGCACGAAGCGCGGCGGGCTGACCGGGCCCTCGTTCCAGGACCGGTCCAGCGCGCTCACGTAGTAGGTGTAGCGCGCGTCGGCCGCCGCGGTGGTGTCCAGCCAGGACTGCACGTCACCGTCGGTGCCCCGGACGGTGCCGACCAGGTGGGCCGCGTCGGCGAAGTCGCACCGGTCGGCGAGGCCGGTGCCGTCGAACCGGTAGATCGCGTACGACGTGGCGGTGCCCAGCGGGCCCTTGCCGTTCGCGGGCTGCCGCCAGCTCAGCCGGACGCCGTCGGCCTGCCGGTCGACGCCGGTGACCACCGGGGCGAGCAGCGGCCGCGACGGGAGCTGGGCCATGGTGGGCACCAGCGCCGGGCGGGAGTAGTGCTCGGCGGCGTAGATGTCGGTGGCGCCGAGCCGGTTGGCCCGGACCTGCACCGCGGAGAAGTGCACGTTGCCGAGCACCTCCGGGTACGACCGGTTGAGCGTCAGGTGGTCCGACAGCTCGCGCGGGTTCATCCAGTACGACCCGTACGCCGGGTCACCGCTCTTGTAGTCGGCCTGGCCGATGTAGAGCTGCACGTTCGTGCCGCGCACCTGCTCGGCCCACCACGGCACCAGCCGGGCGTAGTCGGCGGCCGGGTACTGACCGATGTACCAGTAGAGCTGCGGCACGATGTAGTCGACCCACTCCTCCTTGACCCACCTGCGGGTGTCGGCGGAGATGATGTCGTACGACTGCGAGCCGGTGGTGTCCGAGCCGTTCGGGTCGGCCGACTTGTTGCGCCAGATGCCGAACGGGCTGACCCCGAACTTCACCCACGGCTTGGCCGCCTTGATCTTGGCGTTCATCTCCCGCACCAGCAGGTTGATGTTGTCCCGCCGCCAGTCGGCCTTGTCGGTGAAGCCCCGGTTGTACGCGGCGAAGGTGGCGTCGTCCGGCACCTGGTACGTGCCGCTCGGGTACGGGTAGAAGTAGTCGTCGAAGTGGATGGCGTCGACGTCGTACCGCTTGACCGCGTCCATCATCGCGTTCTGGACGAACTCGCGGACCTCGGGGATGCCGGGGTTGTAGTAGAGCCGGCTGCCGGCCACCCCGGCCGGCGGGTACGCGAAGACCCAGTCCGGGTGCTGCCGGGCCGGCGCGTCCGGGGCGAGCTTGCTGATGTCCGCGCCCGCGCCGCCCGGGGCCGGCATGGACACCCGGTACGGGTTCATCCAGGCGTGGAACTCGAGGTTGCGCTTGTGTGACTCCTCGACCAGGAAGGCCAGCGGGTCCCAGCCCGGGTCCTTGCCGCGCACCCCGGTCAGGTACTCCGACCACGGCTCGTACGGCGACGGCCAGAACGCGTCGGCGGTGGGACGGACCTGGACCACGACGGCGTTGTGGTGGAGCTTCTGGGCCAGGTCGAGCCAGCCCAGGTACTCGGCCTTCTGCTTGGCGACCTGGTCCGGGTCGGTCCAGCTGGCCTTGCTGGGCCAGTCGATGTTCGTCACCGAGGCGATCCACATGGCCCGGAACTGGCGCTTGGGGGTGGCCGGGTCGGTGACGCAGTTGGTGGTGCTGGAATCGGGCGCCGTGTCGCTTTCCGCGGCGCGCGCGGGGGTGCCGGCGACGAGCGCGCCGAGCAGCGCCACGGCCAGCCCGGCGGCTCTGAGCCGAGTTGCCTTCATGCGGTGCGGTCCCTTCGTTGGGGCTCCCGGGAGGGCGGCGACGGACGGCGTGTCCGGCAAGATTCGCCGCACAACATCTGTCGCCGGTAGAAAACTTTCATCAATCCCGATGTCGCGCAAGAGTTGCGGGCAGATCGACGGACAGGTGGGGCCGAACGTCCGAGAGGTGAGCCGGGCCACACCGCTTTTCGTGACCTTTCCGATACGCCGGGTGGTGGGTTGCCTGGGAGTTCGCTGGGTACCTTGGCCGGTCACCGGACCGTCACCGTGGCGGTCGTCCGGTGGGGGAGGTGATCGCGTGTCCGTGCTACGGACCAAACCGATCAAGGACGTGCAGGCGCAGAGCGACGCCGACGGCAGCGACGGCGAGCTGGGCCTGCGCCGTCGGCTCGG
Organism: Micromonospora auratinigra; assembly: GCF_900089595.1. Lineage (GTDB taxonomy): Bacteria > Actinomycetota > Actinomycetes > Mycobacteriales > Micromonosporaceae > Micromonospora > Micromonospora auratinigra. The sequence continues at coordinate 4,401,302 of NZ_LT594323.1, read as the reverse complement.
CGCCGTCGACCTGATGGGCTTCGGCATCGGCATCGTGATCGGCACCGGCATCTTCACGCTGACCGGCATCGAGGCGAAGAACACCGCCGGTCCGGGTGTGGTGATCTCGTTCGCCATCGCCGGCGTGGTCGCCCTGCTCGCCGCGCTCTGCTACGCCGAGCTGGCCTCCAGCGTGCCGGCCGCCGGCAGCGCCTACACCTACGCGTACGCCACGATGGGCGAGATCGTCGCCTGGATCATCGGCTGGGACCTGCTGCTGGAGTTCGCGCTCGGCTCGGCCGTGGTGGCCCGGGGCTGGTCCGGTTACCTCGCCGAGCTGTTCGGCCTGCCGAGCGCCTGGTTCGCCGAGGAGGGCAGCATCGTCAACCTCGGCGCGATCGCCATCGTGCTGATCCTCGGCGTGGTCGGCATCGTCGGCATCCGCGAGTCGGCCCGGGTGACCAACCTGCTGGTCCTGGTCAAGGTGGCCATCTGCGTCTTCATCGTGGTCGCCGGGCTGTTCTTCGTGAAGGCCGCCAACCTCAGCCCGTTCATCCCGTCGGCCGAGCCGGCCGGGGGCGCCGAGGACGGCATCAAGCAGCCGGTCACCCAGGCCATCTTCGGGCTGGAGCCGTCCGTCTTCGGCTTCGCGGGCGTGCTCACCGCCGCCGCGGTGGTCTTCTTCGCGTACACCGGCTTCGAGGCCGTGGCGAACCTCGGTGAGGAGACCCGCAAGCCCAAGCGCGACCTGCCGCTGGGCCTGCTCGGCACGCTGGGCATCTCGACGGTGCTGTACATCGCCGTCTCGCTGGTCGTGGTGGGCATGGTGCACTACACCGAGATCGACGAGGGCGCCCCGATCGCCTCCGCCTTCAAGGCGGCCGGCGCCGGCTGGGCCGCCGTGCTGGTCTCCATCGCCGCCATCGCGGGCCTGACCAGCGTCATCCTGGTCGACCTGGTGGCCATGGGCCGGATCGGCTTCGCCATCGCCCGGGACGGGCTGATCCCGCCGTCGATCGCCAAGGTGCACCCGCGCTGGGGCACCCCGTACCGGATCTCGGCGATCATGACGATCGGGGTCGCGCTGCTCGCCGGCTTCCTGCCGCTCTCCGCGCTGGCCGACCTGGTCAGCATCGGCGCGCTCTGCGCGTTCGTGCTGGTGTCGATCGCGGTACCGATCCTGCGCCGCCGTCGCCCCGACCTGGAGCGGCCGTTCAAGGTGCCGTTCTCCCCGGTGCTGCCGATCGTGTCGGCGTTGGCCTGCCTCTACCTGATGCTCAACCTGTCGGTGGAGACCTGGATCCGGTTCCTGGTCTGGATGCTGCTCGGCGCGGTGATCTACTTCGGTTACGGCTACCGCAAGAACCGCCTCGCCCGCCGCGAACACTCCACCACCTGACCCCCCCCTCGCGCGGTCTTTCAAGCGACTAATTCACGGAAAGAGTGGCTGTCCGACGCCCGATAGCCACTCTTTCCGTGAATTAGCGCCCAGGGCAGCTCAGGGGCGGGGTTGGGGGGTGGGGGTGGGGCCCTTGAGGGTGGGCTTGCCGTCGGTCCAGAGCAGTTCGTCGAGCCAGACCTGGCGGCCGGGGTCGGTGCTGCCCTCCTGGCCGGGCGGCCAGGCGTGGTAGAGCAGCCAGGTGCGGCCGTCCTTCTCCACCAGCGAGGCGTGACCCGGGCCGGAGGCGGCCCGGTTGCTCTTCAGGATCGGATTCTCCGGGGCCTTCACGCACGGCCCGGTCGGGCTCTCGCAGACCGCGTAGCCCTCCGCGTACTCGGCCCGGTCGTACGCGTTGGCGGCGAAGAAGAGGTACAGCTTCCCGTCGTGCCGGTGCAGGAACGGGCCCTCGACCAGGGTGCCCTCCCAGGGTTCGGTCTGCTTCAGCAGCTTCGTCACCGGCCCGCTCAGCCGCAGCCCGTCGGGCGAGAGGCGCTGCGAGAAGAGCCAGGTGTCCACGCCGATGGCGTTGCCGTCGTTCTTCCAGAGCAGCCAGAGGCTCCCGTCGCTGTCCCGGTACGGGCTGGCGTCGATCGACCCGCCCAGCTCCGCCTGGCAGATCAGCGGCTCGGACGAGTCGTCCCGGTACGGCCCCGACGGGGTAGCCGCCACCGCCCGCCCCACGCACTGCCGGCCGGACTCGCGGTGCGCCACGGTGTAGTAGAGCGCGAACCGGTCCGGGGCGAGCTGGATCACCTCCGGTGCCCAGGTCTTCCCGGCGTCCGCCCACGCCGGCAGCTCCGGCAGCGCGTCCCCGGCCGGCGTCCAGTCGACCAGGTCCGGTGAGGTGTGCACCGGGACGTTGCGGCCACCCGAGTTGGTGTGGAAGAGGTACCAGGTGTCGCCGACCCGGATCGCCTGCGGGTCGGGGGCGTCGGTCCGGATGACCGGGTTGGTGAACACGTGCGGATCCTCCCGGGTACTCGATGGGGTCGGGTCGCTGCCGCAGGCGGCGGTGAGCAGCGCGGCGGCGAGCACCGCCGCCGCGCCGCGTCGCGCGCCGGTCATCCCTTCAGGCCGCTGCGGGAGACGCCCTGGATGATGTGCCGCTGGGCGAGCACGAAGAGCACCAGCGCGGGCACGCTGGCCAGCACCGCCCCCGCCATGATCACCGGGTAGTCGGTGTTGTACGCGCCCTGGAGCAGGCCCAGTCCGGCGGGGAGGGTCAGCCGCTCCGGGCTGAACAGCACGTAGATCGGCCAGAGGAAGTCGTTCCAGTTGGTGAGGAAGGACAGCACCGCGAGGGTGGCCAGCGCCGGCCGGGACAGCGGCAGCAGCACCCGGGTGAAGACCTGCCAGTGGTTCGCCCCGTCCAGCACCGCCGCCTCCTCCAGCTCGGCCGGGATGGAGAGGAAGAACTGGCGCAGGAAGAACACCCCGAACGCGCTGGCCGCGCCCGGCACGATCACCACGGTCAGGGTGTCGATCCAGCCCAGCCGGTCGGCGATCACGAAGTTCGGGATGATCAGCGAGGTGGGTGGGATGAAGAGGGTGCCCACGATCAGCGCGAAGCCCAGCGACCGGCCGCGGAAACGGAGCCGGGCCAGGGCGTACGCGGCCATCGAGGCGGTGGCCAGCACCAGCAACGCGTGCAGTCCGGCGGCCAGCATGCTGTTGACGAACCAGCGCAGCACCGGATTGGCGTCGTTGTGCAGGATCCGGTCGAAACCGTACGTGGAGAACGGGTTCGGCAGCCAGCTCGGCGGGATGCGCTGCGCGTCGCCGTACGTCTTCAGCGCGGTCAGCAGCATCCACACCAGCGGGGTGACGAACACCAGGGCCAGCAGCACCAGGACGGCGTAGCGCCCGATCCGACGAGTCATCGCCGTCCTCCTCAGTCTTCCCGGTAGCGGAACAGCCGGAAGTTGACGACGCTGATCACCGCGAGCGCCAGCGCGAAGAGGATGCTCATCGCGGCCGCCTTGCCCGCGTCGTTGTCCCGCAGCCCCTCGTCCACGATCCGCCACACCACGGTCCGGGTCTGCTGCCCCGGCGCGCCCTGCGTGATCAGGAACGACTGGCCGAACACGTTGGCCGAGGCCAGGATCGTGGTGGTCAGCACGAAGAGCAGCACCGGGCGCAGCCCGGGCAGGGTGACGTTGCGGAACCGTTCCCAGGTGTTCGCCCCGTCCATCCGGGCCGCCTCGTACAGCTCCGGCGAGATGTCCTGCAAGCCCGCCAGGTAGATCACCGCGTTGAAGCCGGAGGTCCACCAGACGGTCACCCCCACCAGCGACACCCAGGCCCACGGCACGTCGGTCACCCAGGGCGTGTCCGAGGGCAGGCCGACCGCGCCGAGCAGCCGGTTGACCAGACCCAGGTTGGCGTCCAGCAGGAAGCGCCAGAGCAGGCCGATCACCGCCACCCCGAGCACGTACGGGGCGAAGTAGACGGCCCGGAAGAAGGTCCGGCCCGGGAACGAGCGGTTGAGCAGCAGCGCCAGCCCGAGCGGGACGACCACCAGCAGTGGCACCGCGAAGACCGTGAAGATCGCGGTGGCCCGGACGCTGGCCCACCAGTCCGCGTAGTCCGCCGACTCCGGGTCGAAGAGGGTCCGGTAGTTGTCCAACCCGACGAACGGCCGGTTGGGCAGTTGCAGGTCCCACTGGTGCACGCTCAGCCAGAGCCCGAAGAGGATCGGCAGGAGCCCGAACCCCAGGAAGAGCACCAGGTACGGGGCAAGGAAGAGGTACGGGGTGGCGCGACTGCCCCGGCGGGAGGTACCCCGACGGGCGGTCCGCCCCGCCGGGGGCGGCGCGTCCGGTCGCGCCGCCCCCACCTCGGTCACCTCGGTCACGCCGATCAGCTCCCGTACTTCTTGCGGTTGTCCTGGAGCTGCTTGGTGGCCTTGGCCGCGCCGTCGTCCAGCGCCTGCTTCGGCGACTTCTTGCCCAGCAACGCCTCGTTGAAGGCGGTGTAGAAGGTGGTGATCACCTCGCCGAGCCCGGGCGCGGCCGGCGGGAAGGCCGCGTACTCCAGCTCGGGGGCGAGGGCGGCGACCCCCGGCAGGGCCTTGAACTCGGCGCTCTCCCGGACCGCCTTGCGGGCCGGCACCTGGCCGCCCTTGGCCCAGTCCAGCGAGTGCTGGCTCAGCCAGTTGATGAAGACCTTGGCCCCGGCGACCTTGTTGTTGTCGGCGTTGCGCTGCTTGACGATGGTGAAGTTGTGCGAGTTGGCCCAGGCCGCCTTCTGGCTGCCGATCTGCGGCAACGGCGCGACGCCCCACTGCACGTCGGCGCTCTTGCCGAGGTCGTTGATCTGCCAGATGCCGTTCCAGTTGAACGCGTTCCTGCCGCTCTTGAGCGCCAGGTAGTCGGCGTCCTGGCCGACGTTGCCGGGCGAGTGCCCCTGCTTGACCATGTCGACCAGCCAGGTGCAGGCCTCGACCGCCGGGTCCGAGTTGAAGGTCGCCTTCGCCACGTCGGCGTCGAAGAGCGTCGCGCCCCACTGGTGCAGCAGGCTGTAGAAGGTCATCCCGCCGGTGAACTGGAACGGGCTGACCCAGAACCCCTGCACGCCGGACTTCTTCAGCTCGGTCAGCGCGGCCTCGTACTCCTCCCGGGTGGTCGGCGGCTTGTTCGGGTCCAGGCCGGCCTTCTGCATCACGGCCTTGTTGTAGTAGAAGCCGAGCGGGTGCATGTCCAGCGGGATGCCGTACCGCTTCTGGTTGTAGAGGCCGCCCTTCCAGACGGTCGGGGCGAAGTCGCCCTCGCTCAGTCCGAGCGCCTTCGACACGTCGTCCAGCTCGGTGATCACGCCCCGGGCGGCGAAGGTGGCGAGCTGGTCCATGTGCATGACCGCGATGTCCGGACCGGAGCCGCTGGAGACCGCGCCGGGCAGCTTGGCGTAGTAGTCCTCCCACCGGTACGTGTTGACCGCGACGGCGATGTTCTGGTGCTCGGTGTTGAACTGCTCGACCAGCTTCTTGAAGATGTCGCCGTCGCCGCCGGTGAAGCCGTTCCACAGCTTCAGGTCGACCTTCGGGCCGGTGTAGTCCTTGCCGCCGTTGCCGCCGGCGGTGCCGGACCTGGTGGCGCTGCCGCCGCCGCAGCCGGCCAGGGTCAGGCTGGCCGCCGCGCCGAGTCCGACGCCGAGGCCGAGCAGGCGCCGGCGGCTCATCTCGTTCTGGATCATGTGGGCTCCTTGGGGGACGGAATGCGGTGTTTCCCGGTCACGGCTGAGGGGCGAAGCGCAGCAGATGCCAGGAACAGGCCGGCAGTCGCACGGAGCAGCGACCACCGTCAATGGTGGGGGTGGTGAGCGGCCGGGGCATGATCCGTTCCGGATCCGCCTCGGTGTTGGTCCCCGCCGGGTCGGCCCCGGCGGCGATGGTGAGGTGCTCGACCGGGCGCAGGCCGGGGAACCCGCGCAGGTCGAGGTCGACCGGGAGGTCGTTGGGACCCCGGTTGACCGCGAAGACGGCCAGTTCGCCCGTCTCCTCGTCGTGGACCGCGACGGTGTCCAGCACCGGCACCTCGCCGTAGCGCGCGGTGTCGTAGGTGGGGGAGACCGGCTCGGTGCGCAGCACCGTGCCGCGGGCGTGGCGGGCGGTGAGGGCGAACGGGTGGAAGATGCTCTGCCGCCAGGCCGGGCCGCCGTTGCGGGTGCGGATCGGGGCGATCACGTTGGCCAGCTGCGCCTGGCAGGCCACCCCGACCCGGTCCGCGTGCCGGAGCAGGGTGATCAGCAGGTCGCCGACGACCACCGCGTCGACGGCGGTGTAGTCGTCCTCGATCAGCGCGGGCGCCTCGACCCAGCCGCGCCGGTCCAGGTCGGACTGCAGGCGCGACTCGTACCAGACGTTCCACTCGTCGAAGGAGATCCTCAGCTTGCGGCGCTGCCGCTGCTTCGCCGCCACGTGGTCGGCGGTGGCGACCACCTCGCGGATGAAGTTGTCCAGGTCGACGGCGGAGGCCAGGATGCTGGCCCGGTCGCCGTCGGACGGGTCGTAGTAGGTGTGCGCGGAGATGTAGTCCACGTGCTCGTAGGTGTGCTCCAGGACGGTCGCCTCCCAGGAGGCGAAGGTGGGCATCCGCCGGTTGGAGCTGCCGCAGGCGACCAGGCTGATCGACGGGTCGATCAGCTTCATCGCCCGCGCGGTCTCGGCGGCGAGGCGGCCGTACTCGTCGGCGGTCTTGTGCCCCACCTGCCACGGCCCGTCCAGCTCGTTGCCGAGGCACCAGAGCCGCACCCCGTACGGGTCCTCGGCGCCGTTCTTGCGGCGCAGGTCGGACAGCTGCGTGCCGGCCGGGTGGTTGGTGTACTCCAGCAGGTCGCAGGCCTCCTGCACGCCCCGGGTGCCGAGGTTGACCGCCATCATCGGCTCGACGCCGGCCTCGTCCGCCCAGGTCATGAACTCGTGCAGCCCGAACGCGTTGGTCTCGACGGTCTTCCAGGCCAGGTCGAGCCGGCGGGGCCGGTCGCCGACCGGGCCGACGCCGTCCTCCCAGCGGTAGCCGGAGACGAAGTTGCCGCCCGGGTAGCGGACCACCGAGACGCCGAGTTCGCGGGTCAGCTCCAGCACGTCCCGCCGGTATCCGCGCGGGTCGGCGTTCGGGTGGCCGGGCTCGTAGATGCCGCCGTAGACGCAGCGCCCCATGTGCTCGACGAAGGAACCGAAGAGTCGCCGGTCGGCCGGGCCGACGGTGAAGGCCGGGTCGATCGTCAGCTGTGCGTTCCGCACGGGGTGCCACCTTTCCTCGTACCGGACGGGGGTGACCGCGGTCACCCCGTACCTGAGGTTTCTACAACGTTGTAACCAACGTTGTAAAGACCTGGCGACGCGGTACAGTGCCGGCAGCGCCGACAGGGGAGGAAGGGTGCGACACAGGCTCAAGGACGTCGCGGAGCGGGCCGGGGTGTCGGTGAAGACCGTCTCCAACGTGGTCAACGGCTACCAGCACGTCCGGGCGGACACCCGGGCCCGGGTCGAGGCGGCCATCGCCGAGCTCAACTACCGGCCCAACCTCTCCGCCCGCAACCTGCGCAAGGGACGCACCGGCGTGATCGCGCTGGCCGTGCCCGAGCTGGACATCCCGTACTTCGCCGAGCTGGCCCGGCACGTGGTGACCGCCGCCGCCGGACACGGCTGGACGGTGCTCATCGACCAGACCGGCGGCGGCTCGGAGCAGGAGCGCAAGGCGGCCAGCGGGATCGGCGACCACATGATCGACGGGTTGATCCTGAGCCCGCTCGCGCTCACCGCCGAGGACCTCGCCGACCTCGGCGACCTGCCGATGGTGCTGCTCGGCGAGCGGGTCGACCACGGCCCCGCCGACCACGTGGTGGTGGACAACGTCGCCGCCGCCCGGGAGATCACCGGTCACCTGATCGGCCTCGGCCGCCGGCGGGTCGCCGCGATCGGCTCCCAGCGCACCCCCGAGGGGGCCAGCGCCCGCCTGCGGCTGGCCGGCTACACCGCCGCGCTCGCCGACGCCGGCCTCGACCACGACGACCGGCTGGTCGCGCCCGCGCCGGCCTGGCACCGCGCGGACGGCGCGGCCGCCATGCGGCACCTGCTCTCCACCGGGGTACGCCCCGACGCCGTCTTCTGCTTCAACGACACCCTCGCCCTCGGTGCCCTGCGCGCCCTGCACGAGGCCGGCCTGCGGGTGCCGGAGGACGTCGCGGTGGCCGGCTTCGACGACATCGAGGACGGCCGCTTCTCCGTGCCGACCCTGAGCACCGTCTCACCGGACAAGGAACGCATCGCCCGGCTGGCGGTGGACCTGCTGGTCGCCCGCCTCGACGGCGACCGCGCGGCACCCCCGCGCGAACTCATCGCCCCGCACCGCCTCGCCCTCCGCGAATCCGCCCCCTGACCCCGCTCCCCGCCACCTGCCCCGCCTGCCCTTGCTCGCTGGCCCTCTTTCACGGAAAGAGTCGTTTTCCGGCCCGGGAAAGCCACTCTTTCCGTGAAAGTGCGCCGGCCTTGGCGGAATCAGTCGAAGAAGCGGGCCAGGTGGGAGGGGGGTGGGGCGGGGGCGTCGGGGGGTAGGGGGGTGAGGTCGGCGAAGATGGAGGCGCCGTCGCAGGCCGCGTGCAGCGGGTACCAGCGCGGGGTGCCCGGCGGCCGTTGCCCGCAGATGCCCTTGATCGTCTGTACGTCCAGCAGCCGGACGTGGGTCGGGTCGGCGACCGCGTTCACGTGCCGCCACCAAGGGCTCATCACGTGCAGCACGCCACCCGGGCGCAACGCCCGGTGACACTCGTCCAGCAGCGGCAGGAAGTCGATCAGGTGCTCCAGGATGTGCACCGCGAAGAACACGTCGACCGAGCCGTCGGCGAGCGGCAGCGAACCGGACAGGTCGGCGACCGTGTCCACCCCCGCCGCCGGATAGATGTCCAACCCCAGGTTCCCCGGCCACTGCTTGGTCGCCCCGCACCCCAGGTCCACCACCACCGGCGTACGCCCGGCCACGCCCACCCGGCACCAGACGCCGAGCACCCCGGCGAGGCGACCCACCAGGTCCCGGACCAGCCGGAGCTGCGCCGGGTCGGCGACCTCGCCGCTCAGGTGCGCCACCCCCCGGTCGAAGCGCGCCTCGACGGCGAGCCCGCGCAGCCGGTCGTCGTGCGCGACCAGGTCCGCCCACGCCTCGGCCAGGAAGCCGTCGACCACGGCCAGCCGCTCGGCCGAGGGTGCGGAATGCGCCATCGCCACCATGCGCCACCTCCGGCGGCGCGATACCCCACCCTCCGCCCGTTATGCCTGCACCCCGGTGCCGCACCCCGTCCGCCCCGCTCCCCACCGCGGGGGTGGGGCGGGTCAGTTGGAGAGGGTGCGGCGGGTGGGGCGGGCGGGGCCGCGCATCCGTTGGCGGGGCTGCGGGGCGGCCGGCTTGGGCCGCTTCAGGTGGTAGCGGTGCAACTCGTTGTTGCCCGGCAGGGACGGGTCCTCGCTCATCGCGACCAGTTCCCAGCCCTGGTCACCGGCCCGGTTCAGGTGGGCCAGCGCGGTGTCGCCGTACGGCGTGACGTCGATCATGGAGCCGTCCGGGCCGTACCAGATGAAGACGATCTCCCAGCCGATGTCGGTGGTGGCGGCCTGGCGGCGACGGACCAGCAGCGCGTACTCCCACTTGAGCATGGGCTCATTCTCACCCGGCGCGAGCGGGTCGGCACGGATCAGTCCTCGGCGATCCGTCCGTCCGACACCCGCAGCCGGCGGTTCACGCTCACCGCGTCCAGCATCCGCCGGTCGTGGGTCACCAGCAGCAGCGTGCCCGGGTACGTGGACAGGGCCGATTCGAGCTGCTCGATCGCCGCGAGGTCCAGGTGGTTGGTCGGCTCGTCCAGCACCAGCAGGTTGACCCCGCGCCCCTGGAGCAGGGCCAGCGCGGCCCGGGTCCGCTCACCGGGGGAGAGGGTCGCCGCCGGCCGCAGCACGTGGTCGGCGCGCAGCCCGAACTTGGCCAGCAGGGTCCGTACGTCGGCCGGGGCCAGCTCGGGTGCGGCCGCGCCGAACGCGTCCAGCAGCGGCTGGTCGCCGAGGAAGAGCCCGCGGGCCTGGTCCACCTCGCCCACCACCACGCCCGGCCCGAGCGCGGCATGCCCCTCGTCCAGCGGCAGCCGGCCCAGCAGCGCGGCCAGCAGGGTGCTCTTGCCGGAGCCGTTCGCCCCGGTGATCGCCACCCGGTCCGCCCAGTCGACCTGGAGGTCCACCGGGCCGAGGGTGAAGCCGCCCCGGCGTACCACGGCGCCGCGCAGCGCGGCCACGACCGCGCCGGCGCGGGGCGCGGCGGCGATCTCCATCCGCAGCTCCCACTCCTTGCGCGGCTCCTCGACCTCGTCCAGCCGCTCGATCAGCTTCTCGGTCTGCCGGGCCTTCGCGGCCTGCTTCTCCGAGGTCTGGCCCCGGAAGTTCTTCACGTGCTTGTCCGGGTCGGTGGCCTTGCGGCGGGCGTTGCGGACGCCCTTCTCCATCCAGGCGCGCTGCATCCGGGCCCGCGCCTCCAGGCCGGCCCGGGTGTCGGCGTACTCCTCGTACTCCTCGCGGGCGTGCCGGCGGGCCACCTCCCGCTCCTCCAGGTAGGCCGCGTAGCCACCGCCGTAGTGCCGGACCTGGCCCTGGTGCAGGTCCAGCTCCAGCACCCGGGTCACCGTGCGGGTGAGGAACTCCCGGTCGTGGCTGACCAGCACCGTGCCGGCGCGCAGCCCGGTGACGAAGCGTTCCAGCCGGTCCAGCCCGGCCAGGTCCAGGTCGTTGGTGGGCTCGTCGAGCAGGAAGACGTCGTAGCGGCTGAGCAGCAGCGACGCCAGCCCGGCCCGGGCCGCCTGGCCGCCGGAGAGGGCGGTCATCGGATGGTCCAGGTCGACGATCAGCCCCAGCTCCGCGGCGACCTGCGCGGCCCGCTCGTCCAGGTCCGCGCCACCCAGGTCGAGCCAGCGCTCCAACGCCCCGGCGTACGCGTCGTCGGCGCCCGGGGCCCCGGCGGTCAGCGCCTCGGTGGCGGCGTCCAGCGCGGCCTGCGCGTCGGTCACCCCGGTCCGCCGGGCCAGGAACGCGCGGACCGTCTCGCCCGGCCGGCGCTCCTGCTCCTGCGGCAGGTAGCCGACGCTGGCGGTGGGCGGGTTCAGGCTGACCACGCCCTCCTCGCGGGGCTGCAACCCGGCCAGGGTGCGCAGCAGCGTGGACTTGCCGGCCCCGTTCACGCCGACCAGCCCGACCACGTCGCCGGGGGCGACGACCAGGTCCAGGTCGGCGAAGAGCAGCTTGTCACCGTGGCCGGCGGTGAGGTCCTTGGCGATCAGTGTGGCGCTCATCAGGAGGACGAGCCTACCGAGCGGTCGGGCCGGAGCCGATCGGATAACCGGCCCCCGGGACGCTCCGCAGGTGAGGGAGACTCACTCGCGTGGTGACCACTCTGGCGATCGACTGCGGCGGCGGCGGGATCAAGGCCTCCGTGCTGGACGCCGCCGGGACGATGCGGGCCCGACCGTTGCGGGTGCCCACGCCGTACCCGCTGCCGCCCTCGCTCTTCGTGAAGACGCTGCTGGAGCTGGGCGACCGGCTGCCCACGGCGGACCGGCTCACCGTCGGGCTGCCCGGCATGATCCGGCACGGCGTGGTGGTGGCCACCCCGCACTACGTGACCCGCTCCGGGCCGCGCAGCAAGGTCGACCCGGCCCTGCTCGCCGAGTGGTCCGGCTACGACGCGCGCACCGGGCTCGCCGAGGCGTTCGGGATCCCCGCGCTGGTGCTCAACGACGCCGAGGTGCACGGGGCCGGGGTGGTCGCCGGGACCGGCTGCGAACTGGTGCTGACCCTCGGCACCGGGCTGGGCAGCGCGCTCTTCGACGGCGGGGTGCTCGCCCCGCACCTGGAGCTGTCGCACGCCCCGGTGCGCTGGAACACCACCTACGACACGTACGTGGGGGAGCCGGAACGGCGGCGGCTCGGCGACGCCTTCTGGTCGCGGCGGATCCGGCAGGTGGTGGACGGGCTGCGCCCGGTGTTCCGCTGGGACCGGCTCTACCTCGGCGGCGGCAACTCCCGGCTGATCCGCCCGGAACAACTGGCCCGGATGGGCGACGACGTGGTGGTCGTGCCCAACACGGCCGGAATCGTGGGCGGTGTCCGGGCCTGGGATCTCGTCGGCGACCGGTACGACCCGACCCGCTGAGCGATATTTCGGGCCCCGGAACACTCGCGGTACGACCGGTGTTGTGTCAGCGTCGGAGCAAGGGCGGCGCGGACACGAGGGGGTGGGTCGAGTGGATCTTCTGGCGGAGTACCGGCGGGCGACCATGTTCTTCGAAGCGGGTGACCCGACCGGAGCGGCCCGGCTGCTCGAACCGATCGTCGCGGCGGAGCCCGGCAACTCCTCGGTACGGCAGCTGCTGGCCCGCGCGTACTTCCAGTCGGCCCAGCTGAGCCGGGCCGAGGAGCAACTGCGTGAGCTGGTCGACCGGGATCCGAGCGACCACTACGCGCACCACGTGCTGGGCCGCACCCTGGAACGGCTGAACCGGCCCGCCGACGCGCTGCGGCACCTGCGCATCGCGGCGGCCATGTACTCGACGAACACCGACTACACCACCGCCCTGCGCCGGGTGGAGGGCAAGGTCGCCGGCCGGTGACGATCGGAGGGCAGCCCGGACGGGCTGCCCTCCGCCGTACCTAGGATGGGTTGCGTGAAGCTCAAGCTCGATCTCCACGACATCTACAACAAGGGTCACGACATCGACCGCGCGCTGCGCGGGATCATGGACGAGGCGGTGGCGAAGAAGGCCACCCTGGTGGAGATCATCCCCGGCAAGGGCTCCGGCGCTCTCAAGAAGAAGGTGCTGCGCTTCCTCGACCAGAAGGACGTCAAGGCGATCTACCACCGGGTCGAGAAGGACTCGAAGAACTTCGGCCGGCTCTTCGTGCACTTCCGCTGGAAGTAGCCCCCTCGGGCCGGCCTACGGCCGGCGGGCGTAGAGGAACGCGCCGTGCCGGATCTCGTCCGGCCGGTGCAGCAGTTGCGCCTCGACCGTGAACCCGGCGTCGGCCAGCCAGCCCGCCACCCGCTCCGCCGGGCGCCGGTGGACGTGCACGTGCATCGGGTGCCCGCCGTAGCCCTCGGTCTTGAGCCGGCTCCCGTCGCCGACGTGGAAGCCGAGCAGCGCCACCCCGCCCGGCCGCAGCACCCGGTGGAAGTGGGCGAGTACCCCCGGCACCTCGGCGTCCGGCACGTGGATCAGCGAGAACCAGGCGAGCACCCCGCCGACCGAGGCGTCGGCCAGCGCGAGGTCGGTCATCGAGCCCACCTCGAAGCGCAGGCCGGGATGCTCCCGGCGGGCGACGTCGACCATCGCGGGGGAGAGGTCGATCCCGAAGGCGTCCACGCCCAGCCCGCTCAGGTACGCGGTCAGCCGCCCCGGCCCGCAGCCGACGTCCGCCACCGGCCCGCCGCCGGCCAGCTCGGCGAAGAGTCCCAGGACCGCCCGCTCGTAGGGGGCGTCGACCAGCGCGTCCCGCAGCAGGTCCGCGTAGCTCTCCGCCACGGTGTCGTAGGACGTCCGGGTGTCCGCGAGCCAACCGTCGTCGATCACCCCGGCAGAGTAGTCGAGCCGTTGAGTGGATCACCGCGGCGTAGGGAAGCTCCGGGTGCGTTTCTTGTCGCCCTGGCCACAAGAGACGCACCCGGAAGGGACGCCACGGGGCGTGATCGACCGCGTCCCTGGCCGCGAGGGTCAGGAGACCTTGTCGACCTTGCAGGTGATCTTGCCGGTCACCTTCTGGCTGAGCAGGACGGTGCCCTCCTCGACGGCCTTCTGGCCCGGCCGCACGTCGGAGACGACGGTGGTGGTGTTGCCGACCCGGGTGCCCTTGGCGTCGAGCACGAAGACGTCGATGAAGTAGGTGTTCTGGTTCTTGCTGGCGTTGTTCACCTCGACGTCGAACTTCACGTTCGCGAGGAGGTCGTCACCCGCCGCCTCCCCTGCGCACGACGTCAGCTTGACGTGCCCGGCCTTGGCGTCCTGTTCCTTGCTGACGTCACTCGCCGCCTTTCCGACCAGCGCGGTGCAGGCGACGAAGCCGCCGCCGCAGAGCAGGACGGACAGGCCGGCGAGGATGAGGAAGATCTTCAGACCCTTCGACATCCCCTTCTTCGGCGGGGGCGCGGGGGTGAAGCCCGGCGGAGGGACCGGGGTGCCCGGCTGAGGGTGCTGCGACATGTGGTTGTGCCTTTCGGTTCATACGTGACGCCCCCCCGTGTTGAGAGCGCCCGGCAGAGGGTGGCACGGCCTCGGCCCGACCTTGATCAACCACATAGTTGGTTGTCCGAAGACAATAAGTTCCCTAGATCAACTAAGTGGTGAAGATCTTCTCCAATGGGTCCGACCAGGAGAACCGTCCTGTTCGGACTCGTCGGCGGCGGTGCGGCATGACGCCGGCCCGGCCCTACCCGGGCAGCTCGGCGTCGTGCACGAGCAGGGCGATCTGTACCCGGTTGTTGAGCCCGAGCTTGGCCAGCAGCCGGGACACGTGCCCCTTCACGGTGGCCACGCTCATACCCAGCTCCGTACCGATCTCCGCGTTCGACCGGCCCTGCCCGATCGCCACCGCCACCTCCCGCTCGCGATCCGTCAGGCCCGCCAGGCCGGCCCGCGCCCGCTCCCGCCGGGGGCCGGCCGCCGGGTCGGCGAGGTGGTCGATGAGCCGGCGGATCACCGTCGGCGAGAGGGTGGCCGCGCCGGCCGCGACGGTGCGGACCGCGGCGATGATCTCGCGCGGTGGGGTGTCCTTGAGCAGGAAGCCGCTCGCCCCGCCACGGAGCGCCTCGAGCACGTACTCGTCGGCGTGGAAGGTGGTCAGCACGATCACCTGCGGCGCGGACGGGCGGGCCCGGATCCGCCGGGTGGCGACCAGACCGTCGACCCGGGGCATCCGGACGTCCATCAGGACCACGTCCGGCCAGTGCGCGTCGACCAGTGCGACCGCCTCCGCGCCGTCGCCGCCCTCGGCCACCACCTCGATGTCGGGCGAGCCGCCGAGCAGGATGCGCAGCCCGGCCCGGACCAGCGGGTCGTCGTCCACCAGGGCCAGCCGGATCGGCCGCTGCCCGGTCAGGCCGGCCACGGCAGCCAGGCCCGGAGCCGGAACGTGTCGCCGTCGACGCCGTACTCGATGCGGCCACCGGCGAGCGCGACCCGCTCGCCGAGGCCGACCAGGCCCATGCCCGCGCCGGGCACCGCCGGCCGGCCCGGCGCGCCCGCCCGGGGGTTGCTCACGCTCAGGTGTACGCCGTCCCCGGCGCCCCCGTCGAGCAGCACCTCCACCGTGCCGTCCGGGGCGTGCTTGCGGGCGTTCGTCAGCCCCTCCTGCACGAACCGGTACGCGGTGCGGCCCAGCCCCGTCGGCGCGCCGGTCGACGGCAGCCGGCAGGTGTAGTGGACGGTCATCCCGGTGGCCCGCGCCGTCTCGACCAGCTCCGGCAGGTCGGCGAGGTCCGGCTGGGGTGGCTCGGGACGGCCGACCGGGTCCTGGCGGAGCACCCCGATCACGGTGCGCAGCTCCTCCAGCGCCTCGTGCGCGCTGCGCCGGACCGCCCCGGCGGCCAGCGCCACCTCGTCGGGGCGGGCGTCGGTGCGTACCTCCAGGGCCCCGGCGTGCAGGCTGACCAGTGACATCCGGTGCGCGAGCACGTCGTGCATCTCCCGGGCGATCCGGGCCCGTTCGGTCAGCCGGGCCTGCTCCACCCGCAGGTGCTGCTCGGCCTCCAGCCTGGCGGCCCGCTCCCGCAGCGAGTCGGTGAGCCGGCGGTGGGCCCGCACGAAGAACCCCCAGCCGATCGCCGCCCCGGTGACCGCGGCCCGGACCACCACGTCGACCCAGAGCGGGAACGACGGCCGGTCGTGCAGCAGCGAGTACGCCGCGCCGAGCAGCACGTGCGCGACGGCGAGCGGGAGCACCACCCGGGCCGGCCGGCGGATCGCCACCGTGAAGAGGGCGACGGTGATCGCCCCGGTGGCCATCACCGACACCGCCCCCAACGGCAGCAGGGCCACGGCCAGCCCGAGCGGCCGACGTCGGCGCAGCACCAGGGCCAGCGCGGCGGCGACGCCCACCGCCACGTCCACCGGCCAGGGCAGGAACGCCCCCGGGACCCCTGCGTCGCCGAGCGGCACCATGGCCGCCCCGTACGCCAGCGCCAGCCCGACCGCGATCCCGTCGGCGACCCGGTCCCGCACGGCGGCCCGGTCACTCCCGCCCGACCGCTCCCCGGCCGGGTGGTTCTCGGCCGGGCGGGGTCCGGTCGGCCGGTTCTCGGCCGGCTCGGGCACGAGCAGGGCGAAGAACAGAGCCGACATGTGCCGCAGCCTACGAGGGGCCGGCCGTAGACGGGAGCTACCAAAGTCGGGGGCGCACCGGTGCCGAGGGAGCGGGAGGGCTGCCACCGCCGGCCGATGTGCCCGGCCACCCGCCCCGGGCAGCCTCGGCCCATGACGACGAGAGAACCGGCCTCCGCCGGTACCCCGGACAGGACGACGGAACCGGCCTCCGGTGGATCCGTGGACCCCCCGCCGGGACCCACCGGCTTCCGGTCCGAGCTGCGCGCGGCGCTCCGGCGAACCGTGGCGACCCGGTCGCGCCGCTGGCTGCTGGCGGTCACCCTGCTGCTGGGGGTGCTCGCCGCCGGGGCGGTGCTCGCCGGGACGCCACCGGAGCGGCGGACCTTCGCCGGGCTCGCGGAACAGGTGCAGTTACTGATGTCGGTGCCGGTGCCGTTCATCGGCGCGCTGCTGACGGGTGACCTGCGGCGGTCGGCCGGTACGGCCCGACGGGCACCGACGGTGCTGGCGGCGCTGCTGGTGGCGGTCGCCG
Source organism: Micromonospora auratinigra (assembly GCF_900089595.1). Taxonomy (GTDB): domain Bacteria; phylum Actinomycetota; class Actinomycetes; order Mycobacteriales; family Micromonosporaceae; genus Micromonospora; species Micromonospora auratinigra. The sequence goes on along the minus strand of NZ_LT594323.1, from coordinate 4,384,509 downwards.
TCGGGGCGTACGGGGTGCTGGTCGGCGCCGGCGCGCTCGCGCTGGCCCCGTCGGGCGGCGCGCCGGACGCCTGGCGGTACGCCGGCACGATCGCGTTGGGCGGTCTGCTGGTGCAGGTCGTCGCCCAGTTCGTCGGTACCGGTGCGGGACTGGTGCTGCGTCCGTTCCCGGTCGCCGCGCTCGCCACCGTCGTGCTGCCGCTGGGCCTGTGGCTCCTGCTGGGCGCGGTCGACGTGCTGCGCCCCGCCCAGGAGTGGCTGACCCCCTACGCCAACGCCCGCCACCTGCTCTCCGGCGAGATGTCAGCGCTGCGCCGGGCCCAGTGCCTCACCGTGCTCCTTCTCTGGGCCGCCCTCCCCCACACCCTCGCCCGCCCCCGTCGCCCCTGACCGGGGCCGCGATCCGCGCAACCTCCGCGAAGTTGCGCGGATCGTGGGCGTCGGCGTGCTAGGCCTCGGGAAGGGAGAACTTGTAGGTCTTCGCGATGGCGAGCATCTCGGAGCTGTGCGAGCCGACCACGCCGACGCCGGCGGGGCGGGGGCGAAAACCGGGGAGGGCGTCCAGGCCGTCGCTGGCGTCCATGGCCCGCAGGCGTACCTCCTCGACGGTCGAGGCCAGGGTGAACGTGACCTCCACGCCCTCCGACGGCGGGGCGTGGAAGACGATTCCGTAGCCCCACCGGTCGCGCAGCTCCTTCACCGGCAGCCGGACGCCCGCCACGACGGCCGACTTCACCGTGCCGGTGGAGGAGTCGACGTGCAGGGACAGCAGTCGGACCGGGCGCTGCGGCACCACCCGGACCCGCAGCGTCCGCTGCTGGCCGGTGCGGGTGTCGGCGAGCAGCTCCACCTTCGGGGCGGGCAGGTTCGCCGCCGGGGCCGGGCCGGCCCGCAGCTCGCCGTCGCCCAGCCCGGGGAAGTCGTCGGCCACGCCCGTCGGGCCGCCCACGTAGCCGTCGGTCCAGGGCTGCGGGTCGGTCTCGTGGCTGAGCCAGCGGGCCTTGCCGGTGTCGGCGTCCAGCGCGTACATCAGGTGGGTCGGCACGGGGTAGGCGGCGTCGAAGCGGTCCACGGCCAGGCCGACCCCGGCGAGCACCACGGCGGCGAGGCCGGCGGCGACCGCCGGCAGCGCGCCGCTGCGGCGGGCACGCAGCGCGACCAGGCCGCGCTGGCCGCCGGCCTGCGGGTGCAGCAGGTCGACCACCGGCAGCGCGGCCAGCCCGAGCAGCACCGCGAAGAGCGCCGCCACCGCGCCCATCCCCATGCCGAGCGCCGGGAAGAGCAGCACCACGGTGGGCAGCAGGATGATCACGGCCACCGCGCCGGCCAGGGTCGCCGCGACCACCGGCCAGGGGCCGTCGGGCCGGGTGGCCAGCGCGGCCAGCCCGGCCGCCGCGCCGGCCAGGGCGGGCAGGGTCGTCAGGTACGCGCCACCGGGCACCAGCACGGCGAGCAGCACCCCGAACAGGGCCAGCCAGGCCAGCCCGCCGAACGCCAGGGCGGCCGGGCCGACCCGGCGGCGCAGCAGCGCGTACCAGGTGAAGAGGACCGCGGCGGCGAGCGCCACCACCGCGAGCCGGAACCAGACCGGCCGGTACGGGTCGAGCAGCTCGGCGTAGCCGGGGCGGACCGTGGTGATCGCGGTCCAGAGCAGCCAGGCGCCCAGCGGGGCGAGCACGATCGGCGCCAGGGCCAGCCCGAAGCCGGCGGCGAGCGTCCCGCCGGTGGCCCGGCCGCGCCGGCGCAGCAGCCAGCCGAGCAGCCCGACCGCCAGCAGGGCGAGCAGCGCCAGCGGCAGGGTGAGCCAGCCGGGGTAGCGGACCAGTCCGCCGGGCACCGGGAAGTATGTGTCGTCGTGGCCGGAGCGCAGGTCGCGCAGGTCGATCCGGCCGAACTCGCGGGCCAGCCCGAGCGCGTTGTCGCCGTGCATCTGGAGGCTGCCCCGGTCCATCACCGCCGGGGTGTCCAGCGGCGTGTGGTACACCGCGCCACCGTCGATGTACGCCGAGTTCAGCCCCACGAAGCCGTGGTCGAGGAAGGCGGTGAAGTCGGTGTCGTTGGGCAGCGCCCGGTAGATCTCCACCGCGAACGAGGTGCCGACCGGGTGCGGGGCGGCGCGGCCGAAGACGTCCACCAGCTTCGCGTTGTTCCGGGACGTCTCGAACATGATCACCGGCCCGGTGGAGCCGCGCGCCTCCAGGTTGAGCACCACGCCCCCGTCCCGGGCCAGCGGGTGGTCGGCGGCGAACCCGGACGCGCCGCAGAGGCACGCCTCCTCCGCGTCGGTGAGCACGAGGACCACGTCGTTGCGGGGGCGGGGGCCGGCGGTCAGCGCCCGGGCCACCTCCAGGATGGTCGAGGTGCCGGCCGCGTCGTCGTTGCCGCCCGGGCCGGACTGCACCGAGTCGTAGTGGGCGACCAGGAAGACCCGTCCGGTGGAGGCGGTGCCGGGCAGCCGCGCCACCACGTTGCGGACCCGGGCCAGGGTGGCCCCGCCGGCCGCGCCGCTGAGCTGGCCAGCCTCCGGCGCGACGGCGTCCTGCACCTCGGTCTCCAGGCCCAGCCCGCGCAGCGTGCTCACCAGGTGCTCGCGTACCTGGTCGTTGGCGGCGCTGCCGGCCACGTGCGGGCGGGTCGCGATCTGCTGCACGGTCCGGTAGGCGCGCCCGGCGCTGAACTCGCCGGCCGGCGCGTCGGCGGGGCGGGGCGTCGGGGTGTCCAGGGTGACCAGGACGCCCGCGCCGACGGCCAGCAGCGCGACCAGCGCGGCCAGCGCCGCGAGCGGGCGTCGCCGGGGCCGGGCCAGCGCCCGGTCGGCGGGGCGGAGCGGGGGTACGCCCACTTCGAACTCCTCGGGGGTGCAACGGGGGTGGGCCTCATCCTGCACCGTCGCGCCCCGGGGCGGTACGCCCCGCCGTCCCGGTGCGTTCCGTGCCTGTTCCCCGGCGCGGCGTAACATCGGGCGACTGCCCGGCCGCTTCCCGAAGGGGTGGGTCGATACGTCGTGCCCGCATCGGCTCCGGTCGTGTTGTGTGCGACCGTGGTCTGATACAGGATCAGCAGGGCACTCGGAAGGAGCCCGACATCACCAGCGAACTCCCGCGTCTCGCGGCGGTGGCCCGGCCGCATCGGGGAACCGGTCTGTCCGGTTCCTCCGTGGTGCCGCAGGTCGCCCTGGGACACCACGTCCCGCCCGGCGAGCGGCTACGGGTCCTGCTGGTCGAGGACGACGAGGGCGACGCCTTCCTGGTCGGCGAGCTGCTCGCCGAGACCAACGCCATGATCGACCTGCTGGTCGCCACCAGCCTCAGCGAGGCCCGGCAGCGGGTGATGGGCGTGGACTGCGTCCTGCTCGACCTGGGGCTGCCCGACGCGCAGGGGCTGGACGGCCTGCGTCAGGTGCTGGAGATGTCCAGCGGTGCCGCCGTCTGCGTGCTCACCGGCCGCTCCGATGAGCACCTGGGCATCGTGGCGGTCGCCGAGGGCGCCCAGGACTACCTGGTCAAGGGGCAGGTCGACGGGGTCCTGCTGGCCCGGGCGCTGCGCTACGCGGTGGAGCGCAAGCGGGCCGACGAGAACGCCCGCCGGCTGCGCGAGGTGGAGCTGCGCCAGGCCGAGTCGGCCCGCCTGGAGCGGGGCCTGCTGCCGCAGCCGCTGATGACCACCGACCAGGTGTCGGTGCACACCTTCTACCGGCCCGGCCGGCACGCCGCCCTGATCGGCGGCGACTTCTACGACGTGGTGCAGACCCGGCCGGACCGGATCGACCTGATCGTCGGCGACGTCTGCGGGCACGGCGTCGACGAGGCCGCGCTCGGCGTCGAGCTGCGGGTCGCCTGGCGGGCGCTGATCCTCGCCCGCGTGCCCGACGACGAGGTGCTGCCCGCCCTGGAGCAGGTGCTGATGAGCGAGCGCCGGCTCCAGGAGATCTTCGCCACCGTCGCCACCGCCCGACTGGACCTGGCCGCCAACCGGGCCACCGTACGGCTCGCCGGGCACCCCCCGCCACTGCTGCTCAGCCGGGGCCGGGTCGTCCCGGTGCCGGCCAAGGGCGGTCTGCTGCTCGGCGTACGACCCCGCCGGCCTGTTGCCTTCGATCTGGAGTTCGACGCTGATGACTGGTCCCTGCTGATGTACACCGACGGCCTGATCGAGGGTCGGGTGGACGGCGGCGACGAGCGGCTGGACGTCGCCGGGCTCACCGACCTGCTCGCCGACCCGGCCAACCGGGCGGTGCCCCTGGCCGAGCTGCCCGCCTGGCTGGTCGGCCGGGCCGAGCAGATCAACGGCGGCCCGCTCGCCGACGACGTGGCCATGCTGCTGGTGAGCCGGGGTGGTGGCCGGTGAAGGCGTACCAGCAGGGGTGGACCCTGCGTCGCCGGGTGCTCGCGCTGCTCGGCGTGGTGCTGGTGCTGCTGCTCGGGCTCGCCGCGGCGGAGGCCGTTCTCGCCGCGAAGAACCGGCAGAACATCGACTCGGTGCTGTTGAAGACCGGCCCGCTGCGGGTGCAGGGGCAGGAGCTGATGAGCGCCCTGCTCGACCAGGAGACGGCGGTCCGCGGGTACGCGGTGAACGCCGACCGCAAGGACCTGGCCCCCTACCAGACCGGCCTGGACCGGGAGCGCAACACCGCCGCCACGATCCGCAAGCTGGCCGCCGGCTACCCGGCCGTGCTGCGGGAGCTGGAGGTCGTCGAGCAGCGGGCCCAGCAGTGGCGGGACAGCGTCGCCGAGCCGGTGATCAGCACGACCGAGCGGAGCGGCCCGGCCGCCGGCCAGGCGCTGATCACCGACCAGACCCGGCAGCAGTTCGACGGCATCCGGTCGGCGGTGAACGACCTCCAGGGCGAGATACTGGTGGTCCGGCAGCAGACCGCCAACAAGGTCAACTCGACCAGCAACATGCTGGTCGCGCTGCTGATCATCGCCGCGCTGGTGGTGGCGGTGGCCGGCGTGGTGGCCCTGCTCTCGGTCGACCGGATCCTGATCGCGCCGGTGGCCGGCCTGGTCCGGCAGGTACGCGAGGTCGCGGCCGGCGACTACCAGCACCACATCGAGGGGTCCGGGCCGCCGGAGTTCCGCCGCCTCGCCGACGACATCGACGTGATGCGGCAGAAGATCGCCCGCGAGCTGGACGAGGTACGCGAGGCCCGGGAGCGGATCGAGTGGGTCAACAGCCAGCTGTCGAAGCAGGCCGAGGAGCTGACCCGCTCCAACCGTGACCTGGAGCAGTTCGCGTACGTCGCCTCGCACGACCTCCAGGAGCCGCTGCGCAAGGTGGCCAGCTTCTGCCAGCTGCTCCAGCGGCGCTACGCGGGCCAGCTGGACGAGCGGGCCGACCAGTACATCGCGTTCGCGGTCGACGGCGCGCAGCGGATGCAGCGCCTGATCAACGACCTGCTCGCGTTCTCCCGGATCGGCCGGCTCACCACCGGCTTCACCGAGGTCGACCTGAACAAGGTGATGGGCGACGTGGCGGGTCAGACGGACGCCGCCCGCCAGTACACCGACGCCGAGCTGAGCTGGGGCGAGCTGCCGACGATCCGGGGCGAGGAGCCGCTGCTCACCAACCTGCTCGCCAACCTGGTCAGCAACTCGATCAAGTTCCGCCGTCCGGACGTGCCGCCCAAGGTGCACGTGTCGGCCCGGCTGGTCGACGACGAGTGGGAGATCACCTGTCAGGACAACGGCATCGGGATCGAGCCGGAGTTCGCCGACAAGATCTTCGTCATCTTCCAGCGGCTGCACTCCAAGGACGCGTACCCGGGCACCGGCATCGGCCTGGCCATCGTCAAGAAGATCGTCGAGTACCACGGCGGCCGGGTCTGGGTGGACACCGACAGCCGGGAGGGCACCGCGATCCGGTTCACCCTTCCCGCGCTGCCCGAGGACCTGGAGGCCGCCCGCGCCGCGCGGGAGGCCGACGAGGCCGGGGCGGCGACGGAGGGCGCCGAGCCGACCGGGGAGCCGGCGGAGACCGGGCACGACCAGGGTGAGACCGTTGCGGCGACGCCCGCCGACCGGCCGGCGGACGGCGCGGTACCGGGAGAGACGCCCGACGGGACGGCCGGACACGGTACAACGGGTGGCATGAAGGAGACGGTGGGATGACCGCGCCGGCAGATGGCAAGAGTCCGATCGAGGTGCTCTTGGTCGAGGACGACCCGGGCGACGTGCTGATGACCCAGGAGGCGTTCGAGGAGCACAAGCTCCGCAACCGCCTCACGGTCGTGTCCGACGGCGCGGAGGCGCTGGCCTACCTGCGCCGCGAGGGCCAGTACGCGGACGCCGTCGTGCCCGACCTGATCCTGCTCGACCTGAACCTGCCCCGCCGGGACGGCCGGGAGGTGCTGGAGGAGATCAAGCAGGACGAGCAGCTCTGCCGGATCCCGGTGGTGGTGCTCACCACCTCCCAGGCCGACGAGGACATCCTGCGCAGCTACCAGCTGCACGCCAACGCCTACGTGACCAAGCCGGTGGACTTCGAGCGCTTCATCTCGGTGGTCCGCCAGATCGACGAGTTCTTCGTCAGCGTGGTCAAGCTGCCGCCGCGTGGCTGACCGGCTGCTGGCGGACGTCGGCACGCTGCTGCGGGAGACCGCGGCGGACGTCGTGGTGCCGATGTTCCGGCGGCTCGACGACAGCGACATCGCGGAGAAGGCCCCCGGTGAGCTGGTGACGGTGGCCGACCGTCGGGCCGAGGAGGTCATCTCCGCCCGGCTGCGGGAGCTGCTCCCCGGGTCGGTGGTGGTCGGCGAGGAGGCCGTCGCCGAGGACCCGACCCTGCTGGAGCACCTGCGCGGCGCGGGCGACGTCTGGCTGGTCGACCCGATCGACGGCACCTCCAACTTCGCCGCCGGACGCCGCCCGTTCGCCCTGATGGTGGCGCTCCAGCGGGACGGCGTACCCGTCGCTTCCTGGGTCTACGACCCGCTGGACGGGACGCTGGCCAGCTGTCGCGCCGGGGCGGGCACCCGGCTGGACGGCACACCGGTACGCACGGCCGCGTCCACGCCCGAGGTGGGGGCCCTGCGCGGCACCGCGATGACCCGCTTCCTGCCGCCCGACGCCCGGCGCAGCGCCGAGGCGGGTGGGGCCCGGATCGGCGAGCTGCTGCCCGGCCAGCACTGCGCCGGCCGGGAATACCTGGACCTGCTCACCGGCACCCAGCACTTCGTCCTCTTCTGGCGCACCCTGCCCTGGGACCATGCCCCCGGCACCCTGCTGGTACGCGAGGCGGGCGGAGTGGCCCGGCGCTTCGACGGCACCGACTACCACCCGGCCGACGACGGTCGGGGGCTGCTCGTCGCGGCCAGCGAGGAGATCTGGGACGAGGTCCGCGCGGCCCTGCTCGACGACTGAACCGCCTGCGCAGGGATGTTCCCGCCCTCCGCCGGCCGACTGCCCGGCCTCGCGTCGTCGGCCCGGCCGACTGCCCGGGCCTCGCGTCGTCGGCCCGGGCTCCTGGCCGGGCCGGCGTCGTTCGGCGGCCTGCGCGGGCGGGCCGGCACTGTTCGGCGGGCCGGCGTGGTTCGGCCGCTCGGCCGCGCGGCCGGTGAGGGCGTCGTCCCCGCTACAAACTTGATGGCGTCGGTGAATCACCGCAGGCCGTCGCGGGTGATCCGTTTGTGACATCAAGTTCGTAGGCGCCAGGTGCGTGGTCCGCCACCCGCCTGGTCCGCGGCGGGAACCCGGCCCGGGCGCACGGGCACCAGCACGGCACCAGCACCAGCACAGCCCATCACGGCATCGTCATGGCGCCGACACGCTGCGTCGATATCGGTCGCCGGCGCTGGTCGGGGGCCTGGCGTGGCGCGCCGGGTCCGGTATCGTGACCGGCGGTCTCCGCCAGCAGGCCGCCGACCGGGGCCCGCGGAGCCGCCGCCGCGCTGTGTGTCACCCGGGGGGCCGGCGGTCGATGGAAGGACGCTTTCGTGCCCAGGACCAGGCTCATCCGGCGGCGCGTCCGCCGGCCGTTGCTCGCCCTGCTCGCCGCGACCGCGCTGCTGCTCGGCGCGGGTCTCGCCCCGGCCGGTCCGGCGGCCGCGGCGCCCAACCCGAGCGCGCCCGACGAGGGCGGCACCAAGCAGCTGCGGGCCGCGCTCGAGGCGGCGGCGAAGGGCCACATCGAGGCCAAGGCGAAGCTGGACAACTCCAAGCGCCGGCAGGCCGCGCTCGCCGTGGAGTACAAGCAGCTCGGGGTACGGCTGGTCGAGCTGACCGGGCAGGTGGGTGAGGTGGCCGCCCGGTCGTACCGGGTGGGTCGGCTGACCCCGGTGTCGATGCTGCTGGCCAGCGCCGACCCGAACGACTTCCTCAAGCGCGCCGCCGAGCTGGACACCATGGCCCAGCGGGACAGCAAGCGGCTGCACGACCTCGCGGTCGCCCGGGACGAGGCGACCCGGGCCAAGGTGGCCATCGACACCGAGGTACGCGAGCAGCAGAAGCAGCTCCTCATCCTGGCGAAGAAGAAGCGGGACGCCGAGGTCGCCCTGGCCAAGGTGAGTTCCGGCGCGGGCTCCGGGTTCAGCGGTGGCTCCTCGTCGGCCAAGCCGGCCCCGCGCAACTCCGACGGTTCCTGGCCGTCGGAGTCCTGCTCGGTGAACGATCCGACGCCGGCCGACGGCTGCATCACGCCGCGTACGCTGCACATGCTCCAGCAGGCCCAGGCGGCCGGCTACAAGCGCTACGTCTCCTGCCACCGCAGCGGCGGCGACGGGGAGCACCCGAAGGGTAGGGCCTGCGACTTCGCCGCCGCCTCGGGCGGCTTCGAGGACGTCTCGGCCACCGGCGGGGACAAGGCGTACGGCGACAGCCTGGCCGCATGGGCCAAGAACAACGCGAGCCGCCTCGGCATCATGTACGTGATCTGGTACCGGCAGATCTGGATGCCGAACACCGGCTGGCGCGCGTACAGCGGGGGCGGCAGCCCGGCCGCCGACCACACAAACCATGTTCATATTTCCATGTACTGACCCCTCGACCCGGAACGCTGCGTAGCATCGCGACGGTGAGCAGCACATCCTCCGACGTCGTGGTGGAGTCCGCGCCTGCCGCGCCGGCCCCGCCCAGGGCCCTGCCCAGCGGGCTCGCCGCGTTCCTGGTCTTCCTCTCCAGCGGGGCGGTGCTGGTCCTGGAGACCGTCTCGCTCCGCCTGGTCGGCCCGTACGTCGGGGTGACCCTCCAGGTGACCAGCTCGGTGATCGGCATGGCGCTGGCCGCCATCGCGTACGGGGCGTGGCTGGGCGGGTGGCTCGCGGACCGGCGGGACCCGCGCACGATGCTCGCCCCGGCCCTGGTGCTGGCCGGCATCGCCACCGCGCTGACCCTGCCCGTGGTCCGGTACGCCGGTGAGATGCTGCGCGGCGGCGCGGCCGGCGGCGTGCTGGTGCTCACCGCCATCGCGGTGCTGGTGCCGGCCGGGCTGCTCGCCGGGATCACCCCGCTGGTGGTCAAGCTCCAGCTCGCCGACCTGCGCCGGACCGGGCAGGTGGTGGGGCGGCTCTCCGGCATCGGCACCCTCGGTGGCATCACCGCCACCCTGGTCACCGGCTTCGTGCTGGTGGCGGCGCTCTCCAGCACGGCGATCGTGCTCGGGCTGGCGGCGGTGCTCGGGGTCACCGGGTTGGCGCTCGGCGCGTACCTGCGCCGGCGGGCGGGTGCCGAGCTGCCCGGTCCCGGCCGGATCCGGGCCGCGCTGGCGGTGCTGGGACTCGCCGGGGCGGGCCTGTCCGCGGTCGCCCCGAACCCGTGCGACGTGGAGACGGCCTACCACTGCGCGCGGGTCGAGGTGGACCCGCAGTGGGACCAGGGGCGTTACCTCTACCTGAACTCGGCCCAGCACTCGTACGTCGACCTGGCCGACCCGACCCACCTGAAGTACGCGTACGTCCAGTGGATCGGGCTGGTCGCCGACCTGGCCGCGCCGAAGGGCCAGCGGCTGGACGCCCTGCACCTGGGCGGGGGCGGCTTCACCGTGCCCCGCTACCTCGCGGCGACCCGGCCCGGCTCCGACAACCTCGTCTTCGAGCTGGACGGCGGGCTGGTCGACCTGGACCGGCGGGAGCTGGGCGTACGGACCGGTCCGCAGCTGCGGGCCCGGGTCGGGGACGCCCGGGTGCTGCTCGACGCGGAGCCCACCGACAGTCGGGACCTGATCGTCGGCGACGCCTTCGGGCACCTGGTGGTGCCCTGGCACCTGGCCACCCGGGAGATGGTCGCCGAGGTCCGGCGGGTGCTGCGGCCCGGCGGGATCTACGTGCAGAACGTCATCGACCTGCCGCCGGACCGGTTCATCCGGTCCGAGCTGGCCACCGTCGCCACCGAGTTCCGGCACGTCGCGGCGATCGCCCCGCCCGGCGCGATCGCCGGGAAGTACGGCGCGAACTTCCTGATCGTCGCCTCCGACACGCCGCTGCCGCTGACCGGGATCCTCGCCGGGCTGCGCGGGCTTCCCGAGGAGGCCGGCCTGCTCTACGGCGACGAGTTCACCCGGTACGTCGGCGACGCGCTGGTGTTGACCGACGACCACGCCCCGGTGGACCAACTGCTCGCCACCGCCTGATCGGATGACTTTTCTGACCGATTCCGACCCAACAGGTGTACGCGGGGCCTCTCCGGGCAACAGGACCCACCATGGGTGGAGCGGTCAGAAGTGGCGCGCAGCTGCTGGGTGAGCGGTACCGGCTGATCGAGCAGCTCGGTGCGGGCGGCATGTCGGTGGTCTGGCGCGGCTACGACGAGGTGCTCGGCCGGCAGGTGGCGGTGAAGGTGCTCGCCTCCCGGCTGGCCAGCGACAAGGCGTTCCGGCACCGGATCCGGGTAGAGGCGCAGGCCGCCGCGCGGCTCTGCCACCCCAACATCACCAACGTGTACGACTACGGCGAGTCCGAGCAGGTCGGGCTGACCGTGCCGTACGTCGTGATGGAGCTGGTCGACGGCGGCCCGCTGAGCAGCCGGCTCGGCCGCGGCGGGCAGCTGCCCTGGCGGGAGGCGGTGACGATAGGCGCGGAGGTGGCCTCCGCGCTGGCCACCGCGCACGCCCGGGGCGTGGTGCACCGGGACGTGACCCCGGGCAACGTCATGCTCACCTCGACCGGGGTGAAGGTCGTCGACTTCGGCATCTCGGCGCTGGTGGGGGAGAGCGAGAAGGGCCCCGACGGGGCGCTGCTCGGCACGCCCGCCTACCTGGCCCCGGAGCGGCTGGACAACGGGCAGGTCTCCCCGGCCACCGACGTGTACGCGGTCGGCCTGCTGCTGTACCGGATGCTCACCGGCCGGCTGCCCTGGGAGGCCAGCACCACCACCCAGATGCTGCGGGCGCACATGTACAACGACCCGGAGCCGATGCCGCCGGTCGTCGGGCTCCCCGAGGGGGTCGAGGAGCTGGTCCGGCGCTGCCTGGCCAAGCGCCCCGAGGACCGGCCGGCGACCGCCGAGGTGGCCCGGACGCTCGCCGAGGCGGCGGGGATCGCGGCCATCGTGCCGGTCTCGCCGGCGCTCGGCCAGTTCGACCCGGCGCTGCTGGAGAACGCGGGCACCACGATCCTCCCCTGGTCCGCGGCGACCGACGCGCTGCCGTTCTCGGCGATCCGGACCCGAACCCGCCGGGCGGCCGCGCGGCGGCGCCGGGTGGAGGCCGGGGTGGCCGCCGTGGGCCTGGTCGCGGTCACCGCGACGATGTGGGGCCTGACCTCGAAGAGCTCGGCCAGCGGAGGGGTCGAGCCGACCGAGGCGCGGATGGGTCTGCCCGAGCCGGCCCCGTGCGCGGTCGACTACGTGCTACGGCGCGACACCGGCAAGGAGTTCGCCGCCGACCTGACCCTGACCAACACCGCGGACCGGGAGCTGCGCTCCTGGACCATGAGCTTCACCTTCCCCGGCAAGCAGACGGTGACCAAGGCCCAGCCGGCGGTCCGCCAGCAGGGGAGCACGGTGCAGGTGCCGGCCCCGGCCGGCGCCCCGGTGCTGGCGCCGGGCAAGTCGACGAAGGTCGCGCTGACCGGCCGCTACACCGGGAGCAACCCGTTGCCGGTGGAGTTCAAGATCGGCGAGAGCGCCTGCGGCGTCCAGGTTTCCGGGGTGGCGGGCTCCACGCCCACCGTGGTCCCGGTCAAGCCGGCGGTCAAGCCGCCGACGAAGACGACCGGCACCGCGCGCAGCGGCTCCGGCGGCGGCACAGTCAGCAAGCCCAGACCCCCGAAGGCCGAGAAGCCCAAGGGCGGGAAGGACGACCACAAGGGAAAAGGGAAGTGAAACAGCCGAAGGGGGGTGAGCACGGCAAGACCAAGACCAAGACCAAGGGCAAGGGCAAGGGCAAGGGCAAGTGACGCGTCAGCTGATCGCGGCGAAGCGCTGCACCTGACCGATGCTGCCCTCGACGATCAGTACGCTGTCCGGGCGCAGCACGGTCTCCGGGCCGGCGTAGCGGAACCGTTCGCCGGGCAGTTTCGCGCCGACCACCATCACGCCGTACCGCTCCGTCGGGGCCAGTTCGCGCAGCGGCCGCCCCACCATCGACGCCGGTACGCGCACCTTGGCGATGGCGAACTCGTCGCCGAACTCGATGAAGTCCAGCATCTTGCTGACGATCAGGTGCGCGACCCGTTCGCCGGTCTCCGCCTCGGGAAAGATCACGTGGTGCGCGCCGACCGAGCTGAGGATCTTGGCGTGCTTCTCCGAGGTGGCCCGGGCCCAGATCTGCGGGACGCCCAGTTCGGTCAGGGCCAGCACGGTGAGCACACTCGCCTCCACCGACGCCCCGATCGCCACCACCACCCGTGGGAAGTCGGCCACCCCGAGCTGGCGGAGCGCGGCCTCCTCGGTGGAGTCCGCCTGGACCACCCGGTCGAGCGCCCCCGACCAGCGCTGCACCCGCTCCGCGTTGCGGTCCAGGGCCAGCACCTCGTGGCCGAGCTGCACCAGCGAACCGGCCAGGTGGTAGCCGAACCGCCCCAGGCCGATCACCACGACCCCGTTCTCGTCCGTGTGCCTAGCCGACAATGGGTTGCTCCTCCGGGTAGCGGTACAAGCGTCGTCGGGTGTTCAACGCGATCGCCGAGCCGAGGGTGAGCGGCCCGATCCGGCCGACGTACATGAGCGCGGTCAGCAGGTACTGGCCGGACTCGGGCAGCGCGGGGGTGAGCCCGACGGAGAGGCCGGTGGTGCTGAAGGCCGAGGTCACCTCGAAGAGCGCGGCGTAGAAGCGCACCCCGTCGGTGAGGACGATGACGGCCACCGTGCCGGCCACCACCACGGCCACGCTGAGCAGCGCCACGGTCAGCGCCTGGCGCTGGCTGGCGGCGGCCACCCGACGTTGCCCGACGGTGGTGTCCGGCTCGCCCCGCAGCTCGGCCCAGATGGCGAAGCCGAGCAGGAAGAAGGTGGAGACCTTGATGCCGCCGGCGGTGCTGGCGCTGCCCCCGCCGATGAACATCAGCACGATCAGCAGCGGATAGCTCTCCGGGGTCAGCTTGTCCACGTTGATCACGTCGAAGCCGCCGGTACGGCTCAGCGCGATCTGGGTGAACGAGGCCAGCACCTTGCCCGCCGGATCGTAGGTGCCGATCGTGTACGGGTTGGTCCACTCGGCGACCAGCAGGTAGCCGAAGCCGAGCCCGATCAGCGCGAGACTGCCCCAGATGGTCAGCTTGGTGGCGACCGCCCAGCGGCCCGGCCGCCGCCGTTCCCGGAACGCCTCGAAGAGCGCGGGGAAGCCGAGGCCGCCGATGATCGCGCCGAGCCCCAGCGGCAGCGCCACCCAGGGGTCCCGGGAGAAGGCGACCAGGCCGTCCGAGTAGAGCGTGAAGCCGCCGTTGTTGAACGCCTGGATGGCGTGGAAGACGGCGTTGCCGAGCGCCCGGGGGAACGGGTAGTCGTAGTCCAGCCAGAGCCGCCCGGTGATCACGGCGGCCATCAGGGCCTCGGTGGCGAAGACCGTGGCGGCGATCCGCACCAGCAGCCAGCGCACGTCGCCGACGCCGTACTCGGCGGTCTCCGCCTGTACCAGCAGCCGGTTGCGCAGGCCGAGCTGGCGGGAGACCGCCAGGATCACCAGCGCCGCGCCGGTCAGGATGCCGAGGCCACCGACCTGGGTCAGCACGGTGATCATCGTCAGCCCGAAGCCGTTCCAGTAGTTCGGGGTGTCGTTGATCGCCATGCCGGTGACCGAGACGGCCGAGGTGGAGGTGAAGAGCGCCGTGACGAACGGGGTGTAGCGCTGCTCGCTGGTGGCCCAGGGCAGCATCAGCAGACCGGTGCCGAGCAGGATCACCGCCAGGAACCCCAACGGCACCAGCCGGACGGGGTGACGGAGTGGTCGGCGCACCAGGTCATCTTCCGTCCGGAGATTCACCGGCAGGTCAGGAACCGACCAACTGCCGGCCAACCCGACCCGGTCTGCTGGGGGCGTACCCATCGACGACAGGAGACGGTGTTGCGACGTACCCTTTCCGCCCTCGGCGTGGCCGGCGCCCTGCTCGCGGCGGCCGTGGTGGTGCCGGCCGTGGCGGCCTCGGCCGACCCGGAGGCCGGCGCCGAGCGCAGGCCCGCGGCGCACCGGCCGATCGTGATCGGCCACCGCGGCGCGAGTGGCTACCGCCCCGAGCACACCCTGGAGTCCTACCGGTTGGCGATCCGGCAGGGCGCCGACTTCATCGAGCCGGACCTGGTCTCGACGAAGGACGGCGTGCTGGTGGCCCGGCACGAGAACGAGATCTCCGGCACCACCGACGTGGCCGCGCACCCGGAGTTCGCCGGTCGCCGGGCCACGAAGACCATCGACGGGGTGGCGGTGACCGGCTGGTTCACCGAGGACTTCACCCTGGCCGAGCTGAAGACGCTGCGGGCCGAGGAGCGGCTGCCCCAGGTGCGGGTGACGAACACCGCGTTCGACGGCAGGTTCGAGATCCCGACCTTCCAGGAGGTGCTGGACCTGGCCCGCGCCGAGTCGGCGGCCCGGGGTCGGAGCATCGGCGTCTACCCGGAGACCAAGCACCCCAGCTACTTCGCCTCGATCGGGCTGGCGCTGGAGGAGCCGCTGGTGGCGGTGCTGCGGGCCAACCGGCTGACGCACCGGGGCGACCCGGTCTTCGTGCAGAGCTTCGAGACGGCCAACCTGCGCAAGCTCGACAAGATGATCGACGTGCGGCTGATCCAGCTGGTGGACGCGACCGGCGCGCCCTACGACTTCGTCGCCGCCGGTGACCGGCGTACCTACGCCGACCTGGCCTCCGCCGCCGGCCTGCGCTGGGTGGCCGGGTACGCCGACGGGGTGGGCCTGAACAAGAACCTGATCGTGCCCCGGGACGCGGCCGGCAAGCTGCGTACGCCGACCTCGGTGATCGCCGACGCGCACCGGGAGAAGCTGCTGGTGCACGCCTGGACGTTCCGCGCGGAGAACCAGTTCCTGCCGGTCGACTTCCGGATCGGCACCGATCCGAACGCCCGGGGTGACATCACGGCCGAGTACGAGCTGTTCCTCGGCCTCGGTCTGGACGGCGTCTTCGCCGACCAGCCGGACACCGCGGTGGCGGCCCGGGCCGGCCGCTGACCGGTCCGGGCCGACGGTGGGTGCGGCTGTCGGCTGCCACGCCGACAGCCGCACCTCCGACGCCGGGCATCGGTAGCTGAAAGATCCTCTCTCTCGGCAAACGACTCACAGGAACGGACAAATGCCCCAATACTGACTCCGCATACCTGCGGACAAGGAGCAGGTCAGGGGTCACGTCGTCCCGGACGGCGTACGGGGGTTTGTGAATGTCCATCTTGTCTAGCCAACGAGCGCGTCGGCGGTTCAGTGCCGCCGCCGCGCTGGCGCTGGTCGCCGGCCTCGCGCCGGCCGTCGTGGCGCCACAGCCGGCCGCGGCGGCCAGTCCGACGACGGCCACGCTGATCGTCAACAAGGGCGGGGACCGTACCGGCGAGCAGACCGTCGGCCCGCTCGCCGGGGCCACCTTCGCCTTCTACGCGGGCACCAGTGGTGCCCCGCCGAGCCCGCTGCCCGCGCCGGACGCGACCTGCACCACGGACGCCACCGGCTCGTGCAGCGTGGACGTGCCCGGCCGGACCGGCACCAACCAGGGTTACTGGATCATCGAGCAGAGCGCGCCGACCGGCTGGCGGATCATCCCCAGCCTGGTCACCGGCAACGGGGGCAGCGCGCCGTTCCAGTCCACGCCGTACAACCAGGTCTTCACCGGCGCGGTGGCCAACAACCAGACGTACACCTTCCCGGTGCCGACCACCGGCAACACCAACCGGACGGCGCGCGGCCCGCAGTGGGCCGACGAGCGGGACAACCCGCCGCTGCCCGGCGCGTGCGGGCTGCACATCGCGCTGGTGATCGACGTGTCCGGCTCGATCAGCTCGTCGCTGCAGACGGTGAAGAACGCGGCGAACGGGTTCGTGGACGCGCTCACCGGCACGCCGTCGGAGATCGCGCTCTACACCTTCGCCACCAACGCCACCGCGGTGCTCAACCCGACCCCGGTCTCCGACCAGGCCGGCGCGGACAGCGTGAAGGCGGCGATCAACAGCCTCACCGCTGGTGGCAACACCAACTGGGACCAGGGCATCTGGCAGGTGGCCGCCGCGCCCTTCGACTACGACGCGGCGATCGTGCTGACCGACGGCAACCCCACGGTGTACGGTCCGCCGCCCGCCCAGGGGCCCGGCGGCTTCACCCGCTTCCAGGAGGTGGAGCAGGGTGTCTTCTCCGCCAACGCGCTCAAGGCCCGGGGCACGAAGATCATCGCGGTGGGCGTCGGCGCGGGCGTCAGCGGCGCCCCGGACAACCTGATCGCCATCTCCGGCCCGGTCGCCAACGACGACTACTACCAGACCGGCTTCGCCGAGCTGGAGGCGCTGTTCCGGCGACTGGCCCTGGAGAACTGCGCCGGCACCATCAGCGTGGTCAAGAAGGTCATCCCACCGGGCGGCACGCCCGCCGACGCGCTACCCGCCGGTGGCTGGACCATCTCGACCACCACCAGCGGCGTCACGCCGCCCAGCGGAGTGACCGACACCTCGACCGGCGCGGTGAACTTCGCCGTCGACCTGGGTGGCGAGACGAGCCGACCGGTCACCCTGGACGAGACCGTCCAGGCCGGGTTCACCCCGGTGCAGCAGGGCGGGCAGAACGCCACCTGCACCGCGAACGGCAACCCGGCCACGGTCACCAACGGCACCGGCACCGCCTTCACCGTCGACGCCCTGGCCAACGGCATCGTCAGCTGCGTGATCCTCAACCAGGCCGCCGACCCGGTGGCCAGCGTCGTGGTGAACAAGACCTGGGTGATCAACGGGCAGACGTTCCAGGACCCGGACCAGGCGCCGGAGTTCCAGGCGGCGCTGCTCCTGCCCGGCATCGACCAGCCCGCCTGGGGCGTGGAGTACCACGACTACCAGGCCGGTCAGACGATCGTGGTCGACGAGCAGATCAACACCACGCTGCTGCCGCCGGGCTGCACCAACACCGCCAGCGGCGACCTGGGTCAGCAGACCCTCGACGCCGGGCTGAACACCTTCCAGATCACCAACACGGTCACCTGCGTCACCCGGCTCCAGCTGGTCAAGGCGGTCGACAACCCGTACGGCGGCACCACGCCGCCGCCCACCGCGTGGACGCTCAACGCGTACCCGCCGGGGTCGCCGACGCCGGTGATCAGCGGGACCACCGGGGTGCAAGACACTGTGACCCCGGACCTCGTGTACTCGCTGGGCGAGAGCAACGTCCCCGGGTTCGCCCAGACGGTCGAGCAGGGCGCGGTGATCGTGCCGCCGGCCACCGGTAGCTGGAACTGCCTGCTGGCCCAGCCGGACGGGCCCCCCAAGGGCCCCGGGCCCACCGGCGCCGACGGCACGGTGGCCGTCCAGATCGGCCAGACCGCGATCTGCACCGCCACCAACGTCGCCCAGGCGGCGAAGCTGACCCTGGTCAAGCAGGTGGAGAACCCGTACGGCGGCACCGCCACCCCGCAGGACTGGGTGCTGTCGGCCACGCCGCGCTCGCAGGTGCAGATCCCGACCATCACCGGGCGCAGCGGGGAGCCCGCCGTCACCGGCGCGCAGCTCTACCCGAACACGCCGTACGACCTCGCCGAGAGCGGTGGCCCGCAGGGCTACGAGCAGGTGGGGGCGGTCCGGTGCGTGCTGACCGGCACCGAGACGGTGGTGCCGACCCCGGACAACGTGCTGACCGCGTCGTTCGCGCAGGACATCACCTGCACCTTCACCAACCGGCAGCTCCAGCCGCCGCCCGGTACCGCCAAGCTCACCCTGGTCAAGCAGGTGGAGAACAAGTTCGGCGGCACCGCGAAGCCGACGGACTGGCTGCTCAGCGCGACCCCGCCGCCGGGCTCCAGCGCGGCCGTGATCAGCGGCCGGAGCGGCGAGGCCGCGGTCACCGACGCGGCGGCGGTGGCCGGGGTGGGCTACACCCTCGCGGAGAGTGGTGGCCCCGCCGGGTACGAGCAGATCGGCGAGGTGCGCTGCGTCTACAACGACACCGGTGACGTGGTCCCGACGCCGGGCAACGTGCTCACCCCGGTGGCCGACCGCAGCTACACCTGCACCTGGCGCAACGGCCAGCTCGACCCGGGTGGGGCGTACCTGACCCTGGTCAAGAAGCTGGTGGACGGCGGTAAGGACGGCTGGGGCGGCGGCGACGGTGGCTGGGGCGGCAGTGACGGCGGCGGCTCCGGTGACTGGGGCGGCGGCGGAGGTCAGGCCAAGCCCACCGACTGGCTGCTCACCGCGGCCCCGGTCAACGGCGCGACCCCGATCAGCGGCCGCACCGGCAGCCCGGCGGTCACCGACGTCCGGGTCCAGGTCGGCGTGGGTTACCGGCTCAGCGAGTCCGGCGGCCCGCAGGGCTACGAGCAGGTCGGCCCGCCCAGCTGCGTGCTGACCGGCAGCGAGCAGTCGGTGCCGGTGGTGAACGGGGTGGTCACCCCGCAGCGGGGCCAGGACATCACCTGCACCTTCACCAACCGGGCGGCGAAGAAGCCCGGCCCGCCGCCGCACCCGCCGTGGCACCACGGCAAGCTGCCGGTCACCGGTCTCAAGCTGACCGGGATCGTCGGTGGCGGTCTGCTGGCGGTGGCCGCCGGTGCGGTGCTGCTGCTGGTCACCTGGCGACGGAGGAGGTCACTGACCCTCTGACGGCTCGATGAGCGGCCCGGTGGGACCGGGTCGGCGCGGCGCGGCACGCCACGTCGACCCGCCCCGCCGGGCCGTCGTCGTACCCGGTTGCGGTCCCGATCAGCTCGAATGGGAGTGCGGGGCTACTGCTCCCGGTCGGCCACGTAGGTGCCGCGTCCAGGCTGACCGGTGATCAGTTCGCGGTCGTGCAGCAGGGACAGGGCTCGCGAGGCGGTGTTCATGTGGACGCCGTAGGCCTCGGCCAGTTCGCGGGTCGAGGGCAGCTTGTCGCCGGGCCGGAGCTCACCGCTCCTGATCTTCGCGGTGAGCTCGTTGGCGATCTGACGGTATGGGGCTTCGGCTGTGGGCATGGTGAGGGCTCCGGTTGGTTCGGCTCCCCGATCATGCCGGCCCTACACCAGTAACTGCAACAAGCTGTCGCGACGCGATCGCCTGGGGTCGACCTACACAAGCATTTTGTGTAGCCTGTCTCCGTCCGGCTCCGGTTGGTTCGGCAAACTGACGGAGTGCGGACCTCAGTGGGCTCCGGGGCCGTACCGCCGAGCAGGGCTGCGGTCGCGGGGCCGGCGGCCCGGCCGCGCCCCCTCTCCGCGGGCGGGCCGCCTTCCGACTCTCACCAGGAGGCGACCCGTGCGCAACGTGCTCGACCTGTTCCGCCGACCCGGGCGGACCGCCCCGACGAGACCGCCGAACAGCGGGTGGTACCGCTCGGAAGCCTGCCGACCGCTCAGCGTGGGGCAGGTACGGGGGCGGCACTTCCGCACCGTGCGACGGGGCCTCGATCCGGCCGAGGTGCACGCCTTCCTGCACCGGGTGGCCGGTGACCTCGCCCTGGCCCGGCGGGAGCTGGCGTACGCCACGGAGGAGAACATCCGGATCAAGCGGGCGTTGAAGAGCTGGCAGTCCCGCTTCGCGCCGGGGGCGCGGCGGTGAGCCGCGAACGCTTCGTGGTGCACCTGCCGGTGCTCGCCGCCGATCTCGACGGGGCCCGGCGCTTCGCCCGGGTCGTCTGCCGGGCGCTCGGTCTCCTCGACGACGTGGACCGGGCAGGTACCACCGTTTCGGCCGAGGACGCGCAGTGCGTACGCCACTGGGTCTGGTGCGACCGGTTGCTCGACGGCGGCCGGCGCTGCCCGCTCCCCGCCGACCACCCGGGCGGCTGCGGCCCACACTCCGGTGGTTGAGAAGGGGCCCTTGCCATACCGCAGGCGTCGACAAGGGGCCCTTCCTCGCCTCTCGGGTGCGGCACAGGCCATGACAACGCGGTTACTTGTGTGTTTCGGCCACATAGCCCGTGGGTGACGTCACTTCTAGCGTGAGCCGACAACTGACGTATCCCCCTGTCCTCTGGAGTCGCCATGACGATCCGGCACACGCGACGGGCGTTCCTTTCCGCCGCCACGATGATGGCGGCCGCGCTCGCCGCCACCGCCTGCGGCAGCCCGCAGGACACCGCCTCCGGCGGCGGCGACGCCGCACCGGTCAAGGTCGGCCTGGTCTATTCCCAGTCCGGGCCGCTGGCCAGCTACGGCAAGCAGTACATCGAGGGCTTCAAGGCCGGCCTCGACTACGCCACCAAGGGCACCGGCAAGGTGGGCGACCGCACGATCGAGCTGACCGAGGTCGACGACGCGGGCGACCCGGCCAAGGCGGTCTCCGCCGCCAAGGACCTGATCGGCAAGGGTACGAAGATCATCGCCGGGTCCACCTCCTCGGGCGTGGCCCTCCAGGTGGCCCCGATCGCCGCCCAGAACAAGGTCCTCTTCATCTCCGGGCCGGCCGCCACCGACGCGGTCACCGGGGCGAACAAGTACACCTTCCGCTCCGGCCGGCAGTCGTACCAGGACGTGGTGACCGCGAAGTCCTTCATCGGCGACGCCAAGGGCAAGAAGGTGGTCGTCTTCGCCCAGGACGGCGCGTTCGGCGACGCCAACGAGGCCGCCGTGAAGAACGTGATCGGCACCGCCGGCGCGACCGTGAGCAGCGTCCGGGCCCCGGCCAGCGCGACCGAGTTCACCCCGTTCGCCAGCCAGATCAAGGCCGCCAAGCCCGACCTGCTCTTCGTCGCCTGGGCCGGCACCACCGGCCCGGCCATGTGGCAGACCCTCGACCAGCAGGGCGTGCTCTCCTCCACCACGGTCGTCACCGGCCTGGACATCCGCGCCACCTGGCCGACCTTCGGCGCGGCCGGCAGCAAGATCTCGTTCCTGTCGCACTACTTCGACGGGGCCAGCGACACCGAGGCCGCCAAGGCCGCCAAGGCGAAGATCCCGGGCGGCACCCTCGACCTGTTCCACCCGGACGGCTTCGCCGCCGCCCAGATGGTGGTGCGCGCCGCGCAGGAGGGCGGCGACGACGTGGACAAGATGGTCAAGGCGCTGGAGGGCTGGGAGTTCGAGGGGATCAAGGGCACCATGAAGATCCGCGCCGAGGACCACGCGCTGCTCCAGCCGATGTACCAGGCGAAGCTCTCCGGCAGCGGCAGCACGTACACGGCCGCCGCGCAGAAGACCCTGACCGCTGACGAGACCGCGCCGCCGGTCACCCAGATGAAGGGCTGAACCGTGCTCGCCACCCGCGGTCTGACCTGGCGGATCGGTGAGGTCGCCATCGTCGACTCCGTCTACCTCGACCTGGCGCCCGGGGAGTTCCTCGGCGTGATCGGGCCCAACGGCGCCGGCAAGACCTCGCTGTTCAACCTGATCACCGGCCTGCGTCGGCCCACCGACGGGCGGATCCTGCTGGACGGCCGGGACGTCACCGCCCTGCCCCCGCACCAGCGGGCCCGCCTCGGCCTGGGCCGCACCTTCCAGGCGTCCTCGGTCTTCGGCTCGTTGACGGTGCGGGAGAACGTCCGGCTGGCCGTACAGGCGCACCGGGGTGGCTCGATGAAGCTGTGGCGGCGGGCGGCGGCCGACCGGGAGGTGGCCGCCGCCGCCGACGCGGCGCTCGACCGGGTCGGGCTGCACCACCGGGGTACGGCACTCGCCGGCACCCTGGCCCACGGCGAGAAGCGGAAGCTGGAGATCGCCCTGCTGCTCGCCGGTGAGCCCCGGGTGATGCTGCTCGACGAGCCGATGGCCGGGGTGAGCGCCGAGGACGTGCCCGAGCTGGTCAGCGTGATCAAGTCGTTGACCGGCGACAGCGGCCGGTCGGTGCTGATGGTGGAGCACCACATGGACGTGATCCTGGAACTGGCCGACCGGATCGCCGTGATGCACCACGGCGCGCTGCTGGCCTGCGACACCCCGGACACGGTGATGGCCAACGCCACCGTCCAGGAGGCGTACCTGGGGGAGTCCCTCTGATGAGCGAACCTGTCCTCAGCGTCGAGAACCTGTCGGTGCGGATCGCCGGGCTGCACATCCTGCAGGGGGTGTCGTTCGAGGTCGCGCCGACCGGGGTGACCGTGCTGCTCGGGCGCAACGGGGTCGGCAAGACCACCACGCTGCGCGCGATCGTCGGCCTCACGCCCCGCAACGGCGAGGTGCGCGGCACCGTGCGGATGGGTGCGCAGAGCCTGCTGGCCCGCCCCACCCACCGGCTGGTCCGCGGCGGGCTCGGCTACGTGCCGGAGGACCGCTGCGTGTTCGCCGGGCTCACCGTGGCGGAGAACCTGCGGCTCGCCGAACGGCGGGGCGGCACGCCGGCGTACGACAAGGTCTTCGCGCTCTTCCCGGAGCTGGACCGGCGCGGACGGCAACGGGCCGGCTCGCTCTCCGGCGGGCAGCAGCAGATGCTCGCGATCGGCCGGGTGCTGCTCAACGACAACCGGCTGCTGCTGGTGGACGAGCCGACCAAGGGGTTGGCGCCGAAGGTGGTGACCGAGGTGGCCGAGGTGCTGGAACGGGTGGCCGAGTCCGTGCCGGTGCTGCTGGTCGAGCAGAACCTGGCCGTGGTGCGGCGGCTGGCCCGGGACGCGGTGGTGCTCTCCGCCGGCCGGGTGGCCTGGACCGGCGACGCGCAGGACCTGCTGCTGGAGACCGCGCTGACCAAGTCGCTGCTGGGCGTCGGGTCGGAGGTGCCGGTGAGCGCGAGGAGTGAGCCGGTTCCGCGAGCCCCGCAGTCGCGAACGAAGGGTGGCTCGGCGTGAGCACGGTGATCCTGTTGACGCTGACCGGGCTGGGCCTGGCGGCGCTCTACTTCCTGGTCGCGTCCGGCCTCTCCCTGGTCTTCGGCCTGGCCGACGTGCTCAACTTCGCGCACGGGCTCTTCCTCGGCGTCGGGGCGTACGCCACCTGGTGGGCCTCGGGCAACCTGCCCGGCGCGGGGCCCGACGGGCCCGGGTTCGTGCTGGCCGTCGCGTTCGGGGTGCTCGCCGGGGCGCTGGTCGCGGTGCTGGTGGAGCTGGTGCTGATCCGCCCGCTCTACTCCCGCACCATCGAGCAGGTGCTGGTCACCGTCGGCCTGTCGCTGGCCGGGGTGGCGCTGCTCCAGGCCACCTGGGGTGCCGACGCGCGGCCCTTCCCCCGGCCGGCGTGGACCCGCCAGGTGACCACGATCCTCGGCGCGAACGTGCCCAATGCCGGGCTGCTGCTGGTCGTGGCGGCGGTGCTGGTGCTGGTCGGGCTGCTCGCCTTCCTCCGGTTCACCCGCTATGGCCTGGTGATCCGGGCCGGGGTGGAGAACCGGGAGATGGTGACCGCGCTCGGCATCGACGTGCGCAAGGCGTTCACCCTGGTCTTCGCCATCGGCGGGGCGGCCGCCGCGCTGGCCGGCGCGCTCGGTGGCGTCTACTTCGGCACCGTCTCGCCCGGGCAGGGCGGCTCACTGCTGATCTTCGCGTTCATCGTGGTGGTGATCGGCGGGATGGGCTCGGTGGTCGGGTCCGCGTACGCGGCGGTCGCGGTGGGGCTGCTGCAACAGTTCGTCAACTACTACGGCACCTCCGGCCTGGGCGACATCTGCGTGGTCGGGCTGCTCGCGGTGGTGCTGCTGCTGCGTCCGCAGGGCCTGGCCGGAAAGGTGGCTCACGCATGACCGACTCGATGGTCGACGCGCCCCCGGCGCGGGTCCCCGACGAACTCGCGCCCCGGCCCGCCCGGTGGTCCGGGCTGCGCCCCTACCTGCCTGTGGTCGCGCTGGTGGTGGCGGCGATCGTGCCGTACTCGACGGTCGACCTGCCGGGCGTCTTCGACGGGCCGCTGAACTCCCCGGGCACCCTGCAACTGCTCGCCATCTGCCTGGTCTTCGGCGGGCTGGCGGCCGGCTACGACCTGCTCTTCGGCCGCACCGGGATGCTCTCCTTCGGGCACGCCCTCTACTTCGCCGCCGGCGTGTACGGCACCGACGTGCTGGTCACCAAGGGCGGGCTGGCGCTGTGGCAGGCGGCCCTGCTCACCGTCGCCGGCGGCACGATCCTGGCCGGTCTGCTCGGCGCGGTGGCGCTGCGTACGGTGGGCATCGCCTTCGCCATGGTGACGCTCGCCTTCGCCCAGGTCGGGGCGATCCTGGTGGCCCGGAACTTCGGTGGGCTCACCGGCGGCGAGGAGGGGCTGCCGCTGGACGTGTCCGGGCTGCCGCCGGCCCTGGTGGGCGTCGCGAACACGGTGAACCTGTACTGGCTGGCGCTGGCGTACCTGGCGCTGGTGGTCTTCGTGGTGCACCGGGTGAGCGGCTCGCCGACCGGGCGGGTGCTGGCCGGGCTGCGCGACGACGAGCGGCGGATCGGGGTGCTGGGGCTGGACCCGTACCGGTTCAAGCTGGTCGCGTTCACCCTGGCCGGCGGCCTGGCGAGCGCCGGCGGGGTGGTCTACTGCCTGATCGTGGGCGGGGCGAGCCCGCACGTGACGAGCAGCGAGCTGACCCTGTCGCTGCTGGTCATGGTGGTGCTGGGTGGTCCGGGTACCCGCTGGGGCCCGGTGCTCGGCGGCATCCTCTACATGTACCTGGACCACCGGCTCACCGCCTTCGGCACCAGCGACGCGGTGAACGGCCTCCCGGCGTTCCTCAGCCACCCCCTGAGCCAGCCGCTGTTCGTTCTGGGCACGGTCTTCATCCTGGCCGTCTACTTCTTCCCCGGCGGCCTGGCCAGCCTCCGCACCCGCCTGGCACCCCTCCTGCGCTCCCTCCCCCACCGCCCCCGTCCCCGCCCCTGACCTGCCCCCGCCGGGTCGATCATGAAGTTAGCGGCACGACACGCCGAGGTACGGGCGGCTAACCTCATGATCGACGGACTCTCGGCAGGACGGAGGAGTCATGGGGGACGGCAGGGTGGCCGTGGTCAGTGGCGGCGGGACGGGGATCGGGGCGGCTGTCGCTCGGGGACTCGTGCTGGACGGGTTCGACGTGCTGGTCGTGGGGCGGCGGGGGGAGGTGCTGGCGGAGACCGCCACGCGGATCTCGGCGGAGTGCGGGCGGGCGGGGGCGGTGCGCCCGGTGACCGCCGACCTGACGGAGCCGGGTCAGCTCGCCACGGTCGTCGAGGCGGTCGGGGAGCGGACCGTGGACGTCGTCGTCAACAACGCCGGCGGGTACCTCGGCGGTGCCACCGACACGCTGGCCGACGTGGCCGGGTGGTGGCGGGCGAACCTGGACGCGAACGTGCTCACCGCCGTGCTGCTCACCGAGGCGCTGCGGCCCGCCCTGCGCCGCCCCGGCGGGCGGGTGCTCCTGATCAGCTCGATCGCCGCCCAGCGGGGCGGGGGCGGGCCTTACTCGGCGGCCAAGGCGGCGCTGCACGGCTGGGCGTACGACCTGGCCGGCGCGCTCGGCCCGGAGGGGATCACGGTCAACGTGGTCAGCCCCGGGTACGTCGCCGAGACCGAGTTCTTCGGTGACCGGATGACGCCGGAGGGGCACGCCAAGCGGGTCGACGCCACGCTGGTCGGCCGGGCCGGCGTACCCGACGACATCGCGGCGGCGGTGCGCTACCTGGCCGGCCCGGACGCCGGCTACGTCACCGGTCAGGTCCTCGGCGTCAACGGCGGCTCGGTGCTCGGCCGCTGACCCGGGACGCCCCGCAGAAGCGGGACGGGGCGGGGACGCGACCCCCCGTGTGGTCGCGTTCCCGCCCCGTCCCGCCGCCCGGTTCAGCTGTTCAACAGCTCGTACGCCTCCTCTGGCGCCGGCTGCGCCTCGCTGCCGCTGGGCGCGGCCACCTTCGGCGCCTTGCCGAAGTCGAAGTACTTCACGACGTACCGTCCGGCCTTCTTCTTGCCGGCCGCGGGCAGCTCGACGGTCAGCGAGGCGAGGTTGCCGTCCGCGCCGACCACCGCGGTGAAGGGCACCTTCTTCGCGGCGGCGCCGAGGGCCGCCACGTCCACCGAACTGATCGCGTCGGCCACCTCGGTGCCCCGGGTCAGGTCGGCGAAGCCGGTGTACGTCCCGTCGCCCTTGTCGGTCACCGTGTCGGCGGTGCCGATGATGACGGCGGCGTTGCCCGGGTCGGTGCCCTCGTAGACCGGCGGGTCTTCCTTGATCTTCGACTTGTCCAGCGCCATCCAGCGGGTGGGGATCTTCATCATCTGCTGCAACCCGTCGATGCCGGACACCCGCACCCGCATCCAGCTGCGTTCCTCGATCATCCGGAACGACAGCTTCATGGACACCGAGGTGTCCTCCTCGAACTTCTGCGCGTAGCTGAGCTCCATCGCCTTGCCGGCCGGGTCGACCATGCCGGTGATCTTGTCGGTGCCGTCCACGCCGGAGAACCGGAAGGCCGGGTCCTGCTCGTTCGGCACCGCGGCCAGCAGCACGGCCTTCGGGTCGGCGGCCGCCGAGGAAGCGGCCGCAGGGGCGGCGGGGGCGGCGGGGGCCGGGTCGGAACCGCCGTCGGTCCCGCGCGTCCCCCCGCAGCCCGCCAGGAAGGTGGTGGCGGCCAGCACGGCGGTCGCGGTCGTCGCGACCCGCCGGATCGTCCCGGCGGCGCCGGTTCGCTGCATCATCAGGTGACTCACTCTCGGTACTGGGGTGTTGCCACCGCAGAGCCTGACGGCGCGGACCGCCGGATCACTGCCGCTATGCTGCCGTCCGACTGCCGTGCGCCGCCGGGCCGCACGGCCAGGGCCGGCAGGAGCGGGAACTCGCATGTCAGAGGCGTTGCGCTTCGAAATCCTCGGCCCGCAGCGAGCCTGGCTCGGGGATCGTGCGCTCGACCTCGGGCCGAGCAAGCAGCGGGCCGTGCTCGCCGTGCTGCTCCTCTCCGCCGGCCGACCGGTGCCCACCGCGCAGATCGTCGAGGCGGTCTGGCCGGAGGACCCGCCGGCCAACGGGCCGAACGTGGTGCAGAAGCATGTCGCCGGCCTGCGCCGGGTGCTGGAGCCGGAGCGCTCCCCGCGTACCCCGGGCCGGCTGCTCGCCCTCACCGACGCCGGGTACGTCCTGCGGGTCGACCCGACAGCGGTCGACGCGGTCCGCTTCGAGCAGGGCGTACGCCGGGCCGAGCGGGCCCGCGCCGAGGGCCGGACCGCCGACGCGGTGGCCGAGCTGAAGGCGGCGCTGGAGCTCTGGCACGGCGAGCCGTTCGGCGGCTTCAGCGGGGCGTTGCTGGAGGCGGCCCGGCACCGGCTGACCGAGACCCGGGCGACGGCGCTGGAGACCCGGGCCGAGCTGGAACTGGAGTTGGGCCGGCACCGGGAACTCGTCGGCGAGCTGGTCCGCCTGGTGGCCGAGTACCCGCTGCGGGAACGGCTCCGACAGCAGCTGATGTTGGCGCTGCACCGCAGCGACCGGCAGGCCGAGGCGCTCGCCGCGTACCGGGAGTTCGCCGGGCTGCTCCGCGACGAGTTCGGCATCGAGCCGGGGGAGGTGCTCCAGGACCTGCACCGGCGGATGCTGCGCGCCGACCCGACCCTGACCCCGGCCACCGCGGCCTCCGTCGTCCCGTCACCCGCGCCGCCGCCCACCGCCGGGAACCCGCCCGGGTACGCGGCCGAGGCTCCCGGCCCGGACCCGTCCGGACCGGACCCGGCGGCCGTCGGCGCCCCGACGGACCCGCGTTCCGGATCGCCCGATCCGGCCCCCGCCCCGGCCCCCGCTCCGGCGGAGCCGCGCGACGGTCCGCCCGAACCGGCCCCCGCTCCGGCGGAGCCGCGCGACGGTCTGCCGGTCCCGGCCATCGGCCCACCCGTGGCCGGTTCGTCCGCTGACGGTTCGTCCGCTGTCGGGCCGGCGGCCCCGGTCGAGGCGTGGCCCGCGCCGGCCGGTCGGACCGACGACCTCGCCACCCGGTCCCCGGCCCCGGCACCTGGCATGCCGGCCGGGCCGGGCCTCGGGCCGGTCGCCCCACCCTTCCCGTCGACCCCGCCTCCGGCGCTGCCCGGCCCACCGCCGGTCCGCCGGCCGAGGCCCGCGCCGCGCTGGGTCAGCATCACCGCCACCGTGCTCGGCGCCCTCATCGTGCTGCTCTCCTTCGGCTGCTTCACCTGGCTGGTGGTGCTCGGCTACGCGGCCTGGCGGCGCAGCTGGCGGCTCGCGCTCGCCGGGGCCGGCTACCTGGTCTGCGCGACCGTGGTCAGCTGGCTGCTGCTGCGGGGCGATCCGGAGGCGGAGTCGCCCGACTGGGAGGTGCTGCTGTTCGTCGGCCTGACCGGCATCTGCTGGTTGGCCGGGGCCGTGCACGTGGTGCTGCTGAGCCGCCGGCTCTGGGCGATGCTCACCGGCCGTACCGACGACCGCGCGGCCGAGGAACGCCGGGTGCTCCGGGAACAGGCCCGGTACCTGCTGCACCAGTTCCCGGCCGCCCGGTACGAGCTGGCGATCGGCCGACCCGACGTGCCCCACCGCTTCGACGACGGCGGCCTGGTCGACGTCAACGCGGTCGGCGACCAGGTGCTCGCCACACTGGCCGGACTGGACGCCGGGCAGCGCCGCCAGCTCGCGATGGACCGGTGGCTGCGCGGCCCCTACCGGTCGATGGAGGAACTGGCCGGCCGGTGCATGTTCCCGCCGGCCGTCACCGAGGCGCTCCGGGACGTGCTGCTCTTCCTGCCGCCGCCGCCCACCCTGTCCCTGCCGTCCGGTACGCCGCCGGGGCCCACGGAGTCCGCGCCGGCCGCCGACCCGTCGTGAGCCGGGGCCGTCGGCCGGGGCCTGGTAGAAATGCCGGATGAGCCAGGATCGGGCGGCGGTACGGGAGCGGGCCGAGGCGGTGCTGCGGCGGCTGGCCGGCGAGCACGCCCGGCTGCGTGAGGACCAGTGGCGGGCGATCGAGGCCCTGGTGGTGGACCGGCGGCGGGTGCTCTGCGTCCAGCGCACCGGCTGGGGCAAGTCGGCGGTCTACTTCGTGGCCACCGCGCTGCTGCGGGAGCAGCCCGCGCCGGCCGGCCCCACCGTGATCGTCTCGCCGCTGCTGGCGCTGATGCGCAACCAGGTGGAGTCGGCGGCCCGCGCCGGCATCCGGGCCCGCACCATCAACTCGGCCAACCTCGACGAGTGGGACGAGATCACCGCCGAGATCCACGCCGGCGCGGTGGACGTCCTGCTGATCAGTCCGGAACGGCTCAACAACCCGGACTTCCGGGACGGGGTGCTGCCGAAGCTGGCCGCCACCACCGGGGTGCTGGTGGTGGACGAGGCGCACTGCGTCTCGGACTGGGGACACGACTTCCGGCCCGACTACCGCCGGCTGCGGACCTTCCTGGCCGAGCTGCCGGAGCGGACGCCGGTGCTGGCCACCACCGCCACCGCCAACGCCCGGGTCACCCAGGACGTGGCCGAGCAGCTGGGGGACGCCCTGGTGCTGCGCGGCAGCCTCGACCGGGAGTCGCTGCGCCTCGGGGTGGTCGACCTGCCCAGCCCGGCGCACCGGCTGGCCTGGCTCGCCGACCACCTGGACCGGCTCCCCGGCTCCGGCATCATCTACACGCTCACCGTCGCGGCGGCCAGCGAGACGGCCGAGTTCCTGCGCGCCCGGGGCTGGTCGGTCGCCTCGTACACCGGGCAGGCCGAGGACGCCGACCGGCGCGCGGCCGAGCAGGACCTGCTCGACAACAAGATCAAGGCGCTGGTCGCCACCAGCGCGCTCGGCATGGGTTTCGACAAGCCCGACCTCGGCTTCGTGGTGCACCTCGGCGCGCCGCCCTCACCGATCGCCTACTACCAGCAGGTCGGGCGCGCCGGCCGGGCCGTGGAACACGCCGAGGTGCTGCTCCTGCCCGGCGTCGAGGACGCCGCCATCTGGCGCTACTTCGCCTCGCTCGCCTTCCCGCCGGAGGAGCAGGTCCGGGCGGTGCTGGCCGCGCTGCACCCGGACCGGCCGATCTCCACCCAGGCGCTCGAACCCCTCGTCGACCTGCGCCGGGCCCGGCTGGAGCTGATGCTCAAGGTGCTCGACGTGGACGGCGCGGTCCGCCGGGTCCGCGGCGGCTGGCTCGCCACCGGCGAGCCCTGGGTCTACGACGAGGCCCGGTTGCGCCGCGTCGCCCAGGCCCGCACCGCCGAGCAGCAGGCCATGCGGGAGTACGCGGGCACCACCGGCTGCCGGCTGCGCTACCTGCGGGAGTGCCTCGACGACGCGGGGGCGGGTGACTGCGGCCGCTGCGACAACTGCGCCGGCGCGCTCTTCACCGCCGAGGTCTCGGCCACCGCGCTCGGCGCCGCGCAGACCTTCCTCGGTCGCCCCGGCGTGACGGTCCCGCCGAAGAAGCTCTGGCCGACCGGCCTCGACGCGGTGGGCGTACCCCTGAAGGGGCGCATCCCCCCGGCGGAGCAGGCGCTCGCCGGGCGGGCCGTGGGCCGCCTCTCCGATCTGGGCTGGGGCGGCCGGCTGCGCGGCCTGGTCGGACCGGAGGCGGCGGACGGCCCACTGCCGGACGACCTGGCCGGCGCGGTGGTGGAGGTGCTGAAGGCGTGGGCGCACGGCGACGACCCGTGGCCGCGCCGCCCGGTCGGGGTGGTCGCGGTCGGTTCCCGCAGTCACCCGACGCTGGTCGGCTCGCTCGCCGAGCGGATCGCCACGGTGGGCCGGCTGCCGCTGCTCGGCGCGGTGGTCCCCACCGGCCCGTCCGCCGGCGCCGGGCCGCGCGGCAACAGCGCCCAGCGGGTACGCGCCCTGCACGACGCCTTCACCGTCCCCGACGGGCTGGCGGACGACCTCGCCGGGCTGGACGGACCGGTGCTGCTCGTCGACGACCTGGTCGACTCCGGCTGGACGCTGACCATGGTGGCCCGGCTGCTGCGCCGGGCCGGCGCCCCCGACGTCCTCCCGCTGGCCCTCGCCGTCGCCGGCTGACCGCCAGCGGGCCGCCGCGGGCCGCCGGCGGTCGTCGGAGGGTCGTCGGAGGGTCGTCGGAGGGTCGTCGGAGGGTCGTCGGAGGGTCGTCGCGGGCCGAGGTCGGCCGGCAGCCGGGAAAAGTTCCCCGGCCCGTCGGATTGCGAGCGTCGCCACCGTCCCCGGCCACCGCCGGGCCGGTGTGCCACGCGCCGGTACCGTGGTCGCATGACCGAGCCCCGAGCCACCGTCGCCGAGCTGCCCGCCGGCGGTCCGGCGTCGGGCGGCCCGGAGCCGGACCCGGCCCTCGGAGTGGACCGGGGCACGCTGCGGCTCGCCCTGGTGGTGGGCGGGCTGGTGCTCGCCGTGCTGCTCGGCTTCGGCCTCGGCCGGCTGAACCCGCCGCCGACCGTGCCGGCCGGTGCCACCCCGGCGGACGGCGGGCACACCCACGCCCCGGGTACCGGCGCGCACTCGCACGGCGGGGCCGACGTCGACCAGGCCGGGGGAGCGGACGTCGGCGGCCTGTCGATCAGCTCGGGCGGGTACACGCTCGCCCCGTCGGCCGTGGAGTTCCCGGTCGGCCGGGCCGGCGAGCTGCGCTTCCAGATCCGCGACGAGCAGCGCCGGGCGGTCACCCGGTTCGCCGTCGTGCACGACAGGCCGCTGCACCTGATCGTGGTGCGCCGCGACCTCACCGGCTACCAGCACCTGCACCCGACGATGGCGTCCGACGGCACCTGGTCGGTGCCGTTGACCCTGCCGCAGGCCGGTGCCTGGCGGGCGTACGCCGACTTCACCGTGGTCGCCGACGACGGCCGGCAGACCGCCGTCACGCTCAGCACCGACCTGGTCGCCCCCGGCCGGTACGCGCCCCGGCCACTGCCGGCCCCGGCCGCCTCGACCACGGTCGACGGGTTCACCGTCGGGCACGAGGGCACCCCGGAGCCCGGTCGGGCGGTCCCGGTGCGCTTCACGGTCCGGGCCGGTGCCGGGCCCGCCCCGCTGGAGCGCTACCTCGGCGCGTACGGCCACCTGGTCGCGCTGCGCGAGGGGGACCTGGGCTACCTGCACGTGCATCCCGGCCCGCAGGCCGAGCCGGGCACGGTGACGTTCTGGCTGACCGCGCCCGGGCCGGGCCGCTACCGGATGTTCCTCGACTTCCAGGTGGGCGGGGTGGTCCGCACCGCCGCGTTCACCCTGGTCGTCGCCTGAGCGCTCAGCCGGCCCGGCGGACCGGGCGGCGGGCCAGGTAGCGGAGCAGGTCGCGGATGTGGTGCTTCTCCTCGGCGGGCACGGTCGGGTCGGCCAGCCGCTCCAGGATCACCCGGACGTCCGCCTCCACCGGGGCGTCGTCGCCGCCGCGCCGACGGGGCGCGGTGCCGGCGTCGGGCAGCCCGAGGGCCCGGAACGCGGCGGCCACCGGCAGGTCGAGGGCGGCGCAGAAGCCCCGCACCTTGGCCAGTTCCGGATAGTCCTGCCAGTCCCCGGCCAGCCAACGGAAGACGGTCGACCGCCCGACGCCGGTGTGCGTGGCCAGGTCGGTCACCGTCCAGCCGCGTTCCTCGCGGGCATCATCGATGGCGCGCCGGACGAAGCGCGCGAAGGCCATCTGGGGCGAAACGTCTGCCGAACCCATCCCTGGAGGGTCATCCTTCCCGGCCGGAGCACCGGACGGTGCGCCTAAGAGGTTAGTACGACCGGACCGGGAAACAACTGACTGATCGGTCCGAAGGTCCCGTGTGCGGGACCGGGATCGCTTGTCTCCGGTCAACTACAGTGGGTCGACCGCCGCCCACCCGCCGAGCAGGAGCAGCATGTCCGAGCCCAGCCGTCCGGTGCCGTACCGCCCCGGCGTGGTCAGCCTCTTCTTCGTCGTCAAGGCCGCCTTCTTCGCCCTCGCCTGCTGGATCTGGCTACTGGTGCTGGTGTTCAGCGGGGGGACCACCAGCGGGGCGCACGTCCTGGCGGCGGCCTTCGCCGTCACCTTCACGCTGGTCGGCGTGGCGCTCGGCGTACGGCTCGCGCTCCAGCGCAACGCCGCCGTCCGGCACGCCGAGCTGAAGCGGCTGCTGGTCGACATCTCCTGGAACGCGTTCGCCGCCGCCGGCAACGCGGAGCAGCAGGCCACGGTGGTGCCCTTCCCGACCCAGCCCGGCGACGGCGGCACGTTCGGCGGCGCGGAGCGGCGGGAGCGCCCGCGCGACCGGCGCCGCTAGTCGGCGAGCAGCGTCTCCAGCCGGGGGGTGATCCCCCACTGGTCGACCAGCTCCCGGTACTCGGCGCGCTGGCCGTCGGTGGCCGGGCCACCGCTGCGCCGGGCCCGGATCAGCAGGTTGCGCGGGGTGTGCGCGGAGTCGACGAACTCCACCACCTCGGCCCGGTAGCCGTGCAGCCGGAGCAGCCCGGCCCGCAGGGCGTCGGTCAGCACGTCCGCGAAGCGCTCGCGCAAAATGCCCTGCCGGGTGAGCAGCTCGTACGGCGCGGGGGCCGGACGGGCCCGGAGCTGGGCCGCGACGTCGTGGTGGCAGCACGGGGCGGCGAGCACCCAGCGGGCCTGCCAGCGGACGGCCCGGGCCAGCGCCTCGTCGGTCGCGGTGTCGCAGGCGTGCAGCGCCAGGACGAGATCGGGGGCCGGATCGACCACCGCGTCGGCGATGGTGCCGGCCACGAACCGGACCCGGTCGGCCCAGCCGAGGCGCTCGGCCAGCTCGGTGTTGCGCCGCCGCTGGTCCTCGCGGACGTCCACCCCGACCAGTTCGACGTCCAGCCCGCGCCGGGTCAGGTACCGGTGGGCGGCGAAGGTCAGGTACGCGTTGCCGCAGCCCAGGTCGACGACCCGGAGCGGGCCGGTGAGGTCGTCCGGCAGGGTGGCCAGCAGGGCCCGCAGGAACGCGTCGACCTGGCGGCGCTTGGCCGCCGAGCCGCCGATCTCGGCGAAGAGCGGGTCTCCCGGGTCGAGCAGCCAGTCCTTGGCGCGGTCGTTGCCCGCCGGCTCCGGGGCGGGCCGGCTCGCCGCCGCCCGGTGCACCTGGGCCTCGCCCGACTTGGTGACCCGAAGTTGGAGGGTGGCGCCGGCCGTCTCCACGTGCCAGTTCCCGAACGGCTCGGCGAGCAGCGCGTCGACGGCCGCGCCGGCCTCCGCGCCCGGGGCCACGTTGCGGGTGTACGGCCGCGCGCCGTCCGAGGTGGAGATCTGCAGCCGGGCGCCGGCCTTCAGGGTGACCGGGCGCAGCTCGGCCCGGACCACCGAGGGGCGTTGTCCACGGCGTCGGCCGGCACCGACCGCGCGGGTCAACGTGGGGTCGAGCAGCAGCGTCCGCACCTCGGCGAGGGCGGCGTCCAACGGTTCCGGCATCGCTCCATCTTCCTCTTCGCGGCCGGGCGGCCGTTCTCCGGCGGCCCGGTACGGTCGGCCGTCGGCCGGCCGGGTGAGGTCGGCCGTCCGCCGGCCCGCCGCCCCGGCATCTGGTCGGCACCCTTTGCTCTGCTTCAACGCACGCAACACGAACCGGTCCGGAGTGTTGCGCCGGCTGAAGCAGAGCAAAGGCCGCGGAGGGCAGGTGCCGGGCGTGGACGGGCCGTCGTCCGAAGGCAGCGCGGGTCGCTGCCCCGACCGGGGCGGACATGGGACGTCCCCCGGAGCCACCGGGCCCGGGGGACGTCGATCACGCTCGTCAGTCGGCGGTCGCCTCGGCCGGCGTACCCGCGCCCGAACCACCGCCACCCCGGCGGCGCCGGCGGCGACGCGGCTTCGGTGCCGGCTCGCCCTCGGCGGTCGCGGACGTGGCCGGCTCGGCGCCGCCCTCGGCGGTGATCACCGCGGTCGGCTCGCCCGCCACCACCTCGCCGGCCCGGCGACGACGGCGGCGACGCGGGTTGCGACCGCCCTCCTCGCCGGCGGCCTCGGTGCTGTCACCGTCCGGGGCGGGCGCAGCGGCGGCGGCGTCGTCGCGACCGCGCCGGCGCTCCCGGCCCCGGCCGTCGCCACGCCGGGCACCGCGCTCACCGCGCTCGCCACGCCGGGACCGACCGCCACCCAGGTCCTCCTCGACCTCGGCGGAGAGCCCGGCCCGGGTCCGCTCGGCGGTCGGCAGGGTGCCGCTGACCTCGGTGGAGATGTCGAGGTCGGTGTAGAGGTGGGGAGAGGTGTGGTACGTCTCCGGCGGCTCGGGCATGTCCAGGCCGAGGGTCTTGTCGATGATCCGCCAGCGGGGCATGTCGTCCCAGTCGACGAAGGTCACCGCGACACCGGTCGCTCCGGCGCGGCCGGTGCGGCCGATCCGGTGGGTGTAGGTGTCCTGGTCCTCGGGGCAGTCGTAGTTGATCACGTGGGTCACGCCGGTGACGTCGAGCCCGCGCGCCGCCACGTCGGTGGCGACCAGAATGTCGATCTTGCCGGCCCGGAACGCCCGCAGGGCCCGCTCCCGGGCGCCCTGGCCCAGGTCGCCGTGCACGGCGGCGACGGCGAAGCCCCGGAAGTCGAGATCCTCGGCGACCCGGTCGGCGGCCCGCTTGGTGCGGGTGAAGATCATGGTCAGGCCGCGCCCCTCCGCCTGGAGGATCCGCGCCACGATCTCGACCTTGTTCAGCGAGTGGGTGCGGTAGACCAGCTGCTGGGTCTGCGGCGACGGGCCGGTCTCGGCGGTGTGCCCGGCGTGGATGGTCACCGGCCGGCGCAGGAAGCGCCGGGACAGCGCGACGATCGGGTCCGGCATGGTGGCCGAGAAGAGCATGGTCTGCCGGTCCTCGGGCAGCATCGCCAGGATCTTCTCGACGTCGTCGAGGAAGCCCAGGTCGAGCATCCGGTCGGCCTCGTCGAGCACCAGCGCGCGGACCCGGTCGAGCCGCAGGTGCTTCTGCTTCTGCAGGTCCATCAGGCGGCCGGGGGTGCCGACCAGGATCTCGACGCCCTTGCGCAGCGCCTCGATCTGCGGCTCGTACGCCACCCCGCCGTAGATCGGCAGCACCCGGACGCCCCGGGTACGCCCGGCGGCGTCGAGGTCCTTGGCGACCTGGATGCCCAGCTCACGGGTGGGTACGACGACCAGCGCCTGCGGCACGCCGTCGCCACCCTCGGACGGGGCGAAGACCCGCTCCAGCAGCGGGATGCCGAAGCCGAGGGTCTTGCCGGTGCCGGTCGGCGCCTGGCCGATCAGGTCGACGCCGCGCAGCCCGATCGGCAGCGCGTACTCCTGGATCGCGAAGGCGCGGGTGATGCCGGCGGCGGCCAGCGCCTCGACGGTCTCCGGACGGGCGCCGAGCTCGGCGAAGGTGGGTGCCTCCGGACGGACCGGAGCGGTGGGGGCCAGCGGCTGGCCCTGAATCTGCTCGCTCATATGGATGTAGGGGTGCCCTCTCGTGGTGCGCCCCTTGGTCCTCAGGGCGCGAACGGTATGGCGCGGGCCACACGGTCGGGGGCGGTTTCGCCGGGCCCGACCGGGCCGCACGCGCGCCGGGGACCGGCGGCGACCAGCCCTGCTGGTCGGTTCGGTGCCCACGGCAACTGTCTCATCCTACCTGAACCACCCCTCGGTGGCCCCGATTCCGGGTGACGGTACGACACCCGGGGGTGATGTGTGTGACTTGGGTCACATCATGGGTGGGGTAGCCTGCGCTCGTGTCCGCCTCCGACCCTGCCGTCACCGACCTGCTCGGGCTCGTCGCGTACGGCGAACTGCTCGCCTTCGACCGGCTCGCCACCGACGCCCGGCTCGCCCCCGATCTGCGCCGACGGGCGGCGCTGTCGGAGATGGCCGCCGCCGAGATCGCTCACTACCGGTGGCTCGCCGACCGGCTCGTCGCGCTCGGGTCCAGCCCCGACGAGGCGATGGCCCGGTACGCCGGGGCGCTGGAGGCGTACCACGACTCGACCGAGCCGAAGGACTGGCTGGAGGCGCTCACCAA
Organism: Micromonospora auratinigra; assembly: GCF_900089595.1. Lineage (GTDB taxonomy): Bacteria > Actinomycetota > Actinomycetes > Mycobacteriales > Micromonosporaceae > Micromonospora > Micromonospora auratinigra. Next base: position 4,347,292 of record NZ_LT594323.1, on the reverse strand, counting down.
GGCGTACGTCGGGGACGCGATCGCCGACGACTTCCTGCGGGCGGTCGCCGAAGGGCTGGAGCCGCCGGACCGCCAGCTCGTGCTCGACGTGCTGCACGACTCCCGCTACGTCGAGTTCGCCGCCACCGAGATCCGGGCGGCCGTCGCGGCCGACCCGAAGGTGGCCAACCGGCTCTCCATGTGGGCCCGGCGGCTCCTCGGGGAGGCGCTCTCCCAGGCCGGCCGGGTGGCCGCCGCCGACCGGGGCGGCCTCACCACGCTGATCGCCCGCCGCGAGGGCGGGGAGGACGTGCCGACGCTGTTCCGCCGGCTGACCGACGCGCACACGGCGCGGATGACCGCCGCCGGGTTGAACAACTGACTCCCGAGGGCGGCCGGACTCCGGCGGCCGCCGTGGCGGTGCCCCGCCACGGCGGACCGGCGGGGAATCAGCGGACGGTGAAACCGACCGCGCGGGGCGAGGCCTCCGCGATCTCGACGTAGGCGACCTTGCTGACCGGCACGATGATCCGCCGGCCCTTCTCGTCGGTCAGGGAGAGGGTGCCCTCGCCCTTGGCGACGGCGTCGGTCACGATCTGCTCGATCTCGGCCGGCGCCTGCGCGCTCTCCAGGACCAGCTCCCGCGGCGCGTACTGCACGCCGATCTTGACCTCCACTGTGCCTCCTCAACTGGGGCGAAAGAGCCGCCGTGGGAAGGCTATCCGATCTGCGGGCCCGATGTTCAGGCTGACTCACCTTGCAGCGGGAAGCTGGCGATGCCCCGCCAGGACAGGGCCGCGACCAGCGCCTCGGCCTCCGCCTTGGGCATCTGACGCCCGCCGGCCAGCCAGAACTGCGCGGCCGTCTCGGCCGCCCCGACCAGGCCGGACGCGAGCAGCTCGGCGTGCGCCCGGCTCACCCCGGTGTCCGAGATGATGGTGTCGGTTATCGCCGCGATGCAGCCCTGCTCGACCCGCTCGACCCGCTGCCGGACGGCCGGGTCGTTGCGCAGGTCCGACTCGAAGACCAGCCGGAACGCCTCGCTCTCGTGGTCGACGAAGTCGAAGTACGCGCGCACCGAGGCGCCGACCCGCTCCTTGTTGTCGTTGGTGCCGCGCATCGCGTCGTGCACCTTCGCCACGATGGCGTCACAGTGCGTGTCCAGCAGCGCCAGGTAGAGCTCCATCTTGCCCGGGAAGTGCTGGTAGAGCACGGGCTTGGAGACTCCCGCGCGCTCGGCGATGTCGTCCATCGCGGCGGCGTGGTAGCCCTGCGCGACGAACACCTCCTGAGCGGCCGCGAGCAGCTGCTTGCGTCGCGCCGAGCGGGGCAGGCGGGTGGGCCGGCCGGCGGTCTGTGCACCGTTCCCCACTGCGGTCATGGGAACCTCCGAGTTTCATCGTACGAGCCGGCACTTATCACCCGAACCGGTCGGGGTTCGTGAACCCGTCCCGGAATTGGCCCGCCGCTGTAACTTATCGCCACTGTCACCACACGGTAGCCTCAGCGGGGGCGACCAAGGAGCGCGCGGTGACTGAATCAGGCCAACCCGGAGCCGCCACCCCGGGAGAGCACGGCGACGGGACGGGTCGGGACGACCTGGCCCGCACCGGCGGCGGGTGGGCGCCCCCGGCGACCGGCTGGTCCCGCGGCCCCGAGTCGGCCGGCGCCTGGTCGCGCCCCGACCGCACCGGCTGGGCGACCTCGTCACCCCGCCACGGCGACCTCCCGGCCCCGCTGCCGGGGCTGCCGGCCGACGAGCCGGCGGCCCGGGTGAACGGCCACCACGTCAACGGCGTGCCGCACGCCGGGGAGGAGTCGCCCGTGACCCGCCAGCCGCCGGTGAGTGCCCCGCCCGCCGACGAGGCGCGCCGGGACACCGATGGTGACCGGCTGGTCGTACCGGCCCCGCGCCCCGCGCCCGCCGGGGAGCAGGCCTCCAGCGAGACGGAGCCGCCCGCCCGGCACGCCTCGGAGGAACCACCCGCCGCCCGGGTCCGCTGGGCCGACGGGGGCGTCCCGTCGTCCGCGCCGCCCGCCCTCCAGGTGCCACCGGTCGGTGCCACCGCCTCCGGCTTCGAGATGCCGCCCGGCTTCCACGCGCCGACCATCGACCCGGCCGGCGGCGAGCAGCCGCCGTCGCTCTCCCAGGGCTGGGCGGACCGGTTCCCGCCCGAGCCACCGCCCCTCGCCCGGGGCTGGGCCGACCCCGCCGCCGGGGCGCTCCCCGCCGACCAGGGCGGGCCCGCTGATCAGGGGGGCCCCGCCAACCAGGGCGGCCCCGCCGATCCGGGCCGCGGCACGGCGCACCCCGACTGGGCCGAGCGCGCCGGTGCGCCCGCCGCCGACCCGTACCGGGCCGACCCGGTGGTCGGCTCGCCCGCCGGCCGCCCGGAGCGGTCCGATCGTGCCGTGGAGTCGGCACCGGAGCAGCAGGGTGCGGCCGGACCGTCGGGCGACCGGGCCGACCGGGCGGCGGGGTCGCCGCACGCCGGCCCGGACCGGGCCGGTTCGCCGTCGGGTCAGGACCGGACGGCCGGGTCGCCGTCCGGCCGGGACCGGGTGGACCCCGCCGGACCGCCGGCTGCCGGGCCGGACCGGGCGGATCCCGCCGGGTCGCCGGCTGCGGGGCGGGACTGGATGGATCGCGACGGGTCGCCGGCTGCCGGGCGGGACTGGACGGATCGCGCCGGGGCGCCGCCCGCCGGGCGGGGCTGGGCGGATTCCGCCGGGTCGCCGGCTGCGGGGCGGGACTGGATGGATCGCGACGGGTCGCCGGCTGCCGGGTGGGACCGGGCGGATTCCGCCGGGTCGCCCGCCGGGCGGGACTGGGCGGCCCCCACCGGGTCGCCCGCGGGCCGGGACCGGGCCGAGCGGCCGGGGCCCGTGCCGCCCGCCGGGGCGGCCGCCGACCGGGTGGCGGGACCGGCCGAGGACCACCGCGCGGCGTCGGTCGAGCCGGAGTGGTCCGGACCGGGCTGGAACCGGCCGAGCTGGGGTGGCGGCTGGGCGCCGCCGTGGGCCCGCGAGGACGACCCGGCGCGCGCCGTCGGGAACGAGCCGGTCGACCGCCGCGCCGCCGGGGACGAACCGGTGGACCAGCGCGCCGGGGATCCCCGCCCGTTCGCGGCCCGGCCCGGTGAGGACGAGCGGTTCGGCCGCCGTACCGGGGAGCCCGGGTCGCCGGACGCCCGCCGCGCCGAGGACGAGCGGGCCGCCGAGCGCGGCGCCGACGAGAGGCCGCCCGGCCGGCGGTCGGTCGAGGACGAGCCGGTCGGGCGCCGGGCCCGCGTGGAGCAGGCCGACGAGTGGGCCCCGGACCCGGTGCGGCCGTACGTCCCGCAGCGCGCCGAGCCGTCACCGGGGTACGAGCCACCCCGGGCCGAGCCGGTCCGGCCGTACGAGCCGGTGCGGGCCGAGCGGAGCGCCGCTCACGAGCCGACCCGCTTCCCCGAGCCGACCCGCTTCCCCGAGCCGACCCGCTTCCCCGAGGCGTTCCGGGGCGGCCCCGAGCCGGCCACTCCCGCCAGCTCCGAACGACCCGCCTGGGCGGGACCGCCCGTCCCGGTGACCCCGTTCGGGGCGCCGCCGCACACCACCCCGACCAGCGCCCCGCCGGTTCCCCGCGAGGCTCCCGGCGGGTACGCCCCGACCGGCGGTGTCCGGCGGGCCGACGAGCGCGACGGCTCGGCGTACCGGCCGTGGGGCGGGGCGGGGGAGGAACCGGCCGGGACCGCCGACCGCCGACCGCCGCCGCCCGCTCCGGACCCCGCCGACGGCGGGACGCCGGGTGCCGACCGCAACGCCGCGGCCCCGCCGAACACCTCGGGTTACGCGGCCCGCCGGTCCGCGCCCGAGCCGGCGGCCGCCGCCGAGCCGCTCGCGGGGAACCCGCCGACGGAACCGGCGGTGCTGCCGCAGCGCGTCCCCGCCCAACCGGATGTGCCCGTCGTGCCGGAGCCGCCAGCCGTGGAACCGTCCGCCGAGACCCCGGAGCTCGCCCGCATCGCCACCCACCTGCGCCGGGACGACGAGCCCGCACCGCTGCGCGAGCGGCCCGAGGGCTTCGACGTCAACGCCATCCTCGACGCCGTCCGGGAGGTGGCGGGGGTACGCGACGCCGCGCTGCGCCGTACCCCGGCCGGGGCGCACAGCCTCCGCCTCGACCTGTCTGACGGCGCCGACCCGGCCGAGGTGAGCCGGGTGGTGGCCCGCCTGCTCCAGGAGCGGATGGGACTCGCCGCCGCGCCGCAGAACCTGCCGGGTACGCCGGTCACCCCGCCGCCCCCGGTCCGCCGCCGGTCCACCACGGCCCGCTCCGCCGTCGAGTCCCGCCCGGCCGAGGAGCGGCCCGGGGCACGGCCGGCCGAGGAGCGCCCGGCACCGGGTCGCGCCGCCGAGGAGCAGCCGGTGCCGAGCCGTGCGGCCGACGAACGTCCGGGGCGACCCGCCGACGAGCGTCCGGCCCTCGGGCGGACCGCCGAGGAGCGCCCGGGTACGGGTCTGCCGGCCGAGGTGGCCGAGCCGGCCGGTGAGCCGACGCGACGGCGCCGCCCGGTCACCACCCACCGGGGGCGTGCCGCGGTGGAGGAGGCCTCGTTGGCCGCCGCCCCGGCCGGCGGGCCCACCGGCAGCCCGGTGACGCTCGGCACGTCGTACTCCGGTGGCCAGATGACCACGACGGAGACCGCGCCGTCGCGACCACTGGACACCGGCGGGGTGCCCGGGCCCCGGGTGGTGATCGACCACGTCCAGGTGAGCACCTTCGGCCTGGACGCCACCGTGGAGGTACGCCTGCTCGCCGGCGGCCGGACCGCCGAGGGGCACGCCACCGGGCCGGCCGTCGACGGGTACGTGCTCCGGCTCTGCGCGGTGGCCGCCGCGGCGGCGGTGGACGAGCTGCTCGGTGGCGTCGCGTCGACCGGGGAGCGGGGCCGGTGCTTCGTCGAGCACGCCGCCGTGGTGCCGTTCGGCAACTGCGAGGTGGCGACGGTGGTGGCCCTGCTGGTCTGCGACGGCTGGGTGGAGCAGTTGGCCGGTTCGGCGCTGGTCGCCGGCGATCCCCGGTCGGCGGTGGTGCGGGCCACCCTGGCCGCGGTGAACCGCCGGCTGGAGGCCCTGCTGGCGTGACCGGTCTCCCGTGTCGGGCCGCCGGCGGGCGGGAACACTGGAGAACATGAAGCCCGCCTCGCTCTGGCCGGACGAGCAGCTGCCCGCGCACCACGTACCCCCGCCCTGGCCCGGCCGGGGGGTCCGGCTCGACGGCACGGTCACCTATGTCCGGGACACCCCGGCCACCGGCCCGGACGCCGAGCCGGCGCTCTACGTGCACGGTCTGGGCGGGTCCGCGCAGAACTGGACCGACCTGGCCGGCCTGCTCGCCGACCGGCTCGACGGGCAGGCCATCGACCTGCCGGGCTTCGGTCGCAGCGAACCGGGCCGGCGGTACACGATCCCGGCCTTCGCCGACCGGGTGGTCCGCTGGATCGAGCACAGCGACCGGGGGCCGGTGCACCTGTTCGGCAACTCGCTGGGCGGCGCGGTGGCGGTCCGGGTGGCGGCGTTGCGGCCGGAGTTGGTCCGCACGCTGACCCTGATCTCCCCGGCGCTGCCGTTCCTGGACTTCCGCCGCTCGTTGCAGGGGCGGATGCTGCCGCTGCTGGCGATCCCCCGGGGCGAGCGGCTGGCCGCCTGGCGGCTGGCCCAGCTCGCCCCGGAGGTGATGGCCCGGCAGGTGATGGAGGCGTGCATCGCGGACCTGAGCCGGATCAGCGAGCAGCGGCACCGGGAGGCCGTCGAGGAGATCCGGATCCGCTACGAGGCGACCCACTACGCGGCCGCGTACGTCCGGACCTTCCGTGGCCTGGTCGCCAGCTTCCTGCGCTCGTACCTGCCGGGGCCGGACTCGTTGTGGCGGCTGGCCGCCGGGGTGCGGGCGCCCACCCTGGTGGTGGGGGGACGGCAGGACCGACTGGTCGACGTGCGGGTGGCCCCGCAGGCCGCCCGGGTGATCCCGGACAGCCGCCTGCTGATGCTGGACGGGGTGGGCCACGTGGCCCAGCTGGAGGTGCCCCGGACCGTGGCCCGGGCGGTGTTGGCGCTGCTCACCGAAACGGGGGAGAGCGCGGAACGTCGCGACATGGCAGGCTGACCCGGATGCCCGCTTCCTCCCAGCCGCGCCGTCGCGTCGCGCGAGCCGCCCGCGCCGGTCGGTCGTCCCCTCGTCGGACCCGCTCGGTGCTGGTGGTGCTCGCCTTCCTGGCGGCCGCCGGGGTGGGTGTGGCGGTGGCCGTGCAGCGGCCGTCGTCCGGGGCGGAGGTGCTGGTCAGCGACGGGTCACCGGTGCCGCCGCCGGCCCTGGCGAGCGTCGTCCCGACGCCGTCGGCGAGCCCGTCGCCGGTCGCCGACCCGGTTCCGCCCGCGCCGGTGCTGGCCCTGCCGGGCCCGGTGCCCGCGCACGGCCGGGGGAGTTTCGCGTACGAGCCGCGGCCGGGTCCGGTGCTGGGCCGCGCCGGGGTGCTGCGCCGGTTCCGGGTGGCGGTGGAGAACGGCTCGGGGGAGGACGTGCACGCCTTCGCCGACGCGGTGCAGCGGGCCCTGGCCGGGCCGGGGAGTTGGGTGGACGACGGCCGGTTGCGGTTGCAGCGGGTCGCCCCGGGCAGCCGGTACGACTTCACGATCTTCCTCGCGACGCGGGACAGCGCGGGCCGGTTGTGCGGCCGGGGCGGCATCGACATCCGCAAGGGCGGGGTGCCGTACACGTCCTGCCGGGTGCCGGGCAAGGTGGTGATCAACCTGGACCGCTGGCGGCTCTCCGCGCCGCACCTGGTGGCCGCCGGGATGCCGCTGGACACCTACCGGCTGTACGTGGTCAACCACGAGGTGGGACACCAGTTGGGGCACCATCACGAGCGCTGCCCCGGCCTCGGGCGGCCGGCGCCGGTGATGCAGCAGCAGACGCTCTTCCTGGACGGCTGCCGGCCGTACCCGTGGCCGTACCTGAACGGGCGGAGGTACGCCGGCCGACCGGTCTGAAGACCTGATCGTGGCGATGGGAAGTATTTCGCGGAACAAGCGGTAAAAACGGCCGAATGCCCGAATTGCGTGTCAGGCTGGGGACATGACGTCGTCGTCCCCTGCCGACCCGCCTGCCGAGCCCGTACCCGGCGCCCGGCTCGACTTCGACCGCCCCGCCGCCCACCCCGGCACGGCGCAACCCGTCCGTCCCGGGCTGCGCCGGATGCGCCGCCGCCGGCGGCGGGCGGTGCTCCTCCTGCTCCTCCTGCTGGTGCTGACGGGCACCGGGGCGGGGGTGGGGACGGCGCTGCTGCGTCGTCCTCCGGCACCCGACCCGAGCCCGGTCGCGGCGGCCCGGGACGCCCGGCTGGCCGGCGCGGGTGGCGCGGGCGCGTCGGCCGGCCCCACCACCGGGTACCCGATCGAGGGCAGCGGCCGGTTCGCCGCCGCCGAGGGCGGCTCCCCGGTACGTGGCTACGAGGGACCGCTGCGCCGCTACCGGGTCGAGGTCGAGGCGGACGCCGGGCAGGACGTCGAGGACTTCGCCGCCACCGTGGACGCGGTGCTGGGGGACCCGCGCGGCTGGATCGCCTCCGGCCGGCTCCGGGTGCAGCGGGTCGCCGACCCCGTCGAGGCCGACTTCACGATCTACCTGGCCACCCCGGCCACCTCCGAGCGGATGTGCGCCGAGGGCGGCCTGGCCACCGAGCGCTACACCTCCTGCCGGTTGCCCGGCCGGGTGATCATCAACCTGGCGCGCTGGATGGAGGCGGTGCCCGACTACGGCGCCCCGCTGTCCGTCTACCGGACCTACGTGGTCAACCACGAGGTCGGTCACGAGTTCGGTGAGCTGCACCAGGCCTGCCCCCGGCGCGGGGCGCCGGCCCCGGTGATGCAGCAGCAGACGTACGGCCTGGACGGCTGCGTGGCCAACGCCTGGCCGTACCTGGACGGGGCCCGGTACGAGGGCGAGCCCACCGACGGGGTCTGAGTTATTCCCGGTCCCGCATGCCGGGCGACGTGTCCCTCCTCATGGCAGATCCCCACCGCGACGAGTGACAATTGCGCGGTCCCACCGCCGATCCCGGGGAGTCCACCGTGTCGTTGCCCCCGCTCGTCGAGCCCGCCGCCGAGCTGACCGTAGACGAGATCCGTCGCTACTCCCGCCACCTGATCATCCCGGACGTCGGGGTCGAGGGTCAGAAGCGGCTGAAGAACGCCCGGGTCCTCTGCGTGGGCGCCGGCGGCCTCGGCTCGCCCGCCCTGATGTACCTCGCTGCCGCCGGTGTCGGCACGCTCGGCATCATCGACTTCGACACCGTCGACGAGTCCAACCTCCAGCGGCAGATCATCCACGGCGTCTCCGACGTCGGCCGGTCCAAGGCCGAGTCCGCCGCCGCCTCGATCCGCGAGATCAACCCGCTGGTCAACGTCGAGATCCACAACACCGCGCTGGACCGGGAGAACGTCCGGGAGATCTTCTCCGGGTACGACCTGATCGTCGACGGCACCGACAACTTCGCCACCCGCTACATGGTCAACGACGCGGCGGTGCTGCTGGGCAAGCCGTACGTCTGGGGGTCGATCTACCGGTTCGACGGCCAGGCCTCGGTGTTCTGGGCCGAGCACGGCCCCTGCTACCGCTGCCTCTACCCGGAGCCCCCGCCGCCCGGCATGGTGCCGTCCTGCGCCGAGGGCGGCGTGCTGGGCGTGCTCTGCGCGTCCATCGGGTCGATCCAGGTCAACGAGGCGATCAAGCTGCTCACCGGCATCGGCGAGCCGCTGGTCGGCCGGCTGATGGTCTACGACGCCCTGGAGATGAGCTACCGCAAGATCAAGGTCCGCAAGGACCCGGACTGCGCGCTCTGCGGCGAGAACCCGACGGTCACCGACCTGCTGGAGGACTACGAGGACTTCTGCGGCGCGGTCTCCGAGGAGGCGCAGGAGGCGGTGGTCGACTCGACCATCACCGCGCTGGAGCTGAAGGAGTGGCAGGACGCCGGCAAGGACATCTTCCTGGTCGACGTCCGGGAGCCCGCCGAGTACGAGATCGTCCGGATCCCCGGCTCCACCCTCATCCCCAAGGGCGAGATCCTCTCCGGCGAGGCGCTGGCGAAGCTCCCGCAGGACAAGCAGATCGTGCTGCACTGCAAGTCCGGCGTCCGCTCCGCCGAGGCGCTCGCCGCGCTGAAGGCGGCCGGCTTCTCCGACGCCGTGCACCTGCAGGGCGGGGTGCTCTCCTGGGTCAAGCAGATCGACCCGTCGCTGCCCGCGTACTGAGTTCGGTGTCGGAAGGGCCCGCCCGGTTCCGGGCGGGCCCTTCCGCGTACCGGCGGGTTCTCCCGGGGCGGCCGCCCTGACGGTGATCGATCCGGTCCGCAACCCACCGGTGGTCGCCCCCGGCCGCCGGTGGGCCGGGCCACCCCTGGCCGAGCTACCGAGGCGTAACCCTGTTTCCCCAGGTAGCGTGTCCGCCGTGGTCGACTTGGACGCCGCGATCGGCTTCGTCGTGGCTCATGGGGACGCGGTGGACCGCGCCCGACTGTCCCGCCTGCGCACCGGCACGCCGGTGCCGCCCGACCTGCTCGACGCGGCCGAGGCCGGGCAGGCACCCGGGGGCGGCTGGCCCGCCGTGCTCGGTGGCGAGGTCGCCTCGGTCGACGCGACCTGTTACCGCCTGGCCGAGCTGGACGACCTCGGGGGCCTGAGCCGCCCGGCCGCGCGACACGCCCTGGACTGGCTGGCGGCCCGGCAGCTCCCCGACGGTGGCTGGGACGAGGACCCGTCGCTGGCCGGGTTCGCGCCCGAGTGGGCCACCCCGGGGGACCCGGAGGCCCGGCGCTTCCTGACCGCCAACGCCGGCTTCTGGCTGACCGTCGCCGGGCTGGACGCCCGCGCCGCCGGGCCGCTCGACCACCGGGTGGGCGGGGCGTACGCCGGGGTGGTGCAGGCGGCGGCGCAGGCCCTCGCCGCAGAACTCGCCCCCGACGGGAGCTGGCCGTCCTTCCTGCCCTTCGGCTGGCTGGCCGCGGCGGTGCTGCACCGCCAGCAGCTGTACTACGAGTCGGCGCGGATCCAGGCGGTGCTCGCCGAACGGATCCCGCAGATGTCCCCGGCCGACGTGGCCTGGCTCGCCGCCACGCTGCGCCGGGTCGAGGTCGGCGAGGAGCAGTGGCTGCTGGTCTCGGCGCGGAAGCGGCTCGCCGAGACGCAGCGCAGCGACGGCGGGTGGGACAGCGACGACGGCCACCAGTTCGACGTGCACACGACGCTGCGCGCGATCCGGGCCTGCCGCCCCACCGCGCCGGAGGCGCCGCCGGTCTCCGGCACCGTCTTCCTGTCCCCGCCGCCGGCCGCCTCGACGCCGCCGCCCGCGGTCCCGTCCCCCCGCCCGGCCCCGTCCCCCCGCGACCCGGAGACGCCGACCGCCCCACCCCCCGGCACCCCCGAACCCGTCTCCTGACCCCGCCGCCCACCCCCAGCGATCGCGCTGATTCCCGGAAAGAGTGGCCTCACGCGCCGCTGAGACCACTCTTTCCGGGAAAGTGCGCGGATCTTGGGCGGGGGCGGGGGCGGGCGGCGGGGGTGGGGAGGGCGGTCAGCGGAGGTGGGCGTCGCCGGTGACGACGTACTTGGTGCTGGTCAGTTCGGGGAGGCCCATGGGGCCCCTCGCGTGCAGTTTCTGGGTGGAGATGCCGATCTCGGCGCCGAAGCCGAACTCGCCGCCGTCGGTGAACCGGGTGGAGGCGTTCACCATCACCGCCGCCGCGTCCACCCGGGCCACGAACTCCCGGGCCGCCGGCTGGGAGTCGGTGACGATCGCCTCGGTGTGGCCGGTGCCGTACCGGCGGATGTGCGCGACCGCCGCGTCCAGCGAGTCGACCACGGCGACCGAGATGTCGGCCGAGAGGTACTCGGTGGCGAAGTCCTCCTCCGTCGCCGGCACCACGGCCGTGGAGTATCCGGCCACCCGGGCGTCGCCGTGCACGGTCACCCCGGCGTCGGCGAACGCGGCCAGCACCGCCGGCAGGAAGGCGTCCGCGATCCCGGCGTGGACCAGCAGCGACTCGGCGGTGTTGCAGGTGGACAGCCGCTGCGTCTTGGCGTTCAGGGTGATCGCGACCCCCTTCGCCACGTCGGCGGCGGCGTCCACGTAGACGTGGCAGTTGCCCACCCCGGTCTCGATCACCGGCACGGTGGACTCCTCCACCACGGTCCGGATCAGCGACGCGCCGCCGCGCGGGATCAGCACGTCGACCAGCCCCCGGGCCCGCATCAGCTCCTTGACCGAGTCGCGCGAGCCGGCGTCGAGCAGCTGCACCGCGTCCGCCGGCAGGCCGGCCCCGGCGACCGCGTCGCGCAGCACCGCGACCAGCGCGGCGTTGGAGTGCGCCGCCGACGAGGAGCCGCGCAGCAGCGCGGCGTTGCCGGACTTCAGGCAGATGCCGGCCGCGTCCACGGTCACGTTGGGCCGGGCCTCGTAGATGATGCCGACCACCCCGAACGGCACCCGGATCTGGCGCAGCTCCAGCCCGTTGGGGAGGGTGGAGCCGCGGACCACCTCGCCGACCGGGTCGGGCAGCGCGGCCATCTGGCGCAGCGCGTCCGCGATGCCGGCGACCCGCCCCGCGTCGAGGGCGAGCCGGTCCAGCACGGCCGCGCTCAGTCCGGCCGCGCGCCCGGCCGCCAGGTCCGCCTCGTTCGCGGTCAGGATCTCCGGCGTACGCGCCACCAGCGCGTCGGCCATCGCGTGCAGCGCGGCGTCCTTGGCCGTACGCGGGGCGAGGACCAGTTCGTTCGCCGCCTCCCGGGCCGCCCGGGCCTGCTCGGTCACGCTCATCTCTGGGGCACTCCTTCGGCGGTCGGGCTCACAGCAGGACGAGGTCGTCGCGGTGCACGACCTCCCGTTCGTACGCCGGGCCGAGCGCCGCGGCGAGTTCGGTGGTGGAGCGGCCGAGCAGCCCGGGCAGCTCCACCGCGTCGTAGTTGACCAGCCCCCGGGCCACCGGCGCGCCCTCGGTGTCGACCAGGTCGACCGGGTCGCCGGCGGTGAACGCGCCGTCCACCGCGGTGATGCCGGCCGGCAGCAGCGACTTGCGCCGGCCCACCACGGCCTGCACCGCGCCCGGGTCGAGGTGCAGCCGGCCGCGGGGCGCGGTGGCGTGCGCCAGCCAGAAGAGCCGGGCCGCCGGGCGGCGGCTGCTCGGGTGGAAGAAGGTGCCGACCGGCTCGCCGGCCAGCGCGGCGCCGGCCAGCGGGGCGGCGGTGAGCACCACCGGGATGCCGAAGCCGGTGGCGATCCGGGCCGCCTCCACCTTGGTCACCATGCCGCCGGTGCCGACGCCGGCCCGGCCCGCGCCGCCGACCTGCACGCCGGCCAGGTCGCCGTCGCCGTGCACCTCGGCGATCCGGGTGCTGCCCGGCCGGGACGGGTCGCCGGTCCAGAGCGCGTCCACGTCGGAGAGGAGCACCAGCAGGTCGGCGTCGACCAGGGCGGCGACCAGCGCGGCCAGCCGGTCGTTGTCGCCGAACCGGATCTCCTCGGTGGCCACCGTGTCGTTCTCGTTGACGATCGGCACCGCGCGCAGGTCGAGCAGCTTGCGCAGAGTCCGGTACGCGTTGCGGTAGTGCGCCCGCCGGGTCACGTCGTCGACGGTGAGCAGCACCTGCCCGACGGTGAGCCGGTGCCGGGCGAAGCTGCCCGCGTACCGGCCGATCAGCAGGCCCTGCCCGACGCTGGCGGCGGCCTGCTGGGTGGCCAGGTCGCGCGGGCGGCGGGGCAGCCCGAGCGGGGCCAGCCCGGCGGCGATCGCGCCGGAGGAGACCAGCACCACCTCGCGTCCGGCGGTGGCCAGTGCGCCGAGGGTGTCGACCAGGGTGTCGACCCGTGCCTCGTCGAGGCCGCCGGTCGCCGTGGTCAGCGAGGAGGAGCCGATCTTGACGACGATCCGGCGGGCCGAGGTGACTGCTTCACGCACCGGACCATTCTGCGCGTCGGGGTCCTCCGGGCCGGCGCGCCTTCCCATATCGTGGCCGGTCGTGACACCTGACGAGTACGTCGAGGCGGTGCTCGACCTGGTCGAGCGGATCCCGCCGGGACGGGTGATGTCGTACGGGGCGGTGGCGGACGCGCTGGCCGAGCGCTCGGGGCGCGCCTCGGCCCGGCTGGTCGGCTCGATCATGGCCCGGCACGGGGGTGGGGTGCCCTGGCACCGGGTGGTGAACTCGGCCGGCCGGCTGCCGCCGGGGCACGAGCGGGAAGCGCGGGCCCGGCTGCGCGCCGAGGGCTGCCCGTTGCGCGGGGACGGGGTGGACATCCGGGCGGCGGCCTGGTCGCCGGAGCCGGGGATGTGATCCGGGCCATAACGTGAGTAACATTCGGCCGCATGACAGCAACGGGCCTGCCCCGCCGGGTGCACCTCGGGTACGCGCTCGGTTCCCTGGTCACCGGGGCGTTCGGTACGGTGCCCGGGCTGCTCCTATTGCCGTACCTGACCGACACGCTGGGCGTGGCGGCCGGCGTCGCCGCCCTGCTGGTGCTCCTGCCGAAGGCGTGGGACGTGCTGGTCAACCCGGTCGCCGGGCGGATCTCCGACCGGACCCGGTCGCGCTGGGGCGCGCGCCGGCCGTACCTGCTCGGCGGGGGGCTGGCGCTGGCCGTCCTGTTCGCCGCGATCTTCGCCGCCCCGTTCGGGACCGGCCCGGCCGCCGGGGCGTACGTCGCGGTCGCCTTCCTGGCCACCGCCACCGCGTTCGCCTTCTTCCAGGTGCCGTACGTGGCGATGCCGGCCGAGCTGACCGCCGACCCGGCGGAGCGTACCCGGCTGATGAGCTGGCGGATCGCGGTGCTGGCGCTGGCCATCCTGGTCTCCGGCGCGGTGGCCCCGGCGGTGGTGGCCGCCGGTGGCGACGGCGTGCCGGGGCACCGCTGGACGGGGCTCTTCGTCGCCGCGCTGATCGTGGCGGGCACCCTCGGCGCGTTCCTCGGCACCCGTAGCGCGCCGGCCGGCACCGTCGCGGAGACCGAACCCAGCCTGCGCGCGCAGCTCGCCGTGGCCGGGGCGAACCGGCCGTTCCGGGCCCTGCTGCTCTGCTTCGTGGTGCAGTCCGCCGGGGTGGCCACCGTGCTGGCCGGGGTGAAGTACTTCGCCGGCCAGGTGCTGCGCGACCCGGACGGCGGGCCGACCCTGCTCTTCGCCTGCTTCGTCGGGCCGGCGCTGCTGGTCATGCCGCTCTGGACCCGGGTCGGCGCGCGCGCCGGCAAGCGGGCCGGGCTGGTGGCCGCGTCGCTGCTCTTCGCGGCCGGTGCGCTGGCCCTGGTCGCGTCCCCGGTGCTGCCCGCCGCCGGGGTCTACGCGGTGGTCGCGCTGATCGGCGTCGGCTACGCCGGCCAGCAGGTCTTCGCCCTCGCCATGCTGCCGGACTGCATCGCCCACGACACCGCGCGCACCGGGCGGCGGCAGGCCGGCGTGTTCACCGGGGTCTGGACCGCCGGGGAGACCCTCGGCCTGGCCCTCGGCCCCGGCATCTACGGACTGGTGCTCCAGCTCTCCGGCTACGTCTCCTCGGCGACCGGGGTGGCCGCCACCCAGCCGGCGAGCGCCCGCCTCGGCGTGCTGCTCGGCTTCAGCGTGCTGCCCGCGCTGCTGGTCGCGGCGCCGGTCGTCCTGCTGCGCGCCTACACCCTGCCCGCCGCCCCGGTCGCACCGTTCGAGAGAGGCGTCCCCACCAGATGACCGACCAGAAGCTGACCGCCCTGCCCGCCCGGGGGGTACCCGCACCGCAGGTCCTCGACGAGGTGCGGGCGCTGCGGGCGGGGGACCGGCCCACCCACGGCGGCCGGCTGTTCGCGTACGTCTACGACCCCGGGGTGGCCGGGCTGGACGAGCTGGCGCAGGCCGCGTACGCCCAGAGCGCGCACGTCAACGGGCTCGACCCGACCGCCTTCCCGTCCCTGCTGGCGATGGAGAACGGGCTGGTCGGCGCGGCGGCCCGGCTGCTCGGTGGTGGGCCCGGCAGCACCGCCCCGGACGTGGTCGGCAGCGTCACCAGCGGCGGCACCGAGTCGCTGATGCTGGCCGTGAAGGCCGCCCGGGACGCCCGCCCCGACCTCGCCGAGCCACGGATCGTGGTGCCGACCAGCGGGCACGCCGCCTTCGCCAAGGCCGCCCACTACCTGCGGGTGGTCCTCGACCCGGTGCCGGTCGACCCGGTGACCCTGCGGCCGGCCCCCGCCGAGGTGGCCGCCGCGATCCGGCCGGAGACCGTGCTGGTCGCCGCCTCCGCCCCGTCGTACGCGCACGGCGTCGTCGACCCGGTCGCGGAGATCGCCGCGGCCGCGGCGGCGGCCGGGGTGCGCTGTCACGTGGACGCCTGCTTCGGCGGCTGGACGCTGCCCTGGCTGCGCCGGCTCGGCGCGCCGGTGCCCCCGTTCGACTTCACCGTCGACGGGGTCACCTCGATCTCCGTCGACCTGCACAAGTACGCGTACGCGCCGAAGGGGGTGTCGGTGCTGCTGCACGGGAGCGCGGCGCTGCGCGCCCCGCAGTACTTCGCGTACGCCGACTGGCCCGGGTACACGATGGTCAACCCGGTGATCGCCTCGACCCGCTCCGGCGGGCCGATCGCCGCCGCCTGGGCCACCCTGCGGCACCTCGGGGAGGACGGCTACCTGCGGCTGGCCGCGACGACCCGGGACGCGGTCGCCGGGCTGGCCGACGCGGTCCGCGCCGTCGACGGGCTGCGGCTGCTGGCCGAGCCGGCGGCGACCGTGGTCTGCTTCACCGCCGACGACCCGGGGCTGGACCTGTTCGTGCTGGTCGACGAGCTGACCGCCCGGGGCTGGCACACCCAGCCCCAGCTCTCGTACGCCGGCCTGCCGGCCAGCGTGCACCTGACGGTGACCGCGTCGGTCGCGCCCCGGGTCGCCGAGTTCGCCCCGGCGCTGGCGGCGGCGGTGGCGGCGGCCCGGGCGGCCGGCCCGGTCGAGCTGCCGCCGGAACTGCGGGCCCTCGCGGCCGGCCTGACCCCGGACGCGCTCACCCCCGAGCTGGTCGCCGGGCTCGCCGCCGGCCTCGGGCTGGGCGCGACCGGGGTGCCGGACCGGATGGCGGTGGTGAACACCCTGCTCGACGCCGCGCCCCCGGCGGTCCGGGAGCGGCTGCTGGCCGAGTTCGTCGGCCTGCTGCAACGCCCGACCTGGTGAGCCGGGGGCGGCGGTCGGGCCGGACCGCCGCCCCCGGCTCGCGGATCAGTCGGGCACCGTGACGGTGACGGAGTTGTCCTTCGGGGTCAGGTCCGGCCAGGAGCGGTCGCGGGTGTCGTAGTGCTCCGCCACGATCGAGGCCCGGCCGGTCCGGTCCGGCGTCGGCGGGGCGATCTGGAACCGGAAGGTCCAGCTCCGCTTCCCGCCCACCGCCAGCCCCGGCAGCCGGCAACTGATTTCCGGGTCCGTCGACTCCGGCCCGCAGCGGGACCAGTCCCCGCCGTCCGGCGTGCCGATCATCCCCAACTGGCTCAGGCCGAGCCCGGGTACGGCCAGCGGCCCGTGGTTGACGACGGTCACCGTCAGCGAGCCGGACCGCTTCCCGTCCGCGCCCGGCGGGCCGAGCACCAGGTCGCCCGCCGTCAGGGTCAGGTCGGTCAGCCGGGTGTCGGGTCCCCACGCCGTCGGGCCGGCGACCTGGGTGAATGTCGTGCCACCCCAGCGGTACGTCCGCCACTGGGTCCGGGTCAGGTAGGGCGGCGTGCCGCAGCAGGGGTGTCGATCGCCCACCTTCACCAGCACCGAGCCGTTCTGCACCGCGACGGCGAGCACGTCCTCGATCGTCTCCGGGCCCTCCCCCTCGGTGCGGACCACCCGGCCCACGGTGACGATGTCGCCCTGCCGGTTCCGGTCGAAGACCACCACCTGCTTCGCCGACGCCTCGCCGACGCGGCAGCCCAGGATCGCCACCGTCTCCGCCGCGCCGTCGGCGTCCACGTCACCGTGTTCCAGCTCGATCAGGTACGGCCGCTGCACCTGGACCGTGCTGCCCGGCAGCAGCCGTACGTCGCTGGGGTCGGGGCAGTCGCGGCCCGCCCAGGAGGGCAGGTCGACCGGAGCGGCGAGCAACTGCCGCTCGCTGATCCGCCCGTCGGGGGCGGCCCTCGTCGGGCTGGTCGACGGGGTCGGGGTCGGGCTCGACGAGGGGGTCGGGTCAGCGGTCGGCGTCGGTATGGCCGTCGGGGTGCCGGTCGGCGGCCGCGGCGGGTCGTGGCGCAGCGCCGCCCCGGCGGCGATCGGGGTGACCACCAGCACGACCGCCGCCGTGACACCGGCGACGGCGGTACGGCGACGGCGACGCAGGGTCCGTCGGGCGGCCATCGGACCGGGCCCGTCGATGCGGGTGCTCAGGTCCCCGCGGTACGCGTCGAAGCGCGTCCGCAGCGGGTCACGGTCGGACATCGCGGACCTCCTCCGTGCTCTCGTCGAGCCGTGCGGCGAGGGCGGCGCGCCCCCGGTGCAGCCAGGACTTCACCGTCCCCTCCGGGACTTCCTCCTGCGCGGCGATCTGCGCCACCGTCAGGTCGGCCAGGTAGTGCAGCACCACGGCCCGCCGCTGGTTCGGCGGCAGGGTCGCCAGTGCCCGGTCGATCGCCACCCGGTCCGGTGTCGGACCGGGCACCTCGGGTTCCACCTGCCGCTGGCGCAACAGGTGGTCGCGGGCGGTCCGCAGCCGGCGCCACCGGCTGCGGGCCAGGTTCCAGGCGACCTGGCGCACCCAGGCCACCGGGTCGTCGTAGCGGACCAGCTTCTCCCAGCGGGCCAGCGCCCGGCAGAACGCCTCCTGCGCCAGGTCCTGTGCCAGCCCGAGGTCGCCGGTGTACGCGCAGAGCTGGGTGGTCACGCTGCGGAAGTGCGCGTGGTAGAAGTCGTCGAAGGTGGGCGTCGGAGCCACCGCCGGGTCGTCGGCCGGTGGTGGTTCGTTCGCGCGGGCCCTCATCCTCACTGTCACAGTCCCTCCCCCGTACGCGGGCTGCCGGGTGGTCCGGCGCCGGTAACACTCCGGCCATGGGGATCGGGTTGCGCCCCCGGGCCGTCGGGTCCCCGACGGTCAACCGGCGGGCAGCACCAGGTCCGTCCGGGTGGTGTTGTCGGCCGGGGTGCCGTCGGCGGGGAAGGAGCCGCCGATGTTCGCCCGCACGGTCAGCGCCATGCCGGTGAGGGTCCGCGCCGGTCCGCCGGGCGCGATGTTGACCGTGACCCCGATCCGGTACGTCTTCGTGCCGCCCGACGGCACCGGCCCGTCACCGGTGCACCACGACGTCTTCGTGTCGTCGGTCTGCTCCCGGTTGAAGCAGCCCCCGATGTTGGTTCCGGTCAGGTCGATCGTCGCCTCCACGGGCAGCACCACGATCAGGTCCCCGGCGTCGTACGCCCGGGTGCCCGCGTTGCCCATGGTGACGTCGAGCCAGCCGGTGTACCGGCCGCCCTCGGGGGTCAGGGTGAGGGTCCGGGGCGCATGGATGGACAGGTCGAGGTACCGGGTCGAGGAGGGCGACGGGGACCGGCGTGGCGTCGGCGCGCCCGTCGACGGCGTCCCGCTGGGCGAGCCGGCCGGGGTGGCGCTCGCCGAGGGCGACCCGGTGGGGGTGGGACCGGGCGAGGCGGTGGGGGACGGCGTGGCCGGCGTGCCGCTCGGCCACCCCGAGGGCAGGCCGGTCGCCGGTGAGCTGCCGGTGACCACCGCCGGTGGCGGTGCCGCAGGCAGCCGGACCAGTCCGGCCGCGCCGGCCACCGCGACCACCGCCGCCGCGACGGCGGGTAGCGCCGCCCGGTTGCGCAAGCGCCGGTACGCGCGGCGGCGGGGCACGTCCGGGTCGGGATCGGTGACCTGTCGCAGGCCGGTGGCGCGCAGGTCGGCGAAGGCGTCGACCAGCCGGTCCGGGCCCGGATTCCGTGGGTCCATCAGTGGGCCACCCTTCCGGTCGGGTCCGCCGCGGGCGCGGGGCCGTGGTCGGCGAGGCGGCTGGCGAGCGTGGCGCGGGCCCGGTGCAGCCAGGACTTGACGGTGCCGGGGGCCACCCCGCACTCCTCGGCGATCTCGCCGACGGTCAGTTCGGCCAGGTAGTACAGGACCACCGCACGCCGGTGGTTGGCCGGCAGCGTGCGCAGGGCGGCGGCCAGCGCGACCCGGTCGGGCCCGGGCCCGTCCACCACCTCCGGTCGCTGCCGCTCCCCGAACAGCCGGGCGGTACGCAGCCGACGCCACCGGCTGGCGGCGGCGTTCCAGGCGACCCGGCGGACCCAGGCCACCGGGTCGTCGTACCGGGCGATCCGGTCCCAGCGGGGCCAGGCCCGGCTGAACGCCTCCTGCACCAGGTCCTGCGCCTCGCCCATGTCCCCGACGAACGCGTGGAGCTGCACCACCAGCGATGGGAAGTGGCGGCGGTAGACCTCGTCGAAGCCGGGCCCGGCATCCTCGTCCACCGCAGCACTCACCTCGATCGTCCATCGGGGCGGCGACTGCTCCTCGCCGTCCGGGGTGGGAGGGCGCGGCCGCAGGTACACCTGCGGCCGCGCCTGCGCCTGGGCCATCACCGTCAGCCGGCGGCGGCGGTGACGTAGAAGGTGGCGGTGTTGTCGGTCGGGTCGACGTCGGCCAGCTCGTCGCCCCAGCCGAAGACGGCGAACAGCCGCACCGATCCGGGCCCGAGGTCGCCGGGGGCCACGTCGGCGGACGCTCGGAGCAGCAGCGTCACGGTCCGCTCCTCACCCGGCATGAACTGGCCGCCCGGCACCTCGCAGTCGGCCCCGCACATGGCGGCCGGCTCGGTGCCGACGACCTCGACCCCGGCCGGCAGCGTCGGGGTGAGCCAGTACGCGTCGTGGGCCGCGTCCCCGTCGACCCGTACGGTCACCGGCAGCCGCCCGGACCAGGTCCCGTCCTCCTGCCGGGCGAGCACGACCGGCCCGGCCGCCGCCACCGACGCGTGGGTCCGGGTGTCCCGCACGTACGGCCGGGGGTCGTCCAGCGAACCGGTGGTGGAGCGGAACAACGCGGTCACGTCGGCCGTGTCGTTCGCCGGGTTCGCGTCCCCGGTCGTCACCGCGACCCGGCCGCCGGGGGTGGCCATCGCGTACGGCCGGGTGGTGGTGAGCACCCGGAAGTCGACGCTGAACCGGCGTCGCTCACCCGGTTGCAGCGCCCCGCCCGGCACGGAGCAGTAGATCGTGCGCACCGGCTTCGGAGCGCTGAAGAAGCACGGGTCGGACGGGGTGGTGGCGACGAACGCCCCGGGCACCGGTTCGGTGATGGCCAGGTCGAGGTAACCGGCCTGGGCACCCCGGTAGGTGACGGTCACCGGCAGGCTGCCCGCGTACCCCCGGTCGGTCGGGTCCAGCACGAGCCGGCCGACGGAGACCGAGCTGTCGCCTGGCGCGGCGGCGGCCGGCGCGGCCGCCCCGAGCAGCGCCAGCCCCGCGCCCAGCGCGCCGGCCAGCAGCCGGCGGGTGATGGTGGTGTTCATCCGGTGGTCCTCCCGATCCCCGTGGGCCGCCGGCGGTTCCCGCCGGCGGTGTTCAGGCAAGACACTCCTGGCCCTCCGGGGCGGTTGCGGTGGATCGAGGGCCGGCGATCGTCGGGTGCCGGACAGTCGCGCCGGCCACCCGCCGCGCCCGGCGGTCGGCTGCCGCACCCGGCAGGCGTCCCGCCCCGGAACGGGACGGGACGCCTGCCGAGCGGACCCGAGGGCGCTCACCGGTAACCGATGGTGTCCTCGTTGTTGCCGAAATCCGGGTCGAGCAGGTTGTTCAGGTCCGGACCGAGCGCCGTGCCCTTCACGAGCGCCCGGCCCGGTGTCAGGTCGACGTTCGGCGGGAGCCGTACCCCGAGGCGCAGGGTCACCTCGGCGTGCGGGCCGAGGGATCCCCACAGGCACGACGGGGGGCGGAGCCGGGGCATGTCCGGCCGGCACCCGGCCCACCCGCCCCCGTCGGCCACCAGGGAGGGCGGCAGGTCGAGTGAGAGGTCGACGTTGTCGGCCACCCGGTCGCCCAGGTTGCGCAGCCGTACCTCGATCGTGCCCACCTGGGAGCCGTCGGCGTCGGGCCGCAGCACCAGGTCGGACGCCGTCACCGCCAGGTCGGTGGAGTAGGGGTTCGGCCCGAAGGTCGTCGGCCCCTCCGCCTGCCGGAACTGCTCGCCGTCCCACCGGTAGCCGCGCCACTGCCGCTGCGACCAGTCGCCGGGCCACCCACCGCCGGGCGCGATGTCACCGACCCGCACCCGGACCACGCCGTCGGCGCGAACGTCCAGGTCGATCAGCCACTGCGGCGTCTCCCGGGCCGTGCGGACCACCCGGCCGAGTGTGACGATGGCACCCGCGGTGTTCCGGTCGAAGGCGACCACCTGCTGGGAGCCGAAGCCGCGATCGACGCACTGGACGAGGGCGACGGTCTCGGTCGCGCCGTCACCGTCCACGTCGCCGTAGGCGAGCGTGTACAGCGTGACGGTGTTGTTCCCCCGCTCCGCCACCAGCCGGACGTCGGTCGACGCACACCCGTTCCCGCTCCGCCAGGCCGGTAGGTCCACCCGGGCGGCGAGCAACTGCTTCCGGCTGATCCGGCCGTCCGGTGCCGGCGGGGCGTGCCCGGCGACGGTCGGGCTGCTCGTGGGGGTCGGGGAGAGCGACGGGCCGGGCGTCGGGGAGAGCGTGGGCTCCACCGGCCGGGGCGCGGGATCGCGGTCGAACGCCGCGTACCCGACGGCGGGGCCGGTCAGCAGTGCGACGGCGGACACGACGGCGGCGGCCAGCGTCCGACGGTGGTTCCGGCGTACCGTGCGACGGACCGCCGCCGGGCCCGGCACCTCCACCTCGGCGATCGCCGTCGCCCGGTACCGGCCGAGCTGCTCGGCGAGGAGGGCGTGGTTCTCCTGCTCAGACATCGCGCACCTCCCCGGTGCTCTCGCGCAGTTGGGCGGCCAGCGCGGCCCGGCCGCGGTGCAGCCAGGACTTGACGGTGCCCTCGGCGACGCGTTCCTGGTCCGCGATCTCGGCGACCGACAGGTCGGCGAGGTAGTAGAGGATCACCGCCCGGCGCTGGCGCGGCGGCAGCTTCGCCATGGCGGTGTCGACCGCCACCCGGTCCGGGTTCGGCCCCGCCACGTGCGTCTCCCGCTGCCGGCGCAGGTAGGCCTGCGCGGTGCGCAGCCGTCGCCAGCGGTTGTGCGCGAGGTTCCAGGCGACCCGCCGTACCCAGGCCAGCGGATCGTCGTAGCCGGCCACCCGTTCCCACCGGGCGAAGGCCTGGCAGAAGGCGTCCTGGACCAGGTCCTGGGCCTGCGACCGGTCACCGGTGTACGCGGCCAACTGGACCACCAACGCCCGGAAGTGGGCGTGGTAGAACCCGTCGAAGCTGAGTGCCGGGCTCTCCGGTGCGGGGTCCGGCGGGGGACCGCCGATCCGGATCTCTCTGGTCACGCTCACTCGTCCTCCCCGTGCGGGTCCGGCGGCTCGTCCGCCTCCCGCCCGCTAGACAGGCGAGCGGCCGGAATGGTTGCGGGGCCGTCGGCCGCCGGCTATCCGGTTGCGGACAGTCCGCCCCCGGCCCGCCGCCCCGACCGCCCGCCCCGGACGCTGTGGTTGACTGGTCGCAGGTGTGGGAGGGGGAACGGTCGTGCAACTGCCCGGAGTGCTCGGCGAGCCGATCCGGTTCGTGCTGAACTGGGGCCGGCGCTACTCCCTCTGGGTGTTCAACTTCGGCCTGGCCTGCTGCGCCATCGAGTTCATCGCCACCAGCATGGGCCGGCACGACTTCATGCGCCTCGGCGTGATCCCGTTCGCGCACGGGCCCCGGCAGGCCGACCTGATGGTGGTCTCCGGCACGGTCACCGACAAGATGGCCCCGGCGATCAAGCGGCTCTACGACCAGATGCCCGAGCCGAAGTACGTGATCTCCTTCGGCGCCTGCTCCAACTGCGGCGGCCCGTACTGGGACTCGTACTCGGTGACCAAGGGCGTTGACCAGCTCATCCCGGTCGACGTCTACGTGCCGGGCTGCCCGCCCCGCCCGGAGGCGCTGCTGCACGGCATCCTGCGACTCCAGGAGAAGATCGCCGCCGAGGAGGCCGGCCTCGGCGGGGTCAGCCGGCCGGACCGGCTCGCCCCGCCGGTGGACGCCGCGCCCCGCCCGGTGGAATCCCTCACCGCGGCACCGGTACGTCCCCCGGCCGGCTGAGCCGCGGGTGGCGGCCGAGGGCTAGCCTGCGGACCATGACCCAGTCCGCGGACCAGCGCTCCGCCTTCATCGTCGACGTGCTGACCAAGGAGTTCGGCGAGTCGATGGCGCTCGACCCGGCGGCCTTCCGCCGCAAGTTCCGCAAGATGGCCGCCTCCCCGTTCGCCTTCTACCGGGGCAGCGCCGCGCTCTTCTACGCCGACCAGCGCGGCGACTTCGCCAGCGACCGGTTCCTCGACGAGCAGACCAGCCGGGTGTGGATCCACGGCGACCTGCACGCGGAGAACTTCGGCACCTACATGAACGCCTCCGGGCAGCTCGTGTTCAACGTCAACGACTTCGACGAGGCGTACGTCGGGCCGTTCAGCTGGGACCTGAAGCGCTTCGCCGCCAGCGTGGCCCTGATCGGCTACGCCAAGGCGCTCTCCGACAGGGTGATCGGCGAGCTGGTGGCCGGCTTCGCCACGGCGTACCTGACCGAGCTGCGCGCCATCGCCGCCGGTGGGGACGACGCGATCGGCTCGATCACCCTGGAGAACGCCGACGGCGTGCTGCGCCGGGTGCTCCAGGAGGCCCGGCTCAACACCCGGGTCGACCTGCTCTCCACCCAGACCACCATCGACAACTACGAGCGCCGGTTCTCCCTCGGCGACGGCGTCTTCGAGATCGACGACGAGACCCGGGCGAAGGTCTGCGCCGCGTTCCAGGACTACCTGGGCACGCTGCCGGAGGCCACCGCCCGGCTGCGCCCGGTCGAGGCGCAGATCAAGGACGTGGTGCTGCGCAAGGGCGTGGGCATCGGCTCGGCCGGGCTGCCGTCGTACAACCTGCTCCTGGAGGGGCACACCCAGGCGCTGGAGAACGACGTCGTCATCTACATGAAGCAGGCCCAGGTGCCGGCGGTGGCCCGGCACATCGACGACGAGCGGGTCCGGTCGTACTTCCGGCACCAGGGGCACCGCACGGCCGAGTCGCAGCGGGCGTTGCAGGCGCACGCCGACCCGTGGCTGGGCTTCACCGAGCTGGACGGGGCGGGCCAGCTCGTCGCCGAGGTCTCCCCGTACGCGGCCGACCTGGACTGGGCCGACGTGAACGAGCCGGAGGAACTCGGCGGCATCCTCGCCGACCTGGGCCGGGCGGTGGCCCGGATGCACTCGGTCGCCGACGACGAGTCCAGCCACGACCTCGTCGACTACTCCACGGAGGAGTCGATCGTCGCGCAGGTCGACGGCGACCCGGACGGCTTCGTCGACTACCTGGTCGACTTCGCCAACCGGTACGGGCTGCGGGCCCGGGAGGACCACCAGCTCTTCGTGGACCTGTTCCGCAACGGCCGGCTGCCCGGCATCTGAGTTCACGGGTGAGGGGCGGGTCCGCCCGCCCCTCACCCCGCGAAGTCGAGCACCACCTTGATGTCCTCGCCGCCGGTCGCGTACGCCTCGGCGTACCGGTCGACCGGCACCCGGCGGGTGATCAGCGAGTTGAGCCAGGACTGGTCGGCCCGGGCCAGCGCGGCGGCGGCCAGGTCCCAGTGCCGCCGGTTCGCGTTCACCGAGCCGAACACCACGTTGTTCTCCAGCACCAGGGCCCGGTTGAGCGCGCCCGCGTCGAAGTCGATGGTGCGCCCGCCGCTGGACACCCCGGTCAGGCAGACGACCCCGGTCGGCCCGACCTTGCACATCGCGTCGAGCACCACGGCGGGCGCGCCGGTGCACTCGACCACCACGTCCGGCTCGAAGTCCAGCTCGCCCACCGGCGAGGTGTGGTACGTCGCGCCGAGCGAGCGGACCAGGTCCGGCTTCGGTCCGGTGGTGTTGCGGTCCAGCACGTGCACGGAGAGCCCGCGCTGGGTGGCCAGCAGGGCGGCCAGCAGCCCGATCGGCCCGGCCCCGGTGACCAGCACGCTCTGCGGCTGCCACTCGGCCCGGGCGCCGATCCGGTCGATGTGGTCCCACGCCTTCGCCACCACGCTGGCCGGCTCCAGCAGCATCCCGACCGGGGCGAGCACCGGATCCAGCCCGACCGCGAACTTCGGCTGCACCCGCCAGCGGTCCCGGGCGAAGCCGGGCAGCGCCTTGATGCCGTGCTCGGTGTACTGACCGTTGCGGCACATGTCCCACTCGCCGACCGCGCAGTTCGGGCAGGGCAGCGGGTCGGGGTGTCGGACGATCCCGGCCACCAGGTCGCCGGCCTGCAACGTGCCGGTCGGGTCCTCCAGCACCCGGCCCAGTGCCTCGTGCCCGAGCACCAGCCGTTCCTGGCCGGGAGGCGCCTCGCCGTACGCGCCGGCGATGATCTCGTGGTCGGTGCCGCAGATCCCCACCGCGAGCGACTGGACCAGGATCGCGCCCTCCTCGGTGGCGGGCTCCGGCCACTCGTCGGTCAGCCGCAACGAGTCCGGCACCCCTGGGGTCACAGTCACCGCACGCACGGTCCTCATCTTTCCCCGGCGGACCGCGACCCGCCCGGGAAAGCGGCGGATCCGGCCCGGGTGCGCGGGCGGCCCGTCACGGGTGGCGGCCGGCCGCCCTAGGATCAGCGGCATGACTCCGGAAGAGGTCGGCCGGCGGGCGGTCGAGCTGCTCGCGCCCGTCGAGGTCGCCGCGTCGGTCTCCGGCGGTCAGGGGTACGCCCGGGCCACGGTCGACGTACCCCCGTCGAGCTGGCGGGACGCGGTGCGCGCGGTACGCGACGACGCCGACCTGAGCCTCGACTTCTTCGACTGGCTGTCGGCGGTCGACGAGCTGGCCGAGGGCTTCGACGTGGTGGTGCACCTCTGGTCCACCCGGCACCGGCACGGGCTGCTGCTGCGCAGCCGGGTGCCCCGGGAGACCCCGGTGCTCGGCTCGGTGGTCGACGTCTTCCCCGGCGCGGCCTGGCACGAGCGGGAGACGCACGAGATGTTCGGCATCGGCTTCGACGGGCACGGCGAGCTGCGCCCGCTGCTGCTGCCGCCGGAGTTCGAGGGGCACCCGCTGCGCAAGGAGTTCGTGCTCGCCTCCCGGGTCGCCAAGCCCTGGCCCGGCGCGAAGGAGCCCGGCGAGTCGGAGGCCGGCGGCGGTCGCCGGCCGATGCGCCCGCCCGGCGTGCCGGCGCCCGGGGAGTGGGGCACCACCCCGACGCCGGCCGGCGCGGCGGGCGTCGGCGAGGGCCCGCGCGGGGGTACGCCCGCCCGCCCGGCCCGGGAACGTCCGGCCCGCCCGGCTCCCGGCACCCGCCCGGCCCGTCCGGCGGCGGGTGCCCGCCCGGCGGGGCCGGCTCAGGACGGCGGCCCGACAGCGCCGACCGGCGGTGAAGGGCCGCCAGGATCGGCCGGTGGTGGAGGTCCGGCGCGCCCGGCTGCCGCCGGCGGAGGGGCCGCCCGGCCGCTGCCCGGTGAGCGTCCCACCGGGCCGCCCCGGCAGGAGCCCGCCCCGGGCGGCGCGGCCGAGGAGGGGGAAGCCTGATGCCGGACTGGGTGGAGCTGATCCTGCGGGTGGCGGGCGTGCTGGTCGCGTTCCTCACCCTGCCGCTGGTCGTCGGGCAGACCGAGCACAAGGTGATGGCCCACATGCAGGGCCGGCTCGGCCCGATGTACGCGGGCGGTTTCCACGGCTGGGCGCAGCTCGTCGCCGACGGGATCAAGTTCGTGCAGAAGGAGGACGTCACCCCGCGCGACGCGGACCGGCCGGTGTTCCGGCTGGCGCCGGCCGTGGCCCTGGTGCCATACCTGCTGGCCCTGCTGGTGATCCCGCTCGGGCCGGGTGACCTGGTCGGGCAGCCGCTGGACATCGGCCTGTTCTTCGTGCTGGCCGTGGTCGGCATCGGGGTGCTGGCGGTGCTGATGTCGGCCTGGGCCTCGGCCAACAAGTACAGCCTGCTCGGCGGCCTGCGCGGCGCCGCCCAACTGCTCGGCTACGAGCTGCCGCTGGTGCTGGCGGCGGCGTCGGTCGCGATGGCGGCCGGGACGCTCAGCCTCTCCGGCATCGTCGAGGCGTGGCGGCCCTGGTGGCTGATCTGGCAGGCCCCGGCGATGGTGGTCTTCTTCGTCGCCGGGCTGGCCGAGATCCGGCGACCGCCGTTCGACATGCCGGTGGCCGACTCCGAGCTGGTCTTCGGCTACATGACCGAGTACACCGGCCTGCGGTTCGCGTTCTTCCTGCTCGCCGAGTACGTCGGCATCGTGGTGATCGCCGCGCTGACCACCGTGCTCTTCCTGGGCGGCTGGCACGGCCCGTTCGCCGACGCCCAGCTCGGCTGGCTGTGGACCCTGCTCAAGGTCTTCGCGGTCGCCTTCGTCATCATCTGGCTCCGGGTCGCCTACCCGAGGCTGCGCGAGGACCAGCTCCAGCGCCTCTGCTGGCTGGTGCTGGTCCCGCTGGCCCTGGCCCAGCTCGTCCTGACGGTCGCCGTCCGCCTGGCCCTCTGAGGCCCGCCGGCCGGCGGCGCGGTCAGCGCAGGGGCGTGTGGGCGGGGTCGACGCGCTCGGCCGGGGCGGGAGGCGCGGGCGGGGTGCCGTCGCCGAAGGGGCGGCCGCCGAGTTCCTCGCGGCCGTGCGGGGTGAGCCAGTTCGACAGGTCGGGGCCGAGCGGCACCACGCCGGTCGGGTTGATGTCCCGGTGGACCTCGTAGTAGTGCCGCTTGATGTGGTCGAAGTCGATGGTGTCGCCGAAGCCGGGGGTCTGGAACAGGTCCCGGGCGTACGCCCAGAGCACCGGCATCTCGCTCAGCTTCTGCCGGTTGCACTTGAAGTGGCCGTGGTAGACCGGGTCGAACCGGACCAGCGTGGTGAAGAGCCGGACGTCCGCCTCGGTGATCGTGTCGCCCACCAGGTAGCGCTGCCCGGACAGCCGCTCGGTCAACCGGTCCAGCCGGTCGAAGAGCCGGCGGTACGCCTTCTCGTACGCCTCCTGGCTGCCGGCGAAGCCGCACCGGTAGACCCCGTTGTTCACGTCGGCGAAGACCACCGCGTTGACCTCGTCGATCTCGGCGCGCAGCCGCTCCGGGTACAGCTCCGGCGCGCCCGCGCGGTGGTACGCGGTCCACTCCGTCGACAGGTCCAGGCTCATCTGCGCGTAGTCGTTGGTGACCACCTGCCCGGTCGGCACGTCCACCAGCGCCGGCACGGTGATGCCGCGCTCGTACCCGGGGAACCGCGTGAAGTAGGCCTCGGCCAGCCGCTCGATGCCGAGCACCGGGTCCCGGCCGTCCGGGTCGAGGTCGAAGGTCCAGCTCCGCTTGTCGTGGGTCGGGCCGGCCACCGCCATCGAGATGGCGTCCTCCAGCCCGAGCAGCCGGCGGACGATGATCAGCCGGTTCGCCCAGGGGCAGGCCCGGCTGACCGCCAGGCGGTAGCGGCCCGGCTCGACCGGCCAGCCGTCCCGCCCGTCGGCGGTGATCCGGGTGGCGATGTAGCGCTGGTCCCGGGTGAACTCGCCGCCCGGCTCGACGTACTTGCCGCCGGTACGCGCCAGGATCTCGTCGCCGTTGCCGCCCACTGCGCCTCCCGAGGTGTCGTCCCGGTCCCATCATGGTCGCTCCGGCGGCTCCCGGCAGGCCGAGCGCCCACGTCCGTCGCTAGGCTGCCGCGGTGATCGATGTGGAGGCGGCGGCCCGACGCTTCATCGCCGACGTCTGGAACGCCGGCCGGGAGGAGAGCGCGTACGAGCTGGTCGCGGCGGACTGCCCGGGCCTGGGCGGGACCGGACCGGAGGCGGCGCTGGCCTGGCACCGGGACCGGCGGGCGGCCTTCCCTGACCTCCGCTACAAGATCGTCGAGCTGGTGGCGGCCGGCGACCGGGTGGCCGTGCACTGGCGGGCCGCCGGCACCCAGGCCGGTCAGTTCGGTCCGGTGCCGCCCACCAACCGGGTCGTCAGCTATTCGGGGGCGTCGTTCCTGCGCTTCGATGCGGCCGGCCGGATCGTCGACGTGTGGAGCGTGAACGAGCTGTTCCAGGTGCTCCAGCAGCTCGGCGTCGAGATGCTGCCGCCGCTCACCGGCTCCGGGGCGTGATCCGGGCCAGCGGGATGTCCATCTCCCACGGCTCGGGCAGCAGGATGCCGTCGGTCATCCGGGCCTGCTCGACGTAGACCTGCTTGACCGGGTCGAGCTTGTGCGCGTGCACGACGATGCCCGCCTCGGTCTCGATCCGCCAGAAGTAGGGGATGTCCGCCTCCGCGTACAGGGCGGGCTTGAGCACCCGGTCGATGCTCCGCGAGCCCTCGGAGACGATCTCCACGACCAGCAGCACCTCGTTCGCCCGGTACTGCGACGGGTTCCGTACGGACGCGTCCAACTCGGCGACCAGCAGGTCGGGGATGAAGGAGCGGCGGCGGGAGATGCGTACCTCGACGCCCTGGGTGACGTCGAGGTCGGCGGGGCAGGTTTCCTCCAGGGCCGCCATCAGGCGGCCGGCGATGGACTGGTGGAGTCGCGTGGGGGAGGGCGACATGAGCAGGTTTCCGTCCAGGAGCTCGGGGCGGCGACGGCCGTCGTCGGGCAGGCGGTCCAGGTCGTCGGTCGTCCACTCGCCCGGCGGCGGGAACTCGTCGTGCAGCGCGGCGGTCATCGACGGGTCCTTTCCGGTGCGTCGTTCTCCCCAGGACCACGATACCGGCGCAACCGCCGGGTGGTGGTCGCGCGCGCCGGGGGCACAGGGCAGGATGGGCGGCATGAGCGAGCGCAGCGGCGTGCCCGGCGAGGGGTTGGTGAAGGGGCTGGCGGTCACGTTGAAGACGATGACCAAGCGCTCGACCACCCAGCAGTACCCGGACGTCGCCCCCGAGCTGCCGCCCCGCTCCCGGGGCGTGATCGCGCTGCTGGCGGAGAACTGCACGGTCTGCATGCTCTGCGCCCGGGAGTGCCCGGACTGGTGCATCTACATCGACTCGCACAAGGAGGAGGTGGCGGTGCCCGGCGCCGCCCGCCCCCGCCAGCGCAACGTGCTCGACAAGTTCGACATCGACTTCTCGCTCTGCATGTACTGCGGCATCTGCGTCGAGGTCTGCCCCTTCGACGCGCTCTACTGGTCGCCGGAGTTCGAGTACGCCGAGTACGACATCAAGGACCTGCTGCACGACAAGGACCACCTGGGCGAGTGGATGGCCACCGTGCCGCCGCCGCCCGCGCACGACCCGCACGGCGACCCCTCCAAGGAGGAGACCACCGCCGCCCGCAAGGCCGCGGCCCCGGCCGCGCGGCCGACCCCCGCCGGCCCGGCGACCCGGGTACGCCCCGAGCCCGGCGCGGAGCAGGGGGGCAGCCCGTCATGACGGGTGCGGACGTGCTGCTGCTCGCCCTCGGCGCGGTCGCGGTGGGGGCGGGGGCGCTGGTGGTGGGCACCCGGCACCTGGTCCGGGCGGGGCTCTGGCTGGTGGTCTGCCTCGGCGCGCTGGCCGGCGACTACCTGGTGCTCACCGCCGAGCTGGTGGCCTGGGTGCAGGTGCTCATCTACGTGGGCGCGGTGGTGGTGCTGCTGCTCTTCGCGGTGATGCTGACCCGGGCCCCGATCGGGGCCTCCGACGACCTGGACCGGCCCGGCTGGCCGGCCGTGCTGGTCGGTGGCGGCAGCGGCCTGGGGCTGGCGGTGCTGCTGGTCGACGCGTTCCGCTGGTCCCGGGTGGAGCTGCCGGCCGCCGGCACCGCGGAGCGGCTGGGCGAGCAGGTCTTCCGCTCCTGGGTGCTGCCGTTCGAGGTGCTCTCGGTGCTGCTGCTCGCCGCCCTGGTCGGCGCGATCGTGCTGTCCCGCCCCGACATCGGCCGTCCCGGCGCGACGCCGGACGGCGCGCCGGCCACCCCCGGCCGCCCGGTCGCCCCGCGGCCGGGCCCGGCGGCACCCACCGCGGCGACGCCGGCCACCGTGCCGTCCCGTGACGAGGGTGGGCGCGGGTGAGACCGGTCGTCCCGTACGTCACCGCCGCGCTGCTCTTCGGCCTCGGCGCCTACGGCGTGCTGCGCCGGCGCAACGCCGTCCTGGTGCTGATGGCGGTGGAGCTGATGCTCAACGCGGTCAACCTGATCCTGGTCACCGCCGACACCACGGTGCGGGCCCAGCTGCCGCACTCCGGCCAGGTCTTCGCGCTCTTCGTGATCGTGCTGGCGGCCGCCGAGATCGGGGTGGGGCTGGCCATCGTGCTCCAGCTCTACCGGTTGCGGGCCGGCGTCGACGTGGACGACGTGCCGCTGACCGAGCCCGGTGTGCGGGTCCCCACCCGGGGCGACGACGGGCCGGAGGGGGAGAAGTGACCGGACTGCTGGCGGTGGCGCTGCCGGGCGTACCCCTGCTCGCCGGTCTGCTCGGGTTGCTGCTGCCGCCGGCGCCGCGCGGCGCCGGGGAGGAGCGGGCCCGGCGGGCGGCGATCGGGCTCGGCGTGGCGGGCGCGGCGGTCGCGCTGGCGGTGGCGGTGGCGCTGCTGGTCCGGGTGGACGGCCCGGTCGAGGGCGGCACCACCTGGGTCGACTTCGGCGGGCTGACGGTGACCCTCGGCTACCGGCTGGACGGCCCGGCGGTGCTGGTCGGCACGGCGGTGGCCGCGGTGGCCCTGGCCGTGCAGGTCTACTCGATCGGCTATCTGCGTCGCGGCCCGCACGACGACGTCGAGGTGGACCACCGCTACCCGCCGTACGCGGCGCAGATCAGCCTCTTCACCGCCGCGATGCTGACCGTGGTGGTCGCCGGTGACCTGATCCTGCTGCTGGTCGGCTGGGAGGTGATGGGCATCTGCTCGTACCTGCTCATCGCCCATGACCGGCGGCTGCCCGAGGCGCCGGCCGCCGCGACGAAGGCGTTCCTGGTCACCCGGGTGGGTGACGTGGGTTTCCTGCTCGGCATCGCGCTGCTCGGCGTCTCGGCCGGCAGTTTCCGGATCGCGGACGTGCTCGCGCACGACTACTCCACCGGCACGCTGACCGCCGCCTGCCTGCTGCTGCTCGCCGGGGTCGCCGGCAAGAGCGCCCAGTTCCCGCTGCACACCTGGCTGCCGGACGCGATGGCCGGCCCCACCCCGATCTCGGCGCTGATCCACGCGGCCACCATGGTCGCCGCCGGCGTCTACGCGGTGACCCGGCTCTTCCCGCTCTTCGTCCGGGCCCCCGCCGCGCTCGCCGTGCTCGGGGTGCTGGCCGCCGTCACCCTGCTGCTGGGCG
The DNA here is from genome assembly GCF_900089595.1 of Micromonospora auratinigra. Lineage (GTDB taxonomy): Bacteria > Actinomycetota > Actinomycetes > Mycobacteriales > Micromonosporaceae > Micromonospora > Micromonospora auratinigra. The sequence continues at coordinate 4,314,950 of NZ_LT594323.1, read as the reverse complement.
CGTTCGCCGCCACCGCCCAGGACGACCTCAAGCGGGTGCTGGCCTGGTCGACGGTCTCCCAGATCGGGTACATGACCGGGGCGCTCGCGGTGGGCGCGCCCTCCGCCGCGCTCTTCCACCTGCTCACCCACGCCGCGTTCAAGGCGCTGCTCTTCCTCGCGGCCGGCGCGGTGATCCACGCGGTCGGCACCACGCTGATGTCCCGGATGGGCGGGCTGCGCGCGGCCATGCCGGTGACCTTCTGGTGCATGGTCATCGGCCTCGGCGCGCTGGCCGGGGTGCCGCCGCTGTCGGGCTTCTGGAGCAAGGACGGCGTGCTCGCCGCCGCCGAGGCCGCCGCGCTGGACGGCGCCGGGCCCGCCCCGGCCTGGGTCGGCTGGCTGGTCTGGCTGGCCGGCCTGCTCGGCGTCGCGGTGACCGCCTGGTACGCGACCCGGCTGCTGCTGCGCACCTTCCTCGGCGAGACCCGCATCCCGCTGGCCCGGCCGCACGACCCGCCGGCGCTGCTGCGCTGGCCGGTCCTGCTGCTCGCGGTGCCCGCCGCGCTGCTCGGCCTGGCCGGGTTCCGGCAGGCCTTCGTCGACCGGTTGGGTGTGCCCTCCGACGTGACCCTGCTGTCGGCGGGCGCGCCCGCGGAGTCCCGGGTCGCCCCCGACCTGGTGCACCTCGGGCCCGGGGTGCTGCTCCCGCTGGTGCTGCTGCTGGTCGGCGCGGGCCTCGCCTGGGCCGGCTGGCGGCGCGACCCGGTCGCCGACCCGGCCCGCTTCCTGGGTCCGCTGCGGCCGGTCCTCGCCCGTGCGTTCCGGCTCGACGACGTCCAGCACGCCCTGGTCGTACGCCCGACCACCGCGCTCGCCCGGGCCGCGCGGGCCGGCGACGAGCGGGGGGTGGACGGGCTGGTCGAGGGGAGCGGCCGGGCGGCGGTGGGGCTCGGCGGCGGACTGGCCGCACTGCACCGGGCGGCGCTGCCCCGGGCGGCGGCCGGCGTGCTGGCCGGCGCGCTGCTGATCGGACTGGCCGTGGCGCTGATCGGAGCGGCGGGATGACCTTCGGACAGTTCCTCCTGGTCGCGGTCCTCGCGCTGCCGGCACTGGGCGCGGTCGCGGCGGCCCTGGTACCGGGCGGCCGGGCCGGCCGGGTGGTCGGCACGGTCGCCGCCGGGGCGACCCTGCTCGCCACGCTGCCGCTGGTCGGCGGCGACCACGGCTGGGTCCGCTACGGTCCGGCCCCGGCCGTGCTGCCCTGGCACGAACTCGACCTGCCGTGGGTGCCCGGCTTGGAGCTGCGTTTCCACCTGGGCGTGGACGGCATCTCCTGGCCGCTGGTGGTGCTGACCGCCCTGCTCACCCTGCTCTGCTGCGGATACTCGCTCTGGCGGGTGCCGGCGGGCGGCAGCGGCCGGGCGCTGGTGGCGCTGCTGCTGGTGGTCGAGGTGGGCATCCTGGGCACCTTCCTCGCCCTCGACCTGGTCCTCTTCTTCCTCTTCTTCGAGGTCGTCCTGCTGCCCATGTACGCGGTCATCGCCGGCTGGGGCGGCGACGACCGGCGGCGGGCGGCCCGCAAGTTCGCCCTCTACACGCTCCTCGGCTCGGTGCTGCTGCTGGTCGGCGTCTTCGTGGTGGTCACCGCGGCCGGCACCGCCGACCTGGTCACGCTGACCGGTGGGGCCGGGCTGTCCCGGGGCACCCAGCTCGCCGCGTTCACCCTGCTGGCGCTCGCCTTCGCGGTGAAGAGCCCGCTCTGGCCGCTGCACTCCTGGCTGCCCGACGCGCACACCCAGGCGCCCACCGTCGGCAGCGTGATCCTCGCCGGGGTGCTGCTCAAGATGGGCACGTACGGGCTGATCCGGGTGGCGGTCGGGGTGGCTCCCGAGGGGGCCCGTTGGGCCGCCCCGGTGCTCGGGGTGCTGGCCGTCGCCGCGATCCTGGTCGGCTCGCTGGTCTGCCTGGCGCAGGACGAGCTGAAGCGGCTGATCGCGTACTCCAGCGTCGGGCACATGGGTTTCGTGCTGCTCGGGGTCGCCACCCTCACCGCCACCGGGCTCCGGGCCGCGCTGATCGGCAACGTGGCGCACGGGGTCATCACCGGGCTGCTCTTCTTCCTGGCCGGGGCGGTCAAGGACCGCACCCGCACCGGCTCGCTGGCCGAGCTGGGCGGGCTGCGGGAGACCGCGCCCCGGCTGGCCGGCCTGCTCGGCTTCGCGGCGGTCGCCTCGCTCGGGCTGCCCGGGCTGGCCGGCTTCTGGGGCGAGGCGTTCGCGGTGGTGGCCGCCGTCCGGCGCGGGGGCGGGCTGTGGACCACGTTGGCCGTGCTGGCCGCGCTGGGCGGGGCGCTGACCGCCGCGTACCTGCTGCGGCTGCTGCGCCGGGTCACCCACGGGCGGCCCGCGCCGGCGGTCGCCCCGCTCACCCCGGGGCTGGCCGGGGCGGAGCTGACCGCGTGGGCGCCGCTGGTGCTGCTGGCGCTGGTGGTCGGGCTGGCCCCGGCGCTGGTCCTGTCGTACGCCGCCGGCCCGGTCGAGGCCCTGCTGGGAGTGGTCACCAAGTGAGCGAGCGAGCCTGTCGTCGACGCCGGGTCGGGGTGCCGGCATGAGCCTGGTGCAGAGCGTGGACCATGTGGCGCTGCTGCCGGCGTACCTGGCGGCGGGCACCGCGGTGCTGGTGCTGCTGGCCGACCTGCTGGTGGCCCGTGCCGGCGTGACGGTGGCGGTGGCCGCGGTCGGTTCGGCGGCCACCGCGCTGGGCGCGACCCTGGCCGGGGCGGGCGGCGAGCGGCGCAGCTTCTGCGTCGGCCCCGACTGCTCCTGGGTGTACGGCGGCCGGGCGGCCCTGGTGGCGGTGGTCTTCGCCCTGCTCACCCTGGGCGTGCTGGCGATCTCCGGGCCGCTGCTGCGCACCGGCCGGACCCCGGTGGGGGAGTACTGCTTCCTGCTCGCCTGCGCCCTGACCGGGGGCGTGGTGCTCGGCGCGGCCGGTGACCTGATCACGCTGATCGTGGCGGTGGAGACGCTCACCCTGCCGCTGTACGTGCTGGTCGGGCTGCGCCGGGCCAGCCGGGCCGGCGCCGAGGCGGCGGTGACCTTCTTCGTGGTCAGCGTGGTGGCCACCACGGTGACCCTGCTCGGCGCGGCCCTGCTCTACGCGGTGACCGGCCGGCTGCACCTGGACGCGCTGGGCGCGACCTTCGCCGCCGGCGCGGACGACCGGCTCGACCTGCCGCTGACCACGGTCGCGGTGGCGCTGGTGGTGGCGGGACTGGCCTTCAAGGTGGCCGCCGTGCCGTTCCACGCCTGGGCGCCGGCCACCTACGACGGTGCGCCGCTGCCGGTGGCCGCGTACCTGTCGACGGCCTCGAAGCTGGGGGGCGTGGTGGCCCTGCTCGCGGTGGTGCAGCGGGCGCTGCCGGCCACCACCACCGGCCCGGTGCTGGCGCTGCTGGCGGTGCTCACCATGACCGTCGGCAACCTGGTGGCGCTGCGCCAGCGGCGGACGGTCCGGCTGCTCGCCTGGTCCTCGGTGGCCCAGGCCGGCTACATCCTCGCCCCGCTGGGCGCGCTGGCGCTGGCCGGTGGGCGCGGCGTCGACGCCCGGGCCGGCGCGTACGCGGCAGCCGTCGCGTACGCCGTCTTCTTCGTGCTGCTGGAGTTGGCCGCCTTCGCGGCGGTGGTGGCGTTGCGGCCGGCGGACGGCGACGGGGGCACCCTGGACGACCTGCGCGGCGCGGCCCGCCGGCACCCGTGGGTGGGGGCGGCCTTCGCGCTGGCCCTGATCGGGCTGGCCGGGCTGCCGCCCGGCCTGGCCGGCCTCTTCGCGAAGGTGACCGTGGTCCGCGCGCTGGTGGCCGGGCACGCCGGCTGGCTGGCCCTGGTGGTGGCGCTGAACGCGGTCGTCGGCCTCGCCTACTACCTGCGGCTGGCCGCCACCCTCTACGCGCCGTCCGGCCCGGCCCCGGCCCGTCCGGCCCGGTCGGTGGTGGTCGCGCTCGGGGTGGCCACCGCGCTGGCCGTGCTGCTCGGGTTCGCCCCGCAGCTGGTGCTGGACGTGGCCGCCCGCTGACCCGCTGGCGGGCCGCCCGCTGAGCCGGCGGTTCCGACCGGTTCGTGCCCCGCTGCCCGACCGGCACAGCGGGCGCACAGGAATCCCCAGCCAACTTTCAGCCATGCAACGGATGGTTGACGGGTACCGGAGTTGTTGAACCGGTCAGCGGGCCCGGCGCGGTCCGCGCACCGAAGGAGCCATCGTGCATCACAACCGTCTGAAGACCGCAGCGCTGCTGGGCCTGCTGACCTCGCTGATCCTCGCGGTCGGCTACTGGTTCGGCGGGAGCGGCGGCCTCGTCGTCGCCGTCGTCGTCTCGTTGCTGATGAACGGCGTCACCTACTTCTTCTCCGACAAGCTCGCGCTGCGCTCGATGCGGGCGCAACCGGTCAGCGAGGCGCAGTTCCCCGAGCTGTACCGGATGGTGCGCGAGCTCTCCACCCAGGCGGGCAAGCCGATGCCACGGCTCTACGTGAGCCCGACGGCGCAGCCCAACGCGTTCGCCACCGGCCGCAACCCGGAGAACGCGGCGGTCTGCGTCACCCAGGGCATCGTCGAGATCCTCGACTACCGCGAGCTGCGCGGCGTGATCGGGCACGAGCTGTCCCACGTCTACAACCGGGACATCCTGATCTCCAGCGTGGCGGCCGGTCTGGCGGGCATCATCACCATGCTGGCCAACATCGCCTGGTTCATCCCGTTGGGCTCCTCGGACGACGAGGACGCCCCGAACCCGCTGGTGCTGCTGCTCACCCTGATCCTCGGCCCGATCGCGGCCACCCTGATCCAGTTGGCGATCAGCCGCAGCCGGGAGTTCCAGGCCGACCAGTCGGGCGCCGAGCTGAGCGGGGACCCGCTCGCGCTCGCCAGCGCCCTCCGCAAGATCCACACGGGTACGCAGCTGCGCCCGCTGCCGCCGCAGGGGCAGCTCACCAGCACCGCCCACCTGATGATCGACAACCCGTTCAAGCGGGGTGGTGGCCTGGCCGCCATGTTCGCCACCCACCCGCCGATGGAGCAGCGGGTGGCCCGGCTGGAGCAGTTGGCCCGCAACAGTGGGCCGGTGCAGTTCCAGCGCTGACCCTTCCCCGCCGCCGCGCCCGCGTCCGTCCCGGACCGGGCGCGGTGGTGTGTCCGGGCACAAACCGTTTCCCCCGGAAACACCCCGGGGTTAGGGTCGAAACGTTTCCCACCCGTTACACCTCTGGAGGTCGGCCGTGGCCGCACTGCGCCAGTACCTGGGCGTCTGGCGGATCCCCGGCGCCCCGCTGCTGCTGATCCTCGGCGTCATCGGCCGGCTCGGCATCGGCATGACGCCGCTGGCGCTGCTGCTGGTCGTCGAGGAGGTCACCGGCCGGTACTCCCTCGCCGCCGTGGCGGGCGGCATCTACGCCCTCGCCGGGGCCGCGCTGAGCCCGGTCGCCGGCCGGATCGCCGACCGGGTCGGCCCCACCCCGGTGCTGCTGGCCACCGCGGTCGCCCACCCGCTCGCCCTCGTCGGGCTGCTCGCCGCGAGCCGGTCCGACGCCGGCAACCTGGCCCTGATCTACCTGGCCGCCGGGGTCGCCGGCGCGACCTACCCGCCGCTCACCGCGGCCATCCGGGGCGCCTGGAACGACCTCACCACCCCCGCCTCCGGCCGCACCCACCTGCGCAACACCGCGCTCGCCGCCGAGACCTCCCTCTTCGAGGTCGTCTTCGTGCTCGGCCCGCTGCTGGTCGCCGCCTTCGTGCTGGTCGCCGACGCCGCCGCGGCGCTGGTCGGAGCCGCCGTGGTCACCCTGGCCGGCACCACCGCGGTCGCGCTCGGCCGGGTGATGCGCGGCTGGCGGCCGCACCCCCGGGAGCACCACGCCAAGGGGCTCGGCCCGCTGCGGGTCGGCGGCTTCCCGGCCCTGCTGCTCTGCGTCGCCAGCATCGGCATCGCGTTCGGCGCCGCCGGCGTGACCGTCCCCGCCTTCGCCGGGAACGCCACCGACGGCGACCCGGAGAGCCTCGCCGGCCTGCTGCTCGCGGTCTGGGGCATCGGCAGCGCCGCCGGTGGTTTCTGGTTCGGGGTACGCAAGCCGGCCGCCAACATGACCCGCCAGTTCGCCTGGCTGCTCGGCGCGGTGGCGGCCAGCTTCGCGGTCTTCGCCGCGATGCCCGGCCCGGTGGCGCTCGGGGTGGCCCTGGTGCTCGGCGGGGCCACCATCGCCCCCGCGCTGACCCTGGAGAACACCCTGGTCGGGCGGATCGCCCCGACCGGCATGCTGAACGAGGCGTACACCTGGGTGGTCACCATGTCGGTGGCGGCGAGCGCCGCCGGCGGCGCGGTGGCCGGCCTGATAGTCGACCACGCGGGCGGCGTGCCGTGGGCCTTCCTCTTCGCCGGCGCGGCGGTCGCGGTCGGGGCCGGTGTGGCCGCGCTCCCCGGTGGCCCGATCAGCCGCGCCGAGGCCCGGGCGGTACGCGCCGAGCACTCCGTCGTCGCCTGACAGTCGCTCAGTCGAGCACCGTCACCTCGTCCACCCCGCCGAGGTGCCGGACCGCGTCCACGACGGGGACCGGATCGGCCCCCGGGGCCATGATCACTTCGGCGATCACCGGCAGGTCCTCCGGCCGGGTCGCCGCCACCACGTCCGGTGCGTCGCAGTAGACCGCGGCGAAGCGCCGCCACTGCTCGGCCCGGGAGACCTGGTCGACGTGGTCGACCGTCCGGATCTCCTTGAGCCGGGCGGTCAGCTCCCGGCGCTGCCCGGCGGTCACGTCCGGGAAGAGGAACACCCGGACGGTCGGCCGGTTTGTGGCGGCCCGGGTGGCGGACGCCGAGGCTCATGCCGATGCGCCGGCCGGCGCGGTGCCGGTCGGGCCGCCGTGGCCCGCCGTCCCGCCCGCCACGCTGCCGACCGGGCCACCCCGTCCCGCCGTACCCGGCGGGCCGACCAGCCCCGGCAGCGCCGCCGCGCTTGCGGCCACGACGACGGCGGTCGCGCCGCCGAGCACGACGGCCCGCCGCCGGCTCCGGGCCCGTCCCCGCGCCCGGACCTCCTCCGGCGGGGCCAGCCGCAGCCCGACCACGTCCTCGCCCAGTTCCACCAGCGCCTCACGGATGCGTGCCGACATCGGCCCCCTCCTTCTCCTCGTCACCGAGCAGGGCGGCGAGCGCCGCCCGCCCCGGGAGAGATAGACCTTCACCGTCCCGACCGGCATCCCGGTGCTGCGGCTGATCTCCGCGACCGGCAGGTCATGCAGGTGGTGCAGGACGACGACCCGGCGCTGCGCCTCGGGCAGCCGCCGCAGCGCCGCCAGCAGCGCCACCCGGTCCGGGTTCGGCCCCGGTACCGGCGTCTCCCGGCCCAGCCGGGACCGCGCCGCCAGCCGGCGCCGCAGGCTGCGCCACCGGTTGGCCGACAACCGCCAGGCCACCGTCCGCACCCAACCCTCCGGATCCTGGTACGCCCCGACGGTCGACCAGCGCTGCCACGCGCGGGCGTACGCCTCCTGCGTCACGTCCTGCGCCTCCCCGAGGTCGCCGCAGAGCGCGTACAGGTGGTGCACGGTCCGGCGGGCGGTCGCCGTGTAGAACGCGTCGAAGTCCCCGGGGCCGTCCATGCCGACCCTCCTCGTGTCCGCTCTCTCCACCACCGGACACCCCGCAGGCGCTCGCCGGGTTACCCGGCGGATCAATCTCGTTCGGGCGGGTACTGAGGAAAATGTTCCTCTTCTTCTCGAATCGGATCGGCTGTCTCGGCTCGATCCTGGTCAGCGCGATCCTGACGGTGATCCTGCTCCTGATCTTCACGCGCTGAGCGCCGACCGGGTCGCCGCACCGTCGCCCGTGCCGAGCGGGCCGGCAGACGCGGGTGCTGTCAGCGGTCGGCGGGGTCCCCGGAGCGGTCGTGCCGCACCGTGGGGCCGGCGAACGGCAGCGGGCAGCAGGAGCTGTCGGCGCAGGCGAGCAGGTCGTCGCAGCCCGCCGTGACGGCGGCCCGCAGCGTGTCCCGGATGACGGCCAGGTCGGCCATCCTCAGCTCCACCTCGACGAGTTTCCACTCGGCCCGCACCCGCAGGCCGGCGTCCCGCCGGCCGCGTACGGCCGGGCCGCCCTCGTGGTGAGCCTGCGCGCAGTCCGGCGCCCCGCCTTTCGCCCCCGTCGGTCCGGTGCCGGGTCGGCCGGGCCGGTGGCGGCCGGCGTCGAGGAGCTCGGCGACCTCGTCGAGGGTGAAGCCGAGGCGCTGCGCGGTCTTGATCACCCGCAGCAGGGTGACCGCGTCCGGCGGGTAGAGCCGGTGCCCGCCGGGGGAACGCCGTGGCGTGGCGAGCAGTCCCCGACGCTCGTAGTAGCGCAGGGTCTGCGGGTTCACCCCGGCCGCCTCGGCCAGTTGGCCACTGCGCAGCTCCGGTCCGGTCACCGCGGGCCCCGCACCGACGTCGCCCGCTGCGCGAGGGCGTCGAGCACGTCGACGTGGGCCGGCGGAACCCGCACGTCGAGGGTGAGCGGGCCCGGGGTCGACCGCCGGAGGTCGAAGGCGAAGAACGAGCAGCAGGACGACTCCCGCGCGATCAGGTCGCGGATGGTCGCCGCCAGCTGCTCGCCGCCGTCGAGCCGTAGCCGCAGGTTGGTCGCCGACAGCCGGTCGGCCCCCTGGACCGCGTCCCGGAAGAGCCGGTCGAACTCGGCGAGCCGGAGCGGCCGGTCGGCCGTCGGCAGGGTGCACGCGTCCGGCACCCAGGAACCATCCGTCGGAGCAGGTCGAGCGGTCATGGCTCGACGGTAGGCCCGTACCCGGGTACCGGATGCAACCCCGATCGGGACGGTCCGGCCGCCGCTGCCGGGACCAGCCCGGACGCCGACGGCCGGCGCCGTCGTCAGCGGTAGTTGGTGAACTGGAGGGCGAGCCCGAAGTCCTCGCCCTTGAGCAGGGCGATGACGGCCTGGAGGTCGTCCTTCTTCTTGCCGGTGACCCGCAGTTGGTCGCCCTGGATCTGCGCCTGGACGCCCTTCGGGCCCTCGTCGCGGATCTTCTTGCTGATCGCCTTGGCCTTGTCCGAGTCGATGCCCTGGATCACCTTGGCGTCGACCTTGAAGGTCTTGCCCGACTGGCGCGGGTCGCCCGCGTCCAGCGACTTCAGCGAGATGTTCCGCTTGACCAGCTTCTCCTTGAAGACGTCCAGCGCGGCCCGGACCCGCTCCTCGGTCTCCGCCTGCAGGCTGATCGCCTCCTCGCCGGACCAGGAGATCTCCGCGCCGGTGCCCCGGAAGTCGAACCGCGTCGCGAGCTCCTTCTCCGTCTGGCGGACGGCGTTGTCGACCTCCTGCCGGTCGACCTTGCTCACGATGTCGAACGACGGGTTCGCTGCCATGCTCATGCTCCTGCTGTCCGGCGGTCTGTGCTGATCCGTCCCCCACTGACCAGTGGTGGGACCCCCTGACGGTACCCGCTTGCGGCGGCCCGGGGGGCAACCGCTATCCTTGCTTCCGCTGCCGCGTTCCGACGCGGTGGTACGCCCTGGCGGGTTGCCCGAGCGGCCAATGGGAGCGGACTGTAAATCCGTCGCGAAAGCTACAGAGGTTCGAATCCTCTACCCGCCACCAGGTGCGACAACGGCCCCTGATCAGCAGAGATGCTGATCGGGGGCCGTTGTCGTTTCCCCGGCGGTTCCGCTTCGTCCTGCCGGGCCGGCCGGATGCGCGAGCGGTCGGCAGGCAAGCGGTCGGTCCCGGCGGTTGCGGCCGCTTCGCGGCGGCCCCCGGTGAGGTGGCCGGTCAGCTTGTGCCGGGTCGTCCCACCCGCCCGCCGTTCGGCTTCCCGGAAGGGGTCCGCGTCGACCGTGCCGGGGTGCGGGTGGTCGGAGTCGGCCGATTCCGGGGGCGGCTGGGGGAGTTGCCGGGATAGGACCGCCCGAGGTACTTGCTCAGACATCGACGATGGTGGAGTCTGTTCGAGGGTCACCGCGACTGCCCCGGTTCGCGGTCCATTGTGATCAAGGTCAGCGATCATGACGCCTGGTGAGTGAATCCGGTCTTACGCACGGTTTGGTCAGGAAGTCGCAGTGTGCGTCTTCCGTAGCAGCGTGGGGACCGATCGTGACAGCATGCTGGGCCGGAGGGATGGGCGCGGCGGTCGAACGGATGATTTCCCTGTCTGAGGCTCTGGGGCCGGTTCTCCACCGCTTTTGCGCGTGCTTCACGTGTGGCACGATCGTGGAACCTCCATCCTCGCTGACGCTTTCTCGACAGGAGCAATCATGTCTGGTCGAAGGTTGGGCCGGCTGCTTGGCTCACTTCTTGTACTCGCCGCCCTCATCGGTGGTGTCGGCGGTGTCGATTTCGACGGCAGCACCGGGGGCGCGGTCACCGAGGACCTCGTGTGGAACTGACCGGTCTTCCGGTCCATCTTTCTTGAGCCCGGCTGTCGCATGCCCCGCGCCGGCCCGGCAGCGGCTGGCGTCGCGCACCGTACTGAACGCTGACAGCTCGAAGGAGCGGCATGGTCGGTCGCGATCAGCCACGACGCCGGTCGTCTGAGGACGCCTGGATCATCACGGCGCCGATGGCGCTGGTCGCCGTGGCCTGTGCCACGGTCGTCGGCCTCCTCGCCGATCATCCGTCCGGGCGCTGGCCGCAGGCGGCGCTCCTGTTGGGTCTCATGGTCGTGGCGGGGCTGCCGCTGATGACCCTGGTCGTGCGGCGGCAGACGGTGGCCGTCACGCTGACCGAGTTGCCGCTCGTGCTGGCGCTCTTCTACCTGCCACCGCTGAGCGTCGTGACGATCTACACGCTGACGTCGTTGATCACGCACGTCCGGCACCGGTTCGCCGCGCCGAAGGTCTGGTTCAACGTCGCGCGGGCCGCCGCCGGCACGTCCCTGGCCGTTCTGGTCCTCCAGGCGTTCCCGCCGTTGCAGGGGGTCGGACCACGGACGTGGCTCAGCATTTTCGCCGCGGTGAGCATGGTGATGCTGGTCAGCATCACCAGCGTGGCGGCGGTGCACGCCCTGCTGCACGGGTGGCCGGCCGGCCGGGGGGTTCTGCGCAGCGCCAAGACCGTGGTGCTGACCGCCGCGATCAACGTGTCGGTCGGCCTGATCATGCTGATCCTGCTCCGGAGCAGTTGGTGGTCGCTGCTCCTGCTCGCGGCCCTCGGCTCGGGGCTGGCGCTGGTCTACCGCTCCTACGCCCAGTTCTTCCGGCAGCACCGCACCCTGACCGATCTCTACGAGCTGACCCGGGCGGTGGTGGAGAGCGGGCAGAGCGGCACCCTCGCGGACGTCCTCCTCGGCCGGGTCCGTGCCCTCATGCAGGCCGAGTACGCGACCCTCTGGCTGCCGGCCCAGGGGCGGCACCCGGAGACCCTGCTCACCGCCCGGATCGACGACCCAGGGCTGCTGGACATGGCGCCCACCCCGCAGGCGATCCGGGACAAGGTGCGCGACGTCCGGCGTACCGTGGCGGTCGGTCACGGGGTGACGACGGACGGCGAGTTCCGCGCCGGCCTGACCCAGCAGCGGGTCAAGGACGCCGTGGTCGTGCCGCTGCGTTCCGGCTCGGTGGTGATCGGCACCCTGGAGGTGGCCAACCGGCTCGGCGACGGCAACTACTTCACCTCGGCGGACATCGCCCTCGTCGAGACGGTCGCCGCGCACGCCGCGGTCGCGCTGGAGAACTCCCGCCTGGTCGACCGCCTGCGGCACGACGCCGACCACGACACGTTGACCAAGCTGCCCAACCGCCGGCGGGTGAGCGCGGCGGTGGCCGAGGCAGTCAAGATCGCCGCTCCGGGCGAGGTGGTGGCGCTGCTGCTCTTCGACGTCGACCGGCTGCGCCAGGTCAACGAGACGCTGGGCCACGCCGCCGGTGACAAGATCCTCGTCGAGGTCGCCCAGCGGCTGCGGGCCTGCGCGCCCTCGTCGGCCCTGGTCGGCCGGGCCGGCGGCGACGAGTTCCTGGTGACGCTGCGGCTGGAGAGCACCGAGGCGGCGCTGGAACTGGCCGGCCAGCTGCGGGAGCAGATCCGGGACGAGATGGTCTTCGACGCGCTGACCCTCGACGTGGACACCGCCGTGGGGGTGGCCGTGCACCCCGAGCACGGCAGCGACGCCCAGGCGCTGCTCCAGCGGGTGGACCTCGCGGCGACGGCGGCCAAGTCGGTCCCGGGCAACGTCCAGCTCTACAGCCCGGCGCTGGAGTCCCGCTCGCTGCGCCGGCTGGATCTCGCCGGTGACCTGCGCCGGGCGCTGGAGGACGACGACCTGGAGGTCTACTTCCAGCCGAAGGTCACGCTGCGGGACCGGCGCCTGGTCGGGGTGGAGTGCCTCGCCCGTTGGGAGCACCCGGCGCACGGCACGGTGGCCCCGGACGACTTCGTGGCGGTGGCCGAGCACACCGGCCAGCTGGGCCGGCTCACCGAGTTCGTGCTCCGGGAGAGCCTGCGCCGCAGCCGGGACTGGCAGCACGGCAAGCAGTCGCTCGCCGTCGCGGTCAACGTGGCCGCGCGCAGCCTGACCGACCAGCACTTCCCGTCGCTCGTGCAGGAGCTGCTGGAGGAGTACGGCGTGCCACCCCAGCGGCTCACCCTGGAGGTGACCGAGGCCGGGGTGCTGGACGGCACCGAACGCCCGATCCCCACCCTGCGGCGCCTGCGCGACCTGGGCGTCCGCCTGTCGGTGGACGACTTCGGCACCGGGAACTCGTCCCTGGCCCAGCTGCGCCGGCTGCCGGTGCACGAGGTGAAGGTCGACCGCTCCTTCGTGCAGGGCATGGCGACCGACCCGGGCGACCTGGCGATCGTGAACGCGGTGGTGAACCTGTCCCAGCAGTTCGGCCTGGCGGTGGTGGCCGAGGGGGTGGAGAGCGAGCTGACCCTGGAACTGCTCCAGGACATCGGCTGCGAGATCGGCCAGGGCTTCCTGTTCAGCCGGCCGCTGCCGTACGAGCGCCTGGAGGCCTGGTTCGCCGCCCAGGTCGATCCGGAGACCATCGCGGTGGACGAGCTGCCGCGCCTGCGAGTGGTGCCCTGAGCTGCGGCGACGCGGTAAGGGGGGATCCGATTTCACCTCGGCGGCGAGGTCGTGTACTGTTTCCCCTGCGCGACACCCCACGGGGTGATCGGGTAGGCCCCCTTAGCTCAGTCGGCAGAGCGTCTCCATGGTAAGGAGAAGGTCTACGGTTCGATTCCGTAAGGGGGCTCAAAGGGTCCGGCTGGATCCGCCACGGCGGTGTAGCTCAGATGGTAGAGCAAGCGGCTCATAATCGCTGTGTCGCCGGTTCAAGTCCGGCCACCGCTACTCTCGTCCTCCGGGTTGACCCCCGGTGGTCGGTGGGATGGGCGCCACAGGCGCCCACTTTGCATGTCTGCGCAGTAGGCGCGTAGTCTCATGCGCTGTAGTTGTTACCCGTTAGCGAGGAAGGCACTCCGCCGTGGCGAAGGCGACCGATGTCCGGCCGAAGATCACTTTGGCGTGTGTGGAGTGCAAGGAGCGCAACTACATCACGCGCAAGAACCGTCGTAACGACCCGGACCGCATCGAGCTGAAGAAGTTCTGCCCCCGGGACGGCAAGCACACGGTCCACCGCGAGACCCGCTGACCCACGGCCGGCTGAGCCGGCCCGGTCCCGAAGCTCCTCCGAACGCCGATCCGTAGGGACGGTGGCCCTGTGCCGCCCGCCCCGTACGGATCGGCGTTCGTGTTTTCCGTGTAGGTTCGCGGCATGTCCCTGGACCCGTCCTTCGTCGGCCGGACCTATCCGCCGACCGCCCCCTACCAGGTGGGCCGAGAAAAGATCCGCGAGTTCGCCACGGCCATCGGCGCCACCGACCCGGCGCACCACGACCCGGAGGCCGCCCGCGCGCTCGGGCACCCCGACGTGGTCGCCCCGCCGACCTTCCCGGTGGTCGTCACCATGGCCGCCAGCCGGCAGATCGTCGAGGACCCGGAGCTGGGCGTCGACTACAGCCGGGTGGTGCACGGTGACCAGCGGTTCGCGTACACCCGGCCGGTGGTGGCCGGCGACGAGCTGGTCTGCGTCAACACCATCGAGGAGGTCACCACCCGGGGCGGGCACGGCTTCCTGACCACCCGCACCGACGTGAGCACCGCCGCCGGCGAGCCGGTGGTCGCCGTCTGGTCCAAGATCGTCGTACGCGGGGAGGCCTGACCATGGAGCTGCCCAACCAGACCTTCCGGGTGACCCGGGCCGACCTGGTCCGCTACGCGGGCGCCTCGGGCGACTTCAACCCGATCCACTGGAGCGACCGGACCGCCACCAAGGTGGGCCTGCCCGGGGTCATCGCCCACGGCATGTTCACCATGGCGCTGGTCGGTCGGGCGGTCGCCGCCTGGGCCGGCGCGCCCGACGCGGTGATCGACTTCGGGGTCCGGTTCACCCGCCCGGTGGTCGTGCCGGACACCGACGAGGGCACCGAGATCGTGGTCACCGCGGTGGTCAAGGAGACCACCGAGGCGGGCCTGACCAGGCTCGACGTCACCGCGACCTGCCACGGCGAGAAGGTGCTGTCGCAGGCCCGGGCGACCGTCCGGACCCCGCGCGACTAGGTCGGTCGACGCGCGAGGGGAGGACCGGTTGGGAAAGTCGCACGACTACCCGTACACTGGTCCGCCGTGGGGCAAGTGACCCCTGCCTGACCGTCATGGTCGGGTGGGGCGAGCGTTGCCGCACAGGGGTGTAGCTCAATTGGCAGAGCAGCGGTCTCCAAAACCGCAGGCTGCAGGTTCAAGTCCTGTCACCCCTGCGCCTCAGGCCTGACCGATCCCGTGGGTCGCGCCGCCAGTACGGCGGCGTCCGGCCCGTGGTGGTGGCACCGACGGGGTGGTTCCGAGGCATTCGGGGCCCCCTCCGGCCGGTCCGCCGGCCGCGGCCCGTCGCGGGACGGTTGGTCCGGCCGGCGTGACCACACACGCTGCGCACGCCCACCGGCGTGTGACCCGATATCCCGCACGGAGGGCGAAGTGGCCGAGAGCAAGCGGCGCGGCGAGGACGCCGGCGACGAGCGTCTGCCCGAGGACGCGGTCGTCGACGACACGGTCGTCGACGACGTGGCCGACGACGACGCCACCACCGCGGACGACGAGCCCGTCTCCCGGGGTGGCACCGCCACCCGTAAGCGGGCCCGCGCGGAGTCGACCGAGGGTCGGAAGACCCGGAAGGACACCGAGCGGATCGGGCTCTTCGCCCGCATCGCGCGGTTCTTCCGCGAGGTCGTGGCGGAGCTGCGTAAGGTCATCTGGCCGACCCGCAAGGAGCTGCTGACCTATACCGCCGTGGTGGTCACCTTCGTCGCGGTGATGCTGGCGATCGTGGCCGGCCTGGACTACGGCTTCGCGAAGGCGGTGCTGTTCGTCTTCGGCGGCAAGAGCTGACAGGCCAACAGCGATAGTGACGGAAGTGAGCGAGCGTGCCTGAGTACGACGAGACCGCCGAGACCCCGGACGAGCAGTCCACGGTGGCGACGGCGGCCAACGAGGAGTCGGTCGAGGCCGCCAGCGAGCCGGAATTCCCGACCACCGAGCCGGCCCCGGACGAGGACTTCGACCCGGTCGCCGAGCTGCGCCAGAAGCTGCGCTACGCGCCCGGCGACTGGTACGTGGTGCACTCGTACGCCGGCTACGAGAACAAGGTCAAGACCAACCTCGAGACCCGGATCACCTCCCTCGACATGGAGGAGTTCATCTACCAGGTCGAGGTGCCGACCCGGGAAGAGGTCGAGGTCAAGAACGGCAAGCGGTCGCAGGTCCAGGCGAAGGTCTTCCCGGGCTACATCCTGGTCCGGATGGAGCTGACCGCCGAGTCCTACTCCTGCGTCCGGAACACCCCGGGGGTCACCGGCTTCGTCGGGGCGACCGACCGGGCCGACCGCCCGGCGCCGCTGAGCCTCGACGAGGTGCTGAAGTGGCTGGCCCCGGCGGTGGAGACCGAGCAGAAGAAGGCCAAGCCCGAGATCAAGGTCCTCGACTTCGAGGTCGGCGACTCGGTCACCGTCACCGACGGTGCCTTCGCCTCGCTGCCGGCGACGATCAGCGAGATCAACGCCGACCAGCAGAAGCTCAAGGTGCTGGTGTCGATCTTCGGCCGGGAGACGCCGGTCGAGCTGAACTTCAACCAGGTCACCAAGATCTGACGTACGTCCGGCACCGGCGGTGGCCCTCAGGGGGCCGCCGCCGGTGTGTCGTTTTCGCCGCCGGCGGACCTCGGCGGCGGGGCAGGCGGAAGCCTGCGCTACCCTAGAACGTCGGCTGCCCGCAGCGCGCTGACCGTGCGCGTCCGCGGGCCGGCGAAAATCCCAGTTCCAAGCCCCAGGAAGAGACATGCCTCCGAAGAAGAAGCTCGTCAAGACGTTCACGCTTCAGCTGAAGGCTGGCCAGGCCACCCCGGCGCCGCCGGTCGGTCCGGCGCTCGGTCAGCACGGCGTCAACATCATGGAGTTCTGCAAGTCCTACAACGCGCAGACCGAGGCGCAGCGGGGCGACATCGTCCCGGCCGAGATCAGCGTCTACGAGGACCGGACCTTCACGTTCGTCCTGAAGACCCCGCCCGCCGCCCGGCTGCTGCTCAAGGCCGCCGGTGTCGCCAAGGGCTCGGGCGTCCCGCAGAAGGACAAGGTCGGCTCGGTGACCATGACCCAGGTTCGTGAGATCGCCGAGAAGAAGATGGTCGACCTCAACGCCAACGACATCGACCAGGCTGCGAAGATCATCGCCGGCACCGCCCGGTCGATGGGCATCATCGTCAACGACTGACGTCGGTCAGCAGCTTTCCCGATCAGTTCGTGGGAGGGCGCGCGGACACCGCGGCCCGCCATAGACCACAGGAGTAACCAGAAATGCAGCGCAGCAAGAGCTACCGCAAGGCCGCCGACGTCATCGACCGGTCGAAGCTCTACTCTCCCGCCGAGGCCGTCAAGCTGGCCAAGGAGACCACCAACGTCAAGTTCGACGCCACGGTCGAGGTCGCGATGCGCCTCGGCGTCGACCCCCGCAAGGCGGACCAGATGGTCCGCGGCACGGTCAACCTGCCGCACGGCACCGGTAAGACCGCCCGCGTGATCGTGTTCGCCGCCGGCGCGAAGGCCGAGGAGGCCGCCGCCGCGGGTGCGGACGAGGTGGGCACCGACGAGCTGGTCGCCCGTATCCAGGGCGGTTGGCTGGACTTCGACGCGGCGATCGCCACCCCCGACCAGATGGCCAAGATCGGCCGGATCGCGCGGATCCTGGGCCCGCGCGGCCTGATGCCGAACCCGAAGACCGGCACCGTGACCATGGACGTCACCAAGGCCGTCGCGGACATCAAGGGCGGCAAGATCACGTTCCGGGTGGACAAGCACTCCAACCTGCACCTGATCATCGGCAAGGCCTCCTTCTCGGAGTCCCAGCTGATCGACAACTACGCGGCGGTGCTGGACGAGGTGCTGCGCTCGAAGCCGTCCGCGGCCAAGGGCACCTTCCTCAAGAAGATCACCCTGACCACCACCATGGGCCCGGGTGTCCCGGTCGACCCGAAGGTGATCAAGAACCTGGCCGAGGTTCCGGCCGAGGCCTGAGCACGACTGCCCGGACGGGGCCCCGCCACTGTGGTGGCGGGGCCCCGTCCGTCTGTCCGCTGTGGCACGCTCGACCGATGCGGCTGGAAGATGTCTGGCTGCGGTACCACCGGCGCGCGTCGTGGGTGCTGCGGGAGACCGACGTACGGATCGAGCCGGGTGAGGTGGCCGTGGTGCTCGGCCGCAACGGCGCCGGCAAGTCCACCCTGCTCCAACTCGCGGCCGGGGTGCTGCGACCCACCCGGGGCCGGGTGGTCGACCGGCCGGCCGTCGTCGGCTGGGTGCCGGAACGCTTCCCGGCCGACCAGCCCTTCACCGTCGGGGCGTACCTGACGGCGATGGGCCGGGTGGCCGGGCTCTCCGGCCCGGAGGCGGAGCGGGCGGTGCGGCGCTGGGTGGTGCGGCTCGGCCTGACCGGCTTCCACGGGGTCCGGCTGCCGCAGCTCTCCAAGGGCACCGCCCAGAAGGTCGGCCTGGCCCAGGCCCTGCTGCGCCCGCCCGGCCTGCTCGTCCTCGACGAGCCCTGGGAAGGGCTGGACGCCGGGGCCCGCGAGCTGGTCCCGGAGATCATCGACGAGGTGCTGGCCGACGGGGGAGCGGTCCTGGTCAGCGACCACCGTGGCGAGACGGTCCGGCTCCCGGCGGCCCGGCACTGGACGGTCGCCGACGGCACCGTCACCGAGCAGCCGCCGTCCGGGGGCGAGGCCACCGCCGTGGTCGAGCTGGCGGTGCCGGCCGCGCGGGTCGCCGCCACCGTCGCCCGGTTGCGCGCCGAGGGCCATCAGATCCTGCGGGTACGCGACCACGCCGTCCCGCCCGCCACCACGCGACCCGGTCCCGACTCCCTGCCGGGCGTGCCCGACGCTCCGCCCGGGTCGTCCGATTCCCGGCCCGGGTCGGCCGATGTCCCGGCTGGGCCGGCCGACTCTCCGCCCGGGGTGCCCAACGCCCCGGCCTCGGTGCCCGACCTGCCGCCTTCAGCGTCCGATGACCGGAGCGGTGCCGACCTGACCGACGGCCCGGAGACAGCCGTCGTCGCCCCCGAGGGGGCCCGGTGATCGCACTGGCCCGGCTCCGGCTGGCCGGCTTCCTGCGTACCGGACGGGCCCTGGCCCCGGTGCTGACCGGCCTGCTCGCGCTCGGGGTGGTCTACGGCGGCGGCCGGGCCCAGCCGGCGGAGGCGTACGGCGTCTCCGCGGTGGTGCTCTTCCCGGTGC
Source organism: Micromonospora auratinigra (assembly GCF_900089595.1). Classification (GTDB taxonomy): domain Bacteria; phylum Actinomycetota; class Actinomycetes; order Mycobacteriales; family Micromonosporaceae; genus Micromonospora; species Micromonospora auratinigra. The sequence continues at coordinate 4,296,156 of NZ_LT594323.1, read as the reverse complement.
TGGCCTGGCAGACCAAGATCCTGCTGGACGTCGAGCCGGACGGGCAGCGCAAGCTGGCCCGGGTGGTCGTCGGCCCGTACCGGGAGTGGGCGGCGGGCCTGCTCGCGGCGGCCGTGGCCGGGCTCGGCACGGTGGTCGTGGCGCTGGTCCTGCCGTGGCTGGTGGGCGGGGTGACCGGCCCGGCCGGGCCGGCGGACCGGTCGGTGGCCGCCGGGGTGGCCCTCGGGCTCTGGGCCCACCTGCTCGCGCTGCCGGCCGCGCTGGCGCTGGGCGCGCTGGCCAGCCGGGCGCTCACCCGCGGCGCCGGGTACGGCGTCGCGGTGCTCGCCCTGGGCGCGGTCGGCGTCCTGGTCCTGGGGCTGTCCGGCTCGGTGGTCCCGTGGCTGGCGCCGCCGGTGCTGCCGACCGCCCGGGCGCTGGCCGGGCACCTGGCCCCCGCCTCGGGGGTGCTGCTGACGGCCTGGGCGGCGGCCTGGGCCGCGGCCGTCCTCGCCGGCTACGCCTGGTGCCGGCGCACCCGCGCCTGAGCCGGGCCGGCGGGTGACCGGGAGCACGCCGGGGGCGATTTGGCGTCAGTGGGGCACGTCGCGTAACCTTGCGGCGTAGTTCCACCCAGAGACCGCTGGTCACCGTGCCCTGGCACGGTCGAAGGTCCCGCGATGACGGGCGACCCGCGCAGGGCGGCAAGCGAAACTCGGTGCTGTACGTGGTCCGCCGACTGCGTCCTGATCGCCGGCCCTCGCCCCGCGCGCCCTGCGCCGGGGCTTTTCTCGTTGTCGTGATGCCTCCGCCGCCGTCGCGAGCGTCCGCTCGCGCTCGGCGTACCAGCTCCGAGCAACGAGAGAGGAGGGACATGGCGGACAAGCCGATCCGGGCCGACAAGGCCACGGCCGTCGCCGAGCTGACCGAGAGCTTCCGCAACGCGGGCGCTGCGGTGCTCACCGAGTACCGCGGGCTCACGGTTTCCCAGCTCACCCAGCTGCGACGCTCGCTCGGCAAGGAGACCACCTACACGGTCGCGAAGAACACGCTGGCGAAGCGTGCGGCGAGCGACGCGGGTATCTCCGGCCTCGACGAGCTGTTCACCGGTCCTACCGCGCTGACTTTCGTTTCGGGCGACGTCGTCGAGGCGGCGAAGGGGCTTCGCGACTTCGCGAAGGCCAACCCGAAGCTCGTCATCAAGGGCGGTGTCTTCGAGGGCAAGGCCATCTCCGCGGCCGAGGTCACGAAGCTCGCCGACCTGGAGTCCCGCGAGGTGCTGCTGGCGAAGCTGGCCGGCGCCATGAAGGGCAACCTGAGCAAGGCCGCGGCCCTGTTCCAGGCTCCGCTCGCCAAGACCGCGCGTCTGGCGGCCGCCCTGCAGGACAAGCGCGAGAAGGAGGGCGCCGAGGCGGCCTGAGGCCCCGCGGCGCACCCACGTTCTTAGTTTTCACCTTTAGGAAAGGACGCCAGACATGGCGAAGCTCAGCACCGACGAGCTGCTCGACGCGTTCAAGGAGATGACGCTGATCGAGCTCTCCGAGTTCGTGAAGCAGTTCGAGGAGACCTTCGAGGTCACCGCCGCCGCGCCGGTCGCCGTCGCCGGCGCTGCCGGTCCGGGTGCCGCGGCCGCCGAGGCCGAGCCGGAGAAGGACGAGTTCGACGTCATCCTCGACGCCGACGGTGGCAAGAAGATCCAGGTCATCAAGGTCGTGCGCGAGCTGACCGGCCTGGGCCTCAAGGAGGCCAAGGACCTGGTCGAGGCCGCTCCGAAGGCCGTCCTGGAGAAGGCCAACAAGGAGACCGCCGAGAAGGCCAAGGCCAAGCTCGAGGGCGAGGGCGCCAAGGTCACCCTCAAGTGACCTTGCGTTGACCTGACGCGCGTCCGGCTCACGTGAGTCGGGGCACACCGCGTTCACAGCGGGCGGTGATCCGGGAACGGATCGCCGCCCGCTGTGGTTGGTCCGGTCGGGGCAGCGGCGTGAGCAGCGCGTACAGGATTCTCGCGGCGGTCGTACAGGGTTGTCTGTCGGTAGCCCGTCGGTGGGAAAGACACCCCGAGGCGTAACCGGCCCTTGACGCGGCACCGGGCTGACAGGCACGCTGACACCAGCAAGACCTTCCGCGCTTGCAACGGCCACCTCTTGGGTAATGGCAGCGGCAGCACCAGCGTCGCGGCACCCGAGCGGCCCGGCAGGAACATCGCGTTCCGAGCGGCCCGGTAGACCTCCTTTTCCGAGGTCCCGAGGCAAGTTCCGTGATGACCTGCGGGGTGGGCTGGACAGCGGTTAGCCTCTCGGCTACACTGCTAGTTTGCGCTGCCTTCCGACTTGACCCCTGCTCGGAAATGTCCGTTTACGGATAATTCTGGTGGGGTCATTGGAGTGCACGCGTACCAGCCGTTCTGCAGCACCGGTCCTCGGAAGGACGCATCTTGGCAGCTTCCCGCCCTGCGAAGACCAGTCGTACGTCGAGCGCTTTCGCGCCCCGCCGAGTTTCTTTCGGTCGGATTACCGAACACCTCGAGGTCCCCAACCTCCTCGCCATCCAGAACGAGTCCTTCGACTGGCTCGTCGGCAACGAGGCTTGGCAGGGCCGGTCGGCGGACGACCCGCACGCACGCTCGGGTCTCGCGGAGATCCTCGACGAGATCAGTCCCATTGAGGACTTCTCCGGCACCATGTCGCTCTCCTTCTCGGCTCCGCGCTTCGACGAGGTCAAGGCCTCGATCGAGGAGTGCAAGGAGAAGGACCTGACCTACTGCGCGCCGCTGTTCGTGACCGCGGAGTTCACCAACAACACCACTGGCGAGATCAAGAGCCAGACGGTGTTCATGGGTGACTTCCCGATGATGACGCCGAAGGGCACCTTCATCATCAACGGCACCGAGCGCGTCGTGGTCAGCCAGCTCGTCCGCTCGCCGGGCGTGTACTTCGACAAGCAGCCGGACAAGACCTCCGACCGCGACCTCTCCAGCGTCAAGGTCATCCCGAGCCGGGGTGCCTGGCTGGAGTTCGACATCGACAAGCGCGACACCGTCGGCGTCCGCATCGACCGTAAGCGCCGGCAGGCCGTCACCGTCCTGCTCAAGGCCATCGGGTGGTCCGCGGAGCGCATCCGCGAGAAGTTCGGCTGGTCCGAGCTGATGATGACCACGCTCGAGAAGGACCACATCGCCGGTCAGGACGAGGCGCTGCTCGACATCTACCGGAAGCTCCGCCCTGGCGAGCCGCCGACCCGCGAGAACGCCCAGACCCTGCTCGACAACCTCTTCTTCAACCCGAAGCGGTACGACGTCGCCAAGGTCGGGCGCTACAAGTTCAACAAGAAGCTCGAGCTGGACGTGCCGATCACCACCGGCACGCTCACCGAGGACGACATCGTCGCCACCGTCGAGTACCTCTGCCGGCTGCACGCCGGTGAGGAGGGCTACGAGGCCGACGACATCGACCACTTCGGCAACCGTCGCCTGCGTACCGTCGGCGAGCTGATCCAGAACCAGGTCCGGGTGGGTCTCTCCCGGATGGAGCGGGTCGTCCGCGAGCGGATGACCACCCAGGACGTCGAGGCGATCACGCCGCAGACCCTGATCAACATCCGCCCGGTGGTGGCGGCGATCAAGGAGTTCTTCGGTACGTCGCAGCTGTCCCAGTTCATGGACCAGACCAACCCGCTGGCGGGCCTCACCCACCGGCGCCGGCTGAGCGCGCTCGGCCCGGGTGGTCTGTCCCGTGAGCGGGCCGGCTTCGAGGTCCGCGACGTGCACCCGTCCCACTACGGCCGGATGTGCCCGATCGAGACGCCGGAAGGCCCGAACATCGGCCTGATCGGCGCGCTCTCCACCTTCGCCCGGGTCAACCCGTTCGGCTTCATCGAGACGCCGTACCGGAAGGTCATCGACGGTCGGGTCACCGACCAGATCGACTACCTGACCGCGGACGAGGAGGACCGGTTCGTCAAGGCGCAGGCCAACGCGCCGTTGAAGGCCGACGGCACGTTCGCCGAGGACCGCGTGCTCGTCCGTCGTAAGGGCGGCGAGACCGAGGACGTGGCGCCCGGGGCCGTGGACTACATGGACGTCTCGCCGCGGCAGATGACCTCCGTCGCGACCGCGATGATCCCGTTCCTCGAGCACGACGACGCCAACCGCGCGCTCATGGGCGCGAACATGCAGCGCCAGGCGGTGCCGCTGGTCAAGGCCGAGTCGCCGCTGGTCGGTACGGGCATGGAGTACCGCGCGGCCGTGGACGCCGGCGACGTGGTCGTCGCCGAGGTCGGCGGTCTGGTCGAGGACCTCTGCGCGGACTACATCACCGTCCACCAGGACGACGGCCACCGCCGGACGTACCTGCTGCACAAGTTCCGCCGCTCCAACGCCGGCTCCTGCGTCAACCAGAAGCCGGTCGTCTTCGAGGGCGACCGCGTCGAGGCCGGTCAGGTCATCGCCGACGGTCCGTGCACCGACGAGGGCGAGATGGCGCTCGGGCGCAACCTGCTGGTGGCGTTCATGTGCTGGGAGGGCCACAACTACGAGGACGCGATCATCCTGTCGCAGCGCCTCGTGCAGCAGGACGTGCTCACCTCGATCCACATCGAGGAGCACGAGGTCGACGCCCGGGACACCAAGCTCGGCCCGGAGGAGATCACCCGGGACATCCCGAACGTCAGCGAGGAGATGCTCGCCGACCTCGACGAGCGCGGCATCATCCGGATCGGCGCCGAGGTCGTCCCCGGCGACATCCTGGTCGGCAAGGTCACGCCCAAGGGCGAGACCGAGCTGACCCCGGAGGAGCGGCTGCTCCGCGCGATCTTCGGTGAGAAGGCGCGTGAGGTCCGGGACACCTCGCTGAAGGTGCCGCACGGTGAGACCGGCACGGTCATCGGCGTGCGTACCTTCTCCCGCGAGGACGGCGACGAGCTGCCCCCGGGCGTGAACGAGCTGGTCCGGGTCTACGTGGCCCAGAAGCGCAAGATCCAGGACGGTGACAAGCTCGCGGGCCGGCACGGCAACAAGGGCGTCATCTCCAAGATCCTGCCGATCGAGGACATGCCGTTCCTGGAGGACGGCACCCCGGTCGACATCGTGCTGAACCCGCTCGGTGTGCCGTCCCGGATGAACATCGGCCAGGTCCTGGAGACCCACCTCGGGTGGGTGGCCAAGACCGGCTGGAGCGTGGACGGCGACGACGAGGAGTGGAAGCGCCAGCTCCGCTCGATCAACGCGCACGAGTCCGAGCCGGACTCCAACGTGGCCACCCCGGTCTTCGACGGTGCCCGCGAGGAGGAGATCTCCGGTCTGCTCGCGTCGACCCTGCCCAACCGGGACGGCAAGCAGCTGATCGGTCGGACCGGCAAGGCGCAGCTGTTCGACGGTCGCTCCGGCGAGCCGCTGCCGGACCCGATCGCGGTCGGCTACGTCTACATCCTGAAGCTCAACCACCTGGTCGACGACAAGATCCACGCGCGGTCGACCGGCCCGTACTCGATGATCACGCAGCAGCCGCTGGGTGGTAAGGCGCAGTTCGGTGGCCAGCGCTTCGGTGAGATGGAGTGCTGGGCGATGCAGGCGTACGGCGCCGCGTACGCCCTGCAGGAGCTGCTGACCATCAAGTCCGACGACGTCCTGGGCCGGGTCAAGGTCTACGAGGCGATCGTCAAGGGCGAGAACATCCCCGAGCCGGGCATCCCGGAGTCGTTCAAGGTGCTGCTCAAGGAGCTGCAGTCGCTGTGCCTCAACGTCGAGGTGCTCTCCAGCGACGGTGTGGCCCTGGAGATGCGGGAGACCGACGACGAGGTGTTCCGGGCGGCGGAGGAGCTGGGCATCGACCTGTCCCGGCGCGAGCCGAGCTCGGTCGAAGAGGTCTGAGGTGAGCGGTCGGGAGCCGGTTCGCCGGCTCCCGACCCCGCCCGTTAGCTAGCAGTACAGACGACGACATAGGGGACATAGTGCTCGACGTCAACTTCTTCGACGAGCTGCGCATCGGCCTCGCCACCGCTGACGACATCCGTCAGTGGTCCCACGGCGAGGTCAAGAAGCCCGAAACCATCAACTACCGCACCCTGAAGCCGGAAAAGGACGGGCTCTTCTGCGAGAAGATCTTCGGTCCGCAGCGGGACTGGGAGTGCTACTGCGGTAAGTACAAGCGGGTCCGGTTCAAGGGCATCATCTGCGAGCGCTGCGGCGTCGAGGTGACCCGCTCCAAGGTCCGCCGGGAGCGGATGGGCCACATCGAGCTGGCCGCTCCGGTGACCCACATCTGGTACTTCAAGGGCGTGCCGAGCCGGCTGGGCTACCTGCTGGACCTCGCCCCGAAGGACCTCGAAAAGATCATCTACTTCGCCTCGTACGTCGTGACGAGCGTGGACGCCGAAGCGCGGCACCGCGACCTCTCGACGATCGAGAACGAGATCCTGGCCGAGAAGCGGCAGTCCGAGAACAGCCGTGACTCGGAGATCGAGAAGCGGGCCGCCAAGCTCGAGGCCGACCTGGCCGAGCTGGAGGCCGAGGGCGCGAAGGCGGACGTCCGGCGCAAGGTCAAGGAGGGCGGAGAGCGCGAGATGCGCCAGATCCGCGACCGGGCCCAGCGCGAGATCGACCGCCTCGACGAGGTCCTCGACACCTTCCGCAAGCTCGAGCCGAAGCAGCTGGTCACCGACGAGCTGCTCTACCGCGAGCTGCGCGACCGCTTCGGCGAGTACTTCACCGGCAGCATGGGCGCCGAGGCGATCAAGGCGCTGGTCCAGAACATGGACCTGGAGGCCGAGGCCGAGAACCTGCGCGAGACCATCCGGTCCGGCAAGGGCCAGCGGAAGATCCGGGCGCTCAAGCGGCTGAAGGTCGTCGCGGCGTTCCAGAACACCCGCAACTCGCCGCTCGGCATGGTGCTGGACTGCGTCCCGGTCATCCCGCCGGACCTGCGTCCGATGGTGCAGCTGGACGGTGGCCGCTTCGCGACCTCCGACCTGAACGACCTGTACCGCCGCGTGATCAACCGGAACAACCGGCTCAAGCGACTGATCGACCTCGGCGCGCCCGAGATCATCGTCAACAACGAGAAGCGGATGCTCCAGGAGGCCGTCGACGCGCTGTTCGACAACGGCCGCCGGGGCCGTCCGGTCACCGGCCCGGGTAACCGGCCGCTGAAGTCGCTCTCCGACATGCTCAAGGGCAAGCAGGGCCGGTTCCGCCAGAACCTGCTGGGCAAGCGCGTCGACTACTCCGGCCGTTCGGTCATCGTGGTCGGCCCGAAGCTCAAGCTGCACCAGTGCGGTCTGCCCAAGCAGATGGCGCTGGAGCTGTTCAAGCCGTTCGTGATGAAGCGCCTGGTCGACCTCAACCACGCGCAGAACATCAAGTCCGCCAAGCGGATGGTCGAGCGGCAGCGTCCGGTCGTGTGGGACGTGCTGGAAGAGGTCATCGGCGAGCACCCGGTCCTGCTGAACCGGGCGCCCACCCTGCACCGACTGGGCATCCAGGCCTTCGAGCCGCAGCTGGTCGAGGGCAAGGCCATCCAGATCCACCCGCTGGTCTGCACCGCGTTCAACGCCGACTTCGACGGTGACCAGATGGCGGTGCACGTGCCGCTGTCCGCCGAGGCCCAGGCCGAGGCGCGGATCCTGATGCTGTCGTCGAACAACATCCTCAAGCCGGCCGACGGCAAGCCGGTCACCATGCCCACCCAGGACATGGTCATCGGTCTCTACCACCTCACCCACCTCACCCCGGGTGGCACGGGCGAGGGCCGGGCGTTCAGCTCGGACGCCGAGGCGCGGATGGCGTTCGACAACGGCGAGCTGCACCTGCAGACCCCGGTCAAGATCCGGCTGCGGGACATCGTCGGGGTCGACAACGGCGCCGGCGCCGAGCCGTGGGTCGCGCCCGAGGGCTGGACCGAGGGCGAGCCGGTGACCGTGGAGACCACGCTCGGCCGGGTCCTGTTCAACGAGACGCTGCCCCCGGGCTACCGCTTCGTGAACTACGAGATCCGCAAGGGCCAGCTCTCCGCGATCGTCAACGACCTCGCCGAGCGCTTCCCGAAGGTGGCCCTGGCGGCCACCCTGGACGGGCTCAAGGAGGCCGGTTTCCACTGGGCCACCTGGTCCGGCGTCACCATCGGCATGGAGGACGTCATCGCTCCGCCGCGCAAGCGGGAGATCCTGGAGCGGTACGAGAAGGAAGCCGACCGGATCGACAAGCAGTACCAGCGTGGTCTGATGACCGCCGAGGAGCGTCGCGGCGAACTCATCGAGATCTGGACCAAGGCGACCAACGAGGTCGCCAAGGAGATGGACACCGCGCTGCCGCAGGAGAACCCGCTGTGGAAGATGATCAACTCGGGTGCCCGCGGTAACCTGCTCCAGCTCCGGCAGATCGCGGCGATCCGTGGTCTGGTGGCCAACCCCAAGGGTGAGATCATCCCGCGTCCGATCAAGGCGTCGTACCGCGAGGGTCTCTCCGTGCTGGAGTACTTCATCTCCACGCACGGTGCCCGTAAGGGTCTCGCGGACACCGCCCTGCGTACCGCCGACTCGGGTTACCTGACCCGTCGTCTGGTGGACGTCTCGCAGGACGTCATCATCCGCGAGGAGGACTGCGGCACCGACCGCGCCATCCCGATGCAGATCGGTGAGCGGCTGGACGGCAAGCTGGTCGTGCACACGCACGCCGAGACCAGCGTGCACGCCCGTACCCTCGCCGACGACATCAAGGGGCCGGACGGCACCGTGGTGGCCGAGCGTGGCCAGGACATCAACTCGATCGGCGTCGACAACATCGTCGCGGCCGGCGTGGAGACCGTCCGGGTCCGCAGCGTGCTCACCTGCGAGTCGAAGCTGGGCGTCTGCGCGGCCTGCTACGGCCGCTCGCTGCCGACCGGCAAGTCGGTCGACATCGGTGAGGCCGTCGGCATCATCGCCGCCCAGTCCATCGGTGAGCCGGGTACCCAGCTGACGATGCGTACCTTCCACACCGGTGGTGTCGCGGGTGAGGACATCACCCAGGGTCTGCCGCGTGTGCAGGAGATCTTCGAGGCCCGGGTCCCGAAGGGTAAGGCGCCCATCGCCGACACCCCCGGCCGGATCCGGATCGAGGACGGCGAGCGGTCGCGGAAGATCATCGTGATCCCGGACGACGGCAGCGACGAGATCGTGTACGACAAGATCTCGAAGCGGGTCAAGCTGCGGGCGCACGACGGCGACCACGTCGAGGTCGGCGAGAAGCTCACCGAGGGCACCATCGACCCGCACGAGCTGCTGCGCATCCTCGGCCCGCGCGCGGTCCAGGTCCACCTGACCCAGGAGGTCCAGGAGGTCTACCGCTCGCAGGGTGTGCTCATCCACGACAAGCACATCGAGATCATCATCCGCCAGATGCTCAAGCGGGTGACGGTCATCGACTCCGGCTCGACCGAGTTCCTGCCGGGCGTGCTGGTCGACCGGGCGCTGTTCGAGTCGGAGAACCGCCGGCTCGTCGGCGAGGGTGGCGAGCCCGCCGCCGGTCGCCCGGTGCTGATGGGTATCACCAAGGCCTCGCTGGCCACGGACTCCTGGCTGTCGGCGGCCTCCTTCCAGGAGACCACCCGGGTGCTGACGGACGCGGCGATCCACGCCCGCAGCGACTCGCTGATCGGTCTCAAGGAGAACGTGATCATCGGTAAGCTCATCCCGGCCGGTACGGGCATCAGCAAGTACCGCAACGTCCGGGTCGAGCCGACCGAGGAGGCGAAGGCCAAGGTCTACTCGATGACCGGCTACCCGGAGACCGACTACGGCTTCGGGCCGGCCAGCGGCCAGGCGGTTCCGCTGGACGACTTCGACTTCGGGTCGTACCGCTAAGCAGTAGGGAACGACGAGGCCCCCGGCGACCGCCGGGGGCCTCGTCGCGTCTGCGGGTCGCTATCTGAAGAGATTTCTCTCGAAAGATTGCTATCGAGAGACTAATCTCGAAAGCATGGAGACGGACGCGCCCCGCACCCTCACCGACGCCCGGGAACTGCGGGCACTCAGCCATCCCGTACGGCTGGCCCTGCTGGAGGTTCTGGGTGGCGGCCCGCTGACCGCCACCCAGGCCGGCGAACTGATCGGGGAGAGCGCTACCACCTGCTCGTTCCACCTGCGGCAACTGGCGCGGTACGGCTTCGTGGAAGAGGCGGGTGGTGGTCGTGGCCGCGCCCGGCCCTGGCGGGTGACCCGCCGTGGCTGGAACGCGCCGGCTCGGCCCGACGACCCCGACTGGACGCGCGCCTCGCAGGCCCTCGACCGGGTGCTGCTCGACCGCTACGTGCAGCGCCTGCGCCGCTTCGTCGACGACGCCCCCACCTACCCTCAGGAGTGGTACGCGGCGGCCTTCGGGGACCAGCACGTCTTCCACCTCACGGCCGAGGAACTCGCCGGATTCGCCGCCGACTACAAGAAGTTGATCGACGACCTCTACGCCCGGACCGGTGCCCGCCGCGCGGATCCTGATGCCCGCCCGGCCGGCGCGCTCCCGGTCGAGCTGCTCCTCTTCGGCTATCCCGTGCAGGCCCCGGAGGTGTCGGATGTCGACCCGACGGCTGCTGGCTGAGCCGCGCGCCCGGCGCTACCTCACCGGGCAGACTCTCTCCCTGCTCGGTGACAGCGCGATGTGGCTGGCCTGCGGCATCTGGGTGAAGGAGTTGACCGGCAGCGACGGCGCTGCCGGACTCACCTTCCTCTTCTTCACCGCCCCGGCACTGCTCGCGCCGCTCGCGGGGCTGCTCGTCGACCGGATGCCGCGTCGCCGGCTGCTGATGGTGGCCAACCTGGCCGGCGCGGTGGTCCTGCTGCCGCTGCTGGCGGTCCACGGTCCCGACCAGGTGCCGTTGATCTACGCCGTGATGCTGCTGTACGGCTGTCTCCACCTGGTGGTGGAACCGGCCCAGTCGGCCCTGCTCACCACCCTGCTCCCCGCTGACCTGTTGGCTGATGCCAACGCGCTACTGCGGACGGTGCGGGAGAGCCTGCGGCTGCTCGCCCCGCTCGCGGGGGCCGGACTCTACGCCGTGCTCGGCGGGGCGGCGGTGGCCGTACTCGACATGGCGACCTTCCTCGGGGCAGCCGCGCTGCTGCTCACCCTGCGCGGCCCCGACCCGGTGCCGGCGCGTCCCGAGCGGACCGGCGGGGTGCTGCGACACTGGGCGGGCGAGGCCGCCGCCGGTTTCCGGCACCTCGCGCGGCATCCGCTGCTCCGTCGGGTCGTCCTGGCCACCACGGTGCTCGCCCTGGTCCTGGGTTTCGGCGAATCGACCGGGTACGCCGTCGTCGACCGTGGTCTGCACCGGCCCCCGGAGTTCCTCGGGGTGTTCCAGGCCGCGCAAGGGCTCGGCGCGCTGCTCGGCGGCCTGGTCAGCGCTGCCGCCGTCCGCCGGTACGGCGAGGTACGCGTCGGCGCGAGCGCCTTCCTGGCCTGGTCCATCGGTACGGCGTGCGCCGCCACCCCGCTGCTCGGCGTGGTGCTGGCCGGCCGGGTCGTCTCCGGCGCCGGGCTGACGGTCATGGTGATCGCCCTGGTCACCCTGCTCCAGCGCAGCACACCCGACCACCTCCAGGGCCGGGTGTACGCCGGCTTCGAGGTCACCACCAGCGTCCCGCAGACCGTCTCCATCGGCCTCGGGGCGTACCTGATCGGGGTGCTGGACTACCGGGCGGTGCTGTGCGCCGAGGCGGCCGTCGCGGCGGTCGCCGCCCTGCTGCTGCTCCGCGCGACGCGGTTCGTCGTGCCGCCGGCCGACGCCGCGTCCGGGACAGGGTCGGGTACGGCGGGCGCGGGGCATGATGGGGGGCATGACGACCGTGCCCGGGCAGGTGCCCGTAGCCCCGCCGGCGCCGCGCCATCCGCGCGACCCTGAGCCGGTCCGGTCCACGAAGGCGCGGGCGGTCTTCGCCCTCGGGCTGATCGGGGCGCTCACCGGGTTCTTCGTCGGCGGGGTGGTGCCGGCCACCATCGCCCTCACGCTCGCCCGGCAGGCCCGGCGCGAGGCGTACGCCTCGGGCGGTTTCCTGACCGGCGCCGACTGGCTGCGCCGGGGGGAGCGGCTGGCCTGGGCCGGCCTGCTGCTGGCCGCGGTGGCCGTGGTCGCGGCGGTGGTGATCGGGTTGTTCCGCCTCGCCGACGCTCCCTTCGGCCACGACTTCGCGCCGAACATCGATTGACCCGGTGGGGGAGCGCCCCCGCGCCCGACCCCGCCGACGGGACCGGCGGCGGTAGCCTGGCCGGTGTCCGCCGCGCGGTGGACGCGACGTGTCGACACAGGAGGACCCCGTGACGGAACCGGCCCCTTCGCCGGGCGGCGACCCGAACCGGCCCGGCACCGGGCCGGACGCCGCCGGGTCCGAGTCGGCGCGGTCGGACGCCGCCGGGTCCGAGTCGGCGCGGCCGGAGTCCGCCGGGGCCGCACCGACCAGTCCGTGGGCAGCGCCCCCGACCGGGTTCGACGAGGGGCCCAGCCTGCCCCCCGAGGTGGCCCCCGTGGGGTACGCACCGCCACCGGTGGCACCGTCCGGTCCGGTGCCGCCCGGGGCCGCACCCCACGATCGCGGGTTCGCCGTTCCGTTCGGCAGCGGGCCGCACGGAGCCGAGCCGCCGACCGCCGCCCCGCAGCCGGGTTTCTCCTGGGGCCCGCCGCCGGTCGGGTCCGCCCCGCAGACCGCCCCGCCCTGGGGCCCACCGCCGGCCGGCTCCGCCCCGCTGTCGGGCCCACACCCGACCGGCCCCGCTCCACAGCCGGGACCGCCCTGGGGCCCGTCGGCCGGATCCGCCCCGCCGTCCGATTCCTACCGGGCTGCGCCGTCGGGCGGTCCCGTCCCGCTCTCCGGTGCCGGGAATCCGCCGGGGTTCGGGCCGTACGCGGGGCAGGCGCCGGGTGGCGCGTACCCGGGACAGGTGACCGCCCCCGGCGGCGGGTGGCCGGCCGCGCAGGGCGCGCCGGGCGGCGGCTGGGGTCCGGTGCCTCCGGCGGTCGGTGCCCGGCCGGGTCCGCCGCCGCCGCCGCGCGAGGCGGTCCGGCCGCCGAAGCGCGTCGACGCGGTCCCGGGCACCCCGTTCGGCGTGGTCCACCTGGACGTGCCCCCGGTGACCTCGGGGCTCGCCATCGGGTCGCTGGTCACCGGGATCGCCTCGATCCTGGTCTCGCTGCTGGTCTTCTGTTTCGGGATCGCCGGCCCCGACTACGGCGGTGCCTGGGCCGCCGGCGCCTTCGCCGTGCTGGGCGGCATCGCCGGGACCGCCGCGATCGTGGCGGGCCTGCTCTCCCGCCGTCAGATCCGTCGGCCGGCGCCCCCACCGGCGGTGCGCTTCGCCGGTCGGGGGCTGGCGGTGGCGGGGCTCAGTTGCGGGGGAGTGGGGCTGCTGCTGAGCCTGCTCGGGCTCGGCGTGGCTCTGGTGGTGCAGATCACCTGACCGGCCGGCGCGGCGCGGGACGCGGGTGAGCAGGTGGGACGACCGTGACCGGCGGTCCGGCACCTGGGCGGAACCGGGGCCGCGCGGTCGGGCGGCGGGCGAGCCGGTACACTGGTCTCCGTAGGTGCCCGTCATGGGCGGGCAGGTCGACACGGTGGGTCGGTGGGCTGCACGGCAGTTCTCCCGGACCGCTCCGTTTTGACCTGCGCGGCTGTGGTAGGTACTCTTTCCCCTTGTGCCCGGGCCAGCCCGGGCAATGCGTGCGTGCGCTGGAGCCGGTGATCCGGTGATCGCGTGACGACACCACCAAAGCCCAAGATCCGGCGCTGGGAACGCTCTGTGCCGGTGACAGAAACCCGGTACGGCGCGCGAGCGACGGCATCGGGACCGTGATCCGGGCGACACGCCCGACCGCGGGTGCTGGGGTCTCCGTCAGGTGGCCCTGGTTGGAATGTAGGAGAGCCGTCCATCACGGGCGGCTGACGAGCAGACGGCGCGGTCGCCTCGCAGCGGCCGAAGGGAGCGGAGAAACCCGGTGCCCACCATTCAGCAGCTGGTCCGAAAGGGCCGCCAGGCCAAGACGACCAAGACCAAGACCCCGGCGCTGAAGGGGTCCCCCCAGCGCCGCGGCGTGTGCACCCGCGTGTACACCACCACCCCGAAGAAGCCGAACTCGGCGCTGCGCAAGGTCGCTCGTGTCAAGCTCAGCAGCCAGATCGAGGTGACCGCGTACATCCCGGGTGTGGGCCACAACCTGCAGGAGCACTCGATCGTGCTCGTCCGCGGTGGCCGGGTGAAGGACCTCCCCGGCGTGCGGTACAAGATCGTCCGCGGCTCGCTGGACACCCAGGGCGTCCGCAACCGCAAGCAGGCTCGCAGCCGTTACGGCGCGAAGAAGGAGAAGAGCTGACATGCCGCGTAAGGGACCCGCTCCGCGGCGGCCGCTGGTCGCTGACCCGGTGTACAACTCGCCGCTGGTCACCCAGCTGGTGAACAAGATCCTCCTGCGCGGCAAGCGCCAGCTCGCCGAGAGCATCGTGTACGCGGCGCTCGAGGGCTGCCGGGAGAAGTCCGGCACCGACCCCGTCGTCACCCTCAAGCGGGCGATGGACAACGTGAAGCCGACCCTCGAGGTCCGCAGCCGTCGTGTCGGTGGCGCCACCTACCAGGTTCCGGTCGAGGTCCGGCCGTCCCGTGCGACCACGCTGGGTCTGCGCTGGCTGGTGACCTACTCCCGGGCCCGCCGTGAGAAGACCATGGTCGAGCGGCTGATGAACGAGCTGCTGGACGCGAGCAACGGCCTCGGTGCCGCCGTCAAGCGGCGCGAGGACACGCACAAGATGGCCGAGTCGAACAAGGCCTTCGCGCACTACCGCTGGTAACACCTGAGGTTCCGGCGTCCCACCGGGCGCCGGAACCGCCACCAGTTGTGTCGAGACGACGATAAGTAGGGATTGAAGTGGCCGCCGCAGACGCGCTCGCCAACGTACGCAACATCGGCATCATGGCGCACATCGATGCCGGTAAGACCACGACCACCGAGCGGATCCTGTTCTACACCGGTATCACGTACAAGATCGGTGAGGTCCACGAGGGCGCTGCCGTCATGGACTGGATGGAGCAGGAGCAGGAGCGTGGTATCACCATCACCTCCGCTGCTACCAAGTGTGAGTGGAAGGGCCACACGATCCAGATCATCGACACGCCCGGTCACGTCGACTTCACGGTCGAGGTCGAGCGGTCGCTGCGGGTGCTGGACGGTGCGGTCGCGGTCTACGACGGCGTCGCCGGCGTGGAGCCGCAGACGGAGAACGTCTGGCGCCAGGCGGACAAGTACCACGTCCCGCGGATGTGCTTCGTCAACAAGCTCGACCGCACCGGCGCGGACTTCTTCCGCTGCGTGCAGATGATGATCGACCGGCTCAACGCCACCCCGCTGGTGCTCCAGATCCCGATCGGGCTCGAGGGCGACCACATCGGTGTCGTCGACCTGGTCAACATGCGCGCCCTCACCTGGCGCGGGGAGACCCAGAAGGGTGAGGACTACGCGATCGAGGAGATTCCGGCCGACCTGGTCGACTCCGCGAACGAGTGGCGCGAGAAGCTGATGGAGACCCTGGCCGACGTCGACGACGCGGTGATGGAGAAGTACCTGGAGGGCGAGGAGATCTCCGTCGAGGAGATCAAGGCCGCCATCCGGCGCGCCACCATCGCCAGCAAGGCCAACCCGGTGCTCTGCGGCTCGGCGTTCAAGAACAAGGGCGTGCAGCCCATGCTCGACGCCGTGATCGACTACCTCCCGTCGCCGCTGGACGTCCCGGCCATCGAGGGCACCGCGACCGACGGCGAGACGCCGATGCAGCGGAAGCCGTCGAAGTCGGAGCCGTTCTCGGGTCTCGCCTTCAAGATCCAGACCGACAAGCACCTCGGCAAGCTCACCTACGTCCGGGTCTACTCCGGCGTGGTCGAGACCGGTACCCAGGTGGTCAACTCCACCAAGGACCGCAAGGAGCGCATCGGCAAGATCTACCAGATGCACGCCAACAAGCGGGAAGAGCGCGGCTCGGCCCAGGCCGGCGACATCATCGCGGTGCAGGGTCTGAAGCAGACCACCACCGGTGACACCCTCTGCGACCCGGCGAACCCGGTCATCCTCGAGTCGATGACCTTCCCGGAGCCGGTCATCGAGGTGGCCATCGAGCCGAAGACCAAGGCCGACCAGGAGAAGCTCAGCACCGCCATCCAGCGGCTCGCCGAGGAGGACCCGACCTTCCGGGTCAAGCTCGACGACCAGACCGGTCAGACGGTCATCTCCGGCATGGGCGAGCTGCACCTGGACATCCTGGTCGACCGGATGCGCCGCGAGTTCAACGTCGAGGCGAACATCGGTAAGCCGCAGGTGGCGTACCGCGAGACCATCCGCCGCACGGTGGAGAAGGTCGAGTACACCCACAAGAAGCAGACCGGTGGTTCGGGTCAGTACGCCCGCGTCATCATCAGCGTGGAGCCGCTGCCCCTGGGCAACGACGCGCCGACCTACGAGTTCGCGAACGCCGTCACCGGTGGTCGTATCCCCCGGGAGTTCATCCCGTCGGTGGACGCCGGCGCCCAGGACGCGATGCAGTACGGCATCCTCGCCGGCTTCCCGCTGGTGGGTGTCAAGCTGACCCTGGTGGACGGCCAGTACCACGAGGTCGACTCGTCCGAAATGGCGTTCAAGATCGCCGGCTCGATGGCGATGAAGGAGGCGGCCCGCAAGGCCGACCCCGCGCTGCTCGAGCCGATGATGGCTGTTGAGGTCACCACTCCTGAGGAGAACATGGGTGACGTCATCGGCGACCTCAACTCCCGTCGCGGCATCATCCAGGCGATGGAGGAGCGCAGTGGCGCTCGCGTCGTCCGGGCCCTGGTGCCGCTGTCGGAGATGTTCGGCTACGTCGGCGACCTGCGGTCGAAGACCCAGGGCCGGGCTAGCTACAGCATGCAGTTCGACTCCTACGCCGAGGTTCCGGCCTCGGTGGCCAAGGAGATCATCGCCAAGGCGACGGGTGAGTGACGCTCGCCCTGAGCTGATCCGATGAGTCGGGGACGGTCGCGGGAGGGGATCTCCCGCCCGCGGCCACCTCGGTCGGGTTGTATGAATCCGGGCCTGTAGGCTTCATCGCCGCAGAACCCACCAAGGCTCTCCGGCCGTCAGGCCGGAAAGGCTGTCGACAGAGTCCTAAGCGCCGCACCTGGCGTACCGGGGCGAACGAACCAAGAAGTCCACAGGAGGACACCAGTGGCGAAGGCGAAGTTCGAGCGGACTAAGCCGCACGTCAACATCGGCACCATTGGTCACATCGACCACGGTAAGACGACGCTGACGGCGGCCATCACCAAGGTCCTGCACGACGAGTTCCCGGAGCTCAACCCGTACACCCCGTTCGACGAGATCGACAAGGCGCCGGAGGAGAAGGCCCGCGGCATCACGATCTCGATCGCGCACGTCGAGTACCAGACCGCCAACCGGCACTACGCTCACGTGGACTGCCCGGGTCACGCGGACTACATCAAGAACATGATCACCGGTGCCGCCCAGATGGACGGCGCGATCCTGGTGGTCGCCGCGACCGACGGCCCGATGCCGCAGACCCGCGAGCACGTGCTGCTGGCCCGCCAGGTCGGCGTGCCGTACATCGTCGTGGCGCTCAACAAGAGCGACATGGTCGACGACGAGGAGCTCCTGGAGCTCGTCGAGCTCGAGGTCCGTGAGCTGCTCTCCTCGCAGGAGTACCCGGGCGACGACCTGCCGGTCGTGCGCGTCTCGGCGCTGAAGGCCCTCGAGGGTGACCCCGAGTGGACCGCCAAGCTGCTGGACCTGATGAACGCGGTCGACACCGCGATCCCGCAGCCGGAGCGCGAGACCGAGAAGCCGTTCCTCATGCCGATCGAGGACGTCTTCACGATCACCGGTCGTGGCACCGTCGTCACCGGTCGCGCCGAGCGCGGCATCCTCAAGCCGAACGAGGAGGTGGAGATCGTCGGCATCCGCGAGAAGTCGATGAAGACCACCTGCACCGGCATCGAGATGTTCCGCAAGCTGCTCGACGAGGCCCGCGCGGGTGAGAACGTCGGTCTGCTGCTGCGCGGCATCAAGCGCGAGGACGTCGAGCGCGGCATGGTGGTCGTCAAGCCGGGCACCACGACCCCGCACACGGAGTTCGAGGCGACGGTCTACATCCTCTCCAAGGAGGAGGGTGGCCGCCACACCCCGTTCTTCCAGAACTACCGCCCGCAGTTCTACTTCCGGACCACGGACGTCACCGGCGTCGTCACGCTGCCCGAGGGCACCGAGATGGTCATGCCGGGCGACAACACCACCATGTCGGTGAAGCTGATCCAGCCCATCGCCATGGAGGAGAACCTGAAGTTCGCGATCCGCGAGGGTGGTCGTACGGTCGGCGCGGGTCGCGTCACCAAGATCAACAAGTGAGCTAGGTAACCCCGATTAGCATTGCCGCGCGGCAGTACGGCATACTGGTCAGGTTGCGTAACGACGGTTAGTCGCCTGCGTCCGGTGCGAGCTGGACCTCCGGGAGACCAACAGTCGCGCGTTGGGTGGTTGATCGCCACTGGCGGTCAACCACCCTCGCACGGCGTCCAGGTCGCGGTATCGCGGCCGGCGTCATGACCCACCGCGTGGTCAGCGAATCGCTCCGGAGTCCCGGGGCGGAGCCTGGCCCACGGGCGCGACACGCCCGACCGCGGGGGTCGGCGGAAGTGGGCCTGTGCCAGCCGGTACAGGCGCCCGCAACACAGCGGCATCGAGAGAAGGAACAGAAGCCACCATGGCGGGACAGAAGATCCGCATCCGGCTCAAGGCCTATGACCACGAGGTCGTCGACTCCTCGGCTCGGAAGATCGTCGAGACGGTGACGCGTACCGGGGCGCAGGTCGCTGGCCCGGTGCCGCTGCCCACGGAGATCAACCGTTTCTGCGTTATCCGCTCGCCGCACAAGTACAAGGACTCGCGCGAGCACTTCGAGATGCGCACGCACAAGCGTCTGATCGACATCATCGACCCGACCCCGAAGACGGTCGACTCGCTCATGCGCCTCGACCTGCCGGCTGGCGTCGACATCGAGATCAAGCTGTAGGGACCGGACAAATGGACAGGCAAGTCAAGGGGATCCTGGGCGCAAAGCTCGGCATGACCCAGGTCTGGGACAACAACAAGGTTGTTCCCGTGACCGTGGTTCAGGCCGGCCCCTGCGTCATCAGCCAGGTTCGTAGCGCCGAGAAGGACGGTTACTCCGCGGTCCAGCTGGCGTACGGCACGATCGACCCGCGTAAGGTCAAGAAGCCGGTCAGCGGGCACTTCGCGAAGGCGGACGTCGCTCCGCGCCGGCACATCGTCGAGCTGCGCACGGCGAACGCGGCGGACTACTCGCTGGGCCAGGAGGTCACGGTCGAGGAGTTCCCGGCCGGCGTGACCATCGACGTCACCGGCAAGACCAAGGGCAAGGGCTACGCCGGCCCGATGAAGCGGCACGGCTTCCACGGTCTGCGCGCCAGCCACGGTGTGGAGCGCAAGCACCGCTCGCCGGGCTCCATCGGCGCCTGCGCGACCCCGGGTCGCGTCTTCAAGGGCACCCGGATGGCGGGTCGGATGGGTGGCGTGCGCTACACCGTCCAGAACCTGACGGTCCAGGCGATCGACACCGAGAACAACCTCCTGCTCGTCCGTGGTGCCATCCCCGGCCCCAAGGGCGCGCTGGTCCTGGTCCGTACCGCGGCCAAGACCAAGGTGAAGAAGGGCGGTGCGGCCAAGTGACCACCGTTGACGTCCGCAACGTCGAGGGCGGCAAGAGCGGCTCGGTCGAGCTGCCCGCCGACATCTTCGACGTGCAGGCCAACATCGCGCTGATGCACCAGGTCGTGGTGGCTCAGCTGGCGGCGGCCCGACAGGGCACGCACAAGGCCAAGACCCGCGGCGAGGTCTCCGGTGGAGGCAAGAAGCCGTACAAGCAGAAGGGCACCGGTCGTGCCCGCCAGGGCTCGACCCGCGCACCGCAGTTCGCCGGCGGTGGCGTGGTCCACGGCCCGGTGCCGCGCGACTACAGCCAGCGGACCCCGAAGAAGATGAAGGCCGCCGCCCTGCGTGGCGCCCTCTCCGACCGGGCCCGCGCCGGCCAGGTGCACGTCGTCGAGGCCTTCGTCTCGGGCGAGAAGCCGTCGACCAAGGCCGCCCTGGCCACGCTGACGAAGCTGACCGAGGCGCGGCGCGTCCTGGTCGTGCTGAGCAGCGTCGACGAGCTGAACTGGGTGTCGCTGCGCAACGAGCCGCGGGTGCACCTGATCGAGGCCGGCCAGCTCAACACGTACGACGTGCTGGTGGCCGACGACGTGGTCTTCACCAAGGAGGCCCTGGACGAGTTCCTGGGCGTTCCCGCCGAGACCACCGAGGAGGGTGGCAAGTGAGCACGATCGCCGATCCGCGCGACATCATCGTCGCGCCGGTCGTCTCGGAGAAGAGCTACAGCGAGCTGAACCGCAACTGGTACACCTTCCTGGTGCACCCGGACGCCAACAAGACCGAGATCAAGATCGCTATCCAGCAGATCTTCAACGTCCGCGTCCTGTCGGTCAACACGCTCAACCGCGAGGGCAAGCGCAAGCGCACCAAGACCGGCTTCGGTCAGCGCAAGGCCACCAAGCGGGCGATCGTGAAGCTGGCTGACGGTGACCGTATCGAGGCCTTCGGCGGCCCGGTCAGCTGAGGGGTGTAGACAATGGCTATCCGTAAGTACAAGCCGACGACGCCGGGCCGGCGTGGCTCCAGCGTCGCCGACTTCGCCGAGATCACTCGGTCCACGCCCGAGAAGTCGCTGCTTGCTCCGCTGCCGAAGAAGGGCGGACGCAACGCCCACGGCCGGATCACCACGCGGCACCACGGTGGCGGTCACAAGCGCCAGTACCGTCTGATCGACTTCAAGCGGGTCGACAAGGACGGCGTGCCGGCGAAGGTCGCCCACATCGAGTACGACCCGAACCGCACCGCGCGCATCGCACTGCTGCACTACGCCGACGGCGAGAAGCGCTACATCATCGCGCCGAAGGACCTGAAGCAGGGCGACCGCGTCGAGTCCGGCCCGGGCGCCGACATCAAGCCGGGTAACAACCTGCCGCTGCGCAACATCCCGGTCGGTACCACCATCCACAACGTGGAGCTGCGTCCGGGCGGCGGCGCCAAGCTGGCCCGTTCGGCCGGCGTCGGCATCCAGCTGCTCGGCCGTGAGGGCGCGTACGCGACCCTGCGCATGCCGTCCGGTGAGATCCGGCGGGTGGACGTGCGCTGCCGCGCCAGCATCGGCGAGATCGGCAACGCCGACCAGTCGAACATCAACTGGGGCAAGGCCGGCCGGATGCGGTGGAAGGGCAAGCGCCCGACCGTCCGTGGTGTCGCCATGAACCCGGTCGACCACCCGCACGGTGGTGGTGAGGGTAAGACCTCCGGTGGTCGCCACCCGGTCAACCCGCAGGGTAAGCCCGAGGGCCGCACCCGTCGTAAGGGCCAGCCGAGCGACCGGCTGATCGTCCGCCGCCGCTACGCCACGCGTAAGCGCGGCTGAGGGAGATAAGACATGCCTCGCAGCCTGAAGAAGGGCCCGTTCGTCGACGACCACCTGCTCAAGAAGGTGGAGACGCAGAACGACAAGGGCTCGAAGAACGTCATCAAGACCTGGTCGCGGCGCTCGACGATCATCCCGGAGATGCTGGGTCACACGATCGCCGTGCACGACGGACGCAAGCACGTCCCGGTCTTCGTGACCGAGGCCATGGTCGGGCACAAGCTCGGCGAGTTCGCGCTGACCCGCACGTTCAAGGGTCACGAGAAGGACGACCGGAAGAGCCGCCGGCGCTGACGCCGCGGGCATACGGATAGAGGAACAAGGGGTTACAGCGATGCCAGGAAAGGGCGACGCTCCGGTGCTTCCGGGCGCGCGGGCGGTTGCGCGGCACGTGCGCATCTCGCCGATGAAGGCGCGCCGGGTGGTCAACCTCGTCCGCGGCCTGCCCGCGAAGGAGGCGCTCACGGTGCTGCAGTTCGCGCCGCAGGCTGCGAGCGAGCAGGTGTACAAGGTGCTCGCGAGCGCGATCGCCAACGCGGAGAACAACGAGCGGCTGGACCCCGACGCGCTGCTCGTCAGCGAGGCGTTCGTCGACGAGGGCCCGACCATGAAGCGGTTCCGGCCGCGGGCGCAGGGTCGCGCGTACCGGATCCGCAAGCGGACCTGCCACATCACCGTGGCGGTCGAGGCGGTGGCGCCGGCCGCGGCGAAGAAGTCGGCGAAGAAGGCGGCTCCGGCCAAGCAGGCCGAGCCCGCTGAGTCGCAGAGCACGACGGAGGGTGCCGAGTAATGGGTCAGAAGGTTCACCCCACTGGGTTCCGGCTCGGCATCTCGACCGACTGGAAGTCCCGCTGGTTCGCGGACAAGCTCTACAAGGACTACATCGGCGAGGACGTCAAGATCCGCCGGATGATGTCCAAGGGCCTCGAGCGTGCCGGCATCTCCAAGGTCGACATCGAGCGCACCCGCGACCGGGTCCGCGTGGACATCCACACCGCCCGGCCGGGCATCGTCATCGGCCGCAAGGGTGCGGAGGCCGACCGGATCCGCGGCGAGCTGGAGAAGCTCACCGGCAAGCAGGTCCAGCTGAACATCATCGAGGTGAAGAGCCCCGAGTCGGACGCGCAGCTGGTCGCCCAGGGCGTCGCCGAGCAGCTCTCCAGCCGGGTCAGCTTCCGTCGGGCGATGCGCAAGGCGATGCAGTCCGCGATGAAGAACCCGGTCTGCAAGGGCATCCGGGTGCAGGTCTCGGGTCGTCTGGGCGGCGCCGAGATGAGCCGGACCGAGTTCTACCGCGAGGGTCGGGTTCCGCTGCACACGCTGCGGGCCAACATCGAGTACGGCTTCTTCGAGGCCCGTACCACCTTCGGCCGGATCGGCGTGAAGGTCTGGATCTACAAGGGCGACGCCGTCCCGGGCCGCGAGGCGCCGGCCGAGGCCGCCCCGTCGCGCGGCCCGCGCCGCGACCGTGGCGACCGGCCGGACCGGCCGCGCCGTGGCCGCTCGGGCTCGTCGGGTACGACCGCCGGTGGCACCGAGGCCGGCCGCGCTGCCGCGACCACCATCGCGCAGCAGGCGGAGACGCCGGCCGGTGAGCCGGTCGACGCCGGAGCCGTGGCCGCGGCCGCGACCCAGCCGGCAGAAACGCAGCAGGAGGGCTGACAGATGCTGATGCCGCGCAAGCCCCCGAAGGGCTTCCGCAAGCCGCACCACCCGGACCGCCACGGCGCGTCCAAGGGTGGTAACCGGGTGGTGTTCGGCGAGTTCGGGATCCAGGCTCTCGAGCCGGCGTACGTGACGAACCGCCAGATCGAGTCGGCGCGTATCGCGATGACCCGCCACATCAAGCGTGGTGGCAAGGTCTGGATCACGATCTTCCCGGACCAGGCCCTCACCAAGAAGCCGGCGGAAACCCGGATGGGTTCCGGTAAGGGCTCGCCCGAGTGGTGGGTCGCGAACGTCAAGCCGGGGCGGGTTCTCTTCGAGATGTCCTTCCCCAACGAGCAGATCGCGCGAGAGGCGATGCGTCGCGCGATCCACAAGCTCCCGATGAAGTGCCGCATTGTTACGCGCGAAGTGGGTGAATCCTGATGGCAGCGGGCGTCAAGCCTTCCGAGCTGCGTGAGCTCTCCGAGGAGGAGCTGGTCACGAAGCTGCGCGAGGCCAAGGCGGAGCTGTTCAACCTCCGCGTGCAGGCCGCCACCGGTCAGCTGGACAACAACCGGCGGCTGCAGGTCATCCGTCGGGAGATCGCCCGGATCTACACGATCATGCGTGAGCGCGAGCTGGGTCTCTCGGCCGCGCCGACTGAGGTGACTGCATCATGAGCGAGAACACCACCGCCACCGCGCGGGCCCGCCGCAAGGTGCGTGAGGGCCTCGTGGTCAGCGACAAGATGGAAAAGACCGTCGTGGTCGAGGTCGAGGACCGGGTCAAGCACGCGCTGTACGGCAAGATCATGCGCCGTACCAGCAAGCTGAAGGTCCACGACGAGCAGAACGCTGCCGGCATCGGTGACCGGGTCCTGATCATGGAGACCCGGCCGCTGTCCGCCACCAAGCGTTGGCGGCTCGTGGAGATCCTCGAGAAGGCCAAGTAGCGAAGGCTCGAGCTCGGCCGGATTCGGTCGGGCGCAGGTTCCGCCAGGCTCCGGCCGCCCTCGCGGGCGGCCGGAGAACCGGCAGACATAGGAGATAGACGTGATTCAGCAGGAGTCGCGACTGCGCGTCGCCGACAACACGGGTGCCCGGGAGATCCTGTGCATCCGGGTTCTCGGTGGCTCCGGTCGGCGCTACGCGAGCATCGGCGACGTCATCGTGGCCACCGTCAAGGACGCGATCCCGGGTGCCGGTGTCAAGAAGGGCGACGTCGTCAAGGCCGTCGTCGTTCGCACCGCCAAGGAGAAGCGGCGGCCGGACGGTTCGTACATCCGCTTCGACGAGAACGCCGCCGTCATCATCAAGGACGGCGGGGACCCGCGCGGTACCCGTATCTTCGGCCCGGTGGGTCGTGAGCTGCGGGACAAGCGGTTCATGAAGATCATTTCCCTCGCGCCGGAGGTGTTGTGACCGTGAAGGTCAAGAAGGGCGACACGGTCATCGTCATCGCCGGCAAGGACAAGGGTGCCAAGGGCAAGGTCATCGCGTCCTACCCGCGGCAGGACAAGGTCCTCGTCGAAGGCGTGAACCGGGTCAAGAAGCACACCCGCATCAGCACCACTCAGCGTGGCGCCAAGACCGGTGGCATCGTCACCCAGGAGGCCCCGATCCACGTCTCGAACGTGATGGTCCTGGACTCCGACGGCAAGCCGACCCGCGTCGGTTACCGGATCGACGACAACGGCCAGAAGGTCCGCATCGCGCGTAGCACCGGTAAGGACCTGTGATGACCACGGCTACCGAAACCAAGACCATGCCGCGCCTCAAGGAGCGGTACCGCAACGAGATCGTGGCCAAGCTGCAGGAGCAGCACAGCTACGGCAACCCCATGCAGGTGCCGCGGCTGGTCAAGATCGTCGTCAACATGGGTGTCGGCGAGGCCGCCCGGGACGCCAAGCTGATCGACGGCGCGGTGCGTGACCTGGCCACCATCACCGGCCAGAAGCCGCAGGTGCGGCGCGCCACCAAGTCCATCGCGCAGTTCAAGCTCCGCGAGGGCATGCCGATCGGCGCGAAGGTCACCCTGCGCGGCGACCGGATGTGGGAGTTCCTGGACCGGCTGCTCTCCATCGCGCTGCCGCGTATCCGCGACTTCCGCGGCCTGGACGGGCGCAAGCTCGACGGGCACGGCAACTACACGTTCGGTCTGACCGAGCAGTCGGTGTTCCACGAGATCGACCAGGACAAGATCGATCGCCAGCGGGGCATGGACATCACGGTGGTCACGACCGCCACGACCGACGACGAGGGCCGGGCGCTGCTCAAGCTCCTGGGCTTCCCGTTCAAGGAGAACTGAGATGGCCAAGAAGGCGCTGATCCTCAAGGCGGCCGCGAAGCCGAAGTTCTCGGTTCGCGCGTACACCCGCTGCCAGCGGTGCGGGCGTCCGAAGGCGGTCTACCGCAAGTTCGGTCTCTGCCGGGTGTGCATCCGGGAGATGGCCCACCGCGGTGAGCTGCCCGGCGTGTCCAAGGCTTCCTGGTAATAGCCCGGCGCGCTCAGCGCGTCAGCTGAACTGTCTCTTCGCCGTAGGCCCCGGGCCTGGCCCGGGGAACCCCGGCGAGAAAGGTTGACGAATTTCATGACGATGACCGACCCGATCGCAGACATGCTCACGCGTCTGCGTAACGCCAACCAGGCGTACCACGACCGGGTGACGATGCCCTACTCGAAGATCAAGGCGAACATCGCCGAGGTCCTCAAGGCCGAGGGTTACATCGCCACCTGGTCGGTCGAGGAGCCCGAGGAGGGCGCCGTCGGCAAGCGACTGGTCGTCGAGCTGAAGTACGGCCAGAACCGGGAGCGGAGCCTGGCCGGCATCAAGCGCGTGTCCAAGCCCGGTCTGCGGGTTTACGCCAAGTCGGACGGGCTCCCGCGGGTGCTCGGCGGGCTGGGCGTGGCGATCATTTCGACGTCCCAGGGGCTGCTCACCGACCGGCAGGCCCGCAAGCGGAGCGTTGGCGGGGAAGTCCTCGCCTTCGTCTGGTAACGGGAGACAGGTAGAAATGTCGCGTATTGGACGTAAGTCGATCCCGGTACCTTCCGGCGTCGACATCACGATCGACGGCCAGACCGTCAAGGTCAAGGGCCCCAAGGGCGAGCTGTCCCACGTCCTCGCCGAGCCGATCACGGCGGAGCGGGCCGAGGACGGCCAGCTGCACGTCAACCGGCCGAACGACGAGCGCAAGGCCAAGGAGCTGCACGGCCTGAGCCGTACGCTGGTGGCCAACATGATCGTCGGGGTGACCGAGGGCTACCGCAAGAGCCTCGAGATCGCCGGTACCGGTTACCGCGTCACCGCCAAGGGCAAGGACCTGGAGTTCGCGCTCGGGTTCTCGCACCCGGTGCTGGTGCCCGCCCCGGACGGCATCACCTTCACGGTGGAGAAGCCGACCCTGTTCCACGTGGCCGGCATCGACAAGCAGCAGGTGGGCGAGGTCGCCGCCAACATCCGGAAGATCCGCCCGCCGGAGCCCTACAAGGGCAAGGGCGTCAAGTACCAGGGCGAGGTCATCCGCCGCAAGGCTGGAAAGGCAGGTAAGAAGTGAGCGCCACGCTGCTCAAGCGCCGCCGCGGCGTCGCGGCCAAGCGCGCCGTCGGGCGTGCGCGCCGGCACTTCCGGGTCCGCAAGAACGTCAGCGGCACCACCGAGCGTCCCCGCCTGGTCGTCACCCGCTCCCTGCGGCACGTGGTCGCCCAGATCGTGGACGACACCAAGGGTCACACCCTGGCGTCGGCCTCGACCATGGACGCCTCGCTGCGCGGCGCCGAGGGCGACAAGAGCGCCCTGGCCGGCAAGGTCGGCGCCCTGCTCGCCGAGCGGGCCAAGGCCGCCGGCGTCTCGAAGGTCGTCTTCGACCGCGGTGGCAACCGGTACGCGGGGCGGGTCGCCGCGCTTGCCGACGCCGCCCGCGAAGCCGGGCTCGAGTTCTAGAAACCCCGTCACGAGAGAGAAGGAAGGCTGCTGATGCCAGGTCAACAGCGCCGTGGCGGCGGGTCCGGTGGCAACGAGGGTGGTCGCCGCGACAACCGCCGTGAGGGCGGCCGCGGAAACGCGCCCGTCGAGAAGACCCCGCACCTCGAGCGGGTCGTCGCGATCAACCGCGTCGCCAAGGTCGTGAAGGGTGGTCGTCGCTTCAGCTTCACCGCCCTGGTGATCGTGGGCGACGGCGACGGCACCGTCGGTGTGGGCTACGGAAAGGCCAAGGAGGTGCCCGCGGCGATCGCCAAGGGTGTCGAGGAGGCCAAGAAGCACTTCTTCAAGGTGCCGCGTATCGGCGCCTCGATCCCGCACCCGGTGACGGGTGAGGACGCGGCCGGTGTGGTGCTGCTCAAGCCGGCCTCGGCCGGTACGGGTGTCATCGCCGGTGGCCCGGTGCGTGCCGTGCTGGAGTGCGCGGGCATCCACGACGTGCTCTCCAAGAGCCTCGGCTCGTCCAACCCGATCAACATCGTGCACGCCACGGTGGCGGCCCTGAAGGGGCTCGAGTCCCCCGAGGCGGTCGCGGCCCGTCGTGGTCTGCCGGTCGAGGACGTCGCGCCGGCCGCCATGCTGGCGTCGCGGGCGGGGGTGGCGTCCTGATGGCACGCCTGAAGGTCACCCAGGTCCGGTCCGAGATCGGGACCAAGAAGAACCAGCGTGACTCGCTGCGTTCCCTCGGTCTCAAGCGGATCAACGACGTGGTGGTCAAGGAGGACCGGCCGGAGATCCGCGGCATGATCTTCACGGTCAACCACCTCGTGAAGGTCGAGGAGGTCGAGTAATGACGATCAAGGTGCACCACCTGCGCCCGGCTCCCGGGGCCAAGACCGACAAGACCCGCGTGGGTCGCGGTGAGGGCTCGAAGGGCAAGACCGCCGGTCGCGGTACCAAGGGTTCCAAGGCCCGCAAGAACATCTCGGCGGCGTTCGAGGGTGGGCAGATGCCCCTCCACATGCGCCTGCCGAAGATGAAGGGCTTCAAGAACAAGTTCAAGGTCGTCTTCCAGGTGGTCAACCTGGACCGGCTCGCCGAGCTGTTCCCGAACGGCGGCGAGATCGGCCCGCAGGAGCTGGTCGAGGCCGGCGCGGTCCGCAAGGGCCAGCCGGTCAAGGTCCTCGGCACCGGCGACCTCGGCGGCGTGTCCCTCCAGGTGTCGGCGCACGCGTTCAGCGCGTCGGCCAAGGAGAAGATCACCGCCGCCGGTGGCTCGGTCACCGAGCTGTAAGGCAGGACGTCGTGGCGCCCGTTCAGTTGTCCGCAACTGGGCGGGCGCCATGGTCTACCTGGCGCGTGTGCGCCAAGTAACATCGGATTCGGTTTATGTAGCCGGGCGCATCTGCCCGGACCGGGGTCGGACTGTTAGAGTCCCATCCCAGCCATGGATATCGGGCACTCGCCCGGCACCCACCCCGCCCCGCCAGGGATCACACACCGGCGGCCCGCGTCGCGCAGGAGGAAGAAGTTGCTGTCCGCCTTTCTCAGTGCGTTCCGTACGCCTGACCTGCGCAAGAAGCTGCTGTTCACAGTAGGCATCATTGCGGTCTACCGGCTCGGCGCCACGCTGCCCAGCCCGGGCGTCTCGTACGGCAACGTGCAGAAGTGCCTCGACACCCTCCAGGGCGGCAGCACCGGCGTGCTGAACCTGCTGGACCTGTTCTCGGGTGGTGCGCTCCTCCAGCTCTCGGTCTTCGCGCTCGGCATCATGCCGTACATCACCGCGTCGATCATCCTGCAGCTGCTGACGGTGGTCATCCCGCGCCTCGAGCAGCTCCGCAAGGAGGGCCAGGCCGGCCAGGCGAAGATCACCCAGTACACCCGGTACCTGACCCTGGGCCTGGGCATCCTCCAGTCCTCGGCGTTCGTGGCCCTGGCCCGCTCCGGGCAGCTCTTCAACAATCAGTGCGACCAGTTCCCGATCGTGCCCAAGGGCACCGGCATCCCGGACTGGCTGACGCTGACGATCCTGGTCATGACGATGACCGCCGGTACCGGCGTGGTGATGTGGCTCGGCGAGCTGATCACCGACCGCGGCGTCGGCAACGGCATGTCCGTGCTGATCTTCACCTCGATCGCGGCCCGGCTCCCCAGCGAGGGCTGGAAGATCAAGACCACCAAGGGCTGGGGGATGTTCTTCCTCGTCATCGCCCTGGTCCTGCTGGTCATCACCGCGGTCACCTTCATCGAGCAGGCGCAGCGCCGGATCCCGGTGCAGTACGCGAAGCGCATGATCGGCCGGCGGATGTACGGCGGCACCTCGACCTACATCCCGCTGAAGGTCAACCAGGCCGGCGTCATCCCGGTCATCTTCGCCTCGTCGCTGCTCTACCTGCCGCAGCTCATCCTTCAGTTCTTCGACCAGAACAACCCGGGTAAGACCCAGGCCTGGATCCAGAACCACATCGTGAAGGCGAGCGCGCCGGAGCACATCGCGATCTACTTCCTGCTGATCATCTTCTTCACGTACTTCTACGTGTCGATCACGTTCAACCCGACCGAGGTCGCGGACAACATGAAGAAGTACGGCGGCTTCGTGCCGGGCATCCGTCCCGGCAAGCCGACCGCCGAGTACCTGGACTTCATCCTCAGCCGGATCACCCTGCCGGGCGCGCTCTACCTGGGCATCATCGCGATCCTGCCGAACTTCTTCTTCATCTGGCTGGACAATCAGCAGTTCCAGAACTTCCCGTTCGGCGGCACCGCTGTGCTCATCATGGTCGGCGTCGGTCTGGAGACCGTGAAGCAGATCGAGAGCCAACTCATGCAGCGGAACTACGAAGGGTTCCTGCGGTAGATGCGACTCGTTCTGGTTGGCCCGCCGGGCGCGGGCAAGGGCACACAGGCGGAGTTCATCGCCGCCCACCTCTCGGTGCCGAAGATCTCGACCGGTGACATCTTCCGGGCCAACGTCACCCAGGGCACGCCGCTGGGTGTCGAGGCCAAGC
This sequence comes from Micromonospora auratinigra, assembly GCF_900089595.1. Classification (GTDB taxonomy): domain Bacteria; phylum Actinomycetota; class Actinomycetes; order Mycobacteriales; family Micromonosporaceae; genus Micromonospora; species Micromonospora auratinigra. The sequence goes on along the minus strand of NZ_LT594323.1, from coordinate 4,266,066 downwards.
GGTACATGGACGCCGGCAAGTTGGTCCCGGACGACGTCACCATCAACATGGTGCGGGACCGGCTCGCCGAGCCGGACGCCGGCGAGGGCTTCCTCCTCGACGGGTTCCCGCGTACCACCCCGCAGGCCGCCGAGCTGGACAAGCTCCTCGCCGACCTGGGCACCGCCCTGGACCTGGTGCTGGAGCTGGTCGTCGACGACGACGAGGTGATCCGGCGGCTCTCCGGGCGGCGTACCTGCCGGGGCTGCGGGAAGATCTGGCACGTCGAGTTCGACGCGACCACCCGCGAGGGCATCTGCGACCGGTGCGGCGCCGAGCTGTTCCAGCGCGACGACGACAAGCCGGAGACCATCGCGGCCCGGCTGCGGGAGTACGCCGAGAAGACCGCGCCGCTGGTCGACTACTACGGCGCCCAGGGCAAGCTCGTCGGCATCGACGCGACCGGGCCGGTGGAGGACGTCACCGTCCGCGCCATCGACGCCCTCCGCTCGTACGGCGGCTGACGGACCGCCGGCGATCCGGCGGATAGAGTGCGAACAGCGGGGTACGTGCGACGTACCCCGCTGTTCCGCGCGACGAAAGGGAACGCCTCCATGCGCCGTCCCCAGCTGGACATCCAGCTGAAGACCCCCGAGCAGATCGAGCTGATGCGGGCCGCCGGTCTGGTGGTCGCCCGTGCGCTGCGACGGATGCGGGAGGCGGTCGCCCCCGGGGTGAGCACCGCCGACCTGGACGCGATCGCCGAGTCCACCATCCGCGAGGCCGGCGCGGTCCCGTCCTTCAAGGGCTACCACGGCTTCCCGGCGTCGATCTGCTCCTCGGTCAACGAGCAGGTGGTGCACGCGATCCCGTCGGCACAGCAGGTGCTGCGCGAGGGTGACCTGATCTCGATCGACTGCGGTGCGGTGCTGAACGGCTGGCACGGCGACGCCGCGATCACCGTCGGCGTCGGCGAGGTCGACCCGGCCCTGCTGAAGATGGCCGCGGTGGCCGAGGACGCGATGTGGGCCGGGATCGCGGCCGCCGCCCGGGGCGCGGCCGGCGGCAAGGGCCGGCTCACCGACATCTCGTACGCGGTGGAGACCGCGGTCCGCAGGGGCGGCCGCTACGGCATCGTCGACGGGTACGGCGGGCACGGCATCGGCACCGAGATGCACCAGGACCCGCACGTGCTCAACCACGGGCGTCCGGGCAAGGGCCCCCGACTGGTGCCGGGCATGGCGCTCGCCATCGAGCCGATGATCACCATGGGTTCGCCCCGTACGGTGGAACTCTCCGACGGCTGGACGGTGGTGACCCGGGACCGGTCGATGGCGGTGCACGTCGAGCACTCGATGGCGCTGCTGGAGGACGGGGTGTGGGTGCTGACGGCCGAGGACGGCGGTCGGGCCCGCCTCGGGGACCTGGTCACCGCGCGGCAGCCGGCGGACTCCCCGGCCCGCTGACGGGCGGTTCTGCCGACCCGCCCAGCGGGGACGTACGGCGTCTGCGGGTCCGGAGGACTCAGGACGGGCGCGGCCGGACATCGTGGCCCGGAGGGGCGCATCCTGGCCCCGGGTGGCACAGCGGTGGCATCCTTGCCCTCATGGACGGGGAGCGCGGGATGCGGGCGGCCGACGCCGACCGGGAGGCCACGGCGGAACGGCTCCGGGTGGCGCTGAACGAGGGCCGGCTCGACCTGCACGAGTACGACGAGCGGTTGGCCCGGGCGTACGGCGCCAAGACCTACGCCGACCTGGACGAGGTGCTCACGGACCTGCCGGGACCCAGGCCCGCGCAGCGGTCGGCCGTGGCGCCGGCGCCGCCTCCGGTGGCCGTGCCGCCGCCGGCGCCGGCGGGCGCGGTGCCGCCGGTCGTCGCGGACGGCTCGTCCGGGCTGCGCGAGCTGTGGATGCCGTGGCTGCGGGTGGCCGGGCTGCTGGTGCCGATCTGGCTGCTGATCTCCATCGGCTCCCGGAGCGTCGCCGGCTTCTGGCCGGCCTGGGTGCTCGGGCCGTGGGGCGCGCTGCTGCTGATGCAGTCGGTCGGGCTGATCGACCGGACGCACCGCCGGGACCGGCGGGACCGGCGGCGGCGACGTGGCCACTGAGCTGCGGAAGCTGTGGCCGTGGTCACAGTGGGCGGGCCGGCGGGGGTCGTTTCCTCCGGCCGGGTGACGCCACGGGTGGCCGGTTTGGCGGCGGGCCGTCGACGGGCGTACACTTTCAGATCGGCGCACAGCGTCCACTCCGGCATGCCCACCCGCGCTTCGGTGGGAGTCGGAGCCGCGGCTGGCGCGGGTTGCTGATCATGATCGGCTGACCCGTGTAAGACGTTGTGGGCCGTCCGGAGCAACCGACGTCAGGACAGCGGAGGACATGCCGAAAAAAGACGGAGCCATCGAGATCGAGGGTCGGGTCATCGAGCCCCTGCCGAACGCCATGTTCCGGGTGGAGCTCGCGAACGGTCACAAGGTGCTGGCTCACATCAGCGGCAAGATGCGGCAGCACTACATCCGCATCCTGCCGGAGGACCGGGTCGTCGTCGAACTCTCGCCGTACGACCTGACCCGCGGGCGCATCGTCTACCGCTACAAGTAAGCCTGACGGCGGCCGGGACGTCCCCGTGTCCGTCTTCGACGTCCGGAGTCGCGCTCAACCGCGTCCCCGGGCCAGATGGGAAGTAAGGCAACCGTGAAGGTCAAGCCGAGCGTCAAGAGGATCTGCAACAAGTGCCGGGTTATCCGCCGGCACGGCCGGGTCATGGTCATCTGCTCCGACCCGCGCCACAAGCAGCGCCAGGGCTGAACCAGTCCCACCGGTCGTGACGGCCGGTCGGATCGGTCCGGGCCGCAGATCCCGACAACACATCACCAGCTCGTCCCAGCCGCGAGCGGTACGCAGCGCGTACTCCCTCGTGGTTGACCCCCGGTCGGAGGCCGGGGCCCGCTCGGGCACGACCGCCCCACGTCGCCGGCGCGCAACGCGTCGGAAGGACGGGACGGTCGGTAGCGGGGTGGGACGGGTCCACACCTCCGCCACAACATCACGAGGAGTTCGCCCGCACATGGCACGTCTAGCCGGCGTTGATCTCCCCCGCGACAAGCGGATGGAGATCGCGCTCACCTACATCTTCGGGGTCGGCCGTACCCGCGCCCTGGAGACGCTCGCCGCCACCGGCATCTCGCCGGACAAGCGCGCTCGGGACCTCACGGATGAGGAGCTGGTCCAGCTCCGCAACCACATCGAGGGCAACTACAAGGTTGAGGGTGACCTGCGCCGCGAGGTCGCCGCTGACATCCGCCGCAAGGTCGAGATCGGCTGCTACGCCGGTATCCGGCACCGCCGTGGTCTGCCCGTGCGTGGTCAGCGCACCAAGACCAACGCGCGTACCCGGAAGGGCCCGAAGCGGACCGTGGCCGGCAAGAAGAAGCCCGGCAAGAAGTAACTAGGAGCGCACAGACTTATGCCACCGAAGGCTCGTGCCGGAGCCGCTGTCAAGAAGGTCCGGCGCAAGGAACGCAAGAACGTCGCCCACGGGCAGGCGCACATCAAGAGCACCTTCAACAACACCATCGTGTCCATCACGGACCCGACCGGTGCGGTCATCTCCTGGGCCTCGTCCGGCCAGGTGGGCTTCAAGGGCTCCCGCAAGTCGACCCCGTTCGCCGCGCAGCTCGCCGCCGAGGCCGCCGCGCGTCGGGCGATGGAGCACGGCATGCGCAAGGTCGACGTGTTCGTCAAGGGCCCCGGCTCCGGCCGGGAGACCGCCATCCGTTCGCTGCAGGCCGCCGGCCTCGAGGTCGGGCAGATCTCCGACGTCACGCCGCAGCCGCACAACGGGTGCCGTCCGCCGAAGCGTCGCCGGGTCTGAGAGGTTAGAGAGAGATGGCTCGTTACACCGGTGCTGACTGCCGCCGTTGCCGGCGGGAGAAGATGAAGCTGTTCCTCAAGGGCAGCAAGTGCGATGGTCCGAAGTGCCCGTTCGAGTCCCGGCCGTTCCCGCCCGGGCAGCACGGCCGCGGCCGCACCAAGGAGACGGAGTACCTGCTCCAGCTCCGTGAGAAGCAGAAGGCCCGTCGTGTCTACGGCGTGCTGGAGAAGCAGTTCCGCGGCTACTACGAAGAGGCCGTGGGCAAGAAGGCCAAGACCGGTGAGGTCCTCCTTCAGATCCTCGAGTCGCGGCTCGACAACGTGGTCTACCGGGCCGGCTACGCCAAGTCCCGGGACATGGCCCGTCAGCTGGTCAAGCACGGTCACTTCACGGTGAACGGCAAGAAGGTCGACATCCCGTCGTACCGCGTCAAGGAGCACGACATCATCGAGGTCCGGGGCAAGAGCAAGGAGCTCACCCCGTTCATCGTCGCGCAGGCCGAGGCCGGCTCCAAGACCGTTCCGGCGTGGCTCGAGGCCATCCCCAGCCAGATGAAGGTCCTCGTGCACTCGCTCCCGGCCCGCCAGGTGATCGACACCCAGGTCCAGGAGCAGTTGATCGTCGAGCTCTACTCCAAGTAAGGGCTCCTTGCGGTGGCCCGTCCTCCGGGGCGGGCCACCGGAACAGTTGTGTCGTGGGCGTCAAATAGCGGGCGCCCCGGAAGAGAAGAGAAAAGATGCTCATCAGCCAGCGACCGTCTCTCTCCGAAGAGTCGATCAACGAGACCCGGTCCCGGTTCACCATCGAGCCGCTGGAGCCGGGCTTCGGCTACACCCTGGGCAACTCGCTGCGGCGTACGCTGCTGTCGTCCATCCCGGGTGCGGCGGTCACCTCGATCAAGATCGACGGTGTCCTGCACGAGTTCACCACCATCCCCGGTGTCAAGGAGGACGTGGTCGAGCTCGTCATGAACATCAAGGAGCTCTGCGTCAGCTCCGAGCACGACGAGCCGGTCAGCATGTACCTGCGCAAGCAGGGCCCGGGCGACGTGACCGCCGGGGACATCCAGCCCCCGGCCGGTGTCTCGGTGCACAACCCGGACCTGAAGCTCGCCACCCTCAACGGCAAGGGCCGGCTCGACATGGAGCTGACCGTCGAGCGGGGTCGCGGCTACGTGACCGCGGCGCAGAACAAGCAGGCGGGTGCCGAGATCGGCCGGATCCCGGTCGACTCGATCTACTCGCCGGTGCTCAAGGTGACGTACCGCGTCGAGGCGACCCGCGTGGAGCAGCGGACCGACTTCGACCGGCTGATCATCGACGTCGAGACCAAGCCGTCGATGGGCCCGCGCACCGCGCTGGCCTCCGCCGGTTCCACCCTGGTGGAGCTCTTCGGGCTGGCCCGGGAGCTGGACGAGACCGCCGAGGGCATCGACATCGGGCCGTCCCCGCAGGACGCCCAGCTCGCCGCCGACCTGGCTCTGCCGATCGAGGAGCTGGACCTCACCGTCCGCTCCTACAACTGCCTCAAGCGCGAGGGCATCAACTCCGTTGGTGAGCTGATCGGGCGTACCGAGGCGGACCTCCTCGACATCCGCAACTTCGGTCAGAAGTCGATCGACGAGGTCAAGATGAAGCTCGCCGGGATGGGCCTGGGGCTGAAGGACTCGGCTCCGAACTTCGACCCGGCGCACGTCGTGGACGCCTTCGGCGAGGCCGACTACGACACCGACGACTACCGCGAGACCGAGCAGCTCTAAGTCCGGCTGCCGCCACTTCTGAGGAGCACCAACAATGCCCACGCCCACCAAGGGCCCCCGCCTCGGCGGCAGCCCCGCGCACGAGCGGCTGATGCTGGCCAACCTGGCCACCGCGCTGTTCCAGCACGGCAAGATCCAGACCACCGAGACGAAGGCCCGGCGGCTGCGTCCGCTGGCCGAGCAGCTCATCACCAAGGCCAAGCGGGGCGACCTCGCCGCGCGTCGGCGGGTGCTGGGCGTCGTCAAGGACAAGGACGTGGTCTACGCCCTGTTCGACCAGATCGCGCCCCGGTACGCCAACCGCAACGGTGGCTACACCCGGATCGTGAAGACCGGTCCGCGCAAGGGTGACGCCGCTCCGATGGCGATCATCGAGCTGGTCGAGGAGCTTCAGGTCGCCGAGCCGAAGGCGAACAAGAAGACCGCCGCCCGCAAGGCCGCCCAGCAGGACAAGGTCGAGGCCCTGGCCCCGGCCGAGGAGACCCCGCGCTCCAGCGAGGTCGCCGACCAGGACGCCGAGGCTCCGGTCTCCGCCTCCGGTGACACCGCCGCCGCCCGCGAGGACAGCGACGAGGCCACCGAGAACGACAAGGCCTGACCGCAGGCTCGATCGGGCCCGGCATCCCCGCGAGGGGGTGCCGGGCCCGACCCGTAACGGGAGGTACGAGGTGGACGAGCGGATCCGGCTGCGGCTGGACGTCTCGTACGACGGCACCGACTTCTCGGGCTGGGCCGCCCAGCCCACCCGCCGTACCGTCGCCGGGGTGCTGACCGAGCTGCTGGACCTGGTCCTCGGCGCGGGCACGGTGACCGGGCTGACCGTGGCCGGCCGTACCGACGCCGGGGTGCACGCCACCGGGCAGGTCTGCCACCTGGACCTGCCGACCGAGGTGTGGCGGCAGCACGAGGGGCGGCTGCTGCGCCGGCTGGCCCGGCTGCTCCCGCCCGACGTGCGGGTACGCGCGATGACCGAGGTGCCGGCCGACTTCGACGCCCGCTTCTCGGCCACCTTCCGCCGCTACGAGTACCGGGTCACCGACGCCCCCTGGGGCGCCGAGCCGCTGCGCCGTACCGACACCCTGGCCTGGCCGAAGCCGCTGGACCTGGCCGCGTTGAACGCCGCCGCCGCCGGCCTGGTGGGGGAGCACGACTTCGCCGCGTACTGCCGGCGGAAGGAGAACGCGACCACGCTGCGCGAGGTGACCCGGCTGGACTGGCGGCGCGACCCGGACGGGATCCTGGTCGCCACCGTGCAGGCCGACGCGTTCTGCCAGAACATGGTGCGCAGCCTGGTCGGCGCGATGCTGGTCGCCGGGGACGGTCGCCGGCCGGTGGAGTGGCCGGCCGGCCTGCTGACCCGGCGGGAGCGCTCCAGCGAGGTGACCGTGGCCCCGGCGCACGGGCTGGCCCTGGTCGAGGTGGGCTACCCGGCCGACCCGGCGGAGTACGCGCGCCGCGCCGACCTCACCCGCCGGCTGCGGGTGCCCGTCGCCGAGGGCTGACCGGCGTCGCCGGCCACGCCGACGGCCCGCCACCCCGGGCGGGGGCGACGGGCCGTCGACGGAAAGGCCGTCCGCCGGCTCAGTTGGTGGGCTCGTCCTGGTTGGTGACGCCGTCGGTGGCAGGCGCGGTGGGTTGGGTGGCCACCCCGCCGTTGGCCCGGCGCTCCAGCACCCCGCGGTTGAGGTAGAGCTCGATCATGTCGTACAGGATCTCGCGGGCCTTGGCGTCGGTGGCGCTGATCCGTTCCCCGTCGGTCCGGGTGACCAGGCAGTACGCGATGTAGTGACCGCGTACCTGCCAGCCCACCCGGGCGGCGGCCCGCTCCACCGAATCGGTGTCGTCGCCGGCGGCCATGCCCCGGAACCGGCCCTGCCGTTCGTCGAGCAGCTGCCGGATCCGGTCCCGGGCACGCTGGGCGCTCGCGACGTCGGTCAGGTTGAACAGTCCGGCGGTGAGCAGGTGGTCCCCGTCCGGCGCCCGTAGGGTCGCCCGGACCACCTGGTTGCAGCCCAGCCGGACCAGCAGGTCGGCGATCTCGCCGGTGGCCGCGACCGGGCAGCTCGCGCTGGAGCTGGCCTTCAGCACCTCGTAGGCGGGCCGGCCGTCGGTGACCACGAGCTGCTTGCCGGGGAAGACCTCCTTGGCGGTGAGCGCCAACTGGTCGGTGTCCCGGGAGTCCAGCTCGGAGCCGGCGGGCGGGGCGGACTGCTCCACCACGGGCTGGCTGCTGGTCGTGGCGGCCTGCGGCGTGCCGGTGCGGTCACGGTCCTTGAGCAGGGCCGCGACGGCCAGCCCGGCGAGCGCGAGCAGGACCAGCACGGCCGTCCCGCCGATCAGGGCCTGCCAGGTCCGGCCGCCACGGCGCCGGTCGGCCTGGCGGGTACGGGACAGGTCCAGCGGTTCGGTGGTCCGGAACGTCGGGGCGGCCTGCGCGGCCCGCGGCAGCGGGGAGGTGCTCGGCTGCGGCACCGGAACGGTGGGGCGCGGGACCGCCGGGTCGGCCAGCGGGCGGGCCGGGGCGGGCGCGGGTGCCGCTGTGGTGACCGGCGGCTCGGCCGGTTCCGGCGCGACGTCGATCGCCGGCCGGGTGGACCGGGCCGGCGGCGGCAGGGACGGGGTGGGGAAGCGGGACGGGGAGGGGCCCGCCGGCGGAGCCACGGCGGGGCCGGACACGGACGGGTCCGACCCGGGCTTCGGGAGGAAGGCGTCCTCATCGGACTCGTACCGATACACCATGTCAGCTACACTAGGGGCCGATTGTCCCTTTAGAGGGTATTATCGGGAAATTCCGGCGGAGTGGCGTGCCCCCGCCCCCGGCGTACCCTCGCCGCCGCCCGACCGGGGCGGTGCGACAATGCCGGGCGTGACCGGCGACCACTACTTCACCGCTGAACCCACGAGCGCCGCCCAGCCGCGCGAGGTCGAGTTCTCCGTCGCCGGGCGCGACTACACCCTCGCCTCGGCCAGCGGGGTCTTCTCCGCCAACCGGCTCGACCCCGGCACCGCCGTGCTGCTGCGCAAGGCCGACCTGCCGGCGGACGACGTCACCGGCGCGCTGCTCGACATCGGCTGCGGCTTCGGCCCGATCACCTGCGTGCTGGCCAGCACCGCGCCGGCCGCCACCGTCTGGGCGGTCGACGTCAACGAGCGGGCCCGCGACCTGGCCACCGCCAACGCCGCCCGGGTCGGCGCGGCCGCCCGGGTGCGGGTCGCCGCGCCGGACGACGTGCCGGCCGACGTCAGCTTCGCCCAGATCTGGTCCAACCCGCCGATCCACATCGGCAAGCAGGAACTGCACGACCTGCTGCTGCGCTGGCTGCCCCGGCTCACCCCGGACGGGGTGGCCTGGCTGGTCGTGGCCCGCCACCTCGGCGGCGACTCGCTGCACCGCTGGCTGGTCGAGCAGGGCTGGCAGGTGCAGCGGCACGCCAGCCAGAAGGGCTTCCGGGTGCTGCGGGTCACCCGGTAATCGAGTGTCGCCCGCCCGGCCGCCTCGGGCAGGATGCCCGGGTGGGATACGTGGACGTGGCCGGGGTCCGGCACATTCTGCCGGACGGCCGGGAACTCTTCGCCGAGGTGTCGTTCCGGGTCGGTGAGGGTGCCAAGGTGGCCCTGGTCGGCCCGAACGGCGCCGGCAAGACCACGCTGCTCCGGATGGTCGCCGGTGACCTGCCGGTGCGTACCGGCGCGATCGCCCGCTCCGGCGGCCTCGGCGTGATGCGCCAGTTCATCGGCATGATCGGGGACGACTCCACGCTCGCCGACCTGGCCCTCGGGCTCGCCCCGCCGGCGCTGCGCGACGCCGGCCGGCGGCTCGCCGAGACCGAGGCGGCCATGCGGACGGCCGAGGTGCGCGGCAAGTACAGCACCGCCGCCGGCAAGGCCCAGCTGGCGTACGCGGACGCGCTGGCCGCCTGGGGCGAGGCCGGCGGGTACGACGCCGAGGTGCTCTTCGACACCGTCAGCACCATCGTCCTCGACCTGCCCTGGGACGCCGCCCGGGACCGCCCGGTGCGGACCCTCTCCGGCGGCCAGCAGAAGCGCTTCGCGCTGGAGTTGCTGCTGCGCGGCCCCGACGAGGTGCTCCTGCTCGACGAGCCGGACAACTTCCTCGACGTGCCGGGCAAGCGCTGGCTGGAGGGCCGGCTGCGGGAGTCCGGCAAGTCCGTCCTCTACGTCTCGCACGACCGGGAGCTGCTGGCCCAGACCGCCGACCGGGTGGTCGCCGTGGAGGGCGGCAGCGCCTGGGTGCACCCGAGCGGCTTCGCCAGCTGGTACGACGCCCGGGTGGCCCGCCACGCCCGCCTCGACGAGCTGCGCAAACGCTGGGACGAGGAGCACCAGAAGCTGCGCGAGCTGATGCTGATGTACAAGCAGAAGGCCGCGTACAACTCCGACATGGCTTCGCGGTACCAGTCGGCGCAGACCCGGTTGCGCAAGTTCGAGGAGGCCGGACCGCCGCCCGTACCCCCGAAGGACCAGGACATCCGGATGCGGCTGACCGGCGGGCGGACCGGCAAGCGCGCGGTTGTCGCCGAGCAGCTCGAACTCGACGGCCTGACCTACCCGTTCGACCTGGAACTCTGGTATGGCGACCGGGTCGCCGTGCTCGGCGCGAACGGCACCGGCAAGTCGCACTTCCTGCGGCTGCTCGCCCGCGGCGGCACCGACCCCGACCCGGCGAACACGCCGGTGGACGCGGCGGCGCTCGCGCCGGTGGCGCACGACGGGACGATCCGCCTCGGCGCGCGGGTCCGGCCCGGCCACTTCTCGCAGACCCACGACCGGCCCGAGCTGATGGCGAAGACGCTGGTCGACATCCTGTGGCGGGGCGACGAGCACCGGGCCGGGATGGACCGGCACGCGGCGATGGCGGCGCTGTCCCGCTACGAGCTGGCCGGGCAGGGCGACCAGCGGTTCGGCACGCTCTCCGGTGGCCAGCAGGCCCGCTTCCTGGTGCTGCTGCTGGAGCTGTCCGGCGCGACCCTGCTGCTGCTCGACGAGCCCACCGACAACCTCGACCTGGCCTCCGCCGAGGCCCTCGAAACGGGCCTGAACGCGTTCGACGGCACCGTGATCGCGGTGACCCACGACCGCTGGTTCACCCGCTCCTTCGACCGGTTCGTGCTGTTCCGGGGCGACGGCGAGGTGGTGGAGACCCCGGAGCCGGTCTGGGACGTCGGGTGATCACCGACGAGCTGGTCGACCGGCTCCGCGCGGTGGACGGGGTGGTCGGCGTGGCGCTCGGCGGCAGCCGGGCCCGGGGCGAGCACCGGCCCGACTCGGACTGGGACCTGGGCCTCTACTACCGGGGCCGGCTCGACGTCGCCGGGCTGCGGGCGGTGGCGGCCACCGTCGCCGACGACGCGCCGGAACTCACCGCCCCGGGCGGCTGGGGCCCCTGGGTGGACGGCGGCGGCTGGCTGCGGGTCGGTGGGGTGGCGGTGGACTGGATCTACCGTGACGTGGACCGGGTGCACGCCGTCTGGGCGGACTGCCGGGCCGGTCGCTACACCGTCGGAGTGCAGGCCGGCCACCCGCTCGGCTTCTACTCCCACGCGTACGCGGGCGAGCTGGCGCTCGGCCGGCTGCTCGGCGATCCCACCGGAGAGCTGACCGCGCTGCGGGCGGAGACGCTCGACTATCCGGCCGCGTTGGGGGAGGCCCTGGTGGCCGGCGGCTGGGAGGCCGGCTTCCTGCTGGACGGGGCGGCGAAGGGTGCCGCGGCCGGTGACGCCGGGTACGTGGCGGGCTGCCTGTTCCGGGCGGTCGGGGTGCTGGTCCAGGCGCTGCACGGCCGGGCCGGCCGGTGGCTGGTCAACGAGAAGGGCATGATCGCTTCCGCCGGGCGGCTCCCCGGGGCCCCGCCGGATTTCGCCGCCCGGGCACAGGCGCTGCTCGGCGCGGTCGGCCGTGCGCGGGACGAACTGGCCCGCACCCTGGCCGACGCCCGGCTGCTGGCCGCCGAGGTGCTCGCCTGAGCCGTTGACGCGGGGACGTCACGGCGGTGGGTGACGTGGCGGTGCTGGAGCTACCAACTTGATGTCGGGAATGACTCACCGGGTACCGGCTCGCGGCCGGTGTCCGGCACGGTGTCTGCCGTCTGCCGTCTGCCGTCTGCCGTCTGCGTCCGCTGCCGGTGGCCCGGCACCGGCAGCGGCGGTGGCGCTGGTGGTGGCCGGCTGTCCGCTGCGGCGGTGGTTCCGGCGGTGGGCCCGGCATCCGCTCCGGTGTCCCGGCACCGGCTCTGGCGGTGGCCCGGTCACGGGCGGCATAGGGTGGATCTCGTGACTGAGATGACCTACCGCCGGTTGGGCGACTCCGGGCTCGTGGTGTCCGTGGTCGGCATCGGCTGCAACAACTTCGGCCGCAAGCTCGACCTCGACGGCACCCGGGCGGTGGTCGACGCCGCGCTCGACGCCGGGATCAACTTCTTCGACACCGCCGACATCTACGGGGAGCCGCAGGGCGGCTCGGAGGAACTGCTCGGTCAGGCGCTCAAGGGACGCCGCGACGACGTGGTGGTCGCCACCAAGTTCGGCATGGACATGCACGGCCTCAACGGCCCGGACCACGGTGCCCGGGGCGCCCGCCGCTACATCGCCCGGGCGGTCGAGGCGTCGCTGCGCCGGCTCGGTACCGACCACATCGACCTGTACCAGATGCACGAGCCCGACCCGGGCACCCCGATCGACGAGACGCTCGCCGCGCTGGACGATCTGGTACGCGCCGGCAAGGTGCGCTACCTGGGCAACTCCAACTTCGCCGGCTGGCAGATCGCCGACGCCGACTGGACCGCGTCGTCGCAGGGGCGGGCCCGGTTCATCTCCGCGCAGAACCACTACTCGCTGCTGGAGCGGGGGGTCGAGGACGAGGTGATCCCCGCCTGCGAGCGGTTCGGCCTGGGCATGCTGCCGTTCTTCCCGCTCGCGAACGGCCTGCTCACCGGCAAGTACCGGCGCAACGAGGCACCGCCGGCCGGCAGCCGGCTCTCCGGCGGCGGGCGCTACGCCGAGCGGTTCGCCGCAGCCGACTGGGACACCATCGAGGCCATCGAGGCGTACGCGACCGAGCGTGGGGTCAGCATGCTCCAGGTGGCGATCGGCGGGCTGGCCGCCCGACCCGCGGTCACCTCGGTGATCGCCGGTGCCACCACCCCCGAGCAGGTACGCGCCAACGCCGACGCCGGCACCTGGCAGCCCACCGACGAGGACCTGGACGCCCTCGACGCCATCCTCTGACCCGCTCCTCGCCGCTGCCTGCCCCGGCGCCGCCTCCCGACGGCACCGGGGCAGCGCCCTTTCCACCCGCGTCGCCCCGCTTCGCCCGCGTCGCTGGTGTCGCTCGCGTCGCCCCCGTCGCCCCGCGCCGTGCCGTGCCCCGGTCGCGGAGCGTCGCCACCCGTCAGTGGCCTCGATCAGCAGCAACCGGAGCCGGGTCTCCATCGGGGACTCGCTGAGCGGCTCGGCCAGCGCCAGCACCTCCCGCAGCAGGGCCGCGCCGGGCCAGCCGGCGTGGGCGGCCGCGAAGGCCCGCAGGGCGGGCAGCCGGACCACCCGGCGGTGCGGCAGCGCGTCGACGGCCACCGGCGCATCGGTCCGGGGAGCCTGTCGCCCCAGGTCGAAGGCGGTACGCAGCGCCGAGGTGACGGGCAGCCCGGCACGCCGGACGCGGTCGGTCTCCGGCAACACCGAGCGGACGACGTGTACCCGCGGGTGCGCACGCATCCGGGCGGCCCGGGGCAGCAGCACGGTGACCGGAGTGTCCCGGGTCAGCAGGTCGGCACCCCAGAGGTACGCGGCGCTGCGTCCACCGACGGCGGCGCTGCCCCGGAACGGGAGGTACGCGAGGCGGCGCGGAACCCGGGCGGGCGAGGGCATCCGGACAGCATGGCGTGAGGATGTGGTCACCCGCTGTCCCCGTCCTCCACTCCGGACGGTGGGTGGGAAAAACGTCACCCGCTCTTCCGTCCGCGCGCGTCGGGTCGTACGGTAGGCCCGCAAGTGACCCACGGGAGCCCGGTGCGGACCGGGCTGAGAGGGGGGCTGTCAGCCCCCGACCGTCGAACCTGATCCGGGTAATGCCGGCGCAGGGAGGAGAGTTGCCGTGCCGTCCCTGGGACGACTGCATCTGATCACCGACACCCGGCCGGGGCGGGACCCGCTCGCCGTGCTCCGGGCCGCCCTGCCGTTGGCCCGCGCCGAGTTGGTCGTCCAGGTCCGGGTGACCGACGACGCCACCGACCGGGAGGCGTACGAGCTGGCCCGCGAGGTGGTCGCCCGGTGCCGGCCGTACGGGGCGACGTGCCTGGTCAACGACCGGTTGCACGTGGCGCTGGCGGTGGCGGCCGCGGGCGGCCACGTCGGCGCGGACGACCTGCCGGTGCCGGCCGCCCGCCGGGTGCTCGGCCCCACCGCCGTGCTCGGCGCGACCGCCCGCGAGCCGGGCACCGCCGTCGCGGCGGTCGCCGCCGGAGCCAGCTACCTGGGCGTGGGCCCGTGTCATGCCACCGACACCAAGAGCGGTCTGCCCGACCCGATCGGCCCGGCGGGGGTACGCGCGGTCGCGGCGGCCGTGCCGGTGCCGGTGATCGCGATCGGTGGGGTGACCGCGGCGTCGGTGCCGGCGCTGCGCGCCGCCGGGGCGTACGGGGTGGCGGTGGTGGGGGCGCTCTCCGGGGCCGCCGACCCGGCCGCCACCACTGCCGCGCTGCTCCGGGCGCTGGCGTGCTGAGCGGGGACCCCGGACGGAACGACGCCCGGCCGGACGTGGCGGTGGTGGGGGCCGGCCCGGTGGGGTTGGCCGTCGCCTGGCGGTGCGCGCAGCGCGGACTGCGGGTCGTCGTGCACGATCCCGCCCCCGGGTCGGGGGCCTCGCACGTCGCGGCCGGGATGCTGTCGCCCGTCGCCGAGGCGTACTTCGGCGAGCACGAGCTGACCGGGCTGCTCACGGAGTCCGCGACCCGCTGGCCGGGCTTCGCCGCCGAGCTGACCGGGACCGTGGGCGCCGGGATCGGGTACCGCACCGAGGGCACGCTGGTGGTCGGGTTGACCGCCGACGACCTGGCCGAGGCGCGCCGGCTCTGGTCGTACCAGCAGGGGTTGGGGCTGCCGATCACGCCGCTGCGCCCCTCGGCGCTGCGCGACCGCGAGCCGGCGCTGGCCCCCCGGGTGCGCGGCGGCGCGGTCGCCCCCGGCGACCACCAGGTCGACCCGCGCCGGCTGGTCGCCGCGCTGCGGACCGCCGCCGAGCGGGCCGGCGTCCGGTGGCGTCCGGCGGCGGTCGGGTCGGTCTCCGAGGTGGACGCCCGGGTCACCGTGGTGGCGGCCGGCTGCGGCGCGGCGGCGCTGACCGGCCTCCCGGTGCGGCCGGTGAAGGGCCAGGTGCTCCGGCTCCGCGCTCCCGGTGGCGGCCCGCCGGGCTTCCGGCACGTGATCCGGGGGTACGCCGACGGCGAGTCGGTCTACCTGGTGCCCCGGGACAGTGGCGAGGTGGTGGTCGGGGCGACCGTCGAGGAGCGCGCCGACACCGAGGTGACCGCCGGCGGGGTGCTCCGGCTGCTCCGCGCCGCCGTCGACCTGCTCCCCGAACTGGCCGAGTACGACCTGGTGGAGGCGACCGCGGGGCTGCGCCCCGGCACGCCGGACAACGCGCCGGTGATCGGGGCGCTGCCCGGCCGGCCCGGCGTGCTGGTCGCCACCGGGCACCACCGGCACGGCATCGTGCTCACCCCGGTCACCGCCGACCTGGTCACCGAGCTGATCGTCACCGGCGAGCCGGATCCGCTGCTCGCCCCCTTCGCCCCGGACCGGTTCGGGCCGACCATCGAGGAGGAGACGTGCGACTGACCGTCAACGGCGCGGGGCGGGAGCTGCCCGGCGGGACGACCGTCGCCGAGCTGGTCGCCACCGTCACCGACCAGCGGCGCGGGCTCGCGGTCGCGGTCAACGGCGAGGTGGTGCCGCGCGGCGGCTGGCCGGCGACCGTGCTGCGCCCCGGTGACCGGGTCGAGGTGCTCAGCGCCGCCCAGGGCGGGTGAGCGGGGTGACCTTCGAACTCGGAGGGGTCACCTTCGGCTCCCGGCTCGTCCTCGGCACCGGCGGCGCGGCCAACCTGCACGTGCTGGAGCAGGCCGTCCGGGCCTCCGGCACCGAGCTGGTCACCCTCGCGCTGCGCCGAGTCGACACCGCCGGCACCGCCGGTGGCCTGCTCGACCTGCTGGACCGGTGCGGCGTACGGCTGCTGCCGAACACGGCCGGCTGCCACACCGCGTCGGAGGCGGTGAAGACGGCCCACCTGGCCCGGGAGGCGTTCGACACCGACTGGGTGAAGCTGGAGGTGATCGGCGACGAACGCACCCTGCTGCCCGACGGGGTGGAGCTGCTGCGGGCGGCCGAGGAGCTGGTCGCGGAGGGCTTCACCGTGCTGCCGTACACCTCGGACGATCCGGTGCTGGCCCGGCGACTGGCCGACGTGGGCTGCGCGGCGGTGATGCCGGCCGGCGCGCCGATCGGCTCCGGCCTGGGGGTGAACAACCCGCACCACATCCGGCTGATCCGGCAGGCGGTGGACGTGCCGGTGATCCTGGACGCCGGCATCGGCACCGCGTCCGACGCGGCGCTGGCCATGGAACTCGGCTGCGACGCGGTGCTGCTGGCCAGCGCGGTCACCCGGGCCGCCGACCCGGTGGCGATGGCCACCGCGATGCGGTACGCGGTCGAGGCCGGGCGGCTGGCGTACGGGGCGGGCCGGATCGCCCGGCGCTTCCACGCGCTCGCCTCCACCCCCGACGACGGCCGGCCGTTCCGGTGACGTCGCCCGCTCGCGGCGCGGCACCCGCCGGCGTGGTGCTGCTGACCGATCGGCGGGTGGCGCGGCGGTCGCTGGTGGATGTCGTCGCGGGGGCCGTCGCCGGGGGAGTGCGGTGGGTGGTGCTGCGGGAGAGGGACCTGCCCCGCGCCGGGCGCCTCGCGCTCGCCGTCGAGTTGCGCGCGGTGCTCGCCGAGGTCGGCGGCACCCTGGTCGTCGCCGGCCCCGACCCGCTGGATGGGGACGCCGTGCACCTGCCCGCCGCCGGTCCGTACCCGCCGCCGGCCCTGCCCCTGGTCGGCCGCTCCTGCCACGACGAGGGGGAACTCGCCCGGCTCAGCACCGAGCACCACGTCACCCTGTCGCCGGTCTTCCCCACCCGGACCAAACCCGGCTACGGCCCACCGCTGCGCCCCGCCGGCCTGCGGCGGTTGATCGCGGCGTGTCCGGTGCCGGCGCTCGCCCTCGGCGGCATCGAGACCCCCGACCAGGTCCGCGCCTGCGTCGAGGCCGGCGCGGCCGGCGTCGCCGTCCTCGGCGCGATCATGCGCGCCGCCGACCCCACCGAAGCCGCCGCCACGCTGGGCAGTGCCCTCACCGAGGCGACCCCACCGCAGCCCCGAAGCGCAACCGACCGAGGACGACAGTGACACCGAGAACAGTGCTGAGCATCGCCGGTTCCGACTCCGGGGCGGGCGCCGGCATCCAGGCCGACCTCAAGGTCTTCGCCGCCCTCGGCGCGTACGGCACCAGCGTGGTCACCGCCGTCACCGCGCAGAACACCCGGGGCGTGGACGCCGTCCTGCCGCTGCCCCCGCAGACCGTCCGCGACCAGCTCGACAGCGTGCTCGGCGACTTCGCGGTACGCGCCGTGAAGACCGGCATGCTCGGCACCCCGGCGGTCGCCGAGGCGGTGGCCGGGGCGGCCCGGGACGGGCGGCTGCCCCACCTGGTCGTCGACCCGGTGCTGGTCGCCACCAGTGGACACCGCCTCGGCGTGGTGGCGGCGGTCGAGCGGCTGCTCCCGTACGCCGAGGTGGCGACACCGAACTGCGCGGAGGCGGCGGCCCTCACCGGACGCCCGGTGACCACGGTCGAGGAGATGGTCGCGGCGGCGGAGGCGCTGGCGGCCGGCGGCCCGGCGCACGTGGTGGTGACCGGCGGCGACGTGGACGCGGCCGGCGAGTCGGTGGACGTGCTGGTGGGCGGCGGGTCGACCACGCTGCTGCGGGCCCCCCGGGTGTCCACCCGGCACAACCACGGCACCGGCTGCTCGTTCTCGGCGGCCGTCGCGGTCCGGCTGGCCGCCGGCGACCCGGTGCCGATGGCGGTCGCCGCCGCCAAGGAGTACGTCACCCGCGCGCTGACCGGCGCGCGGGACTGGGAGCTGGGCGCGGGACGCGGCCCGCTGGACCACTTCGGCTGGTCCTGTTGACCATCAGGGAGGCTGTCATGCAGGCACGACGCAAGGTCTACGTCCAGGGGTCACGACCGGACCTCCGGGTGCCGTTCGCCGAGGTGGAGCTGGCCGGGGACAACCCGCCGGTCCGGCTCTACGACACCTCCGGGCCCGGCTCCGACCCGGAGGTCGGCCTGCCGCCACTGCGCGGGCCGTGGATCGCCGAGCGCGGGGACGTGGCCCCGGTACGCGGCGCGGGCACCCCGCTGGCCGGTACCCGCCCGACGCAGCTCGCGTACGCCCGGGCCGGGGTGGTCACGCCGGAGATGGAGTTCGTGGCGATCCGGGAGGGGACGGCCCCGGAGTTCGTCCGGGACGAGATCGCGGCCGGTCGAGCGGTGCTGCCGCTCAACGTCAACCACCCGGAGTGCGAGCCGGCGATCATCGGCAAGGCGTTCCTGGTGAAGGTCAACGCCAACATCGGCACCTCGGCGGTCACCTCCTCGGTCGCCGAGGAGGTGGAGAAGCTGACCTGGGCCACCCGCTGGGGCGCGGACACCGTGATGGACCTCTCCACCGGCAAGCGGATCCACGAGACGCGCGAGGCGATCGTGCGCAACTCGCCGGTGCCGATCGGCACCGTGCCGATCTACCAGGCGCTGGAGAAGGTCGGCGGTGACCCGGTGAAGTTGAGCTGGGAGGTGTTCGCCGAGACCGTGATCGAGCAGGCCGAGCAGGGCGTCGACTACATGACGGTGCACGCCGGGGTGCTGCTGCCGTACGTGCCGCTGGCGGTGGACCGGGTGACCGGCATCGTCTCCCGGGGCGGCTCGATCATGGCGGCCTGGTGCCTGGCGCACCACGAGGAGAACTTCCTCTACACCAACTTCCGCGAGCTGTGCTCGCTGCTGGCGAAGTACGACGTGACGTTCTCGCTGGGTGACGGGCTGCGCCCCGGCTCAATCGCGGACGCCAACGACGAGGCGCAGTTCGCCGAGCTGCGGACCCTCGGCGAGCTGACGAAGGTGGCCTGGGAGTACGACGTCCAGGTGATGATCGAGGGCCCCGGGCACGTGCCGATGCACAAGATCAAGGAGAACGTGGACCTCCAGCAGGAGTGGTGCCACGAGGCGCCGTTCTACACGCTCGGCCCGCTCACCACCGACATCGCGCCCGCGTACGACCACATCACCTCGGCGATCGGGGCGGCGATGATCGGCATGTTCGGCACCGCCATGCTCTGCTACGTCACCCCGAAGGAGCACCTGGGCCTGCCCGACCGGGACGACGTGAAGGCGGGCGTGATCGCGTACAAGATCGCGGCGCACGCGGCGGACCTGGCCAAGGGCCACCCCGGGGCGCAGGCCTGGGACGACGCGCTGTCGAAGGCGCGGTTCGAGTTCAGGTGGGAGGACCAGTTCAACCTCTCGCTCGATCCGGAGACGGCCAGGTCGTACCACGACGCGACGCTGCCGGCGGAACCGGCGAAGACGGCACACTTCTGCTCCATGTGCGGGCCGAAGTTCTGCTCCATGAAGATCACCCAGGAGCTGAAGGAGTACGCGGCCCGGGGGATGAAGGACAAGTCCGAGGAGTTCGTCTCGGCCGGGGGCCGGGTCTACCTGCCGCTGGCCTGAGCCGGCTCCCCGGTTCCGGGCCGGTGGTGCCGGCCGGCCCGGAACCGGGCTCAGTCCCGGTGGTGCCGGCCGGTGCGCAGCGTACGGGCGTCCTCGGCGTTGTCGTCCGAGGCGAGGCCGGCGACCCAGTCGACGTACTCCTCGTCCTGTGCGGCCAGGATCTCCGGGTCGCGGTCGGGTTCCACCACCTCGACGGTCCTGGCCCGGTTGCGCCGGAACAGGCCACGTCGGGACTTGGCCCGCCCGCCGGTCTCCTGCTCCTCGGAAGGCGCGGCGCCGGTGGGTGCGACCGGCTCCGCCGGCGCGGACCGGTCCGGCGTCGCGGCGGCGGCCGACCCGGCGTCCTCGGTCTTCGTGGCGTCCCCGGTGGACCCGGGCCCGGCGGCCTCGGCCGTGGCGGGGGTGGCCGGCCGGGTGGGGGCGAAGGCGTCCCAGTCGAGGCCCCGACCCAGGTCGGGCAGCGCCCGGTGCCGGGGGCGGGGCGTCGGGGTGCCCGGGTACGCCCCGGCCGGGGCGTCGTCCGCCGCGCCGCCGTCACCGTCGGTGCCGCCGCTCCCGGCGGCACCGGCCGTACGCGGGGTGACCGGCCAGTTCGTCGCGGGCGCGATCGGCCAGGCGGGCCGGACCGTGCCCGGCTGGTCCACCACGTCCTCGAAGATCGGGAACCGCGGCCGGGGCGACGCCGGTGGGTCGGCGCGGGGCGGCTCCGGGTCGAAGAAGAAGGTGCGCCCGGGCCGGCCGTCCGCGTCCGGTCCCGGCTCGGCGCCGACGGCGGGACCACCCGCGACGGGCACGTCCTCGGGGCGGTCGTCGGAGGCCGGGACGGCCGGCCCGGCCGGCACGTCCGAGACCGGTGCCGGGGACGCGCTGGCGCGTACCGGCTCGGTGCCGGCCCGGCCCTTGCGGGTCCGCCTGGGCCGGCCGCCCGGACGCGTTCCGGTCTCCGCCGGGTCCGGCACGGTCGCCGGCTCCCCGGCCGCCGGGAGTCGCGGTTCGTTCCGCTCGCCGGTGGCCGGCGGCTGCCCGACCGGCGGTACGCCCGCCGTCCGATCGCTCCGGTCGGCCGGCGAATCCGCCTCGGCGGGCGGTGTCGTGAGGGCCCCGGCCGGTTCCGGCCCGGCAGCCCGCGCGGTGGCCGGCTGTGCGGTGGCCCGGCGTGTGGTGGCCGGCTTCCGGCCGCTGGTCGGTCGCCGGGTAGCCGACTCCGGGACGGCCGGTGCGGCAGTGACCCGCTCCGGGTGGGCGGGCTCGGAGGCGGGTGGAGCGGCGTCGACCGTGGCCGGGTGGGTGGGCTCCGGAGCGGCGTCGACCGTGGCCGGGTGGGTGGGCTCCGGAGCGGCGTCGACCGTGGCCGGGCGGGTCGGCTCCGGAGCGGCGTCGACCGTGGCCGGACGGGTCGGCTCCGGAACGGCGTCGACCGTGTCCGGGCGGGTCGGCTCCGGAGCGGCCGGCGCGGCGGTGACCGGCTCCGAGCCGCCCTGCTCCAGGCCGGCCTGCGTGACACTGACCTGCTCCGGACGGGCTTGCTTCGGGCGGGCGTGCTCCGGGTCGGCCGGCTCCCTGGTGGCCGGGGCGGCCAGGTCCGGCGGCGGGGGCAGGTCGGCGGGGCGGTCCGCATCCGGCGCGGCGGGGGACTGGTCCGCCGTCTCGACCGAGCGGTGCGCGGAAGAGCGGCCGGCGGCCAGCACGTCGATCGCCGAGGTCCGCCGGCCCGACGGCAGGAGTCCCGGCCGCGGCAGCTCCGGTGACAGGTCGCGCCCGGCGGCCGACCCGTCCGGCTCGACACCGCCGGTGCCGGCCGGCTCCGGCGCAGCCGACCCGGCCCGCGTCGCCTCGTCCGGGAGGTACCCGCTCGGCTCGACCGTGACCCGCCCGGTCGGCTCGGCCATGAGCTGACTGCTCGGCTCGGTCCTGACCTGCCCGGTGGGCTCGGCCGTGACCTGCCCGGTGGGCTCGGCCGTGACCTGCCCCGTCGGCTCGTCCGGTGTGGCCCCGGCGAGGGCGTCGGGGCGGCCCGCACCGGCCGGGGTGAGACCGGCGGGCTCCGGCCAGTCCCAGTGCGCCGGGGTGCGCCGGCCGGCCGGATCGTCGAACCGGCCGGCCGCAGCGTCGGTGACGGCCACCGGCCGGGCGGCCGGGGTACCGGTGACCGGAACCCCGGCCGGGTCGGCGGCGTCGTCGGTGGCCGGCGCACCGGGGGTGGCCGGCACCGGAGGCAGCGGCTGGAGGATGTCGGTGGGCTCGATCGCGTCGGACCCGGCTCCGGCGGCGGGCCGGGGCAGCACCGTGGCGAGGGCCGAGCCGAGCGCCCCGGCGGCGACCGCGATCAGCGCGCCGTAGTAGGGGGCGAGCTGGTAGCGGTCGCTCGCGGCGCCGGGCCCGGCGGTCAGGTACGCGAAGGCCAGCAGCACCGGCCCGGCCACCCCGGACGCGCCGCCGACCAGCGGCGGGTGACCCCGGCGGCGGGCCAGCACCCCGGTCGCCGCGCCGGCCAGCAGGGCCAGCGCGGGCAGCACGATCATGGCCAGGCGTTGGGCCGTACCGGCGTCCACCCAGGACGGCTCGAAGACGCCGAGGCGTACGGTGAGCAGCGGCCCGGAGGAGGCGACCGTCGGCGTGACGGAGACCAGGGCGAGCAGCCAGCCGGCCGCGGCGGTCAGCGCGATGTTCCAGCCGAACGGCGACTTCAGCAGGACGGCGATCGAGGCGCCCGCCCCGACCAGCGCGCCGAGGATCGCGCAGATGCCGACCGCCCAGACCGGGTCGACCGTGCCGCCCAGCTCGGCGGCCCGGGCCGGCTGCATGCAGAGCGGCGCGACCACGGTCGCGCCCAGGGCGGCGACGCCGGCGACGGCGAGCTGCTCGCCGGCGGCGGCACCGAACCCGTCCCGGCGGGCGAGGCGTTCGGTGACCACGGCACCGGCCACGGCGGCGATCGCCGCGCACCAACCGACCCAGGCGAGCTGGGCGGGCCACCGGTTCACCGTGCCGTCGGCGAACGCGCCGCCGAGGCGTACGACGCCGAAGCCGTACGCGATGCCGAGCTGGCCGGCCCCGGCCAGCACGCTCACCCCGAGCGCCGTGAGCAGCACCCTGCCCCACGTCCGAAAGGCCATGTCGGGCACGTTACGGCCCGGTGCGCCCGATCGCCACCTTGCCACCGCGCGGCGCGGCGAGGTGTGCCGGCGTGGCTACTTCAGCTCGACCAGGCGGGCCAGGTACGTGGTGTCGCCGACGTTGGTCAGCATGTGCACCGCGCCCGGATCCCGGTAGACCACCCCACCGGTCGGCTCGTCGGCGTCGATGGTGGTGCCGTCGATCGTCTGCACCACGTTCTTCGCGCCCTGGATCGCCACCACCAGGTACGGGTGGTCGTGCCGGTGCAGCGGCTGCCGCTCGCCCGGCTCCAGCCGGATGTGCCAGACCCGCACCCGGTCGTTCTCGTGGACGATCTCCTGGCCGACCGGCCCGAGTTCGAGGTCGGTGGTGGCGTCGCTCATCGGGCTCCGTCCAGTTGGGGGAGCACTTCGGCGGCGATGAGCTCCAGGTGGTCGAGGTCGTCGAAGTCGATCAGGCGCAGGTGCACCCGGCCGGCGCCGATCGCGGCGAACTCGCCGAGCCGGTCGACGAGCTGCGCGGGGGAGCCGACCACCGGGTCCTCCGGTGGCAGGGCGCTCTTGACGTGCAGCGGGGCGGCCCGCCGCTGCGCCTCCGCGTCGGTGCGACCGATGGCGACCACCACGCCGGCGGAGAGCACCAGCGGGGCCCGGCCCGAGTCGGCCCGGCCGATCCGCTCGCTCACCTCACGTACCCGCCGGTAGGCGGCGGCGGTCTCGGTGACGCTCTTGAACGGCATGTTGAACTCGTCGGCGTACCGGGCGGCCAGCTCGGGGGTGCGTCTCGGGCCGCGCCCGCCGACGATCACCGGCGGGCCGGGGCGCTGCACCGGCTTGGGCAGCGCCGGGGCGTCGACGAGCTGGTGGTACTCGCCCTTGAAGGTGTACGTCTCGCCGGGCGGGGTGCGCCACAGCCCGGTGACGATCTCCAGCTGCTCGGCCAGCCGGTCGAAGCGTTCGCCGACGGCGGGGAACGGGATGCCGTACGCGGTGTGCTCGCGCTCGTACCAGCCGGCCCCGATGCCCAGCTCGACCCGGCCGCCGCTCATCTGGTCGACCTGGGCGACCATCACGGCCAGCGGGCCGGGCAGCCGGAAGGTGGCCGAGGTGACCAGGGTGCCGAGCCGGATCCGGGAGGTCTCCCGGGCCAGCGCGGCGAGCGTCAGCCAGGCGTCGGTGGGGCCGGGGAGTCCCGGCTCGTCGCCCATGGCGCGGTAGTGGTCGGCGCGGAAGAAGCCCTCGTAGCCGGTCTCCTCGACCCGCCGGGCGAACCGGAGCTGGTCGTCGTAGCTGGCCCCGCGGTGCGGCTCCGTGAAGACGGAAACCCGCATGGTCACCGTCCTCCCGTGCCGGCCCCGGCCGGCGCGTCCGTGCCGGCCGGCACGGGGGCGT
This sequence comes from Micromonospora auratinigra, assembly GCF_900089595.1. Taxonomy (GTDB): domain Bacteria; phylum Actinomycetota; class Actinomycetes; order Mycobacteriales; family Micromonosporaceae; genus Micromonospora; species Micromonospora auratinigra. Next base: position 4,242,099 of record NZ_LT594323.1, on the reverse strand, counting down.
CCCGCTCCATCAGCAGTTCGTGCAGCTCGGCGCTGATCCGGGCCACCTCGGCCAGGTGCTCGTGCCGGCCCAGGGTGCGCGGCCGGGGCACCTTCACCTCGACCACCTCGCGGATCCGCCCGGGACGCGGGCTGAGCACGACGACCCGGTCGGCGAGGAGCACCGCCTCGTCGATCGAGTGGGTGACGAAGACGATGGTCGCCCGGGTCTCCATGTGCACCCGCTGGAGTTCCCCGGAGAGCTCCTCCCGGGTGAGCGCGTCGAGCGCGGAGAAGGGCTCGTCCATCAGCATCACCCGGGGGTCGCCGATCAGCGACCGGCAGAGCGCGACCCGCTGCTGCATGCCGCCGGAGAGCTCGTGCGGCAGCCGCTTCTCGAACCCGCCGAGACCGGCCATCTCCAACAGCCGGCGGGCCCGGTCACGGTGCTTGCGCCGGCTCCAGCCGAAGATCTCGACCGGGAGCAGGACGTTGTCCAGCACCGAGCGCCAGGGCAGCAGGGCGGGCCGCTGGAACAGCATGGCGATGTCGCGGCGGGGCGCGGTGATCGGCGTGCCCGCGACGGTGATCTCGCCGCCGCTGGCCGGGAGCAGGCCGGCGATCATGCGGAGCAGCGTCGACTTGCCGCAGCCGGACCGGCCCAGGACGGCGACGAACTCGCCCTCGGCGACGTCGAGGTCGATGCCGCGCAGCGCCTCCACCCGGCCGGATCGGCCGTCGAAGATGCGGGACACCCCGGACAGTCGGATCATCTCGCCGCCGGCTCCCTTCCGCGTGCTGAAACGCGAGCCGGGCTAGCGTAGCGGGAGTCGCTCCTTATAGCACCGTCCGGGGTGGACGTCAGTCCACTTTCCGTCAGGCAACTTCGTTTCCGTTCCGCAACCCTACGCCCCGGCGTCGTCGCACTGAGCTTCTCGTACGCTGTTGCGCGCGAAGAGTCCCCTCTCGACGGTCCTGTCGGCTGCCCCCTCCTGCCGACACCGTCGGACCCACGACCCGTCCGGGCGAACATGCCCTGGTCGGAAAGGACATGGTGCACTGATGAGAAGGCTGACCCGCACGGTCGCCGCCGCCGCCCTGGCCGCTGCCCTCGCCCTGGTCTCCGGATGCAGCAGCGACTCGGACAAGTCCGCGGAGCCGAAGGCCGGCGGCGCGCTGGAGAAGGTGACCTACCTCACCTCCTTCGGCAACTTCGGCCGCGACTCCTACGCCTGGGTGGCGAAGGAGAAGGGCTTCTTCAAGGACGCCGGCTTCGACGTCGACATCAAGCCGGGCCAGGGCACCGGCAACGTCATCCAGACCGTCACCGGCGGCCAGGCCGACTTCGGCCCGATCGACCTGACCGGTGGCATCCTCCAGCTCGGCAACGGCCAGGCGAAGGACTTCGTCGCGGTGGCCGCGATCCAGCAGCGCACCATGGCCGCGATCGTCTCGGTGGACGGCAAGAACATCGCCACCCCGAAGGACCTCGAGGGCAAGAAGCTCGCCGACACCCCGACCTCCGTCGTGCGCAACCTCTTCCCCACGTACGCGAAGCTGGCCGGCATCGACGCCAGCAAGGTGACCTGGGTCAACGGTGAGCCGCAGAGCCTGATGGGCATGCTCGGCTCCGGCTCGGTGGACGGCATCGGCCAGTTCGTGGTCGGCCAGCCCACCGTCGCGGCGGTCACCAAGAAGACCCCGGTGGTGCTGCCGTACAGCAACGTGATGCAGGACCTCTACGGCAACGCGCTGATCACCTCCACCAAGATCGCCAAGGAGAAGCCGGAGATGGTGAAGAAGTTCACCGCCGCGCTGCTCAAGGGCCTGGAGTACTCGCTGGCCCACCCGGAGGAGGCCGCTCAGGCGCTCAAGAAGAACGTGCCCGCCGCGAACGAGCAGGCGTCCGCCGCGGAGCTCCAGCTGATGGCGGCGTACGTCCGCTCCAGCAACTCCGGCACCGCGCTGGGCACCCTCGACCAGGGCCGGGTGGCCAAGAGCATCGCGCTGCTCCAGGGCGCGGGCGCGCTCAAGCAGAACCTGACCCCCGACCAGATCATCGACTTCGACCTCGCGCCGAAGGCCTGACCGGTCGGCTCGGATCACGGGGGTGCGCCCGCCGGCAGTCCCGGTGGACGCACCCCCTTCCGCGTGCCGGCCCCCGGGCCGGTGAGAGAGGAGGACACTGTGGCGCAGTCGACCGACACCCCGGCCGGTACGCCCCCGGCGCCGGCCGTCCCGGGCCGGTTCGCCGTACGGCCCTCGACGGTGGTGCTGCCGACGCTCGGCCTGGTCATCGCGGTCGCCGCCTGGTGGCTGGCCACCTCCGGGCTGCACCTGGTGCACCCGGCGGCGCTTCCTCCGCCGCAGGCGGTGTGGCGGGGGCTGACCGGCAGCGCGGAGGTGCTGCTGCCGGCGCTGGGCATCACCACCTGGACGACCCTGCTCGGCTTCCTGCTCTCGGCGGTGGCCGGCGTGCTGATCGGCATGGCGCTGGCCGCCTCGCACCGGGTCGAGCGGATGTTCGCGCCGCTGCTGGTGGGGATCAACGCGGTCCCCAAGATCGCGTTCGGCCCGCTGCTGGTGGTGGCGGTCGGCTGGGGCCAGAAGCCGATCCTGACCATGGTCTTCCTGCTCTGCTTCTTCCCGATCGTGCTCTCCACCGCGACCGGGCTGACCACCACCCCGGCCGACCTGGCCGAGCTGGCCCGCTCGCTGAACGCGTCGTGGTGGCAGGCGTTCCGCAAGGTGCGCTTCCCGGCCGCGCTGCCGCAGATCTTCGTCGGGCTGAAGGTGGCGATGCCGCTGGCGGCGATCGGCGCGGTGATCGGCGAGTTCTACTCCGACAAGCCGGGCCTGGGCTACCAGATCCTCCAGTACAACGGGATCGGCGACACCGCCACGGCGTGGGCGGCCATCGTCCTGGTCGCCCTGATGAGCATCCTGCTCTACTCCGCCCTCACCCTGGTCGAACGCCTCGCCCTCCCCTGGGTCCGCGCCACCACCTCCGCCCGCTGACCGCGAGCGACGAGCGGTCGACCCGCTCGCCGTCACGGCGGACGGGTCGACCGACAAACCCGACGTGGACCGGGACCCGCACGCCCGGCAGACCGACAACCCGACGTCGACCGGGGACCCGCGAGATCACCCAAGGGGCGGACGGCGGCCGACCACGACGGTGTCGGCCCCGGCGCAACCGGCGGAGGGATCAAGCTTGACCGCCCGGAGCCGGTTGTGCCGGGGCCGACACCCCAGCGCAAGAGAGAACTCAGCCGGCGAGACGCCAGCGCCCACCCCGCGCCACCAACGTCGTCAGCGCCTGCGGCATCAGCCCCGAGTGGTTGTCCGGGGTCATCCGGATCGGCCCGGTGAGGCCGTCGAGCTGCGAGGTCTCCAGCACGTCCCGCAGCGCGTCCCGGCCGGCCTGGCCGGTCTTGTCACCGGCCCGCAGCTCGGCGTCGGTGATGAGCTGCACCGCGTCCGCCGCGAAGGACGAGAAGCCGTGGTAGCCGCCGTAGCGGGCGGTGTAGTCCTGGAACCACTGCCGTCGCGCGGCCTTGGCCGGGGTGGTGGCGATGACGTCGTCGATCACCATCGTCTGGGTGAAGATCAGGGTCGCCCGCTCCGCCGAGCCGGACGACGCCCCGAGGAAGAGGTCGCCGGCGGCCGAGGCGTCGAAGAAGAGCGAGCCGGTGAACTTGCTCTGCCGGGCCCGGGCGGTGGCGAGCGCCGCCTGCTCCGGGGGCGTCCAGAGGATGAGCGCCTCGGGCTTCTTGTCGAGCAGGGCGGAGACCTGGGTGCTGACGTCGGTGTCCGTGGTGCGGACCGCCTCCGCGCGGGTGAGCCGGATGCTGGTCTTCTCGAACTGGCTGCGCAGGGCGGTCAGGCCCTCCTGGCCGTAGTTGTCGGCGCTGTGCAGCACCGCGACCTTCTCGATCCGCCGTCGTTGCAGCTCGGCGGTGAGGGCCGCCGCGCTGTCGGCGGCGTTGGGGGCCAGCTTGAAGACGTATCGGCGCTCGGCGACCGGTTCGGTGATCGCGCCGGAGGACGCGAGCGCGATGGTCGGAATGCGCTTCTCGCCGATGGTGCGTACGGCACCGGTCGCGCATTCGTTGCAGCCGCCCATGATGATGGCGCTGACTTGGGAGTCAGCGCTGAAATCGTTGATGTTCCGCAGGGATTCGGCCGCGTCGGAGCGGTTGTCCTTCACCTTGAGTTTGATCTCCCGGCCGCCCAGTGCGCCGGAGGAGTTCAACTGCTCGACCTTCAGTTCCAGCGCCCGTTGGTACACCTTGCCGATCTGCGCGGAGGCGCCGGAGAGTTCGAGGTCGGCCGCGATCACGATGGGGCTGGTGTCCTGTTGCTCCCCGCCGAACTGGCAGCCGGTGAGGGTGGTGGCCAGCACGGCCGATGCGAGCGCCGCGATGCTCGCGGAGCGGATGGGGCTCAACTCAGTCCTCCAGGTGCGGCGCGGGTGTACCCCGATCACCGCCGCTCGTCCGTCCTCAGTGGAGGATCGGGATTGGTGTGCCGTACGGTGTGCGCGAAGCCTGCAAAACCTTGCCAATGCCGGGCCCCCGCGGTCAAGCGGGAGGGCCCGGACCTGTTTCGGGACAGCCGTCCCACATGTTGGCATCACGGAATGTTAATCGGCAATTACTGCGCAGATACGAGCGACCACTCTGGAGTCACATGCCCTGTTCAGGGGCTTGAGAAAATGAAGGAATTACTTGTCCGCTTCACGGGTTGAGTCACCGCCGACCGTTTCCTGCCTCACTGCGGCTTCCCAAACAGGATCTCGTCTGATGAAATCGCGGCCGTGCCGCGCGCGGCGCTGGCCGCACCAGGCACGGGTCGGCGGGTCATGCGTGGAAGAAACGACGGAGGCGATGTCGTGAGCACCGGACCTACGACCCTGCCCGAGAGCCCCGGCGCCGACCAGCGAAATCGGCGACGGCGGATGCCTCGGCTGCGTGACGCCCGGATCCGTTCGAAGCTCGCTCTCATCCTGGTCGTCCCGGTTGCCGCCGTCATCGCACTGGCAACTATCCGACTCGTGTCGGTCGGTGAGGGCGCGTACGACGCGACCCGGATCAGGTCGCTCACCGCGTTGTCGATCGACGTCTCGGCACTCGCCCAGGACCTGCACAAGGAGCGGATGGCGGCGGCGGCCTACCTGGCCGTGCCGAACCAGAAGCCGGACGACTACAACCTGCGGGTGCGGCGTACCGACGAGCGGATCGCGGCGTACCGGGAGGAGCGGGGACGGGTCGGCGAGGTGCCCGCGTCGGTGGCGGACCGGCTCAAGGTCATCGAGGACCACCTCGGCACACTGAACGGCACCCGCCAGGAGGTGCTGGACCGGCAGCAGATGCCGGTGGCCGAGGCGAGCCTGCGGTACGGCATCGTCCTCAGCGACCTCGTCGCGTACGGCGACACCCTCGCCCAGCAGCCCGGCGCCGAGAGCATCGCCGACGCCCGCCGGGCCGTGGCCGCGTTCTCCCATGCCAAGGCGGCGGTGGCCGAGGAGCAGGCGGTGGCGTTCACCGCCCTCGCCGGCGGCCAGCTCGACGAGGAGCAGTTCTCCTCCCTGGTCGCCACGCTGACCTCGCAGCAGGAGTCGCTGCTCTCCTTCTCCCGCGCGGCGGAGCCCTACCAGCGGTCCCTGGTGGACGGCACGGTCTCCGGTGACGCGGTGCAGCTCTCCGACCGGGTCGCCAACGACCTGTCCCGCTCGGTCGGCCAGGGCAACCCGCTGGTCACCCGGGACGAGGCCGCCGCCGCGATCGGCGCGGTCGACGACCTGATGCGGTGGGCCGAGCTCCAGCTCCAGGACCGGTTGCTCGCCGACGCGGACGCGGTCCGCACGGACGTGATCCGGCAGGCGGTGCTGGAGAGCCTGCTCGTACTGGTCACGCTGATCATCGCGGTGTCCCTGGCCGTGGTGCTGGCCCGCTCCCTCAACGACTCGCTGCGCCGGCTCCGTGAGGGCGCGCTGGCGGTGGCGAACCACGACCTGCCGGACGCGGTGGGTCGGCTCCAGAACGTCAACGCCATCGGCGACGGTGGGGTGGACGAGATCGTCCAGCAGGTGCGCGACCCGATCAAGCTGAGCAACCGCGACGAGGTCGGCCAGGTGGCCGCGGCCTTCAACGTGGTCCACCGGGAGGCGGTCCGGGTCGCCGCCGAGCAGGCCGCGCTGCGGACCAGCGTCTCCGCCATGTTCCTCAACCTGGCCCGGCGCTCGCAGAGCCTGGTCGACCGGATGATCGGTGAGCTGGACGCGATCGAGCGCGGCGAGGAGGACCCGAAGCGCCTCGCCCAGCTCTTCGAGCTGGACCACCTGGCCACCCGGATGCGCCGCAACGACGAGAACCTGCTGGTGCTGGCCGGCGCCGACTCGGCCGTGCCGCGCCGCGAGGACGCGCTCCTGGTCGACGTGCTGCGGGCCGCCCAGTCCGAGGTGGAGCTCTACAACCGGATCGAGTTCGGCACCGTCGACACCGACATCTCGGTGGCCGCGCACGCCGTCAACGACGTGGTGCGGCTGGTCGCCGAGCTGCTCGACAACGCCACCCGGTTCTCGCCGCCGAACACCACGGTGGTCGCCGACGGCCGGCGCATCCGCGACTACGTGCTGATCCAGGTCGAGGACCGGGGTCTGGGCCTGAGCGACGAGCAGCTCGACTCGCTGAACCGCCGGCTGGCCGCCCCGCCGACCGTGGACGTGGCGGCCTTCCGGCTGATGGGTCTGGCCGTGGTCAGCCGGCTCGCCTCCCGCTACGGGATCCGGGTGGAGCTGCGGCGCAACGTCGAGGGCGGCACGGTGGCCCAGGTGACCCTGCCGAACTCCGCGGTGGTGCTGCCGGCCAACCGGGGCCAGGCCCCGCTGACCCGGTCGCGCCAGCCGCTCGCCGTCGAGCCGTCCCCGCTGAGCCAGGTCGGCTCGGCTGCCGACCCGCTGGTCGGGGCGGGGCGCGGCGGCACCGCGACCCTCACCGACCAGTGGCGCAGCGCCGCGCCGTCGACCCGCTGGCCGGCCGACGCCGAGGTCCGGGACACCGGTCCGGCGGTGCAGGTCGGTGGCCCGGCGGCCGCGCTGCCCGGCGTACCGGCCGCCCCGATGGCCGCCCCGGTCGCGTCCGCCCCGCCCGCCCCGACCGTGCCCGTCTCCGGCGCCGGCGCCGGCTACTCGGCCGGTACGCCGACCGTCGCGTACCCCGCGCTGGACCCGTTGCCGAAGCGGACGCCGGGTGTGGAGGCGGCCGCGACCGCCGCGCCGGCCGCCCCGGTGGCGCCGGCGGCCGTCCCGGCCCCGCCGGCCTACCCGGCCGCGCCGGCGTACCAGTCGGCCACCGTGAACCCGCCGGCCACGCCGGTGGTGTCCCGGCCGGAGCTGCCGGCGGAGGCGCCGATATTCCGCGAGATGGAGGCGGTCTGGTTCCGCTCGCACGGCGAGGACGAGACCACGATCTTCGCCCGGCCGCAGTTCGACCAGGCGCCGCCCCCGGCCGCGGCGACCCGGCCGTCCGTCCCGGCCCGGCCGGTCGCTCCGGCGCAGCCGGCCGCCGCCGCGCCGCCGGCCCCGGCCACCCGGCCACCGCTGCCGACCCGTACCCCCGGGGCCCAGGCCGCGGGGGTGACCACGCCACCGCCGTACACCCCGCCGGCCGCGACCCCGGCGGTCGCGACTCCGGAGGCCGCGCCGCCGCCGCCCGCGGCGAGCGCGGACGCCTGGCGGACGGCGGCCGACGAGGGCTGGTCCCGGGCCACCCAGGCCGCCGAGCCCGCCACCGGCGGCACCACCCGTTCCGGGCTGCCGAAGCGGGTCCCGCAGGCCCAGCTGGTGCCCGGTGGCATCGAGCCCAAGGGCGGCCGGGCCAGCACCCGGCGGACGCCGGACGAAGTACGCGGCCTGCTGTCGGCCTACCACCGCGGAGTGCAGCGGGGACGGACGGCCGGCGCGGACCTGAACAGCACCTCGACCAAGGAGACGAACCGATGAACAGGCCAGCGGCCATGCAGGACATGGGTTGGCTGCTCACCAACTTCGCCGACAGCGTGGCGGGCATCGCCCACGTGGTGGCGGTGTCCGCGGACGGGCTGCTGCTCGCCTCCTCCCGGGACCTGCCCACCGACCGGGCCGACCAGCTCGCCGCGATCACCTCCGGCGTGGTGAGCCTGACCGAGGGTGCCGCCCGGATGTTCAGCGCCGGTGGTGTGCTCCAGACCGTGATCGAGATGGACAGCGGATACCTGTTCCTCATGTCGATCAGTGACGGCTCGTCGATGGCGGTGCTCGCCGCCCGCAGCTGCGACGTCGGCCAGGTGGGCTACGAGATGGCCCTGCTGGTGGAGCGGGTCGGTCAGGCCCTGTCCCCGCTGCCGAGGGACGCCGTCCGGTCCTGACCGGACGTGGACGTGACCGGGTGATCCGGAGCCGGCCCGGCTCCGTACGGAGGGAGGTGATCGCGAGTTGGAACCACGGAGGGACCCGCGTGGTGCGCTGGTGCGCCCGTACGCGGTCACCCGCGGTCGTACCGAGCCGTTGCAGAACATCGCCCTGGAGGCGGTGCTCTCGTGCAGCGCCACCCAGGTGGCCGAGGCGCGGTTCGCCGGGCACGACAAGTACCGCATCGCCTCGGTCTGCGAAGGCCGGGCGCAGTCGCTGGCGGAGATCGCCGCGTACACCCGGATGCCGCTGGGCGTCACCCGGGTGCTGGTCGCCGACCTGGTGGCCGAGGGCCTGCTGACGCTACACACTGCCGCTCCCGCGACGGGTTTCGCGGCGCGGATGAACCTGCTTGGAAGGGTGCTAAGTGGACTTCGCGAACTATGACCCCGCGGGGGCGAGCCGCAGCCGGGAGATCATCTCCGCGAAGATCGTGATCGCGGGCGGCTTCGGGGTCGGCAAGACCACGCTGGTCGGGGCGATCTCCGAGATCCAGCCGCTGACCACCGAGGCGTTGATGACCGCGGCCGGCGTGGGCATCGACGACCCGTCGAAGGTGCCCGGCAAGGAGACCACCACGGTCGCCATGGACTTCGGCCGGATCACTATGGCCGAGGACCTGATCCTCTACCTCTTCGGCACGCCGGGGCAGACCCGCTTCTGGTTCATGTGGGACGAGATCATCCGGGGAGCCGTCGGGGCCGCCGTTCTGGTGGACACCCGGCGGATCACCGACGCCTTCGCCCCGCTGGACTACTTCGAGAACCGCAACCTGCCGTACGTGGTGGCGCTCAACCGGTTCGACGGCGCGCCGCAGTACGAGCTGGAGGAGGTCCGCGAGTCGCTGGCGATCCCGGCGGACGTGCCGCTGGTGATGTGCGACGCCCGCCGCCGCGACTCGGTCAAGCAGGTGCTGGTGACCGTCGTCGAGCACGCCATGCTGCGGCTCCAGGCCGAGCACGGCTACCCGGCCTCGGTGGGCTGACCGACGGCGGCCGGCGCGGCCCGCACGGGCCGCGCCGGGGCACTGTCGGTGGACCGTCGGCCGGGTTCACTCCACCCGGAGGCGGTAGCCGCGCTTGACCACGGTCTGCACGACGCGGGGGGCGTTCAGGCCGACCCGGAGCCGGGCGACCGCCATCTCCACCGCGTGCTCGTCCGCGCCCCGGGGAAGGGTCCGCAGCAGTGCGGTCCGGGACAGCACCTTGCCCGGTGACGTCGCGAGCGCCCGCAGCACGGCCATCGGGGCCGGGGCCAGCTGCCGCAGCTCACCGTCGATCACGGCGGCGTGCCCGCGCAGGGTGAGCAGGTGCCCGGCCGCCTTCACCGAGACGGTACGCCGGGGCAGCTCCTCCACCATCGTGCGGACCAGCGCGCCGAGGCGGGCCCGGCCCGGCGCGCTCACCGGCACCCCCCGGCGGACCAGCGGTTCGGCGGTGACGGTGCCCACGCAGCCGGCCAGCACGTCGCCGCGCAGCGCCTCCAGCACCGTCTCGGTCCGGTCCCCGGCCGCCCGGAGCAGGGCCTCGGCCGCCGGGGCGGAGGTGAACGTGACCGCGTCGACCAGCCGCCCGGCGACCAGGTCGATGAGCCGGTGCAGCGGCGCCGGGTCGACCGGCGGCGCCCAGCGGTAGACCGGTACCTCGATCACCGTGGCCCCGGCCGCCTCCAGCGCCTCGGTGCACTCGGGCTGCCGGTCGCCGTGCAGCTGCATGGCCACCACCTGGCCGGCCACCCCCCGCCGGACCAGGTGCTCGGTCACCTCGTCGCAGCTCTCCGAGGCGGGTGACCAGTGCTCCCGCAGGCCGGCGGCGCGGATCGCGCCGGTCGCCTTCGGGCCCCGGGACACCACGTACGACCGGGAGAGCACGTCGCGCAGCGGCTCGGCCAACCCCCAGCCCTCGGCCGCCTCCAGCCAGCCCCGCATGCCGATGCCGGTGTTCGCCATCAGCACGTCCGGCGGCCGGTCCAGGCAGGCCCGGGTCGCCTCGCGCAGGTCGGTGTCGTCGGCGAGCGGCACGATCCGCAGCGCCGGCGCGAGCACCACCCGTGCGCCCCGGCGCTGGAGCAGCGCGGCCAGCTCGTCGCGCCGCCGGTCGGCGGTGACCCCGATGGTGAAGCCGGCCAGTTCGTCGGCCATCTACTCCTCCTGTCGCAACCGCACCTCGACCTGCCCGTCCCGGCAGCGTGCCCGGTGCACGGGCAACGTCACGCCGGGCAGGTCCAGGCAGCGCCCGGTCCGCAGGTCGTAGACCTGCTTGTGCAGGGGAGAGGCGAGCGTGGGCAGGCCGCCCCGGCTGCCCACGATGCCCCGGGACATCACGTACGCGCCGCCGACCGGGTCGAGGTTGTCCACCGCGTACAGCTCGCCGCCGGTGTGGAAGAGGGCGACCTGCACGCCGTCCACCAGGGCGGCGACGCCCCGGTCGGGGTCGAGCCGGTCCAGCGGGCAGACCGGGGTCCAGTCGAGGGTGGCGAGGGGGCTCATCGGCGTACCTCCGGGAGGCCGAGGGCGACCGGCTGGCGCCGGCGGTCGGTGGCGACCGTGGACGGGGTCTCCCGCGCCGGCACCGGCTGCCCCCGCTCGACGGCGAACGTGATGGACGGGTCGGGCACCTCGGGGGCGTTGACGAAGGAGGTGAACCGGCGCAGCCGCTCCGGGTCCTCCAGCACGTCCCGCCACTCGTCGGAGTACCCGGCGACGTGCCGGGCCATCGCCGCGTCGAGTTCGGCGCAGAGCCCGAGCGAGTCGTCCACGAGCACCGACCGCAGGTGGTCCAGGCCGCCGTCCATGGCCTCGATCCAGGCGGCCGTACGCTGCAACCGGTCGGCGGTGCGGACGTAGTACATCAGGAACCGGTCGATCAGCCGGACCAGCGCCTCGGTGGACAGGTCGGTGGCGAAGAGGTCGGCGTGCCGGGGCCGGAAACCGCCGTTGCCGCCGACGTAGAGGTTCCAGCCGGTGTCGGTGGCGATGACGCCGAAGTCCTTGCTGCGCGCCTCGGCGCACTCCCGGGCACAGCCGGAGACCGCCGACTTCAGCTTGTGCGGGGCGCGCAGGCCCCGGTAGCGCAGCTCCAGCGCGACGGCCAGTCCGACCGAGTCCTGCACCCCGTACCGGCACCAGGTCTCGCCGACGCAGGACTTCACCGTGCGCAGCGCCTTGCCGTACGCGTGGCCGGACTCGAAGCCGGCGTCGACCAGCCGGCGCCAGATCTGCGGGAGCTGCTCGACCCGCGCCCCGAACAGGTCGATCCGCTGCCCGCCGGTGATCTTGGTGTAGAGGTGGAAGTCGCGGGCCACCTCACCGATCACGATCAGCTTCTCCGGGGTGATCTCGCCGCCGGGGATCCGCGGCACCACCGAGTAGCTGCCGTCGCGTTGCAGGTTGGCCAGGAAGTGGTCGTTGGTGTCCTGCAGCGACGCCGCCTCGCCGTCGAGCACGTGCCCGGTGCCGAGCGAGGCGAGGATCGAGGCCACCACCGGCTTGCAGATGTCGCAGCCGCGGCCCCGCCCGTGCTCGGCGATCAACCGGGAGAAGGTGCGGATGCCGCGGACCCGGATCAGGTCGAACAGCTCCTGCCGGCCGGCGTCGAAGTGCTCGCAGAGCGCGGTCGACTGCCGCACGCCGGCCGCGTCCAGCAGCTGCTTCAGCATCGGCACGCAGGAGCCGCAGCTGGTGCCGGCCCGGGTGCACGCCTTCAGCGCGGGGACGTCCGCCGCCCCACCGGCGATCGCCGCGTCGATGTCCGCCCGGGTCACCGCGTTGCAGGAGCAGACCTGCGCGGCGGCCGGCAGCGCGCCGGCCCCGGCGCCCGCGCCGCCGGCCGGGGCCAGCAGCGCCAGCGGGGGACCGGGCAGCGGCCCGCCGACGCTGGCGCGCAGCGTCGGGTACGCGCTCGCGTCCCCGACCAGCACGCCACCCAGCAGCGTCTTCGCGTCGTCGGAGAGGACCAGCTTCGCGTACGAGCGGGTGGCCGGGTCGGTGAAGGTGACGTCGAGGCAGCCCGGGGTGGTGCCGTGCGCGTCGCCGAAGGAGGCCACGTCCACGCCGAGCAGCTTGAGCTTGGTCGCGGTGTCCGCGCCGGGGAAGGTGGCCACCCCGCCGAGCAGCCGGTCGGCGACCACCTCGGCGGTCGCGTACCCGGGGGCGACCAGGCCGTGGCAGGTGCCCTGCACCGCGGCGCACTCCCCGACCGCCCAGATCCGCTCGTCGGCCGTCCGGCAGCCGGCGTCGACCAGCACCCCGCCGCGCGGGCCGAGCGGCAGGCCGGCGGCCCGGGCCAGCTCGTCCCGGGGCCGGATGCCGGCGGCCACCACCACCAGGTCCGCGCCGACCGTCCGGCCGTCGGAGAGTTCCAGCGCGCCGACCGTCCCGTCAGGCCCGGCGCGCAGCGCGGCGGTGGCCACCCCGAGGTACGTGGTGACGCCCAGCTCCTCGACGTACCGGCGCAGCATCGCCCCGCCCGCCTCGTCCACCTGCACCGGCATCAGCCGGGGCGCGAACTCGACCACGCTGGTGGCCAGCCCCAGCAGGCGCAGCGCGTTCGCCGCCTCCAGGCCGAGCAGGCCGCCCCCGATCACCGCGCCGGTGCGCCGGCCCTGCGCGTGCGCCCGGATCGCCGCCAGGTCGTCCAGCGTCCGGTAGACGAAGACCCCGGGCAGCTCGGTGCCGGCGATCGGCGGGACGAACGCGGCCGAGCCGGTGGCCAGCACCACCGCGTCGTACGGGTGCTCGCCGGTCGCGGTGCGCACCACCCGCCGGTTCCGGTCGATGCCGACGGCCGGCTCGCCGAGGCGCAGCTCCACCCCGTCGTCGGGGGTGTGCAGGCTCAGCTCGTCGGCGCTCACCCCGTCGAAGAAGGCCGAGAGCCGCACCCGGTCGTACGCCGGCCGCCGCTCCTCGGCGAGCACCGTCACCCGCCAGCGCCGGTCCTGGTCCCGGGCCCGCAACGCCTCGACGAGGCGTTGCCCGACCATGCCGTTGCCGACGACCACCAGCCTGCCGCCACTCATGCCGGCACGCCACTTCGCTCCGTGCCGTCATGCGGCACCATCGCACCGAGCCGCTCGCTCATGCCGTCACCTCTCCGGTCCGTCCTCGCCTCATCGGGTCACCACCGCCGTCGACCTCGGCCAGCCAGTCGGCGATGCCGGCCACCGCGTCCCGGCAGCCACCGCAGCCGGTGGCGGCCCGGGTCGCCGCCGACAGCTCCGCGACGGTCCGGGCGCCGGCCCGCCAGCACGCCACCAGCGCGCCCTTGCTGACGTCGTTGCACTGGCAGACGGTGGTCGCGTCCGGCATCAGCGCCGGGGACGCGGCCGGGGCGGCCGGGGCGACCCCGGCGGCCCGACCGAGCAGCAGCGCCCGGCGGTCCACCGGGACCGGCGCGCCCCGGTCGAAGAGCTGCACCACGGTGCCCACCGCCGGGTTGTCGCCGAGCAGGATCGCGCCGGTCAGCCGCTCGTCGCGGATCCGCAACCGGGCGTACGTGCCCCGGGCCGGATCGGCGAAGGTCAGCTCCTCGTCGGCGGGCCCACCGTCGGCGGCGTCCCCCATCGCGGCCAGGTCGATGCCGGCCGCCTTCAGCCGGGTCACCACCGGCCGGGGCCGGTACCGGGCCGAGGGGTCGGCGCCGGTCAGCACCTCGGCCAGCACCCGGGCCTGCGCCCAGGCCGGCGCGACCAGCCCGGTGAGCGTGCCGTCGTGCTGGGCGCAGTCACCGAGCGCCGAGATCCGGGGGTCGCTGGTCCGCATCCGGTCGTCCACCACCACGCCCCGCTCGACGGCCAGGCCGGCCGTGGCGGCGAGCGCCGTGTCGGGGCGTACCCCGCAGGAGAGGACCAGCAGGTCGGCGGTGAGCGACCGGCCGTCGGCGAGGTCGAGCCGGACGGTGTCCCCCGCGGTGACCACCCCGACCGCCGGCACGGCCAGCGCGGTCCGCACGCCGAGCCCGGCGAGGGTGCCGGCGAGCACCGCCCCGGCGGCCGGGTCGAGCTGGCGTTCCATCAGGTGCCCGACCGGGTGGACCACGGTCACGTCCAGCCCCCGGGCGGCGAGCCCGCGCGCCGCCTCCAGCCCGAGCAGGCCGCCGCCGAGCACCAGGGCGCTGCGGGCCGGCCCGGCGGCGGCGAGGATCCGCCGGCAGTCGTCGAGGGTGCGGAACGGCACCACCCGGTCGGGCAGTGGGTCGAGGCCGGGCAGCGGTGGCACCAGGGCCCGGCTGCCGGTGGCGAGGATCAGGTGGTCGTAGCCGTGCCGGTCCCCGTCGGCGGTGTGCACCTCCCGGGCGGCCCGGTCGATCGCGGTCACCGCCACCCCGGTGCGGACGTCCACGCCCTGCCCGGCCGGCTCGGTCAGCTCCAGATCCGGCTCGTCGACCTTCCCAGCGAGCAGGGTGGAGAGCATGATCCGGTTGTACGCCCGGTGCGGCTCCGCGCCGAGCACGGTGACCTTCCGGTCGCCGTCGCGCGCGCGCAGCTCGGCGGCGACCCGGGCGCCCGCCATCCCGTACCCGACGACGATCACCCGCATGGCTTCTCCACCCGGACGGCGCAGATCTTGAACTCCGGCATCCCGGAGACCGGGTCGACGGCGTCGTTGGTGACCGAGTTGGCCCGGGCCGCGCCCGGCCAGTGGAACGGGGCGAAGACGGTGTCCGGCCGGATGGTCGGGCTGAGCCGGGCCGGCGCGCGCAGCTCACCCCGGCGGGAGACCACCCGGACCTGGTCGCCTTCGGCCACCCCGAGCCGGCCGGCCAGGTCGGGGTGCAGCTCGACGAAGCCCTCCGGGGCGGCCCGGCGCAGCGCGTCGACCCGCCGGGTCTGCGCGCCGGACTGGTACTGGGCGAGCACCCGGCCGGTGGTGAAGTGCAGCGGGTACTCGGCACAGACCGGCTCGGCGGCCGGCCGGTGCCGGACCGCCCGGAACCGGGCCCGCCCGTCCTCGGTGGGGAACCGGTCGGCGAAGAGCCGGGGGGTGTCCGGCCCGGCCGGGTCCGGGCACGGCCAGAAGACGCCGGTGTCGGCGTCGATCCGCTCCCAGCTGATGCCCGCGTAGTCGGCCGGCCCGCCGGCCGAGGCCCGGCGCAGCTCGGCGAAGACGGCGCCCGGGTCGGTGGGGAAGTCGCCGGGGGCGGCGAGGCGCTCCGCGAGCGCGGCGAGGACGTCGAGGTCGGTGCGCACCCCGGGCGGTGGTTCGCGCAGCGCCCGGCGGCGCAGCACCCGACCCTCCAGGTTGGTCATCGTGCCGTCCTCCTCGGCCCACTGCGCGACGGGCAGCACCACGTCGGCCAGCTCCGCCGTCTCCGAGCGCAGGAAGTCGGCCACCACCAGCAGATCCAGGTCGCGCAGCCGGGACTCGACCCGGGCCGCGCGGGGGGCGGACACCACCGGGTTGGAGCCGAAGACGAGCAGCGCCCGCGCGCCGTCCGCGGTGCCGAGGGCATCCAGCAGGGCGTACGCGGGCACGCCCGGCCCGGGCAGGTCGGCGGGGTCGACGCCCCAGACGCCGGCCACGTGCGCCCGGGCCGTCGGGTCGTCGATCCGCCGGTAGCCGGGGAGCTGGTCGGCCTTCTGCCCGTGCTCCCGCCCGCCCTGCCCGTTGCCCTGACCGGTGAGGCAGCCGTACCCGGAGCCGGGGCGGCCGGGCAGGCCCAGGGCGAGCGCCAGGTTGATGAACGCGGTGACCGTGTCGACGCCCTTGGTGTGCTGCTCCGCGCCCCGGGCGGTGAGGATCACGGCCCGGTCCACGGTGGCCAGGTCGCGGGCGGTCGCCTCCAGGTCGGCCACCGGCACCCCGGAGAGGCGTTCCACCTCGGCCGGCCAGTACTCGGCGACGGTCCGGCGCACCTCGTCGAAGCCGGTGGTCCGGTCGGTCACGTACGCCCGGTCGAGCCAGCCCTCGGTGAGCGCGATGTGCAGCAGCGCGTTGGCCACCGCGAGGTCGGTGCCGGGCAGCGGTTGCAGGTGCCGGTCGGCCTGCCGGGCGGTGGCGGTCAGCCGGGGGTCGACCACGATCAGCCGGCCGCCCCGGGCGCGCTGGTCGGCCAGGTGGCGCAGCAGCGGCGGCATCGTCTCGGCCGGGTTGGCCCCGACCAGCAGCAGGGTGTCGGCCCGGCCGAGGTCGGCGAGCGGGAACGGCAGCCCCCGGTCGACCCCGAAGGCCCGCAGCCCGGCCGCCGCCGCCGACGACATGCACCAGCGGCCGTTGTAGTCGATGTGCCGGGTGCGCAGCGCCACCCGGGCGAACTTGCCGAGCGCGTACGCCTTCTCGTTGGTCAGCCCGCCGCCGCCGAAGACGGCGACCGCGTCCGGGCCGTACCGGTCCCGCACGGCGTGCAGGCCGGTGGCGACCCGGTCGAGGGCCTCGTCCCAGCTCGCCGGGCGTAGCTCGGCGTCGGACCGGTCGCGCAGCAGCGGGGTGGTCAGCCGGTCCGGGTGGTCGAGCAGTTCGGCTGCGGTCCAGCCCTTCTGGCACAGGCCGCCGCGGTTGGTGGGGAACTGCCGGGGCGCCACCTCGATCGCCGTCGCGGTGTCGCGCAGCACCATCCCGCACTGGAGGGCACAGTACGGGCAGTGGGTGGCCGCCTCGCGGGGGAGCGTCGCCAGCCGTGCACCGTCTGTCATGTCGGGAAAGCGTGCCGGCGGGCGGTTTCCGCCCCGGGTCCCTTCTGTTTCGGTCCTGTCAAGAGCGCCTCACACCGCACGGGAGTGACGGAGTCGCTCGATGGGTTTATAATGTGGGACAAATATCCTAGATATTGGGAGTCGCGATGAGTGTGGCGGACGCCTTCGACGCGGTCGCGGGCAGCTACGACGAGGCCCGTCGCCGGCTGGTGCCCTGCTTCGACGCCTTCTACGGCACCGCCGTCGAGGTGGCCGCGCCACCGCTGCGGGCGGCGCTGGCCGCCGGCCGTACCCCGCAGGTGCTGGACCTGGGCGCGGGCACCGGCCTGCTCTCCCTGCTGCTCGCCGCGGCGGTGCCGGGCACCCGACTGACCCTGGTCGACGGCGCGCCCGGCATGCTCGCGGTGGCCACCGGCCACCTGACCGCCCGGCAGGTGCCGCACCGCACGGTGCTCGCCGACCTCACCGACCCGCTGCCCGCCGGCCGCTACGACGCCGTGGTCTCCGCGCTGGCCGTGCACCACCTCGACGACGACGGCAAGCGGGACCTCTACCGGCGGGCCGCCGAGGCGCTCGTCCCCGGCGGGGTCCTGGTCAACGCCGAGCAGGTGGCCGGCCCGACGCCGGCCCTGGACCGGCGCTACGACGAGGTCTGGACGGCGCGGATCACCGAGCTGGGTTCGGACGCCGACGAGATCGCCGCGGCCCGGGACCGGATGCGGCACGACCGGCCGGCCCCGGTTGCCGACCAGTGCCGGTGGCTCACCGAGGCCGGCCTGACCGACGTCGACTGCTTCTTCAAGGAGTGGCGCTTCGCCGTCTTCGGCGGCCGCCGGCCGTGACCGTCAGCGCAGCTTAGGCTCGACCGTCGCGGTGAAGCCGGTGACCTCCGTGGGCACCCGGGTGCCGCGCCGCACCGAGCGCGTCTCGGTGCGGCTGGTCACCGTCAGGTCCAGCCGGGTGACGGCACCCGCGGTGATCCGGACCGGCACGCGTACCGGGTCGGGGGTGGTGACCTCGGCGCCGGCCGGCGGACGCGGCGTGACCAGCAGCTCGTGCTCCCCGGGCGGCAGTCGGTAGGCCCAGCTCCGCCAGGAGAACGGGCGCGGCTCGCCGTCGATCGACAGCAGCGGCCAGGGGACCCAGGAGTTCGGGTCGTCCGCCGGGCGGGAGGTGGCGGCCAGTCCGTTCCACCGGTACTGCTGCGCCGACCGGCCGGTGACCACCAGCGCGCCGTGGCCGGCGTCGGTCAGTCCCTCGGGAGGTTCGCCGTCACCGAGGAACATGCCCCGGTCGGCGGCCCGCACGTCCCCGGCGGCCTCGTAGGAGGCGGCGACCCGCCGCCGCCGGTCGATCGCCTGCTTGCCCTTGCTGACCAGCACCGCCAGGCCGATCATCCCGGCCGCCAGGCCGGCCGCACCGGCGCCGGCGATCGCCGTGGTGGGGGGCGGGGGCAGGAACGGGACCCAGGACGCGGCGAAGAGCGGCACCGCGAAGACCCACGCCGCGGCGCCCGGCCGGCGGCGCACCGGGGGGCGGGCCAGCAGCCCGTCGACGATGCCGTACGACGCCGGCACGAAGTACTCCAGTTCGGCGATCTCGCCTTCCCGCACGGTCACCCGGCGGGCCGTCTCGGCCGCCGACGGACCGCGTACCTCGACCAGGTGCTCACCCGGCTCGACCACGGTCACCGCCCGGCCGTAGCCCCGCCACACCGGCTGGTCGTCCACCCCGACGGACTTGAGCTGCACCCAGGTGGCCGGGTCGGCGCGCCGGGTCCGGACCCGGACCGACACGCCGGCTGTGCCGGGCGGAAGCACCGGCGGCGCCCCGCCCATCGGCCACGGCACGATCGGGGCGGCGTCCGGATAGGCCTCCGGCGGCGTGTGCTTCTCCCACCCGTTCACTTCGTCACGTCCAACCGAGTGTCGATCTCCGCATCCGAGAGCCGGGAGTCACCGGCCGCGTGGTTCTTCCAGGCGCCGGTGCCCAGGTTGACCGCCGGACCGGCGTAGCCGGCCGGGTCCCGCAGCACACCGCCGACGATCCGGAGCCCGGTGGAGAGCACGGCCGCCCCGCCCCGGAAGTCCACCACGCTCTCGCCCACCTTCGCCATCAGCGGTGCCGGCAGGACCTTGGCCATCAGCTCGCGGATCCGAAGCAGCAGCCGGACCACCTTGTCGATCACGCGGACCGCGCGGCTGGTGGCCACGGTGGCCTGCACCCCGGTGGCCGCGCCGGCGGCCGCCACCGAGCCGCCCATGGTCGGGGCCGCCGCCGCCATCGCCACCGCCCACTCGACGATCATCCACTCGATCAGCGTCGCGATGATGCCGATGATGATCTGCTGGGCCGCGCCCATCAGCTTCGAGAAGAGGGTGAGCAGCCCGGAGAGGGACGCCGCCTCGCCGCCGGTCGCCTCGATCGCGTCGGCGAACTCCAGCAGCCGGGCCTTGGCGGCAGCGGCGTCCCGGCCGACCCACTCGATCAGCTCGTCGTTCGCGGCCTGCCGGACCGCCTCGGCCAGCGGCACCAGCGCCGCGCCGAGCTGCTGCCACTGCTCGGCGTACGGTTCCATCCGCTCCGAGTTGCCGGTGACCAGACTGAGCAGGTCCTCCAGCGGCTGCACGAAGTCGATGAGGAAGGTCAGGCCGGCGGAGATGAGCCAGTTCAACGGATCCAGCGAGAAGGCCAGCGCGTTGGCGCCGAAGTCCGCCACCCCGGAGACCACGTCCGACCACTCGTGCGACTGGATGCCGGTGTAGATGTTCTTGGTGGCCTCACCCATTGGCAGGACGGAATCCGGGGCGAGGTCGACCGCGTTCGTGACGCCCAGGTTGCCCGCGTACTGACTGCCGTCGTCCGTGTTGTTGCTCAGGTAGGCGTCGTTGTCGTCGGTGCTCGTCACGAGGGGTGGCTTCCGTTCCTCATCGGCCCCGGCGCCGCTCACTCGCCGCCGGAGAGGGTCTGCTGAAACCGGGCGAACGCCGCCTGCAGGTCCGCGTCCAGCTGCCTGTACCGGTCGGCGCTGGCCCGGATCGCGCCGCCCTGCGACTGGAGCGCCGTCGAGATGGTCCGGATGTGGTCCCGCGTCTGGTCGGCCTTGCCGTCGTACCAGCCCTTCATCAGCATCCCCAGGCCGCCCCACAGCACATCCGGCGGGTCCGCCGCGGCGAGACCGTCGGCAATCTGGTCGGCGCTGGTCGCCAGCCCCTTCAACACCTCGGCGGTGCTGGTCAGCTTGTCGGTCGGGACGACGACGCCGTCACCCACGATGCTCTCCTCTCGGCCCGGTCACCAGCGCGTCGCCCGGCGCTGGTCGACGGTGTCACGGACGTGTTCGGGAATCGCCTCGCGGACCAGGTCGAGGGTGCGCCCGGTGCCCAGCTCGGTCCCGAGCTCGGCGAGCTTCAGCGCCCGGGCGGCCTGCGCCTCGCGGATCGCCCCGAGCACCATGCCGGCCAGCAGGGTGCCGTGCCGCAGCGCCGCGTCGGTGATGTCCACGATCGACACCTGGCCGTTCTCGTCCACCTCGACCCGGACGCCGCCGTCGGTGGAGAAGCCCACCCCGGTCAGCCCGCCGGCCTGCGCGGCGAAGCGCTCGTAGCGGTCCACCATCGCCTGGTTGCGGGCGCGGATGCCGTCGATGAACGCCAGCACCTCGTCCGGGTCCTGGAAGTCGGGCGGCCGGCGGGTCATCGCGGGGTACCCGCGTCCCGGTCCAGCTCCGCCCGGAGCTGCGCGGGGGTGGGCAGCGGCGCGAACGGGGCGGCGTCCCGGCGGCCGGTGATCTCGGCCAGCGTCTCCGCCAGGTCACGCTGGAGCAGCCCGGTGGCCTCGCGGATCGTCCGGACCACCAGCGCGCCCAGCTCGGCCCCGGTGTAGCGGGCGGCGCGGGAGGTGAACTGGAGGTCGCGGACCGCTCCACCGGGGCCGACCACCACGGTGACCGCGTGGTCCTCGCTGGTCAGCTCCGCGGACGCCACGGTGACCGCCTCCCGGATCCGACGCGCCCGCTCGGCCATGACGTGCGGCTCCACGACTGGTGCTCCCTCCGATCCGGTGGGTGACGGACCCGGATCACGGAGAACCCTAGGGGCGTGGGCGGTTCCTGTCCGCCCCGGGCGGATCGGGCGATCGGCTGAGGTGCGGCTCGGGCGTCCGTGCCGGTCCGGGCGGAATGTCCGGTTCGTCGGTCGGTGCCAGCGGGGATGACTGGCGGTCATACCGATGGGTAGTCTCAGCAGCATGACCGCCAAGGTGACGTTGTCGTTCTCCGACGAGACGATCGAGGAGGCGCGCCGGTTCGCCAAGCGGGAAGGGCTCTCCCTCTCCGCCTGGATGGACCAGGCCGCCCGGGAGAAGGCGCTGCGCGAGGTCTTCACCGCGCACGCCGCCGCGGTCGGCCGCGCCGGTCTCGACCTGGAGTCGGCGGCCCTCGCCGACGCCCAGGAGGCCGCGCTGGTCGACGACGCCCTGTTCGGCGGCGGGCGCCCGCGTGCTGCGTAGGGGAGAGATCTGGCGCATCTCCGGCGCCCGCGACCGGCTCGGCCTGGTGATCAGCTCCGACGTCTACAACTCCACCGACGTGCCGATCGTGATGGTCGCCGAGGTGGTGGAGGAGTCCCTGCTGCGCGACTCGCCGCTGGCGGTGCCGCTGGACGGGTACGTGGTGATGCCCGACCGGCTCTCCTCGCCGATGAAGAAGTGGTTCACCGAGTGCGTCGACGTGGCCGACACCGAGACCATGCAGCGGGTGGCCCGGGCGCTGCGCATCCTCCAGGAACTCTGACCGGCTCACCACCGGCGCCCCGCCGAGGTGCGATCTCCGTTTCCGGAACGACGCGGGACGGGCACGGTCGGGAAACCGCCGCTTCCTAGCGTCCCCCTCGTCGCCGACGAGGAGGAGTCCCCCCGTGACCACGCTCGCACCCAGCACGACACCGGCCCCGGTCGCCGCCGGCCGCCCGCCGATCACCGACTGGCGGCCCGAGGACCCCGACTTCTGGGCCGGCACCGGCGCGCCGATCGCCCGCCGCAACCTGTACGTCTCGATCTTCGCCGAGCACGTCGGCTTCTCCGTGTGGAGCCTCTGGTCCGTGCTGGTGCTCTTCCTCGGCCCCGAGTACGGCATCGACCCGGCCGGGAAGTTCCTGCTGACCGCGGTGCCGGCCGCGCTGGGCGCGGTGCTCCGGCTGCCGTACACCCTCGCCGTGGCCCGCTTCGGCGGCCGGAACTGGACCGTGGTCAGCGCGCTGCTGCTGCTGGTGCCGGCGGTGCCGATGACGCTGCTGATCGAGCCGGGGGTGTCGTACGCCACGCTGATGGTGCTCGCCTGCCTGACCGGGGTGGGCGGCGGCAACTTCGCCTCCTCGATGGCGAACATCAACCTGTTCTTCCCGGACCGGCTCAAGGGCCGGGCACTGGGCCTGAACGCGGGCGGCGGGAACCTCGGCGTACCGGCGGTGCAGCTGGTCGGGCTGGCGGTGCTGGCCACCGCCGGGGCCGCGTACCCCCGGCTGGTGCCCGGCGTCTACCTGCCGCTGATCGTCCTCGCGGCGCTGCTCGGGGCCCGCCGGCTGGACAACGTGCCCGGGGCGCGCAACGAGCCCGGCGCGCTGCGCGCGGCCGCCCGCGACCCGCACACCTGGGTGATGTCCCTGCTCTACGTGGGCACCTTCGGCTCGTTCATCGGTTTCGGGTTCGCCTTCGGTCAGGTGCTCCAGCTCCAGTTCCACGACCGGTTCCCGACCCCGGTCGACGCCGCCTGGCTGACCTTCCTCGGGCCGCTGATCGGCTCGCTGGTCCGGCCGCTCGGCGGGCAGCTCGCCGACCGGGTCGGCGGGGCGCGGGTGACCTTCTGGAACTTCGTGGCGATGGCCGCCGGCGCGGCCCTGGTGCTCTCCGCCGCGCGGGACCGCTCCTTCCCGCTCTACCTGGCCGGCTTCCTGGCGCTCTTCGTCTTCTCCGGGATCGGCAACGGGTCGACCTACAAGATGATCCCGGCGATCTTCCGGGCCCGGGCGGCCGCGGAGACGGCGCTGACCGGGGACCGCGAGGCGGCGCAGCGGCGGGCCCGGCGGCTCTCCGGCGCCCTGATCGGCATCGCCGGGGCGGTCGGCGCCTCGGGCGGGGTGCTGGTGAACGTGGCCTTCCGGCAGTCCTTCCTCGCCACCGGCAACGCCGACGCCGCGTACCTGGGGTTCATCGGCTGGTACGCGCTCTGCTTCGGGTTGACCTGGGCGGTGTACCTGCGGCCGGGCCGGCGTAAGCTGTCCGGCGTGTGACCTCCGCCATGAGGAAAAGCGCAGGCCACGCGGGGTGGCACCCCGTTTTGACCTGCTGCCGGGCGGCCGGGTATCGTTGCCTGCTGTTGTACGACATTCAGAGGCGTGCCGTATCAGGTACGCTTGGTCGTTCGTGCGCGCTGGTTCGGCTGGGAAGCCCTGGTCACCTCGGCGCGCGACCCCAGACCGACGACGAGACAAGGTAGACCTGTGCGTACGTACAGCCCGAAGCCGGGTGAGATCGAGCGTCAGTGGCACGTCATCGACGCCTCTGATGTCGTGCTGGGCCGCCTCGCGACCCACGCCGCCACGCTGCTGCGTGGCAAGCACAAGCCGACTTTCGCGCCGCACGTCGACACGGGCGACTTCGTCGTCATCGTGAACGCGGGCAAGGTCGCGCTGACCGGCAACAAGCGCCAGCAGAAGATCGCTTACCGCCACTCCGGTTACCCGGGTGGCCTCAAGCAGGTCGGCTACGACGAGCTGCTGACCAAGCGGCCCGAGCGGGCCATCGAGCTGGCCGTGAAGGGCATGCTCCCGCACAACAAGCTGGGCCGTCAGCTGATCAAGAAGCTGAAGGTCTACGCCGGTGCCGAGCACCCGCACGGCGCGCAGCAGCCGGTGCCGTTCGAGATCAAGCAGATCGCGCAGTGAGCGCGGGCGAAGGAAACAGCATGACCGACATCACCGAGACCGAGGTCGCCCCCGAGGCCACCGAGGCGCCGGCGCCCGTCGCCCGCGCGCCGCGTGGTGACCGCCCGATCCAGACCGTGGGTCGGCGCAAGGAGGCCATCGTCCGGGTACGCATCGTCCCCGGCAGCGGCAAGATCACCTGCAACGGCCGGGACCTCGAGGCCTACTTCCCGAGCAAGGTGCACCAGCAGCTGATCAAGGACCCGCTGGTCACCGCCGAGAAGGCCGAGGCCTTCGACGTCATCGCCAACCTGCGTGGCGGCGGCACCACCGGCCAGGCCGGTGCGCTCCGTCTCGCCATCGCCCGGGCGCTGATCGTCAGCGAGCCGGACGATCGCCCGGCCCTGAAGAAGGCCGGCTTCCTCACCCGTGACGCCCGGGTCAAGGAGAGCAAGAAGTACGGCCTCAAGAAGGCCCGTAAGGCTCCTCAGTACTCGAAGCGCTGATCACCACCAGCGCCTTGTACTTCTGACGGACGGCCGGTCCGCCTCCCTCTCGTGGGGAGGTGGCCGGCCGTTCCGCTTTTCTCCCTCTCAACGGCAGTTCCATCGGAGGTTGGCGGGTATGGGCCGGTTGTTCGGCACGGACGGCGTACGCGGGCGGGCGAACGCGGATCTCACCCCGGAGTTGGCGCTCGCGGTGGCGGTCGCCGCCGCCCACACGCTCGCCGAGACCGACCGGAGCCATCCGCCGCTCGCCGTCGTCGGCCGGGACACCCGGGCCAGCGGCGAGATGCTGGAGGCGGCCGTGGTGGCCGGGCTCACCAGCGCGGGCGCGAACGTGGTCCGGGTCGGCGTGCTGCCCACCCCGGCGGTGGCCTTCCTCACCGCGGAGGCCAAGGCCGACCTCGGCGTGATGCTCTCCGCCTCGCACAACCCCATGCCGGACAACGGCATCAAGCTCTTCGCCGCCGGCGGCCACAAGCTGCCCGACGAGATCGAGATGCGGATCGAGGCGGCCGTCGAGGCGAACGCCACCACCGCCTGGGAACGCCCGGTCGGGGCCGGCGTCGGCCGGGTGCACGACCTGCTCGACGGGGCCGACCACTACGTCCAGCACCTGGTCGGGACCGTGCCGCACCCGCTGGCCGGGATCAAGGTCGTGGTCGACTGCGCCAACGGCGCGGCCGCCGAGGTCGCCCCGGTGGCCTACCGCGAGGCGGGCGCCGAGGTGATCGCCATCCACGCCGAGCCGGACGGCCTGAACATCAACGACGAGTGCGGCTCCAACCACACCGAGGCGCTGCGCGCCGCCGTGGTCGAGCACGGCGCGCACCTCGGCATCGCCCACGACGGCGACGCCGACCGCTGCGTCGCGGTCACCGCCGACGGCGACGAGGTCGACGGCGACCAGCTCATGGCGATCCTCGCGCTGGCCATGCGGGAAGCGGGCGAGCTGCCCCAGGACACCCTGGTCGCCACCGTCATGAGCAACCTCGGCCTGCGCCTGGCCATGTCCGCGCAGGGCATCCGGCTGGTCGAGACCAAGGTCGGCGACCGGTACGTGCTGGAGGAGCTGCGCGCCTCCGGCCTCGCCCTCGGCGGCGAGCAGAGCGGGCACATCGTGATGCCCGCGTACGCGACCACCGGCGACGGGGTGCTCACCGCCCTGCACCTGATGGCGCGGATGGCCGCCACCGGCAAGCCGCTGGCCGAGCTGGCCGCCGTGGTCACCAAGCTGCCCCAGGTGCTGATCAACGTGCCGGTCGGCGACCGGACCGTGGGCGCCGCCGCGCCGGCCGTCCGCGCCGCGGTGGAGCGGGCCGAGGCCGAGCTGGGCGAGACCGGCCGGGTGCTGCTGCGCCCCTCGGGCACCGAGCCGCTGGTCCGGGTGATGGTCGAGGCCGCCACCGAGGCGACCGCCCGCGAGATCGCCGAGCGCATCGCCGACCAGGTCCGGACCGCCAGCCCGGCCGGCTGACCGCTGCTCGACGGCCCGGGCCCGCCGCTGGCGGGGCCGGGCCGTCGCCGTTTTCCTCCGGGCCGGCCCTCGGCGCGACCGCCGTCCTGGTGGAACCGTCCGGGTCGCCCGGCGGACGGCTACCGGGGCAGCCGGCGCAGGAAGCGGTCGGCCAGGCCGACGACCTGGTCGGCGTCCAGCTCCAGCGCCGGGCCGGCCACCGTCACCTCGGCCAGTGCGACCCCGGGCACCTCGGTGTCCCGCCAGCCGCCGACGAACCACGCCTGCTCCTCCTCGGCGAGAGCGAGGGCGGCCTCGTTCAGCGCGTCGGCCGGGTGCGGCAGCCAGAGCCGGAACTGGTGGGTGTGCGGCCGCTCCGGGTACACGCGGGCGCCGGGCAGGGTGGCCAGCGCGGCCGCCACCACCTTCGCGTGTGCCACGTAGCGGGGCAGCCGGGGGAGCTCGTGGGTCAGGCCGGCGAGCGCGGCGAGGGCGGCCGGCCACTGCTGGAAGAGGTTCCCGCCGTGCCGGTGCCGCCAGGCGCGGGCGTAGCGGACCAGCTCCGCGTCGCCGGCCAGCGCCGCCCCGGAGTGGCCGTTGAGGGACTTGTAGAACGAGACGTACGTGCTGTCCGCCAGGGCCGCGACTGCGGCGAGCGGGTGCGCCAGATGGACGGTCGACTCCCAGAGCCGGGCCCCGTCCAGGTGCACCCGGGCGCCCCGCTCCCGGGCCGCCGTCACCACCGCGGTCAGCTCGTCCCACTCCGGCAGCACGAACCCGGCGTCCCGTAGCGGCAGCTCCAGCATCAGCGTGCCGATCGGCTCGTCGAGCGCGGCCACCTCCGCGGCGATCGGGTTGCGCGGCGCGTCGGTGGTCCGCACCGTACGGAGACCGGCGAGCAGCACGTGCGCGTCCCGCTCGTGCAGGACCGGATGGCTGAGCGGGTGCAGGCCGACGCCGTCCCGGCCGGTGAGCTCGGCGCCGTACCGCAGGGCGATCTGCTGGGCCATCGTGCCGGTGGGGAAGAAGACGGCCGCCTCGGTGCCGAGCAGCCCGGCGACCCGGCCCTCCAGCTCCTCGACCGGCCCGCCCTCGCCGTAGAAGTCGGGCACCGCGTCCTCGGCGGCGGTCTTCCCGATCACCGCGAGCTGCTCCCGTACCGACGCCGGCCGGATCCCGGAGAGCATCGTGTCGCAGCCGCGCTGGGCGGTGAACCGGCGGACCAGCTTCGCGCGCTCGTCGCTCACGCTTCCTCCCCCAACCGGCGCAGCCGGGTCACCGCCTCGGCCAGCACCTCCGGCCGCTTGCAGAAGGCGAACCGGACCAGCCGCCGGCCGGCCTCGGTGTCGTCGTAGAAGACCTGGGTGGGTACGGCCACCACGCCGCAGCGCCCCGGCAGCGAGCGGCAGAACTCCACCCCGTCCCGGCCGCCCAGCGGGGTCACGTCGGCGGTGACGAAGTACGTCCCCTCCGGGGCGAGCACCCGGAACCCGGCGTCGGTGAGCCCGGCGACCAGCTGGTCCCGCCGGCGCTGCATCCCGTCGACGAAGTCGGCGAAGTACGCGTCCGGCAGCCCGAGCGCCACCGCGACCGCCGGTTGCAGCGGCCCGGCGTTGACGAAGGTGAGGAACTGCTTCACCCGCAGCACGGCGCCGACCAGCGGGCGCGGCCCGCTCACCCAGCCGACCTTCCACCCGGTGCAGGAGAAGGTCTTGCCGGCCGAGGAGATCCGCAGCGTCCGCTCCCGCATCCCGGGCAACGTGGCCAGTGGCAGGTGCGGCCCGGTGGCGTCGGTGAAGACCAGGTGCTCGTACACCTCGTCGGTGACCGCGTACGCGTCGTGCTCCCGGCACAGCTCGGCGACCAGGGCCAGCTCGTCGGCGGTGAAGACCTTGCCGGTCGGGTTGTGCGGCGAGTTGAGCAGCACCAGCCGGGTCCGGGGCCCGAACGCGGCGCGCAGGTCGGCGGGGTCGAAGGCGTACCGGCCGTCGGCCGAGGGACGCAGCGTGACCGGGCGGCGGACCGCGCCGGCCAGCGCGATCGAGGCCGCGTACGAGTCGTAGTACGGCTCGAAGCAGACCACCTCGTCGCCCGCCTCGCAGAGCGCCAGGATGCTCGCCGCGATCGCCTCGGTCGCGCCCGCGGTCACCACGACCTCGCCGTCCGGGTCGTACTCCAGTCCCCAGAACCGGCGCTGGTGGGCCGCGACGGCCGCCCGCAGCGCGGGGACGCCGGGACCGGGCGGGTACTGGTTGTGGCCGGCGCGCAGCGCCTCGGCGGCGGCGGCGAGCATCTCCGGCGGGCCGTCGGTGTCGGGGAAGCCCTGCCCGAGGTTGACCGCGCCGGTTCGGACGGCGAGCGCGGACATCTCGGCGAAGATGGTGGTGCCGAACGGCCGCATCCGGGCCACCAGCGGATCGGTCGTCGTCACGCCGGCCAGCCTACGGCCCGCCCCCGGCCACGCAAGGCCCACGCGGGCGCCCGCCGCCCGCCGGGCAGTCACCAGCCGAAGCAGGTGGCCCCGTACTCGCCGGAGTCCCGGGAGACGACCTTGCCGTTGATGGTGATCCGGCAGGTCACCTCGCCCGAGTCGCCGGGGCTGGCGATGATCTGCACCCGTTCCCGGTCGTTCGCGGTGAAGGTCAGCCGCCACGGCGACGACACCTCGTCGAGCTGGAGGAAGTCCGCGTTCGCGTCGTAGAACTGCACGTCGACCGGGCCGGTGCCGGTCACCTCGTACACCACCGTGAACCGGCCGGACCCGGCCGAAGGGGTGACGGCGGGCGACGCCGGCGCCTCCGTCGGCTCCTCGGAGAAGTCGTCGGGCCCGGTCCCCTCCGGCTCGGGCCAGCTGTCGTCGTACGGGTCGGCGGAGTTGCCCGAGTCGCCGGTGGCCATGCCGAGCACCGTGAGCCCGCCCAGGCAGCCGCAGACGCTGAGGACAAGGGCGGCCACCACACCGAGCACGATCGCCACGGTCCGGCCGTTGCCGCTCGCCGGTCGGGGCGCGCCGGGGTACGCGTACGGGGGCGGGTAGGCGGGCGGCGGCCAGCCCGACGGGGCGGGCACCGGAGGCGGACCGCCGGGGCCGGTCGGGCCCGGTTGGTCCGCCGACGGGGGCGTGGCGGGCCGATGGGTGGGGAAGTAGGAGCCGGCCGGCTCGCCACCCGGGGCCGGGGAGCCGGCCGGCTCACCACCGGGGGCCGTGGGACCGGTGC
Organism: Micromonospora auratinigra; assembly: GCF_900089595.1. Taxonomy (GTDB): domain Bacteria; phylum Actinomycetota; class Actinomycetes; order Mycobacteriales; family Micromonosporaceae; genus Micromonospora; species Micromonospora auratinigra. The sequence goes on along the minus strand of NZ_LT594323.1, from coordinate 4,212,944 downwards.
CGGCCTCGACACCCCGGTCCGGCCCGGCGGGGGCCGGACGCTCCGGGGCGGTCGGGTCGGGCGGCGGCGGGGTGCTCGCCGACCAGGGCGTCGGCGGTGCCCAGGGCTGCGGGGCGGCCAGCGGGTCCGGTGGCGTCCAGGCGGCCGGCGGGTCCGGCGGCGTCCAGGGCTCGGGGGTCGGGTCGGTGGGGGGCGTCGCCTCGGACATCGGCTCAGCTCGCAGGGGTCGGGCGCGGATCGGGGCGCGGGGAGGTCGGGTGGCACGTCCGCGATCGGGAGGTACGTCCCGACCAGCGCTCTCAATGTAGGGGTTGGGGGCGACCGCCGGTGATCCCGACCGTTCGGGTGGTACGCCGGCGGCGCGCTGCCGGCTGCCCTGATCGCTCAAAGTCAGTGATCGTTTACCCGTCTTTCGAGCACGCAAGATGAGCGAAACTGGGTTAGGCTGCGGACCATGTGTGGAATCGTGGGTTACGCCGGTGCGCGTCCGGCGCTCGGCATCGTGCTGGACGGACTGCGGCGGCTGGAGTACCGCGGCTACGACTCGGCCGGCGTGGCCATCGTCTGCGACGACGAGCTGCTGACCGAGAAGAAGGCCGGCAAGCTGGCCAACCTGGAGAAGGTCCTCTCCGAGCGGGCCGCCAGCAACCCCGAGGACTGCGCGGCCAGCCCGATCGGCATCGGCGACGGCACCACCGGCATCGGCCACACCCGCTGGGCCACCCACGGCGGCCCGACCGACCGCAACGCCCACCCGCACCAGTCGCCCGACGGTCGGGTCGCGGTGATCCACAACGGCATCATCGAGAACTTCGCCAAGCTCCGCACCGAGCTGGAGGACGAGGGCGTCGAGTTCGCCAGCGACACCGACACCGAGTGCGCCGCCCACCTGCTCGCCCGGGCGCTGGCCGACCTGCGCGCCGGCGGCGAGGCGGACAGCCCGCAGCTGCTCGCCGCCGCCATGCGGCTGGTCTGCCAGCGGCTGGAGGGCGCCTTCACCCTGCTCGCCGTCGACGCCGGCATCCCCGGCGCGGTGGTCGGCGCCCGGCGCAACTCGCCGCTGGTCGTCGGCCGGGGCGCCGGGGAGAACTACCTGGCCAGCGACGTCGCCGCGTTCATCGAGCACACCCGCGACGCGGTGGAGCTGGGCCAGGACCAGATCGTCCTGATCACCGGCGACAGCATCGAGATCACCGACTTCGCCGGCCAGCCCGCCACCGGCAAGGACTTCCACATCGACTGGGACTCGTCGGCCGCCGAGAAGGGTGGCTACGACTGGTTCATGCTCAAGGAGATCGAGGAGCAGCCGCAGGCCATCGCCGACACGCTGCTCGGCCGGCTCACCGAGACCGGCGAGATCGCCCTCGACGAGGTCCGCCTCAGCGAGCAGGACCTGCGCGACGTCGACAAGATCTTCATCGTCGCCTGTGGCACCGCCTACCACTCCGGCCTGGTCGCCAAGTACGCCATCGAGCACTGGACCCGGATCCCCTGCGAGGTGGAGCTGGCCAGCGAGTTCCGCTACCGCGACCCGGTGCTGGACCGGTCCACCCTGATCGTGGTGATCTCGCAGTCCGGCGAGACCATGGACACCCTGATGGCGCTGCGGCACGCCAAGGAGCAGAAGGCCCGGGTGCTGGCCATCTGCAACACCAACGGCTCCACCATCCCGCGCGAGTCCGACGCCGTCCTCTACACCCACGGCGGCCCGGAGATCGCGGTCGCCTCCACCAAGGCGTTCCTCACCCAGCTCGTCGCCTGCTACCTGATCGGTCTGCACCTGGCCCAGGTGCGGGGGATCAAGTTCGCCGACGAGGTGGGCGCGGTGGTCGCCCAGCTCCAGGAGATGCCGGGCAAGCTGCGCGAGCTGCTGGACCGGATCGAGCCGGTCCGGGAGCTGGCCCGCGAGCTGAAGTCCGAGCCGACGGTGCTGTTCATCGGTCGGCACGTCGGCTACCCGGTGGCGCTGGAGGGCGCGCTCAAGCTCAAGGAGTTGGCGTACATGCACGCCGAGGGCTTCGCCGCCGGTGAGCTGAAGCACGGCCCGATCGCCCTGATCGACCAGGGCACCCCGGTGATCTGCATCGTGCCGTCGCCGGTCGGCCGCGGCATGCTGCACGACAAGGTCGTCTCCAACATCCAGGAGGTGCGCGCCCGGGGCGCCCGCACCATCGTGATCGCCGAGGAGGGCGACGAGGCGGTCGTCCGCTACGCCGACCACCTGATCTACGTGCCGCGTACGCCCACGCTGCTCGCCCCGCTGGTGACCACCGTGCCGCTCCAGGTGCTCGCCGCCGAGATCGCCGCCGCCCGGGGGCACGACGTCGACCAGCCGCGCAACCTGGCCAAGTCGGTCACCGTCGAGTAGCCCCCGCCCGCGCCCCGTGGCCCCGCCCCGCCCGTCGGTGGCGGGGCCGCGTGTGTCGGGGCCCGTTCACCCCCGGCCGGGGCCGCGCCGGCCGCTCAGCGGCCCAGCACGATCCGGGCCATGCCGTCCAGCGCCGGGTTGCCGGGCTCCCAGTAGCCGGTGTGGCCGTACCGGCCGCTGGGGAAACGCCGGCCGCCGAACCGCGGGTCGCTCGGATCGGGGCCGAACCACAGCTCGTGGTCGTCGGGGCGGAGCGCCGCCAGCGGACCCAGCGGGGTGCCGGCGAGCAGCGCCCGGCCGGCCAGTTCCCCGGGAGGTCGGGTCAGCCGGATCACGTCGTCCGGGGCGGTGGCGGACCAGACCTGCCCCGGCGGCATCCGCAGCGCTGCGGCGTGGTCCACGCCCACCCCGGGAGAGCCGACGAAGACCAGCGCGTCGGCGTCGAGCCCCTGGTCCCGGGCGGCGACGCCGACCACCAGCGAGCCGTAGCTGTGCCCGAGCACGGTCTGTCGGGCCGGTGGCCCCTCGTGCGAGGCGCGCAGCCCCTCCTGGAACCGGTGCAGCGCCGGCCCGGCCTCCCCGGCCAGCCGGGTGCCCGACGCCTCGGGCAGGAAGTCCGGAGCGTCGTAGTCCAGCCAGAGCACCGCCGCGGTCTCCCGGTCGGGGGCGAGCGCCGCGCACCGGCCCAGCACCCGGTCGGCCCGGCCCAGCTCGCCCGGGGCGTCGGCGAGGTCGGAGCCCATCCCCGGCACGTACGTGAGCACCGCGCCCGCCCGGTCCGGGTTGCCCAGCGCCACCACCGCCCGCCCGTCGCCGGCCGGATCGAGCCCGAGCAGGTACGCCCGGGGCGGCCCCGGCGCGGCCAGCCGCCCGCCGAGCGCGTCGAGCCCGCGCAGCGCCGCGTCGACCCGGACCAGCCGGGCCGTCCGGGCCAGCTCGGCGGGGCCCGGCGGGACCGGGCGCAGCAGCAGCGCGCGCCGGTCGGCCAGCTCCTGCCGGCGTTGCGCCAGCAGCAGCCGGTTGGCCCGGTCCCGGGCGGCCACCGGGACGCCGTCGAGGCGGCCCACCCGGGCCGGCTCGTACCGGACCAGCCAGCGCCGCTCGGCCGGGGTGAGCCCGGCCCACCAGCGGTTCACCTCGGCCGGGCCGGCGCCGGGCGCGGGTCGCCCGGCGGGCGGGACGCTCACCCAGCCGGTGGCCGCCGCCGAGGCCAGCTCGGCCAGCCGGGCGGCCGCCTCCCGGTCCGCCGCGCCGGCCAGCGCCAACGCCCCGCGTACCTCGGCGGCCACCTGGACCACGGCGGGCCCGGTCCGCTGCGTCGGGCGGGGACGACCCGGGTCGGGGCGGACCGTGCCCATCCGGTCGACCAGCAGGCCGCCCGCGTCCGCGTGCGCCACGGCGGCGGCGAGCCGCGCCTTCGCCACCGCCAGCCGGGCGGCGAACTCGGCCACCGCCTGGTCCGCCTCCAGCAACGCGGGCAGCCCGTCCAGCAGCGCCTCGCGCAGCCCGCCGAGCCGGGCGGACGCGGCCGTCGCCGACCCGCCGGACCAGCCCCGCCGCAGCGCGGCGGCCCGACCGGCCAGCCCGGCGGCGCGTTGCCGGAGCGGGCCGTCCAGCCCGCGCCAGGCCGTCCCGGTGGCCGACCAGCGAGCCGGATCGGCCCGCCAGAGCGGGGCGTAGCCCGCCGGGGCGGTCACCGGCGGACCCCGGCCAGCCGCCCGGCGGCCCGCTCGTCGACCGCCCGGTAGCCGTCGGCGGCGGCGCGGACCGCCTCGGCGGTCGCCGTGGTGCGGGCCGCCAGCGACCCGCACCAGCGCCGCACCGCCGCCTCCAGCTCGGCCAGCGCCGCGTCGGTCCGCCAGCCGTCGGCCGGCGGCACCAGCCCGGGCGCGGCGGCCGGTACGCCCGCCAGCCGGCCCGCCTCGTCGGCCAGCTCCCGGGCGACCTCCCGGAGCAGCTCCGGATCGACCTGTAACGGCTCCTCGGCCATCGGTGCCTCCCGTGGGACGGGCCGCCGGCCGGTGCGCCGACGGCGGAACGAGGACCCGCCCGGCCGGAGCCGGACGGACGGACCCACCCGCCGGGCCGGGAGCCGGGCGGGACGGCTGCCCGGTCCGCGGTCGGTGGGAACCGGGCAACGGGGACGCTAGGCCGCGCCGCGCGCCCGGCACGGGGCCTGTGGACGACCACGGCCGGCCGTACGCCGAGGTTGTCCACAGCCGTTGTCCACCGCGTGGCCGGCGGCTAATGTGCGGCCCCGACCGCCGGTAGGGTGAGGCTCGTGATCGTGGCTGTCGGCATCGACGTCGTGCTGGTGGACCGGTTCGCCCGGGCCCTGGCGCGGACGCCGCTGCTGGCCGACCGCCTGTTCACCGAGGCCGAGCGGTTCACCCGCTCCGGCAACCCGCGCTCGCCCGAGTCGATGGCGGCCCGCTTCGCGGCCAAGGAGGCGGTGGCCAAGGCGCTCGGCGCGCCGGCCGGGCTGAGCTGGCACGACTGCGAGATCGTGCCGGATCCGGACGGGCGGCCCTGGCTGACCGTCTCCGGCACGGTGGCCGCCGCGGCGGCCGAGCGGGGGATCAACCGGTGGCACCTGTCGTTGTCGCACGACGGCGGGATCGCCTCGGCGATGGTGGTCGCGGAACGCTGAGCCGGACCGGCGGGCGCTGGTCCGGCGGGTCGAACGAACGGGACGGTGGGCATGCGAGCGGTGTGGCGGGTCGGGGACGTACGCGCGGCGGAGGCCGGCCTGATGGCCACCGTGGCGCCCGGGACGCTGATGCAGCGGGCCGCCGCCGGGCTGGCCCGGCGCTGCGCGCTGCTGCTCACCGAGCGGTACGCCGCCGGCCCGCCGGGTGCCGCCCGGCGTGGTGCCCCGGCCGGCGTCTACGGCGCCCGGGTGCTGCTACTGGTCGGTTCCGGCGACAACGGCGGCGACGCCCTGTACGCGGGCGCGCGGCTGGCCCGCCGGGGCGCGGCGGTCTCGGCCCTGCTGCTCAGCCCCGGCCGGGCGCACGCCGAGGGGCTGGCCGCGCTGCGGGCGGCCGGCGGGCGGGTGGTCGACCGGCCGCCGGCGGTGGTGGACCTGGTCCTCGACGGCATCGTCGGCATCGGCGGCCGGGGCTGCCTGCGGGAGACCGCCGAGCAGCTCGCGGCGAGCCTGGCCGGCTGCTGCGGGCGGGACGGCGACCGGGCCACGGTGGTCGCGGTGGACGTGCCGAGCGGCGTCGCGGTGGACACCGGGGACGTGCCGGTCACCGCCTCCGGGCAGCCGTGCGCGGTCCGGGCCGACGTGACGGTGGCCTTCGGCGCGCTGAAGCCGGCCCTGGTGGTGGGCCCGGCCGCGACGCTCGCCGGGCACGTCGAGCTGGTCGACATCGGGCTGACGCCCTGGCTGCGCGGCAGCCCCGCGCTGCGGGTGACCGAGTGGTCCGACGTCGTCGACTGGTGGCCGCGGCTGGGCCCGGCGTCGGAGAAGTACACCCGGGGCGTGGTCGGGGTGGCGACCGGTTCGGCCACCTACCCGGGTGCCGGGGTGCTCTCCGTCGGCGGCGCGCTCGCCGGCCCCACCGGCATGGTCCGGTACGCGGGCGGCGCCCGCACCGAGGTGGTCCGTCAGCACCCGTCGGTGATCGCCACCGGCCGGGTGGCCGACGCCGGCCGGGTGCAGGCCTGGGTCTGCGGCTCGGGGCTGGGCACCGGCGAGGAGTCCGCCGCCGAGCTGCGCGCGGTGCTCGCCGCGCCGGTGCCGGTGGTGCTGGACGCCGACGCGCTCACCCTGCTGGTGGACGGCAAGCTGGCGGATCGGCTGCGCGACCGGGACGCCCCGATCGTGGTGACCCCGCACGACCGGGAGTACGCCCGGCTCTGCGGCGAGAGCCCGGGAGCGGACCGGGTGGCGGCGGCGCTGCGGCTGGCCGCCTGGATGAACGCGGTGGTGCTGCTCAAGGGGGACCGCACGATCATCGGCACCCCGGACGGCCGGGCGTACGTCAACCCCACCGGCACCCCGGCACTGGCCACCGGTGGCACCGGGGACGTGCTGGCCGGGCTGCTCGGCTCGCTGCTCGCCGCCGGGCTGGCCCCCGAGCGGGCGGCCGCCGCGGCGGCGTACCTGCACGGGCTGGCGGGCCGGGAGGCGGCGCGCGGCGGTCCGGTGACCGCGCCCGACGTGGCCGACGCGCTCCGCCCGGTGGTGGGTCGCCTGGGTTGACCGGCGGGTGCGGGCGCACCGCCGGGACGCCCGGCGGCGCGGCTCGGGCGCGCGGTGATCACCGGCGGAAGTAGGCTGGGGTCATGTGGCAGTCGGAGGTACGCGTCGACCTGGACGCGATCCGGGAGAACGTGGCCCGGCTCAGGTCGGGCACCAGCGCCGAGCTGATGGCGGTGGTGAAGGCCGACGGGTACGGCCACGGCATGGTCCCGGCGGCCCGCGCGGCGCTCGACGCCGGCGCGGACTGGCTCGGCGTCTGCACCCTGGACGAGGCGCTGCTCCTGCGTCAGCAGGGGATCACCGCCCCGGTGCTGGCCTGGCTGCTCGACCCGGGCCTGCCGTTGCACGACGGGGTGGCGGTCGGGGTCGACCTGGGCTGCGCCAGCCTCACCCAGCTCGACGAGATGATCGAGGCCGGTCGCCGGGCGGGCCGACCGGCCCGGGTGCACCTGAAGATCGACACCGGGTTGTCCCGGGGCGGGGCGACCGTCGCCGACTGGCCGGCGCTGCTGGAGGCCGCCGCCAAGGCGCAGGCCGAGGGCGTGGTCGAGGTCGTGGGGGTGTGGAGCCACTTCGTGTACGCGGACTCGCCCGGCCACCCCACCACGGACCGCCAGCTCGCCGTCTTCCACGAGGGGCTGGAGATGGTGGAGCGGGCCGGCCTGCGGCCCCGCTACCGGCACCTGGCCAACTCGGCCGCCACGCTGACCCGCCCGGACACCCACTTCGACCTGGTCCGCCCCGGCATCGCGATCTACGGCCTGTCGCCGATCGCGGGCGAGCGGTTCGGCCTGCGTCCGGCGATGACCGCCCGGGCCCGGGTGATGCTGACCAAGCGGGTCCCGGCGGGCACCGGCGTCTCGTACGGCCACACCTATCTCACCCCGCGGGAGAGCACCCTGGCCGTGGTCCCGCTGGGCTACGCCGACGGGGTGCCCCGGCACGCCTCGAACACCGGCCCGGTGCAGCTCGGCGGCAAGCAGCGGACGATCTCCGGCCGGGTCTGCATGGACCAGTTCGTGCTCGACTGCGGTGACGACGAGGTGGCCGCCGGGGACGTCGCCACGCTCTTCGGCAGCGGCGCGGACGGCGAGCCGACCGCCGACGACTGGGCGGAGGCGGTCGGCACCATCAACTACGAGATCGTGACCCGCTTCGGCGGGGTGCGGGTGCCCCGGGTCTACGACGGCGAGCGACCATGAGCCGACGTCTCCGGATTCCCCGGCCGCGTACCGCCGCCGGCAAGGTCGCCGGGGTGCTCGGCGCGGCCGTCGGGGTGGCCGCCGCCGGGCTCGCCGCGGGCGTGGTGGGCGAGCGGCTGCTGGTCCGCCGGCTCAAGGCCGACCCCACCGACCCGTACGCGCACGAGCAGTTCGGCACGCAGCGGTACGACGAGGCGCGCACGCTCCAGATGCCGGACGGCACCGACATCCACGTCGAGGTGGTCGAGCCGACCCGCCCGGTGACCGGCCACCCGACGGTGGTGCTGGTGCACGGCTTCTGCCTGGACATGGGGACCTTCCACTTCCAGCGCAAGATGCTGGCCGCGCGCGGCGACTACCGCGTGGTCGCGTACGACCAGCCCGGGCACGGCCGTTCCGGGAAGCTGGAGACCGGCGACTACGACCTGACCGCGCTGGGCCGGACGCTGCGCCGGGTGCTCGACGAGGTGGCGCCGGAGGGGCCGCTGGTGCTGGTCGGGCACTCGATGGGCGGCATGACCATCATGGCGTTGGCCGAGCTGTACCCGGAACTCTTCGGCGACCGGGTGGTCGGCACCGTGCTGATGGCCACCTCGGGCGGCCTGGTGGCGGAGACCAAGCTGGTCGCGCCGGCGATGCTGGGCCGGGTCGGCGCGCCGGTGCTCTACATGATGAGCAACGCCACCCGGTACGGCGGCACCGTGATCGACAAGGCCCGTAAGTCGACCTCGAACGTGGCCTGGCTGCTCACCCGCAAGTACGGCTTCGGCACCGCGAAGCCCAGCCCGGCCCTGGTGTCGTACGTCGAGATGATGAACTCGCGGACCTCGGCCGACACGGTCACCCGCTACCTGCGCACGCTGGCCACCCACTCCCGGTTCCCGGCGCTGGCCGCGCTGGCCGGCACGCCGGTGCTGGTGGTCGTGGGGGACAAGGACATGATCACGCCGGTGACCCACTCGGAGGAGATCGTCCGCCGGCTGCCGCACGCCGAGTTCGTCAAGATCCACGACAGTGGGCACGTGGTGATGCTGGAACACGCCGACCAGGTCGACGCGGCGCTCGAACGCTTTCTGGAGTCGCTGTGAGCGCGAGGAGTGAGCCGGGGTTGCGAGCCCCGCAGTCGCGAACCGAGGTGCCGCTGTGAGCGCGAGGAGTGAGCCGGGGTTGCGAGCCCCGCAGTCGCGAACCGAGGTGCCGCTGTGACCGTGGTGGTCGAGCTGAAGACGGTCGACGACACCCACGAGTTCGGCCGCCGGCTGGCCGGGGTGCTGCACGCGGGGGACCTGCTGCTGCTCAGCGGCCCGCTCGGCGCCGGCAAGACCGCGCTCACCCAGGGCATCGGCGCCGGTCTGGGCGTACGTGGCGACATCACCTCGCCGACCTTCGTGATCGCCCGGGTGCACCGGCCCGACCCGGACCGGGGTGGCCGGGTGACCCTGGTGCACGCCGACGCGTACCGGCTGGGCGACGCCACCGACCCGCGGGCCGAGATCGACGACCTGGACCTGGACGCCTCGGTGGACGAGGCGGTCACCGTGGTCGAGTGGGGCGAGGGGCTGGTCGAGCAGTTGGTCGACGCCCACCTGCGGGTCCGCATCGACCGGCGGGACGACGACACCCGGGTGGTCACGCTGGAGCCGGTCGGCGGCGACTGGGCGCGCCGCCTCGCCACCCTGGACTGACGGCTGTCGTACCCGCTGCCTACAGTGCCGGGGACCGACCACGCGAAAGGTTGCCGATGCCCGACGACGCCCAGACCCTCGACCTGCTCGCGCTGCTGCCCGACGCCTGGCGCACGGTGCTCACCCCGCACCTCGACCCGGCCCGCACCGCGGCGCTCGCCGAGTTCGTCGCCGGGGAGTACGCCACCCGGACCGTCTTCCCGCCGGTCGAGGATCTCTTCTCCGCCTACCGGCTGTGCGGGCCGGCGGAGACCCGGGTGCTGATCCTCGGGCAGGACCCGTACCACAAGGCGGGTCAGGCGCACGGGCTGAGCTTCAGCGTGCGCGAGGGCGTCACCGTGCCGCCGTCGCTGCGCAACGTCTTCAAGGAACTGGGCGAGGACCTGGGCGTGCCGAAGCCGCGCAGCGGCAACCTGGACGGCTGGGCGGCGCAGGGCGTGCTGCTGCTCAACTCGGTGCTCACCGTCCGGCAGGCGACCCCCGGCTCGCACGCCAACAAGGGCTGGGAGGAGTTCACCGACGCGACCATCCGCGCCCTCGACGCCCAGGACCAGCGGGTCGTCTTCCTGCTCTGGGGCGGGTACGCCCGCAAGAAGGCCGCCCTGGTCACCAACCCGCAGCACGTGGTGCTGGAGGCGGGTCACCCGAGTCCGATGAACCCGCGTGGATTCCTCGGCAGCCGTCCGTTCAGCGCGGCGAACAAGGCGCTCGCCGACGCCGGCCTGCCCACCGTCGACTGGGAGCGGTCAGCCGGCTGACCCGGCCCGCCCGTCGCCCTCGGCCCGGCCGGCGGCCAGGCGCTGCCGGTGCCGGTGGAGCAGCTCGGTGGTGCGTGGGTCGGCCAGCTCGACCCGGAGCAACGGCTCGACCGGGTAGCTCCGGCCGCCGTGCCGCACCTCGACCGCCTCCGGCAGCTCGTCGCAGAACCGCGCCCGCAGCTCGCCGTAGCGGGTCAGCCAGCGGTGCTCGCCCGGCTCCTCCGGCTCCAGCGGCAGCCCGCCCCACTCCCCCCAGCGGGCGTTCCACCGCTGCGCGTAGGCGGCGGAGAGGAAGGCGGTGAGCCGGGGCGAGTCCCGTCGGCGCACGGCCACCTCGACCGCGTCCACCGGCAGCGGCGCGCCCTGCAACAGGGCCGCGGTGCTCCCGGTCAGCACGTACGGCAGTTCGCCCAGGGCGTCGAGCATCCGGTCCAGCCCGATCTGGCGGATCCGCTCGCCGACCGGTTCTCCGACCAGCGCGTCGAGGGCCGCGTCGAGATGGCTGTCCAGCGGCTCGACGCCGACCACGAGCTGCACCTCCATCGCGGCGAGCAGCCGCTCCACCGTGGGCAGGCTCGGCAGCCGACCGCCCCGCTCGATGTGGGCGATGGTGCCCTGGTTGATTCCGGCCAGCTCGGCCAGCGCCCGCTGGGTCAGCTCCCGGCGTTCCCGTTCGTGTCGGATGGTGGCGGCGATCTGGCGGGTCAGGCGGCTCTCGGGCATCTCCCGATGGTGAGGCAGGAGTGGAGAGCGTGATGTCCCTCAGACATGTTCATGTCTCTCTGACATCGCGCTCTCCAGTGATGTGTCGGCCCCTCGAGGTCACCGACGGTAGCGGCCGGCCGTCGCCCGCCGTCCGCCGCCCGCCGCCGGCGGGCTGTCGCCCATGGGCACCCGGTAGTAGAGTCCGATCAGATCGGTACCGATCGATTGGCGGATCCGGGGAGAGAGCCGTGCCCAGGCCGAGCAGCGCGGACGGCTGGTCGATCGCGCCGGCCGCGCTGGCCGAGCAGACCGACCGGTTCGTCACCCTGGTCAGCTCCGTGCCACCCGACACCCGGGTCACCGCCGACTGGACCGCCGCCCAGACGCTGACCCACCTGAACTCCATCGTCCTGCTCTACCTGCACCTGCTCGACCCGGCCGATGAGCCGCTGACCGTACCCGGGCTCGCCGAGCGGCTCCCGTCGACCACCGTCGACACCATCGCCGACGTCAACGAGCTGGTGCTCGGGCACCTGACCGGCCACGACCCCGACCGGCTGCGCGCCGACGTCGCGCGGCTGCTGGCCGGCTGCGCCGCCCGCGACCCGGACGAGCTGGTGACGTGGCTGGGTGGGGCCCGGGTGCCCCTGCCCGGCCTCCTCGCCCACCTGGTCAACGAGCTGCTGCTGCACGGCTGGGACGTGGCCCGGGCGACCCGCCGCCGGTGGACCGTGCCGTCCCGGCACGCCGTGCTCTTCCACGACCTCTTCCTGGCCGGGCTGGTCCGGCACGGCTACGGCCACCTCCTCGACGGCGTCGACCCGCCGCGCCGGCCCCGGATCGTGGTGCGGTTCGCCTCGGCGTACGCGGCCCCGATGACGCTCACCCTGGCCGCCGGTCAGGTCCGTTTCGCCGAGCCGGACGAACGGCCGGACGCCCGCGTCGGGTTCGACCCGGCCACCCTGAACCTGATGATGTTCGGCCGGATCAGCCGGGCCCGGGCGCTGCTCACCGGCCGGGTCCGGGTCACCGGGCCCCGCCCCTGGCTACTGCCCGACTTCCTCCGGGTGTTCCGCACCCCGAGCTGAGCGCCGCAGCCGACGGGTCGTCCGCCGGGCCGAGCGCCGGAGCCGACGGGTCGTCCCGCCACGCGCACGACTAGGCTGGCATACCGTGCTCGTACTGGTGGTGGACTCCTCGACGCCCGCGGTCACCGCGGCTCTGGTCGAGGTGACGGCGGACGCGGTGACGGCCCGTGCCCAGCGGTGCACGGTCGACGCCCGGGCCCACGGGGAGCTGCTCGCCCCGCAGGTCGACGCGGTGCTCGCCGACGTCGACGCCCGCCCCGCCGACCTGGCCGCGATCGTCGCCGGGCTCGGCCCCGGGCCGTTCACCGGGCTGCGGGTCGGCCTGGTCACCGCCGCCACCATGGGTCAGGTGCTCGGTGTCCCCACGTACGGCGTCTGCTCACTGGACGGGATCGGCCACCCGGCGGCCGCCGGCGAGCCGGTGCTGGCGGCGAGCGACGCGCGCCGCCGGGAGCTCTACTGGGCCGTCTACGACGGCGCCGGCCAGCGGATCGCCGGCCCCGAGGTGTCCGCCCCGGCGGTCGCCGCCGAACGCGCCCGCGACCTGGCCGTCACGCTCGCGGTCGGCGACGGCGCGCACCGGTACGCGGAGGTCCTCGACCTGCCGGTGCGCGAGGAGCCCCGCTATCCCGACCCGGTGGCGCTGGTCCGGCTGGCTGCCGAGCGGATCCGCGCGGGCGCCCCGGGCGAACCGCTCACCCCGCTCTACCTGCGCCGCCCGGACGCCGTCGCGGCGACCGGGCACAAGCCGGTCCTGCCGTGAGGATCGACCGGTTCCGCTGGTGGCACGTCGACGACGTGCTGCCGATCGAGGCGGACCTCTTCGGTGCCGAGCAGTGGTCGGCGGCGATGTTCTGGAACGAGCTGGCCAACCGGCACTTCTACCTGGTCGCCCTCGACGACGACGGCACGGTGCTCGGCTACGCCGGGCTCGCCGCCAACCCGCCCGACGAGACCTGGGTGCAGAACATCGCGGTCCGCCGGGACGCCCAGCGCCGGGGGGTCGGGCGGCTGCTGCTGGAGGCGCTGCTCGCCGAGGCGGCCCGCCGGGGCGCCCGCAGCACCCTGCTGGAGGTGGCGGTGGACAACGCCCCGGCCCAGCGGCTGTACGCGACGTACGGCTTCGAGCCGATCGGCGTCCGGCGCGGCTACTACCAACCGAGCAACACCGACGCGCTGGTCATGCAGCGCAACGAGGACTGACGAGCATGGCTGACGAACCACTGATCCTCGGCATCGAGACCTCCTGCGACGAGACGGGCGTCGGTATCGTGCGCGGGCACACGCTGCTCGCCGACGCGCTCGCCTCCAGCGTCGAGGAGCACGCCCGGTTCGGTGGCGTGGTACCGGAGGTGGCCAGCCGCGCCCACCTGGAGGCCATCGTGCCGACCATGGACCGGGCGCTGCGCGAGGCGGGGGTGACGATCGCGGACATCGACGCGATCGCGGTGACCTCCGGGCCGGGTCTCGCGGGCGCGCTGCTGGTCGGGGTCGCCGCCGCCAAGGGGTACGCGGTGGCCGCCGAGAAGCCGGTGTACGGGGTGAACCACCTGGCCGCGCACGTCGCGGTGGACACCCTGGAGCACGGGCCGCTGCCCGAGCCGGCGATCGCCCTGCTGGTCTCCGGCGGGCACTCCTCGCTGCTGCGGGTGGACGACCTGGCCCGGGCGGTCACCCCGCTCGGCGCCACCATCGACGACGCGGCCGGTGAGGCGTTCGACAAGGTGGCCCGGCTGCTCGGGCTGCCCTTCCCCGGCGGCCCGTACGTCGACCGGGAGGCGCGGGCCGGTGACCCGGCGGCGATCGCCTTCCCGCGTGGCCTGACCGCCGCCAAGGACCTCGCCCGGCACCGTTACGACTTCTCCTTCTCCGGGCTGAAGACGGCGGTGGCCCGCTGGGTCGAGGCGCGGCAGCGGGCCGGTGAGCCGGTGCCGGTCGCCGACGTGGCCGCGTCCTTCCAGGAGGCGGTCTGTGACGTGCTGGTCGGCAAGGCGCTGGACGCCTGCCGCAGCACCGGCATCGACACGCTGGTGATCGGCGGCGGGGTGGCGGCCAACTCGCGGTTGCGGGCGATGGCCGAGCACCGGGCCGCGAAGCACGGCGTCCGGGTGCGTACGCCCCGGCCGAAGCTCTGCACCGACAACGGGGCGATGGTCGCCGCGCTCGGCTCGCACCTGGTCGCCGCCGGCGTCGCGCCGAGCCGCCTGGACCTGCCGGCCGACTCCGCGATGCCGCTGACCGTGGTCAGCGTCTGAGGGGGAGGGACCGACACGTGATCGTCCGGATGTGGGAGGCGAAGGCCGAACCGTACGGCTTCGCCGACCTGATCACCTGGGTGTGCGAGACCGCGCTGCCCGAGTTCGAGCACGACCCGCTGCACCTGTCGAGCGAGGTGTTCTCGTCCACCGACCACCGGCTGGTGGTGATCTCCAAGTGGCGCAACACCCCCCGCGCCCTGCCCGACCCGCCCCCGACGCTGGTCGCCCGGGCCCCGCACTCCTGGGACTTCACCCAGGTCGACCGCTGATCCGCGGGCGCTGACCAGCGGGAAATGGTTGGCGTCCGGTGCGCCGCGACCCCTAGCGTCGCAGGTGCCATGCGCTTCTCACCCGCCGGCGATCCCGGCACCCCCGACGACCGGTCCGCCACCCGTTACCTGGTCTGGCTGGCCGGCCGGCACCCCGTTCTCTTCACCGCCGGCATCGGGCTCGGCGTCGTCTGGATGGTGGCGCAGGCGCTGATGCCGGCCGCCGTCGGCCGGGCCGTCGACGCGGGCCTGGCCCAGCGCGACCCCGACGCCCTGCTGCGCTGGGGCCTGGTCCTGCTCGGGCTGGGCGTGGTCCAGGCGACGGCCGGCATCCTGCGACACCGGTGCGCGGTGCACAACTGGCTCGGTGCCGCGTACCGGACGGTGCAGGTGACCGTGGACGCCACCAACCGGCTGGGCGCCGCGTTGCCCCGCCGGGTCGCCGCCGGTGAGGTGGTGAGCATCGGCACCGCCGACATCGAGCACATCGGCAGCGCCGTGGACATCACCGCCCGGGGCACCGGAGCGGTGGTGGCCATCGGGACCGTGGCGGCGATCCTGCTCGCCGCGTCCCTGCCGCTCGGGCTCGTGGTGGTGCTCGGGGTGCCGCTGCTGATGGCGCTGGTCGCCCTGCTGATCCGGCCGCTGCACCGGCAGCAGGCCGCGTACCGGGAATCGACCGGCCGGCTCACCGCCCGCGCCGCCGACATCGTCTCCGGGCTGCGGGTGCTGCGCGGGGTGGGCGGGGAGCCGGTGCTGGCCGCCCGCTACCGGGAGCAGTCCCAACGGCTGCGCGCGGACGGTCTGCGGGTGGCCCGGGTGGAGTCGCTGCTCCAGGCCGCGCAGATCCTGCTGCCCGGTGCCTTCGTGGTGCTGGTGACCTGGCTCGGGGCCCGGTTCGCGCTGCGCGGCGAGATCACCGCCGGCGAGCTCGTCTCCTTCTACGGCTACACGGCGTTCCTGGTCAGCCCGTTGCGCAACCTCACCGAGGCGGCCGACAAGCTGACCCGGGGGCACGTGGCGGCCCGCCGGGTGGTGCGCCTGCTGCGGCTCGCCCCGGAGTTCACCGACCCGCGCCGCGCGGCGCCGGTGCCGGCCGGGCCGGGGGAGCTGGTGGACGTCCGCTCCGGGCTGGTGCTGCGACCCGGCCGGCTCACCGCCCTGGCGGCCACCGCACCGGACGAGGCGGCCGAGATCGCCGACCGGCTCGGCCGGTACGTCGACGGCGACGTGACGCTGCACGGCGTACCGCTGCGGGAGGTGCCGCTGGCGACGGTGCGCGAGCGGATCCTGGTGGCCGACAACGACGCGCAGCTCTTCAGCGGCGTGCTCCGCACCGAGCTGGACCCGCACGACCGGGGTGACCACCACGCGGTCGAGGCGGCGCTGGTCGCGGCGAGCGCGACGGACATCGTCGACGCGCTGCCCGACGGGCTGGACAGCGTGGTCGCCGAACGCGGCCGGGAGTTCTCCGGCGGCCAGCGGCAGCGGTTGCGGCTGGCCCGGGCCCTGGTCGCCGACCCGGAGACGCTGATCCTGGTCGAGCCGACCAGCGCGGTGGACGCGCACACCGAGGCGCGGGTCGCCGACCGGCTGGCCGCCGCCCGCCGGGGCCGGACCACTCTGGTCTGCACCACCAGCCCGCTGGTGCTCGGCCGCGCCGAGCACGTGGTCTTCGTGGAGGACGGCAAGGTGGTCGCCGAGGGCCGGCACGACGAGCTGCTGACCGCCGAGCCCCGGTACGCCGCGACGGTGAGTCGGGAGGACCGGTGAGCACCGCGCTGCCCGTCGCCGACGCGGACCAGGTCCGCCGCTACGTGCGGGCGCTGGCCCGCCGGCATCCGCGCGGCCTGGCGGGCACGCTCGGCCTGCACACGCTGGCCGCGGCCGCCGGCCTGGTCGCGCCCCGGCTCCTCGGCGACCTGGTGGAGGGCGTCTCGCGGGGCGTCGGCGCGGTGACCGTCGACCGGGTCGCGCTGGTGATCGCCGCTTTCGTGGTGCTCCAGTCGGTGCTGGTCCGGTTCGCGCACCTCGCCTCGGCCCGGCTCGGTGAGCGGGTCCTCGCCGAGCTGCGTGAGGAGTTCGTCGACCGGGTGCTGGCCCTTCCGCTGTCCACGGTGGAGCGGGCCGGCACCGGTGACCTGCTCACCCGCACGTCGCGGGACGTGGCCGCGCTCTCCCGGACGGTCCGGTTCGCCGCGCCGGAGACGTTGATCTCGGCGGTCACCGTGCTGCTGATCCTCGGCGCGCTGCTGCTGACCGGTCCGCTGCTCGTGCTGCCCTGCCTGCTCGCGGTGCCGCTGCTCTGGGCCGGCACCCGCTGGTACCTGCGCCGTGCCCCGGCGGGCTACCTGCGGGAGAACGCCGCCTACTCGGACATCACCGACGGGATCAGCGAGACCGTCGAGGGGGCGCGGACCACCGAGGCGCTGCGGCAGCAGGCCCGCCGCCGGGCCCGCGGCGACGCCGACATCCGCCGGTCGTACGCGGCCGAGCGCTACACGTTGAACCTGCGTACGGTCTTCTTCCCGGTCGCGGAGATCGGCTACCTGGTCCCGGTGGTCGCCACGCTGCTGCTCGGCGGTTGGTGCTACCTGCGGGGCTGGGTGAGCCTCGGGCAGGTCACCGCCGCCACCCTGTACGCCCAGCAACTGGTGGACCCGGTCGACCGACTGCTCTCCTGGCTGGACGAGTTCCAGGTCGGCGGCGCGTCGCTGGCCCGGCTGCTCGGGGTGACCGCCGACCGCCCCACCGGACCGGCGGACGCGCCCACCGGGTCCGCCGCCGGGCAGCCGGTGGCCCCCGAGCGGCAACTCGCCGCCCACGACGTCCGGTACGCGTACCGGCCGGGTCACGACGTGCTGCACGGGGTGACCCTGGTGCCCCGGCCGGGGGAGAAGCTGGCCATGGTCGGCCCGTCCGGTGCGGGGAAGTCCACCCTCGGGCGGCTGCTGGCCGGGGTGCACTCCCCGCGTTCCGGCTCGGTGACCGTGGCCGGCCGGCCACTCGCCGAGCTGCCCCTGGCCGAGCTGCGGACCCACGTCGCGCTGGTCAGCCAGGAGCACCACGTCTTCATCGGCACGCTGGCCGAGAACGTGGCGATGGTCCGGCCGGACGCCGGTCCCGCCGAGGTGCGTGCCGCGCTGGCCGCGGTCGACGCGCTGGACTGGGCGCAGGCGCTGCCGGACGGCCCGGACACCGTGGTCGGGGCGGGCGGTCACCCGCTCTCCCCGGCGCAGGCGCAGCAGCTCGCGCTGGCCCGGCTGGTGCTGGCCGACCCGCACACCCTGGTGCTGGACGAGGCCACCTCGCTGATCGACCCCCGGGCCGCCCGGGCGCTGGAACGCTCGCTGGCCGCGGTGCTCCAGGGCCGGACGGTGATCGCGATCGCGCACCGGCTCTTCTCCGCGCACGACGCGGACCGGGTGGCGGTGGTCGAGGACGGCCGGATCACCGAGCTGGGCTCGCACGACGAGCTGGTCGCGGCCGGTGGCTCGTACGCCGCGCTCTGGCGCTCCTGGCACGGCTGAGGGCCGCCACCGGCCCGGTGACGGCCCTCGGTGCCGACGGTCAACTGCGGCGCAGGATCCGCCAGGTGGCGTAGCCGCCGGTGACCAGGGCGAGCAGGAAGACCGCCCAGACCACCGTGGTGCTGACCTGCACCCCGCCGCCGGTCGCGTTGGCCGCCGCCGCGGCGACCAGCGAGTCGCTCTGCGCCGGGGGCAGCGCGGCGGGCGGCAGCTGCTGCCAGCGGACCAGCCCGGTGCTCTCCAGCATCGTCATGTGGTCGGTGACGAACTTGTTGGCCTCCTCGGCGAGCTTGCGCACGATCGGGTCGCGGGTGCTGGCCCGGACCGCCCCGATCACCGGGAAGATGTTGCCGTGGGCGACCCGGAGCCGGGTCACGAAGATCTGGTCGAACTGCGCCCCGGTCGCGTTCTGCATCTCGGTCAGCCAGCCCTGCTGCTGGGTGGTCGGGGTGGTCGGCAGGATGGCGCCCAGCTTGTTGGCCGCCTCCACGACGAGCTGGTCGAGCACGCCGTGCTGGCGGGCGATCTCCGCGCCCACCTCGCGTACCCGCTTGGACTGGCCCCGCTCGGCGGCCATCTGGCCGGCGGGCATCTCCCAGAGCCCGGCCAGGCGTACGCCGTTGAGCAGGGTCATGTCGGCGGCGTTCATCTGCGCGGCGGGGGCCGCGTGTGCCGTGCCGGGCACGAGGCCGAGCCCTGCGACGAGCGCGACGAACAGCAACGTCACCCGGCGCGCCAGCCGGCGGCGTACGGATTCCAGCGGTGCCATTGTTGCGGTGCCTCCTCGGTCCGGACCGGTTCGCGGATGTCTGCCGGCCGGCCGTACGCCACCGGCCGCCCGTGCGCCCAGTGGTACGGATCGGCGTGCCGATCAGTTCACCGGCGGGACGGCCGGATCGGGAGGCGGCGCGGTGGGCGGGGGCCGTCGGTTCCGGCGACCCCCGCCCGGCGCGGGCCGGCCGGTCAGCCGGCGTAGGTCTCGAACTCGGCGACCCGGGGGGTGCCGGTCGAGGTGAGGATCCGGAACGTGATCTTGCTGAGCGAGGTCGGGGCGAAGCTGATCGGGCCGGCCCCGGTGCCGGTGGCCAGGACGGCCCCGGTGTCGTAGTTGACGAGCTGCCAGGACCGGACGTAGCCGACCGCGCCGGACGCCTCCCGGATGACCACCCGGGACACCCGGGTGGCGGAGCCCCACTTGATCGAGATGTCACCGGTCGACCCGGCCGGCGACCACCAGGTGCTGAGGTTGCCGTCGCGCACGTTGCCGTAGCTGGTGCCGTCGGCCTTGCTGGAGCCGTCGGCGCCCGCGCCGAGGCTCAGGTTGGGCCCGCCGGGCGCGGTCTGCGTCGGCGTCGGGGACGGGGTCGACCCGGTCGGCGTCGGGCTCGGGCTCGACCCGGTCGGGGTCGGGGTCGGGGACTGCGGCGTGCAGCTGCCGTTGGACACCTTCAGGCCGGTGTTGGCGCCGGCCGTCTGCCGGACGATCTCCGGTACGCAGCTCGCCGCGTCCAGGCTGTAGGCGTACGGGATGCTGACGCTGGTGTTGGAGACCGGGTTCGGTCCGGCCGGGTGGTTCTCGGTGCCCGGGGCGGACCAGCTGACGTTGTCGTAGATGTTGCCGCTGACCTGCCAGTAGCCGAGCGCGTCGGTGTAGAAGGTGCCGAGGACGTCCTTGGCGTCCTCGAAGTAGTTGTTCTCCACCTTGGCGTGCGCGCCGGCCCGGGAGTTGATGCCGGACTTGGCCAGCCCGACGTAGTGGTTGTCGTACATGTGCGCGGTGCCGCCGCGCAGCAGCGGGGTGCGGGAGTCGATGTTCTCGTACCGGTTGTGGTGGAACGTGAGGTAGCTGTTGGACAGGTCGCTCTCGCTGGACCCGACCAGGCCGCCCCGCCCGGAGTTGCGCAGGATGCTGTACGACAGCGTCACGTACTGGGTGTTGTCCTTCATGTCGAAGAGGCCGTCGAAGCCCTGGTCCTCGCCGCCGGAGGCCTCCAGCGTGGCGTGGTCGACCCAGACGTTGCGCACGGTGCTCTCCATGCCGATGGCGTCGCCGCCGTTCGAGGTGGGCGAGCCCGACTTCTTCACGTTCCGCACCGTGACGTTCTGGATGATGATGTTGCTGGCGTCGCGGAGGTGGATGCCGAGCTGGTCGAAGATCGCGCCGCTGCCCACCCCGACGATGGTGACGTTGCTGATCTCCTTGAGCTCGATCCGGTCGTCGGCCGTGTTGCAGCTGGCCCCGGAGACCTTGCTCGTGTTGCCGTGGTTGATCGTCCCCTCGACCTCGATGGTGATCGGGGTGCTGCTGCTGGCCCGGTTGCAGAGCGCGGCGTGGATCTGGGTGCCGGTGGTGGCCCGGACGGTCTGCCCGCCCGCGCCGCCGGTGGTGCCGCCGTTGCGGGTCGCGTAACCGGTGGCGGCGCCGACCGCGGCGGACGCCTGCGGGGTCGGCAGGACCGC
This sequence comes from Micromonospora auratinigra, assembly GCF_900089595.1. Lineage (GTDB taxonomy): Bacteria > Actinomycetota > Actinomycetes > Mycobacteriales > Micromonosporaceae > Micromonospora > Micromonospora auratinigra. Next base: position 4,192,408 of record NZ_LT594323.1, on the reverse strand, counting down.
GCCGACGGCGACCCCGAGGGCCGTCGTGGCCAGGGCAGCCTGGATTCCTCGTACGACTGGTCGTCTCATGTCTCGACTCGCCTTCCTGGGTGGTGGTGGAGAGGCGGTGCCGCCGCGGCCGACGCCGGCACGCTGGAAAGCGCTTTCCAGTCGAGAATAGAGAGACGTCTATCGCTCTGGCAAGGTGGATCGGGTGGAGCCGGCCGACGGGCCGACGGTCAGCCGGCGTCGAGCGGGTCGGCGAGGAGGCGTTCGAAGGCCAGCTCGGCGGCCCCGATCAGCGCCGCGTCGTCGCCCAGCTTGGGCGTCCGCAGGCGCACGTGCTCCAGGCAGGCCGGCAGCCCGTTCGAGTTCAACCGGCTGCGTACCTGGGCGGCGGCGGCCAGGTAGAGGTCGCGCATGGTGCCGCCGAAGATGACCATCTCCGGGTTGAAGACGTTGACCAGGTTGGCCACCCCGAAGCCGAGCCAGTCGCCGGCCTGCCGGACGGCGGTCTGGGCCCGCGCGTCACCCCGGTCGGCCGCGTCGAAGACGCCCAGCAGCGCCTCCCGGCCCCGCGCGTCGGAACGGCCGGCCGCGCGCAGCAGCCCGTGCTCGCCGATCTCGGTCTCCCAGCAGCCGCGCCGGCCGCAGTCGCAGGGCAGTCCGTCGCGCACCACCACCATGTGGCCGACCTCGCCGCCGTACCCGCCGTGCCCGGTGAGCCGTCGGCCGCCGGCGATGATGCCGGCCCCGACGCCCACGTCCCCGTACAGGTAGATGACGTTGTCGCAGCCGGCGGCGACGCCCCGGGCGTGCTCGGCGTGGGCGGCCACGTCGGCCACGTTGCCCACCGTGATGGGCACGTCGATGCCGAGTTCGGCGGCGAGCGCCGCGCCGATCGGCTCGTCCACCCAGCCGGTGGTCGGGCTCAGCCGGACCAGCCCGTCCTCGCGGCGGACCATGCCGCAGACGGCGACCCCGGCCCCGACGCAGAGCGAGTCGGGCGGCACCGAGTGGTGCATCTCCTTGACCGCGCCGGCCAGCAACGGCGCGGCCTCCCCGGCCACCAGGTTCCGGGGCCGTTCCAGCTCCCGGCGGTCGAGCACCTCGCCGCCGAGACCGACCCGCGCGGCCCGCAGCCGGTCCACCTCCACGCTGTACGCGTACGCGTAGACCCGGGCCGACTCGGGCCGGACGACCAGTGACGGTCGTCCGGCCCGGCCGGTCTCCTTCGGCGTCCCCTCGCTGACCAGACCGGCGCCGGCCAGGTCGGTGGTCAGCGCGCCGATGGTGCTGCGGTTGAGCCCGAGCGCGGTGGTCAGCTCCGCGCGGGTGGTCGCCCCGTGCACGTGCACGTAGCGGAGCAGGGCGCCCAGGTTCTGCCGACGGATCTCGTCCTGGCTCGGTCCCGCGCGCATTGCCACCGCCATGTCCGTGCGGGGGTCAGCGGTTGCCGGTCGCGGCGGCGCGCCGCCGCGACAGCGCGTCGATGGTCGCCGCGGCGAGCAGCACCACGCCGGTGACCACGTACTTCACGCCCGAGCTGTAACCCATCAGTCCCATACCGTTGTCGATGACCGCGACGACCGCGCCACCGAGCACGGCGTCGAGGACCCGGCCCTTGCCGCCGAAGAGGCTGGTGCCGCCGATCACCGCCGCGCCGACGGCGTAGAGCAGTACGTTACTGCCACCGGTGTTGGGGTCGACCGAGTTGGCCCGGCTGGCCGCCACGATGCCGCCGACCGCCGCCATCGTGGAGCAGATGACGAAGACGGAGATGCGGATCCGGTCCACGCTGATGCCGGCCCGGCGGGCCGCCTCGGCGTTGCCGCCGACCGCGTAGACGTGCCGGCCGTAGCTGGTGCGCTGGAGCACGAAGGTCCAGAGGACCAGCAGCACCGCGATGATCGGCACCACGATCGGCACGCCCTTGAGCGAGACGACCAGCACGTTGCGGCTGCGTTCCAGGTTGAGCACGTAGACCGCGACGCCGAGGACGACGGCGAGACCGACGATCCGGCCGGCCACCACCGCCATCGGGTCGGTGAGCAGGCCGCGGGCGGCCCGGTTGCGGTGCCGCAGCAGCTGCACGGCGGCGTATCCGACGACGGCGAGGGCGGCCAGGGTCCAGCCGAGCACGGGGGAGAGGTTGCGGTTGGCGATCGCCACCAGCGTCTCGTCCCGCACCGAGATGTTGGTGCCCTCCTTCATCAGCATCAGCACGATGCCCTGGAAGGCGAGGAACCCGGCGAGGGTGACCACGAAGGACGGGATGCCGACCTTCGCCACCAGGACGCCGAGCGTGGTGCCGATGACCACGCCGGTGACGATGGCGGCGAGCACCGCCACGTACCAGGGGTAGCCGAGCACGGTGACCACGTTGGCGAGGATCGCGGCACAGACGCCGCTGGCGAAGCCGGCGGAGAGGTCGATCTCGCCGAGCAGCAGGACGAAGACCAGACCCATCGCGATCAGCGTGACCGCCGCGCCCTGGGTGAAGAGGTTCGCCAGGTTGCCGGCGGTGAAGAACGACGGGCGGGCGATGGAGAAGCCGATGCAGAGCGCCAGCAGCATGGCGACCGCGGGCAGCGCGCCGATGTCGCCGCCGCGTACCCGGCGCCAGTAGTTGTTCAGGTGGTTGCCCACCGACGGCGCCGGTGCGACGGCGGCGGGGCCTTCCTTCTTCACGGCGGTGGTGGTCATCGGACGGCTCCTGGGGTGGGGTCGGCGGGCGCGGCGCCGGTGCCGTTGCTGCCCGGCTCGGCGCCGAGGCCGAGGTTGCCGGAGCGGCCGGCGGTGATCAGCTCGACCACCTGCGAGTGGGTGATGTCGGTGGTCTTCACCTGGGCCACCATCTGGCCGAGGTAGAGCGCGGCGATCCGGTCGGAGACCGCGAAGACGTCGTTCATGTTGTGCGAGATGAGCACGACGGCCAGGCCGTTGTCGGCGAGCCGGCGGACCAGCTCCAGCACCTGGGCGGTCTGCGCGACGCCGAGCGCGGCGGTCGGCTCGTCCAGGATCACCAGCTTGCTGTTCCAGAGCACCGCCTTGGCGATGGCCACGGTCTGCCGCTGGCCGCCGGAGAGGCTGGCGACGTGCTGGCGCAGCGACTTGACGGTACGCACGCTCAGGCCGGCCAGGGTCTCGGCGGCCATCTGCTCCATGGTCGGCTCGTCGAGCACGATGCCGCTGCGCTTCTCCCGGCCGAGGAACATGTTCTGCACGATGTCGAGGTTGTCGCAGAGCGCGAGGTCCTGGTAGACGACCTCGATGCCGAGCGCGGCGGCGTCGCGCGGGCTGTTGATGCTCACCGGACGGCCGTCGAAGAGGAACTCGCCGGAGTCGGTGGGGTGGATGCCACTGATGCACTTGACCAGGGTCGACTTGCCGGCGCCGTTGTCGCCGACCAGCGCGGTCACCTCGCCCGCGTGCGCGGCGAACGCGACGTCACGCAGCACCTGGACGGGACCGAAGCTCTTGTCGATCCCGCGTAGCTCCAGCAGGGGGGTTGCGGACACGGGGGTCTCCTTTGGACGGAGGGAGGTCTCGGATCCCGTCCGGCGTGGGCGCCGCCCGACACGGTGATCCGTGCCGGGCGGCGCCGCCTGAAGCGGGGTGGGTCAGCTGATGCCGGCGTCGGTGCAGAGCTTGGCGAAGGCGCCGGTGCAGAGTTCGTCCTTGGTGACGAAGCCGTCGGCCACGACGTCCTTCACGCTGTCCTTGTAGATCGCCTTCGGCTCCAGCAGGACGGCCGGGACGTCCCGGTTGCCCTCCACGTCCTTGACCGTCTGACCGGTGTCCTTCTTCTCGCCCTTGGCGACGGCGATGGCCAGCTCGGCGGCCGCGTCGGCCTCCTTCTTGACCGCCTTGTAGACCGTCATGCACTGGTCACCGGCGAGGATGTTCTGCAGGCCCTGCGGGGTGGCGTCCTGGCCGGTCACCGGGACCTTGCCGTTGAGCTTGTTCTTCTTCAGCACCGAGATGGCCGCGTTGCCGAGGCCGTCGTTGGCGGCCAGCACACCGTCGATCTTGCCGCCGGCCTTGGTGAGCTGCTGCTCGAAGATCGTGGCGGCCTGGGCGTTGTCCCAGTCCGGCACCGAGTCGTCGGCGACCTTGGTGTACTCCTTCGAGTCGAACTTCGGCTTGAGCACCGAGTCGTACCCGTTCTTGAACAGGGTCGCGTTGTTGTCGGTCGGCGAGCCGTTCAGGTACGCGATGGCCGGGTTCTTGACGCCCTTGTCGGTCAGGCACTTGGCCAGACCCTCGCCCTGGAGCTTGCCGACGGCCTCGTTGTCGAAGCTGACGTAGTACTGGGCGGAGCCGCCGAGGGTCAGCCGGTCGTAGTCGATGGTGGCCACGCCCTGTGACTTGGCCTTGTCGAGCACGGCCTTACCGGTGCCGGAGTCCAGGTTGACGATCATCAGGGTGGTGACCCCGCCGGTGATCATCTGGTCCGCGATGGTCTGGAACTGGGTCTTGTCGCCCTGCGCGTTCTGGATGTCGTAGTCGACGCCGGCGGACTTGAACGCCGCCTCCAGGAACTTGCGGTCCGCGCCCTCCCAGCGGGCGGAGGACTTGCTGTCCGGGAGGATCACGCCGATCTTCGGCTTCTTGTCGTTCGAGCCGCCGGCCTTGTCGGAAGAACCGCCGTTGTCGCCACAGGCGGCCATGCTGCCGGTCGCGAGCAGCCCGACGGCCGCGAAAGTGAGGATGCCCTTGCGCATCTGCACGGGTCCTTTCGGGGGTGGGGGAGTAGTGATCGGTGTTTTGTTGTGTCCGGCAACGTATTCCCCCGCGCAACGAAGGCGCAAGACTGTCGAGGTCAGAGTTTTGTTGGCGGCGGTAACAATTCAGCAACGCGACTGTCACCAACCGGTCGTCCCACGGAGAGCGCTCCCGCCGGCATCGCGCGCCGGCCCCGCCGAACCGCTCCGCTCCGGTCCGGACTCAGCCGGTGGCGATGGGTGCCGTCACCGCGTCGGTCAACGCGACCAGGTCCGCCGGCGCGAGCTGCACCTGCAGCCCCCGCCGCCCGGCCGAGACGTAGACGGACGGCTGGTCCAGCGCGGACGCGTCGACCACCGTGGGCAGGCGGCGCCGCTGCCCGAGCGGGCTGATCCCGCCCCGGACGTACCCGGTGGCCCGCTCGGCCACACCCCGGTCGGCCAGCGTCGCCCGCTTGCCGCCCAGCGCCGCCGCGAGGGCCTTGAGGTCCAGTTCCCCGGTGACCGGCACGACCGCCACGGTGAGCCCGCCGTCGACCTCGGTGACCAGTGACTTGAAGACCTGCTCCGGCGGCACCCCGAGCGCCGCCGCGACCAGCGCGCCGTAGTTCGGCGCGTCCGGGGAGACCTGGTACGGGTGGGTGCTGTGGGCGATCTTCCGCTTGGTCAGCAGTGCCGTCGCCGGAGTGCCCTGTCCCGCCATGTCCGGCAGGCTAACCCGGCCCCCGCCGCCCGGCGACCGGAAACCGTCAGGCGGGAACGGGCCGGGCGAGGTGCGGCGTCGCCGGGCCGGTTCAGCCTGGCAGCGGCCGGGCGAGCAGCACGGTCGGCGCGCCGGCCACCCGGGTCAGCACCAGGCTGGCCGCCGCGTCCCCGGCCAGCCGCAGGTCCCGGCGCAGCTTCTCCGGCTCCAGCGCCGAGCCGCGCTTGAGGATCTCCAGCCGGCCCACCCGGCGTTCCCGCAGCAGCGCGCGCAGTCGCTTCAGCGAGAAGGGCAGCACGTCGGTGACCTCCAGGCAGCGCGCGAACGGGGTGGGTCGCGCCCGGTCGGCGTAGAGGTAGGCGATGCTCGGATCGGCCAGCGTGGCGTCGAGCTCCCCGGCCAGCTCGGCGACCAGGTGCGCGCGGACCACCGCCGGGTCCGGGTCGTACACGTAGCGCCGGACCGGTCCGACCGGTGCCTCCGCGTCGCCCGCGCCGGTGAGCCGGTGCGCGGTGTCGCCCCGCAGCACGGTGGCGCGGCGCGGCACCTCGGCGAGCGCGCCGCACCAGAGGGCCGCCTCGACCAGGTCACCGTCCACACCGACCCACTCGGCCTCCGCGCCGGCCGGGATCAGCGTGTGGTCCAGGCCGGGGGCCACCTTCACCACCGTGTGCGGCACCCGCCCGGCCAACCCGGTGACGAAGTCCCAGGGCGGCGAGTAGGCGTTCGGGTCGAAGATCCGCCGGCCGGTGCCGGCCTTCCGGCGGGCCGGGTCGCAGAAGACCCCGTCGACCCGGGAAACGTCGAACGCCGTCGCGTCCCCGCACTCCACCGTGAAGAGGTCGGCCAGCCCGGCGGCCTCGGCGTTCGCGGCGGCCATCGCGGCGGTCACCGGGTCGGCCTCCACCCCGTACACCCGGATGCCGGCGCGGGCCGCGGCGAGCGCGTCCGCGCCGAGGCCGCAGCCGAGGTCGGCCAGGGTGCGCACCCCGGCGGCGCGCAGCCGGGCGGCCCGCCGGTCGGCCACCACCCGCCTGGTGGCCTGCTCCAGCCCGGCCCGGGTGAGGAACATGCCGGCCGCCGCCGGCCCGAACTTGCCCACCGCGCGGCGGCGCAGCTCGGCCTGGGTCAGCGCGGCGGCGGCGAGGTCCGCCGGCACGCCGGTGGCGCGCAGCGCGGCCGCCGCGGCCAGCGGGTCGCCGCCGGCCAGCCCGGCGGCCGTCGCGAGCGCGGCCACCCCCTCGGGGGTACGCAGGGCGGCGAGCCGGTCGGAGTCCACGCGCCCATTGTCCGGGGCGGTGCGGCCGGCCCGGCCGGCGGTGTCGGTGACCCGGGTGGGGGCGGGTCCGGCGGGGCGACACGAGGGTGGCGTGCTGGCACTCTCCTTGACGGAGTGCTAGCCGAGGAATAACCTGCGATTAGCACTCTCACCCTGAGGGTGCCAACGCCCGGGCCCCGTGTCCGGGGGTTGAACGCCAGGCGGACCGGCACCCGCGACGACGGCCCCGCCCGGTGGCATGTGGCAGATTGACGCAGGTCGGCCTGCCGACCAGCAACGACACCAAGTACCCCAGGAGGGTATGCCCGTGACTACCGCGACCAAGGTTGCGATCAAGCCGCTCGAGGACCGCATCGTGGTCCAGGCGAACGAGGCCGAGACCACCACCGCCTCGGGCATCGTGATCCCCGACACCGCCAAGGAGAAGCCGCAGGAGGGCACCGTCCTCGCTGTCGGCCCGGGCCGGATCGACGACAAGGGCAACCGCGTGCCGATCGACGTCAAGGTCGGCGACACCGTCCTCTACTCGAAGTACGGCGGCACCGAGGTCAAGTACGCCGGCGAGGAGTACCTGGTGCTCTCCGCCCGCGACGTCCTCGCGGTCATCGAGAAGTAAGCAACCGATCAGTGTCGCTGCCCCGGTCCGGCTCGCCGGGCCGGGGCAGCGTCGCTTCGAAGGGATACTGATGGCGAAGATCCTGAGCTTCTCGGACGATGCCCGGCACCTGCTGGAGCACGGTGTCAACGCCCTCGCGGACGCGGTCAAGGTCACTCTCGGCCCGCGCGGGCGCAACGTCGTCCTGGACAAGAAGTTCGGCGCACCCACGATCACCAACGACGGCGTGACCATCGCCAAGGAGATCGAGCTCACCAACCCGTACGAGAACCTCGGCGCGCAGCTGGTCAAGGAGGTGGCGACCAAGACCAACGACGTCGCCGGCGACGGGACCACCACCGCGACCGTGCTGGCCCAGGCGATGGTCCGCGAGGGCCTGCGCAACGTGGCCGCCGGGGCGAACCCGACCGGCCTCAAGCGGGGCATCGACGCGGCGGCCACCAAGGTCTCCGAGGCGCTGCTCGGCAAGGCCGTCGAGGTCGCCGACAAGAAGTCGATCGCGCACGTCGCGACCATCTCCGCGCAGGACGCCACCATCGGTGAGCTGATCGCCGAGGCGATGGAGCGGGTCGGCCGCGACGGTGTCATCACCGTCGAGGAGGGCTCCGCCCTCACCACCGAGCTGGAGGTGACCGAGGGTCTCCAGTTCGACAAGGGCTTCATCTCACCCAACTTCGTCACCGACGTGGAGTCGCAGGAGGCGGTCCTCGAGGACCCCTACATCCTGATCACCACCCAGAAGATCTCGGCGATCGAGGAGCTGCTGCCGCTGCTGGAGAAGGTCCTCCAGAACAGCAAGCCGCTGCTGATCATCGCCGAGGACGTCGAGGGCCAGGCCCTGTCCACGCTGGTGGTCAACGCGATCCGCAAGACCGTCAAGGTCTGCGCGGTCAAGGCCCCCGGCTTCGGTGACCGCCGCAAGGCGATGCTCCAGGACATGGCGATCCAGACCGGCGCCGAGCTGGTCGCCCCGGAGCTGGGCTACAAGCTCGACCAGGTCGGCCTGGAGGTGCTGGGCACCGCCCGGCGCGTCGTGGTCGACAAGGAGAACACCACCATCGTCGACGGTGGCGGGCAGGGCACCGAGGTCGCCGACCGGGTCGCGCAGATCCGCAAGGAGATCGAGGCCTCGGACTCCGAGTGGGACCGGGAGAAGCTGGCCGAGCGGCTGGCGAAGCTCTCCGGTGGCGTCGCGGTCATCAAGGCCGGCGCGGCCACCGAGGTCGAGATGAAGGAGCGCAAGCACCGCATCGAGGACGCCATCGCGGCGACCAAGGCCGCGGTCGAGGAGGGCACGGTCCCGGGTGGCGGCGCCGCCCTGGCCCAGATCCTGCCGGTGCTCGACGACGACCTGGGCCTGACCGGTGACGAGAAGGTCGGTGTCTCGATCGTGCGCAAGGCGCTGGTCGAGCCGCTGCGCTGGATCGCCCAGAACGCCGGCCACGACGGCTACGTGGTGGTCCAGAAGGTCGCCGGCCAGCAGTGGGGCAACGGCCTCGACGCCGCCGTCGGCGAGTACGTCGACCTGGTGAAGTCCGGCATCATCGACCCGGTGAAGGTGACCCGCAACGCGGTCACCAACGCCGCCTCGATCGCCGGCCTGCTGCTCACCACCGAGAGCCTGGTGGTCGAGAAGCCGGAGCAGGCCGAGCCGGCCGCCGGGGGCCACGGCCACTCGCACGGCCACGGCCACCAGCACGGCCCGGGCTTCTGATCCCACGCCGTACGGCCTGAGTTCGGGGCACACCGTCGATCCGGCGGTGTGCCCCGACCCGTATCTGCTTACGGAACGCTGACGTCGTTGGCGGCCCGACGGAAGATCGTCGACACTGGTCGGTGTGAGCAGCATGTCCCGCGGCTTCGCCGCGCTGGCCGGGATCACCGCCGCCGCCGTGGCCATCGGCGTCGCCGAACCCGTCGCCGTCCTGACCGGCCCCCGCTCCGCGCCGCTGATCGCCGTCGGTGGGCTGGTCGTCGACCTGGTGCCCGAGCCGCTCAAGCAGTTCGCCATCGCGGTCTTCGGCACGTACGACAAGATCGCCCTGCTGGTCGGGACGGCGCTGCTGCTGGCCGCGTTCGCCGCGCTGCTCGGGGTGCTCGCGGCCCGGCGGCTCTGGCTCGGCCTGGTGGGGATCGCCGCGTTCGCCGCCCTCGGCGTGGCCGCCGCGCTCACCCGGGCCGGCGCGGACGCCGCCGACGCGCTGCCCTCCCTGGTCGGTGGCGCGCTCGGCGCGCTCACCCTCTGGGCCTTCGTGGCCGGACCGTTGCAGCTCGAACCCTGGCCGTGGACCCCGCCCACCCCGGCCGTCCCGTCCACCCCGTCCACCCCGCCCTCGTCGGCCGGTCCGTCCTCGCCCGCCGGGTCGCCGGAGGCCGCCGCTTCGCCCGCCGGGTCGCCGGAGCGCGCCGGTGGGCCGCCGGCCGGGTGGGAGCCGCTGGAGCGCAGCGACCCGGAGTCCCGGCGGCGGTTCCTGCGGGGCGTGGGCGTGCTGGCCGGCACGGCGGCGGTGGCCGGGGTCGGCGGTCACCTGCTGGCCGGGCGGCGCGGCGTCTCCGCGGCCCGGAAGGCGGTCACCCTGCCCGCCCCGGCGGCGCCGGCGCCGGCGTTGCCGGCGGGCGCGGACCTCTCGCTGCCGCAGCTCGCCTCGTACGTGACCCCGAACAGCGGCTTCTACCGGATCGACACCGCGCTGGTGGTGCCGCAGGTCGACCCGGCGAGCTGGCGGCTGCGGATCCACGGGCGGGTGCGCAACCCGATCGAGCTGAGCTTCGACGAGCTGCTGGCGCGGCCGATGATCGAGCGGTACGTGACGCTGGCCTGCGTCTCCAACGAGGTCGGCGGGGACCTGATCGGCAACGCCCGCTGGCTGGGCGTACCGCTCAAGGAGCTGCTGGACGAGGCGGACCCGGAGCCCGGCGCGGACCAGGTGGTCGGGCGCTCGGTCGACGGCTGGACCTGCGGCACCCCGACCGCGCTGCTGCGCGACGGGCGGGACGCGCTGCTGGCGGTGGGGATGAACGGCGAGCCGCTGCCGGTGGCGCACGGCTTCCCGGTGCGGATGGTGGTCCCGGGGCTCTACGGCTACGTCTCGGCGTGCAAGTGGGTCACCGAGCTGGAACTGACCAGCTTCGCCGACTTCGACGCGTACTGGGTGCCGCGTGGCTGGTCCGCCCAGGGGCCGATCAAGACGGAGTCCCGGATCGACACGCCCCGCCCCCGCAACCGGCTGACCGCCGGTCCGGTGACGGTGGCCGGGGTGGCCTGGGCACAGCACCGGGGCATCCGCAAGGTCGAGGTACGCGTCGACGGCGGCCCGTGGCGGGCGGCGACGCTGGCCCCCACCGTCTCGGTGGACACCTGGGTGCAGTGGTCGTGGCGGTGGGACGCCACCCCCGGGGAGCACACCCTCCAGGTGCGGGCCACCGATGCCGACGGCGTGCCGCAGACCCCGCAGCGGGCCCCGGTCGCGCCGGACGGCGCCACCGGCTGGCACACCGTCAAGGTCACCGTGCGCTGAGCCCGGCCCCGGCTCTGCCGGTTGGCCGCTCCTGCCCGTCTCACGAGCTGACGTCGTGGGTGGCTCGTGCGGCGGGGCGTCCCCGGGGCGGCCGTGCCGCCGCCCGTGGGTCGCGCGGTTGTTCAGCGGGGTGCGGGGAGCTGTCCGCACCGGCCGGTGCGGTGGGTCAGCCGGCGGCGGGGAAGTACGCCACCGACCAGCCGCGGTAGGAGCCGTGGTCGAGGTAACCGGCGACGCCGACGCCGCCGCTGACCGAGGTACCGATGACCTTGCCCTCGCCGAGGCTGATCGCCACGTGCCCGGTGCCGGCCGAGTTGTGGTACCAGACCAGGGCGCCGCGCGGCGGGATGCCGGAGGTGTTCAGGTAGCCGTGGCTGCTCTCCCAGTCGCCGCCGACCTCCGCGCTGTACCAGCCCGAGCCGCCCCAGCCGTACGCCTGGGCGACGAAGGCCAGGCACAGGTTCTCGTACGCGGAGGAGCGGTAGCGCTGGAACGCCCAGTCGATCGCCCCGTTGGCGGAGCGCGGGTTGGTCTTGGACGACGGCTCGTTGCCGACGTACACACAACTGTTGACCACCTGACCGTCGGACCCGGTCTTGACGTACGCGTCGGAGACCATGCCGCCGTTGGAGAGGAAGTCCCACAGGGTGGTGGTGCCGTAGGTGCCGGTCACCGACTCGCCGTTGGTCTGGCACAGCAGGGTCACGCTCGCCCCGTCCGCCACAGTGCGCCAGGAGTCCCAGTTGCTGCTCGGTCCGGACCGTACGTTGAGGGCGGCGCCCGAGGTGTTGATGGTGCCGGTGGCCGAGCTGGCGTACGCCTGGGCGACGCCGGGGACGGCGAGCACCAGACCGGTGGCGAGTGCGCTGGCGGCGGCGATGCCCCGGAGGGAGCGCCGCCGTCGATCGACAAGTGTCAACATGTGGCTGAAGGTAGCGAGCGGGCGCCGCACGGTCCACCGCCGGTGGGGGCTCCTGCCCGCATCTGCAGCGGATTGTCGAATGTCGCCGCCGATGCGCAATATCCGGGAAGGCACTTTCCCACGTGGAGCCCGCGCGCCGACGCGCCGACGCCGCACCCGGCAGGGGGTGCGGCGTCGGCGGTGGTCGAAGAGGGTGGGTCAGGCGACCTTGCGCTGGTCCGGCACGGCGGTCTTGTGCGGGCGGCCGAGGCGCGCCTCCAGGCGGGCGATGTCCACCCGGCTCTGCCGGCGGTCGGCGAGGTCCTCCCAGCCGAGGGCGAGCAGCCGGAGCCGCTCGGACTCGCTGAAGCCGCCCCACACGCCGTACGGCTCGCGGACCGACAGGGCGTGCGCGGCGCACTCGGCCCGGACCGGGCAGGCGCGGCAGACCGTCTTCGCCCCGGACTCGCGGCGCAGCCGCGACGAGCCCCGCTCGCCGTCCGGGTGGAAGAACTGGGCGCTGTCCCGGCCCCGGCACGCACCGAGACGCTGCCAGTCCCAGAGGTCGACGATGGGTCCGGGCAGTCTACGTACGTTCGACATCAGCACCCCTCCTCCCGCGCGGCACCGCGGAGAATCCTTGTGGCCAGCGACCGGGCGGCGGTCCGCGCGGGACTCCGATCCGGCTGGACCCCTCGGTACCCGGGCTTTCCCTCGCTCACACATCTGTGATCGAAAACCTCGGACAACCGACGGCATATGCCCCATCTGTCGGAAAAGTTCGGATGATTGCCCGGAACCCCCTCCCGGGGCGACCCGGCCATGGTCTGCTCTGAGTCGGGAAAGGAGACCACTGTGCGTAGCGTTCTCGTGTGCGTTCGGACACCACTGGCGGCTCAGCACCTGACTTCCGCGGCGGCGCGACTGGGGCTGGCCGGAGTCGTGCGTACCGCCGTCTCCGATCCCGAGGTGATGCTCCGGCTCGCCGAGCGCCCGGTCGACGTGGTGCTCGCCGACACCGCCCTCACCCGGCCGGACAGCGCCGGCTTCGTCCGCCGGGTCCTCGCCCGCGCGCCGCAGGCCGCGGTCGTGCTGCTCGGCGCGGAGGAGTCCGAGGCGGCGGCGGCCACCATCAACGCCGGCGCGCGCGGTCTGGTGCAGGGCATCGACCACGACCTGACCAGCGCGGTGGCCAAGGCCCTGCTGCTGCTCGCGGCCCCGGGCCGGGCGGCCCGGCACCGGGTGACCGACCCGGCGCGGGACGCCGCCGCGGTCGGTGGGCCGGCCCGTCCGGGCACACCGGGGCGGACCCCGGCCGGACAGCAGACGGCCTGGCCGGCCGGGCCGGCGGACGGGCCCGGGGGCGGCCCCACGGTGGTGCCGGTGCAGCGCGGCGACGACCCGGCCGAGCCGGGCACCGGTGAGCCGGAGGCGCCGACCGCCACCCCGCGCGCCGGGGCCCGCAACTCCCGGGGCAGCGTCGGGTTGACCGAACGCGAACTCCAGGTGCTGCTCGGCATGGCCGAGGGGAAGAGCAACGCGGAGATCGGCCGGGAACTCTTCGTCTCGGAGGACACCGTCAAGACGCACGCCCGCCGGCTCTTCCGCAAGCTGGGGGCCCGCGACCGGGCACACGCCGTCGCGGCGGGCTTCCGGGCCGGCCTGGTGGCCTGACCCCGGCGGTCACTCCTCGGCGGCGTCCTCGGTGCCCTCGGTCAGCGTGTCGTGCACACCGTCGGCGTACCCCCGGGCGTAGTCCCAGCTGACGTAGTGGTCCGGGTCGGGGTCGTAGGCCGGTTCGTGCACCCGGGGGCGGCCGGAGCTGAGCAGGTGGCGCAGGTTGCCGCGGAGCAGGTCCCAGTCGAAGTAGTGCGGCTCGCGGCAGTCCTCGCACTCGATGACCAGGCCACGCACCCCGATCGGCTGCAACAGCGCCTGGTAGATCTCCAGATCGGCGAGGTCCTCCAGGACGTCCTGCTTCTCGACCTCGGTCAGCGGGTCCAGTGGATCGTCCTCACGCGGATCGTGCAGGCCGGCAGCCGGATCGGCCGGGTCGCCGTTGAACGGGTCGATGGGCTCGTCGTGCACCCCCCCACCGTAGTCCCCGGCGGGCCGGAAAGTCCGCCCCCGGGGAGTCCCTGTGGCCCCGCCTACCCCTGCCCGCCGCTGCCGGGGCCGGCCCAGCTCAATGGGTACGATGAAGCGACGTGCCGTCACCCGGCGTGCGCCGGTGTCCGCGCGCGCCGCCGCGCCGCAGCCCGTACGAACAGCTCAGGGGAGCAATCGTGGAGAATTCGCCCAGCACCGAACTTCCGGCCGGCGTCGACGGCGGCGAGCTGGGTGGCCATCTGCCCGAGTTGCCCGCCGGCTCCGCGCGGGTGGTGCCGCTCGGGCTGACCTTCGACGACGTGCTGCTCCAGCCGGGCGAGTCGGACGTGGTGCCGAGCCGGGTCAACACCCGTACCCGGCTCACCCGCAACATCGAGCTGACCGTGCCGCTGCTGTCCAGCGCGATGGACACCGTGACCGAGGCGCGGATGGCGATCGCGATGGCCCGCCAGGGCGGCATCGGCGTGCTGCACCGCAACCTCTCCATGGAGGACCAGGCGCTCCAGGTCGACCTGGTGAAGCGCTCCGAGTCCGGCATGATCACCAACCCGGTGACCGCCAACCCCGACGACACCCTGCGTGACGTCGACGCGCTCTGCGGGCGCTACCGGATCTCCGGCGTGCCGGTGGTGGACGGTCAGGGCCAGCTCGTCGGCATCGTCACCAACCGGGACATGCGCTTCGTCTCCGACCCGGCCACGCCGGTCCGCGAGATCATGACCCGTACCCCGCTGGTCACCGCGCGGGTCGGGGTGAGCAAGGACGACGCGCTGGAGCTGCTCCGCCGGCACAAGGTGGAGAAGCTGCCGATCGTCGACGAGTCCGGCACGCTGCGCGGCCTGATCACCGTCAAGGACTTCACCAAGAGCGAGCAGTACCCGAACGCCACCAAGGACGAGGCGGGCCGGCTGCGGGTCGCCGCCGCCGTGGGCGTCGGCGAGGACTCGTACAAGCGGGCCCGGACGCTGGTCGACGCGGGCGTCGACGTGCTGATCGTGGACACCGCGCACGGTCACCAGCGGGCCGTGCTGGAGATGGTCGCCCGGCTCAAGAAGGACGTCGCCATCGACATCGTGGGCGGCAACGTGGCCACCTACGCGGGCGCGAAGGCGCTGGTCGACGCGGGTGCGGACGGCGTCAAGGTGGGCGTGGGCCCCGGCGCCATCTGCACCACCCGGATCGTCGCCGGGGTCGGCGTACCGCAGATCACCGCGATCATGGAGGCCGCCCGGGCGGCCCGCCCGGCCGGCGTGCCGGTGATCGGCGACGGTGGCATCCAGTACTCGGGCGACATCGCCAAGGCCCTGGTGGCCGGCGCCGACACGGTGATGCTCGGCAGCCTGCTGGCCGGCTGCGAGGAGAGCCCCGGCGAGCTGATCTTCATCAACGGCAAGCAGTACAAGGCGTACCGGGGGATGGGCTCGCTCGGCGCGATGCAGTCCCGCGGCCAGGCCAAGTCCTACTCCAAGGACCGCTACTTCCAGCAGGACGTGCTCGCCGAGGACAAGCTGGTCCCCGAGGGCGTCGAGGGTCAGGTGCCCTACCGGGGCCCGCTCTCCGCGGTCGCCCACCAGCTCACCGGCGGGCTGCGCGCCGCGATGGGGTACGTCGGCGCGGAGAGCATCCCGGAGCTGCACCGGCGCGGCCAGCTCATCCGGATCACCGCGGCCGGGCTCAAGGAGAGCCACCCGCACGACATCCAGATGACCGTCGAGGCGCCCAACTACCACAGCCGCTGACCACCATCCCCCCAACCACCTGGAGTCCCCCATGCGTGACGTGGTCGAGATCGGGCTGGGCAAGACCGCGCAGCGCGGTTACCACCTGGACGACATCGCCATCGTGCCGAGCCGCCGGACCCGGGACGTCGACGACGTCTCCACCGCCTGGCAGCTCGACGCCTACCCGTTCGGCATCCCCTGCGTCGGGCACCCGTCCGACGCGACGATGAGCCCCGCCTCGGCGGTCCGGCTCGGCCAGCTCGGCGGTCTCGGCGTGCTCAACGTCGAGGGCCTCTGGACCCGGTACGAGAACCCGGCCAAGGTCCTGGAGGAGCTGGCCGGCCTGGGCGAGGACGCCCGCGCCACCAAGCGCCTCCAGGAGGTGTACGCGGAGCCGATCCGCCCCGACCTGATCGCCGAGCGGGTCCGCGAGCTGCGGGCCGGCGGCGGCACGGTGGCCGTCCGGGTCTCCCCGCAGCACACCCTGGCGCTCGCCCCGGTGATCCTCGACGCCGGCGTGGACATCCTGGTCATCCAGGGCACCATCGTCTCCGCCGAGCACGTCTCCACCACCGACGAGCCGCTGAACCTCAAGGAGTTCATCGCCGACCTCGACCTGCCGGTGATCGTGGGTGGCTGCACCGACTACAAGACGGCGCTGCACCTGATGCGGACCGGCGCGGCCGGCGTGATCGTCGGCATCGGCGGCGACGACTGGTCGACCACCGAGTCGGTGCTCGGCATCCGGGTGCCGATGGCCACCGCGATCGCCGACGCCGCCGCCGCCCGCCGCGACTACCTGGACGAGACCGGTGGCCGGTACGTGCACCTGATCGCCGACGGTGACATCCAGACCTCCGGCGACATCGCCAAGGCGCTCGGCTGCGGCGCGGACGCGGTGATGCTCGGCGAGCCGCTCTCGCTCTGCGCGGAGGCCCCGGCCGGCGGTGCCTGGTGGCACTCGGCGGCCAGCCACCCGTCGCTGCCCCGGGGCGCGTTCGAGACCGCCGGCGACCCGCTCGGCTCGATGGAGCAGCTGCTGTTCGGCCCCGCCGACGAGCCCGACGGGCAGCTCAACCTCTTCGGCGGCCTGCGCCGGGCGATGGCCAAGTGCGGCTACCGCGACCTCAAGGAGTTCCAGAAGGTCGGCCTGGTGCTCGACCGCTGAGCCGGGGCGACGACGCGACGGCGCGGGTGCGGATTCCGGTCCCACCCGCGCCGTCGCGCGTCTAGGCTCGCCGGATGACGCCCGGTCGACGGTGGTGGGCGGCGGCGCTGGCCGTGGCGCTGCTGGCCGGCGGCTGCACCGGCCACGACGGCCGGTTCCGGCCCGGCTCGGCCGACCTCGGTGACCCGTACGTGCCGGGGGCCGGCAACGGCGGCTACGACGTCGACCACTACGCCCTCGCGGTGCGCTACGACCCGGCCGACGACCGGCTCACCGGCCGGGCCACGATCACCGCGACCGCCACCGCCGGGCTGTCCCGGTTCCACCTGGACCTGGCCGGCCTCACCGTCGACCGGGTCCGGGTCGACGGCGCCGAGGCCGAGCACCACCGTGACGGGGCCGAGCTGGTCGTCACCCCGCCCCGCGGCCTGCCCGCCGGGAAGCGGTTCGGCGTCGAGGTGACCTACGGCGGGGTGCCGGCGCCGCTGCCCAGCGGCGAGCTGGGCGAGGGCGGCTTCCGGGCCACCCCGGACGGGGCGATCGCGCTGGGCCAGCCGGAGTCGGCGAGCACCTGGTTCCCGGTCAACGACCACCCCGCCGACAAGGCCACGTACGACATCGAGGTGACCGTCCCGGACGGGCTCGCCGCGCTCAGCAACGGGGTGCCGCAGGGGCGGGAGAGCCGGGCCGGCTGGACCACCTGGCGCTGGGCCGAGCACGCCCCGATGGCCAGTTACCTGACCACCCTGGTGATCGGGAACTACCGGGTGACGACCGGGACCCACGCCGGGAAGCCGATCGTCACGGCGGTCGCCGCCGGGCTGCCGGCGGACGGTCCGGCGGCCGCCTCGGTGGCCCGTACCGGCGCGGTGGCGGACTACCTGGCCAGTGTCTTCGGGCCGTACCCGTTCGACGCGTACGGCGGGCTCGTGGTGGCCGACCCGGGCATCCGGTACGCGCTGGAGACCCAGACCCGGCCGGTCTACGGGCCGGGCTTCTTCGGCCGTGGCCGGCCGGACACCGAGGTGGTCGCGCACGAGCTGGCCCACCAGTGGTTCGGCGACAGCGTCTCGCTGGCGCGCTGGCGCGACATCTGGCTCAACGAGGGCTTCGCCACGTACGCGGAATGGCTCTGGACCGCGCACGACGGCGGCCGTGCGGTGGCCGACTCCTTCACCGCCGCCTACCGGGGCGTCGACTGGACGAAGCCGTCGGTGGACCCGGGCCGGGCGGCGCTCTTCGGCGACGCGGTCTACCGGCGCGGCGCGCTGGCCGTGCACGCGCTGCGCCGCACCGTCGGCGACGCGACGTTCTTCCGGATCCTGCGCGGCTGGCTGGCCGAGCACCGGGACGGCACCGTCACCACCGCGGACTTCATCGGGTACGCCGAACGGGTGGCCGGCCGGCCGCTGCGCCCGCTGCTCGACGCCTGGCTCGTCGGCGCGACCGCGCCGGCCCTGCCGTGACGCGGGCGTGACCGTCGGTCGGTAGGCTGCCGCGGGCGGAGCGGCCCGGGGGCGGGCCGGCCCACGCCCGGGGAGGGATCGAGGCGATGACGCTGGCGCGGTGGAGTGGACGACGACGGCTCGGACTGCTGCTCCCCGGGGCCCTGCTGCTCGCCGGGTGCGGTTCCCCCGAGGCGGAGCCGACCGTGCAGAGCCCGACGGCCGCCGCGCCGAGCGCGACCCGCAGCGTGGGTCCCGGCGCGCCCGGCGCCGGCGACCCGTACTTCCCCGGCTACGGCAACGGCGGCTACGACGTCGCGCAGTACCGGGTGCAGGTGCGGTACGACCCGGCGACGGACAAGCTGACCGGCACCACCACCGTGCGGGCCACCGCCACCGCCAACCTGACCGCGTTCAACCTGGACCTGGCCGGGCTGACCGTCCGGTCGGTCACCGTGGACGGCGCGAAGGCGGGGCACACCCGCACCGCCGACGAACTCGTGGTCACCCCGGGCACCGCGCTGACCGCCGGCAACGGCTTCGTCGCCGAGATCCGCTACGACGGCGTACCGGCCGCGCTGCGCAACGAGGTGATCGGCGAGGGCGGCTGGCTGCACACCTCCGACGGGGCCATCGCGCTGGGCCAGCCCGAGTCGGCGAGCACCTGGTTCCCGGTCAACGACCACCCCTCCGACAAGGCCCGGTACCAGTTCGAGATCACCGTGCCGAAGGACCTGACCGCGGTCAGCAACGGTGTCCCCGAGGGACGTACGGTCCGTGGCGACTGGGCCACCTGGTCGTGGGTCGAGGACGCGCCGATGGCCAGCTACCTCAGCACCGTGGTGATCGGGAAGTTCCGGGTGACCCGGGGGACGCACAAGGGCCGGCCGGTGTTCAGCGCGGTCACCACGAAGGTGGCCGACGGCGCGCCGGACCGCTCGATCGCCCGCACCGTCGAGGTCGCCGACTACCTGGAGAGCGTCTTCGGGCCGTATCCGTTCGACGCGTACGGCGGGGTGGTGGTCGCCGACGACCGGGTCCGGTACGCGCTGGAGACGCAGAGCCGGCCGGTCTACTCGGCCGGGTTCTTCCGGCAGGGCGACAACACCGGGGTGGTCGCGCACGAGCTGGGCCACCAGTGGTTCGGCGACAGCGTGTCGCTGGCGAAGTGGCAGGACATCTGGCTCAACGAGGGGCTGGCCACCTACGCCGAGTGGCTCTGGGCGGAGCACACCGGTGTCTCCACCGTGCAGCGCACGTTCGAGCAGATGTACGCGGGCGCCTCCGGGCAGGTGTGGCGTACCCCGCCGGGCAAGCCGGGCGTGGCCAACCTGTTCGGCCGTTCGGTCTACGACCGGGGCGGGATGACCGTGCACGCGCTGCGGGTGGCGGTCGGCGACACCGCCTTCTTCACCATCCTGCGCACCTGGGCGGCGGAGAAGAAGAACGGCAACGCGACCACCGCCGAGTTCGTGGCGCTGGCCGAGCGGATCTCGCACAAGAAGCTCGGCAAGCTCTTCGACGCCTGGCTCTACGGCACCGAGCGCCCCGCCGAACCGAAGCCGCTCTAGGACTTCACCCGCAACGACGGGTGCGCGGTGAGGAAGGCGTCCTGGCGGCCGGCGCGCAGCGCGGTGAGGAACTGCCGGCCGACCGGGAGCAGTTGCTCGCCCCGGTAGGACCCGCCGCTGCCCACCCCGTCGCCGGGGAGCGCGACCAGCACGAGGCCGTCCGCTGGCAGCCCGCCCAGGGCGTACGCGAAGTCGACCAGCTTCCGCCCGCCGCCGACGTACACCAGGGTCTTGCCGAGCGCGTCGACCACCTGCTCGACCCGGGCCGGGTCGCGGGCCAGGTTCTCATCCAGGATCTTCCGGGCCAGGGCCCGCAGGAGCTGCTGCTGGTGGCGCTGGCGGGTGTAGTCGCCGCCGGCGGTGTACCGCTGCCGGGCGTAGTCCAGCGCCTGCCAGCCGGTCAGGTGCCGGTCGCCGGGCAGGTAGACCATCTGCGGGCCGACGTACTCGCTGCCGACCCGGTCCCGGTAGCGCCCGTCGGGCCGGCGGTGCTTCGAGGCGACCCGCTGGTCGACGTTGATGTCGACGCCGCCGAGGGTGTCCACCAGCTTGTCGAAGCCGCCGAAGGTGATCACCGCGCCGGCGTCGATGCGCAGCCCGGTGTACCGGCTGACCGTGGTGCGTAGCAGCTCGTACCCCTGGGCGGTGCTGGGGTGGGCCTTGTCGCCGGGGACCCGGCTGCCGTAGCTCATCGCGTGGGTGAGCTTGGTCCGGCCGCCCGGGTAGCCGGCCTTCGGGTAGGCCGGGATGTCCACCACCAGGTCGCGGGGGAGCGAGAAGAGGTACGCCTTGCCGAGCCCGGCCGGCACGTGCAGCACCAGTACGGCGTCGCCGTGCGGTTCCCAGCCGGGCACGCTGACCCGGGTGTCCACCCCGACCAGCAGCAGGTTGAGCGGGCCGGTGAGGTCGGCGCCCGGCGGCGGGGTGGGGCTGGCCGTCGCCGACGGGCTCGGGCTCGCCGACGGGCTGGGGGTCGGCGCGCCGGCGGCCGGGGCGGGGGAGGGCCGGGAGGCCAGCCGGGTGGCGAGCACCGCGCCGGCCGCGACCACCAGCACGGCCACCAGGGCCGCCAGGCCGAGCAGCCACCGTCGTCGGGTCATCGTGGTTCTCCTTCCCCGTACCCGTAGGACGTGGCGGGGTGGGGTACGGGTTGCGTCGGTGGGAATCCTGCCCGGTCGGGCGTTCTGCATGATCTGCGAAAAACTCGCGCTGGCGCTATGGCTACCCGTCGGTAATGATGCGTTCATGCGGTACGACGTGGTCGTCATCGGGTCGGGTTTCGGCGGCAGCGTCACCGCGCTCCGGCTGGCCGAGAAGGGCTACGACGTCGGGGTGCTGGAGGCCGGGCGGCGTTTCGCCGACGACGAGTTCCCGCAGACCTCCTGGCGGGCCCGGCGTTTCCTCTGGGCCCCGAAGCTCGGCTGCTACGGGCTGCAACGGATCACCCTGCTCCGCTCCGCCGACCGGAAGGCCGGCGGCG
The DNA here is from genome assembly GCF_900089595.1 of Micromonospora auratinigra. Taxonomy (GTDB): domain Bacteria; phylum Actinomycetota; class Actinomycetes; order Mycobacteriales; family Micromonosporaceae; genus Micromonospora; species Micromonospora auratinigra. Next base: position 4,171,191 of record NZ_LT594323.1, on the reverse strand, counting down.
GCGTGCTGGTGCTCTCCGGCGCCGGGGTGGGCGGCGGCTCGCTGGTCTACGCGAACACCCTCTACGAGCCGCTCGACGCCTTCTACACCGACCCGCAGTGGCGGGACATCACCGACTGGCGCGACGAGCTGGCCCGTCACTACGACCAGGCGAAGCGGATGCTCGGCGTCACCACGTACCCGATCGTCACCGGCGCGGACCGGGCGATGCGGGCGGTGGCCGAGCGGATGGGGGTGGCGCACACCTTCCACGCCACCCCGGTGGGCGTGCACATCGGCCGACCCGGCGAGCGGGTGCCCGACCCCTACTTCGGTGGCGTGGGGCCCGAGCGCACCGGCTGCAGCCACTGCGGCTCCTGCATGACCGGTTGCCGGCACGGCGCGAAGAACACCCTGGTCAAGAACTACCTCTGGCTCGCCGAGCGGCTCGGCGTGCAGGTTCACCCGCTGACCACGGTGACCGCGGTGCGCCCGGCGGCCGGCGGCGGGTACGACGTGCACACCGTGCGCACCGGCGCCTGGTTGCGCCCGCGCCGCCAGGTGATCCACGCCGACCAGGTGGTCTTCGCGGCCGGGGCGCTGGGCACCCAGCGGCTGCTGCACGAGATGCGCGCCACCGGGGCGCTGCCCGGGCTCTCGCCCCGCCTCGGCGAGCTGACCCGGACCAACTCGGAGGCGATCCTGGGCGCCTCGGTCGGGTCGCGGCAGGCCCGCCGGCGCGGGCTGGACTTCACCGAGGGGGTGGCGATCACCAGCTCGTTCCACCCCGACCCGCAGACCCACATCGAACCGGTCCGCTACGGCAAGGGCTCCAACGCGATGGGGCTGCTCCAGTCGCTGCTGGTCGACGGCGGCCCGCGCCGGGTCCGGCGCTGGCTGACCAGCATCGTCACCCAGCCGGGGCTGGCCGCCCGGATGCTCTCCGTGCGCGGCTGGTCCGAGCGGACGGTGATCGCCCTGGTCATGCAGTCGGTGGACAACTCGCTCACCACCCGGCTGCGGCGCGGCCCGTTCGGCCGCCGGCTGGTCTCCGGCCCGGGCCACGGCGCGCCGAACCCCACCTGGATCCCGGCCGGCAACGACGCGGTCCGGCTGCTGGCCGAGGAGATCGACGGTACGCCCGGCGGCGCGGTCACCGAGCCGTTCAACGTCCCGGTGACCGCGCACATCCTGGGCGGCGCGGCGATCGGCGACTCCCCGGAGCGCGGCGTGATCGACCCGTACCACCGGGTCTACGGCCACCCGGGGCTGCACGTGGTGGACGGCGCGGCGGTCTCCGCGAACCTGGGCGTCAACCCGTCCCTGACGATCACCGCGCAGGCCGAGCGGGCGATGTCGTACTGGCCGAACAAGGGCGAGGACGACCCACGCCCGGCGCCCGGTGCAGCGTACCGCCGGCTCGACCCGGTGCCGCCCCGGCAGCCGGCCGTGCCGGCGCACGCCCCCGCCGCGCTACGCCCCTGAGGCGGCCGGCCGGCTCCGCCGGAGACGCGGCGTGCGACACACCCGGGGCGCGGCCCGGGGCGGGGGTGACTGTCGGTAGGCTTTCTGCACATGAGCACGCCTCGCCCCGTCCTCGTGGTGGACTTCGGAGCCCAGTACGCCCAGCTCATCGCGCGTCGCGTCCGCGAGGCCAAGGTCTACTCGGAGATCGTCCCGCACTCCATGCCGGTCGCCGAGATGCTGGCGAAGAACCCGGCCGCGATCATCCTCTCCGGCGGCCCGTCCAGCGTCTACGCGCCGGACGCCCCGCAGATCGACGCCGGCATGTTCGACGCCGGGGTCCCCGTCTTCGGCATCTGCTACGGGTTCCAGGCGATGGCCCAGGCGCTCGGCGGCACGGTCGCCCGCACCGGCAACCGCGAGTACGGCGGCACCCCGCTGCGTCCCCGGCTGCTCGAGCCGGGCGTGCTGCTGCGTGACCTGCCGGCCGACCTGCCGGTCTGGATGAGCCACGGCGACGCGGTGACCGAGGCGCCGGCGGGCTTCACGGTGACGGCCGAGTCGGCGGGCGCGCCGGTCGCCGCGTTCGAGGACCTGACCGGCCGCCGGGCCGGGGTGCAGTTCCACCCGGAGGTCGGGCACACCGCGCACGGCCAGGAGATGCTGACCCGCTTCCTGTACGACATCGCCGGCATCGAGCCCAGCTGGACGCCCGAGAACATCATCGACGACCAGGTGGCGCGGATCCGCGCGCAGGTCGGCGACAAGGAGGTCATCTGCGGCCTGAGCGGCGGCGTCGACTCGGCGGTCGCCGCGGCGCTGGTGCACAGGGCGGTCGGGGACCAGCTCACCTGCGTCTTCGTCGACCACGGCCTGCTGCGCGCGGGCGAGGCCGAGCAGGTGGAGAAGGACTACGTCGCCGCCACCGGCATCAAGCTCAAGGTGGTCGACGCCCGGGAGCGGTTCCTCGGCGCGCTGGCCGGGGTGACCGACCCGGAGCAGAAGCGCAAGATCATCGGCCGGGAGTTCATCCGGGTCTTCGAGGCCGCCGCCCGCGAGATCGCCTCGCACGGCGACGTGGAGTTCCTGGTCCAGGGCACCCTCTACCCGGACGTGGTGGAGTCCGGCGGCGGCACCGGCACCGCCAACATCAAGAGCCACCACAACGTCGGCGGTCTGCCGGAGGACCTGAAGTTCGCCCTGGTCGAGCCGCTGCGGACGCTCTTCAAGGACGAGGTCCGCACGCTCGGCCTGGAGCTGGGCCTGCCCGAGGCGATGGTCTGGCGGCACCCGTTCCCGGGCCCCGGCCTGGCCATCCGGATCATCGGCGCGGTCGACGAGGAGCGGCTGGCGGTGCTCCGCCGGGCCGACCTGATCGCCCGCGAGGAGCTGACCGCCGCCGGCCTGGACCGGGGCGTCTGGCAGTTCCCGGTGGTGCTGCTGGCCGACGTGCGCAGCGTCGGGGTGCAGGGTGACGGGCGCAGCTACGGGCATCCCGTGGTGCTGCGCCCGGTCTCCAGCGAGGACGCGATGACCGCCGACTGGTCGCGGCTGCCCTACGACGTGGTGGCCCGGATCTCCACCCGGATCACCAACGAGGTGGCCGAGGTCAACCGGGTGGTCCTCGACGTGACCAGCAAGCCGCCGGGCACCATCGAGTGGGAGTGAGCCGGGCTCAGGCCGCCGTCGGCGGCTGAGGCGCCGGCCGGGTCTCCGGCTGCGGCACGGGCCCGGGCCACCGGTCCGGGCCGGCGGTCGGCGCCGACCAGGTCGGGCCGGCAGCCGGCGGCGCGGCGGGCGGCCAGCCGGGCGCGGTGCCCGCCGGGTGCGGCCAGGCCGGGGCGTCCGCCGGCTCCTCGGGCATCAGGAACCACATCACCGGGTACGCCAGCGCGGCGAGCCCGCCGGTGAGCAGGGTGGCGACCGCGAAGGTCACCCGGACCAGGGTGGGGTCGACGGCGAAGTAGCGCCCGACGCCGCTCGCCACGCCGGCGATCATCCGGTCCGTGACGGGTCGGCGGAGCTGCTTGTACGGGGCCTGGGAGGAGTGCGGGGAGGTCATGTCCCCACGGTCCCGCGTCGGCCCGGCGGGCGACCTCGGTGACCGCCCGGACTCCTACCCTGACCGATCCCTGAGCCGCCAGCGAAGAGTCAGGAATCTGACTCTTTTCGATGGAGGTAACCCGGCGCGAGGACAATTTCCTCCCGTGACCACCTCGCTGGAGCCGCTCCGCAGGATCGCGGCATACGCAGTTTGTGCTGATTCAGACGGCCGAGTGTTGCTGGTCCGCGCATCGGAGCGCTCCGGCACCCCCGGCACCTGGTCGCTGCCCGGAGGGGCGGTCGACCACGGTGAGGACCCCAAGCACACCGTCGTCCGGGAGACCGCGGCGGAGACCGGCCTCTCGGTCGCCGTCTCCGGCCTCCAGGACGTGATCGCCGACATGCGGGCGCTGCCCGAGCGCGGCATCACGATCCACACCGACCGGCTGCTCTACACCGTCTCCGTCCGGGGCGGGACGCTCACCGAGCGGGTCGACCGCCCCACCGACCTGGCCCGCTGGTTCACCCTCGACGAGGCCCGCGAGCTGCCGCTGCGGCTGTTCACCGCGCGCGCCCTGGGGCTGCCCACCTCCACCGACGACCTGGTGCCGGCCGAGGTGCCCGAGTTCCCCTCGTTCTACGCGGTCCCCGGCCCGGACGGGCTGCACCGGGCGCAGCGTTTCGCCGCGTACGCCGTGGTGACCGACCCGGAGGAGCGGGTGCTGCTCACCCGGGTCTCCGACGGCTACCCGGGCGCCGGCTGCTGGCACCTGCCGGGCGGCGGCACCGACTACGGCGAGCAGCCCGGCGCCGCGCTCATCCGCGAACTGGTCGAGGAGACCGGCCAGACCGGCCGCCTGGTCGAGCTGCTCGGGGTGGCCAGCCACCGGGACGCCGCCTCGCTCGGCCCGGAGGGCTACCCGATCGACTGGCACGGCGTACGCGCCTTCTACCGGGTGGTGGTCGACCAGCCGGCCCCGCCCACGGTGGCCGACGTCGGCGGCTCGACCTGCGAGGCGCGCTGGTTCCGCCGGGAGGAGCTGGGTGCCCTGCCCACCGACCGGCTCACCGAGGTGACCGCCGAGGCCGTCCAGGCCGCCCAGCTCATCTGAGCCGGCCCGGACCCGCCGCCGGGCCGGTACGTCCCGCCCGCTGCCGCTAACCTCATGATCGACGGGTTTCGGTGGCGGCGAACGGGACGGCGAGGGGTACGGGTGGAGCAACGGCGGCGGATCGGGGCGTACGGGGTCCTGCGGGACGGCGACGGGCGGGTCCTGCTGGTACGCGGGTCGGCCGACGCCGACCACCCGGGCGTCTGGCAGCTGCCCGGCGGCGGCCTGGCCCACGCCGAGCCCGCCGAGGACGCCGTGGTCCGCGAGTTCGCCGAGGAGACCGGGCTGGCCGTCCGGGTCACCGGGCTGCGGGACGCGGTCGCCGACGTCACCCGCTACCCCGACCTCGACGTCGCCCTGCACACCGACCGGATCGTCTTCGACGTGGCGGCGACCGGTGGGGAGCTGGCCGACGAGCCGGCCGGCACCACCGACCTGGCCCGCTGGTACACGCTCGACGAGGTCGGGAAGCTGCCGCTGCTGCCGTTCACCGCCGACGTGCTCGACCTGGCCGTCGACCCGCTGCCGGCGGACGCCCTCCGGCCCCGGCGGGAGCCCTTCCCGCCGCCGGCCACCGACCGCCGCCAGCGCTTCGCCGCGTATGGGCTGGTCACCGACCCCGCCGGCCGGATCCTGCTCACCATGATCGCCGACGGCTACCCGGGGGCGGGGAAGTGGCACCTGCCCGGCGGCGGCACCGACCACGGTGAGCAGCCGGCGGCCGGGCTGCTGCGGGAGCTGGTGGAGGAGGCCGGGCAGCTCGGCCGGGTGGTCGGCCTGCTCGCCGTGGACAACCTGCACAACCCGGGCGCGCTGGGCCCGGAGGGGCGACCGCTGGACTGGCACGGGGTCCGGGTCATCTACCGGGTACGCGTGGACGTCCCCACCGAGGCGGTGGTGACCGAACTCGCCGGCGGCTCCACGGCGCGCGCGGCGTGGTTCGCTCCGGAGCAGGTCAGCGGCCTGCGGACGACGGACGTGGTGGCGCTGGCAACCGGACAACGGGGTAGCTGACACCCGCTCGCCGAGCCGGGACGGGGTGCCTCCGGTACAGTCGGAAGTCGGGGTTGGCAGACGAAAAAGGGCGATGGAGCCCGAGACGGGAATAAACGAGCGGTTCGCGCGGTTAAGGGAGATATAAGTACCGCCGGCAGCTATCGCCAAGCCCCTGTCCCCTGTGCAATTGTGTACTCCGCAAACGGGCTGCCGGACCAGGAAGGTCCGGCACGAGACAGCCGGACACCCGCCCCCGAGGCGGTCAGCCGATCCGGTGATGGAGGAAACGTGCCGAGAGCCCCATGGCGCCGGCGTCGTACGACTGACAGTCCGCGCCCCGCAGGGCGTCGCTGGGCGGGCCAACTGCGCCGCAGCAGCACGTTCGCCCGCCAGGTGCTGCTGGTCCGGGTGGGTCGCCGGGACGGCGTCGCCCCCGCGACCGACCTGGTCACCCCCGACCACCGCTGGAACGACCGCCAGCGCCGCCGTTACGGCAGGTTCGACCACGAGGTCGAGGCCGTGATGCCGGTCAGCCCGGCGCTGGCCCCCGCCACGCCGGTCGACGACCCGACGGCGATGTCGATCCCGCTCCTGCCCGGCGAGCGCACCGCCGCCCGGCGGGCCAAGTTCGCCCTGGTCAACGCGTGCACCCTGAGCAGCCTCATGCTCGGCATGCTGGCCATCTTCCTGGCCATGCAGGGCCAGTCCCGGGTCGCGGCGCTCTGCCTGATCGCCTGCGTCGCGTTCGACGGCCTGGACGGCGCCCTCGCCCGCAAGCTCGGCGTGGCCAGCCCGTTCGGCGCCCAGATGGACTCGCTGGCCGACATGTGCTCGTTCGGCCTCGCCGCGCCGGTCGTGGTCTACGCCTCGCTGGCCGGTTCGGTGCCGCCGGCGGCCGCCGCGGTCGCCTGCGCCCTGGTCGCGGCCTGCGCCGCGATCCGGCTGGCCCGGTTCAACGTCTCACCCAAGGACGGCCGCTTCTTCTGCGGCGTGCCGACCACCATGGCGGCGGCCGTGCTGGCCCTGACCGTGGCGATCGGGCTGCCGGTGCCCGGCCTGGTGCTGGTCGCCGGGGTGGCGCTGCTCGCCTTCGCGATGGTGTCCAGCTTCCCGTACGCCAAGCTGGCCCGGCTGGTGAAGCTGCCGCCGTGGCTCTGGCTGGCCCCGGTGCTGGGTGCGCTGGTCGACATCCGGCTCACCTTCGCCCTGGTAGTGGTGGGCTACCTGGTCAGTGGCCCGGTGCTCTGGCTGCGCCAGCGCCGCACCGCCTGACCCGAAGCACGGAAAAGGGGCGCCGCTACCAGCGGCGCCCCTTTTCCGTGTCCCGTGATCAGACCCAGCGGGCGATCACCGTCGAACCGCCGACCACCTTGTCGCCGGGGCCCACCTGCGGCTCGGCCGCGCCCACCGGCAGGTAGACGTCGGTGCGCGAGCCGAACCGGATCAGCCCGAAGCGCTCGCCCCGGGCCAGCAGTGCGCCGACCGGCGCCCGCTGCACGATCCGTCGGGCGATCAGGCCGGTACGCTGCGCGACCACCACCGGGCCGTGGGCCGTCTCCAGCACCGTGTACGCCGCCACGTTGTGCTCGGCGTCCGGCTTCATGGCGTTGACGAACCCGCCGTCCGCGACGAAGTAGTCGACCACCTTGCCGGCCACCGGGGCGCGGTTGACGTGCACGTCCAGCACGGAGAGGAAGACCGCGATCCGCAGCCACTCCCCGTCGCCGAAGCGCTCGTCGTGCAGCCGCTGCACCGAGAGGACCTGACCGTCGGCGGCGGCGACCACGGCCGACGGGTCCTCCGGCACGTCCCGCTCGGGGTCCCGGAAGAACGCCGCCACCGGGCCGGCGGCCAGCGCGGGGAGCAGCCAGAGCTTCGACTTCGGCCGGGCCGCCTTGGCCAGCGCGGCCAGGCCCAGCGTGATGCCGGCCGCCGCGACCCCGTTCGAGTCGATGTGCATCCCCCGGGTCAGTGGCACGCTCGACGGCCGGTACGCGGGGGAGAGGTTCGCGGCCAGCGCGGCGCCGGCCGGGGTGAAGCGCAGGTGGTGCACCCGTACCGGCGGGGAGTTGCGCAGCACCACGTCGGTGCGTACGCCGTGCAGCACACCCTGCCGGTCCAGCTCGGCGCCCGCGCCCTCGGTGCGGAACACCGGCGCGGCCACGCTCAGCACGGCTCCGTCGGTGAGGTACTTCGACAGGCCGTCGACGGCGACCCGGGCCTCGTCGGCGGTGCCGGTGAACGGCTCGCCGGCGATGACCACCTCGGCCGCGTCGGCCTCGGCGAGGGTGTCGACGACCCGCACCCGGTCGGCGACCCAGCTGCCCTGGGCCGTCACGTGCTCCCGCAGCGCCGCCGCGGAGGAGCCCTCCGCCGCGACGACCGTGAGCCGGTCGCCGGGGAGCAGCGCCTCGATCGCGGCGGCCAGCACCGCGGACTCGGGGGTCGCGCCGACCAGCAGGCCGGCCTTCGGGTCGTTGCGCCGGGCGAGCTCGGAGACGAGGGTGCGGGCGGCGCGCTCGCCGAGGCGGACCGGGCCGGACGGGCCGGGGGTGCGCACGGCGGGGGACTGGGTCATGTCGGGCGGACTCCTGACGACGGGGTGACGACGGGACGCGGCGGGACCGCCCCGGCGACCGGGCCGGCCGGGACCGGCGACCGGGAGCGCCGGGCGGGGCCACGGCCGTCCGGGCCCGGGCCGGCTGACGCCGCGCCCCGATCCGGACCGCCGGGCACCACGGGATGGGTCCGGCCGGCGGAGACGAGTGCTCCTTCGGCCAGCATATGCGCCGCCGCCGGGGCGCCGCACCGCTGCGGTCAGCCCGGGGACCGCTCCGACCCGTCCCCACCCGTGCGCCGACCGGCCTCCGGCCCGTCCGACGCGTCCACCGCGGGCAGTTCCCGGGTCCCCGGCTCCGCCGCAGGCCCGGCCGGTTCGCCCGCGACGGGGAGTTCGCGGGTCACGGGCCCGGTCGGGTCGGGAGCGGCCTCGCCGAACGAGGGCGGGAAGGGGGACCAGCGCGGCCCGGTGTCGAACGGGCGGTCCTCCCGGGCCACCCCGGTCCCCTCGGTGACGGCGTCGGTGGCCCACTCGTCGGCGGCCGGCCCGACCGGAGCGCCGGTGGTCGGCGTGCCGTCCAGATAAGGCGCCGCGACGGTGGCCTCCGGCTGCCCGCCGGCGGTGTCCCGCCCGGTGTGCCGGCCCGACCGCAGCGCGCCGACCAGGCCGAACACCCCGATCAGGACCAGCGCGCCGGCCAGGAACCAGCCCACCGGGGGCAGGGTCAGGCCGAGGATCCGGGCGAGCAGCCACCAGAGCGCCAGGGCCAGGAAGGTCAGCCCGAAGGCGAACGACACGAGGTCGGTGCGGTGGGCCTTCACCGGGTCACCTCCAGGTCTCCCGCGTTCACGTGGACGATCAGTCGCAGCGTGCCGCCGCCCTTGCCGTCCGCGCCGAGGTCGGTGCTCTCCCAGCGGGGCCGGTCCAGGCCACCCGCGCGCCGGCCGAAGACGTCGGCGTCGCCCGCGTTGACGTCGGTCACCGTGGTGACGTCGACGTTCGGCGGGACCACCACCGTGGCCTTGCCGAAGTTGACCTGCACGGTCACCTGGGTGTCCTTCTTGTCGAAGTCGACGCCGCGCAGGTCGAGCACCGCGTCGCCGAAGTTGTTCTCGTACCGGTTGGCGAGGTCACGGTAGTCCGCCGGGGCCCAGGTCACGTCGCCGTCGATGCCGCGTACCCGGTCGTAGGACTCGGCCACGGTGGCGATGCCCAGCGCCGCCGAGGTGACCAGGCCCAGGGCGATCAGCCAGCGGGCCCGGCCGAACCAGGTGCCCACCAGCAGGCCCAGCCCGATGGTGCCGAGCGCCGCCGCGAAGTATCCGGCCGCCCCGACCGGGAAGACGTCGAGCAGGTCCAGCACCGCCACCGCGCCCAGCGCCAGGAAGATCAGCGAGAAGGTGGCCGCACCGAGCGGGGAGCGTTCCTTCGGCCGCTTCGGTGGGCGGACCACCGGCGGAGGAGGCACCGGGGCCGGTGGGTACGGCCCCGCGTACGGGCCGCGCGGCGCGAAGGGCGGCCGGTAGCCACCGGGCGGCAGCGGCGCGCCCACCGGGAGCGGGGGCGGCCCGGAGACCGATTCCCCGGTCGGGGCGCCCGTCGTCGGCGCGGCCGGGGCGGCGTGCTGCGTCCACACCTCGCCGGGCAGGCCGGCCGGTGCGGCCGCCGGCGGTGCCGGGAACGGCGCGGCGGCCGGCCAGGCCGGTTGGGCGGGGAGGGAGCCACCGGCCCAGCCGGGTGACGGGGCGCTCACCGGCCGGACCGGTTCCGGTCCGGCGTCGACCGGGCCGCCGCTCGTGGGGACGGCACCGAACTGCCCCGGAGCCGTCGGCGTCGGGCCGGCCGGGACACCCGCGCCGGACCAGGCCGGGGCGGCGGGCACGGGACCGGTCGGGACCTGCGGTCCGGCCTGGGCCGCCGGGGCGGCGGCCGGCGGGGCGGTCGGTACGCCGGCACCGGACCAGGCCGGGGCGGGTGGACCGGACGTCGGCCAGCCGGCCCCGGCCGGGGCCGGGCCGCGCTGGTCGCGGTTGAGCAGCAGCGCGCCGCCGATCAGGATCACCGCGCCGAGCAGGATCGCCCGGAACGCGTTGGTCACCACGTACCCGAAACCGACCGCGACCAGGATGCTCAGCACGATCACGGTGACCGGGGACATGCTCGACCGGCCGCGGCCCAGCATCGACTCGACCGGGGAGGCGGTGTCCCCCTCGCCCGGGATGATCAGCCAGGCGGTGACGTACACCAGGATGCCGATCCCGCCGAAGAAGCCCAGCACGGCGAGCAGCACCCGCCAGAGCACCGGATCGGTGTTGGTGGCCCGGCCGATCGCCGCGCAGACGCCGGCCAGGTACCGGCCCTCGCGCGGGCGGACCAGCCCGTACCGGGAGGTGAAGCCGGCACCGGCGGGCGGCGGCCCGTACCCGCCGGGTGGTGGTCCGGTGAACGGGCCGGAACCCGGCGGCGGGGGCGGCGTCGGGCCGGCGGCGGTGGGCGCCGGACCCGGCGGCGGGGGCGGCGGTGGCCCGTCCTGTGCTGCCGCCCCGGGGTGGGGCGGGCGGGCAGCGTCCTCGGTCATGCTCCGATCCTGCTGCCCCGGCCGCCCGAGCGTCCTCAGGACCCGACCCTGACCCCACCCTGAGATCCCGGAACCCCGGATGTCCGGGGCGTCCCCGTGGTTTCCGGCGCCGTCCGCGTGTGACGATCGGAACGGGCCGGCACCGGCCGGCCCCGACCACCTCCGTCCGACCGGGGAGCCTCCGATCAGCAGCACCGTGACCCCGCACCCGCCGCGGCTCTACCGGGCCACCCAGCACCGGTTGGCCGCGGGCGTGGCCGCCGGCCTGGCGGAGCACCTCGGCATCTCCGTGCTCCGGGTCCGGATCGCCTTCATGGTGCTGCTCGGGCTGAACGGCCTCGGCCTGCTGCTGTACGCCGCCTTCTGGGCGGTGGTGCCGCCCCGCCCCGGTGACACCGCCGTGCCGCCCCGGCGCGACCTCGGCCAGCTGCTGCCCTTCGTGGCGATCGGGCTGGGCGTGCTGATGATCCAGGTGATGGCCTTCCACTCGGTCGGCGCGGCCGGCACGGCGGGCTGGCTGGTCGCGATCATCGCGGTCGGCGCCGGGGTGATCTGGCACCAGTCCGCCCCGGAGCGGCGCCGGCAGTGGGGCGAGGCCATGCCGGTGCCCTGGCTGGGCGCGGTGGTGGAGGAGAGCGACCGGCGGGCGTTCGTGCTCCGCTTCATCGGCGGTGGGGTGCTGGTCGCCGTCGGCATCATCGGGGTGGCCGCCGTCTACTCCCCGGCGCAGAACTTCGACGCGGTGCTCAACGGCGTGATCTTCGCGCTGGTCGGCCTGGCCGGGGTGGGGGTGGTGACCGGACCGGTGCTCTGGCGCACCTGGAACCAGCTCCGCTCGGAACGCGAGGGGCGGATCCGGGAGCAGGAGCGGGCCGAGCTGGCCGCGATGGTGCACGACCAGGTGCTGCACACGCTCGCCCTGATCCAGCGCAACGCCAGCGACGTCAAGACGGTGCAGCGGCTGGCCCGTGGGCAGGAACGGTCACTGCGGAACTGGCTCTACAAGCCGACCGCCTCGCCGACCGAGCGCTTCGCCGCCGCGCTGGAGCAGGCCGCGGCCGAGGTGGAGGACACCTTCGCGATCACGGTGGAGGCGGTGGTGGTGGGCGACCGGGAGACCGACGAGCGGGTCGGCGCGCTGGTCGCCGCGACCCGCGAGGCGCTGGTCAACGCCGCCCGGCACGCCGGGGTGCAGACCGTCTCGCTCTACGCGGAGGTGGAGCCGGACCAGGTCAGCGCCTTCGTCCGGGACCGGGGCAAGGGCTTCGACCCGGATACCGTGGAGGACCACCGGCACGGCGTGCGAGGCTCGATCATCGGGCGGATGAAGCGGCACGGTGGCCGGGCGGAGATCCGGTCCGGCCCGGGGGAGGGGACCGAGGTACGGCTGATCCTGCCGATCAGCGGTGGCAACGGTTCCACGGCGGAAAGGGACAAGTGATCATGGCGGAGCAGGGAGCGGTCGAGCCGGTGGCGCCCCGGGGGCGGCTGCGGGTCTTCCTCGTCGACGACCACGCCATGTTCCGGGCGGGCGTACGCGCGGAGCTGGGCGCGCACGTCGAGGTGGTGGGGGAGGCGAGCACGGTGGCCGAGGCGGTCAACCGGATCGCCGCCACCCAGCCGGACGTGGTGCTGCTCGACGTGCACATGCCGGACGGCGGTGGCCGGGCCGTGCTGGATGCGATGCGGCGTACCCACCCGCAGGTGCGGTTCCTGGCGCTGAGCGTCTCCGACGCGGCCGAGGACGTGATCGGCCTGATCCGGGCCGGGGCCCGGGGGTACGTCACGAAGACCATCTCACCGGACGAGCTGGCCGACGCGATCCGTCGGGTGGCGGACGGGGACGCGGTGTTCAGCCCCCGGCTGGCCGGGTTCGTGCTGGACGCCTTCGCCGCCCGGCCGGACGCCCCGGTCGCCGACCCGGAGCTGGACCAGCTGACCAACCGGGAGCGCGAGGTGCTGCGGCTGCTGGCCCGGGGGTACGCGTACAAGGAGATCGCCAAGGAGCTGTTCATCTCGATAAAGACGGTCGAGACGCACGTGTCGAACGTGCTGCGCAAGCTCCAGATGTCCAACCGGTACGAGTTGTCCCGGTGGGCGGCCGACCGCCGGCTGGTCTGAGCGACCACCCCCGGGCCCGTCCCCGGGGGTGACAGAAGATCATCGAATCGTCCATAATGACCCGTCGCGCGTTCCCGCGTGCGGGTGGTGCGAGATCCCCCGGGAACGGCGACGAGTCGGGCCCGCGTGGGCGGGCCACCCCTGGGGAGAGGTGCACGATTCCGATGTTCCTGCAAAGAGGACGACGCTGGGCGCGTACCGCCGCTGCGCTGGTCGCCGGTGGCGCGCTGGCGTTCGGGCTGGCCGGCCCCGCCCGGGCCGCCGACGAGCCGACCACCGGCGTCGCGGTCAGCCCCGAGCACACCGGCGTCGAGCTGGTGCTCAACGGCAAGGAAATGAAGACGTCCGAGCTGGCGCTCACCATCGACGGCCGGCAGGTCCGGGCGTACTGCATCGACTTCCACACCGCGGTGAAGCTGGGCGGGACGTACGCCGAGGGCGACTGGGCCGCGTCCGGCATCGCCGCCGAGCGGCTGGGCAAGGTGCAGTGGGTGCTGACCCACGGCTACCCGAACGGCGACCCGGCCGCGCTGCTCGCCGCCGCGGGGGCCACCCTGCCGGCCGGCGTGGGCGCCGAGCAGCGGGACGTCCTGCTCTACTTCGGTACCCAGACCGCGATCTGGACGTTCAGCGACGACGTGGTGCTCGGCGACCGGACGGCCGGCGTGAGCCTGGACGCGCCGCAGTACGACGTGATCAAGAAGGTGCACGACTACCTGGTCGCGCACGCCACCGACCAGCCGGAGCCGAAGACCGAGCTGACCGTCGCCCCGGCGAAGGCCACCGCGAACGCCGGCGCGAAGGCCGGTCCGTTCACCGTGAAGGGCCCGGCGGGCGAGATCACCGTGGCGGCGACCGGCGGCCGGGCCGTCGACGAGGCCGGCGAGCCGGTGACGACCACCACCAACGGCGGCCGGTTCTGGCTCACCCGGGACGGTGCCGGCGAGGTGTCGGTGACCCTCACCGCCCGCGAGGCGGTCTCCTTCGGGCGCGTCTTCCTCTACCCGGGCGGCAAGGCCCAGAAGCTGATCCTGGGCGACAGCACCGGTGAGACGGTGCGCGCGCAGGCCGCCGCGAGCTTCGCCGCCGCCCCGGCGTCGCCGTCGGCCACCCCGACCACGGCGTCGCCGTCGCCGTCGGAGTCGGCCCCGGCGGAGAGCCCCTCCCCGGCCGTCCCGGCCGGCAGCCCGGCGCCGTCGACCTCGCCGGCCGGCCACGGCGGTGCCCTGCCGCTGACCGGCTCGCCGATCGCCGCCGCCGCGACCGTGGGCGTGCTCCTGCTGGCCGCCGGCGCGGTGACGGTGCTCATCGTCCGGCGTCGCAAGGTCCGCTTCACCGCCTGACCGTGACCGGTCCGTTCCGGCCCCGGCGCCCGTGTGGCGCCGGGGCCGGTCCCGTTCCGGGTACGCCTGACCGGTTCCGGTCACGGGGGCCGGGTCGACCCGCGGGGCTACTCGGTGCGGAGCACGGTGAACGCCTCGGCCAGCCGGCCGGCGGGCAGCCCGGCGTCCCGCGCCACCGCGCCGAGCCGGTCGTGCACCCAGCTCGCCACGTCCAGGTGCGCGGTCTGCGAGTGGTGCGCACGCATCGCGGCGATCTTCCGGTCGGCCTGCCCGGTCACGTCGACGACGTGGTCGGGGGCGGGGCCGCCGGCGTACCAGATCTCCCGGACCACCCAGGGCTCCAGCCCGTCCGCGAGCAGTTCGGGGAAGGCGAAGCGGTTGCGTGAGTCCGGGTAGACCGCGCAGGTGGTGGCCTCGCCGACGGCCAGGTGGTCGGGGTGGCCCGGGCCGGTCAGCTGCTCCCAGCGGCGCAGCGGGGAGCTGGTCAGCACCCGGTCCGGCCGGAACCGGCGGATCGCGGCGGTGATCTCCCGGCGCAGCTGCGGCGTGGGGGTGAGGGTGCCGTCGGGGTGCCCGTCCAGGAAGTCGACCCGGCGCACGCCGACCGCGGCGGCCGCGGCCCGCTGTTCCGCCTCGCGCCGGGCCGGCATCTCCTCCCGTGGGGTGTCGTCGAAGCCGCCGGAGTCCCCTCGGGTCACGATCAGGTAGGCCACCTCTGTTCCCTCGTCCACCCAGCCGGCCACGCTGCCCGCACAGCCGAAGTCGACATCATCCGGATGGGCAAAAACCGCCAGGGCCCGGCGGACGTCCGGGAGCGGCGGAGCGGAGGCAGGGAAGCTCACAGCGCCTGAGCCTACGGGGGAGTCCTGCCTGTGTGGTCGTGTCTTGCCTGTTCAGGGCGGTACGACCAGCATGTTTCATGATCTTTTCTCAAGTATCGGCCACGCGGCGGGCAACTAACGGCTTGATAACGGCACCTTCACGTAATGGGCCGGTGGGTGTCACAGTGGCAGCACCTCACCCCTGGTGTGAGGCACCCCGTCGGGCCCACCGACCACGTGACGCCGCCGCGAGGCGCACGGCGCGTGGTCGTCGACCCTGCGCGGTGTCTCCCTCCGAGGGTGTGGTGCCCGGCGGATCGGTACCCCTGGGGTGTCCCGATTTCCTCTGCGGTAAACCGGCGACCTGCGGTTCGGGTCGGCGGTGGTGTCACCCCCCAAACGTGCGTGAAACCCACGACGGAACCAGGTTAGAAAGAGGAGGCCCCTCGGAATGAGAGTCTCGAAGCGGGCGAGCGGCGCGCTCGCGGTGGGCGCGGCTTTCGCGCTCGTCGCGTCCGGCTGCTCCAGCGGGAACAACGACGGTGGCAGCGCTGAGGCCAGCAAGGACGGCGCGATCGTCATCGACGGTACCCAGCCGGAGAACCCCCTGGTTCCGGCGAACACCACCGAGACCGGTGGCGGCAAGATCGTCGACTGGCTCTTCACCGGCCTGGTGGAGTACCCGAACAACGGTGGCGCGCCGCAGAACGCGCTCGCCGAGTCGATCGACACGACCGACTCCAAGGTCTTCAAGATCAAGATCAAGCAGGGCACCAAGTTCCACGACGGCACCACCGTCAAGGCCGAGAACTTCGTCAAGGCCTGGAACTGGGCGGCGTACGGTCCGAACGGCGCGCAGAACGCCAGCTTCTTCTCGGACATCGCCGGCTTCAGCGACGTCTACACCGAGGACCCGGACGGCGACGGCCCGAAGAAGGCCCCGGAGCCGGCCAAGAAGGAGATGTCCGGCCTCAAGGTCATCGACGAGACCAGCTTCGAGGTCACCCTCTCCGCGCCGACCGCGGTCTTCCCGACCAAGCTCGGCTACAGCGCCTTCATGCCGCTGCCGGACGTGTTCTTCACGCAGAAGCCGGAAGAGTTCGGCAAGAAGCCGATCGGTAACGGCCCGGTCAAGTTCGTCTCCTGGCAGGACGACGTCGAGATCAAGCTCACCCGCTTCGACGACTACAACCTGCGCGACAAGATGAAGATCAAGGACGTCACCGTCAAGATCTACCAGGACGACACCGCCGCCTACAACGACCTGGTGTCGGGCAACCTGGACTTCCAGCAGCAGGTTCCGGTCTCCTCGCTGGCCGGCGACAAGTGGAAGGCCGACCTGGGCGACCGGGCCATCGCCTCCACCACGCCGACCACCGGCATCATCGCGTTCCCGATCTACGACAAGCGCTTCCAGAACGCGAAGCTGCGTGCCGCGATCTCGCACTCGATCAACCGCCAGGAGATCACCGACAAGATCTTCTTCGGTAACCGCAAGCCGGCCGACAGCTGGGCGAACCCGCTGACCCCGGGCGCCGAGCCGGGCAACTGCACCGCCTGCAAGTTCGACGTGACCCTGGCCAAGCAGCTCCTCACCGAGGCCG
This sequence comes from Micromonospora auratinigra, assembly GCF_900089595.1. GTDB lineage: Bacteria > Actinomycetota > Actinomycetes > Mycobacteriales > Micromonosporaceae > Micromonospora > Micromonospora auratinigra. Next base: position 4,154,571 of record NZ_LT594323.1, on the reverse strand, counting down.
GTGGCTTCACCGGCAAGCTGCAGCTGTTCTACAACGCCGACGCCAGCCACAAGGAGTGGATGGAGGCCGTCGCCCAGCAGATCAAGACCAACCTGGGTATCGACGCCGTCGCCGTCGGTGTGCCGACCTTCGCGGTCTTCCGGGCCAACATCAACGCCCACAAGATGACCGGTGCCTACCGGGCCGGCTGGCAGCAGGACTACCCGGACGTGGAGAACTGGGTCAACCCGCTCTACGTGACCGGCGGTTCCTCGAACGACGGTCTGTACAGCAACAAGGCTGTCGACGCCCTCGCCAAGGAGGCCTCCGCGGCCCCCAGCATCGAGGAGTCCCACAAGAAGTTCGGTGAGGCCGTGAAGCTCATCGACCAGGACGTTCCGTCGATGCCGATCTACTTCGGTGGCCAGCAGTCCGGCCACTCGGAGAAGATCAAGAAGATGGAGCTCAGCAACGTCGGCGAACTCGACATCACCTCGGTCGAGCTCTGATCCGAACGGTCTGACCCCGGGTCGGGCTCGCCAACAGGTGAGCCCGACCCGGGGCCGTTCCGCGAGGGGGTGTACAACGGACCCCTCGCCACGTCTGCCACCATCGTGTCGGCCGTCCGACGCGCCCCCTGTCTGGAGGACCACCCCATGGGCCGTTATCTGTTGAGACGGCTACTGCAACTCGTGCCGGTCTTCATCGGTACGACGTTCCTGATCTACTGGCTCGTCTGGTCGGTGCCCGGCGACCCCTTCGCCGGCAAGTGCGGCGACCGTGGTTGCCCGCCGAACTTCCGGGCCATGATGACTGAGAAATACCATCTCAACGATTCGATCTGGGTGCAGTACGCCAGCTACATGAAGAACCTCTTCCAGGGTGACTTCGGTGCCACGTTCAGCGGTCGCCAGATCGGCGACATCATCGCGACGTCGTACCCGAACACCCTGAAGCTGGCGATGGTGGCGCTCATCATCGAGGCCGTCATCGGTCTCGGCGCGGGCGTGCTGACCGGTCTGCGGCGCAACGGCTTCCTGGACAACCTGGTCCTCATCTCCACCCTCTTCCTGATCGCGCTGCCGGTCTTCGTCATCGGCTTCGTGCTCCAGTGGCTGTTCGGCGTCAAGTGGGGCATCGTCACCCCGACCGTCTCGAACGAGATGCGGATCTCCGAGCTGATCCTTCCCGGCTTCGTGCTGGGCAGCGCCTCGATGGCGTACATCGCCCGGGTGGCGCGGACCAGCATCGCGGAGAACCGCCGCGCCGACTACGTGCGTACCGCCATCGCCAAGGGCCTGCCCATGCGTCGGGTGGTGGGCGTGCACCTGCTCCGCAACTCGCTGATCCCCGTCGTCACCCTGCTCGGCACCGACCTGGGCGCCCTGATGGGCGGCGCCATCGTCACCGAGGGCATCTTCGGCATCAACGGCATCGGCCGCCAGGTGCTGCGGGCCATCGTGACGAAGGAGAGCGCTACCGTTGTCGGCATCGTGGTGGTCCTGGTGCTCGTCTACCTGCTGATGAACCTGCTGGTGGACCTGCTCTACGCCGCCCTGGACCCGAGGATCCGCTATGAGTGACCCGAGTACCGCGTCGATCGTCTCGACGCCGCCCGCGACCATGCCCACCGAGGCCGGTTCCGGCGCGCCCACCAACGCCGGCCTGCCGGAGAGCGCCCAGAAGCAGCAGAAGCCCCGGGGCCTGCTCGGCGACGCCTGGCGCGACCTGCGCCGCAAGCCGCTGTTCTGGATCTCCGCCATCGTCATCCTGGTGTTCCTGGTGATGGCCGCGTTCCCGCAGCTCTTCACCTCCGGCGACGCCGTCAACGGCGCGCTCTCGCGCAGCCGGGTCGAGCCGGGCGGCGACGCCTGGTTCGGCTACGACGTGCAGGGCCGGGACGTCTACTCCCGGGTGATCTACGGTGCCCGCGCCTCGATCGTGGTGGCGGTGCTCTCGACCCTCGGCACGCTGCTGATCGGTGGCGCGATGGGCATCATCGCCGGCTACCGCGGTGGCTGGGTGGACGCGGTCCTCTCCCGGGTCGCGGACATCTTCTTCGGCCTGCCGTTCGTGCTCGGCTCGATCGTCATCCTGACCACCTTCAACGGTGCCGGCACGGACAACAGCGAGTGGCAGATCATGGGTCTGGTGATCCTCTCGCTGACCGTGCTGAGCTGGCCGGTCACCATGCGGCTGATGCGTTCCTCGGTGCTCGCCACCAAGGAGGCCGACTACATCGTGGCGGCCCGCGCGCTCGGTGCCAGCACCGGCCGGATCATCCTCAAGCACCTGCTGCCGAACTGCCTGGCCCCGCTGCTGGTCTACGGCACGATCATGGTCGGCTCGTTCATCGGCGCCGAGGCCACCCTGTCCTTCCTGGGCATCGGCCTGAAGACCCCCGTCGTGTCCTGGGGCATCATGATCAGCGAGGCGCAGAACTACATCCGGGTCTCGCCGTTCCTGCTGTTCTTCCCCTCCGCGTTCCTCGTCGCCGCGGTGCTGAGCTTCGTCATGCTCGGCGAGGCGGTCCGCGAGGCCCTCGACCCGAAGCTCCGATAGGGGAACTGAGTTGTCCGACATTCTCGTGTCCGAGCAGTCCGCACCGGGCGCCGACGGATCCGGTCGCCCCTCCGGCCGACTGCTCGAGGTCGACGACCTGCGGGTGGAGTTCCGTACCCGGGACGGCGTCGCCAAGGTCATCAACGGGGTGACGTACCACGTCGACGCGGGGGAGACCCTCGCCGTGCTCGGCGAGTCCGGCTCCGGCAAGAGCGTCACCGCGCAGACCATCATGGGCATTCTCGACACCCCGCCCGGCTTCGTCACCGGTGGCCAGATCCGCTTCCACGGCAAGGACATGCTCAAGATGTCCGCCGAGCAGCGGCGTCGGATCCGGGGTGAAGGCATTGCGATGATCTTCCAGGACTCGCTCTCCGCCCTCAACCCGGTTTTCACCGTCGGTTTCCAGATCGCCGAGCAGTTCCGCATCCGGCGCGGCATGAGCCGCTCGGACGCCAAGAAGCGCGCGATCGAGATGCTCGACCAGGTGAAGATCCCGAACGCCAAGGGTCGGTTCAGCAACTACCCGCACCAGTTCTCCGGCGGTATGCGGCAGCGCGCGATGATCGCGATGTCGCTGGCGCTCGACCCGGAGGTGCTGATCGCGGACGAGCCGACCACCGCGCTGGACGTGACCGTGCAGGCCCAGATCATGGACCTGCTCGGCGAGCTCCAGCGGGAGCGGCAGATGGGCATGATCCTGATCACCCACGACCTCGGCGTGGTCGCCGACGTCGCGGACCGGATCGCGGTCATGTACGCCGGCCGGATCGTCGAGGAAGCCAACGTGTACGACCTGTACGCCAAGCCGGCGCACCCGTACACCCTGGGCCTGCTCAACTCGATTCCGCGGATGGACGAGAAGGGTCAGGAGCTCCGTACCATCAAGGGGCTCCCGCCGAACCTCATGAACATCCCGCCGGGCTGCCCGTTCAACCCGCGCTGCCCCATGGCGCAGCCGGTGTGCCGGGAGAAGGTGCCCCCGCTGCTGCAGCTCGGCAGCGCCCGGGCCAGCGCCTGCCACTTCGCCGAGGAGCTCGTGAACCGTGACTGAGAACATCATCGAGGTCCGTGACCTGGTCAAGCACTACCCCGTGACCCGGGGCGTGGTGTTCAAGAAGACCATCGGTCAGGTCAAGGCAGTCGACGGCGTCTCCTTCGAGCTGAAGGCCGGCGAGACGCTGGGCGTGGTGGGCGAGTCCGGCTGCGGCAAGTCGACCCTCGCCCGGGTGCTGATGAACCTGGAGCGGCCGACCGCCGGTCAGGTGCTCTACAAGGGCCAGGACATCTCCAAGCTCTCCGGCGGCGCGCTGCGGCGCCTGCGCCGGCAGATCCAGCTGGTGATGCAGGACCCGTACACCTCGCTGAACCCCCGGATGACGGTGGGTGACCTGATCGGCGAGCCGTTCGAGATCCACCCCGAGGTGGCCCCGCGCGGCAGCCGGCGCGGCAAGGTCAAGGAGCTGCTGGACCTGGTCGGCCTGAACCCGGAGCACATCAACCGGTACCCGCACCAGTTCTCCGGCGGTCAGCGGCAGCGCATCGGCATCGCCCGGGCGCTCGCCCTGCGGCCCGAGGTCATCGTCTGCGACGAGCCGGTCTCGGCCCTGGACGTCTCCATCCAGGCCCAGGTGATGAACCTGCTGGAGAAGCTCCAGGCGGAGTTCGGCCTGTCGTACGTCTTCATCGCCCACGACCTGTCGGTCGTGCGCCACCTCTCCGACCGGGTCGCGGTGATGTACCTGGGCAAGATGGTGGAGATCGGCACCGAGGACGAGATCTACGAGCGGCCGACCCACCCGTACACCCAGGCGCTGCTCTCGGCCGTGCCGGTGCCGGACCCGACGCTGCGGGACAACAAGGCGATCATCCGGCTCACCGGTGACGTCCCCTCGCCGGTGAGCCCGCCCTCGGGCTGCCGGTTCCGCACCCGGTGCTGGAAGGCGGAGGACGTCTGCGCCCAGGAGGTCCCGCTGCTGCAGATCCGGCAGGGCTCGGACCACCCGAGCGCCTGCCACTTCGCCAAGCCGCGGGAGATCGTGCCCACCCACGAGGTGGCCTGATCCCACCCGGACCGCCTGCCGACGTCAGCCCGACGTCGGCAGGCGGTTCGTCGTTTCCGGCCGGTACGGCCCGGGGCGTCGACGGCCGCGCCGGTGGGACACGGGCCGCCCGCAGCCTCACAGGGGGCCGCGGCCGGCCCGCAGCAACAGCAGCGCCAACTGGGTGCCGTCCGCACCGAGGGCCTGCCGGAACCGCTCCAGGATCTCCCGCTCCCGGGAGAGCACGAGACGGGTGCCGCCGGAGGCCATCCGGGTCGCACCCACCTCCTGGGAGAGCGCGGCCCGCTCCTGCCAGAGCGCGATGACGGTGCGGTCGATCTCGTCGATCCGCTCCCGGATGGCCGTGATCCGCTCCGCCGCCGCCGAGTCGTCGGTGCCGGTCCGGGCCGCCGCGGCGCCGGTCGGGTTCGCGCCGTCGGCGCCGTTCGCCCCGTCGGGCCGCGCCAGGCCACCGCTGGACTCCACCACGTCAGTCATCATCGTCGTACCCCTCAGGGTGTCGGGCCCGGTGCCCGGATCCCGGGACGAAAAAACCCCGGGCTCTCCGAGCCCGGGGCGTTTCGCAGGTCTTGTGATCAGGCGCGACCCACGGCTGCCGGACTCCCGGTGCCGTAGTAAAAGTAGAAGCGCTGATCGAACACGTCGTCGAGTATGCCGACCGGTGGGCGGCCGGCGCAAGGAATCCCGCCAACAGGTGGGACGTGACGCCGCCCTCTCCGCTCGGGCCGCGCGCGTCGGAGATGTCCGCCCGGCGGCATAGACTCGCCCTGCGATGCATCCTCTCTTCGACATCCCCGCGTCCCCGCCCGCGCCGGAGCCCCAGCCGACCCCGCCGCGCCGCGACCCGACCCCGCCGGCCCGGCCGGGCCCGCAGGCCCTCCTGGACGGCCTGAACGGCCCCCAGCGGGACGCGGTCACCCATGCCGGCTCCCCGCTGCTGATCGTGGCCGGGGCCGGCTCCGGCAAGACCCGGGTGCTGACCAACCGGATCGCCTACCTGCTCGGTGCGCGGGACGTGCACCCGGGCGAGATCATCGCGATCACGTTCACCAACAAGGCCGCCGGTGAGATGAAGGAGCGGGTGGCCGCCCTGGTCGGCCCGCGGGCCCGGCTGATGTGGGTCTCGACCTTCCACTCGGCCTGTGTCCGGATCCTGCGTGCCGAGCACGAGCACGCCGGCCTGAAGTCGACGTTCTCGATCTACGACGCGGACGACTCGCGCCGGCTGATGCAGCTCGTCGTCCGCGAGCTCGACCTCGACCCGAAGCGCTACCCGGCCCGGGGGCTCGCCGCCCAGGTCTCCAACCTGAAGAACGAGCTGGTCGATCCGGAGGAGTTCGCCGGCCGGGCCAAGGGGCCCAACGAGCGGGCGCTGGCCGAGGCGTACACGCTCTACCAGCGGCGGCTGCGCGAGGCGCACGCGCTCGACTTCGACGACCTGATCATGACGACGGTGCACCTGCTCCAGTCGCACCCGCACGTCGCGGAGAGCTACCGGCGCCGGTTCCGGCACGTGCTGGTCGACGAGTACCAGGACACCAACCACGCCCAGTACGTGCTGATCAAGGAGCTGGTCTCCGGCACCGAGGGGATCCCGCCCGCCGAGCTCTGCGTGGTCGGCGACGCCGACCAGTCGATCTACGCGTTCCGCGGCGCGACCATCCGCAACATCCTGGAGTTCGAGCGGGACTTCACCGACGCCCGGACGATCCTGCTGGAGCAGAACTACCGTTCCACCCAGACCATCCTCAACGCGGCCAACGCGGTGATCGACCGCAACACCTCCCGCAAGCCCAAGCGGCTGTGGAGCGACGCCGGGGCGGGCGAGCAGATCGTCGGGTACGTGGCCGACACCGAGCACGCCGAGGCGGACTGGGTGGCCCGGGAGATCGACCGGCTGGTCGACGCCGACGAGACGCGCCCGGGCGACGTGGCGGTGTTCTACCGCACCAACGCCCAGTCCCGGGTCTTCGAGGAGGTGTTCATCCGGGTCGGCCTGCCGTACAAGGTGGTCGGCGGGGTGCGCTTCTACGAGCGCAAGGAGGTCCGCGACGCGCTGGCCTACCTGCGCGCGGTGGTCAACGACGACGACACGGTCAGCCTGCGCCGGGTCCTCAACACCCCGCGCCGGGGCATCGGCGAGCGGGCCGAGGCGTGCGTGGAGGCGCTCTCCAGCCGGGACCGGATCTCCTTCGGCGCGGCGTTGCGCCGGGCCAAGGACGCACCCGGCATCTCCACCCGGGCCGCCAACGGCATCGCCGAGTTCGTCGCGCTGCTCGACTCGGCGCGCGAGCTGGCCGCCACCGGCACCCCGGAGGACGTCCTGGAGGCGCTGCTGACCCGCTCGGGCTACCTCACCGAGCTGGAGGAGAGCCTCGACCCGCAGGACGCCGGCCGGGTGGACAACCTCCAGGAACTGGTCAGCGTCGCCCGCGAGTACACCGAGCGGATCGAGGCGCTGGGCGAGGACGACGAACGGGCCACCGTGGCCGGCTTCCTGGAGCAGGTGGCGCTGGTCGCCGACGCCGACCAGATCCCCAGCGACGACCCCGACCACCAGGGCGTGGTCACCCTGATGACGCTGCACACCGCGAAGGGCCTGGAGTTCCCGGTGGTCTTCCTGACCGGCCTGGAGGACGGGGTCTTCCCGCACCTGCGCTCGCTCGGCGACACCCGGGAGCTGGAGGAGGAGCGCCGGCTGGCGTACGTCGGCATCACCCGGGCCCGGCAGCGGCTCTACCTGTCCCGGGCGGTCACCCGGTCGGCCTGGGGGCAGCCCGCGTACAACCCGCCGTCACGCTTCCTGGAGGAGCTGCCGCCGGAGCTGGTCCGCTGGGAGCGCACCGAGGGCTCGTACACCTCGTGGGGTGGTGGGGGCGGCGGCGTCGGCGGCCGCGCGGACCGCGCGCCCGGCGGGCGTGGCACCTTCACCGGGGGTACGCCGAAGGCGGCCCAGCTCGCCAAGCGGCTCGGCGTGGACGCCAGCAGGCTGGCCACGGCGAGCGAGTTGAAGCAGGCGCCGAAGGTCGCGGTGGGGGACCGGGTCAACCACCAGCGGTACGGGCTGGGCCGGGTGCTGGCGGTCGAGGGGCACGGCCCGGGTGCCCGGGCGCAGATCGACTTCGGTGACCAGACGATGTGGCTGGTGCTCCGGCACGCCCCGATCGACAAGCTCTGACGACGGCAGGGCCCGGCCCGGCGGATCGCCGGACCGGGCCCTTCCTCGTGCCGTGGCCGTCAGCAGGCCACGTCGATGCCCCGGGCGCGCAGGAACGGCGCCGGGTCGATCTGGTTCCACATCGCGCCCTTGTGCACCTCGAAGTGCAGGTGCGGCCCGGTGGCGTCGCCGGTGGCGCCCTCGTACCCGATGACCTCGCCGGCGCTGACCTTGTCGCCCACGCTGACCTTGAGGCTGCTCTGGTGCGCGTAGTGGGTCAGGTAGCCGTTGCCGTGGTCGATGAAGACCGAGTTGCCGTACCCGTCGCCGGCGTCACCGGCCTTCACCACGGTGCCGGCGAAGGCGGCGTGGATCGGGGTGCCCGCCGGCATGGCGAAGTCGATGCCGGCGTGCTGGGTGCCCCACCGGGGGCCGAAGCACGAGGTGATCTCGGCGCCCTTCATCGGGATCACCCAGCGGGGCTTCGGCTTGCTGGTCTTCTTCGGCTTCGGCGTGACGGTCCGGGTCGGCTTCGGGCTCGCCTTGCTGGGGCTCGGCGACGGGCTGGCCGGGGTGGCGGACGGGGTGACCGGCGCGGTCGACTCGCGGGCCGAGCGGTCGGCGCGCGCGGCGGCCTCGGCGCGGGCCCGGGCGTCGAAGTCGACCGCGGCCGGCGTCGGGGTGTCGTGGTCGGTCGTGACCACGGAGACCCCGCCGAGCCCGAGGCCGACGAGGGCGGCGGCGCCGATGACCAGGTATGCGGTACGCCGGCCCGGGCGCTTGCGCAGCCGGTGCCGGGCGGGGATGTCCTGAGTGTTCTCGTTCTGGATGGAGCTGTCTTCCTGCACGGGGACCTTCATCAGTCGAGGGGGCACGTGACCTGGAAATACTGGTGTCAGCCGGATCGCCGGCGGGTAGTGACTCCAGGGTCCGGCGGCGGTGTCCCGCGCCCCGGTGCCCGCCTCCTGCCCGGCTGGGGCTTTCGCGGCGCAAGACGATCATCCAGTGGTGTGCGCCCGCTCACATTCGTGGGTGTGACCCGGCAGACTTCGGCGCAACGAAAACCGCCCGGATCGAATGATCCGGGCGGTGAACGGTCGATACGGAGCGTCAGGAGGCGGCTACGTCGCCGTAGATTGCCTCTACTTGCAGCTTGATGTCCACTCCGCGCTCGGCGAGCCACGGCACCGGGTCCAGCGGCTGCCCGTTGACATGGACCTCGAGGTGCAGGTGGGAACCGTAGGAGTGGCCGGTGTTGCCCACCAGGCCGAGCTGGTCGCCCGCCTTGACCTGCTGGCCCTCCTTGACGTTGACCGCCGAGGAGTGACCGTAGATGGCCTCGCTGCCGTCCGCGTGCTTGACGATCACCGCGTAGCCGTAGCCGCCGAACCAGCCGGCCTTGGTGACCGTGCCGTCGTGGATCGCCACGTAGGGCGTGCCCTCCGGGGCGACCAGGTCGATGCCGGTGTGCAGCTTGCCCCAGCGCATGCCGTAGGGCGAGTTGAAGTCGTAGCCGTGCAGGGGGAGCAGCCAGACGTCCTGCTCGGTGGAGGACTTGCTCTCCGCCCGGCTGTCACGGGTGGCGCGGTCGGCGGAGTCGCCGCGGGCCGCCACGTCCTGGCTGGTGATCGACGCCTGCTTGAGCTCGTCGAGGACCGAGGGGTTGACGCTCTTGGCGTCCGGCAGCGCGTTCGCGCCGAGAGCGACCAGACCGGCTCCGACGAACGCGGTGGTCACGACCGCCGCGTAGCGGCTCCGCGGGGGGTGGGTACGCGGCGGCGGCCGCGATATCTATCGGGCTCAGACGACAGGCGCTGGCGCACGCACACCCTCCGTTGTCGGGGATCCGATGCGACCGCCAGCCGTTCGGTGAAGCTCCGTCGAACGTCCGGTGGCCGCGTCGTCACCCGTCCGTGGACCTGATGACAACCGTGGACACGTTAGCCAACCGCCACTCCAGTCACAAGCCGAAGCGCCGAATTGGCGTTTCTTTCTGTCCGTTTCCGTCCCTTCTTGTCATAGCTCGTGCCCCCGGTTGGGGGGCCCGGTAACTGCCCGTTCGTCGCGGACAGTGACCGAACGGCGGAGGCGTCCGGCTTCCCTCGACCGGGCCCTCGACGGTAGAGGCAAAGATCATTCCGGGCGGTCGTGCGGCCTCGTCCGGCCCGGTCCCGGAGTCGCCGCAAGCGCGGCAGACCGGGCATCGGTGAGCCGGGGTCGGTGGGTCGGTGGTGCGGCCGCGCACCTGTCGGGAATCCGTCCGGCGCCGCCCGGCCGCGGTGTCCCCGGCCGCGGTGTCCCCGGCCGCCGGGTCGCCCGGTCCCCGGTCCGGGGGCCGCCGTCCCGGCTGTCGGTCCGGGGTCGCCGGTCCGGCCTCCGGTCGCCGGGTTGCCGATACGCTCCCGGGGAGTAGGGGTGCAGCCCGGGTTTCCGGCTCCGGGACGGTCGGGTTACCGTTCGTTCAGGTGAGGAGTGCCCTGACCGGCGAAAGGTGTGCGCTGATGAGCTCTCGTATCCGGGTCGTCGTCGCGAAGCCCGGCCTGGACGGCCACGACCGGGGCGCGAAGGTGGTCGCGCGTGCCCTGCGCGATGCCGGCATGGAGGTCATCTACACCGGCCTGCACCAGACGCCGGAGCAGATCGTGGAGACCGCGATCCAGGAGGACGCCGACGCGGTCGGCCTCTCGGTGCTCTCCGGTGCGCACATGACCCTCTTCAAGCGGGTGCTGGAGCTGCTCGCCGAGCGCGACGCCAGCGACATCGTGGTCTTCGGTGGCGGGATCATCCCGGACGCCGACATCCCCGAGCTGGAGCGACTCGGCGTGGCGAAGATCTTCACCCCGGGCGCGACCACCCAGGCCATCGTGGAGTGGGTCCGGGGCAACGTCACCCAGCCGGTCGCCTGACCGTCGGCCGCGTCGGCCGGTAGGCAGACAGAGTGAGGGGCCGGACGCACCCCTCACACGCCCGGCCCCTCTATGCACGATGCCCCGCCGCCACCCCTCGACCGACAGGGCATCGGCCGTCTCTGTCATCGCGCTGATCAGCGCTCCGACATCAGACTCAACGACGCCCTCCGCAGGGGGTTACGCCCGGCCGTGAAGATCCCCCGGACGGCTGAGCGGGGGCCTCGTCGGCCGCCCGCCGCCGGCCTGCCGGATCCCGTCGACCGTCCCTCGGACCCACGGTTGCGCCGGGCGTCGAGCCCGACCGCGTACCTCCTGCTCCCCGGGCCGTCCGACGCGCTGCCCCAACCCGTCGGTGGACGTCACCGGCCACCGTTGATGTCCATGGCGTTCCACTCAGGGGCGCCCGCGCCACCCCGTCCGTCGGGTCCGGGTGCGTTTGTGGTCGCCCGATGAACGGAAACGCGCCGAAGGCTTCTTCCCGGGGTTCGTCGGGTGGGGCGGCGGGGCCGCCGGAGTCGGGGAGTGGGTCGTATCGTGTGGCTGCCCGTACCGCGTCCGCGGTCGACGATCCCGCCCGGGAGCCCGCCGTGACCCAGCCGTCCCACCCGTCCCCGACCCCGCCCGAGGGGTGGCCGGCCGCCCAGCCCGGCGGTTGGGCGGCGCCGCCGCAGCCCGGCGGCACCTGGCCGGCCCAGCCGCAGCCCGGTGCGGCCTGGCCGGGCCAGCCGCACGGGCCGGGCCAGGCCTGGCCGGCCCACCCCGGCGGACCCCAGCCGACCTACCCGGGTGGCCAGCACCCGCCGTACCCGGGGGCGCAGCCGATGTACCCGGGTGGTCAGCAGCCGGGGTATCCGGGGGCGCAGCCGATGTACCCGGGAGGCCAGACGCCGGGGTACGTCGGAGGCCAGCAGCAGGTGGCGTACCCCGTGGGTCCGCAGCCCGGGTACCCCACCGGGCCGCAGCCGCCGGCGGCGGTGACCGCGAAGCGGATCCCGGAGGACCTGCCGTTCGTGGTCCGGCCGAACGTGCGTAAGCGCGCCCTGGTGTTCGGGGCGGTGATCCTGGTCCTCGGCCTGGTGCTGGCCTGCCCGATGGGCGCGATCGCCGCCGCCGACGACGGTAGCCCCTGGGTCCTGCTCGTGATCCCGATGGTGATGCTGCTCCTCGCGTTGCAGTTCGGGTTCATGCTGTGGCTGATCGCCTCCGGCGGCCCGGTGCTCGCGGTCGGCCCGGACGGGCTCTGGATCAGGTCCCGGCCGACCCGGGGGCAGGCGGTCTGGCTGCCCTGGGGCGCGATCGACCACATCTACCCGCGGCGCTGGTCGCTGGAGAAGCTGGTCTGCGTCAAGCCCCGCGACCCGCGGCTGGGCTCCGGGTTGGGCACCTTCACCGCGGTGGACTCAGGGTTGCAGAAGGCGTTCTTCGGTACCGGTTTCACCGCCACGCTGAACTTCGCCGACCGGTCCGAGGAGGAGATCATGCGGGCGCTCGCCGGGTACGCGGCCGGCCGCTGCCGGGTGGGCTGACCCCGACCCGCTGACCCGACCCGCCGGCGGCTGTGCATTACCGCACACCCTGCACCCGCTCGGTTGCCCCCGGTTCCCATCTCGTTAGGCTGCGGCAAATGGCCTGTCTCATCTGATGACAGGCGTCAAACTGATTTTCCAACGCTGGTGGCGGCGCGACGGCGCGCCGCGGAGACGGGACGGGACGCGCAATCGTGGACCTGTACGAGTACCAGGGGCGGGACCTGTTCGAGCGGCACGGCTTGCCCGTGCTCGCCGGCGGCGTCGCCACTACCCCGGATGAGGCCCGCGCGATCGCCGAACGCCTCGGCGGCCGGGTGGTCGTCAAGGCGCAGGTGAAGGTCGGCGGCCGCGGCAAGGCCGGCGGCGTGAAGCTGGCCGAGGGCGCGGAGGAGACGGTGGCCCGGGCCACCGACATCCTCGGCATGGACATCAAGGGTCACACGGTCCACAAGGTCATGATCACCGTGACCGCGGACGTGGCCGAGGAGTACTACTTCTCGTACCTGCTCGACCGGGCGAACCGCACCTTCCTCTGCATCGCCAGCGTCGCCGGCGGCATGGACATCGAGCAGGTCGCCGCCGAGACCCCCGAGAAGGTCGTCAAGGCCCCGATCGACGCCAACACCGGCGTGGACGAGGCCAAGGCGCGCGAGATCGTGACCGCGGCCGCCTTCCCGGCCGAGGTCGCCGACCAGGTGGTCGACGTCGCGGTCAAGCTGTGGCAGGCGTTCGTCGCCGAGGATGCCACCCTGGTCGAGGTGAACCCGCTGGCGAAGACCGGTGACGGCAAGCTGCTGCTGCTGGACGCCAAGGTCACCCTGGACGAGAACGCCGGCTTCCGGCACCCGGACCACGAGGCCCTGGTCGACCAGGCGTCGGTGGACCCCCTGGAGCAGGCCGCCAAGGAGAAGGACCTCAACTACGTCAAGCTCGACGGCGAGGTCGGCATCATCGGCAACGGCGCGGGCCTGGTCATGTCCACCCTCGACGTGGTCGCGTACGCGGGTGAGCGGCACGGCGGCGTCAAGCCGGCCAACTTCCTCGACATCGGCGGCGGCGCGAGCGCCGCGGTGATGGCCAACGGCCTGGAGATCGTCCTCTCCGACCCGTCGGTGAAGAGCGTCTTCGTCAACGTCTTCGGCGGCATCACCGCCTGCGACGCGGTGGCCAACGGCATCGTGCAGGCGCTCGACCTGCTCAAGCAGCGGGGCGAGGAGGTCACCAAGCCGCTCGTCGTCCGGCTTGACGGCAACAACGCCGAGGCCGGTCGGGCGATCCTCGACGACGCGAACAACCCGCTGATCCAGCGGGTCGACACCATGGACGGCGCGGCCGAGCGGGCCGCCGAGCTGGCAGCTGCGGGGGTCTGACAATGGCTATCTGGCTGACCAAGGACTCCAAGGTCATCGTGCAGGGGATGACCGGTTCCGAGGGTTCCAAGCACACCCGGCGGATGCTCGCCGCCGGCACCAACGTGGTCGGCGGCGTGAACCCGCGCAAGGCCGGCACCACGGTCGACTTCGACGGCACCGAGCTGCCGGTCTTCGCCTCCGTCGCGGACGCGATGAAGGAGACCGGGGCGGACGTCACGGTCATTTTCGTGCCGCCGCAGTTCACCAAGGGCGCGGTCGTCGAGGCGATCGACGCCGGCATCGACCTGGCCGTGGTGATCACCGAGGGCGTGCCGGTGCACGACACCGCCGCGTTCTGGGCGTACAACGTGGCCAAGGGCGAGCGGACCCGGATCATCGGCCCGAACTGCCCGGGCATCGCCTCGCCGGGCGCCTCCAACGCCGGCATCATCCCGGCCGACATCACCGGCTCCGGCCGGATCGGCCTGGTCAGCAAGAGCGGCACGCTGACCTACCAGATGATGTACGAGCTGCGCGACATCGGCTTCTCGACCTGCGTCGGCATCGGCGGCGACCCGATCATCGGGACCACCCACATCGACGCCCTGGCCGCGTTCGAGGCCGACCCGGAGACCGACGCCATCGTGATGATCGGTGAGATCGGCGGCGACGCCGAGGAGCGGGCCGCCGAGTTCATCAAGGCCAACGTCACCAAGCCGGTGGTCGGCTACATCGCCGGCTTCACCGCCCCGCCCGGCAAGACCATGGGCCACGCCGGCGCGATCATCTCCGGCTCGGCGGGCACCGCCGACGCCAAGAAGGAGGCGCTGGAGGCGGTCGGTGTCAAGGTCGGCAAGACCCCGACCGAGACCGCCAAGCTGATGCGGGAGATCATGTCCAACCGGTGAGCGGTGGACTGACGTACCGAGGGGGTCGACCGGATCCGGTCGACCCCCTCGCCTGCGTTCAGCGGTACCAGTACGGGTAGTAGTAGCTGCCGCGGGCCCGGACGATCGCGCTGGCGATGAGGTTGATGACGCCGAACGCGATCGCCAGCCAGCCGAGCAGGGGCGACTTCCCGAAGCGTTTGGCGTCCCGGATCGACAGGTAGCCGAAGACGATGCCCAGGATGCCGCAGCACAACAGGCCGAAGATGATGCCCAGGACACCCCAGAGGGTGGTCCGGTCGCGGCCGGCCGCCGGTGGCGGTGGCGGCGGCGGATACGGAGCGTTCACGTCGTCCTCCGAGCGGTCGGTGCCGCGACGGGAAAGGTCGCGTCCTGGGCCGAGGCTAAACCGGAACGAGGCTGCTCAACCCGTGGATCAGGGAACTCGCCACGGTCCGGGGGCGGTATCGGTCTGCCGCCGTGGGCGCGGCGTGCCAGAGTAGAACCCGATGTCACCCGTCACCCCCGACCAGCCTCGCCGAACCGCCGGCGGGGGCAGCGCCGACGCCCGGTCCGCCGGCCGTGCCGCGCCGCCCTCCCGGGCGACCGCGCGCCGGCCCGGTGCGACCCCGCGCGGTCGTGCCCCGCTGCCCGTCGCCGCCGGGGTGGCCGCCGTCTGGGCGGCGCTGACCTCGTGGCTGCCGGTCGCCCTGGTGCTCGGCCTGGCCCAGCTGAGCGAGGACGCCGGCTCGCTGGCCGGCGCGCTGCACGCCGGTCTCGCCGGCTGGTTGCTCGGCCACGGGGTGCCGTTGCAGACCACCGCCGGGCCGCTCGGCCTGGTGCCGCTGGCGTTGACCGGGCTCGCCCTCTGGCGACTCAGCCGGGCCGGTGTGCACACCAGCCGGGCGATCGGCGCGCGCGGCAGCCGGTCCGTGCGCCAGGCGCTCACCGTCGGGGTCGCCGTCGGCCTGGCGTACGCGCTGACGGGCGTCGCCGCCGCGGTCACCGTCAGCGCCGGTGGCCTGCGGGTGTCCCCGGGCCGGGCCGGGCTGACCTGCCTGGTCGTCGGCGCGTTCGGCGCGCTGATCGGCGCGGTCCGGACCACCGGCGTGTCGGGGCTGCTGGCGCGCCGGTCCCCGCCGCCGGTGCGGGACGGCCTGCGGACCGGCCTGGTGGCCGGGCTGCTGCTGCTGGGCGCGGGGGCCGGCGCGGCCGGGCTGGCCGTGGCGACCGGGGGCGGTGACGCGGCCGACATGATCGGCGCGTACCGGACCGGGGTGGCCGGTCAGGCCGGGGTCACCCTGGTCAGCCTCGCGTACGCCCCGAACGCCACCGCCTGGTCGGCCAGTTACCTGCTCGGGCCCGGGTTCGCCGTCGGCACGGACACCGCCGTGCGGACCAGCGAGGTGTCGGTGGGGGCGCTGCCGGCCGTACCGCTGCTCGCCGGCCTGCCGCGCGGGCCGGTGGAAGGGCTGGGCGCGGCGCTGCTCGCGGTGCCGGTGCTGGCCGGGATGGCCGCCGGTTGGCTGCTGGCCCGGCGGCTGCTGCGGATCGCCGCCGAGGAGCGGACGACGGTCGGCTGGCCGGCGTTGCTGGTCCCGGCGGCGCTCGCCGGCCCGGTGGCCGGGCTGCTGCTCGGTGCGGCCGCCGCCGCCTCCGGCGGCCCGCTGGGCGGCGGCCGGTTGGCCGAGATGGGCCCGGTGTGGTGGCAGGTGGCCGGGGTGGCCACCCTGGTCGTCGCCGCCGGCGCGCTGCTCGGTGCGGCGGCCACCCGGGTGCTCACCCGCGCCGTCCCCCCGCCCCGCTCACCCCGGCCGCCCCGCCCCGCCCGCTCTTCCCGCCCGACCGCGGAACCCCCGGACCACACCCTCCCCGCACGGCCCTCCCCGCTGAGTTGATCAAGGGATTCGCGTCAGGATTCGACGATGCCCTGACGCAAACCCCTTGATCAACCGTGGGTCGGGTCGGGGCGGGGCGGGGCGGGCGCGGGCCGGGCCGGGGTGGGATGCGCGAAAGGGGGGTGCCGGCGGCGCCGGCACCCCCCTTTTCCCGGTCGGCTCAGGAGCCGAAGTTGTTCAGGTTGATGGCGGCACCGACGATCGCGCTGATGATGGAGAGCACGATGCCGACGCCACCGCAGATCAGGCCGGCCTTGGCCTGGCCGCCGTTGCTCGCCTCGCCGCTCTGGACCTTCTTCTGGCCCATCACGCCGAGGACCACGCCGGCGATGCCGCCGATGATGCCCAGCGGGGTGCAGCAGAAGGCGAACACGATGGAGACGATGCCGGCGATCATGCCGATCAGGCCCAGCGTGTTGTTCTGCCCCTGGCCGGTCGGGTAGCCGGCGGCCGGGTACTGCGGCGCGGCGCCGTACGGCTGCTGCGCGTACGGGTCCTGGTAGGGCTGCTGCCCGTACGGCTGTCCCGAGGTCGGCTGCCCGTACGGCTGCCCGGAGGTCGGCTGCCCGTACGGCTGCCCGGAGGTCGGCTGCTGCCCGTACTGCGGGGCCTGCGGCGGCTGGGCGTACGGGTCCTGCCCGTACGGCTGGCCCGAGGTGGGCTGCTGCCCGTACTGCGGGGCCTGCGGCGGCTGCGCGTACGGGTCGTGGTTCGGGGCGGTCGGGTCCTGGTGCGGCTGCTGGCCGTACGGGTCCTGACCGGGGTAACCGGGCTGCATTGCGAAGTGCTCCTCAAACTGGGGGTCGACGGTCCGTGGTCGGTGTGCTGCCGCTCATCATTCCGCCCAGCACCGGCAGGCCGCGCGGCACACGGGGCCCGGGAACCGAGGTCACGATGTCGACGCCGGGCCGGCCGTGGGTCGGACACCGGGCGACGGCAGCGTATCGTGCCCGCGCCACCCGGAAGATCACCCGCGCGGACGCCGCCGCCCGAGCGCCGGGTCCACCGGCCTGCCCGATAGGGTTGCGGCGTGACCGAGCCCGCGTCCGTCGCCCGCCTCGTCGTCCTCGTCTCCGGCTCCGGCAGCAACCTCCAGGCGCTGCTCGACGCCGCCACCGACCCCGGGTACGGCGCCCGGGTCGTCGCCGTCGGCGCCGACCGGGACGGCATCGCCGGCCTGGACCGGGCCGCCGCGGCCGGGGTGCCCGCCTTCGTCGAGCGGGTCAAGGACCACCCGAGCCGCGAGGACTGGGACAAGGCGCTCACCGCCCGGGTCGCCGAGCACGAGCCGGACCTGGTGATCAGCGCCGGTTTCCTGAAGCTGGTCGGCCCGCACTTCCTCGCCGCGTTCGGCGACCGCTACCTCAACACGCACAACACCCTGCTGCCGGCGTTCCCCGGCATCCACGGCCCCCGGGACGCCCTCGCGTACGGGGTGAAGGTCACCGGGGCCACCCTGTTCTTCGTCGACGCCGGGATGGACACCGGCCCGATCGTCGCCCAGGTCGCCGTGCCGGTGCTGGACGACGACGACGAGGAGACGCTCACCGAGCGCATCAAGTCCGCCGAGCGACGCCAGCTCGTGGAGCAGGTCGGTCGGCTGGTCCGTGAAGGTTGGACGATCACCGGCAGAAAGGTCACTGTTCCATGAGCGAGCGTCAGCGAGCGAATCATCGACACAGCGCGCTGGTGCCTCAGGCCGGCGCCGAGCGGAGCGAGGGGGCGGCATGAGCACCACTGAGGACACCCGCCGCCCGATCCGGCGGGCGCTGGTCAGCGTCTACGACAAGACCGGGCTGGTCGAGCTGGCCCGGGCCCTGCACTCCGCCGGCGTGGAGCTCGTCTCGACCGGCAGCACCGCCTCGACGATCTCCGGCGCGGGCGTGCCGGTGACCCCGGTCGAGCAGGTGACCGGCTTCCCGGAGATCCTCGACGGCCGGGTGAAGACCCTGCACCCGAAGATCCACGGTGGCCTCCTCGCCGACCTGCGCAAGGACGCGCACGCGGCCCAGCTCGACGAGCACGGCATCGCCGGCATCGACCTGCTGATCTCCAACCTCTACCCGTTCCAGGCCACCGTCGCCTCCGGCGCGAGCCAGGACGAGTGCGTCGAGCAGATCGACATCGGCGGGCCGGCGATGGTCCGGGCCGCGGCCAAGAACCACGCCTCGGTCGCGGTGGTGACCGACCCGGGCGCGTACCCGGCGCTGCTGGCCGCGCTGGCCGAGGGGGGCTTCACCCTGACCCAGCGCCGGGCGCTGGCGGCCCGCGCGTTCGCCGACATCGCCGAGTACGACGTGGCGGTCGCCGACTGGTTCGCCACCACCGTCGCGCCGGCGGAGGAGGGCTGGCCGCGGTTCACCGGGTCGGCCCTGCGCCGGCAGGCGGTGCTGCGCTACGGCGAGAACCCGCACCAGGCGGCGGCGCTCTACGCCGACCCGGCGGGGCCGGCCGGGCTGGCGCAGGCCGAGCAGCTGCACGGCAAGGAGATGTCCTACAACAACTACGTCGACGCGGACGCGGCCTGGCGGGCCGCGAACGACTTCCCCGACCGGCCGGCGGTGGCGATCATCAAGCACGCCAACCCGTGCGGCATCGCGGTCGGGGCGGACGTGGCCGAGGCGCACCGCAAGGCGCACGCCTGCGACCCGGTCTCCGCGTACGGCGGGGTGATCGCGGTGAACCGGCCGGTGAGCGTGGAGCTGGCCCGCCAGGTGGCGGAGATCTTCACCGAGGTGCTGGTGGCCCCGGGCTTCGACGAGGACGCCGTCGAGGTGCTCCGGGCGAAGAAGAACCTGCGGCTGCTGCGGGCCCCGGCGTTCGGCCCGTCCCCGGTGGAGTGGCGGCAGGTCACCGGCGGTCTGCTGGTGCAGGCGCGGGACGCCGTCGACGCGCCCGGCGACGACCCGGCCGGCTGGACGCTGGCGACCGGTGACCCGGCGGACGAGCAGACGCTGCACGACCTGCTGTTCGCCTGGCGGGCGGTCCGCGCGGTGAAGAGCAACGCGATCCTGCTGGCCCGCGACGGCGCCACCGTGGGCGTCGGGATGGGACAGGTCAACCGGGTGGACTCGGCGCGGCTCGCGGTCGCCCGGGCCGGCGAGGACCGGGCCCGCGGCTCGGTCTGCGCCTCGGACGCCTTCTTCCCGTTCGCCGACGGGCCGAAGATCCTGATCGAGGCCGGCGTGACGGCGATCGTTCAGCCCGGCGGTTCGATCCGCGACGAGGAGACCATCGCGGCCTGCAAGGAGGCCGGGGTGACCATGTACCTGACCGGCACCCGGCACTTCTTCCACTGACCTCCGGTAGCGGAGACGGGGGCACGGCCGACCGGCCGCGCCCCCGTTTCACGTCCTGCGCCCCGACGTGGGAGCGGTGTCACGGCCTCGGCATTGACCAGCCGAAAGTACGACGGTCATCCCGTTGCCGGGGTGTGAAAGATGTTGCTAGCGTGAACGCCGGAAGCCAGCGATCGACCCTCCCCGTTCTCTCTGCGTCCTGCTCCGGCCGCGGCCACCGTGCCCGCCCGCCCGACCGGCCTCCCCTCCCTCGACAGGTGTGCCCATGCGCGCGTTCGACCGGTTGACCGCCGTCGTCGTCGCGCTGGCGTTCGTCCTGATCGGCCTGGGGACGCCCGTCCGCGGGGAGAACCCCGAAGCCGGCGCGGTGGTCACCGCCGCGCACCGGTCGATCGTCCACGACGGCCCCTCCGTTCTTCCTCCGGGCGGACGGTCCGTCGACGTACCGGTCACCACTCCGGGCCGTCCCACCCCGCCCTCCGGCGACCCCCGAGCCGCCGGTGTGCGCCGCACGCCCACCGGCGCTCCGTCGGAGCGGTGGACGGCACTCTCCGAGGGACCCGGCGGTGACCACCGCGCCGGCGTCGTCACCAACGACGGACCGGACGATCTCCTCCTGGCCCTGCCGGTACGGGTCGGCGGCGCGTCCACTTCGGTGGTCGCCCCGACCGGCTACCGGCAGCCGGCCGTACCGCTGCCGACGCACGGCAGCCGGCCCGGTCGGGCTCCGCCCGTCCCGGCCTGACCCTCTCGCGACGTCGCCCGGCGGGTGCGCCCCGCCGGCCCGAGGGTCCAGCACGGACGTACCCGTCCGATCGTCCATCACCACGGCCGGCCACGACCGGCGTGGTTCCCCTGTCCGGGCCGACCCGCCCGGCACCCCCCTTCGAATCCGGGAGGATTCGCATGTCCACATTCCGCTGGCGCAAGCCGGCGACCATCGCGGGCGCGCTGGTGCTCACCGCCGCGCTCGGCGGCGTCGCCGCCACCAACCACGAGGTGCGGGAGGCGCTCGGCCTGGCCGAGGAGCCCGGCGCCAACATGCCCTGGCACCCCAGGGAGTTCATGGAGATGGCGGCCGGCGAGGCGTCCGAGGAGGCCGGTGAGGAGGCCTTCGAGGCCCGCACCATCGCCGAGCAGTTCGCCCAGGCCCGGTACGCCCCGGGGATCGTCTCGCCAGGGGCGTACTCGAACGCGCTGAGCCAGCTCACCGCGCTGCCCACCACCAAGGGCAGCTGGCGCGAGGTCACGAACGTCAAGTACGACGGCGACGACCCGCGCTACCGCGACTACGCCTCCAACTCCTCCGGAGGCGCCGGTCTGGTCACCGGCCGGATGACCGGCCTCGCGGCGGACAACAACGGCTACGTGTACGCGGCCGGCGCGGACGGTGGCGTCTGGCGTTCCTCGATCGGCGGCCGGAGCTGGACGCCGATCGCGGACGCGCTGCCCACCCTGTCCAGCGGCGACGTCGTGCTCGCCACCGACGGTTCCCTCTGGTACGCCACCGGCGAGGGCAACACCGGCGCCACCTCGTTCGTGGGGGCCGGCGTCTACCGGCTGGCCAACCCGCGGACCGGGAAGTTCGCGGCGACCGACCGGGTCGGCGGGACCGAGCTGGAGAGCACCACGATCAACAAGCTGCGGTTCTTCGACGGCAAGGTCTGGGCCGCCACCAACCGGGGTCTCTACTCGCACGCCATGGGCGCCGCCTCGGGCGCCTGGAAGCTGGAGTTCGCGCCCAACCCGAGCTACCTGCCGGGCGGGTCGAACGCGGGCGCGGCGAACGCGGCGTACAAGAACATCGTCAACGACGTGGCCGGCGACCCGCGCCGACCGAAGCACGTGGTGGTCGCCTCGGCGTGGCGCTCCGGTGACACCTACAACGGCTTCTACGAGACCACCGACTACACGGCCGGTGGCTGGACGAAGGTCAACCCGGGTGGCGCCATCCCGGCCGACGACATCGGGTACGTGACCTTCGCCTTCTCCGCCGACGGCGGCAAGCTGTACGCGATCAACCAGTCGCCGAGCCTGCTCAACAAGCCGGCCGGCAACGTGAACAGCTACCTGGACGGCATCTACGTCTCCAACACCGGCAACCCGGCCGGGCCGTGGAACAAGATCGCCGACTCGGCGAAGCTGGGCAACTCGGGCTCGGCGCTGAAGCAGGCGGTGGGCGGCAAGGGCTACGGCCCCGGCATCCAGGCCTGGTACAACCAGTTCCTGGCGGTGGACCCGGCCAACCCGAACCACGTCTGGGCGGGCCTGGAGGAGGTCTACGAGTCGACCGACGCCGGTGCCAACTGGAAGACCGTCGGGCCGTACTGGAACTTCAACTTCGCCTGCTGGAACATCCACGACGCGCAGAACACCTGCAACAAGACTACCCACTCCGACCAGCACTCGGTGGCGGTCGGCAACGGCTTCGTCTACGTCGGCAACGACGGCGGCGTCTACCGCCGGCCGGTCAACGGCAGGACCGACAAGGACGGCCACGCCACCGACTGGCAGAGCCTCAACGACGGCACCATCGACGCGCTCCAGTACTACTCGGTGGCGGTCGGCAAGGACCCGGCGAAGGCCGGCACCGTCGTCTCCGGTGGTCTGCAGGACAACGGCGTCTCGGTGCTGCGCCCCGGCGACACCGTGATGGGCTCCAACTTCGGTGGCGACGGCGGCGACGGCTTCGCCGACCCGGCCAACGGCTGCCGGCAGGTCCAGGAGTACACCAACCTGGCCATGCGGGTGACCGAGAACTGCAACGCCAACACCGGCAACGGCACGCCGGCGGACTCCACCTCGCGCGACATCCAGCCGTACACCTCGTCGCCGGGCGACGAGCCGGCCCGGTTCATCGCGCCGTTCGCGCCCGACGACCACGACGCGAACACCTGGGTCGCCGGTGGCCAGCACGTCTGGGTGAACACCAAGGGCTACGCGATCTCCGACGGCAAGGGCTGGACGAACGTGTTCGACCTGGGTGCCGGCCACACCGCCACCTCGGTGGCGGTCTCTGGCGGCACCGCGTACGTCGGCTGGTGCGGTCCGTGCAACAACGCCGGGTTCACCCGAGGGCTCGCGGTCGGCAAGGTCGGCGACCCGTCGAGCTGGCACCAGGTCACCCTGCCCGGTGACTTCCCGAACCGCTTCGTGCAGGGCGTCGGGATCGACCCGGCGAACGGCGCGCACGCGTTCCTCGCGGTGAACGGCTTCTCCCGCCGCTTCACCGAGGGCCCGGGGGCGGGCTTTGGCCACGTCTTCGAGACCACCGACTCGGGTGCGACCTGGAAGGACGTCTCGGCGAACCTGCCGGACGTGCCGGCCAGCTCGGTCAAGGAGCTGGCCAACGGGGCGCTGGTGCTCGCCACCGACCTGGCCACCTTCTACCGCGCGCCCGGCGCCACGGACTGGCAGCGGCTCGGCGCCGGCCTGCCGCTGACCGTCGGCATGGACGTCGAGTACAACGCGGTCGACAACTCGATCTACGTCGCGACCCACGGCCGCGGCATCTGGGCGTTCGACCTGGCCCAGCTCTGAGCCGTCGTCCGGTCCGCCCCGGGCCCCGATCCGGGGCGGACCGGACGGCTTCCGGCTGACCATGCGCTGAGCCGTTGTCCGCCCCGGTCCGTGCGGGGCGGACAACGGGGCGGCTCCCGGCGGATCACCGGGGCCGTTCCCGCTCGTCGGGAACGGCCCCGGTGCTCATCGGGTGCGGACCTCGGCGAAGTGGCAGGCCGACGGGTGCGGGTCGGCGGCCCGGAGCACGGCGTGCGGCTCCTGGGTGGCGCAGACGTCCTGCGCCTTCCAGCAGCGGGTGCGGAACCGGCAGCCCGACGGCGGGTCGGCCGGGCTCGGCACGTCGCCGGTGAGCCGGATCATGGCCTGGTCGTCGCGGGCCTCCGGGTCGGGCACCGGCACGGCCGAGAGCAGTGCCTGGGTGTACGGGTGGGTGGCCCGCTCGTAGATCTCGTCCTCGGTGCCGATCTCCACGATCTTGCCGAGGTACATCACCGCGACCCGGTCGGAGATGTGCCGGACCACCGACAGGTCGTGCGCGATGAAGATGTACGACAGCCCGAACTCGTCCTGGAGCTGCTCCAGCAGGTTGATCACCTGGGCCTGGATGGAGACGTCCAGGGCCGAGACCGGCTCGTCACAGACGATGATCTCGGGCCGCAGGGCGAGCGCCCGGGCGATGCCGATGCGCTGCCGCTGACCGCCGGAGAACTGGTGCGGGTAGCGGTTGATGTGCTCCGGGTTCAGGCCGACCACGTCCAGCAGTTCCCGTACCCGCTGCCGCTTGCTGCCCTTGGGTGCCGCCTCCGGGTGGATCTCGAACGGCTCGCCGATGATGTCGCCGACCGTCATCCGGGGGTTGAGCGAGGTGTACGGGTCCTGCATCACCATCTGCATGTTGCGCCGCAGCCGGCGCAGCTCCGACCCGGACGCCTTGAACAGGTCCTTCCCCTCCAGGGTGGCCCGCCCGGAGGTCGGCGTCTCCAGCCGCATCAGCAGCCGGGCCAGGGTCGACTTGCCGCAGCCGGACTCGCCGACCACGCCGAGCGTCTCGCCCCGGCGCAGCTCGAAGCTGACCCCGTCGACGGCCCGGACCGCTCCGGTCTGCTTCTTGAACAGCACCCCCTGGCTGATCGGGAAGTGCTTGACCAGGTTGTCGACGGCCAGGACGGTCTCGCCGCGGACCTTGGTGGGGCTAGCGGGCGCTGTCATCGTGCACCTCCTGCGCGAAGTGGCACGCGCTGGTCCGGCCGTCGCCGAGGACCAGGTCGTGCGGCACCTCGTCCACGCAGACCTGCTGCGCGTACGGGCACCGGGGGTGGAACGGGCAGCCGGACGGGATCCGCATCAGGTTCGGCGGCAGCCCCTTGATCGTGGACAGCGCCTGCCCGCGTACGTCGAGGCGCGGGATCGACTCCAGCAGGCCCTTGGTGTACGGGTGGGCCGGCGCCCGGTAGAGCGGCCGCACGTCGGCGTGCTCGACGATCCGGCCGGCGTACATCACCGCGATCCGGTCCGCGACGCCGGCGACCACGCCGAGGTCGTGGGTGATCAGGATCATCGCCATGTTCAGGTCCCGGCGCAGGTCCGCCAGGAGGTCCATGATCTGGGCCTGCACGGTGACGTCGAGCGCGGTGGTGGGCTCGTCGGCGATCAGCACCTTCGGGTTCAGCGCCAGCGCCATCGCGATCATGACCCGCTGGCGCATGCCGCCGGAGAACTGGTGCGGGTAGTCGCCGAGCCGCTTCGCCGCCCCGGGGATCTTGACCAGGTCCATCAGCTCGACCGACCGGGCGCGGGCGTCGGCCCGGGACATCCCCTCGCGCTGGCGCAGCGTCTCGCCGATCTGCCAACCGACCGGGAAGACCGGGTTCAACGCCGACAGCGCGTCCTGGAAGATCATCGCGATCTCCTTGCCGCGGACCTGCCGGCGCTGCTCCTCGGACTGGGTGAGCAGGTCCCGACCCTGGTAGAGAATCTGGCCGGAGCGGATGTGCGCCGGGGGCGTGTCCAGGATGCCCATGATCGCCTGGGCGGTCACCGACTTGCCGGACCCGGACTCGCCGAGCACCGCCAGGGTCTCACCAGGGTCCAGGTGGTACGACACCCCGTTGATCACCCGGGCCACGCCCTCGCTGGTGCGGAACTCGACGTGCAGGTCGCGGACGTCGAGCAGGTGGCCGCCGGGCGGGGTGGGGGAGGCCGGCGTGGGCCGGACCGCGGACTCGGTCATGTTCTCACCGCAGCTTCGGGTCGAAGGCGTCGCGGATCGCGTCGCCCAGCATGATGAAGGCGAGCACGGTCAGCGCCAGGAAGGCGGAGGGGACGATCAGCGGGGTCGCCGACTCCCGCATGTGCACCCGGCCGGCGTCGATGTCGATGCCCCAGGAGATGGTCGGCGCCTTCAGCCCGATGCCGAGGAAGCTCAGCGTGGCCTCGGCGGCGATGAACGAGCCGAGCGCGATCGTCAGCACCACGATCGCCGGGGCGAGCGCGTTCGGCAGGATGTGCCGCCACATGATCCGCCCGTTGCCGGCGCCGAGCATCCGGGCCGCCGCCACGTAGTCCTGCTCCTTGGCGGTGATCACCGAGGACCGGATCACCCGGGCCGCGGTGGTCCAGCCGAGCACCGCGAGCACGAAGATCACCGCGAACAGCCGGACGTTGTCGCTGCTGGTGCTGACCCGCTTGAGCAGCACGATCGCGGCGAGCAGCAGCGGGATGCCGAGCACGATGTCGATCACCCGGGAGAGCACCGCGTCGACCCAGCGGCCGAAGTAGCCGGCGACCATCCCGACGACCAGCGCGATCAGGCCGGTGAGCAGTGCGGAGAGCGCGCCGACCAGGAGCGAGGCGCGAGCCCCGTAGACCGCCCGGGAGTACGTGTCGCAGCCCTGGAAGTCGTACCCGAAGATGGCCCCGCCGGACGGCCCGGCGTGCTGCCGGGAGAGCACGCAGTCGCGCGGGTCGTTGGCGGTGAACAGGGACGGGACGGCCGCCATCGCGGCGACCAGCACGACCAGCAGCAGGCTGATCCAGAAGATCGGGTTGCGGCGCAGGTCGCGCCAGGCGTCCCCGGCCAGGCTGCGGGCCTTGCTCGCGGCGGCCGGGGTGCCCGGCTCGCCGGAGACCCCGCGCCGCGCCGACTGGTCCTCCGTCGCCGCCACCGTCTCAAAATCACTCATAGCGGATCCTCGGGTCGAGTACGGCGTACAGGACGTCCACCACCAGGTTGGAGACGAGGTAGACCACGACCAGCACGCTGACGATGCCCACCACCAGGGGGCCGTCCTCGGTGCGGATGCCGCGGAACAGGTTGAAGCCGACGCCGGGGATGTTGAACACGCCCTCGGTGATGATCGCGCCGCTCATCAGGTTGCCCAGCTCGACGCCGAGGAAGGTGACCACCGGGATGAGCGAGTTGCGCAGCACGTGCACGCTGACGATCCGCCGCTTGACCAGGCCCTTCGACCGGGCGGTCCGGACGTAGTCGGCGCGCAGGTTCTCCGCCACCGAGGTACGGGTCAGCCGCAGCGCGGTGGCCAGCGAGAGCGAACCGAGCACGATGCCGGGGAGCAGCAACGCGTACAGGTCCGGGTCGGCCCCGGCGGTCGGCGGGAAGAGCTGCCACTTGACGCCCAGCAGGTACTGGGCGAGCGGGGCCAGCACGATGGTGGGGATGCCCAGCACCAGCAGGGTCAGCACCAGCGTCGAGTTGTCGAAGAAGCTGGCCCGGCGGATGCCGGCGATCACCCCGGCGGTCACCCCGAACAGCACGGTCACGGCCATCGCGATCAGCGCGAGCCGGACGGTGACCGGCCAGGCGGCGGCGAGGATGTCGCCGATCGAGCGGCCGGTCAGCGACTGCCCGAGGTCGCCCTGGAGCAGGTTCTTCAGGTAGTCGAAGTAGCGGTAGAAGAAGCCACCGACGCCGGTGGCGTCGAGGTGGTACTTCTGCGTCAGGTATGCCCGCTGGGCCGCGGTGACCGGGCGTTCGCCGGCGAGCGCCTGGATGGGGTCGCCCTGCCCGGCGAACATCAGCGCGTAGACGATCAGCGTGGTCCCGAAGAAGGCGAGGACCATCTGGAGCAGTCGCCGCAGAATGAAGCGGAACATACTGTGCAGTCTCTCTGAAAAGGGGCGAAGCTGGAGTGGTCGTACGGGTCGGGCCACCCGGAGGTGGCCCGACCCGTCGTCCGGGGTGTTACTTGACGACCTCGATCTTCAGCAGGTCGACCCGGTCGAAGAGATCCATCTCCACGTTCTTGACCTTGGTCGAGTGGCCGAAGTTGTTCTGGCCGTAGCGGAGCGGGATCACCGGCATGTCCTGGGCCAGCAGGTCCTCCGCCGCCTGGTACTTCTTGATCGCCTCGTCCTGCGTCGGCGCCTTGGCGCCCTCGGCGAGCAGCTTGTCGAACTGCGGGTTGCTGTAGCCGTAGTAGTTCGACGAGCCGTTGGTGCTGTACAGCGGGCCGAGGTAGTTCTCCATGGACGGGTAGTCCATGACCCAGCCCATCCGGAACAGGCCGACCGGCTGCTTCTGCTTGAGCTTGGTCAGCAGGTCCGCGAACTTCGGCTCGGCGGTGCCCACGCACTCCACGCCCAGGTTGGCCTTGAGCTGGTTGCAGGTGGCGTCGATCCAGTCCTTGTGGCCACCGTCGCCGTTGTAGGACAGCTCGATCTTCTTCGGGCCGCCGGCGGCCTCGTACATGGCCTTCGCCTTGGCCGGGTCGAACGCGCCGGCCGCACCGATGGTGTTCTCCCGGTAGCCCGCGACCACCGGCGAGACGAACGAGCGGGCCGGCTGCTGCGAGCCCTTGAAGATCGACTTCGCGATCTCGTCCCGGTCGATCGCCATCGAGATGGCCTTGCGCACCTCGGGCTTGCTGAACTCCTTCTGGAAGGTCGGGAAGGCCAGCACCTGGAGCGACGACGCGGGGCTCTGCTGGAACCGGTCACCGAGGTCGGTGGGGGCGGTCGACAGGCTCTCGGTCGGGATCGTCTTGATCACGTCCAGGTTGTCCGACAGCACGTCCGCGTACGCGGCGGTCGGCTGCTGGTAGATCCGGAACTCGACGCCGCCCACCTTCGGCTGCTGGCCGGGGAACGCGGCGTACTTCTCCACCTCGACCTTGGCGTCGTGCTGCCAGGTGCCCTTCATCTTGAACGGGCCCTGCCCGATCGGTGCCTGCTCGTACTTCTCGGCCAGTACGCCGGGGGCGGAGAAGGCGGCCTTGGGCAGCGGGTAGAACGCCGTGTAGCCCAGCATCGACTTGAAGTCGATGTACGGCTCGGTCAGCGTGACGGTGAAGGTCAGGTCATCGACCTTCTTCAGACCGGAGAGCGTCTTCGCCTTCGGCTTCTCGCCCTGGAGGTCCGCGTAGCCGGCCACCTTCTCGAAGAAGTAGCTGGAGTTCTGCCCGTTCGGGGCGTACGCGCCGTAGTTCCAGGCGTCGAGGTAGTTGTCGGCGGTGACCTTCTCGCCGTTGTGGAAGGTGTAGCCCGGCTTCAGCTTGATCGTCCAGACCTTGTTGTCCGACGACGTCACCGACTCGGCCGCCACCTCGTGGGGCTTGTTCGCCTGGTCATAGTCGACCAGGGGGCTGAACAGGGCCGACAGCACCTGCGAGCCACTCGTCTCGTTGGTGTTGGTCGGGACCAGGTGCTGCGGCTCGGCGATCTCGATCCGCACGGCCGCGTTGGGGTCGCTCTTGCCGCCCTCGCCGCCCGAGCCGCAGGCCGCGAGGCCCAGGGTCACCGCGAGCGGGAGAGCGGTCCAGGCAGCGAGCCTACGAACACGCATGGGGGGCTCCTCATCTCCTCACGCTACGCAGCCGGGCCCGGCGCTGGGTGACGCTGCGCAACGATCGGCAACGGTAGGTCACCGGCCGCCGGTTCGGCAACGAGAGCGTTGCGAAGCGGTAACGGAGTGGGGGTCCCGCCCTTGTCGGCGTACCGGCCCTCTGCTATAGCGGTCGGCCTTCTTGGCAGCTCAGCGGCGGTTTTCCGACCGCCCGTACGCGCCCCTCGCGTCGTCACGGACGGCATGCGCCCTGCGTCGCCGGCTGTCCGGTCCGCCCTGGTTGATCATCTACTGTCCGGGGCAAGCTGTGTCGCGACCCACACTTGGTCACTCTGCGTGACTAACGCCACGTAACGGATCGTGATCGCGGGCCGTCCGCGTACCGGGCCGCAGGGCGCGTGAGACGATCCAGGCGTGACGGCGACGATCCTGGACGGCAAGGCGACCGCGGCGCAGATCAAGGACGAGCTGCGGGCGCGGGTGAAGGCGCTCGCGGAGCGGGGCATCACCCCGGGCCTCGGCACGGTCCTGGTCGGGGCCGACCCCGGCTCCCAGGCGTACGTGACCGGCAAGCACCGCGACTGCGCCGAGGTGGGCATCGCCTCGATCCGCCGCGAGCTGCCCGCCGACGCCGACCAGGCCCAGCTCGACGCGGTCCTCGCCGAGCTGAACGCGGACCCCGCCTGCCACGGCTACATCGTCCAGCTGCCGCTGCCGGCGCAGCTGGACACCCAGCGGGCGCTGGAGCTGATCGACCCGGCCAAGGACGCCGACGGGCTGCACCCGGTCAACCTGGGCCGGCTGGTGCTCGGCTACGACGGCCCGCTGCCCTGCACCCCGCGCGGCATCGTGGAGCTGCTGCGCCGGCACGACGTGCCGCTGCGCGGCGCGAACGTGGCGGTGGTCGGCCGGGGCAACACCGTCGGCCGGCCGCTCGGCCTACTGCTCACCCGGCGCAGCGAGAACGCCACGGTGACCCTCTGCCACACCGGCACCCTGGACCTCGCCGCGCACACCCGCGCGGCGGACGTCGTCATCGTCGCGGCCGGGGTGCCCGGCCTGCTCACCGCCGACATGGTCACCCCCGGCGCGACCGTGGTCGACGTCGGCATCACCCGGGTGATCGGCGAGGACGGCAAGGGCCGCTACACCGGCGACGTCGACCCGGAGGTCGCCGAGGTGGCCGGCAAGCTGGTCCCGATGCCCGGCGGCGTCGGGCCGATGACCCGGGCCATGCTGCTGACCAACGTGGTGGAGCGCGCCGAGCGCGGCTGACGGCGGGCGAACCGGGCGGCGGTGACGTTCGCCCCATCCCGGCGATGGCCGCCGCCCCTGGCCGGTTCGGTGCCACGATGACTGATACGGTCCGGAAAAACCGACTGGTATCAGGGAGTGGGACGACCATGGGTAAGAAGGTCACTGTCGTCGGGGCCGGCTTCTACGGCTCCACCACCGCACAGCGCCTGGCCGAGTACGACGTCTTCGACACCGTCGTGATCACCGACATCGTGGAGGGCAAGCCGGCGGGTCTCGCGCTCGACCTCAACCAGTCGCGTGCCGTCGAGGGCTTCGAGACCAAGGTCGTGGGTGTCACCACCGGCCCGAACGGCGAGGGCTACGAGGCCATCGAGGGCTCCGACGTCGTGGTGATCACCGCCGGTCTGCCCCGCAAGCCGGGCATGAGCCGGATGGACCTGCTGGAGACCAACGCCAAGATCGTCCGCCAGGTCGCCGAGAACGTCGCCAAGTACGCCCCGAACGCCGTCGTCATCGTCGTCTCCAACCCGCTCGACGAGATGACCGCGCTGGCCCAGCTCGCCACCCAGTTCCCGAAGAACCGGGTGCTCGGCCAGGCCGGCATGCTCGACACCGCCCGGTTCACCAACTTCGTCGCCGAGGCGCTGAACGTACCGGTCAAGTCGGTGAAGACGCTGACCCTCGGCTCGCACGGCGACACCATGGTCCCGGTCCCGTCGCAGAGCACCGTGAACGGCAAGCCGCTGCGCGAGGCCATGCCGGCCGAGCAGATCGAGGAGCTGGTCGTCAAGACCCGCAACGGTGGCGCCGAGGTGGTGGCGCTGCTGAAGACCGGCTCGGCGTACTACGCCCCGTCGGCCGCCGCCGCCCGGATGGCCAAGGCGGTCGCCGAGGACTCCGGCGCGGTCATGCCGGTCTGCGCCTGGGTGGACGGCGAGTACGGCATCTCCGGCGTCTACCTGGGCGTCGAGGCCGAGATCGGCGCCGAGGGCGTGAAGCGGGTCGTCGAGACCGACCTGGACGCCGACGAGCTGGCCAGCCTCAAGGAGGCCGCCGAGGCGGTCCGCGCCAAGCAGGCCGACGTCGCCAACATGTGATCCGATCGCCCGGAGCGCCCCGCGACCGTCCGGTCGCGGGGCGCTTCCGTGTTCCGGGGACGCGCGGGTTCAGTCCCCGGCGCGGGCCGCGTCGATCAGGACGGCCAGCCCGTCGAGGACCCGTTCCAGGCCGAACTCGTACGCGTGGTCCGGGTCGTAGGCGGCCTGGTGCGCCGCGCCGGCGGCGCTGCCCACCCGGACCGCGGTCGGGTACCGCCGCTCGTCCAGCACCTCGGCCAGCAGCGGGCCGTTCGCCGCCCACCACTGCTCCTCGCTCTGCGCGCTGTCCCGCCGGGCGGCCCGTACCTCGGCGGCCGACCGGGCGGCGGCCCGGACGAAGTCGAGCAGGTGGGTCAGGGACGCGTCCCGGGTCACGTCGTCCAGCCCGGTGTCGTCGAAGGCGCGCAGCTCGTACTCGTACTTCGCCATCAGGCCCGGGCCGAGCGGCGGCCGGCCGGTCGCCACCTCCGCCGCCCACGGGTGCGCGGTGTAGAGGTCGCGGTTGTCCCGCGCGACGGCCGACACCCGCCGGCGCCAGGGCTGCCCGGAGCGGTCCGGCCGGGGCATCCCCGCGTAGAGCGCGTCCACCATCAGGTCCAGCAGCTCGGCCTTGCCCGGCACGTAGCTGTAGAGCGTCATCGGTGCCACGCCGAGCGCCTGGCCGACCCGGCGCATGGTCACCGCGTCCAGCCCCTCGGCGTCGGCCAGCCCGATCGCGGCGGTGACCACGTCGTCGAGGGAGCGCCCCGGGCGCGGCCCCCGGCGCGGGGTCGCGTCGGGGCGGCGCCAGAGCAGGTGGAGGGTGCGGGCCGGATCGCCGGCCCCGCTGCGGTACGTGGACACCCGACCATCCTCTCAACCCAAAAAGCCGTACGCCGTACGTTGTACAATGTACGGCGTAAGCGCCCACGCCCCCGCACCGGAGGTTCATGTGCAGATCACCGCATCGGCCATCTCGCTCAACGTCGACGACGTGCCGGCCTCGGCCGCCTTCGCCAAGCAGCACTTCGGCTTCCAGGAGCAGATGTCGGCCGACGGCTTCGTGTCGCTGGCCCGGGAGGGGGCCGGCTTCAGCCTGATCTTCCTGCGCACCGGCCTGGCCACCCTCCAGCCGGAGAGCCTGAAGCACCAGCGGGCCCAGGGGCTGCTGGTCGTCTTCGAGGTCGACGACATCGACGCCGAGTACGCCCGGATCCAGGCCGCCGACGTCCCGGTGACCACCGAGATCCAGACCGAGCCCTGGGGGGAGCGGTTCTTCCAGATCACCGACCCGAACGGGGTGATCTTCCAGTTCGTCCAGTGGGTGCACGCCCCGGCCGAGGTCGGCTGACCCCGGCGGTCACCCCGCCGGCAGGATGGTGAAGGGGACGCCGAGGTGCGGCGTCGCCAGCACCGCCGGGCCCCGGGCGGCCACGGCGCGCAGCAGCTCCGTCCGGGACTCGCGCGCCGTGGCCGGATCCACCTCGTGGGCGTACGCCAGACCCGGGTCGACCAGTTGCACGGCGTGCACCAGCAGGTCGCCGGTGACCAGCAGGCGGTCCTCGCCCGAGTCGACCAGCACCGACTGGTGGCCCGGGGTGTGTCCCGGCGTGCTCAGCACGCGTACCCCCGGGGTGAGGTCGGTGTCGCCGTCGAGCACCCGCAGCCGGCCGGCGGCGCGCAACGGCCCGACCAGCCGGGCCGGCAGCTCCGGGTGGAACAGCGCCAGCGCGTCCAGCTCGGCCCGCTGGAGCAGGTGCTCCGCGTTCGGGAAGAGCGGGCCCGCCCAGCCCACGTGATCGCTGTGCAGGTGGGTGAGGACCACGGTCCGGACGTCTGCCGGGTCGATCCCGGCGGCGGCCAGCTCGGCGGGCAACCGCCCCGGCACGGGCGCCCAGCTCGCGGCGGGCGCGTCGGCCGGGCCGATCCCGGCGTCGACCAGGGTGACCGGCCCGTCCCCGGCGCGCAGCGCGAAGCAGCGGAAGGGCAGCCGCCAGCGTCCGTCCGGGCCGACCGTGTCCGGGTCCCGGCGGTCGGCCTCGGCCCACTGCCCGGCGGTCGCGTCCGGGAACGCCTCCTCGCGGGGCTGGAAGAAGGGCCCCACCCCGTCGACGAGCGCGGTGACCGTGATAGACCCGACCGTGTGATCCAGCGGCATCGGGGAAGGATGGCACGGCGGGCCGTCGCGGGCGACCCCGTTCCGATCCGGTGAGGCCGGCTGGGGAGCCCCGGTCAGTTTGCAGTACGCTCGTACTGCTTGAGCATGTGTCCCCCGAGAGGAGCGCCGGTCGATGGCGAAGATCAAGGTAAACAACCCGGTCGTGGAAATCGACGGCGACGAGATGACCCGGATCATCTGGAAGCAGATCCGTGAGCAGCTGATCCTGCCGTACCTCGACGTCGACCTGCACTACTACGACCTGTCGATCCAGCACCGCGACGAGACCGACGACCAGGTCACCGTCGACGCCGCGAACGCCATCAAGGAGCACGGCGTCGGCGTCAAGTGCGCGACCATCACCCCGGACGAGGCCCGGGTGGAGGAGTTCGGCCTGAAGAAGATGTGGCGGTCGCCGAACGGCACCATCCGCAACATCCTCGGCGGCGTCGTCTTCCGTGAGCCGATCATCATGTCCAACGTGCCCCGGCTGGTCCCCGGCTGGACCAAGCCGATCGTCATCGGCCGGCACGCGCACGGCGACCAGTACAAGGCCACCGACTTCGTGGTCCCCGGCCCGGGCAAGGTGACCATCACCTACACCCCGACCGACGGCGGCGCCCCGATGGAGATGGAGGTCGCCAACTTCCCCGGCGGCGGCATCGCCATGGGCATGTACAACTACGACGAGTCGATCCGGGACTTCGCCCGCGCCTCGTTCCGGTACGGCCTGGACCGCAAGTACCCGGTCTACCTGTCGACCAAGAACACCATCCTCAAGGCGTACGACGGCCGGTTCAAGGACCTGTTCGCCGAGGTCTTCGAGAACGAGTTCAAGGCCGAGTTCGACGCCGCCGGCATCACCTACGAGCACCGGCTGATCGACGACATGGTCGCCGCCGCGCTCAAGTGGGAGGGCGGGTACGTCTGGGCCTGCAAGAACTACGACGGTGACGTGCAGTCCGACACCGTCGCGCAGGGCTTCGGCTCGCTCGGCCTGATGACCTCGGTGCTGCTCTCCCCGGACGGCCGTACCGTCGAGGCCGAGGCCGCCCACGGCACGGTCACCCGGCACTACCGGCAGTACCAGAAGGGCGAGAAGACCTCGACCAACCCGATCGCCTCGATCTACGCCTGGACCCGGGGCCTGGCCCACCGGGGCAAGCTGGACAACACCCCGGCGGTCACCGAGTTCGCGAACACCCTGGAGAAGGTCATCGTCGACACCGTCGAGAGCGGCCAGATGACCAAGGACCTCGCGCTGCTCATCTCGCGGGACGCCCCGTGGCTGACCACCGACGAGTTCATGAACGCGCTCGACGAGAACCTGGCGCGCAAGCTCGCCGCCTGATCCTCGCCCGCGTCACCCGACCGAGCCCGCCGGCCCCGCGCCGGCGGGCTCCGTCGCGTCCGGGGCACGTCACCCGGGACGGGCGCGCCTCGTTGAGCAGGGTGGACGTGGTGCCAGTCCCGTCCACGGAGGGCCGAGCCCGGCCGTCTCGCGGCGTGCCGCGACCCTCCTGACTGCCCCGCGCAGTCAGCCGTCCCTTCCCTGCGGGGGGCCCTGTCCCGGGCCCCCCGCGCCCTGTTGCCCGCTCGACGGACGCACCCGCGGTGGCGGAGCCGCGAGGAAGGGACCCTTCACCCGCACCAGGCGTCGAGAAGGGGCCCTTCCTCTCAGGCGGCGCGGAGCAGCTCCGCGGCGCGCTCGGGGGCGATGTCGTTGATGAAGACGCCCATCGCGGACTCGGAGCCGGCCAGGTACTTCAGCTTGTCCTTCGCCCGCCGGATGGTGAACAGCTGAAGGTGCAGGTGGCCCAGCTCGCGGTCGATGCGTACCGGGGCCTGGTGCCAGGCGGCGATGTACGGCATCGGCACGCCGAACAGCCCGTCGAAGCGGCGCAGCACGTCCAGGTAGAGCGGGCCGAACGCGTCCCGCTCGGCGTCGTCGAGGGCCGGGATGTCCGGCACCGGCCGGTGCGGGGCCACGTGCACCTCGAACGGCCAGCGCGCGGCGGCCGGCACGTACGCGGTCCAGTGCTCGTTGCCGGCCACCACCCGCTCGCCGGCGGCGCGCTCGGCGGCGAGCACGTCGGCGTACAGGTTGCCGCCGGTGCGTTCGGCGTGCCGCCGGGCGGCGGCCAGCAGGCTGCGGGTGCGGGGCGGGACGAACGGGTACGCGTAGATCTGGCCGTGCGGGTGGTGCAGGGTCACCCCGATCTCCACCCCCCGGTTCTCGAACGGGAACACCTGCTCCACCCCGGGCAGCGCGCTCAGCGCGGTGGTCCGGTCGGCGAGGGCGTCCAGCACGGTCCGCACCCGGCGCGGGGGGAGGGCGGCGAACGAGGCGTTGTGGTCGTCGGTGAAGCAGACCACCTCACAGCGCCCCAGCCCGGGTCGGACCGGGGTGAACGGGGTGATCTCGGCCGGCTCGTCGGCCACCCGCTGGCTCAGCGAGGGGAACCGGTTCTCGAAGACGGCCACGTCGTAGTCGGGGGCCGGGATCTCACTGAGCCGGTCACCCCGGGACGGGCAGAGCGGACACTCGTCGGCCGGGGGCAGGAAGGTGCGGGTCTGCCGGTGCACCGCCACCGCCACCCACTCGTCGGTGAGCGGGTCGTAGCGGAGCTGGGAGGCGTGCGGCGGCGGGGGCAGCTCGCGCCGGTCCGGCTGGTCGCGGACCGCGTCGTCCCGCTCGTCGAAGTAGATCAGCTCTCGGCCGTCGGCCAGCTCGATCCGCGTACGCCTCACTGCGCCCCCTCGGTGCCCGGCACCATCACCAGCTCGCCCACCCTCTCCTCGAGTACCCGTCGTGCCCCGGGTGCCAACCGGTCGTCGGTGATCAGCACGTCCGCCGCGTCGAGGCCGACGATGGAGGAGATGCCGACCGTGCCCCACTTGGTGTGGTCGGCCAGGACCACCAGCCGGT
Source organism: Micromonospora auratinigra (assembly GCF_900089595.1). Lineage (GTDB taxonomy): Bacteria > Actinomycetota > Actinomycetes > Mycobacteriales > Micromonosporaceae > Micromonospora > Micromonospora auratinigra. The sequence continues at coordinate 4,118,194 of NZ_LT594323.1, read as the reverse complement.
CGGCGGCGGCCACCAGGGCGCGGTCGGTGTCGGCCTCCATCAGGTTCGGCGTGGTGAACCCGGCCCGCTCGCTGATCCCGTGCACGCCGAGGAAGAGCAGGTCCAGGTGCAGCGCCCCGAGCGCGGCCACGGCCAGCGGACCGACCAGGGCGTCGGACGGGGTACGCACCCCGCCGGTCAGCACCACCGTCTGATCCGGCCGCCCGCCGACGTGCAGGATCTCGGCCACCGGCAGCGAGTTCGTGACCACGGTCAGGCCCGGCACGTCGACCAGGCGGCGGGCCAGTTCGGCGGTGGTCGTGCCGGCGGAGAGCGCGACGGCCGCGCCGGGGCGGACCAGTTGCGCGGCCCGGGTGGCGATCGCCGCCTTCTCGGCCGCCTGGATCACCGACTTGGCGCGGAAGCCGGGCTCGTCGGTGGAACCGGCGTCGGCGAGGGTCGCCCCGCCGTGCACCTTGGCCAGCAGGCCCTGCTCGTGCAACGTCTCCAGGTCGCGACGGATGGTCATGTCGGAGACGCCGAACTCGGCGGCCAGCTCGGTGACCCGGACGCCACCGGCACTGCGCACCCGGTCGAGGATGGCCGCCTGCCGTTGTCGCGCGAGCACCCGCCGTCACCTCCCCGCCATCGACCACGAGGCACGCGGTCGAACGTGTTCCAACAAAGACGAACACTACCGCGCAGAGTCGATCGGCGGAAGGAGAGGGGAAGCCGCCACCGACGCAGCGAGTGGCCGCCCCCGACGGGACGGCCACTCGCGGCGAGGCGGGATCAGGCGGACTGGAGGCGGGTCTCCACCCAGCCGGTCTCGGTCAGGTGCTCCAGCACCCGCTGGACCGCCTCCTCGACGGTCAGGTCCGTGGTGTCCACCACCAGGTCGGCGTCCGTCGGCTCCTCGTACGGGTCGTCGATGCCGGTCATGCCGGTGAGCAGGCCGGCGCGGGCGCGCGCGTACAGCCCCTTGCGGTCGCGCTCCTCGCAGACCGCGAGCGGGGTGGCGACGTGCACCAGCAGGAAGCCGGCCCCCGCCGCGTGGGCCATCTCGCGGGCGGCGGCCCGGGCCGCCGCGTACGGGGCGATGGGGCAGCAGATCCCCACCCCCCGGTGCCGGGCGATCTCGGCGGCCACCCAGCCGATCCGCCGCACGTTGGCGTCCCGGTCGGCCTTGCTGAAGCCCAGCCCGGCGGAGAGCTCCCGGCGCACCACGTCCCCGTCGAGCAGGGTGATGGTGCGCTCGCCGCCCTCGCGCAGCAGGTCGGCCAGGCCCCGGGCGATGGTCGACTTGCCGGAGCCGGAGAGGCCGGTCAGGAAGACCACCAGGCCCCGGTGCCGGCGCGCCGGCCGGGCCCGGGCCAGCTCCTTGGCCACCGCCGGCGGGGTGTGCCACTCGGGCAGCGGGAAGCCCCGGTCCAGCAGGTCCTCGATCTCGTCCTGGCGCAGCGCCAACCGCCGGTTGCGCGGCGGGATGTCCTCCCGCCAGCGCCACTGCCCGTCCCGGTTGTCGTACGCCAGCTCGCGGGGCACCAACACCCGCAGCCCGGCCCCGGAGAGCATGCCCTCGGTGGAGAGCAGGTGGGTCACCCCGTAGGCGGCGGCGACCCGGGCGCGCAGCAGGGCGTCGCTGATCTCGTCGCGGCGGCGGACCAGCGGCACCGCGACCAGGGTGGCCGGGGGCATCCGGTCCCGGGCCGCGAAGACGCTGCGGACCAGCGCCTCGGCCGGCAGCCCGCCGATCGACTCCTCCCCGGTCGGGACCAGCACCAGCAGGTGGGCGCCGAGGGTGCGGGCGGCGTGCGCGATCTGGGCCAGCTGGGGCCGGTGCAGCGGCCGGTCGGCGAAGACGCCGAGGACCCGCCCCGGGGGCAGCAGCGCCCGGACCTCCTCCGGGCTGCGCCGCAGCCGCTGGAACGGCCCGTGACCGCCGTCGCCGAGCCGGCGGACCGGACCACCCACGCCGGCGACCCCCTCGCGGACCGGCCAGACGTCGGTCACCTCCAGCGCGGCCACCGGGGCGCCCTCGCCGTCGGTGAGCACCAGCGCCCGGCGCCGTGGGTCGTCCGGCTGCATCCCCTCGACCAGCGCCGCGGGCACCTGGAGAGTCACCGGCACCGGCCAGGACGTGCCGTCCGCGAGCCGGCCCCGGCGGCCCACCGAGGCCAGGTCGGCCCGGCTCATGAAGCCGGCCAGCGGGGCGTACGCCCCGGTCAGCAGCAACTCCAGGTCGGCCAGCTCAGCGGCGCGTGGCGCGTACGTCGGCGCGTCCCGCAGCACGTCCTCGGGAAGCACCCAGCCGTTGCTCATCGAACCCCCACTCACTGACCGGCCCACAGTTTCTCAGCCGACCGGCGATCGGTCGAGAGCGCCACTCGCTCTCCGGGCGAGCGGTCCGGGTATCGGGGATCTCTACCGGGGGCGCAGCCGGCCGGCCAGCCGCCGGAGCCGGGAAAAGAAGGACCGCTCGTTCTCCACCCGTGGCGGCGCCCCGTCGGCGGCGCAGTGCACGAGCAGGGCCAACCCGGTGTCCCTGGTCCAGCCCGCGCCGCTCACCCTCGCCTTCACCTGCCAGGTGCCCCGGGTCCGGCCGCCGGCCAGCGCCCCGAAGTCGGCGGTGGTGGTCACGACGTGCTCCACCCGCAGCACGTCCCCCTCCGGCACCCGCTCGGTGTGCACCGTGACCGGCAGGAAGATCTCCTCCCGGGTCTGCGCGTGCCGGGCCACCAGGTCCACCTTCGTCGCGCCGGACGCGACCGGGACGCCGGGCGGCGGGTCGACCCCGTCCACCGGCAGCACGGGCAGTTCCCGCCCGTCGGCGCCGAAACGCAGCGGCCCGTCCCCGGCGGCCAGGTACGCGGCGACGGTGAGCGTCACGGTGTGTCCGGAGACCTCCCACCCCCGGACGTCGGCCTGCGCCCGGACGCCGGTCTCCCACTCGGCCAGCCGGCGCAGGTCCGCGAGCCGGCCCTGCTCGGCCAGGTACGCCAGGGCCCGGTGCAGCGGCGGGAGCCCGGCGGCGACCCCCGGGGCGAACCGCTCCCGGAGGATGTCCCGGATCTCGGCGACGACCCGGGCGATCCAGTCCTCCGGCGCGTCGATCAGTCGCTGCCCGCGCAGCCGCTCCACCATCTCGTTGCGCAGCCAGCGCCGGTGCAGCCGGTCCCGCAGCGGCCCCGGCGGCACGTGCGCGTCGACGATGTCGATCGCCTCGCGCAGCGCGGCGTAGTACTCCGCCGGGTCCATCCGGGTGGCCGTCACGTTGCCCTCGTCGACCCGCCGCTGGTGGTGGTAGCAGGTGTAGTCGGCGAGCACGCAGGTCCGCCCGGAGAGCAGGTACGCCCGGACGACGAAGCGGTGGTCCTCCAACCGCCGGTACGGCCCCTCGGAGAACCGCAGCTCGTGCTTGTCGAGGAAGTCCCGCCGGAAGAGCTTGTGGCAGGTGAGGCTGTCGATCAGCGGCGCGTTCGCCAGGGTGGCGTCGAACCGGTTCCGGCGGAACAGCTCCCGGGGCACGCTGCGCCGGTGCCCGGCCATCTTGCCGACCACGATGTCGGCGTCGTGCGTCGACGCGCAGGCGTACAACCGTTCCAGCGCCTCCTCGGCGAACCAGTCGTCGTCGTCGGCGAAGAAGACGTACTCGCCGCGGGCGTGCTCCACGCCCACGTTGCGCGGCCGCGACGGCCAGCCCGAGTTCTCCAGGCGGACCAGGTGGAAGTGCTCGTGCACGGCGGCCAGCGCGGCCAGCCGGCGCGGGGTGTCGTCGGTCGAACCGTCGTCGACGAAGACCACCTCGAACTCGCCGGGGGGCAGCGACTGCCGCTCCAGCGACGAGACGAGCGGGTCCAGGTGCGGGCCGCAGTTGTGGGTGGGTACCACGACGCTCACCTTGGGACGGTTCACGTCCGTGTCCATACGTCTCCCGATCTGTCCGGTCCGGTCACCGCCCCCGTCGGCGACACCCGGCTCCCCATGCTGGACGCTCCGATGACGGGTTTGGTTGCAGCCGGGTTACCAACGGTTCATCTCCCGGCCGCCCCCTAGGGTCGCGCACGGCCGGGGATCAGGGGATCGCCGGGGTCGCAACCGGTCCCCGGAGCTGGGCCGACTGCCTACCCTGGTGGTCGTGACACTGCTCGCGACCGAGTCGCTGACCAAGACGTACGGAGGACGGGTCACCGCGTTGACCGACCTCACGGTGTCGGTCGAACCGGGGATCATCGGGTTGGTCGGCGCGAACGGCGCCGGCAAGTCCACCCTCATCAAGATCCTGCTGGGCCTGCTGGCCCCGACCAGCGGTCGGGTCTCCGTGCTCGGCCTCGACCCCACCACCGATCCGGCCGCCGTCCGGGCCCGGGTCGGTTACATGCCCGAACACGACGCCCTGCCGCCCGACCTCTCCGCCGCCGAGCTGGTCACCCACCTGGGCCGGATCAGCGGCCTGCCGCGCACGGTGGCCCGGGAACGCGCCTCGGAGGCGCTGCGCCACGTCGGCCTGCACGAGGAGCGGCACCGCGCCGTCGGCGGCTACTCGACCGGCATGAAGCAGCGGGTCAAGCTCGCCCAGGCGCTGGTGCACGACCCCGACCTGCTGCTGCTGGACGAGCCGACCAACGGCCTCGACCCGGCCGGGCGGGACGCCATGCTGGCGCTGATCCACCGGATCGGCACCGAGTTCGGCATCTCGGTGCTGGTCTGCTCGCACCTGCTCGGCGAGGTGGAGCGGATCTGCGACACCCTGGTCGCCATCGACGGCGGCCGGCTGCTGCGCGCCGACCGGGTCGCCGCGATGACGTCGGCCACCGACGTGCTCGCGGTGGAGGTCAGCGAGGGTACCGACGACCTCGCCGCCCGGCTGGGCGGGCTCGGCCTGCCGGTGTCCCGGGAGGGGCGGCTGCTGCTCGTCCCGCTGGCCGACGACGACACGTACGACCTGATCCTCGGCGCGGTCGCCGAGCTGGACCTGCCGCTGCACCGGCTGGACCAGCGCCGGCACCGGGTGGCCGAACTCTTCGCCACGAGGGAGCCCAGCCATGCCTGAGCCGACCGGCGTCATCCACGACATCGGCTACCAGCGCTACACCGGCCCCCGGCTGGGCCGCCGGCAGGTGTTCGGCGCGCTCTACGGACACGGGCTGCGGACCGCGTTCGGGCTGGGCCGCTCCGCCAAGGCGAAGATCTTCCCCTGGCTGGTGATGGGCATCGTGCTGGTGGTGGCCGCCGGGCTGACCGCGGTGCGCACCCAGACCGGCCAGGTCGTCATGACGTACGCCCAGTTCGCCGACGCGATGAGCTGGCTGGTCATCTTCTTCGTCGCGGTGGTCGGGCCGGAGCTGGTCTCCCGCGACCTGCACAGCGGCGTGCTGCCGCTCTACTTCTCCCGGCCGCTGCCCCGCTCCGACTACGCCCTGGCCAAGCTGGGCGCGCTGGTCACCGCGCTCTGGCTGCTGCTCGGCGCGCCGCAGCTGGTGATGTTCCTCGGCGCCGCGTTCACCACCAAGGACGGGCTGCACGGGGTCTGGACCGAGCTGGGCGACCTGCTCCCCGGCCTGCTCTACGCGGCCCTGTGGGCGGTGGTCTTCGCCTCCGTCGCGCTGCTGATCGCCTCGTTCACCGGCAAGCGGGCGTTCGCGGCCGGCGGCATCGTGGCCGTGTTCCTGATGACCGCGCCGATCGTCGGCATCCTGTCGATCATGCCGTCCCGGACGGTGAACGAGCTGGCCATGCTCGGCTCGCCCACCGCCCTGGTCCACGCCGTCGGTCAGTACACCCTCGGCGACCTGCTGGTCCCCGGCGGGCAGGGGACCGACTACCAATTCGGCGGCTTCGGGCCGGTCTACGTGGCCGCCGCCGTGCTGCTGGTGGCCGGCTGCGTCACCCTCCTGCTGCTGCGATACCGGAAGGTGGCCGCCCGATGACCACGATCAGCACCGCGGCGGCACCCGCCCCGACCACCCCCGCCGCGTCCCTCGACCTCGACGGCGTCTCCCGCTGGTACGGCAACGTGGTCGCGGTCAACGACGTCACCATGCGGCTCGGGCCCGGGGTGACCGGCCTGCTCGGCCCGAACGGCGCCGGCAAGACCACCCTGCTGCACATGATGGCCGGCTTCCTCGCCCCGTCCCGGGGGGTGGTGACCCTCGACGGGGAACCCACCTGGCGCAACCCGGCCGTCTACCGGCGGCTCGGCCTGGTCAGCGAGCGGGAGGCGGTGCACACCTTCCTCACCGCGTACGAGTTCGTGCTGGCCAGCGCGAAGCTGCACCGGCTGCCCGACCCGGCCGCGGCGGCCCGGCGGGCCATCGAACTGGTCGAGCTGGCGGACGCGCAGGACCGGCGGATCGGCACGTACTCCAAGGGCATGCGGCAGCGCACCCGGGTGGCCGCCGCGCTGGTGCACGACCCGCAGGTGCTGCTGCTCGACGAGCCGTTCAACGGGATGGACCCGCGGCAGCGGCTGCACATGATGGCCCTGCTGCACTCGCTCGGCGACGCCGGCCGGACCATCCTGTTCAGCTCGCACATCCTGGAGGAGGTCGAGCAGGTCTCCGGGACCGTGCAGGTGATGGTCGCCGGCCGGCTGGCCGCCTCCGGCGACTACCGCACCATCCGCCGGCTGATGACCAACCGGCCGCACGTCTTCGCGGTCCGCTCCACCGACGACCGCGCCCTGGCCGTCGCGCTGATCGCCGAGGAGTCGGTGACCGGGGTCGAGCTGGGCGGGGACGGGCTGACCGTGCGGGCCGGCGACTACGGCGCGTTCACCCGTGCGCTGCCGAGGATCGCGCTGGCCCGGGGCATCCGGGTCCGGTCGCTGACGCCCGAGGACGAATCGTTGGAGAGCGTCTTCTCCTACCTGGTGGGGAGCTGAACCATGTCGACGGTCACCTGGATCACCGCCCGCGGCCTCTTCGGCCGCCGCCGGTTCCTGCTGCTGCTCCCGCTGCCGGTGCTGCTGGTGGCGCTCGCCATCCTGTCCCGTTCGCTCGGCGTCGACCCGGGCCAGTGGGGGCCGCCGGTGCTGGTCGGGCTCGGGCTCGCCGTGGTGCTGCCGGTCGTCGCGCTGATCGTCGGCACCGGCGTGCTCGGGGCCGAGATCGACGACGGCACGGTGGTGCACATCCTGACCAAGCCGCTGCCGCGCTGGCAGATCGTGCTGCCGAAGCTCGCGGTGGCCGCCGGGGTCAGCGCGGCCACCGTCGCCGTCCCGCTCTACGTCGCGGGCGTGCTCGCCCATTCGGTACGCCTCGGACTGGCGCTCGCCGCCGCGTCCGCGCTCGGCGCGCTGGCGTACTCGGCGCTGTTCCTGGCGCTCAGCCTGGTCACCCGCCGGCCGGTCCTGCTCGGCCTGGTCTACGTGCTGATCTGGGAGGGGCTGCTGGGTCGCTTCGTCAGCGGCACCCGGGTGCTGTCGATCCAGCAGTGGGTGATCGCGCTGGCCGACCGGATGGCCCCCACCGACCTGCTCGGCACCACCGTCTCGGTGCCGGTGGCCGGGGTGCTCACCGCCCTGGTCGTGGTCGGCTTCACCGTGCTGGCGATCGACCGCCTCCGCTCCTTCTCGGTGGCCGGCGAGACGAGCTGACAGGAAGGGCCCCTGGTGCTGCGCCCGGCGTCGACCAGGGGCCCTTCCTTGCGCCGCCTCAGAAGGCGCAGGCGATGACGAGTTCGGGGGTGCGGTCGGGCAGCAGGTCGAGCTCGGCGATCCGGCCGGCCGCCCGGACGTCGTCGGCGATCAGGGTCAGCCGGTCGAGCAGGGCGGCCGGGCCGAGCGCCTCGGCCAGCGGCACGTCCGCCTTCATCGACAGTTTGCGCTCCGACTTGGCCCGGCGCACCTGGCCGAGCGCGTCGGCGGCGAGCCGCAGCAGCTCCGGGTCACCCGGCCCCTGCACCGCCCGACCCACCTCGTACGTGGTGGGCCAGGTGGCCCGGTGCACCGAGCCGTACCGCCACCACGACCAGACCTCCTCGGTGACGAAGGGCAGCACCGGGGCGAAGAGCCGCAACTGCACCGAGAGCGCGGTGGCCAGCGCGGCCCGGGCCGAGTCGGCCCCCGGCCCGGTGCCGTAGGCGCGCTCCTTCACCAGCTCGATGTAGTCGTCGCAGAACCGCCAGAAGAACGCCTCCGTCGCCATCAGCGCGGCGGTGTGGTCGTACCCGTCGAAGGCGGCGGTGGCCGCCCCCACCACGGCGGAGAGCTCGGTCAGCATGGCGGCGTCCAGCGGCTCGCGCGCCGGGGCGCGCAACGCGTCGGCGGCGCCCAGCCCGAGCACGAACTTCGACGCGTTGAGCAGCTTGGTGGCGAGCCGGCGGCCCACCTTGATCTGCGCCGGGTCGAAGGACAGGTCGGTGCCGGGCCGCCCGTTGGCCGCCCAGTAGCGGACCGCGTCCGAGCCGTTCCGTTCCAGCAGCTCCATCGGGGTGACCACGTTCCCCTTGGACTTGGACATCTTCTTCCGGTCCGGGTCGAGGATCCAGCCGGAGAGCTCCACGTCCCGCCAGGGCAGCACGCCGAACTCCAGGTGGGACCGGAGCACGGTGGCGAAGAGCCAGGTGCGGATGATGTCGTGCCCCTGCGGGCGCAGGTCCATCGGGAAGACCCGGGCGAACAGGTCCGGGTCGGTCTCCCAGCCGCCCACGATCAGCGGGGTCAGCGACGAGGTGGCCCAGGTGTCCAGCACGTCCGGGTCGCCGACGAACCCGCCGGGCACCCCGCGCTGCGCCTCCTCGAAGCCGGGCGGCGGCTCGCTGGACGGGTCGACCGGGAGGCGCGCCTCGTCCGGTGTGAGAGGCTGGGTCCAGTCCGGCTCGCCAGCGTCGTCGAGCCGGTACCACACCGGCACCGGCACGCCGAAGAAGCGCTGCCGGCTGACCAGCCAGTCACCGGTCAGGCCGCCCACCCAGTGCTCGTAGCGGTGCCGCATGTGCTCCGGCACCCAGCGCAGCTCCCGCCCCCGGGCCAGCAGTTCGTCGCGCAGCCCGGCGTCCCGGCCGCCGTTGCGCAGATACCACTGTCGGGTGGAGACGATCTCCAGTGGCCGGTCGCCCCGCTCGTAGAACTTGACCGGGTGGGTGACCGGGCGCGGCTCGCCGACCAGGTCGCCGGCGTCCGCGAGCAGTTCCACCAGGGTTCGCCGGGCGCCGTTGACGGTCTGCCCGGCCAGCGCCGCGTACGGCCCGGCCGGCACGCCGGCCGGCGGCTCGGGCAGCAGCCGCCCGTCCCGGCCGATCACCACCCGGGTGTCCAGCTCCAGGTCGCGCCACCAGGTCACGTCGGTGAGGTCACCGAAGGTGCAGACCATCGCGATGCCGGTGCCCTTGGCCGGGTCCGCCAGCGGGTGCGCGCGCACCGGCACCTCGACCGCGAACACGGGGGTACGCACCGCCGTGCCGACCAGGTCCGCGTACCGCTCGTCGTCGGGGTGGCAGACCAGCGCCACGCAGGCCGGCAGCAGCTCCGGACGGGTGGTGTCGATCAGCACCTCCGCACCGTCCGGCCGGTGGAAGCGCAGCCGGTGGTACGCGCCGGGCCGCTCCCGGTCCTCCAGCTCCGCCTGCGCCACCGCGGTGGCGAACCCGACGTCCCAGAGGGTCGGCGCCTCCGCCTGGTACGCCTCGCCCCGGGCCAGGTTGCGCAGGAACGCCCGCTGGCTGGTCGCCCGGGCCACCGGACCGATCGTGGTGTACGTCAGCGACCAGTCCACGGAGAGCCCGAGCCGCCGCCAGAGCGCCTCGAAGACCTGCTCGTCGTCGGCGGTGAGCCGGGCGCACAACTCGACGAAGTTGCGCCGCGAGACCGGGGTCGGGTTCTTCCGGGCGGCGTCGTCCACGGGTGCGGCCGGCGGCTCCCAGGCCGGGTCGTACGGCAGGGCCGGGTCGCAGCGCACCCCGTACACGTTCTGCACCCGCCGCTCGGTGGGCAGCCCGTTGTCGTCCCAGCCCATCGGGTAGAAGACCGTCCGGCCGCGCATCCGCTGGAACCGGGCCACCGTGTCGGTGTGCGTGTACGAGAAGACGTGCCCCATGTGCAGCTCACCGGAGACGGTCGGCGGCGGGGTGTCGATCGAGTACACGTCGGAGCTGCGGCCGGTCGCGCCGTCGACCCGTACCGCCGCCTTCGCCCGGTCGAACGTGTAGGTGCCGTCCTCCTGCCAGCGGCGTGCCCAGCTCTCCTCGAGACCGTCCAGGGTGGGACGCTCGGGGAGGCCGGCACGGGCCGTCCTCGCCGTATCGGTCATCGCCCGATCGTAGGCAGCCGGCGAGCCGGTCTCCACGGCTTTGTCGCCGACCGGCCGGCCCGTCGCGCGCCGGCCGGTCGGGGATCAGCGGGGGACCGGGCCGAGCGTCGGGGCCCTGGTGGCGAGCTGGAAGTAGGGCCGGCCACCGAGCCGGGCGTTGGCCCGGGACAGGATGGTGGAGACGGGCGCGTAGTGGTTGTGCTCGTCGGGGTTGGTGCACGGGCCGTCACCGGGGTCCCCGTCGGAGAGGATGCCGAGCGCCCGGCCGTCGGACTCGGTGAAGAGCGGGCTGCCGCTGTCGCCGGCCCGGGCGCAGATCCGGACGTCGATGCCGCCGTTGGTCTTGCCGTCGATCTGCCCGCACCGGGTGCCGGGCAGGTAGCCGGCGCCCGCGCCGGAGTCGACGTAGACCTCGCCGGACTTCGGCGTGTAGCCGGCGCCGGTGGCGCAGACCACCCAGCCGAGCTGGATCGCGCTGTACGCCACGTACCCGGTGACGGCCACGTCGCGGCTGCCGGTGCAGCGCGGGTTGTCTGCCACGCACCAGTAGTTGACCAGGCTGGGCGCCCCGGCGGTGCGGCTCGCCCAGTTGCTGAGCGCCCCCGGCTGGTACGGCATGATCGCGTAGTCGTTCGGGTAGGCGTTCTCCGCCGTCACCGGGTCGGTCGACTCGATCGAGACCGGGATCTTCGGGCCGAGGAACTGGTGCCACGTCCGGTCGACGTGCTGGTGCGTCGCGCTGAGCACGCAGTGCCCGGCGGTCAGGATGTACGGCGTGCCGGTGCGCGAGCGGAGGTTGAACCCGACCGTGCAACCGCCGACCGTGCCGTTGTCCCGGGGCACGTCGATCCGGATCCCGCCGCGCATCGGCGCGTCCGGGCAGTAGCGGGGGTCGCAGGCCTTCGGCACCACGCCGGCCGGGCGGGGGCGGGCCGTGGCGGACACGCCGGCCGCCGCGAGGGCCCCGGCCAGCCGGGTGTCGTCGGCGGCGATCCGGCCCCCGGTGAACACCGCCAGCGCGTTGCGCTGCGGGTCCACCACCACGTCCTCGCCGGGGGTCCCGCCGAGCGTGGTGGCCAGCCGGTCCGCCGCCTCGCTGAGCCGGCGCAGCGAGTGCCGGACGGTGACCACCCGGACGTGCCCGGCGTCCGGCGCGCCCGCGACCGCCCCGCGCACGGCGGTCCCGTCGGTGGTGGCGACGACGAGCACCCCACCGGCCGCCTGGTCCAGCCACATGCCGGCGTACGTGTCGGGCTCGTCGGCGGCGAGCCGTTCGGCGAGCGGGGCGGAGTATTCCTGGAGGGCGAGCCGCCGGGCCGCCTCGGTGGCCGAGAGCCGGTAACGCTCGCGCAGGTAGGCGACCGAGGCGGGCGCGGCGGCGGCGACCTGCGCGGCCGGCCGGGCGGCGGCCGGGGCGGAACCGGCGGCCGCCGGACGACCGGTCCTGGTGGCCGGCCCGGCCGGGTCGTCGCCGACCGGAGCGGCCTGCTCACCGGTCGCCGGCAGCGCCGGCCCGGCGGTCCTGCCGGCCTGCTCGGCGACGGTCGCGGCGACCGGTGTGCGGGCGGCATCACCACCCCTGGTCAGGACGACCGCGGTCGCCCCGATCGTGCACAGCACGGCCGCTGAAGCCACAGCCACCCGTCGGCGGATACGCACGCCGCGAACCTCCCCGTGTCGGCGGTGCCGACCGGCCCGCGTCGACGTCGGGTCGCCACCGGCGACCGGACGGACAGGCCGATCGATGTCCCGGCAGTCTAAGCGCCGGCCCGCCATCCGGTGGCCCCACCGCCCCCGCCGAGGGCCGGGCGGCCTCAGATCAGCGAGTCGCGCCACTGCCGGTGCAGGGTGGCGTACCGGCCGCCGGTGGCGGCCAGCACGGCGGGCGGCCCGTCCTCCACGATCCGGCCGCCGTCGAGCACCAGCACCCGGTCGGCGGTCTCCACGGTGGAGAGCCGGTGCGCGATGACCAGCGCGGTCCGGTCCCGCAGCACCTGACGCAGGGCCCGCTGCACCAGGCGCTCGGTCGGCACGTCCAGTGACGAGGTGGCCTCGTCGAGGATCAGCACCCGGGGGTCGGCGAGGAACGCCCGGGCGAACGCGACGAGCTGGCGCTGCCCGGCGGAGAGCCGGCCGCCACGGCGGTGCACCTCGGTGGCGTACCCGTCGGGGAGCGCGGCGATGAAGTCGTGCGCGCCGATCGCCCGGGCGGCGGCCTCCACCGCCGCGTCGTCCGCGTCCGGGCGACCGAACCGGATGTTCTCCGCCACCGAGCCGCTGAACAGGTGGTTCTCCTGGGTGACCAGCACGATCGCCCGGCGCAGCTCGGCGTCGGCCAGCTGTCGGAGGTCGACCCCGTCGAGGCTGACCGTGCCGGCGGCCGGGTCGTGGAACCGGGCCAGCAGCTTGGCGACGGTGGACTTGCCGGCGCCGGTCGGGCCGATCAGCGCGACGGTCTGCCCGGCCGGCACGGTCAGCTCCAGACCGGCCAGGATCGGCGCCTCCGGGCGATAGCCGAAGGTCACCTGCCGGAACACCACGGTGCCCCGGCCCGGCCCGGCGGGCAGCGGCACCGGGTGGGCCGGCTCGGCCACCGCCGGCCGTTCGTCGAGCACCCCGGCCAGCTTCTCCAGCGCGGCGGTGGCCGACTGGAGGGCGTTGTAGAACTGGCTCAGCTCCTCCATCGGCTCGAAGAAGCGGCGCAGGTAGAGCAGGAACGCGGCGAGCACCCCCACCTCGGTCCGGCCGCCCAGCACCCGCATGCCGCCGTACCCGAGCACCAGCGCGGCGGTCAGGTTGCCGATCAGCCGGATGCCGGGGGAGTAGACCGCGATCAGCCGGAACGCCCGCAGGCTCGCCTCCCGGTAGTCGTCGTTGACGGCCGCGAAGATGCGCTGGTTGCGCGCCTCCCGGCGGTACGCCTGCACCGCGCGGATGCCCCGCAGCGACTCGACGAAGTGCACGATGACCAGCGCCACCGCCTCCCGGGTCCGGCGGTACGCCCCGGCCGAGGCGCGGGCGAACCAGCGGGAGAGCCAGACCAGGAACGGGAAGGCCAGCAGGGTCACCGCCGCCAGCGGCAGGTCCAGCCAGAGCAGGATGCCCGCCACCGACAGCACCGACAGCGCGGCCAGCACCAGCTTGTCGATGCCGCCGTCGACCAGCTCGGCGATCGACTCCAGGTCACTGGTCAGCCGGGACACCATCCGCCCGGAGGTGTAGCGCTCGTGGAAGCCGACGTCGAGGCGGAGGAAGTGGGCGTACACCCGCTGGCGGAGGTCGAGCAGGACGGCCTGGCCGATCCGGGCGGCCAGGGTCAGGAAGCCGCGCCGGGCCGCGTACTCGGTGCCGGCGGCGACGGCGAACGCGGCGGCCACCGCGACCAGCGGGCCCGCGTCGCCGGCCCGCAGCGGGCCGATGCCCCGGTCGATGCCGAGCATGACCAGGTACGGCCCGGCCATCGCGGCGGCGTTCTGGGTCAGCAGCAGCACCACGGCCAGCCCCAGCGGACGCCGGTGCGGGCGGAGCAACTGCCCGAGCAGCACCCGGCTGCGGGCGCGCAGCCGGGCCACCGCCTCCGGCGAGCCCTCCTCGGCCCGGCTGCGGTCGGCGTCCGGGTCGGTGGCCCGCCCCCGCCACCGGGACAGGTCGAGCCGCTCGTCGCCACGGGGGCGGGGGACCCGGTGGACCCCGGCGGGGTCGGTCACGACCGCACCAGGCCCACGCCCCCGGGCCGCCGGTCCGGCTCGGCGGAGAGCACCGCCCGGTACGCCGGCACCTCGGCGAGCAGCTCCGAGTGGGTGCCGACGGCGACGATCCGCCCCCCGTCGAGCAGGGCCACCCGGTCGGCGAGCGCCACCGTGGACGGGCGGTGCACCACCAGCAGCGCGGTGGTGTCCCGCAGCACCCGCCGCAGCGCCGCCTCCACCAGCGCCTCGGTCTGCACGTCGAGCGCGGAGAGCGGGTCGTCGAGGACCAGCAGCGCCGGCCGGCCGAGCACCGCCCGGGCCAGCGCCAGCCGTTGCCGCTGCCCGCCGGAGAGGGAGAGCCCCTGCTCACCGACCCGGGTGGCCAACCCCCACGGCAGCTCGTACGCGAACTCGGCCTGGGCCAGCGCGAGCGCGGCGCGTACCTCGTCCTCGCCGGCGTCCGGCCGGCCCAGGGTGAGGTTCTCCCAGACCGACATGGAGAACAGGGTCGGCTCCTCGAACGCCACCCCGACCAGCCGGCGCAACGAGCCCAGCCGCAGGTCGCGCAGGTCGTGCCCGTCCAGGGTGATCCGCCCGCCGGTGACCTCGTGCAGCCGGGGGACCAGCGAGAGCAGGGTGCTCTTGCCGCTGCCGGTCGCGCCGGCCAGGGCCAGCGTCTCGCCCGGCTCGATGGTCAGGTCGATCCCGCGCAGCACCGGCGCGCCCGTGCCGGGGTAGCGGAAGCCGACCCCCTCGAAGCACAGCCGGCCGCGCACCCGGTCCCGGTCCAGCGGCCGCGCGTGCGGCGCGTCCACGATGGTGGGCGGGGTGTCCCGGACCTCCTGGATCCGGTCGGCGGCGGTCGCCGCCTCCTGCGCGTTGGCGATGATCCAGCCGAGCGACTGCACCGGCCAGATCAGCATGAGCTGGAGGCTGACGAAGGCGACCAGCCCGCCGATGGTCAGACCGTCCCGGGCCACCGCCACCGCACCGGCGACCAGCACCACGCCGAGGGTCAGGTTGGGCACCAGGTCGAACAGCGCCGAGGTGCGGGCCAGCAGCCGGGCCTTGTCGATGCCGGTGTCGTGCAGGGCGCGGGCACCGCCGCCGAACCGTGCCGCCAGTTCCGGCCCGCGCCCGTACGCCCGCATGGTGCGCAGCCCTTGCGCGGTCTCCTCGACCAGGGTGGCGACGTCGCCCTGCTGGTCCTGCATCCGGCGGGAGGTCGCGTGGTAGTGCCGGGCGAACCGGCGGCTGATCAGGAACAGCGGCACGGCGCTGGCGGCCACCAGTAGCCCGAGGCCGGCGTGCAGCCGGATCAGCAGCACCACCACGGCCGCGTAGGTGACCAGGTTGAGCACCAGGAAGAGCAGGCCGAAGGAGAGGAACCGGCGGATCACGGAGAGGTCGCTGGTGACCCGGGAGAGCAGCTGGCCGGTCTGCCAGCGGTCGTGACAGCCGGCCGGCAGCCGTTGCAGGTGCGCGTAGAGGTCGGCGCGGATCGCCGCCTCCATGCCGACCGAGGAGGACGACTGGGTCCACCGCCGGATGAAGATCAGCACCGCCTCGGCGACGCCGAGCAGCAGGGCGAGGCCGCCCAGCCGGAGCAGCCCCGCCTCGTCGTGCCGGGCCACCGGCCCGTCCACCACCCGCTGCACCACCAGGGGTACGGCCAGGCTCGCCGCCGTGGCGGCCAGGGCGGCGAGCAGCAGCCAGGCGAACTCACCCGCGTACGGGCGCAGGTAGGGGTGCAGCCGCCAGAGGTTGCGCAGCGGATGGGCGCGGCCGTGGGGACGCGCCGCCGGATCGCCGTCGCTCTGCGCGGGCACTACCCGACGGTAGCCGCCGGGGGCGACACCGGGGCTGTCAGCTAGCCGTCAGCCGTCCCTCATGCCCGAGAAGCCACTTCTTCACGTCCAGTCCCCACCGGTAGCCGCCCAGGGTCCCGTCGGTCCGCAGCACCCGGTGGCAGGGCACGAAGAGCGCCACGGCGTTGCGGGCGCAGGCCGCCGCGGCGGCGCGTACCGCGGCGGGCCGCCCGGCCAGCCCGGCGAACCCGGTGTACGTCACCGGGTCGCCCGGTTTCACCTCGCGCAGCACCTGCCAGGCGTGGCTCATGAAGGGCCCGCCCGTGTGCTGCCGCACCCGCACCGCGTCGATCGCGGCCAGGTCACCGGCCAGGTACGCCCGCACCGCCGCGCTCACCGGCCCCAGGTCGACCCGCTCGCGCAGGTCGCCCCGCAGGCTCGGGTGCATCAGCGGGAGCAGGGCGGCCGGATCGGCGGTGAAGCCGGCGGCGCGGACCGCCCCGGTGGGGTCGGCCAGCACGGCGAACGGGCCGGCCTGGGTGTCGATGATCGTGCTGTCCAGTGTGGTCATGCCGCTCTCCAGAGTCGGATGGTCGCGTACGACCGCCAGGGGCGCCAGCGGTCCGCGTACCGGTCGAGGTGCTTCGGGTCGTCGGGCAGGCCGAGCGCGGCGGCGCCCCGGCGTACGCCCAGGTCGGTGGGGAGCAGGACGTCCGGGTCGCCGAGCGCCCGCATCGCCACGTAGCCGGCGGTCCACGGCCCGATCCCGGGCAGCGCCAGCAGCCGCCGGACCGTCTCCTCCCGGTCCCCGCCCGGCGCCAGGTCCAGCTCCCCCTCGGCGACCGCCCGGGCCAGCCCGCGCAGCGCCTCCCGCCGCGCCGAGGGCATCCGGAACGCGCTGTCGTCGGCCCCCAGCACCTCCTCGGCCGAGGGAAACCCCACCGCGCCGGCCGGGATCGTGGACCGGATCAGGTGGGTGAGGGTGGTGCGGGCGGAGCGGAGGGAGACCTGTTGGGTGGTGATCGCCCGGACGGCCGTTTCGAAGCCGTCGACGGCGTGCGGGAGGCGTACCCCCGGCTCCCGACGGACCTGGTCGGCCAGGGCGGGATCCTCGGCCAGGGTGGTGTCGATCGCCACCGGGTCGGCGTCCAGGTCGAGCAGGCGCCGGCAGCGGGCCACCGCCGGGGCCAGGTCGCGCAGGTCGGCCAGGCGCAGCGTGGCCGCCACGTGCCCGTCGGCCGGCGTCAGCGCGGCCGTGCCGGTGCCGTGCGGCAGTCGCAACCCCCGGTGGTACGTCCCGTCGCGCACCTCCTCCACGTCGGGCAGCGCCCGCAGGGCGAGGAAGTCGAGCAGTGCCGCCCCGTGCAACGGCGGCCGGTACGCCAGCCGCAGCGAGATGGTGCCCGCCCCGCCCGGCGCGGGCCGGCCGCCCCGGGTCACCCGCAGCTCCGACGGAGTCGCCGCGTACACCTCGCGCAGCGTCTCGTTGAACTGCCGGACGCTGCCGAAGCCGGCGGCGAACGCGATCTCCGCCATGCCCAGGCCGGTGGTCTCGATGAGGATCCGGGCGGTCTGCGCGCGCTGCGCCCGGGCCAGCGCGAGCGGCCCGGCCCCCAGCTCGGCGTGCAGCATCCGGTGCAGGTGCCGTTCCGTGTAGCCGAGCCGGGCGGCCAGCCCCGGCACCCCGTCCCGGTCCACCACCCCGTCCGCGATCAGCCGCATCGCCCGCCCCACCACGTCCGCCCGCACGTCCCACTGGGGTGAGCCGGGGGCGGCGTCCGGCCGGCAGCGCCGACAGGCCCGCAGCCCGGCTCCCTGCGCGGCGGCGGCCGACGGGAAGAACCGGACGTTCTGCCGCTTCGGCGTCATCGCCGGACAGGACGGCCGGCAGTAGATGCCGGTCGAGGTCACGCCGGTGTAGAACCAGCCGTCGAAACGCTGGTCGCGGCTGTCCACGGCCCGATAGCACCGTTCGAAGTCCAACTCCACGCCATCGATACTGCCTCGCAGCTCACGCCCCCGGCTGGCGGGATTCGGACCTGGCCGTACCGCACCCCGGGTCCGCCCCGCCCGAGGTGCGTGATCATGAAGTTGTCGCCGAGGAAGGGGCGGCGTTCCGGAGGCGACAACTTCATGATCACCAGGGCGGGTCGGGGTGGGTGGGTGGGGTGAGGCGGGGTGGGGTTGGGGCTTGGTGTCGGTGCAGGTGGGGGGCGGGATCCGTGGTGGGGCAAGGGATCTCGGCGCGGAAAAGTGTCGGTAGTGGTCGGTACCGTCCCCGCCACCAACTCAGGGAAAAGGGTGCGGGGAGATGGCGAGCGTGGCCGGGCGGGGTGCCCGCTGATGCGGTCGGGGCGGATCCGGCTGGACCGCGCGGTGGTGCAGAGCTTCTACGACCGGATGCGGGTGGTGGCGCCGGCCGCGTACGGCGCGATCGAGCGGGACCGTGCCGACGACCCGGGGCGGGCCTTCGCCGAGACCGCCTGTGGCCGGCTGGCCGGCTCGCTCGACCCGGCGGGGCTGCGCGCCCTGGGCATGTGGGCGCACCACTGGTGCATGCGCTTCTACGACGACGACACCCGGGTCGGGGTCCGGCTGGTCCGGGAGATCGCCGGCCGGGCCGGGCTGGGCTGGACGGTGGACGAGGTGCGCTGGCTGCTCGACCAGTCGTATGCGGCCGGTCCTGCGGCGGCGCACCGGTTCGTGCTGCCCCGGGCCGCCGCCGCCGAGCTGCCGGCGGGCGCGCTGTCCGAGGGGGACGACGGGCCGGTCGAGTTCCCCCGGCTGCTCGCCGGCTGACCGGGCCGGCCGGCCTGGCCGAGCACCATCGCGCCGACCGCGATGGCGAACCCGGCGAGCTGGACCGGACCGAGCGCCTGGTCGAGCGCCAGCCAGCCGAGCGCGGCGGCGGTCAGCGGGCTGAGCGCGCCGAGCACCGACACCCGGGTCGCCGGCAGCCGGGCCGCGCCCCGGAACCAGAGCACGTACGCGAGCGCGGTGCCCACCAGCCCGAGCCAGGCGTACCCGAGCAGGGCCGGGGTGTCGAGCGCGGGCGGTGCGCCCTCGACGGCGGCGGCGACCGGCAGGATCAGCAGGCCGCCCGCGACGAGCTGCCAGCTGGTCGCGGCGAGGATGCCGACACCGGCCGGCCGTCCCCAGCGCCGGGTGAGCACCAGTCCGGCGGCCATGGCGGCGGTGCCGGCGAGGCCCGCGGCCACCCCCAGCGGGTCGAGGCCGGCGTCGGGGCGCAGCACCACCAGCGCGACGCCCAGCGGCGCGGTGAGCGCGGCGAGCAGCGGCAGCCGACCGGGCCGCTCGCCGAGCAGGGCCACGCCGAGCGCCGCGACCAGCAGTGGCTGGGCCGCGCCGAGCACCGCCGCCGTGCCGCCGGGCAGCCGGTACGCGGCGACGAAGAGCAGCGGGAAGAAGGCGCCGATGTTGAGCGCGCCGAGCGTGACCGAGCGCCACCACCACTGGCCGGTGGGCCGGCGGCGGGTGACGGCGAGCAGCACCAGCCCGGCGGGCAGGGCGCGCAGCGCCCCGGACCAGAGCGGCCGGTCGGCGGGCAGCAGCTCGGCGGTGACCAGGTAGGTCGTGCCCCAGGTGGCCGGGGCGGCGGCGGTGGGCAGGACGTCCGTCCAGTGACGCGGCATGACGCCTCTTTTCTCGATGCTAAGTAGCTTAGCGCTAAGCTAATCAGTGTCGAGGAAGAAGGGAAGTGCGAGGTGCGGCACAATCCGGGCGTGGCAGCGGACGAGGTCGACGCGATCGTCGAGCAGTGGCGTCGGGAGCGCGCCGGCCTGCGCCCCGAGCCGATGGCCGTCTTCGGGCGGATCTACCGGCTCGCGCGGCTGGTCGGCGACCGCCAGGAGCGGGTCTACGCGGGCTGGGGGATCGGCCGGGGCGAGTTCGACGTGCTGGCGGCGCTGCGCCGCTCCGGCGCGCCGTACACGCTGGCCCCGAAGGCGCTCTCCGCCACCCTGATGCTCACCTCCGGCGGGATGACCGGGCGGCTCGACCGGCTGGAACGGTCCGGGCTGGTCCGCCGCGCGCCCGACCCGGCGGACCGACGGGCGCTGCGGGTCAGCCTGACCCCGGCGGGGCTGCGGGTGGTCGAGGAGTCGGTCGAGGCCGGGCTCGCGGTCCAGCGCCGCATCCTCGACGCGCTGCCCGCCGACGACCAGCGACGACTGGGCGACCTGCTCCGCGCCCTGCTGGCCGCGGCCGAGGCCGACACCCCGGACCAGCCGGGCCCGGACAGCTCCGGCCCGGACCGGCCGGGTCCGGAGACGGCCGGCCCGGACGGGGTCGAGGGACCGGGCCGGGTGGGCCGGCCACGCCGGGCATGATGATCGGGACCGCCGCCGACCGAAGGGGATGACGCATGCCCGCCAGCGAACCGACCATCGTCGCCACCAGCATGGGTTTCAGCAGCCGCCGTCGCGGTCCGTGGGACGCCCAGCCCGGGCCGGTCTTCGACCTGATGGCGGAGCTGGCGCAGGCCGGTGACGCGCCGCGGATCTGCTACCTCAACCAGGCCGCCGGCGACCAGCCCACCTCGCTGACGATCTTCCACGGCGCCTTCGCCGGCACCCGGTACCGCGCCTCCCACCTGGCGCTCTTCCCGATGCCGAACGTCGACGACATCCGCGCCCACCTGCTCGCCCAGGACGTGATCTGGGTCGGCGGCGGCAGCGTCGCCAATCTCTGCGCGGTGTGGCGGGTGCACGGCCTGCCGGAGATCCTGCACGAGTGCTGGCAGGCCGGCGTGGTGCTGGGCGGGGTCTCCGCCGGTTCGATCTGCTGGCACCTGGGCGGGGCCACCGACAGCTACGGCCCGACCCTGCGGCCGTTCACCGAGGCGCTGGGCTGGCTGCCGTACGGCAACGGGGTGCACTACGACAGCGAGGCGCAGCGCCGACCGCTGATGCACCGGCTGGTGGCCGAGGGCACGCTGCCGACCAGCCACTGCACCGACGACGGCGTGGGGCTGGTCTACCGGGGCACCCGGCTGGCCGAGGCGGTCGCCGACCGGCCGGGGGTGGCCGCGTACGAGGTCAGCCGGGCCGAGGACGGCGCTGCCCGGGAGACCCGGATCGAGCCCCGGCTGTTGACCGCTCAGTCCGGCTGAGCCGGCCGGCGGCGGACCGCCGCGAAGACCTGGGCCAGCTCGGCCGCGTCCTCCCCGGCGTGGTGGGTGTGCGGCAGGTCGGTCAGGTCGAGCCGGTGCTTGATCGTGCCCTTGCGGGTGTCCCGCCACTCGACGCCGGTCAGCCCCATCCAGTAGCTGCGCAGGTCGACGCCGGAACCGGTGGCGCCGAACGGGCTGTGCCCGAGGAACCGGACGAAGTACCAGTGCACGAACATGCCGTCCCAGACCGCCGGGGCGGCCAGGAACACCGGCCGGCCGATCCGGCGCAGCCCGTTCACCCAGGTCGCGGCGGCCCGCATCGCCTCCTCGGCGGTGGGGGCCTCGCGCAGCAGCCGGTCCCGGTCCAGCCCGGAGACGGCCAGCGCGGCAGGCACGTACTCGTCGGAGATCGGGCGCAGCTCGGTGTAGAAGGTCAGGTCGGGGCGACCGGTCACGGCCATGCCCAGTGAGATCATGCTGTACGGCCCGGGGATCGGCCCGTCCGCCTCCACGTCCACGGCGACGTACAGCTCGGGCAGTCGGTCGGTCACCGCCGCACGCTAGCAACGGACGCCCGGTGACCGCCGTCCCTTTTCCGCGCCCGGCCGCCCTGCCTGCCCGGTGCCGGCGGCCCAGCGCGTAAGCTGGCTCGTCGTGAGTCTCACCATCGGCATCGTCGGCCTGCCCAACGTGGGCAAGAGCACCCTGTTCAACGCGCTGACCAAGAACGACGTGCTCGCCGCGAACTATCCGTTCGCCACCATCGAGCCGAACGTCGGCGTGGTCGGGCTCCCCGACGAGCGGCTGACCAAGCTCGCCGAGATCTTCAGCTCCCAGAAGGTCCTGCCGGCGCCGGTCTCCTTCGTCGACATCGCCGGCCTGGTCCGGGGCGCCTCCAAGGGGCAGGGCCGGGGCAACGCGTTCCTGGCCAACATCCGGGACGCCTCGGCGATCTGCCAGGTGGTGCGCGCCTTCTCCGACCCGAACGTGGTGCACGTCGACGGCAAGGTCTCCCCGGCCGACGACATCGAGACGATCAACACCGAGCTGATCCTGGCCGACCTCCAGACCCTGGAGAAGGCGCTGCCCCGGCTGGAGAAGGAGGCCAAGCTCCGCAAGGACCGGGCCGCCGCCGTGACGGCCGCCAAGCAGGCCGTCGAGGTCCTGGACGGCGGCACCACCCTGTACGCGGGCGCCGCCGCCGCCAAGATCGAGCTGGAGCACCTGCGCGAGCTGCACCTGCTCACCACCAAGCCGTTCCTCTACGTCTTCAACGTCGACGAGGCCGAGCTGGGCAACGCCGAGTTCCTCGACGAGCTGCGCGCCCTGGTCGCGCCGGCCGAGGCGGTCTTCATGGACGCCAAGATCGAGTCCGAGCTGGTGGACCTGCCCGAGGAGGAGGCCCGCGAGCTGCTGGAGTCGATCGGCCAGTCGGAGCCGGGTCTGGACCAGCTCGTCCGCGTCGGCTTCCGTACCCTCGGGCTCCAGACGTACCTGACGGCCGGCCCCAAGGAGGCGCGGGCCTGGACCGTCCCGGTCGGGGCGACCGCGCCGGAGGCCGCCGGGGTCATTCACAGCGACTTCCAGCGTGGCTTCATCAAGGCCGAGGTGGTCTCCTACGCCGACCTGGTCGCGGCCGGATCGATGGCGGCGGCGAAGGCCGCCGGCAAGGTCCGGATCGAGGGCAAGGAGTACGTCATGCAGGACGGCGACGTGGTGGAGTTCCGCTTCAACGTGTAGCGCCCGGTTTCCCGACCGCCCGACGTGGCCGGTCCGGACAGCAGGCTCGCGGCGAGGGGTCGGGTCTTCGGATCCGGCCCCTCGCCGTGTCCGGTGCGCGGCCCGTGGTCGAGCCGGGCGCGCACCGGGTCTGGCACCATGGCCCCGTGCGGCAGTATCCTGTCCGGCCGCTGGCCACCGCGCTGGCCGGCGTCGACGTGGCGCTCGTGGGCCTGTTCCCCGGGAAGGACCGCGAGTACGGCGCGAAGCTCGACCTGCTGGCGGCCGCCGTGCGGGCCCAGGGCGGGCGGGTGGTGAGCCGGCACGTCCAGCGGCGTGGCGTCTCGGCGGGCGGAGCGGCCCGGATGGCCGAGCCGTTCTCCCGGCGGACCCTGCTCAGCCCCGGCAAGGCAGGTGAGGTCGCGCGGGCGTGCCGGGCCGCCGAGGTCGGGGTCGCGGTGTTCCTGAACCCGCTCACGCCGCACCAGCGGACCGTGCTCACCGAGCTGTTCGGGTGCCCGGTGGTCAGCGGCGTGGACCTCTTCCCGCTCAGCCCCTGACGTCGTCGGTTCCGGGCAGCTCGGCGAGGAGCTGCGCGACCCGGGCGCGGATCTCGTCGCGCACCTGCCGGACGACGTCCAGGGACTGGCCGGCGGGGTCGGTGAGCTGCCAGTCCTCGTAGCGCTTGCCGGGGAAGACCGGGCAGGCGTCGCCGCAGCCCATGGTGACGATGACGTCGCTGGCCTCGGCCGTGTCCCAGGTGAGCTTGGCCGGCGTCCGGCCGGTGATGTCGATGCCCACCTCCCGCATCGCCTCGACGGCCACCGGGTTGATCCGGTCGGCGGGCGCGCTGCCGGCGGAGCGGACCTCGACGGAGTCGCCGCCGAGGTGGCGCAGCCAGCCGGCGGCCATCTGGGAGCGACCGGCGTTGTGTACGCAGACGAAGAGGACGCTGGGCTTGCTCATCGGGTGTCGGTCTCCGGGGTGAGATGGGGTACGACCACGGCGTCCGCCGTCCGGGCGGCGTCCGGGTACCAGGCGGCGAGGGCGGCGATCGCGACCACGCCGCCGACGAGTTGGGCGGCCACGAAGCCGGGCACGGAGGCCGGGGCGATGCCGGCGAAGGTGTCGGTGAATGCCCGGCCGACGGTGACGGCGGGATTGGCGAACGAGGTCGACGAGGTGAACCAGTAGGCGGCCCCGATGTACGCGCCGACCGCGGCCGGCGCGGCGGAGGTGCGGCCGGAGCGGGCGAGGGCGAAGACCAGCAGGACCAGGCCGGCCGTGGCGACCACCTCGGCCAGCCACAGCTGACCGCCGGTGCGGTCGGTGCCCGACCAGGCGACGGCCGGCAGCCCGAACATCAGGTCGGCCAGCACCGCCCCGACGATCGCGCCGGCGGTCTGGGCGACGACGTAGGCGGCGAGGTCCCGGGCGGTCAGGCCGGTGCCGGCGCGCCGGCCGAGCCACCAGTCGACGGCGGAGACGACCGGGTTGAAGTGCGCGCCGGAGACCGGGCCGAAGGTGAGGATCAGCGCGCCCAGGGCGAGGGCGGTGGCGATCGCGTTCTCCAGCAGTTGCAGCCCGACGTCGGTGGGGGAGAGCCGGGCGGCGGCGATCCCGCTGCCGACCACGGCGGCGACGAGCAGGGCGGTGCCGGCGAACTCCGCCGAGGCGCGCCGGGCGAGGGTGAGGCTCACGCGCCGCCGCCGGTGGCCGAGATCTCCAGCAGCGCGCCGAGCTGCCGGAACGCGTCGGGCCTGACCCGGTACCAGACCCAGGTGCCGCGTCGCTCGGAGTCGACCAGGCCGGCCTCGCGGAGCAGCTTCAGGTGGTGCGAGATGGTCGGCCCGGAGAGGTCGAACGCCGGGGTCAGGTCGCAGACGCAGATCTCCGGCACCGAGGCGATCATCGACATCAGCCGCAGCCGGACCGGGTCGCCCAGGGCCTTGAACATGGGTGCGACCACCGCGGCCTGCTCGGGGGCCAGCGGCCGGGCCGCGATCGGCGAGCAGCAGGCGACCGCGGTCAGGTCCACCACCGGCAGCGCTTGTTTCGACATTTCTCTAGGTTGACAGATCTCGAAGCAGGGTGCAACGTAGGGACTGCTTCGAAGAACTTCTAGACAAGGATGGCAGCGATGGCCCAGCAGTCCCGTGTCCAGCTCGCCCTGCGGGTGTCCGACCTCGAAGGCTCCGTGGCCTTCTACACCAAGCTCTTCGGCGTCGAGCCGGCCAAGCGCCGCCCCGGCTACGCGAACTTCGCCGTCCAGAACCCGCCGCTCAAGCTCGTCCTGCTCGAAGGCGAGGCCGAGCAGCCCACCGTCCTGGACCACCTCGGCGTCGAGGTGGCCAGCACCGACGAGGTCACCGCCGCCACCCGGCGCCTCACCGAGTCCGGCCTGATCACCTTGGAGGAGAACGACACCGAGTGCTGCTACGCCCTCCAGGACAAGGTCTGGGTGCGCGGCCCCGGCGACGAGCCCTGGGAGGTCTACACCGTCAAGGCCGACTCCCCGCAGCTGGCCAAGGCCACCGAGAGCGCCTGCTGCACCCCCGCCGGCGAGGCGCAGCCCGCCACCGCCGCAGCGGCCGCGAACTGCTGCTGACCCGTCCCGCCGTCAGCTGCCCGTCCCCGGTTCCCCGGCCGGCGGACGGGCCCGGCGGAGCTGGGCGCGTACCCCGTCGAGCAGCGCCGCCACCTCGTCCGCGAGCGCCTCGACCGGCCGGGTGCCGTCGAGCTCGACGGTCGCCCCGCGACGCAACAGCGGCTCGACCTCACGGGTGTACCGCCGGATCTCCGCCCGCTGCCCGGCCGTCCCGCCGTACGGGTTGTCGGTGCGGTCGCGGACCCGGTCGAGCAGGACGTCGATCGGGGCGCTCAGCAGCACGACCTGGTCGAAGCGGTGGTAGAACCGGCCCTGGTTCTCCACCGTCCCGGAGACGGCGAGCGGGCCCCGTCCCGCCAGCAGCGCGGCCATCCGGGGCTCGTCCCACCGGCCGTCGGCCGTGGTCCAGCCGTCGTAGTCGGTGTCCACGGTCCGGTAGCCGCGGCCGGCCAACGCGCGCAGCAGCGTCGTCTTGCCCGCCCCGGACATCCCGGTGATCAGCACCCGCGCCATCGGCCGCCTACCGGGCGCGGCGACGGAACAGGACGAGCCAGAAGAGCACCGCGACGACGATCGCGGCCGTTCCGGCCGCCACTGCGGTGGGGACGCCGTGCACGGCCGCGTAGCCGGCGGCTGCCGCGAGGAGCCCGGCGACACCCGCCGCCGGCCCGCTCTGGGCCCAGGTGAGCAGCGGAAACGCGCGGGCCCCCGACACGCCGAACAGGAGGCAGCCGACGGTTACGACCAGGAGGACGACCACGGACCGGTCGTCGGTCGACCCGTCGCCGGCCGCCCACCAGCGCAGGAGCGGCACGCCCCCGCCGGGCAGGGCCGCCAGCAGCACGCCGGAGGCGACGGCCCAGCGGCGCATCCTCCGGTGGTGCCGGACCGCCCTGTTCGCCGGAGGGCTGTCCGGATTCGCCCGGAGGGCCTGCTGGACCAACTCCCGGAACCGGGTGGGGTCGCGGTCGACCCGGAGCACGCTCCACGCGAGCAGGCTGAGCGCCTCCGGGTCGTCCGGCGCGAGCCGCACCGCGTGCTGCGCGTCCGCGTACGAGTCCTCGGGTCTGTCGAGCAGGAGACGGGCCAGCGCCCTGTGCCGGTGGGCCGCGACGTCGGTGGGATCGAGGTCGATCGCCCGGCCCGCCGCCTCGACGGCGAGGGCGTGGCGACCGAGCCCGATCAGGGCGCCGGCGAGGCGGCGCCAGGCCACGTTGTCGGCCGGATCTGCCGCCAGGTGCTCGCGCAGGAGCGCGACCGCCGGCGCGAACTGCTCGGCCCGAGCCAGTTCGGCTGCCCGGGCGACCGCGTCGGGCTCGTCGGTGGTCTGCGGCGTCATGCGGCTGCTCCTCGTCCCTGCCCGATCGGGGGCAAGGAAGTATCACCCACCGGTAGGACGGTGGCCCATGGGAGACGGCGCTCAGCCGCCCGGGCAGCGGGTGTCGCCGCCGCTGCGCTCGTGGCACCCGAGCACCGGCGTCCCCGGGGCGGGCGGCGGTGTCGACTCCCGGTACGCCCGGGCGGCCGACGGCAGCGCGGGCACACCGAGCACCACGGCCAGGACCAGGAGGGCAACGGCCGTGCGGGCCCGTCCCAACCCGTACGCGACCAGTGCGATCAGCGCCGGTCCGCCCGCCCCCACCAGCAACAGGACCATCATGGGGTCGTCATGCCGACCAGCCTCACGGGGGCGGGTCGGGGGCGCCTGAGTCGGCGTACTCAGCGCTCGGGCGCTCCGGTAGCACCGGCCCGGCGACGGCCAGGTCCGCCTCCCGCGGGCGACGAGGTCGGTCGTGCCCACCTAGCTCTGGGGCGGCTCGTGGGCGACCGCGGCGTGGGGCGTGCACCGCTCGCCCGGCCGGTAGCCGGCACCGTCTCTGGGCGCATCTGTTGTCGCCCCCGGCGACGACAGATGCACCCGAAGCTGTGGCGGGATCAGGCGGGGCGGGTCAACTCGACCTCGTCGGCGGCCAGGACCTCGACGCCGCCGCGCGGGTCGCGGACCTCGAGCACCGGTACGCCCTCGTCGAGTTGCATCGCCCGGCGCTCCTTGCCACTCGGCATCCGGGCGACGACCGACGCGCCCGGCACCAACTCGACCTGACGCCGCTCCGGCGTCTGTCGGATGTAGCTGCCGTGTCCGCGCACGGTCTTGACGAGGCCCTCGGAGCGGAGCAGCGCGACTGCCATTCGGACGGCCTCCCGGCCGACTCCGTGTTCCTGGGTGAGCCGTGCCTCGCTGGGAAGTGCCGACCCGGGCCGCAGTTCTCCCGTCTCGATCTGCTCTCGGAGCAGGTTGGCGAGTTGCACGTAGACCGGCGTGTGCGAGTGCGGATCGATGGTCATGGGCAGAGCCTTGTTCCCCTATGGGCAAGGGTGGTTGTGCCCCTGAGCCCCTGACCGCAGTGACAGAAGGTGGTCGGGTGGAAACGCTCGAACATGCCGACTGGTGATCGGCCCTGCTGTCGTACTGCTGATCGGAGCTGCGGTGGTGGGGCTGGGTGGTCGGCCCGTGCGCGGCGGGCGGGCTCGGCCACCCCTTCCGGACCTGACGCGAAAGGGGTGGGACCACCGTGCGAGCGTTGCTACGGGGACTGCGCCGAAACGAGCGGCCGCGACGCTTCCCGTCGACGTGCTACCGCTCCTCGACGTACACCCCGCTGTCACCGGGCCAGGTGCGCGGGCGACGGTTCCGCGCGACCCGGCTGGGACGGCGCGGACTGGACCCGGCGGAGGTGACGGAGTTCCTGGACCGGGTGGCCGACGACCTGGCCTCCGCGTACCGGGCGCCGGGGGAGAGCCGGCGGGAGACGGCGCGGATCAGGGACGCGTTGCGCCGCTGGCAGTCCGAGCAGGCCCAGCAGCGGCAGAACGCCGGACGGTACCGGTGACCGCCGAGCGGGAACGTTTCGTCATCCACCTGCCGGTCGCCGCCGCAGACCTCACCGGTGCCGTACGCCTGGCCCGGGTGGTGGCCCGCTGGGCCGGCGTGTTGTCGACGGCCGATCCGGGGGAGACCACCGTGTCGGCCGAGGACGAGCAAGGCGTACGCCATCGGGTCTTCTGTGACCTGCGGCTGCCCGGAGGTAGGCGCTGCCTGCTGCGGGCCGACCACCACGGGCCCTGCGCCCGGCGGGTGACCCGGTGACGCCCGGGTCCGCTCAGCCCTGCCGCAGGGCGTCCTCCACGCCGGTCTCGTGCCGGCCGAGCTGCGCCGGGTCGCGCCCGGAGAGCAGGTCCAGCGCGGCCTTCACGCAGGCGCCGTACTCCCGGGCGGCGCTGATCCGCCAGCGGCCGTACCGGCGGGCGCTGTCGTCGCCCACCCCGTTCGCGTCGATGCCCAGGTGCCGGCAGAGCGACACGGCCCGGGGCAGGTGGAAGGACTGGGT
Organism: Micromonospora auratinigra; assembly: GCF_900089595.1. Taxonomy (GTDB): domain Bacteria; phylum Actinomycetota; class Actinomycetes; order Mycobacteriales; family Micromonosporaceae; genus Micromonospora; species Micromonospora auratinigra. Next base: position 4,089,621 of record NZ_LT594323.1, on the reverse strand, counting down.
CACCACGGTGGCCCGGTCCACCCCGAAGATCCGCTTCGCCCGGGCACACGAGTCGTACGTGTCGAAGCCGGCGTAGTCGAGCACCACCTGCCGGGCCGGCACGCCCCGCTCGACCAGCCAGCGCCGCATCGCGTCCGGCTCGTTGTAGTCGTGGTGCATGTTGTCGCCGGAGACCAGGATCGCGCGGACCTTGCCGGCGGCGAGCAGCCGCCGGGCGATCTCCAGCCGGGCGGCGAGGAACGGGGACGGCTCGCCGTCCGGCCCCACCTTCGTGCCGAGCACCAGGGCGACGGGCGCCGACGGCACCTCGGCCTCCGGGTAGAGGTGGCCGGCCGCGCCGGCCCGGACCCACGTCGCGCTGCCCACGGTCGCGCCCGCCAGCAGCAGCCCGCCGACCACCCCTGTCAGGAGTACGCGGCGCAGCAGCCGCCGGCGTCGCCCGCACCACTGCCCGACCGCCTCGACCATTCCCCGCACGCCGCCGATTATCGCCGGGCGGGCGCGGTCAGGCTGCCCGGGCGACGACGATCAGCTCCCCGTCCCCGCCGGTGCCGACCGGTTCACCGGCCCAGCCGCCGCAGATCCGCTCGACGGTGAACCCGGCGTCGGCGAGGGCCGCCCGCAGTTCCGCCTCCGTGCGGAAGCGCAGCGCTCCGGGACTGGTCAGCTCCGCCCCGTCGGGCAGGACGTAGTGGTGCCGGAAGGCGACCACTGCCTCGCGTACCCCGGTCAGTTCGGTCCAGGCGTCCACCGGGCCGGCGGGCAGCGCCAGCCGGCGGCGGGAGTCGACGGGGTTCCACCGCTCCCAGCGCCGGGCGGCCGGGTCGCGCGAGTCGAAGACGAACCGGCCCCCGTCGACCAGCGCCCGGCGCAGGTCGGTGAGGGTCCGCGCCCAGTCGGCGTCGTCCCGGATCTCCTGCGCGACGTGGCTGGTCGCCAGGGCCAGGTCGTACCCGCCGGTGGGCAGGTCGGCGGCGGTGCCCTCGAGCCAGGTGACCCGGTCCGCGCCGGGCCTGGCGCGGGCGGCGTCGAGGGCGGCGCGCTGCGGCTCCACCCCGGTGACCCGGTGTCCGGCCGCGGCGAGGGCCACGGTCAGCCGACCGGTGCCGCAGCCCAGGTCCAGCACCCGGGCCGCCGGGGTCTGCCCGGCGAGTCGGAGGAAGAAGTCGTCGTCGCGCCCCCAGGGGTTCTCGACGTCGTAGAGCGCGATGAGCCGTGGGTCGATCATGACGTCGGACCCTACCGGCGGTGACCCGGTCAGGAGATGTGGTGCAGGATGACGTTGTGCACGTGGTGGGCCTTCTGCGCGCCCCGGAACTCGACCTCGTAGGTCTGCGTGCCCACGTGGATGGCGATCGCCCCGGTCGAGAAGAACTCGCCGCCCCAGGACTTGTTGCTCACCACGCTGACGCTGGTCACCTTGGCGTACGGGATGCTGGTGATGGCGTACTTCTTACCGACGAACGAGCGGTCCTGGATGATCACGCGCCGGTCGGTCAGCCCGATGAAGCCGGTGCCGGTGCCGATCGCGTCGTAGACCGCGACGATCTGCTCGTTGGGCAGCAGGCCGCTCTGGATCTGCTGGAACTGGTCCCTACGGTCGTACGGGGGCTTGGCCATGCACCCGACGGTAGGCGGGACGCGCCAGCGGGCTCAGCGTCCGGTGACGGCGCGGACCGCGTCCTCGATCCGCGCGGCCAGCAGCACCTCGCCCTCGGTCAGCGGTTCGCCGTCGTCGTGGCCCAGCCGGATCTGGGTACGGTCGGCGCGCCGGCTGATCTCGGGTCGCAGCCGCAGCGCGTCGGCGACCACCGCCACCCGCTCGGTCAGCGCGGCGTGCTGGGTGTCGTCCAGCACGAGGATCCGGCGGATCTGTTCGCCCTCGCGGGTCCAGCCGGACAGCAGGGTCAGTGCGTCGCTGAGGTAGTCGTGCTTCGAGCGGCTGTTGAACAGCACGCGCATCACCGCACCTCCCAGGCGTCGTTGCCGGCTTGTGGCCAAATCGTCGCCATCCCGTGTCCTCGTCGACGCCCTCTAGTCTGTCCCCGCGCGGATGGTGTGTCCACGCCCACACTTCCGGGTTCTGTTGGACTGACGTCGGCCTCAGCTACCCGAACCGCCGATTGATCTGGCACGCTGGACGCCCGTGCGGACCGAATGGACAAGCGGTAACGGACAGACCGAGCGGCGGGAGCCGAAGGTCGTCGTCGGGGCGGCCATCATCGTGGACGGCCGGGTGCTGGCCTGCGCCCGCTCCGCCCCGCCCGAGGTGGCCGGGCGGTGGGAATTCCCTGGTGGGAAGGTCGAGCCGGGCGAGGGCGAGGTCGCCGCGCTGGTCCGCGAATGCGCCGAGGAACTCGGCGTACGCGTGGAGATCGGGGCGAGGGTCGGCCGGGACGTCCGGATGGCCCACGGCCGTTCCGTCCTCCGGGTGTACGCGGCCCGCCTGCTCCACGGTGACCAGCCGCAGGCCCTCGAACACTCGGAGCTGCGCTGGCTCTCCGCCGCCGAGCTGGACAGCGTCCACTGGCTGCCGGCCGACGAACCGGTCGTCGTGGCGCTGCGCCCGCTGCTCGCCGACGACGCGACCGGATAACCGGACACCGGGTCGAAAAGGGGACGGGGGCCGGCGGCTGTCGCCGCGGCCCCCGTCGTCGTTCGGGTGTCGCTCAGTGCTTCGGCTCGTCCTGCTGCGGGTGCGCGAAGTTGAGGTGCTCCGGCGGCAGCGGGAACGTCACGTCGTCGCCGAACGGCGACGGCGCGGCGGCCCGGTCGAAGGTCAGTTCGGTCAGCGGCAGCTTGCCGTTGTCGTCCACCGCCGGGGCCGTCGGGTGCGGCACCTCGCGGTGCCAGTTGACGCCCTGCTGCGCCTGCCGCTCGGCCACCGCGTCGTGCGAGCCGCCGGCGTGCGAGTGCACACCGCCCCGGCCGGCGCTGGCGGTCACGGCGCCGCTGGAATGCCCGCTGGTCACGCTGGTCTGAGGCACCTGACCCCTCCGGAAGATCTTGCTACCAAGCCACACAAGGGGATCGTACCTGCGGTCGACGACCCGTTCCTTCATGGGGATGATCCCGTTGTCGGTGATCTTGATGTGCTCGGGGCAGACCTCGGTGCAGCACTTGGTGATGTTGCAGAAGCCCAGGCCCATCTCGGCCTGCGCGTACTCCTTGCGGTCGGTCTTCGCGTCGAGCGGGTGCATGTCCAGCTCGGCGGCCCGGATGAAGAACCGGGGACCGGAGAACGCCGGCTTGTTCTCCTCGTGGTCGCGGATCACGTGGCAGACGTTCTGGCACAGGAAGCACTCGATGCACTTGCGGAACTCCTGCGAGCGCTCGACGTCCACCTGCTGCATCCGGTAGTCGCCCGGCGCCACGTCGGCCGGCGGCGCGAACGCCGGGGTCTCCCGCGCCTTCTCGTAGTTGAACGAGACGTCGGTGACCAGGTCCCGGATGACCGGGAAGGTCCGCAGCGGCGTGACCGTGACGGTCTCGTCCTCCTCGAACGTCGACATCCGGGTCATGCAGCTCAGCCGCGGCTTGCCGTTGATCTCCATGGAGCAGGAGCCGCACTTGCCGGCCTTGCAGTTCCACCGGCACGCCAGGTCCGGCGCGTCGGTGGCCTGGAGGCGGTGGATGACGTCGAGGACGACCTCGCCCTCGTTCACCTCGACCGCGTAGTCCTGGAGGTCGCCGCCGGTCTCGTCGCCCCGCCAGATGCGGAACTGCCTCTTGCTTCCCATCAGTTGCCCGCCTCCTCAGCGAGGGCGTCGAACTCGGCGAGCTCCTCGTCGGTCAGGTACTTGGAGAGTTCCGCGCGGTCGAAGAGCCGGATCAGCTCCGCCCGCATCCGGGGCAGCGGCTTGCGCTCCAGGCGGACCGCGTCGCCGTCCAGCGAGCAGACCAGGTTCACCCGCCGCCACTTCGGGTCCATCCCCGGGTGGTCCTCCCGGGTGTGCCCGCCGCGCGACTCCTGCCGTTCCAGTGCGGCCTTCGCCGTGCACTCCGAGACCACCAGCATGTTGCGCAGGTCCAGCGCCAGGTGCCAGCCCGGGTTGTAGCGCCGCCCGCCGGCCGCGCTCACCTTCGCCACCCGCTCCCGCAGCTCGGCCAGCCTGCTCAAGGCGTCCTCGAGCTCGCTTTGTCGGCGGATGATGCCGACCAGATCCCCCATCACCGCCTGGAGGTCCTGCTGGAGCTTGTACGGGTTCTCCCCGGTGTCCCGCTGCAACGGCGCCAGCGCCGTCTCCACCGCGGCCTCCACCGCGCCCACCGCCACCTTCGGGCGCGCGGTGACCTGATCGGCGTACGAGGCGGCGTGCCCGCCCGCCCGCTTGCCGAAGACCAGCAGGTCCGACAGGGAGTTGCCGCCGAGCCGGTTCGAGCCGTGCATGCCACCGGAGACCTCACCGGCGGCGAAGAGCCCGCGCACGGTGCCGTACGCGGCCCCGGAGTCCGGGTCCACCTCGACGCCGCCCATCACGTAGTGGCAGGTCGGCCCGACCTCCATCGGCTCCTTGGTGATGTCGACGTCGGCCAGCTCCTTGAACTGGTGGTACATCGACGGCAGGCGACGACGGATCTCCTCGGCCGGCAGCCGGGAGGCGATGTCCAGGTAGACGCCGCCGGCCGGCGTACCCCGACCGGCCTTGACCTCGCTGTTGATCGCCCGGGCGACCTCGTCGCGGGGGAGCAGCTCCGGCGGACGCCGGTTGTTGTCCGGGTCCTTGTACCAGCGGTCCGCCTCCGCCTCGTTGTCCGCGTACTGCTTGCGGAACACGTCGGGGACGTAGTCGAACATGAACCGCTTGCCGTCGGAGTTCTTCAGCACGCCGCCGTCGCCGCGCACCGACTCGGTGACCAGGATGCCCTTCACCGAGGGCGGCCAGACCATGCCGGTCGGGTGGAACTGGAGGAACTCCATGTTGATCAGCGTCGCCCCGGCGCGCAGCGCCAGCGCGTGACCGTCCCCGGTGTACTCCCAGGAGTTCGAGGTGACCTTGTAGGAGCGGCCGACGCCGCCGGTCGCCAGGACCACCGCCGGGGCCTCGAAGAGGACGAACTCCCCGGACTCCCGGTAGTAGCCGAACGCGCCGGCCACCCGGTCGCCGTCGAGCAGCAGCTCGGTGATCGTGGTCTCGGCGAAGACCTTGATCCGGGCGTCGTAGCTGCCGTGGTCCCGCTTGTCCTCCTGCTGGAGCGAGACGATCTTCTGCTGGAGGGTACGGATCAGCTCCAGGCCGGTCCGGTCGCCGACGTGCGCCAGCCGCGGGTACTCGTGACCGCCGAAGTTCCGCTGCGAGATCTTGCCGTCCTTGGTGCGGTCGAAGAGCGCACCGTAGGTCTCCAGCTCCCAGATCCGCTGCGGCGACTCCTTGGCGTGCAGCTCGGCCATCCGGAAGTTGTTCAGGAACTTGCCGCCGCGCATGGTGTCGCGGAAGTGCACCTGCCAGTTGTCCCGGGCGTTCACGTTGCCCATGGCGGCGGCCGCGCCGCCCTCGGCCATCACGGTGTGCGCCTTGCCGAAGAGCGACTTCGAGATGATCGCGGTCTTCTTGCCGGCCAGCCGGGCCTCGATCGCCGCCCGCAGGCCGGCGCCGCCGGCCCCGATGACGACGACGTCGTAGTGGTGTCGTTCGATTCGCGTCTCAGTCATGTCCCGGGCCTTCAGTTGATGAACCGCAGGTCGTTGAACCAGCCGGCGGCGATCGCCATGACGTAGAAGTCGGTGAGCGCCAGCGTGCCGAGCGTGATCCAGGCGAGCTGCATGTGCCGGACGTTCAGCCAGGACACCCCGCTCCAGGCCTTGTACCGCATCGGGTGCTTGGAGAAGTGCTTCAGCCGGCCGCCGATGATGTGCCGGCAGGAGTGGCAGGAGGCGGTGTACGCCCACAGCATCACCACGTTGACCAGCAGGATCACGTTGCCGAGCCCGAAGCCGAAGCCCTTCGGGGAGTGGAAGGCGTAGATCGCGTCCCAGGTGTTGATCAGCGAGATGATCGCGGCGGCGTAGAAGAAGTAGCGGTGCAGGTTCTGCCCGAGCAGCGGGAAACGGGTCTCACCGCTGTAGGACTTGTGCCCGTCCGGCACCGCGCAGGCCGGTGGCGACAGCCAGAACGACCGGTAGTAGGCCTTGCGGTAGTAGTAGCAGGTCAGCCGGAAGAGCAGCAGGAACGGCAGGGTCAGCGCCGCGTCCGGGATGATCCACCAGCCGGGCAGGAAGCTGCCGAAGTGCGAGGAGCCCTCGACGCACCGCTCGGTGACGCAGGGCGAGTAGAACGGCGTCAGGTAGTGGTACTGGTCCACCCAGTACCACTTGTGCATGAAGACCCGGACCGTCGCGTAGATGACCCAGGCGCTGAGCCCGACGACGGTGATCAGTGGCGCGAACCACCAGCGGTCGGTCCGCAACGTTTTCGCCGCGATCGCGGCGCGTGCCCGCGCCCCTCGCGGCCTCGTTGCCGTTGATGTCATTCGAGTCGTCTCCCTGACGGCGCCCTCGCGGGGGCGGATCACGTTCCGTTCCGGTCAGCGGACCGGCGAGACCGCGTCCACTGCCACGTCTTGCGCACGCACAACGACCACACCGGCGAACCGGCGCAGCTAAGTGACACACGTTACGCCGATCTTCGCGGCCCGGCCGCGCAACGCAGTGTCCCGTGTGTCCCGCAGGTTGGAAAGACCCGGACCATGATCAATATTCGGCGAGCGGTCGGTGCGGTACGCCGCCCACCGCCTGTCGACGTCGGCGTCGCTCCTCGACGCGTCGCCCGGCGTCGCCCGGCGTCGTCCTGCCGGCGTCCGCAACGTCGGTCGTCGTCTGTCGTCTGCCGTCGGTCATCCGTCGTCGGCCGTCGTCACCGACCCGGCGGTGTCGTGGTTGTCCGCTACGAACTTGATGACGAGGATGCATCGCCACCTCGACGGCTGAGATGCCCCCGGCCGCCGCGCGGCCGTCACCCGCGCGGCCGTCACCCGCGCGGCCGCCGCCTGTCCGGCCGCCGCCTGTCCGGCCGCCGCCTGTCCGGGCGCCGCCTGTCCGGCCGCCACCGGTTCGCCCGCCACCTGTCCGGCCGCCACGCGCCCGGCCGCCAGCTGGTGAGCGGCCGGACTCGTCGACCGTCGCGGCCGGAGCCCGGTGAATCATCCGCGTCATCAAGTTCGTAGTGGCCGGATGAGGTAGTGCTGCGGGATCCGGGACGGAGTGCGTGGGCCGGCCACTCGACCGGGCCGACGAGGTGGACCAGGCCGCGCCGACCAAGCTGGCCGGGCCGGCCGCGTCGACCAGGCCGGCCCACGCCGCCGAGGAGGACCGGCCCGCCGCCCCGGCGACGTCGGCGGCCGTCCGGCGACGCGGGCCGCCGGCCGACGGCGACTGCGCCGCGCCGGTCGGGGCCCGGCGGCGCAGGTCAGCCGGACGCGCCGCCGGTGAAGTTCCAGGACGCCAGGCGCAGCGGCGGTGCCTCCCACCAGGAGCTGTCGAAGCGGTCCGGCTGGCGTACCGCCCGCCGACCGACGCCGAGCACCCGGCCGGGACCGAGCGCACGCGGGTACGACTCGGTGAAGCGGAAGTCGCGTACCGCCCGGGTCGGCACCCCGTCCTCGACCAGCCAGATCCCGTTGCGGGTGAGCCCGGTGACGACCAGCTGCCGCGGGTCGAGCACCCGGGTGTACCAGAAGTCGCTGACCAGCAGCCCACGCTCGACGCCGGCGACCAGCGCGGCCGTGTCCGGATCCGCGACCGCCCCGGACACCCCACCGCTGACCTGCCCGGCCACCACCGCACCCGGGTCGCCACCCGCGTCCTCGGCCGGCAGCATGCGCAGGTTGTGCGGGATCGGGCCGAAGGTCGACGAGCCCGCCGTCGCGTGCCCGGTGGATCCGGTGCCGGCCTCGGCGCCGCTGCGCCGGTCGTACGCCACCGCCCGGGTGGTCCCCGCCTCGACCAGCGGCAACGCCGCCCGAGGCGTGCCCTCCAGGTCGTATGGCAGGCCGGAGCCGTGCGCCGGGTCGTCGACCAGGGTCACCGCCGGGTCGAACTGGGCTACGCCCGGCTCGGCGAAGGACTGCCGTTCGGCGTGCCGCTTGCCGTTGAAGCCGAACCAGGCGAAGTTCTGCAGCAGGTCGGCGACGGCGGCCGGTTCGAGCACCACCTCGTACCGGCCCGGGGGCAGCTCCACCGGGTCGGCCGCGGCCCGCGCCTTGGCCGCCGCCCGGGCGCCCAACGCCGCGCCGTCGATCTCGTCGAGCCGGTCGGCGCAGAGCCGGGCCACCCCGTCCGCGCCACCGGTGCGGGCGATGCCGTCCATCGCCGCCTCGGCCGTCCGGCCCACCGCCGAGTGCCCCGCCGAGTTGGCGAACGCCCCCGACCGGGACGCCGTACGGCAGTAGCCCGCCGCCTCCAGGCCGCCCACCGCGTCCACGAAGGCGCGTACCCGCTCGGCCCGCTCGTCGGCGGTCGCGCCGGCGGTGGCCTCGTCGAACCCGCCGGCCGGGGGGACCGGCGCCGGTGGGGTGAGCCCCGGCCAGGCCGGGTCGGGCGGGCCGAGCCGGGCCGCGGTGAGGGTCCGTTCGACCAGCGCGGTCAGCCCGTCGGCGTCGACCAGGCTGCCGCTGCCGGCGGCGGTCCGCCCGGCCACGTGCAGCCGCAGGCGCAGGCTCGTGCCGGCCTCGGCGACGTTCTGGTGGATGAACGAGTTGGCGAACCGGGTCAGGGCCAGCTCGCCCCGGGACACCACCACCTCGGCGAGGGCGTCCGGCCCGGCGAGCCGGCGGACCAGCTCCACCACCCGTCCGGCGAGATCCAGCTCGGCGGTCACGCGCGCACCCCCACCCGTACGTTGCGGAAGCGGGCCGGGGCGGCCGGGTGGCCGGTGTGCCCGACCTGGCCGGGCTGCCCCTTGCCGCAGTTCGGTGTGCCCCACGGGACGATCTCCGACGAGAGCATGTCCATCGAGCGCCAGAAGAGCGGCCCGATCCCGGTGTAGGTGGGGTTGCGCAGCATCCGCCCCCGCCGGCCCCGCTTCACCTCCCAGCCGACCTCGCAGCCGAACTGGAAGTTGAGCCGCTTGTCGTCGATCGACCAGGAGCGGTTGAGGTCCATCAGCACCCCGTCGTCGGTGGCGTCGATGATCTCGTCGAGGGTGTGCGGCCCCGGTTCGAGGCCCACGTTGGTCATCCGCACCATCGGCAGCCGGGCCCAGCCGTCCGCGCGTACGCTGCCGCCGTAGCCCAGACCGGCGACGGCGGCCGAGTCACGGCCGGCGAGCACCCCCACCCACCGGCCGGCGCGCACCGCGTCGCGCTTGACCGCCGGGGAGCCCTCGTCGTCGAAGCCGAAGCTGCCGAGCGCGCCGGGGATGGTCGGGTCGATGGTGACGTTCATCAGCTCCGAGCCGTAGCGCAGCGAGCCCAGCCGGGTCAGGTCCAGCCAGGAGGTGCCGGCGAAGGCGGCCTCCCAGCCGAGGATCCGGTCCAGCTCGATGGCGTGCCCGACCGACTCGTGGATCTGGAGGGCGAGCTGCTCGCCGCCGAGGATCAGGTCGGTCTCGCCGGACGGACACTCCGGGGCGGTGAGCAACTCCCGGGACTCCTCGGCGATCCGGGCGGCGTGCCCGACCAGGTCGAGCGAGGTGACCAGCTCCCAACCGGTGGTGCCGTACTGCCCCCGGTAGCTCGGCCAGGACCGGCGCTGCGTCTCGCCGTCGCCGATCGAGGTGGCCGAGATGCCGCCGCCGCACTCCCGGATGTGCTGGTCGATCCGGTGCCCCTCGCTGGAGACGAACCACTTGGTGGTGTCCCAGATCTGGTAGAGCCCCTCGGCCAGGTCGGCGCCGTGCTCGCGCATCGTCCCGGTGGCCCGGACCAGCAGGTCGCCCTTGTCGGAGAGGGGCACGCCGAGCGGGTCGACCTCGCAACCGGAGGCCCAACTGGCCACCGCCGCCGGCACCGGCACCAGGTCGACCGGGGGACCGGGGACCCGCGCGCTCGCGGTGGCGGTCGCCGCGGCGCGCCGGCCGGCGTCGCGGGCCGCGGCCTCCGACAGCTCGGGTACGGCGTGGAAGCCCCAACTCGACCCGACCAGCGCCCGGACGCCCAGCCCGATGCTCTCGTCCTGGGTCAGCTCCTCGATGTCGCCGTTGCGGGCGGACATCGACTCGTAGCGGCGGTGCATCACCCGGGCGTCCGCGTACCGCGCTCCCGCGTCGAGGGCGGCCTGGACGGCGGCGGTCGCCACGTCGAACTCGCTCATGCGCCGACCCTAGGCCAGCACACCGACATCCGTCAGGGAAGAAGATCCTCCGGTCGGATCCTGGCGCGGACCGGCTCGATCAGTTCCAGCACGTCGCCGGGCTTGGTCACCGACTGCTCGCGGTAGTGCCGACCGTGCCGTCGGTAGAGGTGCAGGGTGCCGCTCTCCTGCTCGACCAGGAGGTACCACTCGATCTCGGCGGCGGCGTAGTAGTGCATCTTGAGGACCTTGTCGGTCGCGGCGTTGCTCGGCGAGATGACCTCGCACACCAGCCGGACGGTCCGCGCCTCGACGATCGGTTCGTCGAAGTCGATCGCGTCGGTGAGCACCAGGTCGGGAATCGGGATGCGACCGGGCTTGAGCCGGACGTTCACGCACTCCAGCAGCTCCAGGCCGGTACCGCGCGTCGCCGCTTCGAGAATGTTGCCCAGCTTGCGCTGGATGCGCTGGTGTCGTGGGGTGGGAGCTGGTGTCAGGTAGAGGCTCCAGTCGAAGAGTTCGACGCGTTGCTGCGTCTCGCCGAGGGCGAGGTACTCCTCTTCGGTCCACGGTCCGTCGTGGTCGAACACCGCCGCGGTCATGTCACCTCCACCTCGTGCCGACGGAGTCCTGTCCTGGTCGCCGGTCCCATGGTCGCACCCGAGGTGCGACGACGGGAGCGGATCGAGTGGTGAGGGTGGATGTCGCAGGTGAGGGCTGTTCACGGCCGCGATCCAGTCGTTACGCTCAGGCCGCTGACAGCCCCGACCTTGTAGCTTATTTTCGCCTCCGAGGATTTGTTGTAGGTTCTCTTCGTCGGCGAGGGAGGCGGTCGTGGGCAGGTCGGAAGTGCCGGAGCCGCGCTCCGGCGAGGACCCCTATCTGCAGGTGCGGGATCTGCGGGTGCGGTTCGACACCGAGGACGGGGTGGTCCGCGCGGTCGACGGGGTGTCGTTCTCGGTGGCGCGGGGTCGCACGCTCGGGATCGTGGGGGAGTCGGGTTCGGGTAAGAGTGTGACGTCGTTGGCGATCCTGGGCCTGCACGGCGCGAGGCGCACGACCATCTCCGGGGAGATCTCGATCGGTGGCCGGCAGTTGGTCGGGCTGCCGGAGGAGGAGGTGCGTCGGCTGCGGGGCCGGGACATGGCGATGATCTTCCAGGATCCGCTGTCGGCGTTGCACCCGTACTACACGGTGGGGCGGCAGATCGCCGAGGCGTACCGGGTGCACCACCCGAGGGCCGGTCGGCGGGAGGCGCGTACCCGGGCGGTGGACATGCTGGACCGGGTGGGGATTCCGCAGCCGGCGCAGCGCTACGAGCAGTATCCGCACGAGTTTTCGGGTGGGATGCGGCAGCGGGCGATGATCGCGATGGCGTTGGTCAACGACCCGGATCTGTTGATCGCCGACGAGCCGACCACGGCGTTGGACGTGACGGTGCAGGCGCAGATCCTGGACCTGTTGGCCGATCTGCAGGCGGAGTTCCACTCGGCGGTTGTGTTGATCACGCATGACCTGGGGGTGGTGTCGCAGGTCGCTGACGACGTGCTGGTGATGTACGGGGGGCGGGCGGTCGAGCAGGGCAGTGTGGCGCAGGTGTTGCGGTCGCCGCAGCATCCGTACACGTGGGGGTTGTTGTCGAGCGTGCCGTCGTTGCACGGTGACGCCGACGCGGACCTGGTGCCCATCAAGGGCAACCCGCCGTCGCTGATCAACCTGCCGTCGGGGTGCGCGTTTCATCCGCGCTGCCGCTACGCGGGGCGCACCGGCGACCGCTCCCGCACCGAGGTGCCCGAGCTGCGCCCGGCCGGGGAGGCGGGGCACCTGGTGGCCTGCCACCTGCCCGAGGCCGAGCGGGAGCGCATCTACCGCGACGAGATCTCCCAGGTGGGGGTGGCGTGATGAGCACCGAGCCGTTGTTGCGGGTGCGGGGGCTGACGAAGCACTTCCCGGTGCGTGAGGGTTTCCGGGTCTCGGGTGCGGTACGGGCGGTCGACGGGGTCGACTTCGACGTGCGTGCGGGTGAGACGGTGGGCCTGGTGGGGGAGTCCGGCTGCGGTAAGACCACCACGGGTCGGATGCTGGTGCGCCTGCTGGAACCCACCGCCGGCAGCATCGAGTTCGCGGGTCGGGACATCACCCGGGCCAAGGGTCGGGCGTTGCGGCCGTTGCGGCAGGACCTGCAGATCATCTTCCAGGACCCGTACGCGTCGTTGAACCCCCGGCACACCGTCGGGCGGATCGTGGCGATGCCCCTGGAGGTCAACAACATCACCCCACCCGGCGGGGTCCGCGCCCGGGTACAGGAGCTGCTGGAACTGGTCGGGTTGAACCCGGAGCACTACAACCGCTACCCGCACGAGTTCTCCGGCGGACAACGCCAACGCATCGGTATCGCCCGCGCGCTCGCGCTGCGCCCGAAGCTGATCGTGGCCGACGAACCCGTCTCCGCCCTGGACGTCTCCATCCAGGCGCAGGTGGTCAACCTGCTGCGCCGGCTGCAACGCGACCTGGACCTGTCGTTCGTGTTCATCGCCCACGACCTGGCCGTGGTCCGACACTTCTGCCACCGCGTCGCCGTCATGTACCTGGGCAAGGTCGTCGAGATCGGCGACCGCGACGACATCTACCACCGCCCCCAGCACCCCTACACCCGCGCCCTGCTCTCCGCGGTCCCGGATGTCAACACCCTCGGCCCCGCCGGCCGCATCCGCCTCACCGGCGACGTCCCCACCCCCCTCAACCCACCCTCCGGCTGCCGCTTCCGCACCCGCTGCTGGAAAGCCCAGGACCGCTGCGCCACCGAAGAACCGGCACTCGTGCCCCGCGACGGCGGCGCGCAGGCCACCGCCTGCCACTTTCCCGAGAACTCGCCGGCCCCGGCGGCGTCCGGCGGCGCAGCCGAGGAGGTGCGTTCATGAGTCTGTCCCCCGTGGAGGGCGTGGCGCTCGCCGAGATCGAGTCCACCGACGGCGGCGACCCGACCCGGGAGAAGGACTTCGTCGGCCGGTCACCCGGCCAGCTCGCCTGGGCCCGGCTCAAGCGCGACCGTACCGCCCTGATCAGCGGCGGGATGCTGGTCTTCTTCGTGCTGGTCGCCCTGGCCGTCCCGCTGATCCAGGCGCTGTACGGGGTCGGGCCGCGGGAGCAGTTCCAGAGCCGGCTGGACGGTTTCGGCATGCCGCTGGGATACGCCGGCGGGGTCACCGGGGAGCACTGGTTCGGGCTGGAGCCCGGCCTCGGCCGGGACATCTTCATCCGGATGGTGCACGGCCTGCGGACGTCGTTGTTCATCGCGTTCACCGCCGCCGTGCTCACCGCCGCGATCGGCGTGCTGCTGGGCACCCTCGCCGGCTACCTGGGCGGCTGGATCGACGCGGTGATCAACTGGATCACCGACCTGACCCTGGCCATGCCGTTCCTGATCATCGCGTTGGCGCTGATGCCGACCGTCGCGCTGCGCTTCTACGGCCAGCGCGAGGCGGTGCCGGCGTACTTCCAGATCGGTGTGCTCATCGCGATCTTCGCGCTGTTCGGCTGGACCAGCACCGCCCGGCTGGTCCGGGGTCAGGTGATCGCGCTGCGGGAACGGGAGTTCGTGGAGGCCGCCCGGGCCAGCGGCGCCGGCCTCGGGCACATGCTGTTCCGGCAGCTGCTGCCCAACGTCTGGGCGCCGATCCTGGTCTCCTTCTCGCTGGCCGTGCCGCAGTACATCACCAGCGAGGCGGCGCTGTCGTTCATCGGGGTCGGGCTCACCGACGAGACGCCGAGCTTCGGCCGGATGATCTACCGCAGCCTGGACTACCTGCAGACCGACCCGGCGTACGTCTTCTTCCCCGGCATCACGATCTTCGCGCTCGTGTTCGCCTTCAACCTCTTCGGCGACGCGCTGCGTGACGCGCTCGACCCGAAGTCGTCCCGGTAGGGGTGTTCCATGGCGCGTTTCCTCGTCCGGCGGCTGCTGTCGGCCGCCCTCACCCTCTTCGCCGTCAGCGTGCTGAGCTTCCTGATGTTCTTCGCGCTGCCACGGGACCCGGTCACCGGCATGTGCCCGAAGAACTGCAACCCGGAGCGGCTGGAGCGGGTCCGGGTCGAGCTGGGCCTGCGTGACCCGCTGGTCACCCAGTACGCCGGCTACATGAAGGGCATCGTCACCGGCCGGGACCTGGGCAGCGCGCAGGGCGGCCGGTGCGACGCGCCCTGCCTGGGCTGGTCGTACGTGTCCAACGAGGCGGTCAGCGACTCGATCGCCCGGGTGCTGCCGGTGACGCTGAGCATCGTCATCCCGGCGGCGATCCTCTGGCTGCTGCTCGGGGTGGGACTGGGCATGGTCTCTGCGCTGCGCCGCGGCACCTGGCTCGACCGGGCGGCCATCGGCTTCTCGCTGACCGGCGCGTCCCTGCAGCTCTACTTCGTGGGCGCGGTGCTCCTGATCGTCTTCGTCTACAACCTGCGGTTGCTGCCGGTGCCGGGCTACACGCCGTTCCTCGACGACCCACCGAAGTGGGCCGCCGGGCTGGTGCTGGCCTGGCTGGCGCTGGCCTTCCTCTTCTCCGCCATCTACGCCCGGCTGTCCCGGGCCCAGATGCTGGAGACGCTGTCGGAGGACTTCGTCCGTACCGCCCGGGCGAAGGGCCTGGCCAAACGGGCGGTGTACGGGCGACACGCGCTGCGCGCCGCGATCACGCCGATCGTCACCATCGCCGGCCTGGACGTGGGCGGTGCGCTGGGCGGCACGGTGATCACCGAGACCACGTTCGGGCTCAACGGGATGGGCCGGCTGGCGGTCGACGCGGTCCGCTCCGGTGACCTGCCGACCATCATGGCCACCGTGCTGATCGCCGCGGTCTTCGTGGTGCTGGCCAACGTGTTGGTCGACCTGCTCTACGCGGCGATCGACCCCCGGGTGCGCCTCGGCTGACCCCGGGGCCGGGTCGACCGGTCCGGGCCGGCCGGCCGGCCGGTGACGATATTTATCAACAACTGTTACACAAGTTGCAGGTTTTCTTCTTTAGGATCCTCGGGACGCCAGGCGCATCCGCGCGGCGGGCAACGGGGTGGAGGAGGTAGGAGATGCGACCACGCGCAGCGGCCGCCGCAGGCGGCGCCATCGCACTGGTTGTGGCGTTGGGTGCCTGCTCGGAGAACAAGGGCGAGGGCACCACCGCGGACAGCACCCGGCAGCAGACCGGGGTGATCGCGACCGATCCCAAGGACTCGCAGGGTCCGGCGGCGGAGGTGCCGGGCGCCAGCAAGGGTGGGACGTTCACCGTCATCCGGGAGACGCCGATCTCCCACCTGGACCCGCAGCGGACGTACTCGTTCGCCGGCCTGATGGCCAACCCGCTCTTCTCCCGCTACCTGACGACCTGGAAGGACGACGGCAAGGGCGGCCTGGTCCTGGTCGGCGACCTCGCGGAGACCCCGGGCAACAACGTCAACAAGGACTGCAAGGTCTGGGAATTCAAGATCAAGGACGGGGTGAAGTTCGAGGACGGCAGCCCGATCACCTCGAAGGAGATCGCGTACGGCATCGCCCGGTCCTTCGACCCCGACCTCACCGGCGGCCCCACCTACATCCAGGAGTGGCTGGCCGACAGCCCGCAGTTCGACACCAAGTGGGACTTCAAGAAGAACAAGACCTCGCTGCCGCCGGGCCTCACCACGCCGGACGCGAAGACGCTGCGCTTCGAGTTCGCGAAGCCCCGCTGCGACCTGCCCTTCGCGGTCTCGCTGCCGACCACCGCGCCGCTCAAGCCCGAGCAGGACACCGGCGTCAACCTGGACCAGAAGCCGTTCTCGTCCGGTCCGTACAAGGTGCTGAAGAACCAGGCGGGCGTGCAGCTCACCCTGGACCGCAACCCGAACTGGGACCCGAAGACCGACCCAGTGCGCCACCAGTACCCGGACCAGTACGTGTGGACCTTCGGCCCGACCGCGGACGCGGCGGTCAACCGGGTGATCGCCGACAACGGCGCCGACCAGAGCGCGCTGGCCTGGAACTACGTGCCCGCCTCGCTGGTCGCCAAGGTGGCCGGTGACCCGGCGCTGAAGTCCCGGTCCATCCTGTCGCCGACGCCGAGCGCGAACCAGCTGGTGATCAACAACCAGCGGGTCACCGACCTGAAGGTCCGTCAGGCGCTCAACTACGCGATCGACCGCGAGGGCCTGGTCAAGTCGCTCGGTGGGCAGACCGTCGCCAAGCCGATGACCACCCTGATGCCGCCGTCGACGATCGGCTACAAGGCGTACGACGCCTACCCGGCCGGCGCCAACGGCGACCTGGAGAAGGCCAAGGAGCTGCTCGGCGGCAAGACCCCGGAGCTGGTGCTCGGCGTCGCCGACAACACCACCGAGCAGCAGCAGGCCGTGCAGCTCAAGGGCAACCTGGAGCGCGCCGGATTCAAGATCACGGTGCGCAACATCCCGGACGACTCGAAGCTCGACGAGGTCAAGAAGAAGAACAACCCCTGGGACCTGTACATCGGCAACTGGGCCGCGGACTGGCCCAGCGGCGCGTCCATCCTGCCGGTGCTCTACGACGGCCGCACCATCAAGGCCGAGGGCAACAGCAACAGCGCGTACTTCAACAACGACGCGATCAACGCCGAGATGGACCGGATCCAGGCGCTGCCGCCGGACCAGCAGGGCCCGGAGTGGGGCAAGCTCGACGAGCGGATCATGAAGGAGTTCGCCCCGGTCGTGCCGCTCTACGTGGACGTCGCCTACGCGGTGCACGGCTCCAAGGTCGGCGGGGTCTTCATCTCCAGCGTCTTCGGCTACCCGAGCTTCGCCAACGCGTACGTCAAGCAGTGACGCCGAACTGAACCGCAGGCCCCGGTCCGGTCGGACCGGGGCCTGCGTGCGTCACAGGTGCCGGCGGAGGAAATCCAGCTCCAGCCGGAGCAGGCGTTCGGCCACCCCGCCGGCCGCCATGTGGGTGGCCCCGGTCAGCGGCAGCACGGCGTGCGGACGCCCGGCGGCCAGCAGCGCCGCCGACAGCCGCAGCGTGTGCGCGGCCAGCACGTTGTCGTCCACCAGGCCGTGCACCAGCAGCATCGGCCGGGCCTGGGCCGGGTCGCCGACCGGCTCGGCGGCCAGCTCGACCAGCGAGTGGTGGGCGTAGATGTCCATCCCGTCGTCCGGCATGCCCAGGTAGCGCTCGCTGTACGCGGTGTCGTACAGGGTCCAGTCGGTGACCGGGGCGCCGACGATCGCGCAGCGGAACAGCTCCGGATGGCGCAGCACCGCCAGCCCGGCCAGCCAGCCGCCGAACGACCAGCCCCGCACCGCGACCCGGTCCAGGTCCAGGTCGGGGTGCTTGCCGGCGAGCGCGGTCAGCGCGTCCACCTGGTCGGTCAGGATCACGTCGGCGACCCGACGGTGCACGGCCTTCTCGAACGACGGGGCGATGCCCGGGGTGCCCCGGTTGTCCACGGTCACCACCGCGAAGCCCTGGTCGGCCCACCACTGCCGCTCCAGCCAGACCGACCGGGCGGCCACCACCTCCTGGTGCCCCGGACCGCCGTAGACGTCCAGCAGCACCGGCAGCCGGGTGCCCTTGACGTGCTCACCGGGGTAGAGCACCGCGCTGGGCAGCCGCCGGTCGGTCACCCGGACCAGCAGCGGGCGCGGCGCGTACGGCGGGTTCGCGGCCAGCGAGCGCAGCTCGCCCACCTCCCGGTCACGGTGCCAGACCCGCCAGCGGACCCCCGGGTGCTCCAGCGAGGCCGTCCCCACCACCAGCGTGGCGCCGCCGAGCGCGGCGGTGTGCCAGCCGGGGTCGCTGCCCATCCGCCGGGCGTCCACCCCACCGCCGATCATCGTGCGGACCCGGTAGAGGTGCCGTTGGCTCGGTTCGCCCTCGCTCGCCTCGACCAGCAGGTCCGCCGGGGAGTTCGGGCCCGCCGGCAGCCGGCCCACCACCCGGCGTACGTAGAGCGAGGGCGGGGTGAGCAGGGTGCCGTCGGCGAAGAGGCAGCGGGCGTCGTACCCGTCGTGGGCCAGCTCGCCGCCGACCAGCACCCGGCCGTCGGGCAGGTGCGCCGGGGTGCCGGGGATCGGCTCCACCCAGCGCGGATCGGCCAGCTCGGCGTGCACCTGGGTCTCCCCGGTGCGTGGGTCCACCGCCAGCACCAGGCCGTGCTGCTGCGAGCGGCGCAGCACGGTGATCAGCGGCCCGCCGTCCGCCCAGTCGACCGAGGTCAGGTACGGGTAGGTCTCGCGGTCCCAGTGCACGTCGACCCAGCCGCCGTCGAGGTCGAGCAGGTGCAGGCTGACCTCCGCGTTCGGGCCACCCGCCCGGGGGTACGCGACGGTCGTCGGCGGGCTCGCCGGCTCGGCCGGGTCGTGCAGGTACCAGCGGTCCAGCCGCGACTCGTCCACCCGGGCGGCCAGCACCGTGCGCCCGTCCGGCGCCCACCAGTAGCCCCGGAACCGGTCGAACTCCTCGGCCGCGATGTGTTCGGCGAGCCCCCAGGTCACGCCGCTGTCCTCGCCGGCCAGCAGGTTGTCGGTGCCGTCCGGCTCCACCACCCGCAACTGGCCCCGGCGGACCCCCTCGGCGGCGTCGGTGACGTAGGCCAGCCGCTCGCCGGTGGGGTCGGGACGGGGGTCGAGCACCGGGCCGACCGCGGCCACCTCGACCACGTCGCCGTGCACCAGGTCGGCCCGGAACAGCCGCCCGGCCAGCGCGAACACGGCCACCCGGCCGGCCGCGTCGAGAGCGTACGAGCCGATGCCGGCGGAGGCGAGCCGGCGCCGTTCGCGCAGCGCCCGCTCACCCGGCGACAGCGCGGTCGGGTCGCCGTCCGACCCCAGCAGCACCACCGGGTCGGCGACCAGTCGTTCCTCGCCGGAGGCGACGTCGAGCAGCCAGAGCGCGTCGGCCGGGTCCTCCGGCCCGGACGAGCGCAGGAAGACGACCCGGGCACCGTCGTCCGCGACGGAGACGGCGCGCGGCGCCCCGTGGCTGAACCGACGGGTACGGGCGGCCAGCTCGGGAAAGTCCACGACTCGGATCGTAGGCGCGCCACGGGCGTGATGTGGCCGACCTGCGTCGACGCGTAACCCTTGGTGGGACAGGACCGCCGGTTAGAGTGACCGTCGTGACGACGCTGCCCGATCGACGCCTTCTGCTGGTTCACGCGCACCCCGACGACGAGTCCATCGGCACCGGTTCGACGATGGCCCACTACGCCGCCGCGGGCGCCCACGTCACCCTGGTCACCTGCACGCTGGGCGAGGAGGGCGAGATCCACGTACCGGAGCTGGCCGGACTGGCCGCGGCGGAGGCCGACCAGCTCGGCGGCTACCGGATCGGCGAGCTGGCCGCCGCGTGCGCCGCGCTCGGCGTCACCGATCACCGCTTCCTGGGCGGCGCGGGCCGCTACCGCGACTCGGGCATGATGGGGCTGGCCACCAACGACCACCCGCGCGCCTTCTGGCGGGCCGACCTGGACGAGGCCGCCGGCCTGCTGCTGGAGGTCATCCGCGAGGTGCGCCCCCAGGTCATGGTCACGTACGACCCGAACGGCTTCTACGGGCACCCGGACCACATCCAGGCGCACCGGGTGGCGATGCGGGCGCACGAGCTGGCCCTCGCCGAGGGGATCGCGCCGGCCAAGGTCTACTGGACGGCCATGCCGCGCAGCGTGCTGGAGGCCGGCATGAACGCGTTCACCGAGTCCGCGGACAACCCGTTCGCGGGCATCGGCAGCGCCGACGAGTTGCCGTTCGGCACCCCCGATCCGGAGATCGCGGCCCGGATCGACGCCACCGACCAGCACGCCGCCAAGGAGGCGGCGATGCGGGCGCACGCCACCCAGATCCCGGCCAACTCGTGGCTCTACGCGATCGCCGGCAACTTCGGCGCCGAGTTCATGGGGGTCGAGTACTTCACCCTCGCGGCCGGCGCGAAGGGGCCCGGCAGCGGCCCGTACGGCTGGGAGGACGACCTCTTCGCCGGGCTGGCGACGGACGGGCCGGACCGGTCCCCGGTCGCGGCGGCCGGCGTCCGGTGACGCTGCCGGCCGTACCGATGGCACCCGAGCAGGAACCCGGCGCGCCGCCCGCCCGGCCCCGCCGTGGGCCGGACCTCGCCCTGCGGATCGTCGGCGCGGTGGTGGCGGTCTGGACGGGAGTGCTCGCCGCCGGGCTGGAGCTGATCTTCGCGACCGGAGCGTGGGAGCTGGTCAAGGGGCGTCCCGAGGGGGTGTCGCGCACCGTGGTGGGCATCGCCGTCGGGTTGGGCGGGGTCGCCGGCGCGATCGCGCTGACGGTGCTCCTGGGCTGGTTCGCGCACGCCGCCGTGGGTACCCGGTGGGCGGCCGCGCTGCCCGCCCTGCCCTGGTTCGTGGTGGTCGTGGCGGGCGGCTTCCGGACCACCGAGGGCGACCTGGCGCTCACCGGCGACAATGTGCTCGGCCTCGGGCTGATCGTGGCCGGCGCGGTCACCTTCGCGGTGCTGGGCTTCCGGCAACTCGTGGTGCCGCCACCGACGCACTGAAGGGTGCTGACGACACCGCCTCCGCGGTGGTACATATTCCTGCCAGGAGCCCGCCGTCGGGGCGGGCGTACGGCGGGAGGCGTGCGATGAGGGAGCGGTGGCGCGCGGTCGGCGTGCTCGCGGTGGCGTTGTTCGCGGTCAACGTGGTGGCTCGGCTGGTCACCCGGTTCGGCTTCTCCGACGACGATGCCGCCGCCGACCGGGTCTCCTGGCTGATGTTCCTGGTGATCGGTCTGGTCCTGGCCGTGGTGACCTTCCGCTGGGCCGCCGACCGGCCGGTGGCCCGGTGGTCCACCGACGTGCTCGGGGCGGTTGCCGTGGCGCTGGCGCTGACCGTCTTCGTCGGCCCGCTCGTGGTCGGGAAGAACCCGTTCGCGGGGGGCGCGGGGCTCTTCTTCGCCCAGATCTGGCTCTACCTGGCCGCCGCCGGGGCCGGTGTGCTGGTCGGTTACCTCGTCCTCACCGCGCTGGGCCGCGACTTCCGCTCCCGGCAGCTGAAGCGCTACGCCGAGATCAGGACCGCCAGGCCCCGCAAGATCGTCCGCCGCTGACCCGCCCCGCACGACCTGCCGGAACCCTCCGGTGTCAGCTCGGGGCGACCCGGGTCAGGTAGGTGTGGTGGGTGGTGAAGCCGAGCCCTCGGTAGAGGGCCACCGCCGGAGTGTTGCGCTGCTCGACCTGGAGGAAGGCGTGCGTGGCGCCCTCCGCCGTGCCCCAGTCGACCAGGGCGCGGACCACCCGGGCGGCGAGCCCCTGCCGGCGCGCCTCCGGGAGCACCTCGATCGACGTGACGCCCAGCCAGCGGCCGCCCCCGGTGACCGTGCCGCGTCCGGCGGCGAGCAGCCGGCCGTCGGCGTACACGTGGGCGAAACGGACCCGGTCCACGGCGGTGAGCACGTGCCGCGCGGCCGTGGGGAGGCCGCCCTTGCGGGCGTGCGCGGTGGCCAGCCAGGCCTCCGAGGGCGTGCCGGCCAGCTCGACCGGCGGCAGGTCGGCGCGGTCGGGCGGCGCGGCCGGGAGGGCTGCCAGCGCCACCGTCTGCACCAGGACCAGGGGCCGTCCCTCGCCCCAGCCCCGCGCGTCCAGTTCCGCGCCGACCGGCGCGGCCAGCGGCAGGGGTACGTTCACCATCGCCGGCTGGCCCCGCTCGGCGTACCAGCGTTGCACCGCGTCCAGCGCGGCGGGCAGCGGGCGGTCCGGGTCGCCGACCGGGAGCGCCGAGTTGGCCCGGCCGGTCCAGCCGTCGGCGCTGCGCAGCAGCCAGTCGCCCAGGTGTCCGCGTACCGGGGCGGGCCAGGCCTCGTCGGCGGCGAGTTCGAGCGCGACCACCGCGGCGGCGGTCGGCCGGCGGGCCGGCGGGACGCGCTTGGCGCGGTGCACCTCGCCCACCGGCACGCTCAGCCGGCCCGCGTCGGTGGCGAGAGTGATGTGGGTCTCGCTCAGCTCGACCAGCTCGCCGAGCGCGTCGGAAAAGAGGGGGCGGCCTTCGCGAATCCCCACAATCCGGCGAATCACGATCCGGTGTCCCACGTCCTGCTGTCGGAGCACGATCGACCTCCTCCCCGCCGAGATACTAGGCTCTTACCGGTCGCGGTGATCGCGACGAGGCTTGCGGAGGAGAAGACCGGTGACCTACATCATCGCCGAGCCCTGCGTGGACGTGCTCGACAAGGCATGCATCGAGGAATGCCCGGTCGACTGCATCTACGAGGGCAACCGGATGCTCTACATCCACCCCGACGAGTGCGTCGACTGTGGTGCCTGTGAGCCGGTCTGCCCGGTCGAGGCGATCTTCTACGAGGACGACGTCCCGGAGCAGTGGAAGGACTACACCGGGGCCAACTACGAGTTCTTCGAGGAGCTGGGCTCGCCCGGCGGCGCCTCGAAGATCGGCAAGGTGGAGAAGGACGCGTCGTTCGTGGCCGCCCAGCCGCCGCGCGGAGAGGGCCACTGAACCGGCCCGCGCCGGTCTCGTCGCGGCTGCCCGACTTCACCTGGGACACCCTGGACGCCGCGGCGGCGACAGCCGCGGCGCACCCGGGTGGCCTGATCAACCTCTCGATGGGCACGCCGGTCGACCCGGTGCCCACGGTGATCCGGCAGGCGCTGGCCGATGCGTCGAACGCGCCCGGCTACCCGTTGACCGCCGGCACGCCCGCCCTGCGGGACGCCATCGCGGCCTGGGTGGCCCGGGCCTGCGGCGCGGGCGTCGACGGGCTGGGCGTCCTGCCGACGATCGGCTCCAAGGAACTGGTCGCCTGGCTGCCGACGCTGCTCGGCGTCGGCCCCGGTGACGTGGTCGTGGTGCCGTCCATCGCCTACCCGACGTACGAGGACGGGGCCCGGCTGGTCGGTGCCACCACCGTCCGGGCCGACTCGCTGACCGCGGTCGGACCGACCCCCCGGGTACGCCTGGTCTGGGTCAACTCGCCCGGCAACCCGACCGGTCGGGTGCTCCCCGCCGCCCACCTGCGCAAGGTGGTCGACTGGGCACGCGAGCGTGGTGCGGTGGTCGCCAGCGACGAGTGCTACCTCCCGTTGGGCTGGGACGCGGAGCCGGTCTCGATCCTCTCGCCCGAGGTCTGCGGCGGGTCGTACGA
Source organism: Micromonospora auratinigra (assembly GCF_900089595.1). Classification (GTDB taxonomy): domain Bacteria; phylum Actinomycetota; class Actinomycetes; order Mycobacteriales; family Micromonosporaceae; genus Micromonospora; species Micromonospora auratinigra. Next base: position 4,066,286 of record NZ_LT594323.1, on the reverse strand, counting down.
GGGCGTGCTGGCGGTGCACTCGCTCTCCAAGCGCTCCAACCTGGCCGGGTACCGGGCCGGCTTCGTCGCCGGCGACCCGGCGCTGGTGGCCGAGCTGCTCAAGATCCGTAAGCACGCCGGCATGATCGTGCCCGCGCCGGTGCAGGCCGCCATGGTGGCCGCGCTCGGCGACGAGTCGCACGCCGACGAGCAGCGCGAGCGGTACCGCGCCCGGCGCGAGAAGCTGTACGCCGCGTTCACCGGGGCCGGCTTCACCGTCGAGCACTCCGAGGCCGGTCTCTATCTCTGGATGACCCGGGACGAGGACTGCTGGGACACCGTCGACTGGCTGGCCCGGCGGGGGATCCTGGTGGCCGCCGGGGTCTTCTACGGTCCGGCCGGTGCCCGGTACGTCCGGGCGGCGCTGACGGAGTCCGACGAGCACATCGCCGCGGTCGCCGACCGGCTGCGCGAATGAGGCCCGGTCCACGGCGATGACGGATCCGCCCGCGTCGGCCGGCGACGTGCGAGGTGTGCGTGCCGCCGTCCTCGGTACCGGCCTCATCGGCGGCTCGGTGCTGTTGCGCCTGCGGGACGCGGACGTCGAGGTCACCGCCTGGGACCCCGACCCGGAGACCCGCCGGCTGGGCCGGGAGCGGGGTCTGCACCTGGTGGACTCGGTCGAGGCGGCCGTGGCCGGCTGCGAGGTGGTCTTCCTCTGCGGGCCACTGCCCACCCTGCCCGGGACGCTGCTGCGGGTGGCCGAGGCGACCGACGATCACTGCGTGCTCACCGATGTCGGCAGCACCAAGGGGGGACTGGCCGACTTCGCTCGGGCGCACGGGCTGGCGGCTCGGTTCGTTCCCGGGCACCCGATGGCGGGTAGCGACCGGGCCGGGCTCCACTCGGCGGACGCGGCGCTGTTCGGCGGGGCCTCCTGGGTCCTCTGCCCGCTCGGCAGCGCCGGCCTGACCACGTTCCGCCGGCTGACCCGGCTGATCATGTCGGTGTTCCGGGCGAGGGTGGTGCCGATGTCGGCGGACGAGCACGACGCGGCTGCCGCCCTCGCGTCCCACGTGCCGCACCTGCTGGCCCGGGCGCTCGCCGGTGCCGTGCACCGCGCGGATCTGCGCGACGCTGTCCTGACCCTGGCCGCCGGCAGTTTCCGCGACGGCACCCGGGTGGCCGCGACGCCGTCGGACCGGACGGCCAACATGCTGCTCGGCAACCGCGAACGGGTGCTGGACGAACTGGGCCGGGTGTCCGATTTCCTCGACGAACTGGCCGGTGCCCTCCGCGCCGGTGACCGTGCGGCCCTGCTCGCGTTGACGGAAGAGGCGGGGGCGGCGCGGGCCGCGCTCACCGAGCGGTCCCTCCGGCCGCAGCGCCGGGAGTTCCCGGTCCACGGTGCCGGCGAGCGGGAGCTGGCGTACCTGCTGGGGTTGGGCGCGGCCGGCGGGCACCTCACCGGCTGCCGGGTCGAGGCCGGCACCGTCGTCTACACCGCGCACGTGCCGGACTCCGCGCACTAGGGTGAGGGCATGGCGGACGCACCGGTCGTGGCGGTACGCGGCGAGGCGTACCGGGAGGTGGCTCCCGAGCTGGCCCGTTTCACGGTGACCGCGTCGGCGCGCGACCGGGACCGGGAGTCCACGCTGAGCCGGCTGGCCGAGCGGGCCGCCGCTGTGCGGGTGCTGCTGGATGCGGCCGAGCCGGCCGTGGAGCGGCGGGAGACCGGGCAGCTGCGGGTCTGGCCGGAGACGAAGCGCTCCGGTGAGCGGGTGGTGGCGTACCACGGCAGCGTCGGCACGACGGTGACGGTCAGCGACTTCACCGCGCTCGGCGAGCTGATGCTCCGGCTGGCCGACCAGGACCAGGTCGAGGTCGCGGGCCCGTGGTGGTCGCTGCGGCCGGACAGCCCGGCGTACCGGGAGGCTCGGCACGCCGCCATCGCCGACGCGCTGGCCCGGGCCCGGGAGTACGCGGAGGCGCTCGGGGCCCGGGTGACCGCGCTGCTGGAGCTGGCCGACAGCGGGCTGACCGCCGCGCCGCCGATGATGGCCCGGGCGGCGTTCGCCAAGGGCGGGGGCGGCGGCGCCGCGCCGGAGATGGAGCTGGATCCGCAGCCGCAGCCGGTGCAGGCGGCGGTCGAGGCGCGGTTCAGCATCAGCGAACCGGTGCTCGGCTGATGCCGGCGGCCCGGGTGCTTCCCCTCGACGACCTGCTGGCCCGGGCGCGCGCCCTCGCCGAGGCGGGGCCGCGCCAGTTGCTCGGCATCGCCGGCGCGCCGGGGGCGGGCAAGTCGACCCTGGCCGAGCGGCTGGTGGCCGAGGTGGGCCGGGCCGCCCGGCTGGTGCCGATGGACGGGTTCCATCTGGCCGGCACCGAGCTGGCCCGGCTGGGCCGGGCGGAGCGCAAGGGCGCGCCGGACACCTTCGACGTGAACGGGTTCGTCTCGACGCTGCGCCGGTTGCGCCGGTTGGAGCCGACCTCGGTGTGGGCCCCGGTGTTCCGCCGCGACCTGGAGGAGCCGGTCGCGGGGGCGATAGAGGTGCCGCCGGAGGTCCGGCTGGTGGTGACCGAGGGCAACTACCTGCTGCTGCCGGACGAGCCGTGGGACGAGGTGCGGTCGCTGCTGCACGAGGCCTGGTTCCTGGACCTCGACGCCGAGCTGCGGATCCGGCGGCTGACCGCCCGCCACGAGGCGTACGGCAAGACCCCGGAGCAGGCGCGGGCCTGGGCGCTGGGCAGCGACGAGGCCAACGCCGCCCGGGTGGCGGGCACGGCCGGGCGGGCCGACCTGGTGGTCCGGCTAGCCGACCCGCTGCCGGGGTGACGGGACGGTCCGGCGCAGCAGCCGGGCCACCAGGGCCCGTTCGCGGGCGAACTCCAGCGCGGCCGGGTAGTTGCTGTGGTTACGGATCGGCGGCTCGGCCACCTCGCCCCCGCTCGGGTGCAGTGCCTCCGGGTCGGCGACCGGGATGTCCCGCTCCCCGGCGTTGACCTGCCAGCCGAGCGGGTCGGTGTCGCGCCAGAAGTTGGTCCAGGCGACGTACCCGCTGGGCCAGGTGAGCACCCGGGCGAGGGTGCGCAGCCGCTCCGGTCCGAAGTACGCGGGGAAGACCCGGCCGTAGAGGCGGGTGAGCTGGCAGCCGTACGAGAAGAACCAGATCCGCCGGCGCCAGTGGGCGGGCAGTTGCAGCAGGGTGGCGGCGCAGATGACGGTGCCCTGGCTGTGCCCGGAGAGGATCACCGCCTCCATCCGGTCGGGGTGGTGCTGCGGGAGCGCGAGCAGGCCGGCGACCCGGGTCTGGAGTTCCGGCACCGCCCGTTCGGCGTAGCTGGGCGGGGCGAGCGGGTGTGCGGCGCGGGGCCAGAACGTGCCGACGTCCCAGATCACGCCGACCGTACGCCGGACCGTGTCGTTGCGGTAGACGAGCAGTCCGAGCGCGCCGACCACCACCGGCAGCCAGCCGAGGAGCCGGTCGCCGAGGTCGGCGGTCGCGTGGACGAGCACCTGCCAGCCGTCGGGGGAGCGCGGGCTGGGGCGGCCCCGGGCGAGCGCGGCCGCACAGCAGAGCGGCACCAGCAGCAGGGCGCAGCCTGCGTAGCAGCCGACCAGCCGGACGGCGTGCTCGCCGACCAGCCGGTGCAGCGCCCGGAAGGTGCTGACGTCGCGGCAGCGGCGCAGGTCGTGGGCGGAGAGGCCGTCGGCGGCGGCGAGAGTGGCGTACTCGGCGCGGCGCAGCGAGTGGAAGAGCACGCCGGCCCGGACCAGCAGGGCGAGCAGGGCGATCAGGGCCACCACGCAGGCCAGCCCCGCCCAGAAGACGGCGAGCGGCGGCACCACCCGGGAGTTCTCGCTCGGCGTCGCGTTGCGGTCGAGCCGGTCGCTGACCCAGTAGAGCAGCCCGGCGCAGTAGGCGATGGCCATCATCCAGCCGAAGCCGGCGATCAGCGCGGGCCCTCGACCGCCCCAGGCGAGGTCGGTGTGCGGGCCCAGCGGTTGTTCGACGGTGCCGGGCCGGTGCCGAGGCAGCAGCAGCCCGGTGGCGGCCATCCCGATGGCCGGTACGACCAGCATCCAGGCCTGCAGGCCGGTGGGGGCGGCGGGCAGGCCGGGCAGCCCCCGCTCGGTCCAGAGCACGCCGAACGGCAGCAGGCTGGCCGCGGTGACCGGGGCGGCCAACGCCCGCCGGCCGGAGCGGCTGACCGCGCCGATCGCGATCAGCAGCAGCACCTGGTAGGTGGCGAACCAGGCCACCGCGGTGTCGTACCCGGGGAGCGACCGGTCGGTCCGACATCCGGTGATGGCCGGATCGGTCAGGCAGCCGACGGGTGGCCGGAACTCGGTCAGCGGCCGGCCGGCGGGGCCCTCCGGCAGCAGCAGCAGCACGAAGGTGCCGACCAGTCCCAGGCCGGCGAGGACCGCCACGGCGACGCTCCACCGGCCGAGCGGGGCGGCGCCCTGCCGGCGGCTGAGCCAGGGCCGGCCCAGCGCGACCACGGCGATCGCCACCACGGTGGCGAGCAGGGCGATGGTCGGCCAGGCGACGGCGGCCCGTACGCCGCGCGGCGGGTCCATGATCAGCACGGCGGAGACCGGTACCGCGGCGGCCGTCACCACCCCGGTGCACAGGTGCAGGACGGCGGCCCGGCGCAACTGGCCCTCACCGCACCAGAAGGTGGGGTCCTGGAGCGGGTTCTGCCACGGTGTGGGCGGCTCCTCCGGCGGTCCGTCGCCCCGGGCCGACGGGCGGGGCCGGGGCTCGGCGGGCAGCTCCGCCTCGTACTGGTAGGTGCGCCAGGCGAGCCCGCCGAGCGCCGCCAGCACGAGCAGGGGGAGCAGCAGCCCGACGGCGAGTGCCCGGGTGTCCTGGTGCCACCAGTGGTTGCCCAGCCACTCCCACGGGCCGGGGAGCTGGCCGAGGCAGTCCCGGCCGACGCACTGCCAGCCGATCAGGTCGACGCCGACCCCGGTGACGGTGATCACCAGGGTCCCGGTAAGGCTCAGGCAGAACAGCCGGATGAGCCAGGCGGTGATGCCGGACCGGCTGCCCCAGCGTTCCCGGTCGGGGTCCGCGGGGATGCCGGTGCGGGCGAAGAGCGCCACGTTGGCCAGGGTGAAGGGCAGCAGCAGCGTCCACAGTCCCCGCTCGACGTCCCGTGCGGTCCGCGCGCCGGAGGTCAACTGCCCCCAGCTGTACGCCTCGACGGTGATCGGGTCGTCGTGGCCGGCGGCGGTCGACCGGTAGAAGCCGGTGACCTCACCCCCGGCGACCAGCCATGGCTGCGGTCCGTCGCCGCCGGGGGTGGGGTGCAGGCCGAGGAGTTGGTCGGGCGGGGTGTTCGACACCCCGTGCACCCGTAGTTCGAGGACCCGATCCGCCATCGGCGCTCCCTGAGTGAGTGTTGCACTACCCAGAGTCCACCCTCGGGTGCCGATCCGCATCCCGTCCGGTGTGTCGTTTCAGCAGCTCAAGGGGCATTTTCCACGGACCGAATGGGGCGCGCCGGATTACCGACCGCCACCACGTTGGGTGGTAGGTCCCGGGTGACGACCGCCCCGGCGCCGACCACGGTGTTCTCGCCGATGGTGACGCCCGCGAGCACGATCACGCCGCCGCCGAGCCAGACGTTGTCCCCGATGGTGATCGGCTGGGCGGCCTCCCACTTGGCCCGGCGGGCCTCCGGCTCCACGGGGTGGGTGGCGGTGAGGAGCTGCACGTTCGGTCCGATCTGGACGTCCGCGCCGATGGTGATCGGGGCGACGTCGAGGAAGACCGCGTTGAAGTTGACGAAGCTGCGCGGCCCGATGTGGATGTGCCGGCCGTAGTCGCAGTAGAGGGGCGGCCGGATCCAGGTGCCCTCGCCGAGGGTGCCGAGCAGGTCGCGCAGGGCGGCGAGCCGCCCCTGCGGGTCGTCGGCGGAGCTGGTGTTGAACCGTTCGCTGAGGCGGGCCGCCCGGTCCAGGTCGGCCATGATCTCGGGTCCCTCGGCGATGTAGGGCTCGCCGGCGAGCATGCGTTCCTTCATGGAGCTCATTCCCCCATGATGCCGGTTTCGTTCCGGCTGCTGTCGGATCGGCGACTTCCCATTGCATACCCGGTATGTAATCCTGGCCGTACGCATCGATGTCTCCTGCATCGATGAAGACGTCTCCCAAGGAGGAAAGGTTGCTCCGCAAGAGAGGAAAACTGGCAGGTCTCGGCCTCGCCTGTGCGCTAGTGCTCGGCACACCGGCCGCCGCCGGGGCGGTTCCCGCCGCCGCGACGGACCGCCCCGCCGCCCGTCCCGGCCCGGCGGCCGGCGGCCGGTCGGTCACCGTCACCCTGCTCACCGGTGACCGGGTCACCGTCACCGCCACCGGACGGGCCGCCGTCCGCCCCGGCCCCGGTCGGTCCGGCATCGGGTTCCTGACCGGCCGCGACCGTGGCCACCTGACCGTGGTGCCCCGGGACGCCCTGCCGCTGATCCACTCCGGCCGGGTCGACCGGCGGCTCTTCGACGTCACCGAGCTGACCTCGGCCGGCTATGACGACGCCCACCGGGACTCGCTGCCGCTGCTGGTGTCGTACCCGGCCGGGGTGGCCCGGCGCAGCGGCCCGCCGGTGGCCGGCACCCGGGTGACCCGCGACCTGCCGGCGATCCGCGGCGCGGCGGTCACCGCGCGCAAGTCCGACGCCGGCACGGTCTGGGCGGCGCTGACCGCCGACCGGTCGGGTGCCCGGGTCGACGCGGCGGGGGGCGTCGACCGGATCTGGCTCGACGGCAGGCGCAAGGTCAACCTGGACCACAGCGTGCCGCAGATCGGCGCGCCGGCCGCCTACGCCGCCGGCCTCACCGGCAAGGGCGTCACCGTCGCCGTGCTCGACACCGGCATCGACGTCACCCACCCCGACCTGGCCGGCCGGGTCGCCGACTCGCGCAACTTCAGTGAGATGCCGGACGCCGACGACGTGGTCGGGCACGGCACCCACGTCGCGTCGATCATCGCCGGCAGCGGCGCCGCCTCCGGCGGGAAGTACCACGGCGTCGCGCCGGACGCCACGCTGCTCTCCGGCAAGGTCTGCGAGGAGTTCGGCTGCGCCGACTCGGCCATCCTGGCCGGCATGCAGTGGGCGGCGGTCGAGAAGAAGGCCGACGTGGTCAACATGAGCCTCGGTGGCTGGGACACCCCGGAGGTCGACCCGCTGGAGCAGGCGGTGCAGACCCTGACCGCGCAGACCGGCACCCTCTTCGTGGTCGCGGCCGGCAACGACGGCGCGGACGGGTCGGTCGGCTCGCCGGCCACCGCCGACGCCGCGCTCGCCGTCGGCGCGGTGGACCGCGACGACGCGCTGGCGTACTTCTCCAGCCGAGGCCCGCGCAGCGGCGACGATGCCCTCAAGCCCGACATCACCGCGCCCGGTGTGGAGATCGTCGCCGCCCGTGCGGCGCACGGCCAGATCGGCGACCCGGTGGGGGACAAGTACGTCTCCCTCTCCGGCACCTCGATGGCCACCCCGCACGTGGCGGGCTCGGCGGCGCTCCTCGCCCAGCAGCACCCGGCCTGGGCCGCCGGGCAGCTCAAGGCGACCCTGATGGCCTCGGCGAAGCCGCACCCCGAGCAGACCGCCTACGAACAGGGCGCCGGCCGGGTGGACGTGGCGCACGCCATCACCGAGCAGCTCACCAGCGAGCCGGCGAGCGTGTCCTTCGGCCGTACGGTCTGGCCGCACACCGACGACGCGCCGGTCGAGCGCACGGTCACCTGGCACAACTCCGGGTCGACCGCGCTCACCCTCGACCTCGGCACCGAGATCACCGGGCCGGGCGGGGCGACCCCGCCGGCCGGCATGTTCCGGCTGAGCGCCACCCGGGTCACCGTCCCGGCCGGCGGTACCGCCCGGGTAACCGTCACGGCGGACACCCGGCGGGGCGGCCCGGACGGCTACTGGACCGGGCGGATCGTGGCCCGTTCCGGCGCCACGGTGGCGGTCACCCCGCTGGCCGTGCACCAGGAGGTGGAGAGCTACGACGTGACCGTCAGCCACCGCGACCGGTCCGGCGCGGCGACGGACGAGTACTTCACCACCCTGGTCGGGCTGGACGCCTACCGGACCGTCGACGTCTACGACGCCGACGGTGAGGCGACCGTCCGCGTCCCGAAGGGCGTGTACGGGCTGAACAGCGTCATCTTCGAGACCGACGCCGCCGGTGAGCCGGCCGGTGCCGACATGCTGACCCAGCCGGAGCTGACCGTGGACCGGGACCTGCGGATCAGCGTGGACGCCCGCACCGCGAAGCCGGTCCGGGTGACCGTCCCGCAGCGGGACGCCACGCCGGCCCTGGTCGACCTCTCGGCGAACTGGTTCACCGCCGACGGCGGCGGTTACGGCTTCGGCCTGCTGTCGTTCGACTTCACCGGGCTGACCAGCGCGCAGCTCGGCGGGTCGGTCCCGGCGTCGACCTTCGTCGGCGCGGTGAACAGCCAGTGGGCCGACATCGAGGCGGCCAGCAGCCCCTACCTGTACGCCACCAGCGACCTGTTCCCCGGCCGCTTCCCGACCGGCTTCGACAAGCGTTACCGGCCGTCGGACCTGGCGACGGTGGTGCACCGGTTCCGGGGCGGCAGCCCGGGCCAGGAGGCGGAACGACTGGTCTTCCCGCAGACCGAACCCGACCTCGGTGGCTGGGCGGTCGGCCTGCCCACCACCGTGCCCGGCCAACGCGTCGAGCACTACAGCACCGACGGCGGCACACGGTGGAACACCGAGCTGGACCAGGGCGCCCGGGACGAGGAGGGCTGGCTGAACCCGCAGACCGTGCTCTTCGCGAACGGGGTCCGCTACCGGCCGGGCCGGACGGTCCGGGAGGACTGGAACGCCGCGCCGTACGGGCCGTCCTTCCCCCGCCCGCGCTGGCCGCAGGACGGCATCGTCCGCAACGGCGACACCATCACGGTCGGCGTGCCGCTCTTCGGGGACGCCGCCGGGCACGCCGGCGGGTCGCTGACCGACACCCAGCGGACCGCCCTCTACCGCAACGGCAAGCTGGTCGGCGAGTCGCCCTTCGCCGGGTACGGCGAGTTCGAGGTGCCGTCGGGTGCGGCCACCTACCGGGTGGAGACCACCGCCACCCGGGGCTTCACCGACCTGAGCACCGAGGTCTCGGCGAGCTGGACCTTCCGCTCCCGGCACGTCGCCGGGGAGGACTGGGCGCGGCTGCCCGCCATGGCGGTCCGCTTCGCGCCGCCGCTCGCGGTGGACAACAGTGCGCCGGCCGGTCGGCCCTTCGTCGTACCGGTGACGGTCGAGCGGCAGCCCGGCGCGCCGAATGCCAAGGTCACCGGCCTCACCGTCGACGTCTCGTACGACGGGGGCAAGACCTGGCGGAAGGCGGACCTGCACAAGCGGGGCGGCGGCTGGTTCGCGGTCGTCCGGCACCCGGCCGGCCCCGGCCACGTCTCGCTGCGGGCCACCGCGACGGACAGCGCCGGCAACACCGTCACCGAGCGGATCATCCAGGCGTACCGCCTGCGGTGAGCCGCCGGCGGCTTCCCGGCGGTGGCGCGACGTGGGACGCGCCCCCCGGGGAGCCGCCACCGGGCCGGTCTCCCCGCCGGCCCGGACCATGACGGGCCGGGGCGTACCCGCCCCGGCCCGTTCCGGTCGGTGGTCAGTCGTTGGCGTGCAGCGCCGCGTTCAGCTCGATGCCCTTGCCGGTCCGCGGCTTCGCCTCCAGCGCCCCGGTCACCGAGTTGCGCCAGAAGAGCAGGCCGTCCACGCCGGACAGCTCGCGGGCCTTGACCACCCGACCGTCCGGCAGGGTGACCTTGGAGCCGGCGGTGACGTAGCAGCCCGCCTCGACCACGCAGTCGTCGCCGAGCGAGATGCCGATGCCCGCGTTCGCGCCGACCAGGCTCCGCTCGCCGATGCGCACCTTGTCCGTGCCGCCGCCGGAGAGGGTGCCCATGATCGACGCGCCCGCGCCGACGTCGGAGCCGTCCCCGACCACGACGCCCTGCACGATCCGGCCCTCGACCATGGAGGTGCCCAGCGTGCCGGCGTTGAAGTTGCAGAAGCCCTCGTGCATGACGGTGGTGCCGGCGGCCAGGTGCGCGCCGAGCCGGACCCGGTCCGCGTCGGCGATCCGCACCCCGGCGGGGACCACGTAGTCGGTCATCCGGGGGAACTTGTCCACCCCGTACACGGCCAGGTGGCGGCCGGCGGCGCGCTCGATGACCCGCAGCTCGTCGACCCGCTCCGGCGGGCACGGCCCGGCCGAGGTCCAGGCCACGTTGGCCAGCTTGCCGAAGATCCCGTCGAGGTTCAGCTCGTTGGGTCGCACCAGGCGGTGGGAGAGCAGGTGCAACCGGAGGTACGCGTCGGGGGCGTCCTTGATCGGGTCGTCCAGCGAGCCGATCACGGTGACCACCTGGACCGTACGCAGGCCGGGCAGGGCCCGGTCGCCGACCGCGCCGGGCGGCAGGTCGAGCACGTCGGCCTGGTCCTCCCCGGGGACCAGCGGCAGCTCGCCGAGTCCCAGCTTGCCGGTCGGATACCAGGTGTCCAGCACCTGGTCGTCAGTGGTGATCGTGGCCAGGCCGATGCCCCAGGCGGATACGGACGTCACTGTTCTACCTTTCGTTCGCGACTGCGGGGCTCGCAAGCTCACTCCTCGCGCTCACCGACCTGACGGTACCGTGCGAAGCATGCAGAACCCGTTGACCCCCGAGGTCCTGGCCGATCCGGTGGCGCTCACCCGTGCGCTGGTCGACATCGAATCCGTCTCGCTGAACGAGAAGGCGATCGCCGACTGCGTCGAGGACGTGCTGCGCGGCGTACCGCACCTGACCACGTACCGGCACTCCAACACGGTGATGGCGCGTACCGACCTGGGGCGGGCTTCTCGGGTGGTGCTCGCCGGGCACCTGGACACCGTGCCGCTCAACGACAACTTCCCGTCGACCATGCGCGGCGACCTGATGTACGGCTGCGGCACCTCCGACATGAAGTCCGGGGTGGCGTTCGCGTTGCACCTGGCGGTCTCCCTGCCCGACCCGCGCTACGACGTCACCTACTTCTTCTACGAGGCCGAGGAGATCGAGTCGAAGTACAACGGGCTCACCCTGGTCTCCCAGACCCACCCGGAGTGGCTCGACGCGGACTTCGCGGTGCTGCTGGAGCCGACGTACGGGATCGTCGAGGCCGGCTGCCAGGGCG